>NZ_JBEXKI010000003.1:0-301448 GCF_040609595.1 Nocardia sp. NPDC004654 | reverse complement strand
GCGAATCCTGTGCCAGCGCGCCTCGCGCATGCCGAAGCCGAGCGCCAGCGAGGCGCGGGCATGAGCGAACGCGGTGATCGAAACATGCGCCTGCGGGCCTCGGGTATGGCCGAGCCGAGCGAGGCGCACGCATGAGCACAGTCCGGTTCCAGCGCCGTGCTCGTCGAGAGATGCCGCGTACGCCCGGTGGCGAGGTCACTCTCCAGCCGCCGCCCGAGATCCCAAGGGTCACACCGGGCAATCTGCTGATGAAGCTGATGCCCGTCGTGATGATCATCGGCATGGTCGGCATGATGGCGCTGTTGTTCACCCAGGGCGGCGGCATCGCGTCGAACCCGATGAGCATGATGTTCCCGATCATGATGCTGTTCTCGATGGTCGGCATGTTCGCGGGCCAGGGCGGCGGCAAGGGCCAGAAGGCGGCCGAGGCGAACGAGGACCGCAAGGACTACCTGCGCTACCTCGACCAGGTGCGCAAGGACGTCGACGAGACCGCCAAACAGCAACGCGCGTCGGTGGAATGGAGCCACCCGGAGCCCGGCCTGATCTGGATGCTCGCCGGCACCAGCCGCATGTGGGAGCGCCGCGCGGGGGACAAGGACTTCTGCCACGCCCGCATCGGCATCGGCGGGCAGCGCCTGGCCACCCGGCTGGTCGCGCCGGAGACCGGCCCGGTCGAGGAGCTGGAACCGATTGCCGCGGTGTCGCTGCGCCGCTTCGTGCGCGCGCACTCGACGGTGCCGGATCTGCCGACCGCGATCGCGGTGAAGGGCTTCGCCACCATCGCGTTGGACGGCGACCGGAACGAGGCCCGCGACATGGTGCGGGCGATGTTGTTGCAGCTGTGCATGTTCCAGGGCCCGGACCAGGTGCTCGTCGCCGTGGTGTGCGGGCCGGACACCGCGCGCGAGTGGGAGTGGACCAAGTGGCTGCCGCACACCCAGCATCCCGACGCCCAGGACGGCATCGGCACCCAGCGCATGTTCTACGGCTCGATCCGGGAGGCCACCGCGAGCCTGCACCCGCTGCTGGCCAATCGCGTTCGCTACTCGCGTAACCAGCCCGCGAACGCCGGTCTGGTGCAGCTCGTCATCGTGGTCGACGGCGGCCTGCTGGAGGCCGAGGACGATCAGCTGCGCGAATCCGGCTACGAGGGCGTCACCATCATCGATCTGTGCGGATACGCTCCGCGCCTCGCGGTTTCGCGCGGCATCAAGATGGTCGTCGAGAACGGCGAGTGCGTCGGCCGCGGCGCCACCGGCAATCAGGAGCGGTTCGCGCTCATCGACCGGATCAGCGCGCACCAGGCCCAGCAGGCCGCGCGCAGGCTTGCGCCCTATCGCGCGGCTACCCAGCGCAGCAGCGACGTGGAGACCGAGGACACCGAGATCATCTCGAGCTGGGCGCAGCTGATGAACCTCGGCGACATCGGCTCGTTCAACCCGGAGAGCGCGTGGCGGCCCCGCTACGGCCGGGAACGCCTGCGCGTCGCGTTCGGCCTCGACGCCGCGGGACTGCCGATCGAACTCGACATCAAGGAAGCCGCCGAGAACGGCATGGGACCGCACGGCCTGTGCATCGGCGCGACCGGCTCCGGTAAATCCGAGTTCCTGCGCACCCTGGTGCTCAGCCTGCTGGCCACTCACTCGCCCGACCAGCTCAACCTGGTGCTCGTCGACTTCAAGGGTGGTGCGACCTTCCTCGGTCTGGACGGCGTGCCGCACGTCGCGGCCGTCATCACGAACCTCGAGGACGAAGCCGACCTCGTCGACCGTATGAAGGACGCGCTGGCCGGTGAGATGAACCGTCGCCAGGAAGTGCTGCGCCAAGCGGGCAACTTCGCCAACGTCTCGGAGTACGAGAAGGCCCGCGCGGCGGGCGCCGACCTGGACCCGCTACCCGCGCTTTTCGTGGTGCTCGACGAGTTCTCCGAATTGCTCACCCAGCACCCCGATTTCGCCGAGTTGTTCGTGATGATCGGTCGACTCGGCCGCTCGCTGCACGTGCACCTGTTGCTCGCCTCGCAGCGCCTGGAAGAGGGCAAGCTGAAGGGCCTGGAGAGCCACCTGTCCTACCGGATCGGTCTGAAGACGTTCTCCGCCAACGAATCCCGTCAGGTGCTCGGCGTGCCCGACGCTTACAACCTGCCCAACAGCCCCGGTGGCGGTTACCTGAAGTCCGACTCCGGTGAGATCCAGCGCTTCCAGGCCTCCTACGTCTCCGGCCCATACGTCGGCGGCGGCTCGCAGCGCGAGGTGACCCAGGCCGGTGTCGCGGGCGGCGAGATCGACGTGAAGGCACGGCCTTTCACCGCCCACCACGTGGATTTCCGCGCCATCGACCGGGTGCCGCTGCCCACCCAGGGCAGCAGCGAGCCGGAGGAGCACCACACCGAGGACGGCGAGCAGATCTCGAACGTCAACATGCTCGTCTCGCGTATCCGCGGGCACGGCCGACCGGCGCACGAGATCTGGCTGCCGCCGCTGGACGAGGCGCCGACGCTGGACCAGCTCATCCCGCGCTCGATCCTCACCGGCGAGTACTCGGCCGTCGCGACGTTGCGCGCGCCGATCGGCATTGTCGACCGCCCGTACGACCAGCGCCGCGATCCCTTGGTCGTGGACCTGTCCGGTTCCCGAGGCAATGTCGCGGTGGTCGGCGGTCCGCAGTCCGGCAAGTCCACCGCGCTGCGCACCATGATCATGGCGATGTCGATGACGCACACCGCCGAGCAGGTGCAGTTCTACTGCCTCGATTTCGGTGGCGGTACCTTGGCCAGCCTGGAGGGCCTGCCGCACGTCGGTTCGGTGGCAAGCCGTTTGGACGAGGACAAGGTCCGGCGCACCATCGCCGAGATGACCACCATCGTCCGCCAGCGCGAGGCCCGGTTCCGTCAGCTCGGCATCGAGTCGATGGCGGAGTTCCGCCGCCTGCGTTCGATGGACCCGTCCAGCAGCCCCGCCGCCGCCGGCGCGCACGAGGACCCGTTCGGCGACGTCTTCCTGGTGATCGACGGCTTCGGCTCGATCCGGCAGGACTTCGATCCGCTCGAGCAGCCGATCATGAACCTTGCGGTGCAGGGACTTTCGTACGGCGTGCACGTCGTCATCGCGCTGGCCCGCTGGGCCGAGGCGCGTCCGGCGCTCAAGGACCAGATCGGCACCCGCATCGAGCTGCGGCTCGGTGACCCGATGGACTCCGACCTCGGCCGCAAGTTCGCCGCGCTGGTCCCGATGGGCCGCCCCGGTCGCGGTATGACTCCGGACTGCCTGCACATGCTGACGGGTCTGCCGCGCATCGACGGCAGCTCCGACCCGACCAACCTCGGCCAGGCCGTCGCCGACGCCGTGGCGACGATCGCGCGCCTGACTCCCGGTCGGCACGCGCCCGCCGCGCGCATGCTGCCCGAAGTGCTGCCGCGCGAACAGCTGTTGCAGCTCGCCGGGAACTGGCCGTCGCAGCTCAACTCGGGCGTCAAGAACGTGCGCATCCCGCTCGGCATCAACGAGTCCGAGCTCGCGCCGGTCTACCTCGACTTCAACGAGAGCCCGCACTTCATCGTCATCGGTGACAGCGAGTCGGGCAAGACGACGCTGCTGCGCTCGATCATCGAGGGCATCGCCGCCGCCAACTCGCCGAACGAGGCCCGCTTCATCCTCGGCGACTACCGGCGCACCATGCTCGGCCTGGTGCCCGACGGCTACCTCGCCGGATACGGTTCCACCGCACCGCAGTTCACGCAGAACATGAACGACCTGGCCGCCTACGTCGCCCAGCGCACGCCCGGCCCGGACGTCACCCCGCAGCAGCTGCGCGAAAGGTCCTGGTGGAACGGGCCGGAGCTGTTCGTCATCGTCGACGACTACGACCTGGTCGCCACCTCCATGGGCAACCCGGTCTCGGCCCTCGTCGAACACCTGCCGCACGCCCGCGATCTCGGCTTCCACCTGATCGTCGCCCGTCGCGCGGGTGGCGCCAGCCGGGCCATGTACGAGGCCACCATGGCGCGGATGAAGGATCTCGGTTCGGCGGGTCTGATCATGAGCTGCCCGAAGGACGAGGGCGTGCTGATGGGTACGGTGCGCCCGAGTCCGCTGCCGCCGGGCCGCGGTACGTACATCACCCGTAACGCCCAGGAACTGATCCAGCTGGCATGGATGCCGGCGGCCGAGTGATGTCGTCGGTCGACCTAGTCCTGACAGACACCCGCATCTGGGCGCGCGGCCCCGCCACGCACTGGGACGCACCGCCCTCGGTCGTCTTGGGCAGCAACGGAAACCTGGTCGTCGGCGAGTCGTTGAACCCGCCGACCCAGGTCAGCTCCGCCGTGCAGTTCGTGCCCGCCGAGCGAATCGCGCTGCTGCCGCGGGTACCCACGGTGCCGGAAGCCTTGACCGCGGTCTTCGGCACGGCGCTGGAGAACCTCGGCGTCGGCGTCCCGTGCGAGCGCATCACCCTCGTCTGCCCGACGGAATGGGGCGGCAGTCGCCGCGCCGTGCTGGACGCCGCCGCGCGCCGGTTCGCGCACGACGTCGTGTTCGAGGAGATCGCCTCGCGCGCGGTCACCGTCGACGACGGCACCGCGCGCAGCCGCCGCACCGTCGTCCTGGAGTTCGGCGCCATCACCACCACCGCCACCGCGGTGACCCGCAGCCACCTCGGCGTCCAGATCGAAGCGTGCGAGCACGAACCGAATCTCGCGCTCGCCGACCTCGGCCACGATCAGCGCGCGTTCGACACGTTGACCAGCCTGATCACCCGTCTCCTCGACGGCCGCCCTGCGGATGTCGTTCAGGCCTTCGGCGTTTCCGATCCGGCCAAGCTGGACCTCATCGCCGCGGCGGTGCAACAGTCCTGCGGCCCCGACGCCGAACTACGCCCCATCTCCGGCGGCGAACTCGTCCGCGGCGCGCACCAGGAACCGGAGTACCGCCCCGAAGCGGCTCCGGCCCTGCCCACCAACGAATGGCTCCAGCCGCTGCGCGAACGCGCCGCAGCCCAGGCCCCCGACCGCCCGATCGCCAAGTACGTCCTCGCGGGCGTCGCCGTGGTCGCGGTGGTGGCCGCGGTTGTCGTAGGTGGCGTCGTCGTATCCGGCGGCTCGGACGAAGCCCCGGCCGCGGCGCCATCCAGCACCGCACCGATCACACTGTCCGTCCCACCCATTCCCTCGCTGCCACCGACGACCTCGCCGGGACCGCAGGAAACCGTGGGCCGCATCCGTTTCAAGGTGCCGGACGGCTGGCGACTCACCCCGCCCTCCGCCCAGAACGGCGGCCGGGTCGACCTGTCCCCCCAAGACGGCGCCCGCTTCCGAATGACCCTCGTCCAAACCCCGGTCGCCCCCAACGCCGGCTACGAACAGATCGCCGCCAACCTCGAAGCCCAGATGAAGACGAAGCCATCCATCGGCGACCTCCGCCGCGACGTCGTCTTCGGCGGCCGCTCCGGGCTTTCTTACGTGGAGCGTCCGGAGGGTTCCACGGTGCAGTGGCATGTGTTGGTGGAACACGGGATTCAGGTCAGCATCGGATGCCAGTACGTGGGGAACACGTGGACTGGCTTCGAGCCGACGTGTGAGGATTTCGCGTCGTCGGTGCATGTGATTCCCTGAGCGGGAATTCGCTCGACACAAACTAATTCGGGCCCCCAGCGAGAATGCTGGGGGCCCGAAAGTTTCGAACCGATCGAGTCGAACTCAGAAAAGGTTCGCGAGCGCGGAGTCGGTGCCCTGCAGCTCGGAGTTACCGGTGCTGACCAGCTGCGCGGCACCGTTCAGGGTCTGCTGCAGCTGCAGAACGTGGTTCTGCCAGTTCCGCTGCAGCTCGCTGAAGGCCTCGTTCGCGGCACCGGCGCCGTGGTCGGCCACGTACTGCTCGACCTTCTTGTGGAAGGACTCGAGCTCGTCGCGAATGCCTTCGGCGCGCTTGATGATTTGCTGGGCACCGGACTCGACGCCCGAGAAATTGGCGGAGATGGGCTTGCTCATGTTTCAGGCTCCTTTGTCGGCGATTGGGGAAAGAACGGGATCAGAGCGCCGGCAGGTCGAGGCTCGACACCTGCTGCTGCACCTTCGAGGCGAAGTCGGTGTCCTGGTCCTGGAACTGTCCGCTCATCTTGACAAGCTTTTCCGACGTCTCCATCAGCTTGTCGTTCATCTTGTCGGCCTGGAAGTAGTAGCGCTCCATGAAGGCGTTGAACGCGTCGCGCGCCTGGCCCTGCCAGTTCGCGCCGTTGGTGACGGCGTCCTCGTCGGCCTTCAGCGTCCGGATGGCCGCCATCAGGTTGCTGTGCTGCTCCTGGAACTCCTTCGCCTTCTGTGCGATGAGTGCGCTATCAGCCTTCAAGTTGTCCGCCATAGCGGCTTCCTCCTCCTGCTCGTGGTCAACGCCCGGAGTGTGAGCTGACCCTGTTCATATGATTGGACGCGCTCTGGGCTCGATCGGTTCCACTGATTTCGATTGATTTCCGGCGGATTCGATCGCGTCTCGACGCCCCTGCGCGTGGTCGACCAGCTACACCGAGGACGGAGGGTCTGGATGATCTTTCTCCCCCCACATCTCGACCGCGGTGCCGTCGCATCGGTCGCTGCCAGCGCTCTGCTCCCCTCCTTCCCCCTGCTCGCTACACCTGATCGGCGAGTGGGCTGGCTGGGCATCACCCTACCGAATGGGTTCCCCTTGCGCTACCAGCGTTTAATGTCCGCGGGCGCGCGTCGGCGCCGGATCTGTGCGGTGTCGGGCAGATGAATCCAGCGCGCCAGGACCCGCGGGCGGCTACTTCACCACTTTCGCGATCATAGGCACTAGTTTGTCCACAAGTACGCCGGTCGACTGGTCGGTCCAGACCTGGAATGCCTGGATCGTCGCTGGATCGTCGACGATCACGATCTTGGCGGAACTGCTCGTGATACTGCTTGGCAGGCCGCGGAAACCGCCGTTACCGGCCTCGCTGTCCGTTCGCACGACGATGAGCACTTCGGAATCGATCTCGTTCGAGGACATCCCGAGGGAGAGCTGGCGTGGTGATTTCTCGTCGCCGACGGCCTTGTATTTCGTGCTGTAGCGGAAACCGATATCTTGCAGGAACTTCGACTGCGTACTCGGATTCAGCACCGCGGACAACGTGGAATTTCCGAAGTTGAGCGCGGTGATCGTCTTTCCGTCGAACTGCGGATTGTTGTTGCGGACGTCGGCGAGCTGGGTTCCGCCGCCCCCGCTCGAGTCGGATCCGCTGGTGAAGAAGTAAGTGCCCGCGGCGACGGCGATCGCGATCACCACGGAGACGATGGCGGGCAGCAAGATCTTGCGCGCACGAGAGTTTTTCGCGCCGCTACCGTTACGCAGCGTCGAGACGAGCTGCTGATCCGTCGCCTCGTGCGACGAGGAATAACCGCCCTGCTGCGGGTACGGGCTGTCGCCGGGTGCGGTCACCGAGTGTCTCGGATCGGTGAAATGCGTCCGTACCTCGGCGTGCGGGTCGGTGAAAGGCGTCGACACCTCGGCGTGCGGGTCGGTGAAAGGAGTCCGCACCTGCGCGCGGGAATCGGTGACATAGGCCGGTCCGGGCGCGCGGAACATTTGGGCGCCGTACAGCGCGGCCTCGGCGTCCTGCACGAACTCTCGGCACGAGTTGTACCGATTGTCAGGGCTCTTCGCGAGGACCTTCTCGATAACGGCGTCGAGCGCGGGAGGAAGGCCCGCTCGCGCCGCGCTCAGTTTCGGCGGCGGCTCGTGCATGTGCCCCATCATGACCACCGCGGGCATGGTCGACGGGTACGGGTTCTGACCTGTCAGCAGGCGGTAGAAGGCGCAGCCGAGGCTGTAGATGTCGGAGCGATGGTCGAGTCGATCGCCGATCAGCTGTTCCGGCGAGGCGTAGGCGACGGTCGCCATGAAATTTCCGGTCGCCGTCAGATCCTGCCCGTCCTCGGCGGATTTCGCCACGCCGAAGTCGGTCAGCAGCACGCGCTCCTCGTCCCCCTCATCGGCGGCGGAGAGCAGGAAGTTGGCAGGCTTGACGTCGCGGTGCAGAAGTCCGCGCCGATGCGCGTAGTCGAGACCCTTGCCGACTTCCGAAATGATGCGCAGCGCGCGCTGCGGCGTCATGACCGACGGCCCCTTCTTCGCCTCCTCGGCCGCGTCGGTGCCATCGACGTACTGCATGGCGATCCACAGTTGGCCGCTCTCCTCGCCACGGTTGTAGACCGCGACGATGTTCGGATGGTCCAGTCCAGCGGCGAGATTGGCCTCGCGTTCGAAACGCGCGCGGAACTCCGCGTCGGTCGACAGATCGGCGCTGAGTACCTTCAACGCGTCGCGGCGGGGCAAGATCGGGTTCTGCGCCAGGTAGACAGTCCCCATCCCGCCGCTGCCGAGAACCTGAAGAACCCGGTATCCTCCCACCACTGCACCGGGCCGCAAGGCCATTCGGTCCTCCCTCAAAGATCTCGAACGCCCGGATCCACGAGCTTTCCGGAAGAATCTAGCAAGCACCGCTCGTCCGATCGACTCGCGTCGCGAGTGATCGCTTCCGTACCAGGGATGCCCGCCGCCCGCGGCGCGTACTCCATCATCCGGTCTTCAACAGGGCGTACTGCGCGGAAATCCGTTGGAAAAGGTCCTGGGGCTGCATGCTTCGCGCCTGCACGACGTAGCGGCCGACCTGAAGGATGCAGAGGTTCGCCGAGACCTTCGGCTCCTGCTGGTCGACGGTGTTCTCGAAATACTCGGTGAAGCACTCGACGTTCGCGTCCAGGCCGGACGGCGGTCCGATCAGTTTTTGGTTGGCGGGCATGTCTTTCGACGGTTGCCACTCGCGCCACAGTGCTTCGGCACCCTTCGCGGACTTG
Source organism: Nocardia sp. NPDC004654 (assembly GCF_040609595.1). Classification (NCBI taxonomy): domain Bacteria; kingdom Bacillati; phylum Actinomycetota; class Actinomycetes; order Mycobacteriales; family Nocardiaceae; genus Nocardia; species Nocardia sp. NPDC004654. The sequence continues at coordinate 292,597 of NZ_JBEXKI010000003.1, read as the reverse complement.
CTTCGGAACACCACCGCGTCGCCGTAGCTGACGAGGTCGACTTCGCTTCGTTGCAACAACGGCAGCATCTCCGGCGTGGGCTGTTGGAACAGCGAGAGCGCGCCGCGACCCGTGTAGACACTGTCGGGCTCCGGTCGGAACGGTGCGGTGGGGTTGCTTGGCAGTGTGCGCCCGAGCAGGCCGCTGGGATCGAGCGGTATCCGGGCGAGTTCGGCGCTCGGTGTCGGCTGGAACTTGTCCAGAAGCGGAATCTGCACGTCGAGCATCCGCTCGACTTGCGAGACCAACGCGGGAAGATCGGGCCCCGAGGTGTCGTCGACGACCTTGATGAAGATGACGTAGCGGTCGTGTACCGTCCACGATCCGATCGAGGAGATGCCGGGGCGCCAATGTGCGGTCGTGTTGGGATGTTTGGTGATCGCGACCGGCTCGTTGTCGCGGTTGTAGGTGAAGTCGTCGTGTTCCAGCGTCGGCCCGACCGTCTTCGCGCTGTTCGCGTCGGGGAACATCAAGACCGCGACGTTCATCGTGCGCCGCGGCGCGTCGCGTGGTCCACCGGTGGCCCACGCGTTCACCCAGCCCGCGACCAGGTCCTTGGCGACATCGTCGAAGGTGTCGTTGATAACCAGGTTGCCCAGCGTCTTGCGATTCAGCACGATGTGCGGTCGGAGAAACCACACGTCCTCGACATAAGAGGGGTCCGCCTCGTAGGGCAGTGCCACGAAATCGGCCAGCCGCTGCGATTCGCGTGAGCGAGCCTGCTTGTCGTTCTTGGCATTTCCGACGATGCGTGGCTGGGTCGAGTAATTGCCGACGTCGAGTTCGGAGACGTCTGGCTGAACCTGCTGGGCTGTTCCCGATATCACCGAGCCACATGCGCCGAGCCCTATCGCCACAGCGACGGCCATCAACAGTGCACCGCCGGTGCGCGGAAATACCGAATTCTTTGCGAGCTTCATCTTCTGCCTCTTGGCTACTGCTGATAAGCCAGCAACTTGTACTGTGCCGCTGCCTTTTGGTGCAGCTGCTGGGCGTTCGTTCCAGTTACCCGCGCCACGTAGCGGTCGTAGATCACGAAGCAAACCGGCGGATACTGCGGCGGGTTGCTCTTCTTGTCCTTGGTGTCGAAGCATTTCGCGGTGGGCAGCTTCGGCGGACTGTCCATCGGTGTATATCCGCTCTCGTCGAGTCCCGCGAATGCCGCGAGCAGACGCTCGGCGGCATCGGCGTTCGCGGTGCGATACACCCGGCCGCCGGAGTACGTGACGAGATCCACTTCCGCGTCCGCGAACGCGGGCCTGAGCGATCCAGGATGACGTTCGAAATGCAGCGCCGCCTGCGCAGGCATCGCAACGGATTGGTCGTACTTCCGCTTCTGGTTGTCCTCGAGCGGGAGGGTGCGCCCGAGCAGCCCTTCCGGGTCCAGCGGCAGAGTGCCGAGGCGGTCGAGCGGCGAGGGGCTGTATGACTTCAGAGCGTCGAGGATGTCCGTGAAAGCCTTCTGCGCGAAGGACACGAGCGGCGCAGCCTCCGGAGGCTCCGTCAGCGGATCGTCCATGTGTACATACATCAGCAGTGCGTCTTGCGTCAGCCAAGCATCGAGAAACTTCTTGCTGGGCGACCACTTGGCCCTGGCCTTGGGGAACCCCGGGATGGTGACCGCCTCACCAGGGAGGTTCGTCGCTTGGCGTTCGGCGAGTCTCTTCGCCGACTCCTCCGCGTGGCTCGCGTCGGTAAAACGAAGCACTCGCATCTCGACGGACCGACCGGGCGCCGGTACGGCGCGACGTTCGGCGGACGCCTCCCACCCGGTGACATAACCCTGCAAGAGCGCAGGAAGCTCCTCGCGGTCGATCGAATAGGGCGTCGAGTTGGTGTCCGGAGTCAGTCTCCGATCGGTGTTCACGAGACGTTGGAAGGCGTACTTGCCGTCGATCTCGACCGGCAACGGAACGTGCTCGCCGATTCGCACGGCCTCCAATGCCGCGCCCGTCTGATCCGACCGTATCGCTTCCGCATCTCGGGGGACCGACAGGTAGTTCCCGGAATCCAGTGCCGAGACATCGATGGCGGGCGAGGCTGACCCATCGTCTTGCCCGCAGCCGGTAGCGGCAATGACCACGGCGGCAATGACGAGGCACAAAGTGTGTCGGTATCGCATAGATATCACTCGCTCTTCGCCAGAATCGCGTACTGGGCGGCCGCGCGTTGGTACAGGGCCGGATCGATGGCGCCCGACAAACGCGCCTTCGAGACCACGATCGCGACGTAGCGGCCGTACACCACCGCGCAGAACAGGTCGTAGTCCCTGATCGTGTCGGTGGTATCGAGCTTCACGCAACGCGCGTCGGGCAAGCCCGGTGGCGGAGCCAGTTCTTCGTCGTTCCTACCCAGGCGGACCAGTGCCGATTGCAGTCGGATAGCAGCGGGCAGATCTCTTGCACGATAAGTTATTCCGCCTCGTCGCCCGACGAGATCGACGCCGTTTTCCCTGAAGGCCGCCTGCATCTCCACCACATTGCGCTCGTAATGCAGCTCACCCGCAGGCTCCAGCGCACCGAAGTCGTACTCGACGAAGAACGGGTCGGTGCCGTCCGTCGCCTTGGGGAGCGCACGCCGCATGATACCCTCAGGATCCAGCGGAGCGTCGAGGATGTCGTCGAGCGGCGTCAGGCGCAGCTGGCCGAGTAGTTCGATCTGCTTGTCGATGGTCTTCTTGAAGACACCCGCTAGCGCGGCTTGGTCAGGTTGCGGCACACCGACATTAGTCAGGATTACGAAGGGCCCCTTGGCGAGGAATGATACCGCGGTCACGTCGTCCGCCGACGTGGCCCTCGCATCGGGATGCCCCTCGACAGCAATGGGATGACGGACCGAATCGGCGTTGGTGATCCGATCGAAATCGTCCGCGGCCTTCCTACTGTCCTGTTCGGTCGGAAAGCGGAGAATCGAGACAATGAGTTTCTTGCGTTGGCGCAGATCGGGATTGATCCGTGAGACATAAGCTCCGGCGATCAGTTTGTTGTCGATCGTGACCGGCTGATACTTCTCGGGGAGGATCTTGGTGACGAACGGATCCTCGGGATACGAGAACAGTTCGACATCGCCGATCACCGTCAGCGCACTGTCGATATCGGTCGGGAGGACCAGATAGTTGAGCATCCGCCTGGCTTCGATGGCCTTCACATCCCCAGGGCCGCTCACTCTCGGCTCGTACGCGGTCGGTTCTTTCGCATACGAGCCGGTGTTGAGTGAGCCGACGTCCACCGGGGCCAAACCCGGTTGCGGTGTGCCCGTAATGCTCGATGAACAGCCGATGGCCGCCGTCGCTGTCACGGCGAGCAGCCCCAATAGGCCACGACGGACTTTCATGCCTCCCCCAATCCGGGCATCGATACCGATGCCACCGCGTTACTTCCCGCCGGATCCTACGTCAACTCACCGAACCGTGTGCCAGCAGCAGGTATTGGGCACTCGCCCGCTGCGCGAGGTCTTGCGGTTGGTTCGCGGTGACTTCGGCGACGTAGCGGTCGTGGGAGAAGTAGCAGCGGTGTTCCAGGATGATGCGGGCGCTCTGCGGTGGGCCAGGGTCTTCGCGGAAGCAGCGGGCGTTGGGTAGGCCGGGTGGGCTGTCGACGGGGTCGTAGCCGGGCGGGACCTGTGCGGCGAGGGCTGCGGTGAGACGGGCCGCCGCGGCGGAGTCGCTCGTGCGGTAGACGCGGGTGCCCGCGTAGGCGATCAGGTCGACCCCCGCGTCCTCGAAGGCGCGGCGGGTGAGGTCGGGGCGGTTTTCCAGGTGTAGAGCGGCGGGCACCGTGTATACGCCGGTCACGTCCTCCAGGGTGCCGGGGCGTTCGGCCGCGAGGGTGCGGGCGAGCAGGTCGTCGACGGGTGTGTCGGCGAGCTTTTCGACCGGGGTCGGGGTGAAGCCGTCCAACAGCTCGAACTGGCGGTCGAAGAGTTTCTTGGTGATCGCGAGCAGCGGCGCCGGGTCGGGCGGGGTGGCGAGACCGTCGGAGACGAAGGCCCACAGCAGGTAGTCGCCGCGAGCGGTCCAGGACTGCACCGAATCGTGGGTGCTGAGGTAGGTGCGGCCGGTGGGGTATCCGGGGATTTCGAGTGTCTGCTTGGGCGGGTATTTCTCGATTCCCTTGTCCGCCAGCACGTGCATGGCGTGCGTTGCCTGTTCGGGCGTGGTGAAGCGCAGCAGCGTGCTGCTGATGTCGAGTCCGAAGTTGCGATTCTCGCGGCGGGAACCGCCGGTGTGCCATCCGGCGACAAGTCCGGGCACCTGCTCGGAGAAGTTCTCCAGGTAGCTGATCCCGCTGCCTCGGAACGGTGGGTTGCGGGAGGTGTAGTGATGTCCCGCGAAGTTGGTGCGGCCGTGGACGAGTCGACTGTCGAGGTCCATGGGCAGCGGGACGATGCCGCCGAGTCGGATGGATTCTCGGACGGCTCCGTCGTCGGCGGTGCGCAGCGCGGACAGGTCCCTGGGCGTCGTCGGATAGTTGCCCGGATTCAAGGCGGCCGTGTCTACGCTCGCGGCGGGCTCGGACCCGCATCCTGTGGAAAGGGCGAGCAGGACGGTGAGACAGGCGAGTGCGATGCGGGAACGTGCCACGATCACGCACCCCGCGCCAGGATCGAATACTGAGCGGCCGCACGCTGATACAGGCTCGGATCGAACAGCCCGCCGGGCAGGCCGTCGGCGCCGACGACAGCGACGTAGCGGCCGTGGACGAGGACGCAGACGTATTCGTAGTACTGGTCGAAGGTGTCTGTGTCGCGCTGCAAGCACTGGGCATCGGCGATGCCGGGCGGACTGTCGACGGGTTGCTCGTCTTCGCGCGGCTCGGTGAGGGCGCGCTGGAGGCGGAACGCCGAGTCGAGATCGCGCGTGCGGTAGACGGTCGCGTCGTTGCGCGCGACGACATCGACGCCCGCACTCGCCAGTGCGGCCTGCAACTCGGCGGCGCGCGGCTCGAAATGCAGTTGTCCAGCGACGTCGTAGATTCCAGCGGGCTGGACGCGCCGGGCGGTGTCGTCGCCGCTCACCGGTAGCGGCGGTAGCGCGAGTCGCATGATGCCGTCCGGGTTGGCGGGTAAGTCGAGGATCTGATCGACCGGTGTCGGAACGAACCGGGTCAACCGTTCGAGCTGTAATTCGAGCATCGTTCGCAGCTGTGTCACAAGGGCATTCGGGTCGGGCTGGGGGACCGTGGTCATGGCCATGACCACCATCGGCCCGCGTGTGGCGAACAGGTAGCCCTTCTGGTCGTTCGCGGTCGACGCCACGGCATCCGAGTGACCCGGAATCACGAGGGCATGCCGATTCGGTATGAGTTCACCGAGCGCGCGGTCGAATTCGGTTGCGGCGGTGCGGGCCGCTTCGTCGGAGGGAAACCGCAGCAGCGCGATCGACAGGTTGCGCATGGCCCGCAGCTGCTGATTCGAGCGGACGGTGACGACGCCCGCGATCAGCCGGTGGCGTTCGGCGATCGGCTCGAACTGGGCGGGCAGCACGCCGAGAGAATCGCTGAACGCCGAACCGGGAGCGGCGACGATACGCGTGGTGTCGAGTGCGGCCATCTCGCGGTCGACTTCGTAGGGCACGATCAGATAGCCGAACAACCGCCGCGACTCGATCGCGAAGACGTCGCTCTTGGTCTCCAACTTCGGCTCGTAGTCGACGGGCGCGGAAGGGAACGGGCCGACGGCGAGGCTTGCCACGTCGACCGGAGTCATGCCTGGCACGCCGCGCCCTTCGACCGTCTGCGCGCCGCAGCCGGAGGTCATGCTGGCGAGGACGACGAGAGCCGCGGCCGCGCAAGGCAGTGTCCGGAATCCCGAAGCGGGGCGCGGCACAGTTCTCCCTTCGATCGAATACCTGCGGCGGCAGTCGGTTTCACACGGAAATGTCGAGTCGGCGTGGCGTCGTCCACATCGGATGCGGTCCGCAGCCGCGATCACAAACTGTTGGCCAGCAACGCGTACTGCGCCGCGACCTTCTGACGCACGTCGGGCTCCTTGTCGCTGGTCACCACGCCGACGTAGCGCTTGTACGGCACGTAGCAGCGGTACTTGTACTCCCGCTCCGGGTCGCCTTTGCTGTTGAGCTGCAGGCATTTCGCGCCGGGGACGTCGTTGGGGGCGTTGGCCGGGTCGAACTGATCGCCCGCGGTCTCGATCAGGCCGGTGACGAGTTTTTGGGCGGCGTCGCTGTCACGGGTGCGGGTCACCGAACTGGCGTCCACGATGGCGATCTTGTCGACGCCGGTGTCCTGGATGAGGCGCTCGGTGACAGCCTGGTCGTCGGAGGAGTGGATGCCGTGGTTGCCGCTGTAGATGGCGAAGGAGACCGGATCGGGGGAGTGCCCGCCGCGGTCGGCGACGGCGACGCGGGCGAGTAGACCGTCCGGGTCGACCTTCAGGGTGTCGAGCTGGGCGACCGGGGTCGGCTGGAACTTGTCCAGCGCGGGCACCTGGGCGGCGAACGTCTTATCCGCCCAGTTCACCAGGTCGGTGCTGTCGGCGCGGGGCCGCTGCACGTACAGCGAGATGACGAATTCGCGATGGGCGAGGAAGGCGCCGATGCTGGGAACGCCTGGGCGCCAATGGAGGTAGGCGTCGGGATATTTGGTGGAGCCGAGCCTGCGGTTCTGATCGGAGACGCCGATGTCGGCGTCCTCGAGTTCGCGGGCGGCGAGCTTGGCGCTGGCCTCGTCCGGAAAGCGGAACACGACGTTGGTGATCGCGGTGGCGTCGGTGGCGGGTCGGGTCTGGCCGGGCGGATCGGCCTTGTCGGAACCGCTTGCGGCGAAGCCGGTCACCATCTTCCGGTTGTCCAGCACCGGCTTGGAGACGTTGGCGACGAAGTCGAGGGCCGCCTCGGTGTCGGTGAGCACGGTGCTGCCGCGGCCGAAGACGAGCGACGGATCGATCCGCACGGTCGGCACCACGGCTTCGGACATGCGCATACCCTCCAGCAGCGCGCCGTCGCCGTTCGAATCCTGGTCGTACGCATGCTTGTCCACCGGATAGGTGCCGACCTCCAGGTTCCGGACGTCGAGTTCACCGGGTAGCGCGGTGCCCGCCACGCTGCTGCAACCGGTCAACGCACCGGCTACCGCCACACACGCCGCCAAGATCGCGATGCGCGAAGTCCGAACCATGACAGGCCCCTCGTTCCTCCCGTACGTGCCCTTGAAGATAACCGACGAACGCCGGGCAGAGCGACCGATCAGACACCGATTGCAATACGCTGGGTGCCATGGCGACGCCCTTGGACCAGAGCACCGGTGGAGGCCGATACCGGTGAAGGATCGGCAGGTCGAGGTCGTCGCGGGAAACCACGCCGTCGCCCGGGTCGCGGGCGCGGTGCTGGTGGTCGCGCATCGGGGACGGGACAAACCGACCGAGGACTCGCCCGCCGTCATCGCGCTCGAATCGCTCGCGGAACTGGTCAGGGCGGCCATCGAACAACAGCCGGACGGCCCGGGCGCGCTGGTCGCGCGGCAAGCGACGCGCTGGCTCATGAAGCACGCCGAGCAGATCAGCCCGGGCGTGCCGATCGATTTCGGCATCCTTTCCGCGGCGGAGAACGGCGGGGTCGCGATCTTCTTGCACGGCGCGGTGACCGCGGTGCTCGCCGGGGACGGCAGGGACGAGCGGTACCGGGGCAGCGACGCGGCGTTCACCGTCGACCGGGTCGCGCCTGTTCCGGCGCGCGGTGTCGCGTTGTTCATCGATGACGCCAACGGCCGGATTCCGGAAATGCCGCACGAGCGCGGAATCGGCTGGCTGGTAGAGGGAATCGCGCAGGCCGGAGGAGCGGTCGTCTGGTCGGACGGCGCTCGCTCGCGCGCGGTCGCCCGGCCCGAGCCAGCCGAACACCGAGCGCCGCAGCACCGCACGCCCGTCGCGCCGCTGCCGACGGCGCGCATCGATCCGGAGCCGCGTCAGCAACCCCGGCCCGAACCGCATCGGGAGCCGCAACTCACGGCGACGCAGGCGTCGACCTCGATGCTGGACTCGGTTTCCGACCCGCACGAGGCCGACACCCAGGTCGGCGGCACCAACCCGGCCCCGCAGCCCGATCCCGATCTGCAACGCCGCCTCGAGGCCACCGCGAAGGCGACCGCGCTGACCGTGAAGGTGATGGGATTCAAGTGCGCGCGAGCCCATCCCAGCGATCCGCGCGCGGCGTTCTGCACCGTCTGCGGCATGCCGGTGGACCAGACCCAGGCGCTGATCGAGGTGGTCCGTCCGCCGCTGGGCATGCTGATCCTCGACGACGGCATGACCTACATGCTGGCCGCCGACGCGGTGCTCGGCCGCGACCCCGAACACTCCGAGGCCGCGCAGCGCGGTCTCATCCCGCTGAAGGTCGAGGACAACTCCGGCGGAATGTCCCGCGCGCACGCGGAGATTCGGCTGATCAACTGGGACGTGACCGTGGTGGACCGCGGCTCGACCAACGGCACCCGCACCCGGTTGCCCGGTTACCGCGACTGGGTCCGCCTCAATCCCAACCAGCCGATGATCCTGGTGCCCGGCACCGAGGTGATGATCGGCAACCGCGTGCTGCGTTTCGAACCGGCCGCGCCGCCGCCGTTCGGAGGCTGACGCCCAGTGCCGGTCCACCATGTTGGACACCCAATCCGGCCAAAGGTCACCGTCAGTCGCCCCACCGCGATCAAGGTCACCCTCGATCGGTCCACCCTGGGCAACCAGGTCGGGTGAACGAAGGTCAGTCGGTCTGGCGGGGTGAAGGTGGCCTTCGGTCGATTGGCGCCGACCATTCTGGACGCGGCACTACGAGTACCGCGACATGCAGGTGTTCTCGCCGTTGAGCACACCAGCGCGGAAGGCGTCGACCCTGGCGAACCCGCTCGGCACCGTCTTGCCCTGCGCGTCGCTGGCCGCGAGACCGTCGGTGAGCAGGCCCGACACCGCCTCGTCCAGGTCACCCGCGGCGAGGGAGATATCGCCCTGGGTGCGTTGGCGATTCGGGTCGGCGAGCTTGCCGGTGACCACGCCCGCCAGACACGCGGCGCGCAGCCCGGTCTTGGCGCCGACCAGCGATTGGCCGTGACTTTGCTGGACCGCGAGGGTATAGCGCGCGATGAAGACGACGTAGCCGTTGTAGTCGCCGGTGACTTTCAGCGGCAGCGGGTCGTCCTCATCGATATCGGCCGTGCCGCGTTTGGCCAGCTCGGGTATGTCGGTGGCGATGAGATTCTCGGCGGGACAGTAGGAGACGGGCGCGGTGGTGGTGCCGTCGCGGCAGTCGATCCGCGCGCCGTTGTAGTTGTAGGTCGGGCTGTCCTCGATGGGCAGGATCGCGGCGAGCGCCTTGGTGAGCTCGATCAGGCTTTCCTTGTCGATCGGGTATTCGCCGGTGCTGCCGCCCAGCGTCTGCGGCAGGCCGCCGCGGCGCTGGTTGATCTCGTCGATGTCGATGCCCTTGCACGCCTTCGGGCCGTCGGTGAATCCGATCTGCACCGCGGTGACCCGCTCGAAGGCCGAGCCGTGCACGCTTTCCGGATCGTCGGGGTCGGAGTCGCGGATCGCGACGGTCGCGGCGAGCACCGTGTTGAGACCGTCGGAGGTATTGATGGTGAAGTGCTTCGACTTGCCCTCCGCCACGTGACGGATGAACGCGCCCGCGAAGCAGTCGGCCTGCTGCTCCTTGACGATCACCGGATCCTTCGGATCGACGATCTTGGCCTGCGACTGCACGGCGTGCCCGTACTCGTGCGCGAGCACCATCACGACGGCCATCTTGCCGAAAGTTTCCGCCATGGTGGGCAACAGCACCGAGCGGTCCCAGCCGATGGAGTTGTCCAGTCGGCAGAAGGCGGCGTTCACCAGACGGTAGGTCGTCTCCTTGCAGAACTCGGGCGCGTTGTTGCGCGGCGCCTTGGCGCTCCAGGAGATGAGCCGATCGACGGGCGCGAACTCGCCGTCGAACTCCTTGCCGTACTCGGCGCCCCAGTAGGTCTGGATGTCGTCGATGGCGTTGAGCGCCAGGGTGTCGATCTCGCCGCCGTCGCCGCCGGACGCGGTGAGGTCGGTGTCGGGGACGCCGGGACGTGGTCCGCTCGGGCCGCTCGTGGTAGGGAGTCCGGCGACCCGGAACGGGTCGTCGTAGACCGAGACCGCACGGCCGTCCACCTCGCGAGTACAGCCCGCGAGCAGGGCCATCGCGCACAGCACAGCCGTAATGACAGCGGTCGCTTGGAGTTTCGGCAAAGCTCCCCCTAGTCGGCCGGTATATCGTTCTCATCGGTCGCCGGATCGGGACGATAGGCGCGTCGGGGGCACCGCCGATGTCCGGTTGATGGCATAGTATCCGCTGCATGTCTTTACCGGGGGCGCAGACCATCACCGTGCGCCATGATGGAACTGAACGGGTCTTCGATTCGAACCAGCAAATCACCATGGGCCGTGCGCCCGAGGTGACGCTGTTCGTCGACAGCCCGCTGGTGTCGCGAGTGCACGCGACGCTGACCTGGCAGGGGAGCGGCTGGGTTCTCACCGACAACGGCAGTACCAATGGCGTTTTCGTCGACGCGCGCCGACTGAGTCAGCCGGTGTCGATCGACCGCCCGACGCAGGTCAGGCTCGGTGACGCGATCAGCGGTCCGCTGCTGCATCTGCTGCCCGCCGCGGCGCCGGTCCGGCACGCGCGGGCACAGACGCCGCCGCCGTCTTCGCAACCGCAGCAGGCTGTTCGGCAACGGCCTAGCTATCAGCATCCGAACCGTCCGCCGGTCGGGCAGCAAGCGCATCAGCCCGCCCCGTCACATCAACCGACGCCTTCGCATCAACCAGTCGGGGCGCATCACCCGCCCTCGCAGCCGACGCCGCAGCAGCCCAACTTCAGCATGACGACCAAGGCCGACACCTCCGCGCTGCCGCCGCTGCGCGCCAGAGCGTCGACCTCGCCGATCGCCAGGGCCGACCGGATTCCGTCCGCCGGTCTCGCGATCGGCCGCACCACCGACAACCAGATCGTCGTCAACGATCCGCTGGCCTCCCGCAAGCACGCTCGCCTGATCGCGGCCAGCGAGGGCCTCACCATCGAGGATCTCGGCTCGGCGAACGGCACCTTCGTCAACGGCACTCGTCAAGAGCGCACTGTGCTGCGCGAGCGCGACATCGTCACCATCGGCAACGTCGACTTCGTCGTCCAGCAGGGCACTCTGGTGCATCGGCAGAAGCCGGTCGCCGAACAGGGTTTGCACGTGCACGGCGTCGGATTCACCGTCGAGGGCAACAAGCAGCTGCTCGTCGACGTGAACATGCAGGCGGGCCGCGGCACGCTGACCGCGCTCATCGGTCCGTCGGGCGCGGGCAAGTCGACACTGTCGAAGTTGATCGCGGGCACCACCCAACCGTCCGGCGGCGTGGTGACTTTCGAGGGACGCAACCTGCACGCCGAGTACGAGGCGCTGCGTTCCCGTATCGGCATGGTCCCGCAGGACGACGTGCTGCACCGTCAGCTCACGGTGCGCCAGGCGCTCGGCTACGCCGCCGAACTGCGGCTGCCGCCCGACACCACCAAGGCCGACCGCCAGCAGGTGATCGACGGTGTGCTGAAGGAACTTTCGCTCACCGAGCACGCCGACACCAGGGTCGACCGGCTCTCCGGCGGTCAGCGCAAGCGCGCCTCCGTGGCGCTCGAACTGCTCACCGGCCCGTCGCTGCTGATCTTGGACGAGCCGACCTCGGGTCTGGACCCGGCGCTGGACCGGCAGGTCATGGTGATGCTGCGCGAGCTGGCCGACGCCGGGCGTGTGGTCATCGTCGTCACCCACTCGGTGGCCTGCCTGGACATGTGCGATCAGGTGCTGCTGCTGGCTCCGGGCGGCAAGACCGCGTTCTGCGGACATCCGGCCGGGGTGGGCGGGGCCTTGGGCACCAGCGACTGGGCGGAGATCTTCGCCAATGTGGCAGCCAATCCGGACCAGGCCTTCGCCGCCTACCGATCCAGACAGGCGTTCGCTCCGCCGCCGCCACCGCCGCCGCGCTACGGACCCGCGGGCAGCCCGCCGCAGTCGAGTGGGTTCAAGCAGTTCTCGACGTTGGTGCGCAGGCAGATTCGGTTGATCTTCGCGGATCGCGGTTACCTGATCTTCCTGCTGCTGCTGCCGGTCATCCTCGGCGTGCTTTCACTCGTGGTGCCGGGCAAGAACGGTTTCGCGCCCGGCGGGCTGACAACCCTGCCCACCGGTGAGATCGTGCGCGTCGGCGGCGGCGAGACCCAGCAGCTGCTTGTCGTACTCATCCTCGGCGCCTGCTTCATGGGCGCCACGTTGACCGTCCGTGATCTGGTGGGCGAGCGGACGATCTTCTACCGCGAGCGGGCGGTCGGCCTGCTGCCCTCGGCGTATTTGATGGCGAAGATCGCGGTGTTCAGCGTCACCGCGTTCTTGCAGGCGGCGGTGCTGGTCGGCATCACCTTGGCGGGCAAGAACCCGCCGGGCCAGGGTTCGGTGTTCTCCTCGGGCAGCGTCGAGCTGTACATCGATATCGCGCTGACCGCGGTCTGCTGTGTGGTCTTCGGATTGCTGATCTCCAGCTTGGCGAAGTCGAACGAGCAGGTCATGCCGATGCTGGTCGTGATGATCATGGTGCAGCTCGTGATGGCGGGTGGACTCATCCCGGTCACCGACCGTGTGGTGCTGGAGCAGGTTTCATGGTTGTTCCCCTCGCGTTGGGGTTACGCCGCGGGCGCGTCGACCGTCGACATCCTCGAGATCTTCGCCAACGCCCAGCAAGACAACCTGTGGAAGCATTCGGCAGGCATTTGGTTCCTCGACGTGACGCTGTTGCTGGTCATCACCGGTGTTCTCGCGGTCATCACCTGGCAGCGGCTACGACTGAAGAAGTCCGCGCCGTGATCACCTACTCGAACCGCCACGACCTGGGGTCGGCTGGGATCGCGCGCATCTCGCTCGCGCAGCAGGCACACTTATGACTGTGACGGTGCGAGTAGGGGCAGTGCATCTCGGTTGGGATGTGGTGTCCGTGGCAGCGGGCGGCGGGCGAACTCCGATCCGGCCGGTGCAGGTGGAGGGTACGTACACGCCGCCGGCGTATCTGCTGGCCGATTCGTCCGGTCGGTTGCACACCGCCGGTGTCGACCGGCAGCGTCCCGACCTCGGGATGGCCATCGCCGACGTGCGCGACATCCTCGGTCACCCGCAGATCGTGGTGGCCGGGGCGACTTGGCCCGCGGAGATGGTCTTCCGCGCCAGGATGTACAACCCGCTCGCCGCCATCGGCAAGTACCTGCGCGGCAAGCCGGACGTGGTGGCGCTGCCCTTTCCGGACGGCTGGCCGGACGAGAAGGTCGAGGTCTACGCCGAGCTCGTCGAGACGCTCGACGTGGTGGTCGAACCGCTGCCGGAGAGTGTCGCGCTCTCGGGGTACGTGCGCGCGCTCGGTTTGGTGCGCGCGCCCGACAAGCGCAACCCGCGTGGTGTCGGCGCGACCGGCGTCTACTCCGACGGCCGCACGATGCTGGTCGTCGCGGTGCACGGTGACGACGAGCAGCCCACCGAATCGGTCGACGTGCCGGTCACCAGCGACGCCATGCGCGACGCGCGCTCGGCCGACAATGTGGTGATCGAGGTCATGGCCGCGGCCCGATCCATCGGCGCGGACACGTCGACGGTGCTGCTGAGCGGCAATGTCTGCTTCAACGAGGCGTTGCGGTTCGCATTCCAGAATCACCTGGGTCACCGGTTGCATGTCGCCGATCATCCGATGCACGCGTTGGTGCTGGGTGCCACTCACCTGCTGGTCACGGACAGTGCGGAGGAGGAGCCGGAGCAGGGCGGTCGGCATGTGGAGCCGCGGAGCGAGTATCCGCCGCATGCTCAGCATCCTGGGCAGTGGCAGGCCGATGCGGGTCAGCGGCCTGTCGAACCACCTGTGCAACCGGCTCAGCGGCCGGTCGAATCGGCGCAACGTCCACCGGAAACGGTTCAGCGGCCCGATCTCGGTCCGCAGGCTCCGTCGGGATCGCCCGTGGTCACCTACGGCCCCGGTTACCCGACGGTGCCGCCGAACGCCGAACCCGCGCCCAGCGAGGAGCCGACGACGCGCGTAACCCGCGAGGATCTGGCGCGTGGTCTTCCGCCGAACCTCGCGGAGTTGGGCAGCAGGTTCACCAGGCCGCCAGGCCAGCACGGCGACGATCAGCGGAACGCCGCCCTTGGTCACCGGGCTCCCGACTCGCTGCCGCCCGGTCCGCGGTCGCCTTATCCGCCGCCGAACCAGCAGGGTTCCTGGCAGGCGCCCTCGTCCGAGTTCGAGGACGACGACGAGGACGGCAAGGGCCGCAAAGGCAAGATCTGGGGCAAGATGAAAGGCAACCTGTTCGGCGCGCACGCCATCGCCGGCGCGGTAGCGCTGGCCGTGGTCGCCATGCCCGCCGAGGGTGACCGGATCGAGCTCACCGGCGCCGCCGAGCCGGCCCGTTCGGTGGTCGACGAGGTCGTCCCCGTGGCCTGCGGTCTGACGCCGCACGTCGCGCCGGGCGAGCGTAAGCAGGGAATCGCCTCTGTCCGGGAGCCCGCCGCGGTGGATTCGGAATGCGCGCCGCCGAGCATGGACACGCTGCGGTACGTGGTGCCCGGCCCGCCGGGCGCGATCGACCCGGGGGCCCCGGTCGAGATCTGACCGGATTCGGGGACCTCGATACCTTCCTGGTATCGTTCTGCGTTGGCGTGTGGGCGATCGGAGGATTCCCTGTGGATCACCGGTTCGCACACCGAGGCCCGGGTCTCAACCGGCCGCCGGGGTCACCTCGACCGCACGCTTTTGGCTGGCAACACCGACTACAGACAGGGAAGCACTGTGCCTACGTACAGCCCCAAGGCGGGTGACGTGACCCGTAAGTGGTACGTCATCGACGCCACTGACGTAGTGCTCGGCCGTCTTGCCGTCCAGGCAGCGAATCTGCTGCGTGGCAAGAACAAGCCGACCTACGCGCCGAACTTCGATGGTGGCGATTTCGTCATCATCATCAACGCGGACAAGATTGCCATCTCCGGCAACAAGCGCACCGACAAGCTCATCCACCACCACTCCGGGCACCCGGGCGGCCTCAAGTCGCGCACTGTCGGTCAGGTGTTGGAGACCCGTCCGGAGCGTCTCGTGGAGAAGGCCGTCAAGGGCATGATCCCGAAGAACAAGCTGGGCAACGCGATCGCGGGCAAGCTCAAGGTCTACGCGGGCCCGACCCATCCGCACGCCGCTCAGCAGCCCGTTCCGTTCGAGATCAAGCAGGTGGCCCAGTGACCGCTCCCGAGGAATTCAACGAGGACTTCGCCGAAGAGGCCGCCGTCGAGGTCGTGGAGGAGGACTACGGCTACGACGCCGAGCCCGCCGCCTACGCCCCGGTCGTCATCGATCGCCCGGTGCAGACCGTCGGCCGCCGCAAGGAAGCCGTCGTCCGCGTCCGGCTGCTGCCCGGCTCCGGCAACTTCGTGCTCAACGGCCGCACCATCGAGGACTACTTCCCGAACAAGGTGCACCAGCAGCTGGTCAAGTCGCCGCTGGTGACCGTCGAGCGCACCGAGTCCTTCGACGTGCACGCCCGCCTGGTCGGCGGCGGCCCGTCGGGTCAGGCAGGCGCCCTGCGTCTGGCCATCGCCCGCGCGCTGATCGAGGTCACCCCCGAGGACCGTCCCGCCCTCAAGCGTGCCGGCTTCCTGACCCGTGACCCGCGTGCCACCGAGCGCAAGAAGTACGGTCTGAAGAAGGCGCGTAAGGCGCCTCAGTACTCGAAGCGCTGATTTTGGCTTCGTCGATCACCGCCATCCGGCACCCTGGGGGTGCCGGGGGCGGTATGGTCGGCGCGGCAGCTGTACGAGAGCAGGCTTCCAGCACCGCTGGTCGCCTGCTCTCGCTGTATTGAGTCGCGGCGTTCGCGGGCCCTGCGGTTGCTCAGGCCGACGCCTGCGGGCCAACGCGCATGTCGCGAAACCACCGATGAGGGGCGAGGTATGGGACGTTTGTTCGGCACCGACGGTGTCCGCGGGCTTGCCAACGGATCGCTGAGTCCGGAACTGGCACTGCGAGTTTCCGGAGCGGCGGCGCAGGTGCTCGGCCGCGGCAAGAAGCGCGCGCTCGCGGTGGTAGGCCGCGACCCGAGGGCATCCGGCGAGATGCTGGAGGCCGCCGTGACCGCCGGACTGACCGCGGCTGGCGTGAACGTGCTCTCGGTGGGTGTGCTGCCGACGCCCGCCGTCGCCTACCTCACCGGTCTCTACGACGCGTGCCTCGGCGTGATGATCTCCGCCTCGCACAATCCCATGCCGGACAACGGAATCAAGATCTTCGCCGCGG
Source organism: Nocardia sp. NPDC004654 (assembly GCF_040609595.1). NCBI lineage: Bacteria > Bacillati > Actinomycetota > Actinomycetes > Mycobacteriales > Nocardiaceae > Nocardia > Nocardia sp. NPDC004654. The sequence continues at coordinate 276,232 of NZ_JBEXKI010000003.1, read as the reverse complement.
GCGGTCACAAGCTCGACGACGCCGTCGAGGACCGGATCGAGGCACTGCTCGCCGAGGACGCCACGCAGCGTCCGACCGGTGCGGACATCGGTCGAGTGCTGAACGCCTCCGGCGCGCGCGACCACGGCCTGGTCATCCCGGATCAGTACAGCCTCGAAGGCACCCACGAGCGGTACGTCGAGCATCTGGTCGAGGGCACCGGGCAGGACCTGAGCGGACTCACCGTGGTGGTCGACTGCGCGCACGGCGCCGCGGCCGAGGTCGGTCCTGCCGCGTACCGCGAGGCGGGCGCGACGGTGATCGCCATCAACGCCGAACCCGACGGCCTCAACATCAACGACGGCTGCGGTTCGACCCACCTCGAGCAGGTGCAGCGCGCGGTGCGCGAGCACGGTGCCGACCTCGGACTCGCCCACGACGGCGACGCCGACCGCTGCCTCGCCGTGGACGCCGACGGCAACATCGTCGACGGTGACGCGATCCTCGCGATCCTCGCCCTGGCCATGAAGGACGCGGGCGAGCTCGCGAAGGACACGCTGGTCGCCACCGTCATGAGCAACCTCGGCCTGCACATCGCCATGCGCGAGGCCGGAATCGCCTTGCGTACCACCGCCGTCGGCGACCGCTACGTGCTGGAGGAACTACGCCGCGGCGGCTACAGCCTCGGCGGCGAGCAGTCCGGCCATGTGGTCTTCCCGAAGTTCGGCACGACCGGCGACGGCATCCTCACCGGCCTGCGCCTGATGGCGCGGATAGCCCAGACCGGCCGCACCCTCGCCGACCTCGCCAGCGTCCTCGAGACGGTGCCGCAGGTGCTGGTGAACGTGCCGGTGAACGACAAGGCTGCGGTCGCCGCCGCGCCGGAAGTGCGCGATGCCGTGTCGGAAGCCGAGCGTGTGCTGGGGGATTCCGGGCGAGTTCTGTTGCGTCCCAGCGGTACCGAGCAATTGGTTCGGGTGATGGTGGAGGCGACCGATTTGGTGCAGGCGAAGCAGCTTGCGGATGATCTGGCGAAGCGGGTTGCTTCGGTTTAGGTTCGGCTGGTTGGTTGGCTTGCATCGCTCGGCCTTCCAGTAGTGGCGTGGCGGCTGCTGGCTGGTGTACCGAGAGCTTCGCAGGCTGGTCACGTGCTTGGGGCTTGGCAGTGACAGCCGCAAGCTGGTCTCCTCAGGGCGGGTAAGACTCTGGCGCGGGCTAGGTTTCGTGGTTGCGTTGGGTGACGTGATCTCGGGGTTCGCTGATTCGAATTGGTCTGCCTGCCATGGTTTACCGTGAGCGGTGCTGGGCGCGTGGTGTCGGGAGAATGCCCGACCAACCCCGAGCCCGGACCCCACGAACAGCTGAGTCATACCACCGACCCTCGACGCGGTAGCAGTCCCTGCACGCACTGACCGGCGAGTTGTCCACAGGCGCAGAGTTGTCCACCGCCCAACCATTTCCCCAGGTCACCAAATCCAGCCTCCCACGCGGTCAGCCCAAAGTGGTCCCATGCGACCGGGACTGACGGAAGTTCGAGACAAGCAATTCGGCGCCTTCACCGCCTGGCAGGCCTTGTGCGAGTACACCCGCGCCGAAATGCGCACTCGCGTCGACCGCGGCGACTGGGTGCGCGTGTTCCACGGCGTCTACCGCGAATCCGCGACATCGCCGACCCCTCAACTGCGAGTAGAGGCCGCGCGACTATCGATCGGAGCCCAGTCGCTGGCCGCCGCGTACGAGACAGCCGCGGAGCTGCATGGATTCGCGGTGACCGAGAGCAGTGCAACCCATGTGCTCGGCGCCCACCGATCCCGAACCTCGCGCCTGGTGGTGCACAGCGATCGGACAGAGCCGGGGGACTTGGAACTGATCAACGGCATCGTGGCCACGAACGCGATCCGAACCGCCGTCGACGTCGCGCGTACCACCGACCGACTCGACACACTGGCGACGTTGGACTCCGCACTGCGCCTCGGACTCTCCCGTACGGCCTTGCTCGCGGAGAGCGAACGCCACCGGGGCCGCCGCGGCTACGTGCAGGCAGTGGAGCTGATCGAGATCGCGGACGGTCGCGCGGAGTCGCCGATGGAGTCGCGGACACGGCTGCGCTGTATCGACGCCGGACTGCCGCGCCCCGAGCCGCAGGTCCAGGTGTCTACCAGGAATGGGCTACGGCGACTCGATCTCGGGTGGCCCGAGTGGCGCATCGGCTTGGAGTACGACAGCGCCACAGGGCATTCCGGCGAAGCCGCGGCAGCACGCGACGACCTGCGGCACAACCGGCTCTCGGCGGACGGTTGGACCGTCTACTACGCGACCGCGACCGACGTGTACCTGCGACCGGAGAACTTCATCGAGCCCATCCGATGCGCGATGCGGGGGCGGTGAGCAATGGGTATCCAACTCCCCACAGCGCGGACAGGCCGGTCAGTCCTCGATGAGTTTGCCGTTGTCCATATGCCAACGCCGCGTCGCACGAACCGAATCCAGCATCCGTCGATCGTGTGTAACCAGCAGCATTGTGCCGGTGAAGGATTCGACGGCCTGCTCCAACTGCTCGATCGCGGGCAGGTCGAGGTGGTTCGTCGGCTCGTCCAGCACCAGCAGATTCACTCCGCGCGCCTGCAAAAGCGCCAGCGCCGCACGCGTGCGCTCGCCGGGCGAGAGCGTGTCACAAGCACGCAGCACGTGCGGCCCGCGCAGCCCGAACTTCGCCAGCAGCGTGCGCACCTCGGCATCCGGCCAGTCCGGCATCTGCGCGCCGAAAGTGTCCGCGAGGGAGGCGGTCCCACGGAAGAGTCCGCGCGCCTGATCGACCTCCCCGATCTCGACACCGGAGCCGAGCGTCGCGGTCCCGGAGTCGGGCTGGATCTTGCCGAGCAGCAGCGCGAGCAGCGTGGACTTGCCGGAACCGTTCGCACCGGTCAGCACGATCCGATCGGCCCAGTCGACCTGGGTCGTCACCGGCCCGAGGGTGAAATCGCCTCGGGTGACCGTCGCGTTGGAGACCGTGGCGACCACCGACCCGCTGCGCGGCGCCGCGGCGATGGACATTCGCAGCTCCCACTCCTTGCGCGGCTCATCGACGACATCCAGCCGCTCGATGCGGCGCTGCGTCTGGCGGGCTTTGGCCGCCTGCTTCTCGGTCGATTCCGCACGCATCTTGCGGCCTGCCTTGTCGGAATCCAGCTTCTTCGGGTCGCGGGCCTTGCGGCGGGCGTTGCGCACGCCGTGCTCGAGCCAGTTGCGCTGCATCTGCGCCCGCGCCTCCAGTCCCGCTTTGGTATCGGCGTACTCCTCGTACGCGTCCCTGGCGTGCTGCCGCGCGATCGCCCGTTCGGCGAGGTACGACTCGTAGCTGCCGTCGTAGACGCCCACCTGCTGCTGCGCCAGATCGAGTTCGACGATCCGGTTCACCGTGCGCGCCAGGAACTCTCGATCGTGGCTGATCACCATCAGCGGTACCCGCACGCCGGTGACGAACTGCTCGAGCCGAGCGAGTCCGTCCAGGTCCAGATCGTTGGTCGGCTCGTCGAGCAGCAGAATGTCGAAGCGGGACAACAGGACCGATGCCAGACCGGCACGGGCCGCCTGACCACCGGAAAGACCCGTCATCGGCGTGTCCAACCCCGTTGCGAGGCTCTCGGTGAGGCCGAGCTCGGCGGCGACCTCCTCCGCCCGCTGATCGAGATCCGCCCCGCCGAGCGCGAGCCAGCGTTCCAGCGCGGGCGTGTAGTCGTCCGCACCGCCCTCGGCCAGCCGTTCCGCGGCGGAGTCCATCGCATGCTGCGCCGCCGTGACCCCCGTGCGGCGGCCGAGGAACTCCAAGACCGTTTCGCCGGGGATCCGCTCCGGCTCCTGCGCGAGGTAGCCGACCGTCGCGTCCGGCGGGCTGAGCGTGATCGAGCCGGTGGGCGTCGCCCGGTCGGCGAGCATGCGCAGCAACGTCGACTTGCCCGCGCCGTTGACGCCGACCAAGCCGATCACGTCACCCGGAGCGAGCGTCAGGTCCAGATCGTCGAACAGGGTGCGTTCGCCGTGTCCGGCGGAGAGTCCGCGCGCATGCAAAGTGGTGCTCACAGGGAGAAGTCTGCCGTCTTCCCGTCGGCCCGCCGCACGCGGGCGCACTCGAAACTGCGCCGCCGGAGACCGGGCGAACCGGATCCGCGCCCGCGCTCGGGGTTTCACCCTGAGTCGTCGCGCGAAGAAATCAGGGTCCCGATGGGTCGACGGACCGATGTGCGCGAGCGCCCGCACGCGGAGAGTGGATGGCACAGCGATCGACACCAGAGAGGGAAATCCGATGACCGCACCCGCCCGCCGCCTCACCCGCACCTCCCACGACAAGTGGATCGCTGGAGTCTGCGGCGGCATCGCACAGTACTTCGGCTGGAACGCCGGCATCGTCCGGCTGCTGTTCGTCCTGTCCTGCCTGCTGCCCGGCCCGCAGTTCATCCTGTACCTCGTTCTGTGGCTGGTGATTCCGAAAAAGTGACCACCGCGACCGGGTCGGGGGCTGCGCCAGGGACTCGTGGATGACAGGATGGAGTGATTCCGCGCGCCTGCCGGAGTTCCGCACCATCGCACGAGTCCCGTCCGAGGAGGAGCCATGATCACGTCCGGCGAGTTCCCGGGCATGGATCTACCCGACATCGACGCGTCCACCCCCTTGGACGGCCTCGGGGCTGTCGAACTGAACCAGCCCACCCAGGACATCAACGCCGACGGCATCCTGGACTCGATCACCACACAGGGCGACGACGCCATGCAGGTCTGGACCGACTACGACCACGACGGCTTCGCCGACCACGTCACCGTCGTCGAAAAAGATGGCGACTACGCCGCCTGGGAGTTCCACCGCCACCCCGACGGCTCCTCCGAATGGGTCCGCACCGACCAGGGGAAGATCGGTTAGTTTCCGGTGGAACCGAAACCGCCTCGGCCGCGTCCAATTACGTGATCGAGTAGTTTGGCGATCGAACTGCCGTCATCCGCAAGTCCCCCGCGGATGATCGGCGGTGTCGGTGGTGTTGCGCATTCCTGCGCGGAAGGATGTTCGGTGGCGGGTTTCTCCAGGTGGACGTCGAGGTCCTCGGCAAGACAGTGCAGTCGTTACGCGGTGCGGAGCAAGTGCTCAACGACGCTGCTTTCGAACTGATGTTGACAGCGGATCACCCTCGGGCGGCGCCGAGGGCATCGAGCCTGCTGACGTGCGCCGAAAGCCGACTGACCGCCCTGCGTCCCACGGTCGCGGATCCGACCATGGGACCTGATCTCCTCTGCAGCCGGGAGGTCGAGGCGGAGCGCGGTGCAGTAGCGATGTCAGGCCCAGTGGCATTAGATTTTGCGTCTACATCCGCCCTGACGGAACCACGTGGGACGTACGTGCGTCCAAGGAGATGAGGCCAGCGTACGGTCGCCCGTGTCGATCCGCGCCTAGGTGGCCGGTGACAACGGAAGGGGGTCTCGATGACGACCGATGGCCAGGTAGGGGGCTCGACGAGACTCGACTCGATATACCTTGTGAACGGGGCGATTTCGTTGCTGGACCTGAGTTTCTGTCGGTGCAGTCCGCTATCGAATGCACCAGCTTGCCGACGCTGCTACGGCCGAACCGTGATAGGGCGGCGTGCTAGCTCACGCACGATCGAAGGGAAGTCGTTTTGACTACAACTCCACAGACAGCAACGGGCAGCGTTGTCGTTGATCCAGGCGCACTGCAAGCAATGGCGGGTAAGTTGCGACTGTCCGCAGCGACGATAGGTAACAACGTCAAGGCAGTAACGAAGAACGACTTCGGTCCCGATCAGGCTGGTCGGGAATACCGAACGCAGGGCACAGATATCCATGATGGCCTTGTGCGAGTTGCAAAATGGCTTGCCAACTGGCAGCAAGCGGCCGAGGGCACTGCGGATGCGATGGGTCAGAGTGCAGTAAGCTATATGATTACCGATGATGCGCGAGCCACCGAGTTGGCCAGGTTTACAAAATGATATCTTCTGATCTGGAAACGTTTACATCGGTTCGCGTGATTATCGTGGCGAAGGAGGCTGATACTCGTGGTTTACACGACCAGCGTTGACAGCTTCGACGTGAACAAGATCCTCGATGATGGTGCCAGTGGGCTCCTGTATTTCGAGAAATATCTTCAGTTGTGCCTGGAGGCCGTGAAAACGACTGGTCCGACGTATGAGGCAATGGCGGCGAAGTACGACATGCAACGCGGCATGGATCTCGAAGCGCTTCGCCGTGTATCGGCGGGACTCAAGGATGCCCTCGAAGCCGCAGATTCGGAATGGGAATTACAGAATTCCCAGTTGCAGATTCTTCCCTCCGTCTGGCAGGGAGGCGCAGCTAATGCGGCGATAACCATGATGGGCGACCAGGTGAAACGGGCCGACGAGGACCGCGGTCAGGTTCGCTTCGCTCTCAGTGCGATTGACGCGGCGGTTCTCAGCATCAGGTCGGTCATCGTGACGAAGGCGAAGACCGTCGACTCGTTTTGGGATGATGCGAACCAGGGGAGAATCGACGGGAAGACTCCGAGCGACGTATACGACATTGTCCAAGCCGCGAGAAGTGGTGCTAGTGAGGACTGGGGGACCAATCCATTCGACAGCGATCAGCGGATCGACCATCTCCGGCGAATCTTTCCCGGAGTATCCGATGACGACATGCCTCGCAAATGCTGGGAATGGGTACGCGAGATCTTCTACCCCGATGTCAAGAAGAAGGTCGATCTCTTCGACGGTGCGTGCAACAAGGCGCACCAGTCGATAGCGACGCTGTACGGAGCGATAACCACCGCCCTCGCGAAATTGGATGACGACCCGTATCCTCGCCCAGCCGTTCCGACGAGTCCGGGAAACAACCCTGGTCCGGCACCTGGCCCTAGCACGCCGGGGCCGAGCACACCGGGGCCGAGCACGCCAGGACCTTCCACTACGCCCGCCACGACGACTGACCCCTCTACTACGACAACGCCATTCACTACGTCGCTCGAGAGCCTTACTGGACTCGCCAGCACACTGACTTCATTGGCGAGCACCGCCGCGCAGTCGATCAGTGAAGGGCTCAGTGCGTTGGCCGAGCCGATCAAAGAGGGAATCGATGGTGCGCTCGGAAACATCCTGGAAGCGGAGGATGCCAAGGAGGAACCGCAGGACGCCGAGGAGGGCGACGGAAAGCCCGGCGACAAGGCAGCGGAATTCGATCTTGCTGGCAAGCATTTGAAGTTCGAGATGGGCTCCGACGGTCAGCTCAAACTTGTCGTGACGGATGACGACGGGACGCTGAAGGAGTTCACCGTGAAAATTGATGAGAACGGCGCCCCCGTCATCTCGATGAACGGGTCCGGACCAGAGGATGACCAGCGGTCGGGCGGCGAGGAAAGCGATCCCGACGCTGAGCCTTCGACAGGTGCGGTCGATGATCAAGCACATGCCCCCGATCCCGGATCGGCACCCGGAGAAGGACCAGGCCAGCCGGTGGTTGCGCCAGGAAAACCGCCAACTGGCAAGCGTGAAGAGGATGGTGAGCATCATCCTGGGATCGCACGGGTTGATCCACCAGAGGAGCCGTTCGATAGCGGGGCGCAATTGGCAGAGGCAGGTCCGCTGTGAGTCTGATCGACGATATCGAGCAGATCGCCGAACAGTACCGGCGTGAAATGCAGTCGACGCAGGATGAACTCGACGAATGGAACCGGAGTATCGAGGAGCGCGGTAGGGAACTCGTCGAACGGTGGGAGCGTGAAGCCGTCGACGTCGAAGAGAAGGAAGAGGCGGACGCCGAAGCCAGGGCTGAGCAGGAACGCCTCGCGGCGGAGGCGCGGGAGCAACGGGAGGCGATCGCGCGCTCGATTGCGGCACGCAAGGCCAAGGATGTAGTCACGCCGATCGATGAGGATGACGACCCCGAGTCCGAGTACTACCGGCGCAAGAGCTGGTTGATCTGAGCGAATAGGTAGAGGTGGACGGGTTTCCGCGCGTGCCGAGTTCCTGCGGCGGAAACCGTCCCGGGCGGTCCACATCGCCGTGTGGTTCCGATAGCATGGCGCGGCGGTGTGAGAATGACGAAGGGGGCGGCACGTGACCGACCTGCGGGCCGGTGAGGTGTTCGCCGGGTATGAGATCGAACGGGTGCTCGGCAAGGGCGGGATGGGCACCGTGTATCTCGCCAAACATCCGCGTCTTCCGAGGAAGACGGCGTTGAAACTGCTGAACTCGGAAATGTTCGGCGACAAGGAGATTCGGGCACGGTTCGAGCGCGAGGCGGATCTGATCGCACGGCTCGAGCATCCGAACATCGTCGCTGTATACGACCGCGGCGTCGAGGATCGCAATCTGTGGATCTCGATGCAATTCATCGCCGGAACCGATGTGGCGACGCTGGGTGCGATCGAACCGGCGCTTGCGGTTCGTGTCATCACCGAAGCCGCTGCGGCACTGGACTATGCGCATCGACAAGGGGTGCTGCATCGGGACATCAAGCCGGCGAACATCCTGCTCGGCGATCCCGAGCCTGGGCAACCGCCGCGGGTCTTCCTGGCGGACTTCGGCATTGCGAGGTTGCGCGACGAGCAGCATGGGTTGACTCAAACGGGGACCTTCACCGCAACGCTTGCCTTCGCTTCGCCGGAGCAGCTGACCGGAGCTCCGCTCGATCACCGGTGCGACCAATACTCATTGGCCTGCACGTTGTTCGCACTGTTGACGGGGACGGCGCCCTACGATTCGACCAATCCCGTCTCGGTGATTCGGTCGCATCTGTCGGATCCGCCGCCACCCATCAGCGCGCGGCGATACGGGCTGCCACCAGCGCTCGACACGGTGTTGGCGCAGGCGCTGGCGAAACGGCCCGAAGCCCGATACGCCAGCTGCGGTGAGTTCGCGGCAGCGGTCGCGCGTGTTTTGCAGACCGGTCGGCCTGTTACCGCTCCACATCAAGTCAGCGCACCAGTCGGGGGTGGGTGGCAACCGCCGAATCAGGCTCGCCTGCAGCCGATTGCACAAGGATTCCCGGCGGGCCAGGGCGGGATGCCACCGGCGAACCCGCCTTATCCGGCGCCGCCATTCTCGCCCGCTCCTCCGCATATCCCGACGCCGTACGGTCCGAACGCCGGGAGTCGTCCAGCCGGGACTGGTCGGCCATCCGGAAAACTGCTCGCGGCGCTGGGCGTCGGGCTCACGGTACTGCTGGTCGGGGTTGTTGGTGTCGTCGCGTTCGCCGCAAAGGCCAGCGACTCATCGCCTCGATCCTGGGCTGGCCTCACGACCGTTGCCTGGCCCGAGAAAGAACAAAAGATCGTCGCCGATTTTCCGAAGTTGCTCCCCGGCGGCAAAGGCACTACCGCGACGGGGTGGCGAGGCGTGTGGTGCACGTTCTCGGATGGCCTCGATCGCAGGGGTTTCCGGTGCCTCGGCGGAGATGCCGACGCCGCGGACCTCACTCTCTACGACTACAAGACTGCCGACGCGGTGCGCGAGAAGCTCGACTCGTTCGCCGCTGACGGTGAGGGGCCCGCGGCTGCTCAATGGTCACGGAAACCGCATGCCGGGTGTGCATCGGATCCTCTGGTTTTCCTGCCGCCGCCAGGGTCCATGTCGACCATCACCGAGGGCGACGTGTTCACTACTTTCCCGGACGACCCGCGGCTGTCCAGATACTTGATCGGTATCGACCGGACGGGCTACAACGCCCAGCAGCTCCTCGACCACTGGTGGGTGGACGCGCCGCTCTGCGGGTGAGGCGCCTACTTGCGCAGCAGCTGGGTGAGGGTGCCGACAGAGAGTTTTGGCCGTTCCTCTTCCTGCGGGGCGTTCGGGTCGACGAGTTGGGTGTGGGGGATGGCGGCTTCCGGGTCGGCGAAGGGCTTGTAGGTCTTGTCGCCGAGGACGTGGTAGTTGAGGTAGCCGACGAGGAGGGCGCGGGTGGTGCGCGATGTCTTGGCTTCGTGCTTGCCCGCGCCGAGGGCGGCGAGGGCGCGCCGGCCCTCGATGATGCCGTTGTGGGAGGCGCCGTCGACGGTGCGCAGGAGCGCTTCGCCGCCCCAGGCCGCGGTGAGGGGGAAGGCGTTGGAGCTGACGGAGGAGACGTCGGTGGCACCGGCAACGATGAGCGCGGGGATGTCGAGGTCGGGGGCGAGGGTCTCCGCGGAGGGGGCGGTCGGCGCGGGGTAGAGGGCGGCGAGCGCGGCGACCCGGCGCTGAGCGGCGGCGATGACGGCGGCCCCCGCTCCCATGCCGTGCCCGACCAGGGCGAGCTTGTCGGGGTGCACGCTGACCTCGCCGTCGCCGAGGCGCACGCCGGTGCAGATGTCGAGCGCGGTGAGCAAGTCGGTCGCCAGGCCGAGATGTGACGGAATCGGCCCGCGCTCGGTGTCGGGGGCGGCGACGACGTAACCCCAGGACGCGAGGTGTTGGAGCAGTTCACGGTAGTTGGCGACGCCGGTGAGCCAGCCGTGTCCGAAGGCGACGGCGGGCAGGCCGAGCCCGCTTTCGGGCGTATAGACCACCCCCGGCTGGCCCGCGATGGCCAGGTTCCCCCGCAGCACCCGGTGCGGGCCGCGGCTGGTCAGGGTGCTCAGTAGCGATTTCACAGACGCCGACACGACGTGAACGTTATCCGATAAGTACTCTGGTGAGCCATGTGCGGAATCGTTGGCTACGTCGGGTACCGGGACGCGCTCGGCGTCGTCGTTGACGCATTGCGCCGCATGGAATATCGCGGGTACGACTCCGCGGGCGTCGCAATCCTGGACGGAGCGGGCGCTCTCGCGGTCGAGCGCAAAGCGGGCAGGCTGGCCAATCTGGAGGCCGAGCTCGCCGAAACCGGGGTCGCCGGCTTCGCTGGCACCACCGGCATGGGACACACCCGGTGGGCGACGCACGGCGCGCCGACCGACCGCAACGCGCACCCGCACCGCGACATCTCCGGCAAGGTCGCGGTGGTGCACAACGGCATCATCGAGAATTTCGCGCCGTTGCGGCGCGAGCTGGAGAACGCGGGCGTCGAGCTGCTCAGCGACACCGACACCGAGGTCGCGGTGCACCTGGTGGCCCGCGCCTACGCCGACGGGCCGACCGCCGGTGACTTCCCGGCCAGCGCGCTGGCCGTGCTGCGCCGCCTGGAGGGCGCGTTCACGCTGGTCTTCACCCACGCCGACCACCCGGACGTGATCGTGGCGGCGCGCCGTAGCACCCCGCTGGTCGTCGGCGTCGGCAAGGGCGAGATGTTCATCGCCTCGGACGTCACCGCGTTCATCGAGCACACCCGCGAGGCGGTAGAGCTCGGTCAGGACCAGGCCGTGGTGATCACCGCGGACAGCTACAAGGTCACCGACTTCTCCGGCGCCGAGGACGGGGTGCGCACCCGCCCGTTCACCATCGACTGGGATCTGGCGGCCGCCGAGAAAGGCGGCCACGATTACTTCATGCTCAAGGAAATCGAGGAGCAGCCGACCGCGGTCGCCGACACCTTGATCGGGCACTTCACCACCGACGAGTCCGGCGGCCGGATCGTGCTCGACGAGCAGCGCCTCGCCGATCAGGAACTGCGCGAGTTCGACAAGGTCTTCGTGGTGGCGTGCGGCAGCTCGTATCACGCGGGTCTGCTGGCCAAGTACGCGATCGAGCATTGGACGCGCCTGCCCGTCGAGGTGGAGCTGGCCAGCGAGTTCCGCTACCGCGACCCGGTCCTGGACCGGTCGACGTTGGTCGTGGCGATCTCGCAGTCGGGTGAGACCGCCGACACGCTGGAGGCGGTGCGGCACGCCAAGGAGCAGAAGGCGCGCGTGCTCGCGATCTGCAACACCAACGGCGCGCAGATCCCGCGCGAGTCCGACGCGGTGCTCTACACCCGCACCGGACCCGAGATCGGCGTCGCCTCCACCAAGGCGTTCCTGGCGCAGGTGGCCGCGAACTACCTGGTGGGTCTGGCGCTGGCGCAGGCCCGCGGCACCAAGTACCCCGACGAGGTGGCGCGCGAATTCCGCGAGCTGGAGGCGATGCCGAAGCTGGTCGAGCGGGTGCTGGAGACGGCGCCGCAGGTGCGCGCGATCGCCAGGGAACTGGCGCACGTGCCGACCGTGCTGTTCCTCGGCCGCCACGTGGGATACCCGGTGGCGCTGGAGGGCGCGCTCAAGCTCAAGGAGCTCGCGTACATGCACGCCGAGGGCTTCGCGGCGGGCGAGCTCAAGCACGGCCCGATCGCGTTGATCGAGGACGGACTGCCGGTGATCGTGGTGATGCCCTCGCCGAAGGGCCGCGCGGTGCTGCACTCCAAGCTGCTCAGCAATATCCGCGAGATCCAGGCGCGCGGCGCGCGGACGATCGTGATCGCGGAGGAGGGCGACGACACGGTGCGCCCGTTCGCCGACGATCTCATCGAAATCCCGTCGGCCCCAACGCTTTTCCAGCCACTGCTCTCGACCGTCCCGCTACAGATCTTCGCCGCCGAGGTGGCGCAGGAGCGCGGTTACGACGTCGACAAGCCGCGGAACCTGGCGAAATCGGTGACGGTCGAGTAGGTCTCGAAAGTGCTGCTCGGCCAGGCCCGGACCCACTTACGACGCGGCGCTGTCCAGCGCGCTCAAGCAGGCGGCGGCCGAACCGGAACTTGCGCCGCTCGTCGCGGTCGTCGAGGCGTTGAACACGTCCGCGCGCGGTGCGCGAATGCGGGAGTACCGGCCGGTGTGACCGGACCTACTGGACGGTGACCGTGCCGCGCATCTCCGGGTGGAGGGTGCACAGGTAGCGGTAGGTGCCGGGCTGGGTGAAGGTGTAGCTCCACTCGCCGTTGTCGAAGATCGGGCTGTTGATGCCCATGGCCTTGTCTCCGATGCCCTGCACCGAGTGTGGCGCCTTGTCGGAGAACTTCCACCGGACGGTGTCGCCAACGCCGACCGTGACGTTCTCGGGCGAGAACTTCATGTCGTCCACGTCGACGGTGACGCTGGCGGCCTTGCGCTCGCCGGTCGGTGTCGCTGTGATCGACGTGGCCTGCGCGGTGCCGTTCCCCTCGGATGCGGACTCGTCGGAGCCGCAGCCGGCCAGCGACAGCGTCGCGGCCACCGCGAACGCGGTGACGATCGGAGCGGACTTGGCGCGGCTAACCATCGGCATGATGTTCGAGCTTAGTGGCAGAGCCGGAGGCCGGAGCGGTCGGGAACGCCTGTCCGGCGGGCAGGGCAGAACCGCCGGGACTGTGGCACGGCGGATTTCGGTGCGCGAGAAGGTAGTGTCCGGGCGGGTGGCCAGCCCGAAGCAACCAGTGGAGGCGCCGATGTCCGTTCTACGCGGCTATTTCACCGCCGACGAAGTGCGCGCGGCCGAGGCCGAACTGTTCACCAGGGTGCCCGAGGGGATCCCGATGCAGCGTGCGGCGCACGGCCTGGCGACGATCGTCGCGGGCGAGCTGCGCGCGCGGACCGGGGGCATCGCGGGGCGGGCGGTGACGCTGCTGGTCGGCTCCGGCGACAACGGCGGCGATGCCCTGTGGGCGGGTGCGAAATTGCGGCGACGGGGCGTGGAAGTGACGGCGGTGCTGCTCGATCCGGCCCGCGCGCACGCGAAAGGCCTTGCCGCGCTGCGTGCGTCGGGCGGGCGGGTACGCGAGGAAGTCGGCGCGCCCGATCTGGTGGTGGACGGCATCGTCGGTATCTCCGGGCGCGGTCCGCTGCGGCCGCGTGCCGCGGAAATCGTCGCGGGGGTGCGCGTTCCCATCGTGGCGGCGGATCTGCCGAGCGGCGTCGATCCGGATACCGGGGCGGTGGCGGGGCCCGCGGTGCGTGCTGCGGTGACGGTCGCGTTCGGTGCGTACAAGCCGGTGCACGCACTGGCGGCGCCGTGGTGCGGACGAATCGAATTGGTGCCCATCGGTTTAGAGCTTCCCGACCCTGAACTCGCCGCGCTCGAACCGGCGGAGATCGGTGCGCGGTGGCCGGTGCCGGAGTCGACCGACGACAAGTACACCCAGGGCGTCACCGGTATCTGCGCGGGCAGCGGGACCTATCCCGGTGCGGCCGTCTTGTGCACGGGCGGTGCGGTAGCGGCCACCTCGGGCATGGTGCGATACGCGGGTACCGGTGCATCGCAAGTGCTTACACATTTCCCGGAAGTGATTGCGGCGCAGAGCGTTTCCGACACCGGCCGGGTGCAGTCCTGGGTGTTCGGTCCAGGTGCGGGCACGGACGCGGACGCGCGCGAACGACTCGAGCAGATCCTCGCCACCGACCTGCCCACGGTGGTGGACGCCGACGGGCTGACCTTGCTCGCCGCCGCCCCCGACCTGGTGCGCGCCCGGACCGCGCCGACGGTGCTGACGCCGCACGCGGGGGAATTCGCTCGGCTGACCGGGCAGGAAGTGGGTCCGAACCGGGTCGGCGCGGTGCGCGAGCTCGCCGAGAAATGGCAGGTCACCGTGCTGCTCAAGGGTCGAGCAACCCTGGTTGCCGCCCCGGGCCGCCCGGTGCTCGTCAACGAGGCGGGCGGATCCTGGGCCGCCACGGCGGGCGCGGGCGACGTCCTCTCCGGTGTCATCGGCGCCCTTCTCGCCGCGGGCCGCGACCCCGCCTGGTCCGCCGCTGCCGCCGCCCGCGCCCACGCTTTGGCCGCCAACCTCGCCGCCCACGAGAACCACCCCACCGCCGCCCCCACCTCGGCGACTCCACTCCTCGGCCACCTTCGCGCGGCGATTCGCACGTTGCGTTCGTTGAGTGACTGAAGTTGTTCGAGACAGCGTCCTGTCATATGGCGGTTGAAACCGCCGCGGCAACCACCATTTCACTCCGTCTCGATTTCGCCCTGCCTCCTTGCGTCTCTTGGACGCAACCACAGCCGGTGGAGTGGGCTGGAAGCTGCGCCAACCCACCTGACTGCGGGAGGTAAGGGGTGCGGCACTCGTCGTGCCCAGCACCGCTTCGGGGAATCGACCAGCTCGCGCCGAATCGAACGGCCGCCGAACCCGGCGCCCGTCGGCCATGCATCTCGCTCATCCGTCCAGCTCGCGGGAACTCCGAACCGCTCGCCGATTGCCGGGGAGTGGCTGGCGGCGTTAGCCGGGTTGACGAGGGTCGACCCCATCGCCTTGGACGCCATCGTTTCACTTCGACAACCACTTCTACCCCACCTCAACGCCCACCGATCCCACGTCCGGTCCTCACCGATCACCCCTTGACAAACCGCGATGACCTGCGGAATCGGTACTCCCTGACAGTGCCGACACCTGGAATGGCAGGATCGGCTGTTGTGAGTGCGCAAGTGGAGACCGTCGTCGATCTCGATGCCATTGCCCACAATGTGCGGGTTCTGCGGGAGTACGCCGGGGACGCGGCGGTGATGGTGGTGGTGAAGGCCGACGGCTACAACCACGGCGCGGTGGAGGTCGCGCGGGCCGCGTTGGCGGCGGGGGCTCGGGAGCTCGGGACGACCACGATTCCGGAGGCGCTGGACTTGCGCGCGGCCGGGATCGACGCGCCGATTCTCTGCTGGCTCAACAACTCCGGCTCCGACTACGCCGCCGCGATCGCCGCCGACATCGAGATCGGCGTCTCCTCGCTCGCGCATCTGCGTTCGGTCGAGGCAGCGGCGCGGCGGATCGGCCAGACCGCGACGGTCACCCTCAAGGTCGACACCGGCTTGAACCGCAACGGCATCGCCCCGGACGAATACCCGAAGGTGCTCGCCGCACTGCGGGACTTGGTCGCGGAAGGCGTCGTGCGCTTCCGCGCGATCTTCTCGCACCTGGCGCACGCCGACGAGCCCGACCACCCGTTCCTCGACGTGCAGCGCGACCGGTTCATCGAGGCCATCGCCGACGCCGAGCGACACGGCCTGACGCCCGAGGTCACGCACCTGGCCAACTCCGCTGCCGCGGTCACCCGCCCCGACCTGGCCTTCGACATGGTGCGCCCCGGCATCGCGGTGTACGGCCTGAGCCCGGTCCCGGAGATGGGCGATTTCGGCCTGCGCCCCGCGATGACGTTCCAGGCCAGGGTCGCTCTGGTGAAACGGGTGGCGGCGGGCGAGGGCGTCTCGTACGGGCACCAGTGGATCGCGCCGCGCGACACCACCGTCGCCCTCGTCCCCGCCGGATACGCCGACGGCGTATTCCGTCCGCTGAGCGGCCGCTTCGACGTGTGGCTCGGCGGCGCGCGGCGCCCCAACGTCGGGCGCGTGTGCATGGATCAGTTCGTCGTCGACCTGGGCGACAACGCCGCGGGCGTGGCCGAGGGCGACACCGCGATCATGTTCGGCGCAGACCCTGACCAGCCCGTCGCCCAGGACTGGGCCGACGTGCTCGGCACGATCCACTACGAGATCGTCTGCTCGCCGCGCGGACGGGTGGCGCGGCGGCACATCGGAGCTTGCCCGTGCTGATGCCGTGTGCTGGACTCGTCGGCGTGCGTTCCGCCGACAGATGAGGGGTTCTCGATGCGAGCGCGACGACCGAAAGCACTGCGGGGCAACAACAATCACCCGAACATCTGGCGCGGCGGAATGGCGACCGCCGGCATGGTCGGCGCGCTCGCCGGTGCGCACGCGCTGCGCCGCGCGGGCGCACGGGTGCTCTGGCCCGCGCGTCGCGACGAATACCGCGACGAGAACTTCGCGCTCATTGCCGAAGACCGGGCGGGTGCGGTCGTCACCGAAGACGGTGTCCGGCTCGCCACCCGCGAGTGCGGTCCGGTCGACGCGCCGCTGACCGTCGTCTTCGTGCACGGCTTCTGCAACAGCATGGAGTCCTTCCACTTCCAGCGGCGTGATCTGGAAAAGCGCTGGGGCGCAGAGGTTCGACTCGTCTTCTTCGACCTGCGCGGGCACGGACGCTCCGGCACGCCGACCACCGAGAGCTGCACCGTCGCGCAGCTAGGTCGCGACGTCGCCGCGGTCATCGAGGCGACCGCGCCCACCGGACCGGTCGCGCTCGTCGGGCATTCGCTCGGCGGCATGGCCGTGCTCGCGGCGGCGGCGCAGTTCCGCGAGCTGTTCGCGCGACGGGTGGTCGCGATCGCACTGCTCTCCACCGCGGCGGCCGAGGTCACCGCGGCGGGCATCACCCAGCTGCTGCGCAATCCGGCGATCGACGGCTTCCGGCTCGCCGTGCACACCGCGCCCGCGCTGGTCCAGGCCGGTCGATCGACGGTGCGGCACCTGATCACGCCGATCCTGCACGTGAGCTCGTTCCACGGTCCGGTCAGCCCGACGCTGTCCAGATTCACCACGCTGATGATCGACGACACCCCGGTGGAGACGATCGTCAAGTTCCTGAAAGCGATTGAACTGCACGACGAGTCGGCCGCCCTGCCGACGCTGGCCGGGCTTCCCGCGCTGGTGCTCGGCGGCGTGCACGACCTGGTGATCCCGTTCCGCAACTCGCGCGCCCTCGCCCGCGAACTGCCGAACAGCGAACTGATCCGCCTCGCCGAGGCCGCCCACATGCCGCACCTGCAATTCCCCGACACCGTCAACGACGCGCTACACCGGCTGCTGGTGCGCGCCGGGTTCTTCCGCGCCGAGGAGGGCGACGAGGCTTCGGCTGGGTGAAGCTTGCCGCGCCGGGTCCTTCAGCGTGGGGGAGGCCGTCGCGGCGTCGGCGGGGCGATCGGCGGACGCGAACCTGGCTCGCCGAGGAGGCGATGAAGCGTCGGCGGGTGAGCGTCGATCGCGAAGCTGCTCGCGGCCGATCCCGACCGCGCCGGTACGCTCGACCCGATCAACGGCAGGGTGAGAAGGAGGTCGGCGGTGACGCAGCAACGGCGAACGCTGCCGACCGTGGAGGACACCGAGGCGCTCGGCCGCGAACTGGCCGCCGGACTCGGCGCGGGTGATCTCGTGGTGCTCGACGGTCCGCTCGGCGCGGGCAAGACCGCCTTGACGCGCGGCATCGCCGAGGGCCTCGGCGTGCAAGGCCGAGTGAGCTCGCCCACCTTCATCATCGCCAGGCAGCACCGGGCGGGTCGGCGCGAAGGTGCGGCGCCGGTGCCGATGGTGCACGTCGACGCCTACCGGCTCGGCGGCGATCTGGACGAACTCGACGCGCTCGACCTCGACACCGATCTGCACGAGGCGGTGGTCGTGGTGGAGTGGGGCCTCGGGGTCGTCGAGCACCTCGCCGAGCGGCATCTTCGCGTCCTGCTGACCAGAGAACCGGAATCCGATGTGCGAACCGCGGTCTGGGAGTGGGTCGAGTAGACGCAGGTCACAGTGGGGCTGCCACCGGATCGGCCTGCGGATTTAGCTACTCGGTAGCTCCGCGCCGCGGCGAGGTACCACCCGGTATCGTTGGGCCAATCATGCTTGTACTAGCTGTCGACACCGCGACACCCGCCGTTACAGCGGGATTGGTGGAACTGGAGCAGGCCGCGCCCGATGCGGTCACCGCGACCGAGCTGCGCACCATCGCCTCGCGGGTCCGGGTCGATGCCCGCGCCCACGCCGAGGTGCTGACCCCGCAGATCCTCGAATGCCTCTCCGAGGCAGGCCGTTCCAGGACAGATATCGCCGCGGTCGTCGCCGGTGTCGGACCCGGTCCGTTCACCGGCTTGCGGGTCGGCATGGCGACCGCGGCCGCCTTCGGTGACGCGCTCGGCATCCCGGTGTACGGCGTGTGCAGTCTGGACGCGATCGCCTCGGACGCGTTCGCCCAGGGCGAGTTCGCCGCCGACGGCGAGCTGCTCGTGGTGACCGACGCGCGCAGGCGCGAGGTGTACTGGGCGCGCTACCGCGCCGGCATCCGGGTCGCGGGGCCGGATGTGGTCAAGCCCGCCGCGCTCGACCACGGCTCGGCCACGGTGATCGCGGGCTCCGCCTCGCACGTCGATCTGTTCGACCTGCCGGTGCTTCCGGTCGAGACGCCCTCGCCCGCGGGCTTGGTGCGCGTCGCCGCCGCCGAGCTGCTCGCGCGCGCCGTGCCGGAACCGCTGGTGCCGCTCTACCTGCGCAGGCCGGACGCGGTCGAGAACGCGTATCGCACCCTCGATCGGACGGGAGCGTGATGGTGGACGACGAAGTACGCGCCCACGCCTTCCACATCGAGCCGATGAACGCGGCCGACATCGAGCGCTGTGTCGAGCTCGAGCAGCTGCTGTTCCCGGAGGACGATCCGTGGCATGCGGTCGCCTTCCGCTCGGAACTGGCCGGGTCGCACAACCGCTACATCACCGCCCGCGCCGAGGACGGCCGGATGGTGGGCTACGCGGGCGTGGCGCTGCTCGGTGATGCCGAACACCCCGAGGCCGAGGTGCACACCATCGGCGTCGACCCGAGCTATCACCGGGCCGGCATCGGCACGCTGCTGCTGGAGGCGCTGCTCGCGGAGGCGGGCAAGCGCGGCGGACCGGTCTTCCTCGAGGTGCGCACCGACAACGCGCCCGCCATCGCGCTCTACGCCAAGCACGGCTTTCACATCATCGGTCTGCGCAAGAACTACTACCACCCCAGCGGCGCCGACGCCTACACCATGCGCAGGCCGGAACTGACCGCGCTCCCGCTTCCCGACGAGGTGTTGTCGTGATCGTCATGGGCATCGAGTCCTCCTGCGACGAAACGGGAGTCGGCATCGTCCGCCGCGCTCCCGACGGCAGCTGCGAGCTGCTCGCCGACGAGGTCGCCTCCAGCGTCGACCAGCACGCGCGCTTCGGCGGCGTGGTACCGGAGATCGCCTCGCGCGCGCACCTGGAGGCGATCGTGCCCGCCATGCGCCGGGCGCTTTCCGCGGCGGGCATCGCCAAGCCCGACGCGATCGCGGTCACCATCGGCCCCGGCCTGGCGGGTGCCCTGCTGGTGGGCGTCGCGGCCGCGAAAGCGTATGCGGCGGCGTGGGATGTGCCGTTCTACGCGCTGAATCACCTCGGCGGCCACGTCGCGGTGGACACGCTGGAGCACGGGCCGATGCCGCCGTGCGTCGCGCTGCTCGTGTCCGGCGGACATACCCACCTGCTGCACGTCACCGATCTGGCCGAGCCGATCGTCGAACTCGGCAGCACGGTCGACGACGCGGCGGGGGAGGCCTTCGACAAGGTGGCCAGGCTGCTCGGTCTCGGCTTCCCCGGCGGACCCGCGCTGGACGCGGCCGCGGCCAGCGGCGATCCGAAGGCGATCGCGTTCCCGCGCGGCATGACCGGGCCGCGCGACCCGCGCTACGACTTCTCCTTCTCCGGTCTGAAGACCGCCGTCGCCCGCCACGTGGAGTCCGCGCAGCGCGCCGGCGTCGCGACCGAGGACCTGCCGATTCCGGATATCGCCGCGTCCTTCCAGGAGGCGGTCGCCGACGTGCTGACCATGAAGGCCATCCGCGCGGCCGAGGACGTCGGTGTCGGCACCCTGGTGCTCGGCGGCGGGGCCACCGCCAACTCGCGAATCCGCTCGCTGGCCGAAGAGCGCTGCGCGGCGGCTGGTTTGACGCTGCGGGTGCCGAAACCGCGGTTGTGCACCGACAACGGCGTGATGATCGCCGCCCTCGGCGCGCACGTCATCGCGGGCGGAGCGAAACCCTCGTCGCTCACGGTCGCCACCGACCCGGGCCTGCCGGTCTCGGTCAGCCAGATCGCCTGAGGCCGATCGCCTTCCGCTGGCGGCTGTCCTACCCCGTCTCAGTTGCGCGGAGCGAACTCGAGTTCCAGCAGCGGTAGTGCGGTCACCGTGCCCTGCCGGGCGGAGCCCGAATTGGAGCGGGGCATCGGGTACGGGATGCGGGTCTGTGCGGGCGCCTGGGGCGGGGCGCTCGCCGGCGGCGAGGGGAATGGGATCTGCGTCTGCGCGGGCGTCTGCGACGGGTCGCCCGTGGGCGGCGGTGGGCTGGTCGACGGCCCGTATTCCTCGCGGTTCTGCTGCGTGGGCACCGAGGAACCGCCGGGCGGATTCAGCAGCGGGCCCAGCAGTTCCGGGAACGGGATGGGCGGCAGGTTCGGGTCCGGACGCAGCGTCGGCTGGACCGACGGGATCGGCGCCGCCGTCGGTGTGGGTGTCGGCGACGGCGTGGACACGGCACCGGTGCGGGTCGACGACAGACCGGCGTCCTCGGTGACCGGCGGCGTCGCGCCGGTGGTCCGGCTGACCGGCTCGCGGGCGCCGGAGGTGTCGGTCCCCGCGCCGGTCTGCGGCGCGACCGTGACGGGCGCGGTGGGCACCAGGGCACTGCTCGTCGTGCCCGCGGGGGAGACCTCCTCGTCCGACGTCGGCGCGAAGGTCTTGAAGCCGTAGCCGATTACGAGGCCGACCACCACGATGGCTCCGGCGAGCGTGCCGATGACCTTGGTGAAGGTGCCCGCCGGCGCGTCGCCGCCGAGCGCGGCAACCGGGAAGCCGGACGGCTGTGCGGCATCGGCCACCAGCGCCGCGCCCTTGGCGATCACCGCCTCCGGATCGTCGACGGTGAGCACCGGCACGTCCAGCTCGCGTTCGAGTGTCTGCAGGACCGCGGGGATGTTCGCGCCGCCGCCGATCACCGCCACCGCCTGCGGTGACTTCGGCGCTCGCGCGAACACCGCCGCGGTGAACAGGGCGATGTCGCGCAGCAGATCGCCGATGAGTTCCTCGAAATCGGCCCTGGTCAGCTTGAGCGGGCGGCCCGCGACGTGGTCGATGGTGACCGCGGCCGTCACCGAGAGATGTTCCTTCGCGGCACGACCCCGGTTGGTCAGCATGCCGCGGTTCGGCCTGGTGCCGCGCCGGGCGTAGTGCACGTCGAGCAGGTGGTGGTAGATCAGGTCGTCGATCGCGTTGCCGCTGATCGCGTGAATGCGTTCGGAGCTCAGGACGTTGCCGTCGGCCTGCTCGGCGACGGTGACGCTCAGACCCGTCGCGCCGAGATCGACGATGGCGACCGTCTCGTAGCGGTCCAGCAGGCCGGTGTGGCGCAGGAAGGTGAGCGCGGCGGTGCCCTCCGGCACCAGCTTCAGCTCGCGCTGTTTGCCGGTGGCCGAACGGATCACCTGCGCCTGCTCCTTGCTGCGGTAGGCGACGGCGACGCTGGTCGGCGGCTTGCCCGCCGCCGCTTCCATACCCGTCGCGCCGGTGCCCGCGAAGCGGACGCCGACCGGCTGCGTGGGCCACGCGATGTCGTGTGGCGCTTGCTGAGTCGGCAGCTGGGTGGTCATCAGGTCGATCGAGGACGCGACGAGATCGCCGATGTCGGAATGGGCCGCGTCGGCGGAAACGACTCGGTAGTCGAAACTTTGGGCGCCGTTCGACGCCGTGGCGACCAGCGCCGAGCACACGACCTCGTTCCCGGCGGAGATGCCGAGGGACGTTCGCATGTTCACCTCCCTTCGAGCGGATGGTCATCGTGTCGCCGACCATCTCGAATGGACTTCCGGACCGTCGCCTTGTCGGCGAACGATCCGGACTCGGGATCCGGCCGGACCGCCGTCCGGGTGGGTCGCGGGAACCGGCTTGGGATCACGTGTGGACTTGCCCTCTGGTGAAGCTTTGTGGCGCAACGGAATCTGTGACGCTGTGCTACGTGCGAAGCTGTGCTACCTGTGACGCAGTACTACCTGTGACGCTGTGCTGGTTCTTTCGTGACGCTCGATGCCCCCCGCGGACGCCGGTTCGTGATGAACATGGCGGACCGAGGAACGACCGTCGCTAATACTGTCACAATCCGTTATCCGAACGTTACAGATTTCGCGAACCAATGGAAAGTCCCGAGGCCGTGGGGTGGCGAACCCTGGTCAGTGCAAAGTCGAACGTCCGGGCGTGTCGGAAAACGCCGACGCGCATTGGCACCGCCCGGCCTTGAGCGCTGGCACTCTCGTGTATAGAGTGCTAGTGGCACTGGTGAACACGGTCGGCCGGGCAAGCGTCCACCCTACGCGTTCGCCGGATGTCAGCAGTTGTGACTACTGAGCAGGGGTCCCGGCACCCGCGACGACGGGGCTATGCGCAGGGTCAGCACCGTGACCGAACCGATGGTCCGGGACAACAGTTCCGGACGACCGTAAATCCCCTGAAAGTGGAGGGCTCAACGTGGCGAGCGTGAACATCAAGCCGCTCGAGGACAAGATCCTCGTCCAGGCCAACGAGGCCGAGACGACGACGGCCTCCGGCCTGGTCATCCCGGACACGGCGAAGGAGAAGCCGCAGGAAGGCACCGTCGTCGCCGTCGGCCCCGGCCGCTGGGACGACGAGGGCGAGAAGCGCATCCCGCTGGATGTCCAGGAGGGTGACGTCGTCATCTACAGCAAGTACGGCGGCACCGAGATCAAGTACCAGGGCGAGGAGTACCTGATCCTGTCCGCGCGCGACGTGCTGGCTGTCGTCAGCAAGTGACCGCGCTCGGCGTGATCCGGATCGGATCGCGCTTCCCGGCCACGCCCGGGATCGAGTCGTAACGACGTTGCCCCGGTACCCCTCCCAGCGGGGCCGGGGCAACGTCGTTTCAGCCCACCGGGCGGCGACAGCACGGCCCCACCGGACCGAGCCCGTCGCCCAGGCATCCAAGGAAAAGGACTTATGGCAAAGCAGATCGAGTTCGACGAGAAGGCTCGCCGGGCTCTGGAACGCGGCGTCGACAAGCTCGCCGACGCGGTGAAGGTCACCCTCGGTCCGCGCGGTCGCCACGTGGTGCTCGCGAAGGCCTTCGGTGGCCCGACCGTCACCAACGACGGCGTCACCATCGCGCGCGACATCGACCTCGAGGATCCGTTCGAGAACCTGGGCGCGCAGCTGGTCAAGAGCGTCGCGACCAAGACCAACGACGTGGCGGGCGACGGCACCACCACCGCGACCGTGCTGGCCCAGGCGCTGGTGCGCGCCGGCCTGAAGAACGTCGCCGCCGGCGCCAACCCGATCGCCGTCGGCGCGGGCATCGCCAAGGCCGCCGACGCGGTCTCCGAGGCGCTGCTCGCCGCGGCGACCCCGGTCTCCGGCGAGAAGGCCATCGCGCAGGTCGCCACCGTGTCCTCGCGCGACGAGCAGCTCGGCGAGATGGTCGGCAAGGCGCTCACCACCGTCGGCAAGGACGGCGTCGTCACCGTCGAGGAGTCCTCGACGCTGGAGACCGAGCTCGTCGTCACCGAGGGCGTGCAGTTCGACAAGGGCTACCTCTCGCCCTACTTCGTCACCGACGCCGACACCCAGCAGGCCGTCCTGGAGGACGCGCTGGTGCTGCTGCACCGCGAGAAGATCAGCTCGCTGCCGGACTTCCTTCCGCTGCTGGAGAAGATCGCCGAGAGCGGCAAGGCCGTGCTGATCATCGCCGAGGACGTCGAGGGCGAGGCGCTGTCCACCCTGGTGGTCAACTCCATCCGCAAGACCCTCAAGGCCGTCGCGGTGAAGGCGCCGTTCTTCGGTGACCGTCGCAAGGCGTTCCTGGACGACCTCGCCGTGGTCACCGCGGGCACGGTCATCAACCCGGACCTGGGCGTCAACCTGCGCGAGGCGGGTCTGGAACTGCTCGGCAAGGCCCGGCGCGTGGTCGTCACCAAGGACGACACCACGATCATCGACGGCGCGGGCACCGCGGAGGACATCGCGGCCCGCAGCGCGCAGCTGCGCCGCGAGATCGAGGCCACCGACTCCGACTGGGACCGCGAGAAGCTCGAGGAGCGCCTTGCCAAGCTGGCGGGCGGCGTCGCGGTGATCAAGGTCGGCGCGGCCACCGAGACCGCGCTCAAGGAGCGCAAGTACCGCGTCGAGGACGCGGTGAGCGCGGCCAAGGCCGCGGTCGAGGAGGGCATCGTCCCCGGCGGCGGCACCGCGCTGGTTCAGGCGGGCGCCAAGCTCGTCGAGCTGCGCGACTCGCTGTCCGGTGACGAGGCTGTCGGCGTCGAGGTGGTGCGCAAGGCGCTGCAGGCGCCGCTGTACTGGATCGCCACCAACGCGGGCCTGGACGGCGCCGTGGTGGTCAGCAAGGTCGCCGAGGGCAAGGAAGGCTTCAACGCCGCCACCCTCACCTACGGTGATCTGCTCACCGACGGTGTCGTCGACCCGGTGAAGGTGACCCGTTCCGCGGTCGTCAACGCGGCGTCGGTCGCGCGCATGGTGCTCACCACCGAGAGCGCCGTGGTCGACAAGCCCGCCGAAGAGGCGCACGACCACGGTCACCACGGTCACGCGCACTGACGCGACGAGCGTGCGAAAGGCCCCCGGATGCGAGCGTCCGGGGGCCTTTTCGGCGTTCGGGGATGAGCGGCTCGACGGGACGCGTGATGGCGAGACCGGAGCCGAGTGGACGATTCGCGTTGGACCGCCCGGAGAAACCGGGACTGGCGAACGAGGACGACGACTGGGGCGCGGCAACGCCCGTACCGGGCGGCGCGCCGAGAGTGATCGGCTAGGGCTCGATGGCACCGCAACCTCGAGCCTGCGGTGCGGCGCGCGAGGTCGCCGAAGCGAGAATCGGCCGCGCGGTGGGACGCGCGAGCCGCAGTGGTGAATCGTCGCTCAGGAGGCGACCGGGGGTTGCTCAGCGGCGATGGCCGCGAGCAACCGACCCCGGAGCGCGGCGGGCGGCGCGGTGGCCGTTACCGCCGCGAGCGCGGTCAAAGCGTCTTTGGCCTGTTGCACCTCTGCGAGGAACTCGGCGCGTAGCACCGGGTCCTCGCCGTCGAGCAATTCCTGAACCGCGTGATGGTCTTCGTCGTCGATCGATCCGAGCGCGACGGTGTGCGCGAGATCGATCTGGGCTTCGTTCATCTCACGTCACCCCCAAACTTTTCTTCAGTCGTGTCAATCCATCCCGAATCCGGGACTTAACGGTCGGTAACCCTACGCCGAGATAGGTGGCCACCTCCGCGTACGTCCGGCCGCCGTAGTAGGCCAGCGAGATGGCTTCTCGCTGAGTTTCCGTGAGGCCGGTGAGTCCTTCGAGGACCGCCTGCTGTTCGAGCCTGCGCTCGACCTCTTCGATCACCTCGTCGAACTCGTTGCCGAGAACCCTTATCCCGTAGGCGACTTCCCGCTGGGTATGGGCCTGCTCGGCGCGGACCCGGTCGACCGCGCGCCGATGGGCGAGCGTCATCAACCACGTCACCGCCGACCCCTTCGCGGGGTCGAAGCTGGCTGCGGTACGCCAGAGCTGGAGATACACCTCTTGCGTGGTCTCCTCCGCGTACCCCGGATCGTGCAGCACCCGGAGCACCAGACCGAACACGCGCGCGCACGTCCGGTCGTACAGTTCGGCGAAAGCTTCCTGATCGGACTGACCGCAACGGTGCAGGAGAGCGGCTAGTTCGATGCTTTCGGCTGCGCGTGCCGACACCGCAGAATCCACACTCGGTGGGAAGGCTTCTCTTCGGAACGAGTCGCCCTCTGCGGCTGGCGGCCGCGTTGTCACAACGCTCCATTCTGTGTCATCGGTCACTACCGTAGCGTGCCGCTATCGCCTCCTTCCAGTGGGGTGCCAGCAAACCGCAAGTAGCTCAGCTACTTTGCGGTGAACTCCCAAACGCCGGGCGAATTCAGATGTGACACGCCAACAGCTACCGCTCGCCACCGGGCCGACAGCCGTGCGGCTTCTGCCTCGCCGCGACCGCGGGTGCAGCGGTGGTGACCGCCTGATGCCGCGCGTCAGCGTCGGTCCCGAACTGCGACGACGGTGTGCCGACGCGGTCCGGCCGGTGATCGTGCATCTGGTGTTTCAGTGGCCGGTTATTTGCTAGGCATTCGGCGCGCCGCGCGATGCGGATGGGTCGCGGATTCGCGTTGTGGCTGTCGGGTGACGGCTGGTCGTTGCTCAGACGGCCATGCGGCGGCGGTTGCGCCGCGCGTGCATCTCGCGCTCGGTCTCCGACATGCCGCCCCAGATGCCATACGGCTCGCTGACTTTCAGTGCGTGGCTGCGGCACTGCATGAGCACCGGGCAGGCGCGGCAGATCTCCTTGGCTCGCATCTCGCGTGCGGTGCGGGCGCGCCCGCGTTCGCCGTCGGGATGGAAGAACACGGCGGAGTCCACGCCTCGGCAGGAACCTCGCATCTGCCAGTCCCAGACGTCGGCGTTCGGTCCGGGGAGGTGGGTCGGCATGGGCATGGTGAACTCCTCGTAATGCGAGCTCGTCGGCGTTGTCGAGCAGTTTGTCTGCAACAGTTGCGGAACGCATGCGATCGGCGGGTCCCGCGGTCGCCCGGCCGGTCGCTGCAATTTCGCGCGGCGCCGTCCGTGGCGATGAGCTACGTTAGGGGCAGCCGCGAAATTACGTCAATAGTTCGACGCACCGGTTTTCCAAATCCGCAATGGCGAGATTTAACCTACCCGCTGTTTACTTTTAACGGGGGTTCCGGTGATACTGTTCGGTTGGCCAGTACGTGGCTGGCCCGCCGCTGTCCGAGGTATGTGACTGTTTCCGCAGGTAGTCTGTCTTTTTTGGGAAAACTCACAGGTTACTGGTCCCATGGGGGACAGATAACCGCCGTGATGGTGGCCACCGTACGGGTGGTTGCCGAGGGTCGCTCAGATGGCGGAAACGGGGCGTAGAGGTTAATTGCGCGAAACGCGCGTGAATTTGCGTCGCGGATGATCGCGCAATGCCGACGCGAGATTTACCTGATGGAAACATGGGCCACGTACCAGAAATGCTGACAAGTTGCCAGGGGTGCGGACGCACTTTTACTACGCGCCGTCGTCGGTCGCGCTCGGTATAGAGTTCGCCCGTGTTCGCGCCAGTTCCGACGGTGGATGTCCGATATGAAGTCCTCGCTATGGGAGCCTTCGGGCCTCGTCCCGGCCTCGCCGCTGCCGAGTTGCCGGATGCCCCGGATGCCCTGAGTTCGTGGCACCGGGCGGTGATTCTCGGGGGGCAGGGGCGCTATGCCGCGGCACGCGCGGAACTGACCGCGGTGCGGCGGCGGACGACCGATCCGGTCTTGCTCTCACTCGCCGCGAGCACCGCGGGCTCGCTACTGCGCCAACTCGGCTGGCATGTCGCGGCTTCGGGCCCGGACGGCAGAGCCGTCGCGCTGGCGTTACCAGGCGGCGCACTCCAACCCGCCCCGCCGATCGGTTCCGCGCCGGACCGAACGGACGCGGTCTGCGACGCGCTCACCGGCTTGGCCGCCGACGCGCTCGGGGCGGGCCGCCTCGCGCTGGCGCGGCGGCTGCTCGACCGGAGCCGCGCCGCCCTCGATCCGGACGGCCTGCGATGGCGGGCCTGGATCCGCTGGCACTGGGTCAGCGCCGAGACGGCGTTGGCGTCCGGCGCGGCCGGCGCGGCGCTGCCGCACACGCGCGAAGCTCTGGCTCTCGCCGAGGCCGCGCCCTCGGTGCGGCACCGCGTCAAGTCCCGTCTCCTCGTGGCCGCCGCGACGGCCGCTTCGGGTGACTTGGAACACTCTCGCGCGCTGGCCGACACGGTCGCGGCCGAGTGCCGCGAGCACGATCTGCTTCCGTTGCGCTGGGCGTGCGCGATGCTGCGTTCCGGGCTCTCGGATCCGGAGGCCACGCGCGAGGCCGAATGGTGTGCCGCCGGAATAGTCCGTCGTGGCGGGCGTTTTCGGCCACCGGGCGCCGCGTAGCTGTCGGCGCGGCGTTGTCGAGACAAGTGACCATGTTGCTCGGTTCCGCGCTGCCTATCGCTATTGTTAGATCCGTTCCGCCGCTTCAGCGGAAGCACAGGTCATCGGGCCGGTGCCACTTGTAACGCCAGGAATATCTCTGACGATGACGCACACGGGCGAAGAGTTGGACCTCGCCGTCGCTGCCGCAGCGCAGGGCGACAGATCCGCTTTAGCTCAGGTACTAGAGCTGATCCGCCCGCTGGTTGTCCGGTACTGCCGCGCGCGTATCGGCGCGGCGGAGCGTGGACAGCTCTCCGCGGACGACGTTGCGCAGGAGGTATGTCTGGCCGTGATGACAGCCTTGCCCAGATATCAAGACCAGGGCAGGCCCTTCATGGCCTTCGTATACGGAATCGCTTCGCACAAGGTCGCCGACGCACACCGCAACGCCGCCCGTAACAAGGCGGAGGCGATGGCCGAAGTACCAGATGTCATATCCACCGACCAAGGACCGGAGCAGCGCGCTCTCGAATCGGAAACCAGCAGGCAGATGAACCGTCTGCTCGCGACGCTTCCGGAGAAGCATCGAGAGATCCTGATCCTGCGATTGGTCATGGGTTTGTCAGCGGAAGAAACCGCGGTCGCCGTGGGCAGTACGGCGGGCGCGATACGGGTGGCCCAGCACAGGGCACTCGCGAAACTGAAGTCACAAGTGGCGAGGGCAGGTGAAATGTATGGCTAGGGATGGCGAGCGCGGTCGGGGTGACTGGAAGGCGCGACGTGGATCGCGAAACAGCGGTCCCTACGCCGGGGGGACTGGTGACACCGGACCGGTGGACATCGCAGCGGTACGCCGCGACGATGCTCTGATCGACGCCATCGCCAGCGATGGACCGGTACAGACCGATAGTGCGGAGGAGTTTCAGCTCGCCGCGCTGCTCGCGGATTGGCGCGCGGAACTCGTTTCGCCGCCGCTACCGGGAGATCCGGATCTGGACGCGGTCGTAGCCGCGGTCAACCAGGAGATCGGCGCGCGCAAGGTTCGAGTCGGCGCAGTCAACCGTGGCCGTCTTCGGCTTGTCGGTCCGATCACGGGTGCCGCGGCCGCATTGGCACTGGTCTTCGGCGGTGTGACGGCGTTCTCCTACAGCGCCGAACCCGGCGATCCGCTCTGGCGGGTCAAGGAGGTCGTGTTCAGCGAGCAGGCCCAGACCACCGTGGTGCAGCGCGCGGGCAACGAGCTGGACCAGGCCGAGCGTGCACTGGCCCAGAACAACCCGGCGCAGGCGAAGGCACTGCTGGAGCGGGCGTCGGTGAACGTGGACCAGGTCAGCGATTCCGGCAAGAAGCAGGATCTGCAGTCCGAGTGGCAACGGCTGCTCACGCAGCTCCGCGGCCTCTCTCCGGAGGCGGCGGCCGCGCTCGAGGAGGCGGTCACGTCGACTCAGCCACGGCCGAGCGGCACCACCGATTCCACTCCCACGACGACGCAGCCCGCGCAGCAGCAGACCACCATCACCAACCAGATGGTGCCGCCGGTCACTGCGACGACTCCGCCGACCACCGTGGCCGTGGAGCCGAGCCTGCCGCCGACACAGCCCACCAGGCCGACGACACAGCAGCCGCCGGTGACCACCGTGCCGAACAACACGACGCCCGTCGAGGAGCCGCCGACGCAGGCGCCGCCCACCACGCAGGTGCCGACGACGGTTGTCGTGCCGAGCGTGGATGTCGGCGAACCGACTCAGCCTGCGACGCGGTCGCCGATCTTGGAGGACGGGCCGGGTACGGTCATCGTTCCCAGCGTGCCCGGGGGCATCACCCCGAGCAACTGAGCTCGAACGTAAGCGAATTCACCATCGAACGGTGACCCCTCGGTTGTCGGACGGATCGCCGGTAGTCATTACTTGTGGGCGGGGTGTCGAACGACACCCTGAAAAGATCGCGCGCACGTTCGGGCGTGTCGCGATGAACCACGCGAATATTGGCGCGTCGAACGATTGCCGACCGGCGGGTCGGCTTTCGTCGTTTCAGGGTGTGTGGGAACCGAGGTCAGCTGTCGAAGCCGTCGAACCCGTCGCCGTGGAAGGCTTCGTTCATCGACGCGTCCGCGTAGCCCCGGCAGTAATCCCAGGTGACGTACGCCTCGGGCGTCGGATCGTAGGCCGGCTCGTGCGGCCGCACCGTGCCGTCGACCAGCAACTGAAGCAGGTTGGCGCGCAACATGTCCCAGTCGTGGTAATGGTCCTGTCGGCAGTCCTCGCAGCTGACGACCAGCCCGCGGATTCCGCGGTGTGCCAGTAGCGCTTCGTAGACCGCGAGGTCGGCGAGATCCTCCTCGACCGCAAGGCGCTCGTGGGGATCCAGCGGTTCGCCGGGCTCGATGGCGTCGAGCGCGGCGGACGGGTCGGAGGGGTCTCCGGCGAACGGATCCGGCGGCAAGCCAGGTGGTAGATGGTCGCGCACACACCCACGGTACGCAGAACAGGGTGGTCTTCGCCAGCTATGTAGGGTGCCAGTTTCGCCATCGCGGCGTACCTCCGGCTGTGCGGTCCGTCGACGGACTCGCTTCGGCGGCGCCATTGGGCAGTTCATCGACGAGTTTGCGGGACAGATACCATGGGTGTCAGGCGCCGGACAGTTCTCGACACGCTGACCTCGCCGCCACCGTCCATCCCATCAGTTGTGCGCGACGCCGGTCCGTCCGGCGTCTCTCGCTTTCGACGTCCAGGAGGGGTCGATCCGAATGAGTAATCCCGTACCGGGCGAACGGCTCGCGGTCCGCCCCCCTACGGGTGGCGACGACCCGAACAAGATCGCCATGCTCGGCCTCACGTTCGACGACGTGCTGCTGCTGCCCGCCGCATCGGATCTGATACCCAGCTCGGTGGAGACCTCGAGTCAGCTCACCAGGGAGATCCGGCTGCGCACCCCGCTCGTGAGCTCGGCCATGGACACCGTCACCGAGGCGCGGATGGCCATCGCGATGGCGCGCGCCGGTGGCATGGGCGTCCTGCACCGCAACCTCTCGGCCGCCGATCAGGCCGCGCAGGTGGAGACGGTCAAGCGTTCCGAGGCGGGCATGGTGACCGATCCGGTGACCTGTCGCCCGTCCGACACGCTGGCCGAGGTCGACGCCATGTGCGCCCGCTTCCGCATCTCCGGTCTTCCGGTGGTGGACGAGACCGGTTCGCTCGTCGGCATCATCACCAACCGCGACATGCGTTTCGAGGTCGACCAGAACCGCCGCGTCGCGGACGTGATGACCAAGGCCCCGCTGATCACCGCTCAGGAGGGCGTCACCGCGGAGGCCGCGCTCGGCCTGCTGCGCCGCCACAAGGTGGAGAAGCTGCCGATCGTGGACGGCAACGGCCGCCTGCGCGGTCTCATCACCGTCAAGGACTTCGTCAAGACCGACCAGTACCCGAACGCCACCAAGGACCGCGACGGCCGCCTGCTCGTGGGCGCCGCGGTGGGTGTCGGCGAGGACGCCTGGTCGCGCGCCATGACGCTGGCCGACGCGGGCGTCGACGTGCTGATCGTCGACACCGCGCACGGACACCAGGTGCAGGTGCTGCAGATGGTCGCCAAGGTCAAGGCCGAGGTCGGCGACCGCATCCAGGTGGTCGGCGGCAACGTCGCCACCCGTGCGGGCGCGGCCGCGCTGGTCGAGGCGGGCGCGGACGCGGTCAAGGTGGGCGTGGGCCCCGGCTCGATCTGCACCACCCGCGTGGTCGCCGGTGTCGGCGCGCCGCAGATCACCGCGATCCTGGAGGCCGTGGCCGCGTGCAAGCCGCACGGCGTTCCGGTCATCGCTGACGGCGGCATCCAGTTCTCCGGCGACATCGCCAAGGCCATCGCCGCGGGCGCGTCCACCGTGATGCTCGGCTCGCTCCTCGCGGGCACCGCCGAGTCGCCCGGTGAGCTGATCCTGGTGGGCGGCAAGCAGTTCAAGAGCTACCGAGGCATGGGCTCGCTGGGCGCCATGCAGGGCCGCGGCCAGGCCAAGTCCTTCTCCAAGGACCGCTACTTCCAGGACGACGTGCTCGCCGAGGACAAGCTGGTGCCCGAGGGCATCGAGGGCCGCGTGCCCTTCCGCGGTCCGGTCAACCAGGTGATCCACCAGCTCGTCGGCGGTCTGCGGGCGGGCATGGGATACACCGGCGCGCAGTCCATCGCCGAGCTGCAGGAAGCGCAGTTCGTGCAGATCACCGCGGCGGGTCTGAAGGAAAGCCACCCGCACGACATCACGATGACCGTCGAGGCGCCGAACTACACCGGTCGCAGCTGACGTAACCGGGTGCGGTCGGATCCGACAGCGTCGGTCCGGGTCGCACCCGGCGACCGGTCGCCGGGTGATCCCGCGGTATGAGGTGGTCCGACATATGAGCGCCGCCCCTGCGCGGGTCGCCCACTCGGCAAGTCCGAACAAACCACGCTTGCCGTGCCGAATTGGTGCGCTGCGCTGGACGCGATTGCGCTCGCTCTGGACGAACCGTGCATGATTAACCTGTTCGCGAGTCGAAGCGACTTGGACCGGTCGCTCCCTCCCGACCACCTCGAGGGCGAGTCTTACGAGCCCGTTCGCGGCCGTCTCGCTTCCGAGCGGTCGAAGCGCATGCGACGCAGTCGCGAGTCTCGACCGCTCGGAAGCGAGACATAAAGGCCGCGAACACGCGCGCCCCGGCGCGCCAAAGACACGGCCGCGAACACGCGCGCCCCGGCGCGCCAAAGACACGGCCGCGAACACGCGCGCGTCAGCGCGCCAATCAACACCGAAAGGACAGACAAGTGCGCGACATGGTCGAGATCGGCATGGGCCGGACGGCCCGGCGTACCTACGAACTGGACGATGTCGACATCGTTCCCTCGCGGCGTACCCGCTCGTCGAAGCAGGTGTCGCTGGCCTGGCAGCTCGACGCCTACCGGTTCGAGATTCCGTTCCTCGCGCATCCGACCGACGCCCTGGTGTCGCCGAAGTTCGCCATCGAACTCGGCCGTCGCGGCGGGCTCGGCGTGATCAACGGCGAGGGCCTGTGGGCCAGGCACGCCGATGTCGAGGCGAAGATCGATCAGCTGCTGGAGCTGGTCGGCAAGGGCGGCTACGAGCGCGCCGTCGGCATGTTGCAGGAACTGCACGCCGCGCCGATGCAGCCGGATCTGCTCGCGGCCGCGGTGGCCGAGGTGCGCGCGGCGGGCGTGACCGTCGCCGTGCGGGTCAGCCCGCAGAACGCCCGCGCGCTGACGCCGGCCCTGTTGCAGGCGGGCATCGACCTGCTCGTCGTGCACGGCACCATCATCTCCGCCGAGCACGTCGGTGACGGCGAGCCGCTGAACATGAAGACCTTCATCGCCGAGCTGGACGTGCCCGTGGTCGCGGGCGGCGTCAGCGATCACCGCACCGCGCTGCACCTGATGCGTACCGGCGCCGCTGGCGTGATCGTCGGCTACGGCTCCTACCCGGGCGCCACCACCACCGGCGAAGTGCTCGGCATCGGGGTGCCGATGGCCACCGCAATCGCCGACGCCGCCGCCGCGCGCCGCGACTACCTGGACGAGACCGGCGGCCGCTACGTGCACGTCATCGCCGACGGCGACATCGCGACCTCCGGTCAGCTGGCCAAGGCGATCGCCTGTGGCGCCGATGCCGCCATGCTCGGGGTGCCGCTCGCGCTGGCCGCCGAGGCGCCCGGCCGCGGGTGGTACTGGCCGTCGGCCGCCGCGCACCCGTCGGTGCCGCGCGGTTCGCTGCTCCACGTGGACGATCCGTGGGATCTGGGCGGCGAGTCCACCGAGCAGGTGCGGCCGAGCTTGGAGCGCGTGCTGTTCGGCCCGTCGGACGACCCGTTCGGCTCGCTGAACCTCGTCGGCGGTCTGCGCCGCTCGATGGCGAAGGCCGGGTACTCGGACCTCAAGGAGTTCCAGAAGGTCGGACTCAGCGTTCGCGCCTGAGGTTTCGTTCTTCGAGCCCGCGCCCACCTGGATGGGCGCGGGCTTCTCGTGAACGTTGCCGCCCTTCCGCGTTGTCGATCGATGGCAGCAGCGCGACCGAAGTCCTCGCAGCGCGGCCGGTTCGCCGATAGCGGCGCACGGCCGGAGACACGCCTTCGCGCGTCGTCGTCAGTACACGCCCGTGGGCATGACTTGTTCGCGGAGGAACTGGCGGATCGTGTGGTTCACCGGTTCCGGGTGCGTCATGGTGACCGCGAGCCGGGCGCCCGCGATCTCCACGAAGGTCGCCGCCGCCAGACCCTCGGCCAATCGTTTGGCGCGGTCGTGCGGGATGCCGCTGTCGGTGGCGTGGATGACCAGTGCGGGACAGGTGATTTCGGGCAGCCGGTCGAGCACCGATTCCCTGGCGAGCAGGCAGCCCGCGGCGACCTCGATGTCGTGCCGGTCGCGGCCGAGCCAGCGTTTGGTCCAGATCGCCCGGTACCAGTCGTCGTCGCCGATCAGCCAGGTGGCGAGCCGATGGACCGCATGCTCCCTGCTGTCGTCGTCGTACCACTCGTCGAGGAAGCGCTGGGTGGCCGTGGACTGCTCGGGTGTCGGTCCGTGCGCCTCGGTGCTGATGAGGATGAGTCCCGCGATCCGCTCGGGCGCGATCAGCGCGGCGCGCAGCGCGGTGAAGCCGCCCTGCGCGGTGCCGCCGACCACCGCGCGTTCGGCGCCGAGCTGATCGAGCACGGTCAGCGCGTCACGCGCCGCGGTCCAGTAGGTGAAGGGTAGGCCCTGATCTTTCGTGCGTCCGTGGCCGCGGGCATCCCAGGAGACGATCCGGAATTCCGGCGCGAGCGCAGCCACCTGGGAAGCGAACATGGTGCGGTCCATGAGGAATTCGTGCGCTAGCAACACCACCGGACCGTCCCCGCCGCTGTCCTCGTAGTGGATGTCGGCGTCTATCGCACGGGCGAAGGGCACCGCAAGAGGATAACGAGCCGAGGCGGGGTCGACGCGGGATTCGGGCCGCCCGCTTCGAGATAGCCGGGGGACGCCGGGAGCGCCCGGTGCCCGCGGAGACAACGTGCCTGCACAGGGGCATGCCCGTTGGTTCGGGCGCGCACCCGGCTCACTAGACTGTGGCCGTGGCAGAATCCCAGAGACCGGTCCTCGTCGTCGACTTCGGTGCCCAATACGCTCAGCTGATCGCCCGGCGGGTGCGCGAGGCGAGTGTGTACTCCGAGGTGATTCCGCATACCACCACCGTCGAGGAGATCGCGGACAAGAACCCGCTCGCGGTGATTCTGTCCGGCGGTCCGGCGAGTGTGTACACCGAGGGCGCGCCGCAGCTGGATCCCCGGCTGTTCGATCTGGAGCTGCCGGTCTTCGGCATCTGCTACGGCTTTCAGGCGATGGCCCAGGCGCTGGGCGGCACGGTCGCGCACACCGGCACCCGCGAGTACGGCCGCACCGAGCTGAACATCGACGGCGGTCTGCTGCACGGCGGCCTGCCCACCATCCAGCCGGTGTGGATGAGCCACGGCGACGCGGTCACCGACGCGCCGGAGGGCTTCGAGGTCACCGGCACCACCGCGGGTGCCCCGGTCGCCGCGTTCGAGGACCGGGCCCGTCGCCTGGCGGGCGTGCAGTATCACCCCGAAGTGCTGCATTCGCCGCACGGCCAGCAGGTGCTCAGCCGCTTCCTGCACGAACTCGCGGGCATTCCGGCCGCTTGGACGCCCGCCAATATCGCCGACGCGCTGATCGAGCAGGTCCGCGAGCAGGTCGGCGACGGACACGCGATCTGCGGTCTGTCCGGCGGCGTGGACAGCGCGGTCGCGGCCGCGCTCGTGCAGCGCGCCATCGGCGACCGGCTGACCTGTGTCTTCGTCGATCACGGCCTGCTGCGCTCCGGCGAACGCGAGCAGGTGCAGCAGGATTTCGTCGCCGCGACCGGCGCCAAGCTGGTGACCGTCGACGCGGTGGACAAGTTCCTCGGCGAGCTGAAGGGCGTCACCGATCCCGAGGAGAAGCGCAAGATCATCGGCCGCGAATTCATCCGCTCCTTCGAGGACGCGGTGAGCGAGGTCGTCGCCGAACACGGCGCCGAGGACGGCGAGACGCCCAAGGTCGAGTTCCTGGTGCAGGGCACCCTGTACCCGGACGTGGTGGAGTCGGGCGGCGGCAGCGGCACGGCGAACATCAAGTCGCACCACAATGTCGGCGGTCTGCCGGAGGACCTGGAGTTCGATCTGGTCGAGCCGCTGCGGCTGCTGTTCAAGGACGAGGTCCGCGCGGTCGGCCGCGAGCTCGGCCTGCCCGAGGAAATCGTTGCCCGCCAGCCCTTCCCGGGGCCGGGCCTGGCCATTCGCATCGTCGGCGAGGTCACCGGTGATCGTCTCGATACGCTGCGGCAGGCCGACGCCATCGCCCGCGAGGAGCTCACCGCCGCCGGGCTGGACCGTCAGATCTGGCAGTGCCCGGTGGTGTTGCTGGCCGATGTCCGCAGCGTCGGCGTGCAGGGCGACGGCCGCACCTACGGTCACCCGATCGTGCTGCGTCCGGTCTCCAGCGAGGACGCCATGACGGCCGACTGGACCCGCCTGCCCTACGAGGTGTTGGAGCGCATCTCGACCCGCATCACCAACGAGGTCGCCGAGGTCAACCGCGTCGTCCTCGATGTCACCAGCAAGCCGCCGGGCACCATCGAGTGGGAGTGATCCCGAGAACGACGGCCCCCGCACACGGTGTGCGGGGGCCGTCGTTTTCCGGGGATTCAGTCTGTCTTGGCGCGGCTCCAGCCGTGGCCAAGGACGACGTGGCCGAGTAGCGAGCCGCCACCGATGTAGGTTCTGGCCGGAGTGATCGGCACCACCCGCGCGACGGGCGTGCCCTGGTGCGGCGCCGGATCCGTCGCGTCGTCGTCGAATTGGTCTCGCGCCATGGGGTTCTCCTGTCTGACCATCGCGCTAGCGGCGCTTGCGCGGGGAGATGACGAGCAGGACGCCGACGACGATGGCGGCGACGACGACGATCCAGCCGAAGGAGATCGCGCCGCTGGCCGTCGCGGCGGGGCCGATGAAGCCCCAGACGCTCACCGCGAGGGCGAGCAGGCCGACGATCAGCAGGGAAGCCGACGGTCCGCGTCCCTCGGTCGTGCCGTTGGGTTGGGTCTGCTCAGCCACGCTGCACCTCCACGCTGCCCATCTGGATGTCCACGTTCAGGTCGAGCACCGGGGCGCCCGGGGTGTTCGGTCCGGTGATGCCCTCCGGACACTGGTTGTCGCCCATGTTGACGGTGCAGTCGGTGCGGAGGGTCATGCCCTCGGGCACCAGGATGCGGACCTCGCCCATCTGCACGCCGACGTTCACGGCCCGGTTCTCGGTCAGGTTCAGCGACCGCAGGTCGAGGGTGCCCGCGCCCATCGAGATCTTGTAGTCCGGTTGCAGCTCGGCCATCGTCGCGGGGGTCCAGACGTGGTCGCCCATGGCGCCCCGGTCGAATTCGATGGGACCGATCATCGAGGCGAGCAGGACGAAACCGGCGAGCGGAGCGGTGACAACCAGCAGGCCGTAGCCGCGCCGCAGGAACGCGCCGAGCACCAAGCCGAGGCCGATCACGGCGAGGGCGACGGCGGCGATGCGGCCGGGGGTCATCCATTCCGCGCCCGCGGCGGCGATCGCGCCCGCACCCGCCGCGGCCAGGATGGCCAGGCCGAGCACGACCGGGGTCAGCCGGGATCGGGGACGCTTCGGCGGTGGTGCGACTACGGCGCGGGCGGGCGTCGGTTCGGGCAGGTCCCAGGCCAGCGGCGCGACGCCGAGCGGATCCCAAGAGGGCGGGGTCACGCCGGGGAAGGCGGCGGGAGTCGGGTGTGATGGTGCGCGGGCGGGCAGGTCCGCGGGAGTCTTCGGGTTGGCGGGTGCCTTCGGTTCGGCGAGGGTCTTCGGCTCACCGCCGGTCTTCTCGAGCGAGATCGGCGTGGCGTCCTCGGTGCCCGGCTGCGGTGACGAGGTCCGCGCTTCGAGCACTTCGGTTTTCGCGTCGATCACCTCGGTGGGTCGGTCGACGTCCTTGTCCAGCACGGTTTCCGCCTCCGTCTCGCGCGGCGCGTCGGGAACGTACGCGTCCGGCAGCTTGGTGTACGGGCTGTACACCGGCCCGACGTCCGGGACCGGGTAGCCGGGCGCGCGCAGCGGCCCGGTGGGGAAGGCCGCCCCAGGGTAACCGGTCGCGAAGAGGCCGTCGGCGTAGCCGCCATCGACCATGCTGGTGCCCGGCGGCGGCTGCGGGCAGCGCATGAACAGCATCCACCAGCCCGCCAGCATCAGAGCCAGGCTGATCATCCCGGAACCGGCCAGTCCGACGCCGATCGGACCGACCGTGGTGACCGCGATGGCCAGCGCCACGACCAGCACCACGGTCTTCGTGTGCGACTGCGAGCTTTGCCCCTTGCCGAACAGCGATTCGGCGGCCGAGGACTGGTCCCCGGACTCGTTCAGCAGCAGCCAGGCGAGCAGGTACAGCACGATGCCCGCGCCGCCGAACAGGGTGGACACCACGAACGCGACCCGCACCAGCACCGGGTCGACGTTGTAGCGCTGCCCGAACCCGGCCGCGACGCCCGCGACCGGGCCCTGGCGCGGCAACCGGACGGGCCGCGTCTGCCACATCTGTTGCAGCTGATCGCCGAAGGTTGTTCTCGTCATGCTTCCCATGGTGCGGCTGACCAGCGGCGCGGCGCATCGGGGGGAACCCTGAAAAAACAACCTGATCCTGGTGGATCAGGGCGCTCACATCGTGAACGGATCCCCGAACACCGCACCCTCCGCGGTCACGTCCGCCGTTTCCACGGTGATGATCGCGTAGGCCTGCACGGTCAGCGGGCCCGCGCAGTCCTCGACGTGGACGCGCCGGTCCCGGCTGAACACGTACCCCGTGCTGCCCGGCAGCAGTTCCTTCTCGCCGACGGGCACGTCGACGACCTTGCCCGGAGTGATCGAGAGATCGACGCCGATCCCCGCGCTCAGATACGGTCCGACGCTGACGTCCACCCCGGGCAGCAGCGACTCCGGCGACAAACCCAGGTGCGCGCTCGCGTCCGCGTCGATGCCGACCTCCGCCCCGAGGTCGAGTTTCGCCTTCAGATCGACGGCGCAGGCGACGAAGTATCCGGTCTTCAGATGGCCCGTCCCGTCCGAGACCTGGCCGTAGAAGGTGTTGTCCAGGAAGACGTCTCGATTGGTCGGCATTCCGTTCAACGACCCCACCGGCCGGGCGGCGTGTTCGCTGTGGCCCACCGTGAATTCCAGCCCACCCGGGGCGGAGTACGTCTTTTCATGCGGTGCGAGATCGACCGCCGCCGCCTGCGGTGCGAGCCCCGCGAGGGCACCCATCGCGATCGCGACAGCGGCCAGCCCAGACTTCCCATTCATGCGGGTATCCCCCTCGTTCCACACCCGGGCTCCCTACCCGGGGCGACCACGGACTGCCCCCGTGGTCGCTTTCAGCATGGTCGGGGTTGCTGAAGGAATACTTGGAAAGTTCCTGTAGGAGAGTCTGATTCAGGAACAGGGGGGTTGGTAGGGGAGTTGGGGGAGGTGGCGTTGCCAGAGGTCTTCGGTGAGTAGGGAGCCGGTGACGTCGCAGATTCGGTCGATGGAGTGGGAGACGTCGAGATCCCAGACGCGGAGGCCGCCGCCGGAGATGACGAGGTGGTTGCCGTGGGGGAGGAATTGGGCGGTCCAGTCGTCATCGTCTTCGCGCAGCGGTATCAGCGGGTCTCCGAACTGTTGCGGTTGGGCGCGATCTGTAAAGTCCCACAAAGTGATTCGCCCGTCTTCTCCGGTGACAACGGCGCGGCGGGAATCCGGTGAGAAGGAGATCCGGTAGAGGGAGAGGCTGTCCGCGACGACCGGCGCGCTGATCGGTCGGATTCGGTTGCGGTCACCGATGTCCCACATTTGCATCATCTGGTTGTTCAAAACGGTCATCGTGCGGCCATCGGGGGCGAACACGATCCTGTTGACGCTGCCGGCTATCTCGGGAAGTTCGTCACCGAGTGGGACTGGGCGCAGGGGGTCGGAGAAGTCCCACAACGTGACGGGCTGCCGGAGGTTGCCGTCCCGCACGTGCGTGCGGACCGCGAGTATCTTGCCGTCGCCGCTGAATTCGATGTCTTGCGCGTTCGTGAGCGGTATCTTCTCGCCGAGTGGCGCGGGATGTCCGGGATCCTCGAGACTCCATACTCTCAGCGAGTCGTCGTGCGACGTCACGGCGATCCGCCAATCCGGACGGATGGCGACGTAGTCGGCGCCCGCCAGACTCGTACTCCAGTCGTCCCGAACACGCACGTTCGCTGGATCGGATATGTCGTACATCGTGGACGGGCTACCGTACGAAGCGGTCACGAGAGTCGCACCGTCGGGGCTCACCGCAGATGCGTACAGGTCACCGGAGCGATGCGCAAAGCGACCGAGTGGCCGCCATCGTAACGGGTCTCGCGTGTCCCAGATCTCGGTAGTCCCCGTTTGCGTGGTGAGGACGGCGCGGTGTCCTGCCGCATCGAACAGCGGGGACGGCACCTTCTCCGACGTGCCGGGCACCAGGGCGGGTGGCAGCGACCAGACACGCAGGTTGCCATCCCGCCCGCCCGCGGTGAGGGTCCGCCCGTCTGGACCGAAGGCGAGGCTGGTGGGACCGCTCCGGCAGGGCGTCGCCACGCCGTTCGCATACTGGCAAGTCGTAGGGCTCGTGGTCAGCGGCTCGTCGATGAGTGCGGGCCGGGCTGGATCCGCCACATTCCACAGCGCAGTTTGCTCCGAGGTGGCGACCGCGAGTATCGCGCCATCGGGACTGAAAGCTACCGACCACAACGCGGATTCGGTGACTGCCGTCGGTGCGCCGAGCGGCATAGGAGGGGCGTCCAATTCGATTCGCCATAGCTGTATCGTTCCGCGGTTCACCTGCCAGTCCGGCCGTAGTGACCCGTCCCCACCGCCGGTGGCCAGAATTCGGCCGTCGGAGCTGAAATCCATGTGGGCCATCGCAGTCAAGGTTTCGACCGGCAGCCCCAGCGGCACGGCGTGATCTGGACTGTCGACCTTCCATAATTGAATTCGCCCTGTGGGCGTGGCCGAAAGTTGTTTGTTCGTC
Organism: Nocardia sp. NPDC004654; assembly: GCF_040609595.1. Lineage (NCBI taxonomy): Bacteria > Bacillati > Actinomycetota > Actinomycetes > Mycobacteriales > Nocardiaceae > Nocardia > Nocardia sp. NPDC004654. The sequence continues at coordinate 234,721 of NZ_JBEXKI010000003.1, read as the reverse complement.
AGCACACCCAGCACTGGTTCTGTTGGACTGAACCGCACATCGGAGCTGACGGCCTTCTCGGCGGGCAATATCGCGCCGACGCGAGGCTGGCCGGGATCGGTGACATTCCACAGCGTGACGGCACCGACGTGTGTCGTAGCGAGGATATTGCCGTCCGCGCTGAAGCTCATGTCTACGTATCCCATAGCGGCCCTCGGCAACTCGGCCAGCACCCGCGGTGCTTCGGGCTCGGTGATGTCCCAGAGTCGTAGATCCCCACTGCCGCTGGTGGCCATGACGCGAAGATTCGCGCTGAACACCGCTTTCCGAATCTCGGCGGGGAGTTGCACCAGTTTCCGTGGATGTTGTGGATTGCTGTTGTCCCACAGGTACGCGATGCCCTCGTCGTCGACCGTTGCCAGGAGAGCACCTCCTGGTTGCCGCGTCACCTTGAAGTAGCCGCTCGTATGAGTGGGGACGGTGGTGGCCAACGGCTGATCCTGTGTGCTGAGCAGATGGGTCCACACCGTCGTGTCGCCGGGCCGCATGCGCTCTGCGACGAGGTAGAGCTGGGCGGAGAGGGAGGGGTCGATACTGCGCAGCCGCTCGGCCTCCCTCATGACGGCCGCGAAATTCTTCTCCTCGCGTTGCCGCTCCCCGAATTTTGTCTGGGTATAGGCGGTGAGGCCGAGCACCAACAACACCACCCCCGCCAGCGCGAGGCCGAGCCGGGTGAGCGTGGTGCGTCGGCGGGATTTGCCGCGTGATGTGCGCGAGGCGTGCAGGAAATCGCGCACGATTCCGTCCGATGCCGTCACATGCTCGAGTGCGGCCTCGAGCCGGGACCCTCGGTACAGCAGCGCCGGGTCTCGGTTCATCGAATCCCATTCGACCGCATCGGCTTCCATCCGCTGCCGGACCAGGTATCCGACCCGGTTCTCATCGATCCAGGCGCGCAACCTGGGCCAGGCGTCGAGCACGATCTCGTGGGTGAGGAACACCGAGTCGGCGTCGAGCGTGACGAGCCGTGTGCGGACGAGCAATTCCAGTGCGGCGGCGGCCGAGCGCGGGTCGGCGCTGCGATGTTGGAGCGCGGGGCGCGCCGCGATGCGCCGAGTGTCGCGGGAGTCGCGCGCCACGGTGACGAGTCCGAGCAGGACGTCCTTCGCGGCCGACTGCTGCGGATCGGACAGTTCGCTCCACGCCTGTTCCGCGGTGGCGGCGACGGACCCGACGACGCCGCCCGCCGCGCGGTAGCCCGCGATGGTCAGTTTGCGTCCCTCCCGGTGCTGCCACGTGGCGGCCATGACGTGGGAGAGCAGCGGCAGGGCTCCGGGGTCGTAGCTTTGGCGGGAGTGATGGTCACCGAGGCCGCATAGTTCGGTGATGACGAGTTCGTCTAATCCGGCTTCGAGTTTCAGTCCGGCGCGTTCGGCAGGGCCGGTGATGGCCTCGGCCAGTTCCTCGACGCGCATGGGGCCTAGCAGGTAGCTGCGCTTCTCGAGCGACTCTTGCAGGACTGGGTAGTCGAGGCAGCGGGCGTAGAAGTCGGCGCGCAGGGCGAGCACGACGGCGATGGGATCGGTCTGCGTGGCGTACCGCTCGAGAGTCGCCAGGAACTCGTCGCGCTCCTGTTCGTCGGCGCAGACGGTGAAGAGTTCTTCGAACTGGTCGACTATCAGCAGGCGCGGTTTACCGGTCGGCCAGTTCACCGAGGCGGCGTAGGCACGGTCCAAGCCCGATACATTCGACGAATCGGCGTCTGCGGAGCTCTCGCCCTGCGCGCCAGTGTGTTTCGCTGAATCAATCCGTGCGGCGTCCTTATGCGGCGCGCCAAGGGCTTTCGTCAACACGGTCATTGGGCGCGCACCGGGCGTCACTGTGACGATGTGCCAGTTGCCTTGTCCCCGTGCCAGTTCAGACGTTAGACCCGCCGCCAGCAACGAAGACTTACCGGCTCCCGACGCGCCGATCAGCGTGACGATCCCGCCCCCATCTCGCACGGTGCCCCGTACCAGTTCGGTGAGTTCTTCGGTCGCCCGCTTGCGGCCGAAGAAGATGTCGCTGTCGGTGTTTCGATAAGACTGCAGGCCGAGGTATGGGCACGCGGTGTCGTCGGCGTCGTCGGGCGTCCAGGAGTTCGACGCGGTCCACAGCCGCTTCCACTCCTGCGGGTCCGCGAGCTTCGCGGGCAGTGAAGCACCGCGCTTCTTGGCGAGATCGATGAGCGTCAGCACCACCGGCAGCAGGGATTCGAAGCGGGCGGGTACATTTCGGCCCGCCTTCCAGTCGCTGATCCGCTGGGCGGACGCGGGGTTGGCCTGGGCGGCGGCCCGCATGCGGTTCTCCGCCTGGGCGGCGACCCGGCGCAGCGTCGGGTTTCCGGCAGCGGCATAGAGGTCGGCAAAACGTTCGGCGAAAACAGCTCGTGGTGAACGAGTTTCCCCCCGCGGCGCGCCCCCTGTCACGCGTGCCCACGGAATCGTTTGGGCGGTACGAACACAGGAACAATGTACCGGGCCGGGCCGCCGCTCACCTCCACGACAGAGGCGGTGCGCCGCATCGCGCACCGCCTTCCACCTCGACCTCACAGGAAGATCGGATCGCCGTAGACCGCTTCGCGCCCGCTGACCTCCGGCGATTCCGCCTCGACGATCGTGTACGAGCGGATGGTCAGCGGACCGCCGCAATCCTGCACCGAGACGTGGAAATCGCGGCTCACGAGGTAACCGGTGCCGCCGGGCGGCAGTTCCTTGGTACCGACCTCGAAAGGCTGGACCTTGCCCGGCGTGATCGACAGGTCGATGCTCGCGCCGATGTGCAGGTCGGGTCCGAGGCTCGCGTCCACGCTCGACGAGGCCGAGTCGCCGCTGCTGGAGCCGCCGATCTGGAATCCCGCGTCGAAGCCGATCGCGGCGCCGAGATCGATGCCGACGGTCAGGTCGACAGCGCAGGCGACCAGGTATCCGGCCTTCAAGCTGCCGGTTCCGCCCGCCTCGACCCGACCGTAGAACGTGTCGTCGAGGAACACCTCCCGGTTGGTCGGCATGCCGTTCAGCGGAGCGATCGGGTGGAAGGCCTGATTGGAGTGCCCGACGGTGAACCGGAATCCGTTCGGCCCCTCGACCGTCTTCTCGTGCGGCGCCATCGGTGCCGCCCCGGCGAACGGACTCCCCGTCAGGACCATGCAGACCACCAGGACGGCGGCCGCGAATATCGACGCGAATACCGATACGTACTTCATGTGTTCCTCCCCGAAGAAGCTGCTATCCCCGCCGAAATGCGGGTGATTCCGGCGGTGATCGGGTCGTTGGCGACCCAACGGAAAGGTATGGGGCGGTGGGCCCCCCAACCCAGCGCTGCGAGTGGTCGGTGAACGGGAAAGCCCTGGTCACGGCGTCGGCGCGGGATTTCCGGACCGGCGAGGAGGGCGAGGCGGGGCGGTGCCTTTGGCTGAGCTCGACGGCCGGGCGACGAACCGGCGGATGATTGAATCTCCGCAGCTCAATGAGCTTGTTTATCCGGTCCGGACAGGATTGTGCGCCCGGATCTGCTCGGTGAGAACGGAAAGTCGGGGTTTCGGTGGCGGGACCCGGGGGGAATCGGGCGAAACCGGTGGCGCTCCGTTTCCCACAGCTCGAGGGGGTGGGTTCGCCTGGGCCGTGACCCCTCGGGGAGGAGGGCAAGATCAGGGTGATTCCTGATGGCCGGGGATGGGGGAGCGTGCCAGTATCGAAGGCATGCACCCCACCGGTCCCGCGTTCGACGCTGCCCGCGGCGCTCCCGCGCCGGGCTTCGGGGCCGCGCCGGGGTTCGACGCCGTCCGCGGCTACGGTCCGGGGCGCGTCGGTTCCGCCCCGGTGCTCGATCTCGGCAGGCATCCGCAGCTGCGGCTGGTGCGCCGGTCGGGCGGTCGGATCGTCGGCGGTGTGGCGGGTGGTCTCGCCGATCACCTCGGGCTCGACGTGTTCAAGGTGCGGATGGCGTTCGTGCTGCTCTCCGCGCTGGCAGGGGCGGGCATCGTCGCTTACGGCCTGCTGTGGATCTTCACACCGAGCGGCGCCGACTCGGCCAAACCGAGTGGCACCGAGCGACGCCAGGCGATCGGTCTCGCGCTACTCGGGCTCGGTCTCTCGGTAGCGGTCTCGTGGCTGATGAACGGCACCGTCGCGGCGAAGGTGATCGTGCCGATCGTCGTCGTCGCGGTCGGCGCCGCGCTGGTCTGGCGCGAATACGACACCGACGGCCCGCGCTCGTTGCTCGGTCTGCCCGCGCATCCCTCGGTGGTCACTTGGGCGCGGGTCGTCGCGGGCGCCACCATGGTGGTGCTCGGGCTCGGCGTCGTGGTGCTGGCCAGGATCGACTTGAGCGCGCTCGGTTCCGCGCTGATCGCGGTGGCGGTCACCCTGATCGGCGCCGGTCTGCTCACCGTCCCGCTGTGGCTGCGCATGATGCGCGCGCTGAACACCGAGCGCGCGGCCCGCATCCGCAACGAGGAACGCGAGGAGATCGCCTCGCACCTGCACGATTCCGTCTTGCAGACGCTGGCCCTCATCCAGCGCCAAGCGCACGACCCGCAGGAGGTGGCGCGGCTGGCGCGCAGCCAGGAGCGGGAGCTGCGCAAGTGGCTGTTCGAGGATTCCGGTCCCGCGCAGTCGAGCCTGGCCGCGGCGCTGCGCACCATCGCGGGCGAGGTGGAGGACCAGCACGGCGTCAAGGTGACCCCCGTGACGGTCGGCGACGTCTCGATGGATCTCGACGACTCTGGAAACGGTCTGCCCAAGGAACATTTCACCGCGCTGCTCGGCGCGAGCAGGGAGGCGATGGTGAACGCCGCCAAGCACGCGGGCGTGCCGACCATCGACCTGTTCGCCGAGGTGGAACCGCACCAGGTGAGCGTCTTCGTGCGCGACCGCGGCACGGGGTTCGACGTCGCCGCGGTGCCGCAGGACCGGCAGGGTCTCGCCAAATCCATCCGCGGCCGGGTCGAACGGCGCGGCGGCCAAGTGGAGATCCTGTCCACGCCCGGGCGCGGTACTGAGGTGCGGATCTTCATGCCGCGCAGCGATTCCGGTGCGCCCGAGGGGGCCGAGCCGGATACCGCTCCCGGTGCGACCGGTGATCAGCCGACCGAGCGCATCCGGCAGTCGGTGCGGTCGGGAAAGTAGTGGTGAAGGGTTCGCGCGCCCTCGCGCTCTGGAATAGCTCGCGCCGTCCCCGGTTCGCCGGGAGCTGAGTTCAGCGGCGGACACGCCGTCGCGGGTCCGCTTGTGGTACCGATGAGATGCGGGCGGCCTGCGGGTCGGCGCAGTCAGGGTGGGTTGCTCCACCGAAGGGTGAGGAGAAGCAGGTGAGCGTGCGGGTCTTTCTCGTCGACGATCACGCCGTGTTCCGTTCGGGTGTGCGCGCGGAGCTGAGCCGGGAGGCCGATATGGAGGTGGTCGGCGAGGCGGGCGGCGTGGCCGAGGCCATCGCGGGGATCAAGTCCACCCGCCCGGACGTGGTGCTGCTCGACGTGCACATGCCCGACGGCGGCGGCGTCGCGGTGCTGTCCGGTATCGAGGACGGCCCGGTCTGCTTGGCGCTCAGCGTGTCCGACGCCGCCGAGGACGTGATCGCGGTGATCCGCGCGGGCGCACGCGGCTACGTCACCAAGACAATCTCCGGCGCCGAACTCGCCGACGGCATCCGCAGGGTCGCGGGCGGCGACGCCGTCTTCAGCCCGCGGCTCGCCGGATTCGTGCTCGACTCGTTCACCGGCCGGTCACCGGTCCCCGAACCCCCGCTCGACCCGGAACTGGACTCGCTGACTCCCCGCGAACTCGAGGTGCTGCGCCTGCTCGCTCGCGGCTACACCTACCGCGAGATCGCCGAGAACCTCTTCATCTCGGTGAAGACCGTGGAGACCCACGCCTCCAACGTGCTGCGCAAAACCCAGCAGTCCAACCGCAACGCCCTCACCCGCTGGGCGCACCGCCGCCGCATCGACTAGTCCACATGAATGTTCCACAAGCTCGCATCCTGCGTGGCGTGTGAACCCGTTGCGAGGCGTCGACGAGTCCGTTCGCCCCGCTCGACCGGGGCGGATGGAGGTGTGCACGACACGCACGGCCCGGGCGGATGCGGAGATTTCGCAGAACGCGCATGGCCGGAGCGAATACGGAGGTTTCGCCTACATCGCGATGACGATGATCCCGATGATGATGAGCATGCCGATGAAGAGGCCGATGGCGATGGCCAACGGGGCGTTGCTCGGCTGCGGCTTGGCCGCGCGTTGCGGCATGGCCGTCGCGGCGACGCCCACGCCGGGTGCGCTGCGGTGCGGGCGGGGGAGCGGGGCCGAGTGGGGGCTGCGCAGGCCGGAGGCCGAGTTCCGGGCCGCCCAAGCCGGAATGGTGCCGTCCTCGGTGCGCACGGGGGCGCCGAGAATGTAGGGCCCGGTGCCGGGACCGAAAGCGGCGGTGAGGATTTCGTCCCGTGCCTCGGCCATCGTCGGCCTGCGCTGCGGCGCGGGTTCCATCATGTGCAGCAGGGCGTTGGTGAGGATGCCGCTGCGCGAGGGCGGAATGATCTGGGCCATCGCGGCGCGCTCCACCAGGACGTCGCTGTCCTCGTGCAGGCCGAACGGCGGCTGGCCCTCGATCGCGGTGTACAGCGTGGCGCCTAGCGAGAACACGTCGCTGGCCTCGGTCGGCTGCATGCCGCGCGCCACTTCCGGCGGGAGGTAGGCGGGGGTGCCGATGATGATCCCGTCCGGGTCGTCGATCTCGCCCGCGCCGCGGGAGATGCCGAAGTCGCTGAGTTTGGCCATGCCGACACCGGGGCCGCGATCGGCGACGAGAATGTTGCCCGGCTTGATGTCGCGGTGGGTGATGCCCGCGGCGTGCGCGGCGGCCAGTGCGTCGGCGACCTGGGCGCCGATCTGCGCGACCTCGATCACCGGCAGCGTGTCGACCAGCGCCAGCGCGCGCGCCACGTTGCGCGAGGGTAGATGCTCCATCACCAGCCAGGGCTCGCCCGCCTCCAGCACCACGTCGTAGACGGCGATGGCGTGGTCGTGCGAGAGCTTCGCCGCCACCCGGCCCTCGTGCATGATCCGGTTGCGCACCTCGGTGGCCTCGGCCTCGGGCAGCCCGGCCGTGGAGAGGACCTGCTTGATGGCGACGTCCCGGTCGAGCAGCCGGTCGTGGGCCAGCCACACCGCGCCCATGCCGCCGCCGCCCAGCTTGGACTGGAGGCGGTAGCGGCCTGCGACCAAATAGTCGGGGCCGACGATGGGACGGGGGCGATCGATCATGGTGTGCAGGGTATCCGAATATCCCTGCGTCGCCGCGCTTCTTATGCCGACAAGTGGGAGCGCGCGAGTGCTCTTGACGGGATTCCGGGGGTGGGTTTCTACTGTAGGCCTATCGAACGTATATTCGATAAGAGATCGATAGCTGGATCGGTGCTGGCTCCCGTTCCTCCGTGTGGAGGTGGGGTCGGTCCGCTCGCTTCGCCTCGGAGTCCATCGTGGGAAGTAGGTGGTTGTGATGGGTTCGGACGTGCGGGTGGGGGAGACAGAGAGACAACAGAAGCTGGCCGAGCTGCGCAATCGGATGGCCGCCATCCCGGGACGCGGCGAGTCGGCGGCCGCGCGGGTGCCGTTCGCCGAGGACATGCGCCGCGAACCGCTCCCGGTGCCCGATGCCCTTGCGGAATTGTTGCCGGAGGGTGGTCTCGGCAAGGGTTCTGTGGTCGCCTACACGGGTGCGCGCTCGCTGCTCGCCGGTCTGCTCGCCGCGGTGACCGAGCACGGCGGGCACGCCGCGGTGGTCGGGGTACCGAGGTTCGGGCTGCTCGCTGCCGCGGAGATGGGCGCCGAACTCGCGCGGCTGGCCGTGATCGCCGATCCGGGGCCCGATCCGATCGAGGTGGCGGCGGTGCTGCTGGACGGTCTCGACCTGGTCGTACTCGGTCTCGACGGCGTCGCCGTGCCGCCTGCGCGCACCCGCGTGCTCGCCGCCCGCGCCCGCAACAAGGGCGCCACCCTGGTGGTCACCGACGGCGACTGGCCCAACCCCACCCTGCGCCTGGACGCCCGCATCGCCGGATACGTCGGTCTCGGCACCGGCCACGGCCGCCTCCGCTCGCTGAGCCTCGAGGTCGAGGCGCGGCACCGTGCGGGCATGCCGCGGCGCGGACGTGTCGAGCTGCGCCCCAGCGGTGGTCGCGTCGAGTGGTTCGCCCAGGAGACCTCGCCCGCCCCCATCGAATTGCCGATCGCGCGGGGTGCGGCGTCATGAGTGGCGGGGCGGCACCGTGATTCGGCCGAGTCGGGCGCGGGTGCTCGCGGTGTGGTGCCAGGACTGGCCCGCGGTCGCGGCGGCGGCCGTGGCCGAGCTGCCGCCGACGCGGCCGGTGGCGGTGTTGTCCGCCAACCGGGTGGTGGCGTGCTCGGCGGTGGCACGGGCGGAGGGGGTGCGGCGCGGGCTGCGGCGCAGGGAGGCGCAGGCGCGGTGTCCGGAACTCTTTCTGGCGCAGGTTGATCCGGATCGCGATGCGCGATTGTTCGAGCCGGTGGTCGCGGCCGTCGACGCCACGGTGCCGGGTGTGGAGGTGCTGCGGCCCGGGTTGCTCGTGCTCGGCGCGCGCGGGGCCGCCCGGTTCTTCGGCTCCGAGGAGACGGCCGCCGAACGACTGGTCGACGCGGTGGCCGCGGTCGGGGTGGAGGCGCAGATCGGCATCGCCGACGAGCTGTCCACGGCGGTGATCGCGGCGCGGCGCGGTGCGATCGTGCCGCGGGGCGGGGGTGCGGGATTCCTCGCGCCGCTCGCGGTGTCCGAGCTAGCGCTGGAACCCAGCCTGGCCGCGCCGGAGCGCGCCGAGCTGGTGGATTTGTTGCACCGCTTGGGTTTACGCCGGGTCGGTGATTTCGCGGCGCTCGGTCCCGCCGAGGTCGCCTCCCGCTTCGGCGCGGACGCTGTGCTCGCGCACCGCAGCGCGCGCGCCGTTCCGGAGCGACCGCCCGCCGCGCGCCGCCCGCCGCCCGATCTCGCGGTGGACCAGCGCTGCGACTCGCCGATCGACCGGGTCGACGCGGCCGCTTTCGCGGGACGCATGCTCGCCACCCGCCTGCACGCCAAGCTCGCCGACGCCGCGCTGGCCTGCACCAGGCTCGCGGTGTTCGCCGAAACCGAAGCGGGCGAACAACTCTCCCGAATCTGGCGGTGCGCCGAGCCGCTCACCCCCGAGGACACCGCCGACCGGGTGCGCTGGCAACTCGACGGCTGGCTGACCCGCCGCGACCGCCCCACCGCCCCGGTCACGCTGCTGCGGCTGGAACCCGTGGAGGTGGTGCGGGCGGGCGCGCTGCAACTCGGCCTGTGGGGCGGCGTCGGCGAGGAGGACGAGCGCGCCCGGCGCGCCCTGGTTCGGGTGCAGGGGCTGCTCGGCGGTGAGGCGGTCCAGATGGGCGTGCTCAGCGGCGGCCGCGGTCCCGCCGAGCGCGTCACCATGGTCGTGCTCGGCGACGAGCGGGTGCCCGCGGCGGACCCGGAACTGCCCTGGCCCGGTCGGTTACCCGAACCCGCCCCCGCGGTGCTGCTGATGAACCGTCCCGTGGTGCGCGTGGAAGCGGCCGACGGAACTCCGGTGCGGGTCACCGAGCGCGGCCTGTTCACCGCCGACCCGGCCCACCTGCACTGGGGCAGCCGCAGCTGGCCGCTGGCGGGCTGGGCCGGACCGTGGCCGGTGGACGAACACTGGTGGGTCCCGGACTCCGCCGCCGCGGCCCGCGCCCAGGTGCAGCTGGGCGGCGACGCGGGCGACGTCCGTGTGCTGCTGCTCGTCTACAGCGGTGAGTGCTGGCGCGCCGAAGGTCTCTACGACTGATCCCGCGTCCAGACGAACGCGATGGTGAACGGATGTCCGCGCAGCTCAGCCCATTTCGGCTTGGCCCGCACCCAGTCGTCGTCCACGACCGACTCGACGACCTCGGTGAGCGCCCAGCCCGCCGTCAGCGCGGCGGTCATGTGCTCGCCGAGCATGTGCAGGTGAGTGCTGATCGCCACCGGCGCGTCGCCCGTCGGCGTGTAGTGCGTCGGCATGCCGGTCACCATCATGAACTGCGGGTGGTAGCTGACCGTGACGCAGCGACCGCCGGGTGCGGCCAGCCGCCGTGCCTCGGTGTAGAACGGGCCGAGTTCGGGCAGGTGCTCGTCGATCAACGAGGCGATCACCAGGTCGTAGGCGCCCTCCGGCAAGCCGGTCGCCCGCACGTCCACGCGGTGCAGCGAGGTGTGCGCGCCGCGGGCGCGGGCCAGTTCGAGCATGCCTTCGCTGACGTCGACGCCGTCGATCCATGTCACCCCGCGCTCGCGCAGCCAGCCGCCGGTCCGCCCGGTCCCGCAGCCCAGATCCGCCGCCCGCTCGACGCGGTCCCACACCGGAACGCGCAGCCGCGCGAGCAAGCCGAGATCCATCTCGTCCAGCACGGTGCGCTCGTAGGTGGGCGCCCAACCGTCGTATCCGGTGGTCACGTCGACGGTGCGGTAGTTGCGGCGGTCGAAGTCGGCGAACGTTGGCATGTGCGCATCCTGCGCCGCGATGTGCTCGAACACCAACGGTTTTCGTGCGCCACGAAATCGGCTGCCTACCTGCCCACCTGCCAGTCCTGCCGCGCCGCCCAGTCCCGCAGCTCGGTGGCTCCCGTCTCCAGCACCGACGGGTCGGGTTCCGGCGGAGTGGGCGCTCCCGGGGGCGGCGGTGTGTATACCGCGGCGATCCCTTCGGCGGCCTCGGCCCCGAGGTGTGGGGTGAGCATTTCCCGATAAGCGTTGGGAGATATGGAATTCCACCGCACCGCGTGTCCCAGGACCGCGCTGAGTTCGGCGGCGACCTCGTCACCAGTCAGCGCCTGCGGACCCGCCACGATCCGCAGCGGCGGCGGAGTCGTGGCACTGATCAGGTCGGCGACAGTCGATCCCAGGTCATCGAGCGCGACCCACGGGACAGGCAGTTCCCGCGGCAGCGGATAGGCGAGTTCCCCGGCGCGCACGAGCGGGGCGGACCACGGGGCGACGAGGTTCTCCATGTACTGCCGAGCGGGTGCGACCACCGTGGCCGCCTCGACGCCGCGGGTCAGTTCGGCGGACAACAGCACGCGGGCGTCCACGAACGGCACGCCGATGGGCGCGGGTGGCAGCACGGTGCCGGTATTGAAGACCACCCGCTCGACGCCCGCCTTCCGGAGACCGGCCAGCACCGCCTCGGCCTGCCGGACGGCCAGGTCGGTGAAGACGAGCGGCAACTGCACGATCACGGCGTCGGCGCCGGTGTACGCGGCTGCGAGCGAGTCGGGTTCGAGCAGGTCGGCCTGGACCGGCTCGGTGTCCGGGGGCAGCACGCCGGGAGAAGTGCGGACGACGCCACGGACGCGGTGCCCCGCGGCGAGCAGGCCGCGGACGATGGCGGCGCCCTGGGTTCCGGTCGCGCCGTGGACTGTCACGGTTGATGTGTTCATGCCCCCGAAGGTAGTTTCAGAAGTAAAGCAATACCCAGCAAGTGATATAATTTCAAGATGGAAACCATCGGCTCTGAGCAGCGGAAACAACTGCAAGCCACCGACTGCTCGGGCTGCGGTGTGGAGCGCACGCTGAAGGTTCTCGACGGAAAATGGACGACGCTGATCGTCCGCGAACTGCTCTCCGGCCCCAAGCGCTTCGGCGACCTGCGCACCGCTCTCGGTTCGCCGAGCGCCAAGACCCTGACCGACCGCCTGCGCGCCCTCGAACACCAGCGCATCCTCACCCGCACCGTCTACGCCGAAGTGCCGCCCCGCGTCGTCTACCAACTCACCGAAGACGGCGAAAGCCTCGAGGACATCCTGTACGCGATGCTGAAGTGGGGCGAGGAACACCCGCTCGCCGGGAGCTGACCCCGAGGACGCCCTCCGCTCAGCCGCCGGCCCAGATCGTCCGGCCTGGATCGGCGGGCCAGACCCAATCCTGATCGAAGAACCAGACGAGCCCGTCCCCAGCGGCCGCCGCCGCGAACGCCAGGGCCGAGCCGACAACGGCTCCCATCCCCGCGGCGTCGCGAGTTGGTCCCTGTGATGCTGCCGACAAACACCGGGCGGTGGTCGGGCCGGGGTCGGTACTCTCGAACATCGTGAATCTGACGGCTGCCCGGATGGCGTTCGGTGGGGTGGAGATCGCCTATCGCGATTCGGGGGCGGTCGACGAGACGCCCGTCGTGCTGGTGCACGGCATGGGCGGGGACGGGCACACCTGGGATCGCTTCGCGCGTCGGTTGGCGCAGACGGGGCGGCGGGTGATCATCCCGGATCTGCGCGGGCACGGCCGCAGCTCGCACGCCGACTCCTACCGCTTCGACGAGTTCGGTGCAGACGTGCTCCGCCTGTGCGAGCACCTCGAGCTGAGCCAGGTGGACCTGGTCGGGCATTCGCTGGGCGGTTACGCGGTGTCGTGCGTCGCGCAGGAGCGGCCCGAGCTGGTGCGCAGGCTGGTCATCGAGGAATGTCCGCTGCCGCTGCGCTCCGGCGACGAGGAACTCCGGCTGACCCGCCGGTTCCCGACCCTGCCGGAACTCTGGCACGCCACGACCAGCCTGATCCGGCATCCGCGCGCCGTCCTCGCCTTCGACCGTTCGATGACCCGCACCGCGCTGGAACAGTTCCGCAAGCCGAACCCGGAATGGTGGGACCGGCTGGCCGACATCACCGCCCCCACGCTGGTGCTGCGCGGCGGGCCGGGCGGCATGGTCGATCTCGCGAAGCTCGACGTGCTGCTCGGCTTGGTCGCCGACTGCACCGTCACCCCCTTCGCGTGCGGCCACAGCATCCACCGCGACCGTCATCGCGAGTTCGAGGCCGCGGTGCTGCCATTCCTCGCCGTGCCGTGCGGAATAGAGTGAAACGGTGCTCGTTACCGACCGGTCCGCCCCGGGCCCACGCGTGAGCGCGTGGTGAACGCGTTCGACGGCATGCTGTGCTCGGCGGCGTCGGCCGACGTCCCGCTGCCCGGCACCGCGACGCGGGTGAGCGCTTGGCTCTGCGTCGAACATCCCGGCGCGTGGGGCCGCGACGTGATCGGCGACGAGGTCCTCGGCCCCGAGATCACCGCCGAACTCGCCGCGCGCACCACCGCCGCCCGCGTCCGCCCGACCCTGATCCGTCGCCCCGGTCGCAGTGAATTCACCGGCGCTCGAACGGTTCTGCTCGTCAACTCGCGCGCCGAAGGCGGCTGGTGCGAGCGGCTCGAGATCACCGACTTGAAGCAGTTGCTCGAAATCGACCTGCACCTGCTCGACGGCCCGCCGCCCGGCATCGGCGAGCCGGTGGCCGACCCGCTTGTCCTGGTGTGCGCGCACGGCAAGCGCGACCAATGCTGCGCCATGCTCGGCCGCCCCATCGCCGCAACCCTCTCGACCGCCTACCCCGACCAGGTCTGGGAGTGCTCGCACACCGGCGGCCACCGCTTCGCGCCCGCCATGGTGCTGCTGCCCTCGGGACTCACCTACGGCCGCGTCGACGCCGCCGCCGCGACCGCCGCCGTGGCGGCCGTCCACCGCGGCGAGGTCGCGCTCGCCGGATTGCGCGGGCGCAGCGGGCATCGGCCGGTCGAACAGGTCGCCGAACTCGCGGTGCGCGCGGAGATCGGTGCGCGTCTGGATGAACTCAGATCCGAGATCGAAAATGTCTCCGGCACAACCGATCCCACGCACGCGGGCAGCGCCCTGGTCACCCACCGCGACGGCAGGCGCTGGCGTGCCACCGTCCGGACGGTCGCCTACACCCCGCGCCAGGCCAGCTGTGGCGCGGGCCCGAAGCCGGTCACCGCCCTTGTCGCCGATCCCATCCAGGCGCTGCCCTGATCGCCCTGCTCAAACCTATAGCCTGCGTACTGCTTTCGTCATCCAGTCCGTGGGCGGCGCCTCAGTGCTGGATCAAGCCGCCGACCCGGACAGGCGCGACGTGGCCGGTCGCCGGAAGGGTCTGAGCCAGGGTGAGCCCGATGTCGACGAGCGCGGACCTGCGCAGGCGGGCGACCTCTGGGATCGGAGTCCAAATCGACTCGGCGGTCTCGCCGTTCGGTTCGGGCCGGAGCCGGCCGCCGGTGATGCGAACCTGGTAGAAAATGCCGACGTTGTGGTGCTCGGCTCCGGCGCGCGCGGCGGCAGCGGGAATCACCCGCGAGTCCACGCCCAGCAGGCGTTCGACGATCCCGTGGCAGCCGGTTTCTTCGGCGACCTCCCGGATCACCGCGTCGAACGGATCCTCCGCGTGCTCGACCTTGCCGCCGGGAAGAGTCCAGTGGGTCTCGCCGCTCGGAAATACATGACGGGCGAGCAGCACCCGCTCGTCCTCGATGGACACCGCGTACGCTGCCAGTCTGAAGCTCATCACCGTAACCTCCCGCCGGACCCTACCCAACTCCGCGTGACATCCGGCACCACCGGGGTATTGCCTTGCGAGCGTGCGGCTTCGGATGCTGGCGGAACAGGGCGCGGTACGGGGCGGGTAATGTCCCGACGGCAAGCGCGCCGGTCGAGGGAGGGACGAGATGACGACACCGCCGTGGGGATCGAACGGGCCGGGATATCCGCCCGGATCGCCGAGCGGGGAGCTGCCCGCGCATTCCGGCGGACACCCCTTGCCATCGCAGCCGACCCCGCAGGGCCAGTCGGCCCCACCTGCACCCGGCTATCCCGTCCCGCCGCACGGGAATCCCACCCCGCCACCGCCTGGGCAACAGCCCCCGTTCCCGCATGGCCCCGCGACCCCACCTCCGCACGGCTATCCCGTGCCGTCCGGATATCCAGCACCGCAGCAACCTGGCTACCCGGCTCCACCGCCGCCCGGCTATCCGGGTGCGCCACAGGGATATCCCGCCCCATCACCGTATGGGCAACCGGCTCCTCCGCCGGGCTACCCGCACGCCGCCCCGCCGCCTCTCCAATTCCCCGGCACCCCCGCCGTCCAGGCCTACCTCACCGCGGTCACCCACCACATGACCCGCGGCCGCATGCAGATCGCCCAGCACATGGTCGGCCCGCTGATGAGCTTGGTCGGCGTCAACGCGGTGATCGCGACCGCGCTGAACCCGATCGATTTCGTGCTCTGCGTCGCCACGCTGGAGGAGATCTCACCGGCCGCCGTCGACGACTTCCCGCGCCACGTGGACGGTTTCGCCAAGAACCAGCGCAGGCGTAGCTTCATCGGGGTGAAGGGCGGCGCGATGGGCGTGGCCGCGCTGGTCTCCGAACGCGTGCACCCCGCTGCCGTGCAGGCGTTGCGGAACCGGCCGATGAGCTGGGGCTCGGTGGTGACGCCTGTGCTCGTGGATCTCGGGAATCGCCAGCTGCACATCGCCTCCAACACCCCGGCCGTCGGCCTGGCGCTGTGGCACGGTGTGCGCTCACAGGCGCGGGCCTACCTGCCGGAGCCGCGTCAGGTGCTGGGGTAGCGCGTCCACAGCGCAGGGAACCGCGCAGATCACCAGTGGGTGCCGGGCACCCAGCGCGCGGCGCGGCGCAGTACGGTGCCGGTGACCCGGCGCGCGGTCGAAGGTTCCCGCGGTTCCGCTTGTGGTGCAACGGGTTCCGCGTCTCCCTCGGTATCGGCGGTCTCGCCTTTCGCGGCGGGTGAGTCCGGCAGCGCGCGGTAGTAGCGGTGCAGGACGCGGTCACGCAACTTGGGCGTGAGCAGCGCGCCGTACTCCGCGATGGTGCCGATCGGGACGTCGATCCGCTTGGGCCGCTCGGTGAGCGCGCGCACGATCGTGGCCGCCGCCCACTCGGGCGATTCCGACGGCCCCTGGTCGCCGCTCGGCGTGATCATCGGTGTGCGCACCAGCGGCATGTGGATGGTGGTGAAGGTGACGCCGTCGGCCATGGTCTCCACGGCCGCCACCTCGGTGAACTTGTCCAGCGCCGCCTTGCTCGCCAGGTACGCCGAGAACCGCGGAGTCGCGACTTGCACACCCGCGCTGCTGATCTGGACGATGTGGCCGAATCCGCGCTCGCGCATCTGCGGCAGCAGAGCCAGCGTCATGCGCAGCGCGCCGAAGTAGTTCACCGCCATGGTCCGCTCGAAGTCGTGCAGGCGGTCGGTGGAGCGGTGGATGGCGCGGCGAATCGAGCGGCCCGCGTTGTTCACCAGCATGTCGACGTGGCCGTGCTCGTCGAGGATGGACTCGAGGGTGTGGTCGACGGAATCGGAATCCGTGACGTCGCACTGGTATCCGTACGCCGATCCGCCCGCGGCGCGAATCTCCTCGACCACGGACGCGAGTTCGTCGCCGCGTCGAGCCAGCAGGAACACCGTCGCGCCTTTGGCGGCCACCGCCACCGCGGCGGCGCGGCCGATGCCGGAGGAGGCGCCGGTGATGAGGACGTGCCTGCCGGTCAGGTCCCGGTTGCGGCGGTTGTGTCGGATCTGCCCGCGCACACCGGCGTCGTCGGCGGAAGCTTGGGTCATCGGGTTTGCTCCTTTGTCGCGTCAACGGTGACGGCCCTGGATGGGCAAGAACTTACTCCGAAGTAAGTTTACTCGCCAAGTGGCGCTCGTCACGCTCGGAGACGCGTTCGAAGAGCCCTCGAATCCATCGAACATATGTGCGATACTCGTGCGCATGGCGGACGATCGGATGGCGGACATCTTTGCCGCGGTGCGGCTCGGCAGCGGGAATCCGGAAGCGGCGCGCCGCGCGCTCGGTGCGCTGTGGGAGGAACTAGATCCGTCCGGTGATCCCTTGCAGCGCTGCGTGATCGCGCATCACCTCGCCGTCCTGCAGGAGACGGACGAGGCGGCGCTGCGCTGGGATCAGCGTGCGCTGGCCGCGGTGTTCGGCCCTGGGATCCCGCTGGACGAGGGGCTGCGCTGTTTCCTGCCCTCGCTGTACCTGAACCTCGCAGACAGTCACCGCAGGCTCGGCGATTTCGACGGCGCCCGAATGCAATTGGCGATCGCGCGCGGTCACCTGCGGATCCTGGCCGACGACGCGTACGGCGAGATGATCCGCGACGGGCTGGACCGCGTGGACGCCGCGGTCGCCGCTGGCTCCACCGAGCGGGTTCGCGAGGGCTGATCGGCGAGCGGGCGGCGGGTCGACGAGGGGCCCGCCGCCCGCTGGTTGCGACTCGGTATCCGTTGGGCGGACCCACGCGCACCTTCACATCTATCGAATGTATGTTCGAGATGAGGAGGTGACGTGTCATGGGTTGGAGCAACGGCCCGCCGACCTGGGCCGAACTGGAGCGGGTGCTGTCCGGTCGTCCCGGCCGGACCGATCCGGACGCCATGTACCCGGGCGACGGCGGCGACAGCCCGGCCTGGTCGCGCAAGCGCGAGCCGTACTCGGCCGAGCCGGTCCACCGCGACGGCCCGACCGTGCCCTACGCGGAACTCCACGCGCATTCGGCCTACAGCTTCCTCGACGGCGCCAGTCAGCCCGAAGAGCTGGTGGAAGAGGCGGTGCGGCTGGGGTTGGAGGCGATCGCGCTCACCGACCACGATGGCTTCTACGGCACCGTCCGCTTCGCGGAGGCGGCCAAGGAGTTGGGGATGGCGACCGTCTTCGGCGCGGAACTGTCGCTGGGTCCGCAGGACGTGCGGCGGCGCGCGCCGAAAACGGCCACGCACGCCGACGCGCCGGACTCCGCGCCGCGCACGGGCGCGCCGGATCCGGCCGGACAACACCTGCTCGTGCTTGCTCGCGGTCAGGAGGGCTATCGGCGGCTGTCCCGCGAGATCGCCGCCGCGCACCTGGCCGCGGGGGAGAAAGGCATCCTCCGCTACGACCTCGACGTCCTCACCGCGGCGGCGGGCGGACACTGGCACATCCTGACCGGCTGCCGCAAAGGGCACCTGCGCCGCGCGCTCGCCGAGGACCTGCGCGTAGGCGACACCCGGCTGGTGCGTGCCGAGGCCGCGCTGCGCGAACTCACCGAGCGTTTCGGCGTCGAACGGGTCGGCGTGGAACTCACCCACCACGGCGTCCCGGAGGACGACGAGCGCAACGCCCACCTCATCGACCTCGCCGACCGGCTCGGTCTTCCGGTAATCGCCACCACCGGAGCGCATTTCGCCGCCCCGGCGCAACGCCGCCGCGCCATGGCGCTGGCCGCCATCCGGGCCAGGCAGAGCCTGGACGACATCGCGGGCTGGCTGGCGCCCACCGGCGGCGCGCACCTGCGCTCGGGTGCGGAGATGGCGCGGCTGTTCGCGTCCTGCCCCGACGCGGTGGCCAATGCCGCGGCGCTGGCCCGGGAATGCGCCTTCGACCTGCGCCTCATCGCGCCCCAGCTGCCGCCCTTCGACGTGCCGGACGGCCACGACGAGAACTCCTGGCTGCGCGAACTCGCCCTCCGCGGCGCGGCCCGCCGCTACGGCTCGCACGCGGAGAACCCGGCGGCCTACCAGCAGATCGAACACGAGCTCGCGGTGATCGAACAGCTCGGCTTCCCCGGCTACTTCCTGGTGGTGCACGACATCGTCAGCTTCTGCGCGGACAACGACATCCTGTGCCAGGGAAGAGGTTCGGCGGCCAACTCGGCGGTCTGCTACGCCATCGGCATCACCAATGTCGATCCGGTGGCCAATCAGCTGCTGTTCGAACGCTTCCTCTCGCCGGAGCGAGACGGACCGCCCGATATCGACGTGGACATCGAATCCGATCGCCGGGAGGAGGCGATCCAGCACGTCTACGCCAAGTACGGCCGCGAGTACGCCGCCCAGGTGGCCAATGTGATCACCTATCGCGGTAAGTCGGCGGTGCGCGATGCCGCACGCGCGCTGGGCTTTTCGCCGGGGCAGCAGGACGCGTGGAGCAAACAGGTGAGCCGCTGGACCGGCGTCGCGGCCGAGACCGGCACCGACATACCCGACGAGGTGCTGCACTTGGCCGCCGACATCGAAGGTCTGCCAAGGCATCTTGGCATCCACTCGGGCGGCATGGTGATCTGCGATCGTCCCATCGCCGACGTGTGCCCGGTGGAATGGGCGCGCATGCCGGGCCGCAGCGTATTGCAATGGGACAAGGACGATTGCGCCGCGGTCGGGCTGGTGAAGTTCGACATGCTCGGGCTCGGCATGCTTTCCGCGCTGCACTACATGATCGATATGGTGCGCGAGCACAAGGGCGTCGAGGTGGAGTTGCACAAGCTCGACCTGAAAGAGACCGCGGTCTACGAAATGCTTTCGCGGGCGGATTCGGTCGGCGTCTTCCAGGTGGAGTCGCGGGCCCAGATGGCGACCCTGCCCCGGCTGAAGCCGCGCGATTTCTACGACTTGGTGGTGCAGGTCGCGCTGATTCGTCCCGGCCCGATCCAGGGCGGCTCGGTGCACCCCTACATCCGTCGTCGCAACGAGCGCGAGAAATGGGATTACGACCATCCGGCGCTGGAGAATTCGCTGGGCCGCACCCTCGGCGTGCCGCTGTTCCAGGAGCAGCTGATGCAAATGGCCGTCGACGTCGCCGGTTTCACCGCCGCCGAGGCCGACCAGCTGCGCCGCGCGATGGGTTCCAAACGCTCACCGGAACGTATGGAGCGGATCAAGGCCCGCCTCTACCAGGGCATGCGCGACCTGCACGGCATCACCGGCGAGATCGCCGATCGCATCTACGAGAAGCTCTACGCCTTCGCGAATTTCGGGTTCCCGGAAAGTCATTCGCAGAGTTTCGCCGCGCTGGTGTTCTATTCGGCGTGGTTCAAGCTGCACCATCACGCCACGTTCACGGCCGGATTGCTGCGCGCTCAGCCGATGGGCTTCTACTCCCCGCAATCCCTGGTCGCCGACGCGCGCAGGCACGGGATCGCGGTGCACGGCCCCGACATCAACGCCAGCCTGGCCGAGGCCACCCTGGAGGCGGCGGGCACCGAGGTCCGGCTCGGGCTGGCCGCCGTCCGGCACCTCGGCACGGACCTGGCCGAGCGGATCGTCGCCGCCCGGCGCGAAAGCGGACCGTACACCTCGTTCCTCGATCTCACCGGGCGGGTGGAACTCTCTGTCGCGCAAGCCGAATCGCTGGCCACCGCGGGCGCGCTCGGCAGCCTCGGCATCAGCAGGCGCGAGGCGCTGTGGGCGGCGGGCGCGGCGGCGGGAGAGCGCGCGGATCGGCTACCCGGCACCGGCGCCGCGACCACCGCCCCCGCCCTGCCCGGCATGAGCGAGCTGGAGCTCGCGGCCGCCGACGTGTGGGCCACCGGGATCTCACCGGGCAGCTACCCGACCGAATTCCTGCGCCCCCAGCTCGACGCGCTCGGCGCCATCCCCGCCTCCGGCTTGCTCGCCGTCCCCGACGGTTCCCGTGTGCTGGTCGGCGGCGCGGTCACCCACCGCCAGCGCCCCGCCACCGCCGAGGGCGTCACCTTCCTCAACCTGGAGGACGAGACCGGCATGGTGAACGTCGTCTGCTCCGTCGGCCTGTGGGCCCGGTACCGCCGTCTCGCCCAGAGCGCCACCGCCCTGCTCATCCGCGGACGGGTGCAGAACGCGGAGGGCGCGGTCAGCGTCGTCGCGGAACACCTTCAGCGTTTGCACCTGCGGATCGACGGGAAGTCACGCGACTTCCGTTGAGCGCATGTCGACCTCGCGTCAGCGCCGTCGATTCGCTCCAAATACGAGGGCCTCCGGTTGGACTTGGCGGATGCCGTCGGAGTCGCGCTCGCCGACAAGCACCGGACCGATTGCATATTCACGTTGGATCAGCGCGTCTTTCGGGCTATCGAACCGCTGACGCCAGGCGTCGCTGCCTTCCGGATTCTGCCCGCGGATCTGTGACGCCGCGCTCGACATCTGCTGACGAACGGCGGTGACCGGGCGGGGTGCGGCGGTTACGCTGCGAGCATGCGGAAGCTTGTTGTGGTGTGCGTCGCTTTGCTCGGCTTGGCGCTGCTCGTCGGCTGCGGGGGCGATGACCGGGCCGACTCCGGTGGGCCGCCCGCCAAGACGGGTGGCTCCGCGCCGGTGTCGCCGCCCGGGTTCCGGGAGCAGGCGCCGGTGCCCGGCGACAGTCGTGGGCAGGACACCGACACCGTCGACCGCAAGGAGGTCGTCACCGGCAGCATCGACATCACCGCGGGCGATCCGATCGAGGCCGCGGCGCAGGTCTCCGACCGGGTGCGCGAGGCGGGCGGCCGGGTGGACAGCCGCACCGAGCAACCCGGTACCGACGACACCGAACCCAGCGCGTCGCTGACCGTGCGGGTGCCCGCCGACAAGACCGACGCGTTCGTGAACGGCCTCGGCGCGATCGGCACCCTCACCAGGGTGAGCACCAACCGCGACGACGTCACCATGCAATGGGAAGACCTGGACGCCAGGATCAAGGCGTTGCAGGCCTCGGTCGACCGGCTGCGCGCGCTGATCACCAGCGCCGCCAACACCGCCGATCTCATCGCCGCCGAACAGGCGCTGTCCAGCCGTCAGGGCGAACTCGACAGTCTCACCGCCCAGAAGCGCCGCCTCGACGATCAAGTCGCGCTGTCCACCCTCACCATCGAGATCACCACGACCGACAAGGAATCCGACGAGGGGCCGAGCAACTTCTGGGACGGCATCGTCGCGGGCTGGAACTCCCTGGTCGACTGGCTGAAGGACGCGATCGTGTTCACCGGCAAGGCGATTCCCTGGCTCGGCTTCCTCGCGATCGTCGGCGCACTCGTCTTCGCCGTCGTCCGCTTGGTGCGCCGCAGGCGTCGACCTGCCGAAAGCTCTTCCACCGCAGCGATTCCCGCGACTACCCGAGCAGGAGCCCCCGATGCCGCCGACGGTGGTCAGGGCGATCATCAAACCCAACAGCCGTAAAGGCCCACTCGTCGAACCACTTCCGGACGGCACCCTCCAGCTCTACGTCCGCGCCCCCGCCGTCGAAGGCAAGGCCAACAAGGCCGCCATCGAACTCCTCGCCACCCACTTCGACGTCCCCAAAACCGCCGTCCGCCTCACCGCGGGCGCCACCTCCCGCTTCAAACGTTTCGAAATCGAGGACTGAGGGGCGAGGCCTCAGAACTCGAGTTCGGTCCACGGAATGCTGATCGGGAACGGAAAATCGAACTCGATACCGTTCAGGGCCTCGCGGGTCCATTCCCCGGTGAGCAGATAGTTGGAGGGGCGCAGCGGGCGAATTCCGTCGGGGAGTTGTCCATATCCGGTTTCGAGTCCGTAGACCCGGACGATGTCTATGGCGCTGTCGTCGCGGGCGAGTGAGACCTCCCAGTACCAAGGGATGCCACCGCTGGCGTAGCGCGCCTTCTTGGCTTCGATGTCGGATTGGGTATTGCCCGGGGAGAGCACTTCACCGACCAAGAGGACATCACCGGCGCGAACATCCTGGTAGGGCTGTTCCAGGCAGCGATGGACGAGGAAGTCGGGTGTCACGAAGTCGGACTTGCCGGTCCTACCGAAGAAGACGTTGGTCTCGAAGTTCGCGCGCAAGCAGTGCTCGGTATCGGACGACATGTATTTGCGTGCGCAGCGTTCGAGTGCTGTCCACATTCGGCCGGTGAATATCTGGTGTTCGCCGGGGCCACGGCGCAGCCAGACCACCCGCCCGTTCCACAGCTCGATCTGCGCGGCGATCTCGGCGGGTAGCTTCTCCAGTTCCTCCCATGTCATGTGGGTGGGGAGATTCGGCTGCTCGCGGTGCGGCTCTGGCATGCGTAAATGGTAGCCGTGCCGCGCTCAGATCCCGCCGGGAAAGCCCAGCTGGCGCCAGGCTTCGTAAACCGTGACGGCGGCGGCGTTGGAGAGGTTCATGGAGCGGCGGCCGGGGAGCATGGGGATGCGCAGGTGGGCGGTGACGTGCGGGTCGTCGAGGACATGGTCGGGCAGGCCGGTGGGTTCGGTGCCGAAGAGCAGGACGTCGCCGGGTTGATAGGCGACGTCGGTGTAGCGGGTCGTCGACTTGGTGGTGAAGGCGTAGACGCGTTCCGGCCGCAGCGCCGCCCACGCGGCGGGCAGGCTCTCGTGCACGGTGACCGAGGCCAGATCGTGGTAGTCCAACCCGGCCCGGCGCAGCTTCGACTCCGAGAGGTCGAACCCCAGCGGCTCGATCAAGTGCAGCTCACAGCCGGTCCCGGCGACCAGACGGATCGCGTTGCCGGTATTCGGCGGAATGCACGGCTCGTGGAACATCAGGCGGAACACGCAACCAGTCAATCAGGCGCCGCTACAGCCGAGCCGACGGGCCACCGCCGAGAACCGAGTTCAGTTCGGCAGAAGCCGGAAAGACACTCGGCGATTGCTGCGCACGACACTGAAGTGTCGTCGGTCGAGAGTTGCCACTTCCGCCACATCGAGCCGCTCGGCCAAGGCGATGACAGACGCGTCGACTGCGCCCAGAGGGAAGTCCGCGTACGGTGGCGGGCACGGCTCCGCATCGACGGGAGCGGGTGGTGGGGGCAGGGGTGGCGAGGGTGCGTCTGCAAGAATCGGTGCCGTGACCGATCTCGACGCGTCCGGCGGACGACACGCAGGCGGTAGTCGTGCCGCGCAGTTCGTGCGCAGTCATCTGCCGATGGTGGTCGTCGCGCTGGTCGTCTTGGTCGCGGTGGTGTTCGTCGCTTCGGATCGGTGGCGGCGCGGTGCCCTGTTCTTCGGTGGGGCGACGTTGTTGGCGGCGGCCTTCCGGCTGTGCCTGCCGACCGCGCGGGTCGGGCTGCTCGCGGTGCGCAGCAAGCCGTTCGACGTGGGCGCGCTGAGTTTGCTCGGCTCCGCCATCGTCTTCTTGGCGGCGACCATCAACACGCTCGGTGTCGGCTGAGGCCGTAGCCTCCCTTCCGAGCGCTCCGACGCGGTGTCCGGCGAACCGCGACTACCGGTTCTCGCGTGCCAACCGCATGGTCTCGATGAGCAACTTGGAGACCGCTGCCGCCTCGGTCAGAAACCCGTCGTGCCCGTCGCGCGAGTGCACCACTTCCAGCCGGGCGCAGCCGGGTAGCGCATCGGCCAGTTCCTGCTGCGTGCGCAGCGGATAGAGCCGGTCGGAGTCCACGCCGCCGACCACGCAGGGCACCGGCGTCGCGGCGAGCGCGGCCTCGATACCGCCCCGTCCGCGCCCGACGTCGTGTCGGTTCATCGCCTCGGTGAGCAACACATAGGTGGCGGGATCGAAACGCTTGCACAGCTTTTCGGCCTGGTGGTCCAGGTAGCTCTGCACCGCGTAGCGCCCGCCACGCCGCGGATCCTCCGAGCCCTGCGCGTGGTTCTCGAAGCGGTGGTCGAGTTCGCCCTCGGTGCGGTAGGTGAGGTGGGCGATGCGGCGCGCGATGCCCATGCCGGTCATCGGCGCGCGATCGGTGTCGTGGTAGTCGCCGCCCTGCCAGTCCGGATCGGCCTTGATGGCGGCGATCTGGGTGGTCTGGGTGCCGATCTGGTCGGCGGTGGCGCGCGCGCCGACGGCCAGGACCAGCGCCGCGGCCACCCTTTCGGGCGCGCCGATCATCCACTCCAGCACCCGCATGCCGCCCATCGATCCGCCGACGACCGCGGCGAGCCGCTCGATGCCGAGCAGATCCAGCAGGGCGGCCTCGGCGCTCACCTGATCGCGGATCGAGATCTCCGGGAAACGCGAGCCCCACGGCTTGCCGTCCGGCGCGAGCGACGACGGCCCGGTGCTGCCCTTACAGCCGCCGAGCACGTTGGTCGCGATCACACACCATTCGTCGGTGTCCACCGGCGCCCCGGGCCCGACCATGCCCTCCCACCAGCCGGGCTGCGCGTGGACGTCGTCCGGCGTGCCGACGACGTGCGAGTCACCGGTCAGAGCGTGCTCGACGAGCACCACATTGTCCAGGGTGGGGGAGAGTTCGCCCCACCGCTGCACGGCGAGATGGACATTCGGAATCACCGCGCCGCTTTCCAGCCGCACGTCCCCGATGGCGATGACGCCGGGCCTGCCGTCCGGCGGCGGCAACAGGCCGACGCCGGACTCGATGCTCTGCTCGGTGCTCACGGTCACGTCGTCGCCGCCGTGAATCCGGCGCGCAGATCGGCCAGAATGTCGTCGATTCCCTCGATGCCCACGGCGAGGCGGACCAGTCCCGGGGTGACGCCGGAGGCGAGCTGTTGCTCGGGTGTCAGCTGGGAGTGCGTCGTCGATGCCGGATGGATCACCAGAGAACGCACATCCCCGATGTTGGCCACGTGGCTGTGCAGGACCAACGCGTCCACGAACTTCTTGCCCGCGTCGACACCGCCGCGCAGCTCGAACGAGACGATCGCGCCGGTCCCCTTCGGCGCGAGCCGCTTGGCGCGCTCGTGCCAAGGCGAGCTGGGCAGTCCCGCGTAGTGCACCGATTCGACCGCCGGATGCTCGGCCAGGAATTCGGCGACCGCCTGCGCGTTGGCGACGTGGCGCTCGACGCGCAGGCTCAGCGTCTCGATGCCCTGCGCGATGAGGAACGCGTTGAACGGCGAGACTGCCGCGCCGAGATCGCGGAGCAGCTGCACGCGGGCCTTCAGCGCGTAGGCGGGCGCGCCGAGATCGGCGAAGACCGCGCCGTGATAGCTGGGGTCCGGGGTGGTGAAGCCGGGGAAACGCGGCTCGCCCTTGTCGTCGCGGACGGTCCAGTCGAACTTTCCGCCGTCGACGATCGCGCCCGCGATGGCCGTGCCGTGCCCGCCCAGGTACTTGGTGGCCGAGTGCACCACGATGTCGGCGCCGTGCGCCAGCGGCTGGATCAGGTAAGGGGTCGCGACGGTGTTGTCCACGATCAGCGGGATCCCGGCGGCGTGCGCGACCTCGGCGATGCCGGGGATGTCGAACACGGCGCTGCTGGGATTGGCGATGGTCTCGCCGAAGAACGCCTTGGTATTGGGCCGGATCGCGGCGCGCCACTGTTCGAGATCGTCCGCGTCCTCGACGAACGAGACCTCGATGCCGAGCTTGGGCAGCGAGTAATGGAAGAGGTTGTAGGTGCCGCCGTACAGGTGCGGGCTGGACACGATGTGGTCGCCTGCGGAAGCCAGGTTCAGGATCGCGTACGTCTCCGCGGCCTGCCCGGAGGCGAGCAGCAGTGCGGCGACGCCGCCTTCCAGGGCGGCGATGCGCTGCTCGACCACGTCCTGGGTCGGGTTCATGATGCGGGTGTAGATATTGCCCGGCTCGGCGAGACCGAACAGCGCCGCCGCGTGGTCGGTGTCGCGGAAGGCGTAGGAGGTGGTCTGGTAGATCGGCAGGGCGCGGGCGCCGGTGCTCGGATCGGGGGCTTGGCCCGCATGCACCTGCTTGGTCTCGAAGGACCAACGGGCAGGATCGAACTCGGCCGCGACGGGGTCGGTCATATCATGCTCCACAAGAGTTGTTCGCCGGACTAACGAGATCGGTGATGCGGTCTATCCAGGACAACACATTTCCGGGAACCTCCTGACAGCGCGCTTGCCCTCGACCTTCGAGGGCCCGGTCATCACCCGGAGCACCCCACCGCTGCTGGAGGGTTGCCGTCCAGCGAGCCGGGGCTTGGCGCTGGCACTCATGACCTGACGGACATGGTAGCTGGCGGGCGGCCAATGGCCGAAATTCGTAGCCGATCTCACTCCGCCGATTCCGTCGGCGGTTCCGTGCAGACCCGCATGAACTCCGCGTACGCGTCGAGCAGCGTCGCCCGCGCCGCGCGCACCGCGATCTGCGGATCGCAGTCCATGATCAGCTCGCTGTGCACGTCCATCGCGAGGTGACACAGCATCTGCCAGGTAGAGACGATCAACCGCACGCTGAGCGCGTCTTGGGTGGTGCCGAGACGTTCGGCGAGCACCGCGGTGATGGCAGCGGACTTGCTGTCGGCGAACTCCAGCGCGCGGCTGTTGACCGAGGGGCTGTCGCGCGCGATCCGCTGCATCTGCTGGAACCTGCAGAACGACACCGCCGAGTTCTCCGTCGCCGCGTCATCGATCACCTGGAGGTAGGCGTTGCACAGCGCGCGCAGCTCGTTGCCGCCGCGCGGCTCTTCTCGCAACTTGTCGGCAACCATTTGACCGAAGTCGAGGACCGGCGCGAGGACGATGTCCTCCTTCGTCTCGAAATACCGGTTGACGGTGCGCGGCGAGACGTCGGCCGCGTTCGCGATCTGCTCGACCGTCGTCGCGTCGAAGCCCTGCTTGTCGCACAGCTCGAGCGCGATGTTCATGATGCGCTGCCTCGTCTGCTGCTTCTTGCGCTCGCGCAGTCCGAGAGGTGCTGTGTTGTCTCGCGTCGTGGACACCACGCCTTCCCGTTCCGTCGACGCGAGGCCGCCCGCCGTCGCCCGCGCTGTGCTGTTCCCGGTCGCGGCGGCGTCCTCGGCCGCGTTCGTGCCCACCGGCGTCGATGAGTCGAGCATCTCCCCACTGTAACCCAGACACTCGCTCAACTGTCGCAACATGGCAAATGTCTGATTGCGACATTTTTCTATTGACGCCAAATGTCGGACAGTGACAGGATTGCTCGCACGCGCACTTCCGGACGACGAGGAGACAAGGTGAGCGAGATATCGACAGCGGTGCACGCGCCGGGTGACCGGCGCGACTCGGCCCGCTGGCTGGCGCTCGGCGTGATCGGGCTGGCCCAGCTGATGGTGGTCCTCGACGCGACCATCGTGACTATCGCGCTGCCGTTCGCGCAGCGTGACCTCGGCATCAGCGAGGGCGACAAGCAGTGGGCCCTCACCGCCTACACGCTGATCTTCGGCGGCCTGCTGCTGCTCGGCGGCCGCCTTGCCGACTACCTCGGCCGCCGCCGGATCTTCCTGGTCGGCCTCGTCGGCTTCGCGGCCGCCTCGGCGCTCGCGGGTCTGGCGCAGAACGGCGCCCAGCTCTTCGCGGGTCGCGGCTTGCAAGGCGCCTTCGCCGCGCTGCTCGCACCCGCCGCGCTCGCGCTGGTCTCGGTGACGTTCACCGAGGCGAAAGAACGGGCCCGCGCCTTCGCCGTGTTCGCGGGAATCTCCGCGGGCGGCGCCGCGATCGGCCTGATCGCGGGTGGCGCGCTCACCGAATACGCGTCCTGGCGGTGGACCCTGCTGGTCAACACCCCCATCGCGATCCTCGCGTTCGTCGGCGCGCTCGCGTTCGTCATCAAGGACGTGCCCGCGCCGCGGACCGGCGGCTACGACGTGCCCGGTGCCGTCACCGTGACAGCAGGCCTGATCGCCATCGTGTACGGCTTCAGCCGCGCGGCCGATCACGGCTGGACCTCGGGCGGCACCCTCGCGCTGCTGGTCGCCGGGCTCGCACTGCTCGTCGCGTTCGTCGCCATCGAGCGCCGTTCGTCGAATCCGCTGTTGCCCCTGCGTATTCCGGGGGAGAGCAACCGCGGCGGCGCACTGCTCGCGGCGCTGCTGATCCCCATCGCGATGTTCGCGATGTTCCTGTTCCTGAGCTTCTACTTCCAGGTCACGCTCGGTTACTCGCCGCTGAAGGCGGGCGTCGCGTTCCTGCCGTTCCCCGTGGGCATCGCGGTGTCGGCGGGCATCACCAGCGCGCTGCTGCCCAAGCTCGGACCGCGTCCGCTGATGGTCGTAGGCGCCGCGCTCGGCGTGGTCGGGTTGCTCTGGCTGGCGCAGCTGAGCTACGGCGACAGCTACGCCGCTGGTGTGCTGCCCGCCCAGCTGCTGATCGCGCTCGGCATGGGACCGCTGTTCGTCGGTATGCAGGCGGTGGCGCTGCACCGGGTGGACGAGGCCGACGCCGGTGTCGCCAGCGCGTTGCTCAACGCCGCCCAGCAGGTCGGCGGCGCGGTCGGCACCGCGCTGCTCACCACGATCTCGGTGCAGGCGGCGAAGGACTACCTCGCCGACAATCCGACCGTCGACGATTTGGCCGCTCGCGCCGCCATCTACAGCTACGACGTCGCGTTCTATGTGGGCGCGGGCTTCTTCCTCGCCGCGATTCCGGTGATCGCGCTGATGATCAAGGCCAAGCCGGCCGACTTCGCCGAGGACGCGGAGGAGAGTGTTCGCGTCCCGCTCGCGGTCTGAGCGACACCGGATACGGCCCGCGCATCGACGGTGCGCGGGCCGTCTCGCGCGCCTGGCCGCCCTTCGGTTCCGGCGCAGGTCGGCGCGCTCGACTTGCTCCGGATGACATGATGGAGAAAGTGGTTGGGATCACTCGTGGGGCTATCGTGGGTAACCGTCTAGGAGTCCGCACAGTGGCCCCTCCCCGCGCGGTGAGATCGTCGGCAGCAGTACGCTTGTCTTGCTTGCACCACACGTCCCGCAAACAACGCGGTACATATACGTTGTCTGTTGAACAGCTGGGGTCCGCTCACAAGCGTGTTCGCCTGGCCGTGCAATAAGGGCACCATCCTAGGAGGACACGAAGATCCATGTCCAAGATCAAGGTTGAAGGCACCGTCGTCGAACTCGACGGTGATGAGATGACCCGGATCATCTGGCAGTTCATCAAGGACAAGCTGATCCACCCGTACCTCGACGTGAACCTCGAGTACTACGACCTCGGCATCGAGTACCGGGACAAGACGGACGACCAGGTCACCATCGACGCGGCCAACGCCATCAAGCAGCACGGCGTCGGCGTGAAGTGTGCCACGATCACGCCGGACGAGGCCCGCGTCGAGGAGTTCGGCCTCAAGAAGATGTGGCGCTCGCCCAACGGCACCATCCGCAACATCCTCGGCGGCACCATCTTCCGCGCGCCGATCATCATCTCCAACGTCCCGCGACTGGTTCCCGGCTGGACCAAGCCGATCATCATCGGCCGCCACGCCTTCGGCGACCAGTACCGCGCCACCGACTTCAAGGTCTTCCAGTCGGGCACCGTCACCCTGACCTTCACCCCTGAGGACGGCAGCGAGCCGATCGTGCACGAGGTCGTGAAGATGCCGGACGAGGGCGGCGTCATCATGGGCATGTACAACTTCAAGAAGTCCATCGAGGACTTCGCGCGCGCGTCGTTCAACTACGGCCTGCAGCAGAACTACCCCGTCTACATGTCGACGAAGAACACCATCCTGAAGGCCTACGACGGCATGTTCAAGGACACCTTCCAGGAGATCTTCGACACCGAGTTCAAGAGCCAGTTCGACGCGGCGGGCCTGACCTACGAGCACCGTCTCATCGACGACATGGTCGCCTCCTCCATGAAGTGGGAGGGCGGCTACGTCTGGGCCTGCAAGAACTACGACGGCGACGTGCAGTCCGACACCGTGGCCCAGGGCTTCGGTTCCCTCGGCCTGATGACCTCGGTGCTGCTCACCCCGGACGGCAAGACCTGCGAGGCCGAGGCCGCGCACGGCACCGTCACCCGGCACTACCGTCAGCACCAGCAGGGCAAGCCGACCTCGACCAACCCGATCGCGTCGATCTTCGCCTGGACCCGTGGCCTCGAGCACCGCGGCAAGCTGGACAACACCCCCGAGGTGATCGGCTTCGCGCAGACCCTCGAGGACGTCGTCATCAAGACCGTCGAGGGCGGCCAGATGACCAAGGACCTCGCGCTGCTCGTCGGCGGCGACCAGGGTTACCTGACCACCGAGGAGTTCCTCGGCGCGCTCGACGCGAACCTGGCTCGCGCGCTGCGCTGAGTCGGCACCGGGGGCCGGACGCGATCCGTCCGACCCCGACCGGCGCTGGGTGATCCCAGCGCCGGGGTTGAACCGGGCACCCGCCCCACCTCACGGTGGAACGGGTGCCCGACGTGTATTCGGGGTAGACCGCGACATCGAGCTTTGGCGTGCGACGTGCACGCGGCGAAGCATGGAGCCGGAGCCGACTCCGAGTGCCGCGCGCGGAAACGCCGTCCGTGTCGGACGAGCGCCGATTGCGCTGCAGTCAGTTGCCGGAAGGCACAGGTGCGTCGAGCAGACCGGCGAACGCCCTGGTGAAGCTGGCTGCCCCGTGCCCACGTTCGACCTCGGCGTCGAACAGCCGCTGCAGCGGATCGAGCAGATCCGTCGCCACGCCTTGGTTCCGGCTGGTCGTGCGGATGTCCGCGAGACCGGCCGCGTTGACCGCGAGATCGGAGAAGTTCACCGGGAACTCCCGCGAGTCGATCTCGGCGGCCAGCGTCGGCAGCATGTCGAGCAGCGCGCGCAGCCAGGGCACCAGGAACGTGTCGGTGAAATCGACCGCGGAGACCCGCTCGGTGTGCACCATCGCCGTCGCCTGGAAGAAGCCGCCGAACAGCCCGTACATCCCGCCGAGCACCGCCATGTCGTGCAGCGCCGCGAGGCCCGGGTCCGCGCCGACGTACTCGGTCGCGCCCAATTCCGCTAGGACCTCGGCGAATTCGGCCTGCGCGCTGGACTCGCCGCTGTAGACGAGCAGCGTATCGGGCGTGCCCACCGTCTGCGGGACGCCGAAGATGCCGCCGTCCAGGAAGCGCGCACCGTGCTCGGCGAGCCGTTCGGCCAGCTCGCGCGCGGTGTCGGGGCGGCCGGTGGCCACGTTCAGCACCGTCCGCCCGCGCAGCGTCGCGCCGAGTGGCACGAGCTGCTCCCCGGCGGCCGCCGTGTCGGCGAGCACGGTGACGATCAGTTCGCTCGCCGCGACCGCCTCGGCGGCGTCGTCCGCGCGCCGTGCGCCGAGCTCGTCGAGGTGAATCGCCTTGCCCTGCGTTCGATTCCACACCGTGGTCGGATGGCCGTTGCGCAGGAAGACCTCGGCGATCGCCGCGCCCATCCGCCCGAGACCCAGCACGGTGACCGATGTCTTGCTCATGATTCCTCCGTCGTGTCGTTCTGTCGGGTGGGCGCCCGTCGACCAGTCTTCGCGACAGAGCCGCCGAGGAGTGAGTGGCAGAACTGCCGCCTATCGAACGATTGCTGCCATACTCAAGGTATGAGCGAGCGATTCATGTGCCAGCGCGCGGGGCGCGGACCGAAGCCGAGCGTCGGCGAGGCGCGGGCATGACCGGTCGAACCGTCGCCATGGCCATCGCGCCCGGCGCGCTGCACCCGTGGGATCTCTACGAATTGGGCGTCGTCGCTTCGATTTTCGGCACACCGCAGCCCGATCTGGCCGACCCCTGGTACGAGCTGAAGGTGTGCGCGGTGGCCCCGGACCAGCAGACCCAGCCGATCGGCTTCGGCGCGTTCCTGCGCGCCGAGCACGGATTCGACGACCTGCTCACCGCCGACACCGTGATCGTGCCCTCGGTGGCGCACGAATGCGTGACCGCCGAACGCGAACTGCCACCCGAGCTGCTGGAGGCACTGGCCGCCGCGCATCGCCGCGGCGCGCGCATGGTCGCCCTCTGCGACGGCACCTTCGCGCTCGCGGCGGCGGGTCTGCTCGACGGCAGGCGGGTCACCGCGCACTGGGCGCACGCCGAGATGCTGGCGAAGCGCTTCCCGAACATCGAGGTCGACGACTCCGTGCTCTACGTCGACGACGGCGACGTGCTCACCAGCGCGGGCATGACCGCGGCAGTGGATCTGTGCCTGCACCTCGTCCGCCGCGACCTGGGAGCCGAGGTGGCCAACCAGCTCGCGCGCCGTATGGTGATCCCGCCGCACCGGTCCGGGGGTCAGGCGCAGTACGTCGACCGGAACGTTCCCGCGCGTGCCGCGGACGATCTCGGCGTGGTGCTGCAATGGGCCGTCGAGCACCTCGACGAGCCGCTGACCGTCGATACCCTGGCGGCCAAGGCCAATATGAGCCCGCGCACCTTCCACCGCCGCCTGCACCGCTCCACCGGAGCCACCCCGATGCAGTGGTTGCTCAACCAGCGCCTCGCGCACGCCCAGTCGCTGTTGGAGACCACTGACTTCAATATCGAGCGGATCAGCCGCCTGTCCGGACTGGGGACCGCGACGAATCTGCGCCGCCATTTCGCGTCCGTGGTCGGCGTGACACCCGCCGAATACCGGCGAACCTTCGCGCGCCGGGAGCCGATCGCCTGACAGATTCCCGTGGCCAGAATGGCTGTCGGTGACTCTGGGGGCGTAGGGCGACGCCGTGTGAGCTGGACTGATACCACAGCGGGCGGTGGCCGAACTCACCTCGGCTCGGGGAGCGATCGGACGCGCGCGCCGGTTACATGAAGGCGTGACCAGTCAGGTAGCCACCCCTCTGCCAGCTCCGCCCGGCCAAGCGCGGACCAATTGGCATATCCCCGCGATGCTCGCGCTCGCGCTCGGCGGCTTCGGCATCGGCACGACCGAGTTCGTCACCATGGGTTTGCTGCCCGACATCGCGCAGGCCATGCACGTCTCGGAACCGACCGCGGGACACGCCGTGTCCGCCTACGCGCTCGGCGTGGTGATCGGCGCGCCGGTACTTGCCGCGCTGTGCGCACGGGTTCCGCGCAAGCGGCTGCTCATCGCGTTGATGATCGCGTTCAGCGTGGGCAACGCGGCAACTGTGGTGGCGCCGAGCTTCGAGAGCCTGGTCGTGGCGCGCTTCGTCTCCGGTCTGCCGCACGGGGCGTACTTCGGCGTCGCCTCGCTGGCCGCGGCCACCCTCGCGCCCGCCGGGCAGCGAGCCAAAGCTGTTGCCGCCGTTATGCTGGGGCTGAGCGCCGCCAATGTTGTCGGCGTTCCCGCCGCCACCTGGCTCGGCCAGCATCTCGGGTGGCGGGACGCCTTCGTGGTGGTCGCGGTGATCGGCCTCGCGACGGTCGCGGCGCTCGCCCGTTTCGTGCCGGAGCTCACCGGCGTCAGGACCACCGATCCCCGGACCGAACTCGGCGCGCTGCGTCGCTCGCAGGTGCTGCTGACCTTGGCGGTCGGCGCCGTCGGCTTCGGCGGCATGTTCGCCGTCTACACCTACATCACCACCACCCTCACCGACGTGGCAGGCATGTCGCTGGGCTTCGTGCCGCTGGTGCTGATGCTGTTCGGGCTCGGCATGGTGGCGGGCAACATCGTCGGTGGCGTGCTCGCCGATCGCGGTGTGGACCGTGCCGTCTTCCTCGCGATGATCGCGATGGCCGTCGTGCTCGCCGGTTTCGTCGCCGCGGCGCACAATCCGTTCACCGCCGCAGCGGGCGCGTTCCTGGTCGGCGCGACCGGCGCGGCGCTCGCGCCCGGGCTACAGACCCGACTGATGGACGTCGCCGCCGACGCCCAAACCCTCGCCGCCGCGCTCAATCACGCGGCCTTGAACATCGCCAACGCCGCGGGCGCGTGGCTCGGCGGTGTGGTCATCGCGGCGGGTCTCGGGTACACCGCGCCCGCCGCCGTCGGGGCGGGTCTCGCGGTGATCGGTACGCTGCTCTTCGCCGTGACGGTGCTGGTCGGTCGGCGTCGCACGCCAGAACATACAGATCTGTATGTAAGTGTAGAATCGTCGGAATGACCAGGACCGCCGCCGACAAGCCGCAGCGCCGAACCCAGGAACAGCGCAGCAGCGAGATGCGCGTGCGGTTGCTCGACGCCACCATCGACTGCCTGGTCGAATACGGCTACGCGGGGACGACGACGCCGCGGGTCGCCGAGCGCGCGGGCGTCACGCGCGGGGCGCAGGTGCATCACTTCGGATCCAAGAACGATCTCGTCGTCGCCGCGATCAGTCACCTGGCCCAGCGCCGCGCGGAGACCGCGATGCGGGAAATGGCCAAGGTCGAAAGCGGCGCCGACCCGGTCGCCGCGGCGTTGGACTTCCTGTGGGAACTGCACCAGGGTCCGCTGTTCATCGCGACCGTCGAACTGTGGGTCGCGGGCCGGACCGACCCGGTGCTCGCCTCGGCCATGGAGAAGGTCGAGCCGTTCGTGAACAACGCGGTGCTGATGGCGGTGGCCCGATTCGTCCCGGACGAGATGCGCCGCAAGGACGCTCGCGATTTCGTCTACACCGCCATGGACGCCCTGCGCGGCATCCTCATCTCGAACTTCATCGAGCCGGATACCGACCGCGCCCGCCGTCGCTGGGGTCGCGCGTCCGCGAACCTGCGGGCCGCCGCGACGGCGAGCCTCGTGCCGCGGAGTGAATGACGAGCGCTCGCGGGGTCGCTGACGCCTCGCTGGAGGCTATGGCCGCATGGCGAATCCGCTGATTCCCGCTGGCGGCGAACGCTGTGAAACACAGCGGCCGCGACGCCGAGTCTCCGATGACTATCGACGCGGCGAGGCGATACGGGACGTGGTCCCAGTCCGACCGGCGGTCGATGAGGCGAGGCGATACGGGACGGGGTCCCAATCCGACCGGCAGTCGACGAGGCGCTGCGGAGCGCGCGATGTGGTCGAGTTCGGCCGATGTGGCAGTGCGGCATCGCAATGGCGTCGAGTCGCATACGAATCACGCTGTTACCGAGGCTTGCTGACGCCCGCTGGCTGACTGCTGCGGGCTGAGTGCCGACCGCCGTCGGCGCTTCGTGCGGCGTCGGTGCGGCCGCAGTGTCGGTGCTGCCGTTGCCGCTGACGGCGATCGCTGTGACCGTGGGCTCGGTCTCGAACCGCTTTGCGGGCCGAAAACTTCGCGGTGGGCAGCGGTACCGCGAGCCGGGATCGGCCGCCTGCTCGGCGGTGCCGGGGAAGCGCCGAGGATTGCGCCGCCGTTGGCCGGGTCTGGCGCGGCGTACGTGCTCCCGTCCCGAAAACATCCATCGGGCGTAACCGCCTACATCTCAGCGGCGGGTGGCTCCAGATACACAACTAGTTGTATGTCTGTCAATGCCACTCTGACCTGCGAATAAAGCTGAATTGATCCGAACTAGCACAGGACCCTTGCATCATTACATACAGCTTTGTATGTTTGTTTCAGCTCGATCCGTTCGGATCGGACGCTGATGTCCGCCGCCCGCACCGCCGGTGCACACCACGGCGCGGGCAGGCACGAAGTAAGGAGTTCGATGGCGAACAGGGTTTACGTCGTCGGCGTCGGCATGACGAAGTTCGAGAAGCCGGGCCGTCGCAAGAACGAGGACGGCACCGACTGGGATTACCCGGACATGGCGCGGGAGTCGGGTACCAAAGCGCTCGCCGACGCGGGCATCGACTACCGCGAGGTGCAGCAGGCCTACGTCGGCTACGTCTACGGCGAATCCACCTCCGGGCAGCGCGCGGTCTACGAGCTCGGCATGACCGGCATTCCGGTGGTCAACGTCAACAACAACTGCTCGACCGGTTCCACCGCGCTGTACCTCGCGGCGCAGGCCATCCGCGGCGGGCTCGCCGACTGCACGCTGGCGTTGGGCTTCGAGAAGATGCAGCCCGGCTCGCTCGGTTCCACCTGGGACGATCGCGAGCAGCCGATGGCCAAGCACATCATGGCGCTGGCCGAGATCTCCGAGGTGCTCTTCCCGGTCGCGCCGTGGATGTTCGGCGCGGCGGGTCGCGAGCACATGAAGGAATACGGCACCACCGCCGAGCACTTCGCCAAGATCGGCTACAAGAACCACAAGCACTCGGTGAACAACCCGTACTCCCAGTTCCAGGACGAGTACACCCTCGACGACATCCTCGGCGCGCGGATGATCTACGACCCGCTCACCAAGTTGCAGTGCTCGCCGACCTCCGACGGTTCCGGCGCGGTGATCCTGGCGAGCGAGGACTTCGTGAACTCCCACGACCTCGCCGGGCAGGCCGTCGAGATCGTCGGCCAGGCGATGACCACCGACTTCGGTTCCACCTTCGACGGCACCGCGAAGAACCTGATCGGCTTCGACATGAATGTGCAAGCCGCGCGGCAGGTCTACCGCCAGGCGAACCTCGGCCCCGAGGACTTCCAGGTCATCGAGCTGCACGACTGCTTCTCCGCCAACGAGCTGCTGCTCTACGAGGCGCTCGGCCTGTGCGGCCCGGGCGAGGCGGGCAAGCTCATCGACGAGAACCAGACGACCTACGGCGGCAAGTGGGTCGTCAACCCCTCCGGCGGCCTGATCTCCAAGGGGCATCCGCTGGGCGCCACCGGTCTTGCGCAGTGCTCCGAACTCACCTGGCAGCTGCGCGGCGCGGCCGACAAGCGTCAGGTCGAGGGCGTCACCGCCGCGCTCCAGCACAACATCGGCCTCGGCGGCGCCGCGGTCGTGACCGCCTACCAGCGCGCCGATCGCTGATCCGAAAACCATTCCCCGACAGGAGAGATCATGGGACACATCGAAGCAACCAAGGATGTCGACGCCACCCCGGAAGCGCTGTGGGCGGTCGTCTCCGACCCGCAGACCTGGGACAAGTGGTTCACCATCCACGAGCGCTTCATGGAGGAGCCGCCCACCGTCTTGGCCGAGGGGTCCAAGCTGGTCGCCAAGATCGTCATGCTCGGCATGGCGAACAAGCTGGAGTGGACCATCAAGGCGGTCGAGGCGCCGAACAAGCTGACCCTCGGCGGCACCGGAATGGCCGGCGTGAAAACCGAATTCACCTTCGACATCCAGCCAAAGGGCGCGGGCAGCACCATCGTGGTGTCCGGCGACTTCGAAGGCGCGCTGATCAAGGGCGCGCTCGGCAAGGCGGTCGAGAAGGACGGCATCAAGCAGCTGGACAAGTCGCTCGACCAGCTCGACGCGCTGGCCTCGGCGTAAGGCGTCGCGATGACAGCGGAAACCACCGCCGCCCGCGTCGTCGAATTCGACGACGCGGGTCTGGAAACCTGGTGTGACGACGAGCGTTTCGAGGTGACCTCGGAACGGATCGCCGAATACGCCGCGGCCACCAACGATCCCATCGCGGCGCACCGTGCGGGCGAGGTGGCCTCGCCGGTGTTCGGCATCGTCCCGGTCTTCGAGGCCATGATGATGCCGGTGATCGACGTGGCGCCGATGGACATCTTCGGCCGAGTAGTGCACGGCGAGCAGGACTTTCACTTCCACCGTGCGATCCGGCCCGGTGACGAGCTGGTCACCCGCGCGAAAGCGGTGGGCTACGCGAGCAAGTCCAACGGCAGCACGATCACCATCCTCGTCGAATGTCGCGACGAGGACGGGGAACTGGTCAACGAGCAATACCTGACCGCGTTCTTTCGCAACATCGACGCGAGCAAGTCCGTCGGACAGGCCGCGCCGCCGCACAAGTTCGACGAGTCGCTGCGTGGAACCGAGCCGTTCGCCGTCGTGCCGCAGCACGTCGACGACGACCAAACTTTCCGCTACGCACCGGCTTCCGGCGATCCGGTGCCGCTGCACCTGGACGAGCAGGTCGCCAAGGACGCCGGACTGCCAGGCATCATCGCGCACGGCCTGTGCACCATGGCCTTCGCGTCGTGGGCGGTGCTCACCGAGGCGGCGGGCTCGGATGTGCATCGGCTGCGCCGTTTCGCGGTGCGCTTCGCCAAGATGGTCTTCCCCGGCGACGACCTGGAGACCCGGATCTGGAAGGTGGGCGCCGCCGACGGCGTCACCACCTACGCCTTCGAGACGGTGCGCGGCACGGACGTCGTGCTCAGCGACGGCCTCGCCGAGATCGCCGACTGACCCGATCGGCCCGCGGCGTTCGGTCGCGTGCCGGTACCCCATTCATCACACCCTCGTCCGATCGGGCGGGAGCACCACACAGGAGACGCACACATGGGCGCATTGGAAGGAAAGGTCGCCGTCATCACCGGCGCGGGCCGGGGGATCGGCCGCGAGCACGCGCTGCTGTTCGCGAGCGAGGGCGCGCACGTCGTCGTCAACGACCTCGGCGGCAGCAACGCGGGCGAGGGCACCGATTCCGGGCCTGCGCAGCAGGTGGTCGAGGAGATCGTCGCGGCGGGCGGCAAGGCGGTCGCCAACACCGACAACATCGCCTCCTGGGAGGGCGCGCCCAACCTGGTCCAGCAGGCGGTCTCGGAGCTGGGCGGCCTGGACATCGTGGTCAACAACGCGGGCATCCTGCGTGACGCGTTCGTCGCGGGCATGGACGAAGCCCAGTGGGACGCCGTGATCGCGGTGCACCTCAAGGGCCACGCCGCGGTGCTGCACCACGCGGCCGCCTACTGGAAAGAGCAGAGCAAGGCGGGCAATCAGCCCAACGCGGCGG
Source organism: Nocardia sp. NPDC004654 (assembly GCF_040609595.1). Lineage (NCBI taxonomy): Bacteria > Bacillati > Actinomycetota > Actinomycetes > Mycobacteriales > Nocardiaceae > Nocardia > Nocardia sp. NPDC004654. The sequence goes on along the minus strand of NZ_JBEXKI010000003.1, from coordinate 195,905 downwards.
TGATCAACACCGCGTCCGCCTCGGGCACCACCATCCCGAACGCCGGTCAGGCCAACTACGGCGCGGCCAAGGCGGGCATCGCCGCGCTGACGCTGGTCGCCGCCGACGAGCTGGCCCGCTACGGCGTGCGGGTGAACGCCATCGCGCCCATCGCGCGGACCCGGCTCACCCTCGCCACGCCGGGCATGGGCGAGATGATGGCGGCCGAGGCGGAGGCGGCTGAGGAAGCGGGCGGATTCGATGCCTTCAGCCCCGCCAATATCTCCCCGTTGGTCGCATACTTGGCTTCGGACAAGTGCCCGATCACCGGCAAGGTGTTCGCGGTGCAGGGCGGCGCCATCTCCGAGTTGGGCGGCTGGCACGACGTCAAGACGATCGAGACCGAGGGCCCCTGGCTGATCGACGACATCGCCGCCCGGCTGCCCTGAGGTTGGGCCGCCAGAAAGGAGAACGACGATGTTCGAATGGTCCGAGACCGATCTGATGATCCGCGACGCGGTGCGCACCTTCATCGACAAGGAGATCCGGCCGAACCTGGACGCGCTCGACACCGGCGAGATGCTGCCGTATCCGATCATCCGAAAGCTGTTCAGCGAGTTCGGGATCGACGCGATGGGCGGCGACGCGGTCGAGAAGATGCTCGCCAAACAGCGGTCCAGGGAAGCCGCGGTCGCGGCGGGGGAGCCCGCGCCGGAGAAGAAGAAGTCTTCCGGCGGTAGCCCGTTCAGCGGGCAGGAGTCGCTGATGGCGGTGCTGATCGGCGAATTGTCCGGTGTCTGTATGGGTTTGGTGACCGCGATGGGCGTCAGCATCGGGCTGGGCGCGACCACCATCATGTCGCGCGGCACGCTGGCGCAGAAGGAGCGGTGGCTCGCCGACATCGTGACGATGAAGAAGGTCGCGTCCTGGGCGATCACCGAACCGGACTCGGGCTCGGACGCGTTCGGCGGGATGAAGACCTACGTCAAGCGCGACGGTGAGGACTACATCCTCAACGGCCAGAAGACCTTCATCACCAACGGTCCCTTCGCCGACGTGATGATCGTGTACGCGAAGCTGGAGGAGGGCACCGGTGCCGACAAGCGTGAGCGTAAGGTGCTGACCTTCGTCCTCGACAAGGGCATGGAGGGGCTTACCCAGGGCAAGCCGTTCAAGAAGATGGGCCTGCACGCCTCGCCGACCGGCGAGCTGTTCTTCGACAACGTCCGCCTCGGCCGGGACCGGCTGCTCGGCGAGACAGAGGAGCACAAGGGCGGCGACGGTCGCGAGTCCGCGCGCTCCAGCTTCACCGCCGAACGCATCGGGGTGGCGTTCATGGCGCTGGGCATCATCAACGAATGCCACCGGCTCTGCGTCGAGTACGCCAAGAGCCGCAAGCTGTGGGGTCAGGAGATCGGGCGCTTCCAGCTGGTCCAGCTCAAGCTGGCCAAGATGGAGATCGCCAGGATCAACGTGCAGAACATGGTGTTCAACGCGCTCGAGCGCGGTCGCGCGGGCAAACCGCCGACCCTCGCCGAAGCCTCCGCGATGAAGCTCTACTGCTCCGAAGCCGCCACCGACGTGGCCATGGAAGCCGTCCAACTCTTCGGCGGCAACGGCTACATGACCGAATACCGCGTCGAACAACTAGCCCGCGACGCCAAATCCCTGATGATCTACGCGGGCTCCAACGAAATCCAAGTAACCCACATCGCCAAGGCCCTCCTCGGCCGCTGACGCTCCCACACCCCTACCGCACGCCTCACATAGGCACCGCCTATGTGAGGCGTGCACAGGATGTGTGAGATTCACACGGCGCGGAGGTGGGTGCGGCTGGCGTAGACGTGTTCGGCGATGAGGGTGGCTATGCGGTCGGGGGCTTCCAGCATGGGGACGTGGCCGACGCCGTTGACGAGGATGCGGTCGGCGGAGTCGGGGAGTTCCTTCAGGTAGCGGCGGGCGTAGACGCGGTTCGGGATGATGCGGTCGTACTCGGCGAGCAGCAAGCGGACCGGCGTGGGCAGGTCGGACAGGTCGGCGAGGGCCGGGGCGCGCAGGCCGCCCGCGATCATCGGCACCATCGCCGTGCAGTTCAGCGCGGCGCGCAGGACGTTCGCGATCTCGCGGCGCGGCACCGCCGAAGCCTGCTTGCTCAGCAGGAACAGCGCGAACCGCTGCGGAATGAAGTTGTCGGTGGCGAAGTCGCCGAGCCGCCTGCCGATCCGTACGAGCGGGACCAGCGAGAGGAACTTCAGGCCGACCCGGAACTGAGTGATCGAGGGGACGTTCCAGCCACCGGCGGGCGCGATGAGCGTCAACGTGCGGGCCCGGCCGCGGCGGGCGAGTTCCACCCCCACCCAGGCGCCGAGCGAGTTGCCCGCGATGTGGCAGGTGCGCCAACCCAATTCGTCGAGCTGGGCCTCGATCCCGTCGGCCAGCACGGACACGTCGGTGTGCCAGCCCTCGGAGGGCGGGCCGCCCCAGTGCCCGGGAAGCGCGGGCGCGTACACCTCGCAGGCCGAGGACAACCGGTCCGCGGTGCGTTCCCAGCAGTGCGGCGAGAGCATGAATCCGTGCAACAGCAGCAGCGGATCGCCGGAACCCAGGTGCAGGGCCTTGACCGGTCCGGGTTTGTCGGCCGCGCGTGCGGTTCGCGCTCGGCTGGAACGCGGGGCGGCCGGGGACTTGGAGGTGTCGGACGTCATCGTCAGCACCCCTTCCTGGACGGCGGTGTCCGGGGGCGATATCTCTGACCAGCATTGTACGGTCGTCGGGTGCCCTACATCATCTCTTGTGTCAACGTAAACGGCGTCCGAGCGGCCACGGGTAAGGGCATGCTCGAGTGGCTCGCCGCCACCGAGGCCGACATCGTCTGCCTACAGGAGACCCGCGCCACCGACGAGCAGACCCGCGCCGCACTCGCCCCCGCGCTGGCCGACGGCTGGTGGCTGGCGCACGCCGAGCCGGGGGCCAAGGGCCGGGCCGGTGTCGGCATCCTCTCCAGGCGCGAGCCGAAGGCCGTGCGCGTCGGATTCGGCAGCGCCGAGTTCGATGCTTCCGGGCGCTACCTCGAGGCCGACTTCGACGAGCTGACCGTCGCCAGCGTCTACGTGCACTCCGGCGACGCGGGTACCCCACGCCAAGACGAGAAGTACCGCTTCATGGCCGAGTTCGGTGCCTACCTGAAGACCCGCACCGGCGAATTCGTGGTCGGCGGCGACTGGAACATCGCGCACACCGAACGCGACCTGAAGAACTGGAAGGGCAATCTGAAGTCGGCCGGATTCCTGCCCGAGGAACGCGCCTGGATCGATGAGCTGATCGCCGCGGGCTACGTCGATGTGGTGCGTCAGCTGCATCCGGGCGTGGACGGTCCGTACAGCTGGTGGTCCTACCGCGGCCGCGCCTTCGACAACGACTCCGGTTGGCGCATCGACTACCAGATGGCCCGCGGCGAGCTGCCCGGCCGCGCCAAGCAGGCCGTTGTCGAGCGGGCCGCCGCCTACGATCAGCGCTGGTCCGACCACGCGCCGGTGACGGTGCAGTACCGGTGACCGAACGGAGTGAGCGAATCATGTGCTTGCGTGCCGCACGCGGAGCGTCGAGCGTATGTGAGGTGCGGGCATGTCCGGCAAGGTGATTCGGGCGCTCGCGGCGCTCGGCGCGGTGGCGGTGGTGTTGCTGGTGGCGGTGCTCGCTCTGCGCGGCGGCTCCGACACCGACCGCACCGCGGGCTCGGCCACTACAGGCACCATCGCGACTGCTACGAACGGCCCGGCGCGCTCGCCCGCCAGTAACGGTCCCGAGCGTTCGCCCGCCACCTCTGCCATCGCGGCGACCACAAGCACGGCGCCGAGCCGGGCGCAAGGCGTCCCTGACCGCGCCTACGTGACGCTGGCCGAGATCGACGCGGGCCGCTGGCCGGATTCGGCGAACGCGCCCGGCACCAAGGGCGGCGAACGGTGGATGAATCGTGAGGGCACGCTGCCGCGCACCGACGCGGCGGGCAGGTCGATCACCTATCGGGAGTGGGACGTCAATCCCAAGCAGCGCAATCGCTCCCGCGACGCCGAACGCATCGTGACCGGCAGCGACGGCACGGCGTGGTACACCGGCGACCACTACGAGACCTTCACGAGGATGCGCTGATGACCCGCCCGGTTCCGCTCTCGCGATTCCTCGCCCGCACCCCAGACGGCGCGCCCGCCGTCCTCGGCGGCCCGTCCACGCCGGTGCTCGGCGCGCTCCCTGTCGACGCGCCGGAGCTGAGCGAGGTGCGTTACCGCGCGCCCGCGGGCTACCTGGTGCGCGAGCTGCGCGGGCCCAAGATGCGCGGCACGGCGGGCGTGTTCGACGAGTGGGCCGCGGCGTTCCAGTTCCCGTACTACTTCGGCGCGAACAAGGACGCCTTCGACGAATGCCTGCGCGACCTGGACGATTTCGTCGGCAACGCGAGCGGCTACGTGGTGGTGGTGCGGGACGCGGCCGCGCTGCTCGCCGATCAACCCGACGAGCGAGACTGGTTCGAAGAGGCGATGCGCGACTGCGCGGGTTACTGGGCGCGGCGCGATGTCGCGTTCCGCGTGGTGTACCAGGGCGCCCCACCCTCGGGTGAGTTCGTTCCGCTGTCCTTGGGTTGATCCGGGGGCACCTCATCCGCGTGTTCTCGGGGCTCTTGGGCGCAGGCCGGGTGACCTCCCCGCCGCGCTGTACGGCTACGGCGTGGTCACCGGCCACGGCCTCGTCGGTCGGTCTCGGGCCGATCAGCCGAGGCGGCGCGCCAGATCCTCGCCGAGCAGGACGAACACATCCGTGGTGTGCTCGATGAGTTCCTCTTTGCTGAGCGGCAGATCGCCCTGAAGCCACGTGGTCAGCGTCTGCACCAGCCCGCCGACCAGGTAGGTCGCGCGGAAGAAGATGGCCGGATCCGGTTCCGGCTCGGTGATGCCGTAGAAGTCGATGCCCTCCGCCGCGACCATACGCGCGAATACCCGGATGGTCTCGGTGGTGCGGGCCCGCAGCTCCGGCGTCGCCATGCCCGCGATCAGCGCGACCTTGGCCTTGCGCGGATCGTCGGTGAGCAGGTGGATGCCAGCGGCGATGGCCGAATGCGCCTTGGCCCGCGAGTCGTCCGGCGCGTCGCGCAGGCCGCCGAGGATGGCGACGGCCAGTTCCTCGGCGATCCGGTCGGTCAGCGCGGTCAGCACGGCGTCGCGGCTGTCGAAGTTCTCGTAGTAGTAGCGCTCGTTGAGCCCGGCCTGCGCGCACAGGCCGGAGACGGTCAGCTTGGCGATGCCCTGGGTGCCGACGATCTCGAGCGCCGCGTCCAGCAGGGCCGTGCGGCGCTGTGCCCTGCGCTGGTCGGCGGAGACGCCGCCGTAGGTCCGCTGCGCTGTCACAGCTCGATTCTGGCACGGCAACGATTCTGGTAGTGGTCCTTGCCACAATGAGAAATCTGGAGGATTCTATTGCCAGATGCCGTGGGTCCCGGTGTATGCCGGGTCTTTCGATGAGGAGACAACGATGTCCGCACGCTCGTCCACGCCGGGATACTTCGCCGCCAACTCGATGGCGCGGCGCGTCATGAGCAAGCGCGCGGTCGGCCTCACCTACGGTCAGCGCGCGCTCGTGGTCGGGGCCGTGCACCCTCGGCTCTACGTCGGGACCGCGGAGAACACCGAGCACCGCGATACGCCCTACACCCGGCTCGCGCTCACCGGCAAGCTGTTCGAGGCCGTCTTCCTCGGCAGCAAGGAGGAGGCGGATCGGGCGCTGGCGTTCACCACGAAGAAGCACGCCAAGGTCGTCGGCGAGCTGCCCGAGGACGCCGGGCCACACCATCCCGCGGGCACCCCGTACTCGGCCCTCGATCCGCACCTGATGTTCATGACCATGGCGTTCACCTTCGACTCCGCCGAAGTGATGTACGACCTGCTGGTCCGCAAGCTGACCGACGGCGAGCGGGAGGGGCTGTACCAGGACTATGTGCGTTGGGGCGAGCTGTTCGGCATGCCGCGCTCGGCCGCGCCCGCCGACTACCCGGCCTTCCGCGACTTCTTCGACGGCTACCTCGCCTCCGACGAGCTGTTCCTCACCGAGGAGGCCCGGTTGGTCGGCTCGTACCTGGCCGGTCAGCGTGTCCCGTATCCGCAGCGTGCCCCGTTGCACCAGGTCACATCGGCGTTCTTCCTGCTGGTGCAAGGCAGTCTGCCGCCGCGCGTTCGGGCGATGTACGGCATGCGCTGGGGGATGGCCGACGAACTCGCCTTCCGCGCGCTGGCCCGCGGCGTGCGCACGGCGCATTTCGCGCCGCCGCTGGCACCGAGGGTGCTGCGCGGCACGCTCGCCGGTCCGAGCGGCCCGGTCTACCGGCTGGTCTCCGAGCGGGAGCGCGCGCTGGCGCGGACCGGGCGACCGAGCATGCCCGGCGTCGACCCGCGCAACTGGGCGGCTAGAAATTCCCCTGGACTCACATGGGAAGATCGGAGGCATGTCGAGTCCCGCACCAGCCCCGGCCGCCGAGCGTAAGCAGCGTGTGCTGTCCGGGATCCAGCCGACCAGCTCCTCGTTCCACCTGGGCAACTACCTTGGGGCGCTGCAGTACTGGGTGACCTTGCAGGACGACTACGACGCGCTGTACTTCATCCCGGACATGCACGCCATCACCGTCGCGCACGACCCGAAGCAACTGCGGGCGCGGACACGGGCCGCCGCGGCGCAGCTGCTGGCGATCGGTATCGACCCCAAGAAGTCGACGCTGTTCGTGCAGAGCCAGGTGCCCGAGCACGCCGAGCTGGCCTGGGTCCTCAGCTGCATCACCGGTTTCGGCGAGGCCAGCAGGATGACGCAGTTCAAGGACAAGTCGGTCCGGCAGGGTGCGGAGAACGCGACCGTCGGCCTGTTCACCTACCCGGTGTTGATGGCCGCCGACATCCTGCTCTACCGCCCGCACCAGGTGCCGGTCGGCGAGGATCAGCGCCAGCATCTCGAGCTGACCCGAAACCTGGCGCAGCGCTTCAACACCCGCTACAAGAAGACCTTCGTCGTGCCGGAGGCGCACATCGTCAAGGGCACCGCGAAGATCTACGACCTGCAGGACCCGACCGCCAAGATGAGCAAGTCGGCCGCCACCGACGCGGGTCTGATCAACCTGCTCGACGATCCGAAGATCACCGCGAAGAAGGTCCGTTCGGCGGTCACCGACACCGAGCGCGAGATCCGCTACGACACGGACGCCAAACCGGGTGTCAGCAATCTCCTGGTGATCCTGAGCTCGCTGACCGGAACGCCGATCGTCACGCTGGAGAAGGATTTCGAGGGCAAGGGCTACGGGGACCTGAAATCCGATGTCGCCGACGCGCTGGTGGAATTTGTCACGCCCTTGCGCGCCAAGGTGGAAGAGTATCTGGCGGATCAAGGCGAACTCGACCGTATCCTCGCCGCCGGCGCGGAGCAGGCGCGTGAGATCGCCGGCAACACTCTCGCACAGGTCTACGACCGGGTGGGTTTCCTGGCCCGCTAGCCCGGGTACGACGCTTGCGAGGGCGTACCGCCGCCTTCGCTCCGGCCGTGCGCGGGGAGCCGACGGGCCGGGTTCGTCAGGAGGCGTCGAAGGGGCGAGCAGGTGCAGGCGATCGACAACATCAAGGCCGGGATCGAACGCCGCGTGCAGGCGCGGCCCTGGCTGGACCATCTGATCCGGGCCGGTGGCCGCTATCAGCGCCAGCGTGGCGACTACTTCGCGGCCGGGATCACGTATTTCACTGTGCTGTCGCTGTTTCCGTTGCTGATGGTGGCGTTCGCGGCCGCGGGCTTCGTACTCGCGGGCAATCAGGAACTGTTCCAAGAGCTTCAGGACAAGATCGTCGAGACCATCCCCGGCGAGCTGGGCACCCAGCTCAACGATCTCATCGACCAGGCGGTCCGATCCCGCGGCACGGTCGGCGTGCTCGGCCTGCTCGCCGGCCTCTACACCGGGCTCGGCTGGATGGCGAACCTGCGCGCCGCGCTCACCGAGCAGTGGGAACAGAAGCACGAGGAGGGCAACTGGATTCGCACCAAGATCTCCGATCTCGGTGCGCTGATCGGCCTCGGCCTGGCTTTCGTGGTGTCGCTCGGTCTTTCGGCGCTGGCGTCGAGCAACCTCGGCGCTCAGCTGCTCGAGCGCTACGGCCTCGCCGACCTACCTGGCGCCCGGGTGCTGTTGACGCTGCTGTCGATCCTGTTCGCGCTGCTGGCGAGCTGGGCGGTGTTCGCGTGGATCATCGCCAGGTTGCCCCGCGAGCCCGTCACGGTGGCCAGCGCCGCTAAAGCCGCGCTGATCGCCGCGATCGCCTTCGAGATCTTCAAGTTCGTCGCCTCCATCTACCTGCAGATCGTGCTGCGCAGTCCGGCAGGGGCGGCCTTCGGTTCGATCATCGGTCTGATGGTGTTCAGCTACATCACCTACCGCATCATCCTGTTCGCGACCGCGTGGGCCGCGACCGCCTCCGAGAACGAGCCCGAGGTCGCGCCCCCCGCACCCGCCCCGGCCGTCATCCAGCCGCGCGTGATCGACAATGCCGGACCGTTCGGCCGCGGCGCGGCCTACTTCGGCGCGGGCGCGCTCGCCGCCCTCGGGTTGGCCACCCTGCGCAGGCGGCGCTGAAGTACGCGGCGGGGATGGGCCGCGCTGATCGGACTCGCCGGAGCGACGGCATCGAAACTGCCCAGCGCCGTGGGCAGTCGACGTTCCGCGTTGAGCAACGCGGCTGGGATGGGCTGAGCGGACTCGCCGGAACCGAATCCGCTCAGCGACGTTGGCGGTTGATGCGCCGTGCCTTGAGCAGCAGGAACAGGATCAGCACGATACCGCCGACCATCAGCAGCGTGCGGAAGCCCGCGTTGTCGCGCTCGTGCGGCGGGCTGGCGAGCACGTCGCCGCCCTCCGGGCCCGGCGGAGCAGCGAGGGCCGCCGTGGATTTCGCGTCCGTCGAGTTGTGGTTCGGCAGCATGCCGACCTGGGTGCCCGCGGGCAGCGCGAAACCGTAGTCGAGCAGCCGGGCCGCCTGCTCCCACGGCCGCAGCGGGCGCACCTCGGCCTGCAACAGGGCGACGGCCAGCCTGCGCCCGTCGCGCTGTGCGGCCGCGACGAAGGTCTGCCGCGCGTCGTCGGTGAAGCCGGTCTTGCCGCCGAGCGCGCCCTCGTAGTTGAACAGCAGATGGTTGTCGTTGCCGACGGCGAAGCCCGGGTGGTCGACGTCGTCCGGGATCTTCGGATTCTTGGGATAGCCGGGGAACTCGATCTGCTCGGTGCGGATGAACTCGGCGAACAGCGGGATGGTCATCGCCTCGCGGAACAGCAGCGACAGGTCGTAGGCCGATGTGCTCATGCCGGGACCGTCCAGCCCGGACGGCGTCGCCGCGCGGGTATCGAAGGCGTACAACGATTTCGCCAGCTCGTTCATCTTCGCCACGGCGGCGTCGTCGCCGCCGAGCTGCGCGGCGATCGCGTGCGCGGCGTCGTTGCCCGAGGCCATGATCAGCGCCTGCATGAGCTGCCGGTTGGTGTAGCGGCCGCCGGGGCCGATGCCGACGCGGGTGCCGTCGACGTCCGCGTCCGCCTGGGTTCCGGTGACCACCGTGTCCAGCTGCAGCGTGCGCAGCGCGACGGTGGCGAGCAGCACCTTGATCGTGCTGGCGGGCCGGTAGCGCCCGTGCGGGTCCTTGGCCGCGAGCACCTCGCCGGTGTCCAGATCCGACACCACCCACGCGGTCGCGGAAATGTCCTTCGGCGGAGGCGGCGCGCCCTTCGGCAGCACCACGCCGCACTCGCCCATCCTGGTCCCGCCCACCGGAGGCACGGGGACCGCCAGCGGACCGGGCGTCGGTTGACCCGGCGCGGGCACCTCGGAGGTGTCGATCGGCGCGGGCGGCTTGGTCTTCTGCGGGCAGCTATCCGTGTTCGGGGTGGTGAACGGGGCGGTCGTGGTGGTCGTCGGCGCCGCGAAAGCCGGTGCGGCGAAAGCGCCGCCGAGCAGGGTGGCGGCGAGCGCACCGGCGAGACAGCGCGCGGCGCGGTGGCGGGGATGCGGGATTCTCATCGGGAGCGAGCCTAATAGGCGCAGGCGGACGGAGTCGGCCAACAGACCGTGGCTGGCCGGAGCGAAGGCCGAGGTCCGCCTAACAGGCGCAGCCGGACGAAGTTTCGGCGCCAGGCGCTCGGCCGGAGCGTCGGCCGGATACCGGGCACAGTATTGACAGCCGCCATAAAATGGTAGTTACTATCAAAAAGTAGTAACTTCCATTTACGGAGGGATCGTGAACGCGGACACCCGACGCTGGCTCGCGCTCGGCGCGCTGGCACTCGCCATGCTGACCATCGGCCTCGATATGACCGTCCTGACTGTCGCGCTGCCCACCCTCGCGGTCGACCTGCACGCGAATACCGGTGCGCTGCAATGGTTCAGCTCGGCTTACACGCTGACGCTCGCGGCGTTCATGCTGCCCGCGGGCGCGCTCGGCGACCGGTACGGACGCAAGAAGATCCTGCTCGCCGCGCTCGTCTTGTTCGGTCTCGCTTCGCTCGCCTGCGCCTTCGCCGACACCTCGGGGCAGTTGATCGCCGCGCGGGTGGCGCTCGGTATCGCCGCGGCGGCCATGACGCCGTTGTCCATGGCGGTGCTTCCGGTGCTGTTCCCCGAGCAGCACGAACGGGCCCGCGCCATGTCGATCTGGGTCACCGCGACCTCGCTCGGACTGCCGCTGGGTCCGGTGCTCGGCGGCTGGCTGGTCGACAACTTCTGGTGGGGTTCGGTCTTCCTGATCAACGTGCCGATGGTGGTGCTCGCCGCGACGGCGGTGACCGCGCTGGTGCCGGAATCGCGCAATCCGGAACGGCGTCCGATCGATCTGCCCGGTGTGTTGCTGTCGATGCTCGGGATGCTCGGTATCACCTACGGTTTCATTCGCTTCGGCGAAGAGGGCTGGGGCGACGCGGCGGCCTGGATCTTGCTCGCCTCGGGCGCGATCGCGATGGCGGCGTTCCTGCTGTGGCAGCGGCGCGCCCGGCACGCGCTGATCGACCTGGAATTGTTCCGCGCCAGAGGTTTCCGCTGGGGCTCCGTGTTCGCCGTGCTGATCACCTTCGCGATGTTCGGCATGTTCTTCACCGTGCCGCAGTACTACCAGGAGGTGCTCGGCGCCGACGCGCTCGGCAGCGGTCTGCGGCTGCTCCCGATGATCGGCGGCGTGGTGGTCGGGGCGCGGCTGGGAGATCGGCTGCTGCCGAAAGCCGGTGCGCGGGTGGCGGTCACGGTCGGGCTCGTGCTGCTCGGCATCGGCCTCGGCTCGGGCGCGATGACCGACGTGGACAACGCCTACTGGTTTACCGCGTGCTGGATCACGCTGGTCGGCGTCGGCATGGGCATGGGCATGCCGGTCGCGATGTCGGTCGCCATCGACGATCTGGACGTCGCGCGCAGCGGCGTCGGGTCCGCGCTGCTGCAGGCGTTGCGGCAGGCGGCGGGCACCATCGGCGTCGCCCTGCTCGGCACCGTGCTCGTCACCCGGTACCGCGCCGAACTCGGTGCGCTGAACGTCGCGCCCTACGACGACGGCGTGAGCGGCGGGGCGGCCGCAGCGAAGGCGAGCGGAAACGCGGACGCGTTGGCGCAGGTCCAATCGGCTTTCGTCGGCGGGATGAGCCTGATGCTGTGGGTCTGCGCCGGCCTGTGCGCGGTGTCGGTGCCGCTGGCGCTGTGGGTGCTGCCGCGCCGCGCGCCGGAGCCGGTCGACGCACCTGCCGCCGCGGCGGCGCTCGATGAGTCAGAATCGACGCATGTCGGTTGAGTCAACGGGTGAGGGTGTCGCGGCGCCGGGATTGCGGGAACGGAAGAAGGAGCGGACCCGCCGGACGATTCGCACCGAGGCCTTCCGGCTGTTCCGCGAGCAGGGCTACGGGGAGACCACGATCGAGCAGATCGCCGCGGCGGCCGACGTCTCGCCGAGCACCTTCTTCCGCTACTTCCCGACCAAGGAGCAGCTGGTCATCGCCGACGACCTGGACCCGGTGCTGATCGATGAAATCCGCCGCCAGCCGCGCGGGCTTTCCCCGATTCTCGCCTTCCGGCAAGCGATGGACACGGCGTTCGCCACCCTGACGCCCGAGGAACTGGCCTTCGAGCAGGAGCGCCAAGCCCTGCTCTACCACGTGCCGGAACTGCGCGCGGCGATCGGCATCGAGCTCGAGCGCGGCATCGAGATGATCGCCGAGCTGCTCGCCGAATACCTCGACCGCCCCGCCGACGATTTCGAGGTCCGTGTGGCGGCCGGTGCGATCGCCGGAGCGGGCCTCGCCATCTCGTTGCGCGCGCCGGTGAACGCGGACAACCTCGGTCGCGCGATGGACTTCCTCGACGCCGGTCTGCCGCTGGACCCTTCCGTCGATTGACCGCGTCAGCTCGCCCCGGCCACCGATGGCCGCTTCTGCTCGCGCAGCGCGCGCAGGGGAGTGTCGTCGTCCATCTCGGCGAAGAAGCCGCCGATCACGTCCTCGATCTCCGAAACCGACTCGGCGCAGTAGAGAATCGGCTGGTAGTGGGTGATGTCGTAGGTGGCGGTTCCCATCGCGACCACGTCGAGCGGCCGCAGCTCGGCCCGCCGGAACTCGTCCAGCTCGCCGTAGGAGGACAGCAGACCCGCCCCGTAGCAGCGGATTTCGCCGTCCTCGCGGACGACGCCGAACTCCATCGAGAACCAGAACACATCGGCCAGGAATTTCAGCGCCGTCTCGGTGGTCAACCGGGCGACCGCCGCGCCGACGGTTTCGTAGATGGCGGCGAAGCGGGGGCTGGCGATCTGGTTGGCGTGCCCGATGATCTCGTGGATGGCGTCGGGCTCGGGCGTGTAGAGCGGGGCGGAGTGATGCCGGATGTACTGCGTCGAGTGGAACACCCGGTCCGCGAAAGAGCCGAAGAACTCGCGCAGCGGCACCAGGCCGGCGGCGGGAATGTAGTGGAAGCCGGTGAGCGGGGCGAGTGCCGCTGTCACCTGGTCGAGTTGCGGGATGTGGTCGCCGGGTAGGTCGAGCCGGGACGCGGCGGCCAGCACTTCCGCGCACGCGTAGGTGCGGTGTTTGCGAGCCAGTTCGGCGGAGACGATCCGCCAGACCTGTTGTTCTTCCTCGGTGTAGTCGATCTCGGGTACGGGTTCGCCCGGCCGGTAGGCCAGCGCGAGAGCGGCGATGGCGTTGCGGCGCGCCCGGTACTCGGGGTCGTGCACGCCGGGGTGCTCATCGCTCAAATGCACCGTCACGTCGCCGTCGCCGCTGCGGGTGACCGGCGAGTACAGCTGAGCCTCGGTGAACATATCTCGATGCAAGCACCGCCTGACCGTTCCGACAACGAAAGCCCGGCCAGCTGTACACACTGCCTAGCTGGCCGAGCGGTTTCCGTCGATTGCCGGTCTCGTTCATGGAAACGGTGACACTGGCGATTCAGTGACCTGCGTGGTACACGTGCACCACCGCATGCCCCTTGCCGCGCCCGATCAACCACTTGTTCACCGGTGTGGTGACCACGAAGGCGACGGCGAAAGCGAAGGCGAGGGCGCCCCAGAAGAGGGCGTCGGTGAGTCCGGCGTGCATGGCGCCGGGCACCGCGAGCAGCACCGCGTTGTCGGTGATCTCCATGACGGTGATCGAGAGAGTGTCGGCGGCGAAGGCGACGGACAGGGCGGCGCCGAACGCGACGCCCGCCTTCATCACGCCGCGGATGGTCAGCGCGTAGCCGAAGACGAAGGCGAGCACGATGGCGAGCACCATCGTCGGCAACGTGCTCCAGCCCAGCGCGGTGCCGATGACCAGGCCGAGCACCTCGCCGATGGCGCAGCCGGTGAGGCAGTGCAGCGTCGCGGTCGCGGCCATTTTCCAGGTGGCCGCCGGACGATGCTCGGCGTGTGCGGAGTGGTCCGCTGCGGCGGTGTGGGTTTGCTGCGCGCTGTGCGTGCTCTCGTGCCGACCGGCCGCATCTCCTTCGTGCGCGGTCGGTTCGGAACGCCCTGCGTGCCCGGCGTGTGCGTGATGTGCTCCGTGGCCGTGTTCCATGTCTTGAACTATACCCCCATGGGGTATCGAGTCAAGCCCGGTATCGCAGCGCGTGTACGCGATTTGCCGGACATGAGCGGGGGTGATGCCGCAAGATGGCGAAAGTACGAAGGAGGACGCATGCATACCGTGCGGATCGATCTCGACCAGAAGCTGTTGGCCGCCGCCGCCGCGATCATGGGGACGGCCAACAGCAACGCCACCGTCAACGAGGCGTTGCGCCGAATCGTGGTGCACGAGCGGCAACTCCATCACCTCGAGAAACTGGCCTCGGGTGTGCTGTGCGCACTACCCGCGCCGGAGGCTGTCACCGTCGACGGTTAGACGGGCGCTGCCGGACGACGTCCGTCGACAGTCCCATGCATGGTCGGAGCGGAGGCGGAGGCCCGACCCGCGGCCTATCGCTGTTGTGCGCATCGTGTGTCCGGTGGTGGAACGAGTTCGATCAGGTATTTCATGACCGGCTCGTCCACGCAACGCACGCCCTTGAACACGACGCCGTGCTGGGTGGCCGTGTAGGTGATCAGTGGTGCGTCGAGGGCCTCGGCCAGCCGCACGCCGCCCTCGTACGGTGTCGCCGGATCGCCGGTGGACGCCACGACGACCACTTTCGGCAGGCCCGTGATCACCGGCGGATGCGGCTGCCAATTCGGCGGCACCGGCCAGAACGCACACACGTCCAAGGGGGATTCGGTGATGGGCAGTCCGCTGTCGAAAATGGGGGCGACCTCGCGGATTCGGCGTTCCTGCTGGGTAACTTGTGCCCGCTCGGTGACTCTGACCTCCTCGAGGCACTTCACCGCCCGGTGTACGCCCATCCCGATGGACTCGGAATGGCCGGTGATGATCGCCTGGAGGGCGTCACCACGGCCCCGGGTCAGCTCGGCGAGGCCTGCGGTGAGCTGCGGCCAGAGTGCCGGGCTGTACATCGAGGCGATCACCCCGTCGGCCGCATCGAAGAAATCCACTCCGCGCTGATCCGTGGTGGCCGCGGGATGGCTGATCAGCGGCAGGGTCAGCTTCCGGTAGACCTCGGTCGCCTGCCGGGGGTCGGTGCCGAGAGGGCAGTCGGGTGCCGTCGCGCAGTCCGCCGCGTAGGCCTCGAATGCCCGCTGGAACGCGGCGGCGTCGGCCACCGGATCACCCATGTTGGCCGCCGGATCGAGGGGACCGTCCAGCACCATCGCCCGGACCCGGTCCGGGAACATCTCGGCGAAGGTGGAACCGAGACGGGTGCCGTAGGAACCACCGAAGTACGTCAGCTTCTGCTCGCCGAGCACCGTCCTGATCACATCGAGATCCCTGGCCACATCGACGGTCCCGACATGTGCGAGCAGCTTCGTCCCCGAACCGGCCGCACACGAGACGGCGTAGTCCTCGGCCTCCTCTTCCAGTTGATCGATCTCGCCGAAGGCATGGCCGGCCCCGAGTATCAACCGCTCCGTCCGCGTCTCCTCCGCGGACGGGCAGCGCACCAGCGGCGTCGAGGCGCCGAGTCCGCGCACATCCATGCCGATCACGTCGAAGCGTTCGGCCAGCGGCGTTTTCGCCAGCATCCTCGGCATGTCCAGGCCGGGCCCGCCCGGGCCGCCCGGGTTGGTGAGGATCGCGGCGACGCGCTCGCCGCGCGCCCGCAGCCGAGAGATGGCGATACGGGCGGTCTCGCCTCCTGGATCGGCGTAGTCCAGTGGAACCGTCACCCGCGCGCATTCGATGCCCTCGGCGGAAAGCCCCGCGCCGCCGGGATAGTTCTCGCACGACTCCCAGGTGAGGGTCTGGCGGAGGAACGGTTCCAGGGTCGGAGCCGGCGCGACGAGCGGTTCATCGTCCGCGCACGCCGCCGTGGTGAGCAGCAGCGCCGCCAGCGCCGCGCGCGGAAACCACGACGGCGCCACGCCCTGAATTGTCCTGCGCCTTCGCACTATTCGCCTTCTCCTGGGTAGCGGTTCGCCGAACAGTGTGCCCGAACCGGCGGTTGTCGCGCCTGCTGGGATCCGCTCAGGCCGACCGGCAGACCAGTCCTTCGGGTGGTGGGGTGAGATCGATCAGATACCGCAACACCGGCTCGTCCACACACGCCACACCCTGGCCGAAGACGCCGTGCTGCACACCCTCGTAGGTGACCAGGGAAGCGCCGAGCGCGCGGGCCAGGTTCGTCCCGCCCTCGTGCGGGGTGGCCGGATCGCCGGTGACGGAGACGACGACGACCTTCGGC
This sequence comes from Nocardia sp. NPDC004654, assembly GCF_040609595.1. NCBI lineage: Bacteria > Bacillati > Actinomycetota > Actinomycetes > Mycobacteriales > Nocardiaceae > Nocardia > Nocardia sp. NPDC004654. Next base: position 179,628 of record NZ_JBEXKI010000003.1, on the reverse strand, counting down.
AGATTCGATACCGAGGGGACGTGCGGCTGGGAATTCGTCGGCACCGGCCAGAAGGCGCAGACGCCGAGGGGAGCCTGTCCGGTGCCGCGACCGTCGTCGAAAATCGGTGCGGCGGAGCGGGTGCGGCGGTCCAGTTCGGCGGCCTCGGCGCGATCGGTGACGCGCTTCTCCTCGAGGCAGAACACCGCCTGCTGCAAATCCCGCTCGACGATGCTCGGGCTCGCGATGACGTCCGCGAATGCCAGCAGAGCGTCGCCGCGGCCGTCGGCCAGCTCCTTCAGGCCCTCGGTGATACCGGGCCAGCCCGCCGGGTTGTACAGCGAATTGGCCACCGCGCTGAGCGCGTCGCGATAGCCGAGGCCGCGCGGGTCGGCGGTGGCGGCCGGTCGGTCGATCAGCGGGAGGACGAGGGCGTGGAAGGCCGCGGTGGCGCGGGCCGGGTCGGTGCCGAGCGGGCAGTCCGGCGCCTTGGCGCATTCGGCGGCGTAGGCGTCGAAGGCCTGTTGGAAGCCGCGCGAGAAGACCACCGCGTCGACCATGTCGGTGGCCGGGTCGACGCCGCCGTCGAGGACCATGGCGCGCACGCGGTCGGGGAACATCTCGGCGAAGGTGGAGCCGAGGCGGGTGCCGTAGGAGCCGCCGTAGTAGGTCAGGTTCTCGTCGCCGAGCGCCGCCCGGATCACGTCGAAATCCCGTGCCACATCCCGGGTCCCGACATTGGCCAGCACGTCGACACCCGTGCGCTGTACGCATTTCGCCACGTAGTCGCGGTTCTCGCGTTCGGTTTGCGCGATGCCTTCGGGTGAATAGTCGACGTCGAGCTCGTTGCGCTCCGCTTGGTACTCCTCCGGCGTCAGGCACACCACCTTCGGCGTGGAGGCGCCGAGGCCGCGGACATCGACGCCGATCACGTCGAAACGTTGCGCCACCTCGCTTTTCGCGAACATCAGCGGCATCACGATTCCGGGCGATCCGGGGCCGCCGGGGTTGGTGAGCAGGGAAGCGACCCGGTCGCCGCGGGCGGGGAGGCGGGAGACGGCGATCGAAGCCGTCGCGCCGTCGGGCTCGGCGTAGTCGAGCGGGACGGTCACCCGCCCGCATTCGAGGCCGCCCGCCGCGAGCTCGGCGCCGTGCGGGAAGTCCGCGCAGGAACCCCATGCGACGTGCTGGTCGTAGTACCTGCCGAGGTCCGGGCTCGCCGCGGTGTCGGAGCCGCCGCAGGCCGCGAGCGTCAGCAGCGCGGCTGCGCCCAGTGCGCGCACGGCGTGCGCCGCGCCGTCGCGGCCGTGGGCCGCCGAGTTGTTGGAGTTCTTGCGCCAACCAGACATTCGTCCCCCCGATCGGTTCGTTCCCTCATTCTGCCCGAACCGCGCGCCCACCCGACCTGTCGGTGGCCGCTGGCACAATCCGAACTCTCCAACGCATTCGAGGGGGATTGTGATGTCGGTACCGATCGCCAACCTGCCCTTCGGCCAACGCCCGCGCGAGCGACTGCTCGCGCTCGGCCCGCACGCGCTCAGCGACAGCGAATTGCTCGCCCTGCTGCTCGGTCAGGGTCGCCGGGGCGAGAGTGCGCTGGAATTGGCCGCGGAGCTCCTCGCCGAATACGGCGGCATCCCGGGCCTGGCCAAGGCTCGGCCCGAGGAACTGTTCCGCAGAGCCGGGATCGGGGTGGCCAAGGCCGCCGCGATCATCGCGGCCTTCCAGCTCGGCAGCAGGGCACGCGCCGAACCCGAGGCCGCCCCGCACCTGGAGAGCGCCCTCGATGTCGTCCGCATCGCCCGCCCGCTGTTCGACGGCGTCCGCGTGGAACGGGTTCTCGTGCTGGTCTGCGACACCCAGAATCGCTTGCGGCAGAAGGTGTTCGTCGCCGAAGGCGCGGTCGATCAGGTCGCCGTCCCGATCCGCGAAATCCTCAACACCGTGCTGCGCCACGACGGCCGCGCCTTCGCCCTCGTCCACAACCACCCCTCCGGCACCGCCACCCCCAGCCTCGACGACCGCCGCACCACCACCGCCCTCATCGAAGCGTCCCGCACCGTAGGCCTGCGCTTCCTCGACCACGTGGTCCTCGCGGGCGAACACTGGTCCTGCGCGACTCCCCTTCCCCTCGGCCGGGAATGAGTCGGCTCATGCTGCCCCGAGGACGACCCGCGCCTGCGGTTGCCGGGTGGACGGTGGATACCTGCTTGCGCGATGCCACGTTTCGCGGCGTCACCGCTCGTGCCGTGCTCCCTCCGACAGGTGGCCGCGCAGGCCGATCTCAGCGGCTCGGTGCACGATGCCGGTGATCGTGGTGGGTGTCAGCTTTCCTCTGGCGGAGTCGTCGAGCACCGCGTCGACCGCACCGACCATCGCACCGCTCAACGCCGCCGCGTGCAGGTCGTCGAGGTCGGCGGGGTAGGCGTCGAGGAGGGCTTCGGTCAGGCGCTGCCGCAGTCCCGCGTTGCGCAGCAGAGCGGCAGCGCGCAGGGCGGGCACTTCGGCGATGAGGCGTGCTCGTATGTGGGTGAGTTCGTGGTCGAGCGGGAAACTCCAGCTCGTCGCCGCGCTGAGCTGATCGATCACGCGCAACAGCAGGTCGGCGGGGCCTTCGCGTGGGACGCGGGCGGCGAAGATCTCGGCGAGGAGTTCGTCGTAGAGGTCGTCGTCGGCGAAGACGACGTCTTCCTTGGCGGTGCAGTAGTTGAAGAAGGTCGCGTAGGAAACCTGTGCGGCGGCGGCGATCTCGGCGACCGTGGTGTTGTCGTAACCCTTCTCGGCGAACAATCGCAGGGCCGCCTCGACCAGAGCCTGCTTGGTCTTCCGCTTCTTCTGTTCCCGCAGTCCCATGCCTGGATTCTTACATGCCGTCGAAATTTAGACAGAGTCTAACTTCTGCTAGCCTGGCGCCATGATCGAACGAACGGGGTGCGTCGTCGTGGGTGGCGGCCCAGCGGGGATGATGCTCGGACTGTTGCTGGCTCGCGCGGGCGTCGAGGTGACCGTGCTCGAGAAGCACGCCGACTTCCGCCGGGACTTCCGCGGCGACACCGTCCACCCGTCGACACTGCGCCTTCTCGACGAACTCGGCTTGGGTGAACGGTTCGCGAGAATTCCGGCCGGGCGCCTGCGGCAGATGCGGATACGCATCGGCGACACCGTCGTCGTGATGGCGGATTTCAGCCGAATTCCCGGTCGGCACAAGCACATCGCGATGGTGCCCCAGGGCGATTTCCTCGATCTGCTCTGCGCTGCCGCTTCCGAGGAGCCGACGTTCACCCTCCGTCGCAATTGCACCGTGACCGGATTGCGCCGCGACGACGACGGCCGGGTCACCGGCGTCGACTACACCGATGCGGACGGTGGATCGCGGGCGCTCACGGCGGATCTCACGGTCGGCTGCGACGGCAGGTGGTCGGTGGTGCGCCGCGAATCCGGACTGCCGGTGCGCGAGTTCGAGGTTCCGATGGATGTGTGGCAGGTCCGAGTCCCCAAGGCTCACAGCGGCGACGGCGAGGTGTTCGGCTGGTTCGGCGGTGGTCAGGTGGCGGTCGCGATGGACCGCGGCGACTACCAGCAGGTCGCCTACCTCATCGCGAAAGGCACCGACGAGCAGCGGCGAAGCGAGGACATCGCGGCGTGGCGGTCCCGTCTGGGCGAGCTGTGCGGTTTCTCGGATCGGCAACTGGCCGCCATCCGGGACTGGGACGATGTCGCCGTCCTGCGGACCGGGATGAACCGCCTGCGCCGCTGGTACGCCGACGGCGTGCTGTGCATCGGCGACGCCGCGCACACCATGTCACCGGTCGGCGGCGTCGGCGTCAACCTCGCGATCCAAGACGCCGTCGCCACCGCCCGCTACCTCGCCGAACCCTTGCGCCACGGCACAATTCGCCGCACCGACCTGGCCCGCGTCCAATGCCGCCGCTCTCTCCCCGCGGCGGTCGTCCAGCAGACCCAGCGCGGCGAACACGACATGCTCATCCACCCGGCCCTCGACGCCACCCTCGATGAACACCACCTCCCAGCGCCCCTACGCCTGCTCCGCCGCTCGCCCCGGCTACGCGCCATCACCGCCTACATCGGCGGCATCGGCCTCCGCCCCGAACACGCCCCACCCTTCGCCCGCCGCACAGAGCGCTCCCCAGTCCTTTGAGCGGTCCACTGCGCGAATCCCGTGGGCGGCATCTGCGGACCCACACGCGAGTGAGTCAGTTCAAGCTGCCCTGGGGAACGACCCACACCTGTGGTTGCCGGGTTACGGCCGCGATGTGCTCGAAGTCGGCGTCGTAGTGGACGAGGACCGCGCCGTGGAACTCGGCCACGGCGGCGGTGAGCAGATCGATGATTCCGGCTGAACGATGCTGACTCCTGCGCGCCATCAGCAGCTGAACTTCCCGGGCGCGATCGGCGATGGTTTCGTTGATCGGCAGGTTGATGTACAGGGAGCGTCGTCGTTGGCCGATGTTCTGGACGTCGGCGAGATTGCGGCCGGAGTATCCGGCCTCGAGGTCGACGGTTACGCAGGTCGCGGCGGCGCGGTCGGCGATGAGGCCCGCGATGACGCTTTGTACCGGTGCATGCCTGATGCGAGCGGCCGCTGAGGTGTCCACGAGATGCAGCCGCAGTGGTGTCGTTTCGGTCAACGGCGAGCCTGGCGCATGATTTCCGGATCATCGATGTCCGGCCCGACCCCGAACCCGTGGGGATCGTTCAGCACCTGCTCGATCCGTCGCCTGCGATCGGCCACGAACTCGAGCGCGGCATTGACCGTGTCCTTCTTCGTGGTCGTGCCCAGCTCCTTGGCGGCCAGCGCCAACGCTTCGTCGTTGAGGTCGATCATGGTCTTCATATGTCTCATGATATATCTCCAGCAGAGTACCCAGCAATATCGATGGGTATTCGTAGCCCTCGACGCTGCGGATCGGTGCGTGCCGGTCACGGGGCGGAGCGCCAACGGCGAAGGCCGCCACCGTCTTTGGGATGGTGGCGGCCTTCGTTGTCGGGCCGGTGGGTCCGGGGGTCAGCGGGCGAAGAGGAGGGCTCGCTTGACTTCCTGGATGGCCTTGGTGACCTCGATGCCGCGGGGGCAGGCGTCGGTGCAGTTGAAGGTGGTGCGGCAGCGCCAGACGCCTTCGACGTCGTTGAGGATGTCGAGGCGTTCGCGGGCGGCTTCGTCGCGGCTGTCGAAGATGAAGCGGTGGGCGTTCACGATCGCGGCCGGGCCGAAGTAGCTGCCGTCGCTCCAGTACACGGGGCAGGAGGTGGTGCAGCAGGCGCACAGGATGCACTTGGTGGTGTCGTCGAACCGGGCGCGGTCGGCCTGGCTCTGGATGCGCTCGCGGGTCGGCTCGTTACCCGTGGTGATCAGGTAGGGCTTCACCGCGCGGAACGCGTCGAAGAACGGCTCCATGTCGACGACGAGGTCCTTCTCCACGGGCAGGCCGCGGATCGGCTCGACGGTGACGGTGAGCGACTTGCCGCCCTTGGGCAGCATGTCCTTCATCAGCACCTTGCAGGCCAGCCGGTTCACGCCGTTGATCCGCATCGCGTCCGAACCGCAGACGCCGTGCGCGCACGAGCGGCGGAAGGTGAGCGTGCCGTCCAGGTAGGACTTGATGTAGATGAGCACGTTCAGGAAGCGGTCGGTCGGCAGGACCGGCACCTGGAAGGACTCCCAGTGCGCGCCCTTGTCGTCCTCCGGGTTGAACCTGGCCACCTTGACGGTGATCATCACCGAGCCGTCGGGGACCGGAGCGGGCTTCTGCGAAGAGGGTGCTTCGGCAACAGCAGTCATCAGTACTTACGCTCCATCGGCTCGTAACGGGTCTGCACCACCGGCTTGAAGTCGAGGCGGATGTCGGAGATGAGCTCGGGGCTCTCCTTGTAGGCCATGGTGTGCCGCATGAAGTTCACGTCGTCGCGGTCCGGGTAGTCCTCGCGGGCGTGGCCGCCGCGCGATTCCTTCCTGTTCAGCGCGCCGACGACGGTGACCTCGGCCAGCTCGAGCAGGAAGCCGAGCTCGACGGCCTCGAGCAGGTCGCTGTTGTACCGCTTGCCCTTGTCCTGCACCGAGATCCGCGAGTACCGCTCCTTGAGCGCGTGGATGTCGGTGAGGGCCTGCTTGAGGGTGTCCTCGGTGCGGAACACGGCGGCGTTCATGTCCATCGTGTACTGCAGCTCGGTGCGGATGTCGGCGACCCGCTCGTCACCGTGCTCCGACAGCAGCATGGCCAGCCAGTCGGTGACCATCTGCGCCGGCTTCTCCGGCATGTCGACGAACTCGGTGCGCTGGGCGTACTCCGCGGCGGCGATGCCCGCGCGGCGGCCGAACACGTTGATGTCGAGCAGCGAGTTGGTGCCGAGGCGGTTGGAGCCGTGCACCGAGACGCACGCGCACTCGCCCGCGGCGTAGAGGCCGGGCACGATGTCGGTGTTGTTGCGCAGCACCTCGCCGCGGATCCGGGTCGGGATGCCACCCATCACGTAGTGACAGGTCGGCATGACCGGCACCGGCTCCTTCACCGGGTCCACACCCAGGTAGGTGCGGGAGAACTCGGTGATGTCCGGGAGCTTCTCCTCGAGCACGTCCTCGCCGAGGTGGGTCACGTCGATGAGCACGTAGTCCTTGTTCGGACCGGCGCCGCGACCCTCGAGCACCTCGAGCACCATCGAGCGGGCGACGATGTCGCGCGGCGCGAGGTCCTTGATGGTGGGCGCGTAGCGCTCCATGAACCGCTCGCCGGACGCGTTGCGCAGGATGCCGCCCTCACCGCGGACCGCCTCCGAGATCAGAATGCCGAGACCGGCCAGACCTGTCGGGTGGAACTGGTGGAACTCCATGTCCTCCAGCGGCAGACCCTTGCGGAACACGATCGCCATGCCGTCGCCGGTCAGCGTGTGCGCGTTCGAGGTGGTCTTGTACATCCGGCCCGAGCCGCCGGTGGCGAACACGATCGACTTGGCGTGGAAGACGTGCAGCTCGCCGGTGGCCAGCTCGTAGGCGACCACACCGGTGGCGACCGGACCGCGGTCGGTCTCGGTGAGTACCAGGTCGAGCACGTAGAACTCGTTGTAGAACTCCACGTCGTGCTTGACGCAGTTCTGGTACAGCGTCTGCAGGATCATGTGGCCGGTGCGGTCGGCGGCGTAGCACGCGCGGCGGACCGGAGCCTTGCCGTGATCGCGGGTGTGACCGCCGAAGCGACGCTGGTCGATCTTGCCCTCGGGGGTCCGGTTGAACGGCAGACCCATCTTCTCGAGGTCCATCACCGCGTCGATGGCCTCCTTGGCCATGATCTCCGCGGCGTCCTGGTCGACCAGGTAGTCACCACCCTTGACGGTGTCGAAGGTGTGCCACTCCCAGTTGTCCTCTTCGACGTTGGCCAGCGCGGCGCACATGCCGCCCTGGGCGGCGCCGGTGTGGCTACGGGTCGGGTACAGCTTGGTCAGCACGGCGGTGCGGACCCGGGGACCGGCCTCGATCGCCGCGCGCATGCCCGCGCCACCGGCGCCGACGATGACGACGTCGTAGCGGTGTTCCTGAATCGGTCGCGATTCACTCATGCCTGCGCCTCGCTCCGCTCAGCTCCGGCATGTGCGAAGCACGCTGTGTCGATGATTCGTTCGCTGCGCTCACTCATGCGAGGGCCTGTTCCTAACTGATGTTGGGGTCGAAGGTGAAGATGACGTAGGTGCCGACGCCCGTGACCAGGATCATCGAGATCACCAGCAGGGTCTTGAGCCAGAACCGGGTCGAGTCCTTGCGGGAGTAGTCGTCGATCACGGTGCGCAGACCGTTGCCGCCGTGCAGCTGGGCCAGCCACAGCATGGTGAGGTCCCAGATCTGCCAGAACGGGGAGGCCCAGCGGCCCGCGACAAAGGCGAAGTTCAGTCGCTGCACGCCGCCGTCGATCATCAGCATGATGAACATGTGGCCCAGCACCAGGACCATCAGCAGCAGGCCGGAGAAGCGCATGAACAGCCACGCGTACTTCTCGAAGTTGTTGCTGGAGCGAGCGCGCGGCGAGCGAGGCAGATCCAGGCTGGCCGGACGGTCGTAAGACTTACCGAGTACAGGTGCGCTCATCGCGATCAGTGCTCCGTCAACAGGTAGAAGAACTGGCGGCCGATACCGGCGGCCGAGACCAGGATCCAGATGGCGAGCACGATCCAGAGCATCTGCCGCTGGTAGCGCGGGCCCTGGGACCAGAAGTCGACGAGGATCACGCGGACGCCGTTGAGCGCGTGGAACAGCACGCAGACCACGAGGCCCATCTCCATCAGCGCGACGAGCGGCGTCTTGTAGGTCTCGATCGCCGCGTCGTAGGTCTCCGGGCTGACCCGGACGAGTGCGGTGTCCAAAACGTGCACGAAGAGGAAGAAGAAGATGGTGACACCGGTGATCCGGTGCAGCGCCCAGGACCACATTCCGGGGTCGCCTCGGTACAGCGTCTTCCGCTTCGGCTGGGCCGGAGCTTCGATCGTGGTCATAGAGTGCGGTGCCTCCAACGTCGTTGATGGACCCGGTCTCAGGTCCCGGGCCGGCCGCGTGAAGGGGGCGAATGCCCAGGTTGCTGCGCTGTGCTCCAAGTGTGCTGGAGTACGGTGCTCCGTTCGCACGAGGCCCGCCGGGAACCTGAACCGATCTGTTGTGGACTCTAATCCTCTCGGTTTCGCGGAACTAATTCGGCGTGCCGTGCGTTGCGCGACATTCCGCTGGGTTAGGTTTACCTTTGTTGATGCGTAATGGGGTGTGCGCGGGCTCTCGCGCGGCCTCGTCGCGGTGGTTCGGCGAGAGGTTCACGATGCCGGAAATCGAGTGGAATGTTTTGCGCGACAATGCTATTCGAGTTATGCGCAACGCCTATGCGCCCTACTCTCGTTTCCCGGTCGGCGCAGCGGCTCTCACTTCGGACGGTCGAATTGTGAGCGGTTGCAATGTGGAAAATGTCTCATATGGATTGGGCCTCTGCGCCGAATGCGTACTCGTCGGTAACTTATTCGCGGGCGGCGGCGGGCGTCTCGCGGCGGTCTCGGTCTGCGATTCCCGCGGCGAAATCCTGATGCCGTGCGGTCGCTGCCGCCAGCTTCTCTACGAGCACGGCGGCCGCGATCTCCTGGTGGACCACCGCACGGGCCCCGTCCGGCTGAGCGCCCTGCTGCCCGACGCCTTCGGTCCCGACGACCTCAGCGCCGGACAGCAGTAGGGGGCGTCAGCAGTCGGCCTCGAACGATTCGTCGATCTCCGCCTGAGTCGTCATCTCGGCGCTCGGCACGTGAATGGGGGTGAGCCCCATTCGCTGCATCATCAACGCGACACCCTCGCCGATGGCGGACGACTGAGCAGCGAGCCGGTTCGCGTAGATCTTCACGCCGCGCACATCCCGCAGCAGCGTCTCTTCGAGGTCGGCGACGCGTGTCTCGATCCTGGCCATTCGACGATCCAGATCTGAGCAGGTCATCTGATTCCCCCTTCGTCGATCGATTGATGCGGCGAGGCTATCGGAGGTCACCGACAAGAACCAGCCGCGGTGGAGTGTCGTGCCAGACTGGCCGGGTGACGGGTGTGGACGCGGTTTCGATCATCACGACCAAGCGCGATGGCGGGGAGCTCTCGGACGCGCAGATCGACTGGGTGGTCGACGGATTCACCAGGGGCGCGGTGGCCGACGAGCAGATGTCGGCGCTGGCCATGGCCATTGTCTGGCGCGGGATGACGCGCAGGGAGACGGCCCGCTGGACGGCCGCGATGATCGCCTCTGGACGGCGAATGGACTTCACGGATCTGCCGCGCCCCACGGTGGACAAGCACTCCACGGGCGGGGTCGGCGACAAGATCACGCTGCCGCTCGCGCCGCTGGTCGCCGCGTGTGGTGCGGCGGTGCCGCAACTATCCGGACGTGGGCTGGGTCACACCGGCGGCACTCTGGACAAGCTCGAGTCGATCCCCGGCTGGCGGGCCGACATCGACGTGCCGCGCATGCGCGAGATCCTGGCCGACCCGGCGATCGGCGCGGTCGTGTGCGCGGCGGGGGCCGACCTCGCGCCCGCCGACAAGCGCCTCTACGCCCTGCGCGACGTCACGGGCACGGTCGAGTCGATCCCGTTGATCGCCAGCTCGATCATGAGCAAGAAGATCGCCGAGGGCACCGGCGCGCTGGTGCTCGACGTGAAGGTCGGAGCGGGCGCGTTCATGAAGGACCACGGCGCGGCCCGCGAACTGGCCACGACCATGGTCGAGCTCGGCGCGGACGCCGGGGTGCGCACGGTCGCGTTGCTCACCGCGATGGACACCCCGCTGGGGCGCACCGCGGGCAACGCGCTCGAGGTGGCCGAATCGGTCGAGGTGCTGGCCGGTGGCGGGCCCGCCGACGTCGTCGAGCTCACCCTCGCGCTGGCGCGGGAGATGGTGGCGCTGGCGGGCCTGGACATCGATCCGGCCGACGCACTCGCCGACGGACGGGCGATGGATCACTGGCGCGCGATGGTGCGAGCCCAGGGCGGTGACCCGGACGCGGCCCTGCCGCGCGCCACGCACACCGAAACTGTCCGCGCCGAGCGCGACGGCGTGCTGACCCGCCTGGACGCCATGGGCGTCGGCGTCGCCGCGTGGCGCCTCGGCGCCGGTCGCGCCCGCCAGGGCGACCGGGTGCAGTTCGGCGCGGGCATCGAGATGCACGCCAAGCCGGGCGATCCGGTCGTCGCGGGACAGCCGCTGCTCACCCTGCACACCGACACGCCGGACGCGATCCCGGGAGCCGTTGCCGCACTGGCGGATTCGATCACCATCGGCGCCACCGCGCCGATCGGGGACGTCCCGCTGATCTTGGACCGGATCGGTTCCTGAGCGCCGAAACCGGCCGTGCTCGGCGTCGCTACGGAGACGCGCTGTGAACCGCGCCGTGGCCCGCCGGCAACGAGATGGTTGACACGGCGGAACTTCGCTGCCGATTCCGCGCGGCGCGGCTAACGTGTGGTCATGACAGGACCGATGCCGCTCACCCTCGCCTCGATCCGCCAAGCTCCCAAGGCGCTGCTGCACGATCACCTCGACGGTGGTCTGCGGCCCGCGACGGTGCTGGAGCTCGCCGCCGATTGCGGTTACGAAGACCTACCCGCGACCGATGAGGCCACCCTGGCGGCCTGGTTCCGCGACGCCGCCGACAGCGGTTCCCTGGAGCGCTACCTGGAGACGTTCGCGCACACCGTCGCGGTGATGCAGACACCGGAGGGCCTGCGCCGGGTGGCTCGCGAGTGCGCGGAGGACCTGGCCGCCGACGGCGTGGTGTACGCCGAGGTTCGCTTCGCGCCCGAGCAGCACCTGGAGCGCGGCCTGAGCATGGACGAGGTGGTCGAGCACACCTTGGCCGGCTTCCGTGAGGGCGAGGCGGCCGCGGCCGAGGCGGGCCATTCCATCGTGGTGACCTGTCTGCTCACGGCCATGCGGCACGCGGCGCGTTCGCGTGAGATCGCCGAGCTCACGGTGCGCTGGCGCGACCGTGGCGTCGGCGGCTTCGACATCGCGGGTGCGGAGGCGGGCTTCCCGCCGAGCAGGCATCTCGACGCGTTCGAGTTCATGCGGGCGAGCAGCGCGCACTTCACCATCCACGCGGGCGAGGCGTTCGGCCTGCCGTCGATCCACGAGGCGCTGGCGTTCTGCGGCGCCGACCGGCTCGGGCACGGCGTGCGCATCACCGACGACATCCACGTGCCAGGCGCGCTCGAGGACGCGGAACTGGGTCTGGTCGCGAACTACGTGCGGGACATGCGAATTCCGCTCGAGCTGTGTCCCTCGTCGAATGTGCAGACCGGTGCGGTGCCCGCCCTGGACAAGCACCCGTTCGATCTGCTCGCCCGGCTGCGCTTCCGCGTCACGGTGAACACCGACAACCGCCTGATGAGCGACACCACGATGAGCGCGGAGATGCTGAAGCTGGTGGAGACCTTCGGCTACGGCTGGAGCGATTTGGAGCGGTTCACCATCAACGCGATGAAGTCGGCCTTCATCCCGTTCCCGGAGCGGCTGCGCATCATCGACGACATCATCAAGCCGGGGTACGCGGTGCTGCTCGGCTGAACGAGGGCGCGGACGGACCACCGGCGCACGGCATACAGGGCGGTCTATCGTGGGATGTTGTGACGAGTGTGCAGATTCCCGGTCGATTCAACGGCCCGCCGGATTCGGGTAACGGCGGTTACGTCTGCGGACGTCTCGCCGAACACCGTGACGAAGGCACAGTGACCGTCATGTTGCGCAACCCGGCTCCGCTGGACACGCCGTTGCGGCTGGAGGACGGCAAGTTGTTCGACGGCGAGCGCCTGATCGCCGAATCGCGAGCGGGCGCCTTCGAACGGGATGTTCCGGGACCCGTTCCACGCGAAATCGCGGAGAAGGCCACGGGCTCGTACGAGACCAACGACATGTTCGCGCTCTGCTTCGTCTGCGGAAACGCACGCGAAGATGGACTGCGTATCGAGCCGGGGACGGTGCGCGCGGGGCTGGTCGCGGCACCGTGGACGCCCGACGAATCGCTGGCGATCGGAGACGCGCTGCTGTGGGCGGCGCTGGACTGCCCGGGTGGCTGGTCTGTGCCGGGCATGCTGGACCGCCCCGCACTGCTCGGCTCGATGACTGCCGCGGTGCTCGGCCTACCCGAGGTGGGCGAACCGTGCGTCGTGGTCGGGGAAAGCCACGGCGAGCAGGGTCGCAAGATTTTCACCGCCAGCGCGGTGTACGGCAGCGACGAGCGGCTGCTCGGTCGCGCCGAGCACATCTGGATCAGGCTGAAATGAGTTCGGGGCCGAACGTATTCGGCCCCGAACTCAGCGGACTACTGCGGCGCGAGCCGAGCTTCGAACCCGCGCTCGAGCTCGCGCCAGCTCTGCGCCTCCGCGGCGAACGGCGGGTTCGGCGCCATCCGGGTCGGGTCCGGGTTCAGCAGGTACGACACGTACCAGCCCAGGGGAGTGGACTGGGCAAGGGCCTGCTCGACGGCGTCGTCCTCGGCGTAGTCGGCGGCGTCGGTGAACAACTCGACTGCCAGGTCGAGCTGTTCGATGTCGACCGCCTCCGGGCCCTCGGCCAGGTCGTCGGCCAGGCCGGGCAGCACGTAGACGTTCTCGTCGGTCACCTCGACCTCGAGCGAGCCGTCCACGGCGGCGGTCTGCACCTCGCCATAGGTGCTCACCCTCGCCAGATCGTGCTCGTGCTCGTCGGCGAGGTAGCGCGCGAGGGCGCGCTCGGAGGTGAACACCGTGATCGAGCCGTTCTTGCCGAGGAAGATCGGTTCGTCGTCGAGATAGCAGCGCAGCGTGAAGTAGGTGCCGTCCGCGGTGACGATCTTGACCGGGTCGATGCCGACCTCGTGCCAGAACGAGTCGTCTTCCTCCTCGTCCTCGTCGTCCAGGTCTACGGCCTCGAATTCCTCGTCCTCGTCGCTGTCGGCGGCGTCGTCTGCGTCGACCACGTTCTCCTCGGCCGCGAGCAACTCGGCCTCGGCGACCGCGACGGCCTCGGCGTCCACGTCCGGGGTGGCGACCACCGAGTCGATGGCGTCGAGCACCGAGTCCCAGTCCTTGGCGATGGCCGCGCCGATCTGGTCCCAGAGTTCCTCGCCGTCGCGACCGACGAACGCGCTCACTCCACCGGGCAGCGCGCCGAGCACGGGGTGCGAGCCGAAGAACTTGGTGACCGTCTCCAGCTCGCACACCTCGCCGATGTTGCGGACCATGCCGAGGGTGTCCTCCAGCTCGGCGATGCTGTCCACGTCGGGATCGCCCGCGGCCAGCTCCGGCACCGCGACCAGGTCGAAAGTGAAGTTCTCCTCCGGCTCCAGTTCCACCGCCGACAGTCCGGCGACGACCTTCCACGCGGGATGGTCGACCAGGTCGTTGTCGGAGCTGGTCCGGATGAACGCGGCCAGTTCGGCGACGGTGTCGAAACCATAGAGGGAATCCTCGTGTCCGAGGAATGCCATCCACTCGTCGTCACCGTCGCGCCAGCGCGGTGCCCACAGGGTGACGAGATCGCCGTCGGTCAGGCCGAGCTCGATCGGGACGATGTCTCCAGAAGCCATGTGCGGAAGCCTATCGACCTTCCGGCTCAGGCACTATCCGGCCCGCCCCCAATTGTGCCCGCCGCGCCGTTGGGCGCCGGGGCGAACGACTCGTTCAGTGTCGCAACGACCTTCGAGCGCTGTGCTCCCGCGTCCTCGGAGGCCTGCCTGCAGGCCCAGACGATCAGCTGGGAGACGTCGCCGGGCGCCATCGAGGTGACCGCCTCCGACAGCGTCAACCCGACCAGCGCGCCCTCGCTGTTCACCTCGACGGTGACCGCGCCATCTTCGGTGGTGAACTGGCCGCGCACCTGCTTCAGGCCGTACAGGGCGGCCTCGAGCGCTTCCAGTTTCTGGGTCGCGCTCGCGACGAGCGCGTCCATCTCGGCACTCATGCCAATTCCTCGCTTCGCTCGTTCATACCGGCCGCATCCAGCTCGTCGGTCCCGTGTCGGCGTCGTCGATGCGGTCGAGTTCGTCGACCGCCTGCTGCCGGGTGGGCAGTCCGAGCCGGTCCAGGACGTCGGCGGGCATGCCCGACTCGGCGAGGACCTCGCGGCGCTTGGCGCGCGCGGCGATGGCCGAGCGCTGCGTCAGGCGCAGGATCTCGTTGGCGAGAGCCTGTGCGCCGTAACGGTATTCACTGCGCTCGAACTTGATCTCGACCGGCATGCCCTGGTCGGTCGCGCGCACCGCGATGGTGCCGGACCGGTTCTGGCTGACGGCCAGGGTGACGTTCGGAATCTGCTGGGCCTGCTGCTCGGTCATGCCTCCGCCTCGCTGGCGCTCGGCTCCGGCATGCCCTCGGCGGGCTGGCACATGATTCGCTCACTGCGTTCGCTCATGCTGTCGGCCTGTAGAAGCCGTAGAACTCCATACCCATGTTCTCCGTTCGGATGGAACTGACCGAGACCGGGTCGCCGGCCTCGACGAGCTGCCCGTTGCCGACGACCATGGCGACGTGGCCGTCCCATACGGCCAGGTCACCCGGCATCAGATCGCCGGGCGACACCTGCGGGTGTCCGATGTGCTGTTCCTGAGCCAGGCGCGGCAGTTCGACGCCCGCCTCGCTGTAGGCGTACTTGGTGAGGCCACTGCAGTCGATGCCGGAGCCCGGGGTGTTGCCGCCCCAGACGTAGGGCGTGCCGACCGCGCTCAGTGCCGACTGGACCGCGGTCGCGGCCTTCTCGTTCGGCGCCTCGACGACGCTACCGTCGGGCAGCGTGATCTTCACGCCGTCCTTGGTGCTCGGCGTGGCGGTGGTGTCGCCGGGCTTCGTGGAGTTCGAGCTCGAATTGTTGCTCGTGCCGGGACTCGTCTTGGCGACGTTCTGCGCGGAACTGCTCGCCACGCTGGTGATCAGCGAACCGGCCTGGCCGACCACGCCCATCAGGCCCTGGATGCCGGTGCCGGCCGTGCTGGTGATAGCGCCAGGCAGCGACGCGAGCGACGGGCTGGAGGGCGCCGGGGTCAGCTGGCTCATGGTCGCGGTGTGCGTGTCCAGTTCGTTGCGCACCCGACCGACTACGCCGAGTCCCTGGTTCAGGTGATCGATGGCGGTGCCGACCAGGGCCGCGAAACCCGGTGGCGTGGTGATCGTCGGGCCGAGCGCCGTCGCGGTGTTCACGAAGGACTGCACGATGCCGTTGAGATCCTTCTGCCCGGTCTCGACTTCGGTGGCGGCCTGGTCGACGACGGTCGCCATCTCGTTGCCGCGATCGGAGATGTTGGCCGCGGAGGTCTGCACGCGCAGCGCCTTCGCGGTCGCGGCGTCGGCGGCGACGCCGTCCCACGCGGTGTTCATCTGGTTGATGCTGTTGCGGCCCAACTGATGCAGCTGATCCAGCGCCGTCGAGGTGGAGGTCAGCGAGTCGGCCGGGCCGCCGCTGGGCAGCACGCCGGTGCCGAAGCTGCCGAGCAGATCGAGCAGCGGCTTGACCAAGAGGTTGACGTCGATCACCGGCTCATCCGTCCAGGTCGGCGGACTTCAACGCGGCCGCGTTGTTCATGTCCGTCTCGGTGAGCACGGTGGCCGCTCCGGCCGCCGCGCCGCCCATGCTGGACAGGACGGCCGACAGTTGCGCGATCGACGCGACGTGTCCGGCGTGCGCCGCGGAATACGCGGCCATGAAATCCCCGCCGATGAGCCCCATGATCGGCCCGAGCAACGCGGGCGAGGCGCCCGCGGCCCCCGCTGCGACACCGGCCATTTCACCGGCCATCACCTCGGCGGTGGCGCCGTAGGCGGCGATGCCCTCGGTGTCCGCCGACATCTTTGCCATAGTGCTTCCCCCATCTGTTCGTTCCCAGGCAGAGTACGTCATCCAACTGGTTCGACGCGCCGCCTTGCCATTCGGTTCCCTCGCCTCGGAAAAAATTCACGAGGACGTTCGACGCCGAACTCGCCTCGAACCTTATCGTTCCCTCATGCGTACGCACACCGTGGACCATCCACTCGCCGCCACCCTGCTGACGACGATGCGCGACGCGCGCACCCCCAACGCGGTATTCCGCAACGCGCTGCGCGATCTCACCGGCATCCTGGTCTACGAGGCGCTGCGCGACGCGCCCGTGACCAGGTACGAAATCGAAACCCCCGTCGCCTTCGCCGAAGGCGTGCGGCTGGCCCATCCGCCGCTGCTGGTCCCGGTGCTGCGCGCCGGGCTCGGCATGGTCGATGCGGCCGCCGAGCTGATCCCCAACGCCCAGGTCGGTTTCGTCGGCCTCGCCCGCGACGAGACCACTCACCAGCCGGTGCCGTACATGGAATCGCTGCCCGCCGACCTGTCCGGCATTCCGGTGTACGTGCTCGACCCGATGCTGGCGACCGGCGGCTCCATGCGCCACACCCTCGAATTGCTCGCCGCACGCGGCGCGACCGACATCACCGCGATCTGCGTGGTCGCCGCGCCGGAAGGCATTGCGCTGCTGGAGAAGTCGCGGCTGCCGGTGCGGTTGGTGACGGCGACCGTCGACTCGGGCCTGAACTCCGACGCCTACATCGTCCCCGGCTTGGGCGACGCGGGCGATCGCCAGTTCGGACCGCGCTGACGCGCTCAGCGCGGCCGGGTGGCTACAGCGCGCGGCAGAACGCCGCGAGCGCCGTGAGTCGTTCGGCGGCAACGCGTCTGGCGTCGGTGAGACCGGCGCGGTCGGCCACCGGCTCGACGACCTCCAGGTAGCACTTGAGTTTCGGCTCGGTGCCCGAGGGCCGGATCACCACCCGGGAACCCGCGCCCTCGAAAATCAGTGCGTCGGTGCGCATTCGGCCGCGCGTCTGGAGCAGATCCGCGTACTTCATCGGCTCGCCCGCGATCTCGTGGGGCGGGGCGGCGCGCAGCCGCTCGACCACCGCCGCGGCGGCCTCGGCGTCGGCCAGCCGCAACGCGACCTGATCGCCCGCGTGCAGGCCGAATTCGACCGCGTACCCGTCGAGTTCGTCGAGCAGCGTGCGCCGCTCGGCCTTCAGCCGGGCCACCAGGTCGGCGGTGAGGACGGCCGCCGAGATGCCGTCCTTGTCGCGCACGGCCGCCGGGTCGACGCAGTGACCGATGGCCTCCTCGTAGGCGTACACCAGTCCGTCGCCCGCCCTGGCAAGCCATTTGAAGCCGGTGAGCGTCTCGGCGTACCGGGCGCCGCGGGCCGCCGCCAGCTTGGACAGCAGCCGCGACGAGACGATCGTGGTGGCGACCAGCGCGTCCGGTGGCGCGGTGCGCAGCACGCAATCAGCAAGCAGCACACCGGTTTCGTCGCCGCGCAGCATCCGCCAGCCGTCCGGGCCCGGCACGCCGACCGCGCACCGATCCGCGTCGGGGTCCAGCGCGATGGCCACGTCGGCGTCCACCCGTTCGGCCAGCGCGAGCAGCAGGTCGGCGGCTCCCGGCTCCTCCGGGTTCGGGAAGGCGACGGTGGGGAAGTCGGGATCGGACGCGAATTGTTCGGTCACCACGTGCACGTCGGTGAAACCCGCCGCGGCCAGCGCCCGCACGGCGAGATCGCCGCCGACTCCGTGCAGCGGCGTCAGCGCGATCCGGACGTCGGCGCGCGCGCCCGGCCCGCCGACCAATTCCGGCAGCCGGGCCACCCGCGCGAGATAGCGGTGCACGAGCGCGTCGTCGGATTCGGCGACCGGTGTGCGCGGGATCGGACCGGCGACCGCCTCGATGCAGCGCTCGATCTCGGTGTCGGCGGGCGCGATCAACTGCGAGCCGCCGTCTAGATAGAGCTTGTAGCCGTTGTCCTCCGGCGGATTGTGCGACGCGGTGATCTGCACGCCCGCCACCGCGCCGAGTTCGCGCACCGCGTACGCCACCACCGGCGTCGGCACCGCGCCGGGCAGCAGGGTGACCGGAAAGCCCGCCGCCGCGAAGATTTCCGCGACGGCGGTGGCGAATTCGGGCGAACCGTGCCTGGCGTCGCGGCCCACGACGACGTGACCGCCGCCGAGGCATCGGCCGCGCAGCCAGTCGATCACGCCCGCCGTCGCCCTGCTCACGGTCGTCACGTTCATGCCGTCCGGGCCCTCGCGCAGCGGCCCGCGCAGCCCGGCGGTCCCGAAGCGCAGCATCTAGAGCCGCTCCAGCACGCCGCGCAGCAGTTTGCCGAGCCGAGGTGCGGCTGCGTTGCCCTCGGCGAGCACCTCGGCATGCGACAGGTGCTCGCCGGTCACGCCCGCGGCCAGGTTGGTCACCAGCGAGATGCCGAGCAACCGGGCGCCGAGCGCGCGGGCCGCGATGGCCTCCAGCACCGTCGACATGCCGACCAAGTCGGCGCCGATGGTGCGCAGCATGCGGATCTCGGCGGGCGTCTCGTACTGCGGTCCGGTCAGGCCCGCGTACACGCCCTCGGTCAGGCTCGGGTCGATTTCCCTTGCCAGCGCCCGTAATTCGGGGTCCCACGCGTCGACCAGATCGACGAAGGTGGCGCCCGCCAGCGGGGTGCGGGCGGTGAGATTGAGGTGATCGCTGATCAGGACCGGCTCGCCGACCTGCAAGCCGGGCCGGATGCCGCCCGCCGCGTTGGTCAGCACCACGATCTCCGCGCCCGCCGCCACCGCGGCCGACACCGGGTGCACCACGTCGGCGGGCTGGTAGCCCTCGTAGAGATGCTGGCGGCCCATCAGCAGCAGCACCGGCGTCTCGCCGACGGGCACCGAATGCACCACGCCGACATGGCCTTGCGCGGTCGGTTCGCCGAAACCGGGCAGTTCCGGCATCGACACCGACGCCGACGGCGCGCCGATCTCCGCGGCCGCCTGCTGCCACCCCGAACCGAGCACCACGGCCACCCGGTGGCGCTCGACTCCCGTACGTTCCGCGATCGCCTCGGCGGCCTGTTCGGCAAGCATGAAGAGAGTGTATTTGGCGCGCTGGCGCGCCGCGAACGGTCGCTCGTCGGGCTCGCTCCGGGGGCGGTCGGCAGGGCGTGGATGGTTCGTTGGGCGTCGTTGCGCGCCGAGTTGCGGTGGGCTACCCGCCAGTAGGCAACGTCTACCGATGGCGATACGCTGCACGCATGCCGTATCTGGAGCGTCAGGGAGATGTGTTCGTGCTGTACCTCGGGAACGAGGGACAGACCGACAGCGAGAACCGCTTCCATCCGGACTGGATCGCCGAAGTGCACGCGCTGTTCGACAAGGTCGAGGCCTCGGAGGGTCCCGCGGCGCTGGTGACCACGGCGACCGGCAAGTTCTTCAGCAACGGCCTGGACACCGACTGGCTGTTCGGCAACCTCGGCGAGATCCACGGCTACCTGGACAAGGTGCACTCGCTCTACACCCGCCTGCTCGCCTTCCCGATGCCGACGGTGGCCGCCGTCAACGGGCACGCGTTCGGCGCGGGCGCGATGCTGGCCACCTCGCACGACTTCCGCGTCATGCGGGCCGATCGCGGCTTCTGGAGCCTGCCCGAGGTGCACCTCGGCATGCCGTTCACCGTCGGCATGAACGCGCTGCTCACCAACCGCCTGACCAACCAGGTCTGCGTGCAGGCCATGACCACCGGCCATCGCTACCCGGCCGACCAGGCCATCGCGGCGGGCATCGTGGACCAGGCCGCCGAAGCCGACGCGTTGCTGGAGACCGCCGTCGCCCAGGCCGCGGCACTCGCGGGCAACCGCAAGCCGAATCTGCCGATCATCAAGCGGGCGCTGCACGCCGAAGCGCTGGCCGGGCTCGCGGTGCGGACCAGCCCCGAGAACCTGGCGTTCGCCGCCGGATAACCCCCGGCCGGGCCCGGGTGTGACCGGGCAGACGGATATGAGTGGGCCCGATTCGCGACACAGTGCCAGACTGTGTCCCATGCCTCCACCGCGCAGCGGGCCTCAGGAAACGAGCAGCACGTCGCGCGCTGTCCACACCGACGGCGCCGCGGCGGCTTCCGACGCCGCTGTCGCCGCCGCGGCCACCCGGTTGATCGAACTCTCGCATTCTCTCCACGCGGAGCCCGAGCTGGCTTTCGAGGAGACGCGCAGCGTCGCGAAGGTCCTCGCGCCGCTGGCCGAGCGCGGTTTCGAGATCCACCCCGGCGTCGCCGACCTGCCAACGGCGTTTCGCGCCAGCTATGGAAGCGGCGAGCTGACGGTCGGCATCTGCGCGGAATACGACGCACTGCCCGAGATCGGGCACGCCTGTGGGCACAACATCATCGCCGCGTCGGCCGTCGGCGCGGCGCTCGGCCTCGCCGAGGTGGCCGACGAACTCGGTATCACCGTCGTGGTGCTCGGGACGCCCGCCGAGGAAAGCGGCGGCGGCAAGGTGCTGATGCTCGAGCGCGGGGTCTTCGACGACGTCGCGATGGCGATGATGGTGCATCCCGGCCCGTACGACATCGTCGGCGCGCGCTCGCTCGCCCTCGCCGACATCGGCGTGGTCTTCCACGGGCACGAGGCGCACGCCAGCGCGGCCCCCGAGCACGGCCGCAACGCGGGGGACGCGGTCACCGTCGCACAGGTTGCTCTGGGTTTGCTGAGGCAGCATCTCCTGCCTGGTCAGCAACTTCACGGTATAGTCAGCGACGGTGGCGTAGCCCCCAACATCGTGCCCGGACGTGCGGAACTGCTGTACTACCTACGCGCAGTCGACTCCGCATCCCTCGAGGATCTGATGCGACGAGCGTCGGCTTGTTTCGAGGCGGGCGCCCTGGCGACCGGCTGCACCCACGAAATCCGGACGCTCGCGCCTACATATACCGAGCTGACGCCCGATCCGGCACTACTGTGTGCCTATCGCGAGCAGATCGCCGACCTGGGACGGGTGCCGATCGCACCGGAGCTCGAGGCGCAGCGACCGCTCGGCAGCACCGATATGGGCAATGTCACCAACGTCATCCCGGGCATCCATCCGGTCATCGGCATAGATGCCGGTGGGGCGGTGACACATCAGCCGGGATTCGCCGCGGCCAGTGTCAATGCCTCGGCGGATCGCGCGGTAACCGATGGCGCGGTCGCGCTCGCGCGTACCGCAATCGCCGTCGCCCGCGATGAAGAACACAGAGACAGGTTGTTGCAACGACTCGTTCAACGACAGGAGGACATTCGGTGAGCACTACAGGCCGACCGGCGGCGCGAGCGACGGGCCAGGAGGCGGCGCGCGCTACCACGGAGGGCCCCGCGAGTGCCGCGTTGTCGAACACCTCGGCGCGAGCCACCGGCCCCAAGGGCGCGGCGTGCCTGACCCCGGAGGCGCCGGGCGGCGTCGCGACGGACACCGTCGTGACCGCCCGGGATGCGGTCGAATCGTGGCTGGCCGAGCACGCTGTCGACCTCGTGCAGTGGCGCAGGCACATCCACGCGAACCCGGAGCTGTCCCGCACCGAGTTCGGCACGACCGAGTTCGTCGCGGCCTGGCTGACCAAGGCGGGTCTCTCCCCGCAGAAGATGCCCGGCGGCACCGGCCTGATCTGTGACATCGGCCCCGAGGGACCGCGCATCGGCCTGCGCGCCGACATGGACGCGCTCCCGTTGCAAGAGTTCACCGGCCTCAGCTTCGCCTCGACCGTGCCGGGCGTCTCGCACGCCTGCGGCCACGACGCGCACACCACCATCCTGCTCGGCACCGCGCTCGCGCTCGCGGAGATCCCGGACCTGCCGGTCGGCGTGCGGCTGGTCTTCCAGCCCGCCGAGGAGGTCATGCCCGGCGGCGCGATCGACCTGGTCGCCGCGGGCGTGATGGAGGGTGTGGAGCGGATCTTCGCGCTGCACTGCGATCCGCGCCTGGAGGTCGGCAGGGTCGGCATCCGGGTCGGCGCGATCACCTCGGCCGCCGACACCATCGAGCTGGTGCTCGACTCGCCGGGCGGCCACACCTCGCGTCCGCACCTGACCAGCGACCTCGTCTACGCCATCGGCACCGTGATCACCGGCCTGCCCGGCCTGCTCAGCCGCCGCATCGATCCGCGGACCAGCACCGTGATGGTGTGGGGCGCGGTGTCGGCGGGCAAGGCGCCGAACGCCATACCGCAGACGGGCATGCTCACCGGCACCGTCCGCACCGGCGATCACGCGACCTGGTCGCTGCTCGAGCCGATGGTGCACGAGATCGTCGACGGCCTGCTCGCGCCGACCGGCGTGCGGTACCAGCTCAACTACCGCCGCGGGGTGCCGCCGGTGGTCAACGACGAGCACTCGACCAGGATCTTCGAGGACGCCATCCGCGCGCTGGGCCCCGACGCGCTGGCCGACACCATCCAGTCCGGCGGCGGCGAGGACTTCTCCTGGTACCTGGAGGAGGTGCCGGGCGCGATGGCGCGGCTCGGCGTCTGGTCCGGGCACGGTGAGCAGCTGGATCTGCACCAGCCGACTTTCGACATCGACGAGCGCGCGCTGGCGGTGGGCGTGCGTGTGCTGTCGAACATCGTGTTGCAGACGCCGCCGCGCTGAGCTGTCCGAAAGAACTGAGCCGTCCGAAAGAGCTGAGGATCCGAAACAACCGAGGATCCGAAACAAGCGAAACGAACGAACCCCGCCGCCCGGATGCTCCGGCGGCGGGGTTCGGCGTCTCAGCTCGAGTAGTTGCCAGGTCCCACGTTGCGGCTGTTCCGCGTGCGCAGGGCGTGCACGTAATCCTCTGGCGCGCCCGCCTTTTCGGCCGCGTCGGCCATCACGCCCAGATAGCGCGCCGACGGTAGGCCGCCCTCGTAGGCGTCCAGCACGTACAGCCAGGCCAGCCGCGGCTCGGTGCCACTGCCGGGGCTCGGGGTGACACGCAACCGGATCTTCTTGTGGATGCCGAAGTCCGAGCCCTCCCAGCGGTCCAGCAACTGCTCGTCCTCGGGGGAGACGTCGTAGAGCACGACGAACACCCGGGACCCCGGTTCCTCGACGACCGTCGCCAGCGGCCCTTCCCACCCGATGTCGTCGCCGGCGAAGGTCAGCCGCCAGCCCTCCAACCAGCCGGTCCCGGACATGGGGGAGTGCGGACAGCGCTCGAGCATCTGGGTCGAGTCCATGTTGGACCCGTAGGCGGCGTAGATCGGCACCTGCAAAGGGTAGCCAATGATGACACCGGATCGCCGCTATCCCGCCCACATGACGCCGTGTTCCCGGCGCGACGGCCAGGTGTGGCGAGTACGACAGCGCGCCGACCACTAACGTTAGCCAGGTACCGGAGATCCCGGTCGACAGCTCGAGCGGAGGTATCCATGACCCGCATTGCGATCATCGGTGGCGGACCGGCCGGCTATGAGGCGGCCTTGGTCGCGGCCCAGCACGGCGCGGACGTGACACTGATCGACCGCGACGGCATCGGTGGCGCATGTGTGTTGTGGGACTGTGTCCCGTCCAAGACCTTCATCGCCTCCACCGGTGTGCGCACCGATCTGCGCCGGGCCAGGGACCTCGGAATCACGCTCGACCCGAGTCAGGCGGCCGTACGGCTGCCCGAGGTGAACGCGCGCGTCAAGGCGCTCGCGCTGGCCCAGTCCTCCGATATCCGCTCCAAGTTGCAGTCCGCGGGCGTGACCGTGCTGTCCGGCTCCGCCCGGCTGGCCGAGAACGGCGGCGGGCGGGCGCCGCATCGGGTGACCGTCGGTATGGACGGTGGCCGCGAGCGGCTGATCGAGGCCGAGGTGGTGCTGATCGCCACCGGCGCGAGCCCGCGCGTGCTGTCCGGCGCCGAACCCGACGGCGAGCGCATCCTGAACTGGCGTCAGCTCTACGACCTGCGCCAGCTGCCGGAGACCCTGGTGGTGGTCGGTTCCGGCGTGACCGGCGCCGAATTCGTCTCCGCCTACACGGAATTGGGCGTCCGGGTGAAGCTGGTCTCCAGCCGTGACCGGGTGCTGCCGCACGAGGACGCCGACGCCGCCCTCGTGCTCGAGGAAGCGCTGGCCGAGCGCGGTGTCGAGCTGGTGAAGCACGCGCGGGCCGACGCCGTCGAGCGCACCGCGGAAGGCATCGTGGTCAAGCTCTCCGACGGCCGCACAGTGGCCGGCACGCACGCGCTGATGACCGTCGGTTCCACACCGAACACCGACGATCTCGGCCTGGAAGAGGTGGGTGTCGAGCTCGACCGCGGCGGCTACCTGCGGGTCGATCGGGTCTCGCGCACCTCGGTGTCCGGCATCTACGCCGCGGGCGACTGCACGGGCTTGCTGCCGCTGGCCTCGGTGGCGGCGATGCAGGGCCGCATCGCGATGTACCACGCGCTCGGTGAGGGCGTCAGCCCGATTCGGCTCAAGACGGTCGCGTCGGCCGTGTTCACCAGGCCGGAGATCGCCACGGTCGGCGTCAGTCAGAACTCGATCGACAATGGCGAGGTACCCGCGCGCACCGTGATGCTGCCGCTGAACACCAACCCGCGGGCGAAGATGTCGGGCCTGCGCCGCGGCTTCGTCAAGATCTTCTGCCGCCCGGCCACCGGCGTGGTGATCGGCGGCGTCGTGGTCGCGCCGATCGCCTCCGAGTTGATCCTGCCGATCGCACTCGCGGTGCAGAACAACCTGACGGTCAACGATCTCGCCCAGACCTTCTCGGTCTACCCGTCGCTGACCGGCTCGGTCACCGAGGCGGGCCGCCTGCTCATGCGCCACGACGACCTGGACTGACGCGCGGCGCCGCGGTTCTCACGGTCATGCGGGTCGACGCGTCGAGTGACGTTGTCGGCTCGGGTATTTCACCGCGTTGCCTGCACGGCCCAACTGTGGTTGACTGCCCGCAGAGATGCGATCGGCGGGCGGTCGCGTGGTTCTGGTGTGGGGGGAAGGTCCTTTCCGAAACCGAACAGCGAACGGCCCTAGGGTTGTTCGGCGATCGAGGCGCGTCTCACCAGGGACAACTGAGTGCGATCGATTCGGCCGCACCCGGGAAAGGGATTGGCGAAAAGTGAAACATCGTAAGCCGAGTCGGGCGCAGCGAGCGATGGCGAGCACCTCGTTGCCACTGGCCACTGCGGCCGCCGTGGCTACATTGTTCGCGGCGCCGGCGGGGGCAGTTCCCAACGAACCGAGCACACCGACGACACCGGCGCCGGTCCAGCCGGGCACCGAGACGCCGGAGGCGCAGAACACTCCGGAGACCACCAAGCCGGATCCGGGCAACACCCAGGAGTCGGACCCGAACAAGCCGGAGAGCGCGCCGACTCCGAGCCAGCCGGGTGTCAACACCCCGGATCCGAACCAGGTGATGCCGGATCCGAAGAAGGACCCGAAGCTAACCGTGCCCAGCCAGCCGGGCGTCACTAGCCCGCGCGTCGCGCCGCTGCCGGTGCCGGGCCAGGACCCCGCGCAGCCGGTCGTCGTTCCGGGCACCGAGGCGGAAGAGCCGAAGCCGGGTCAGCCGGGCGAGACTCGTCCGGGCGGCGAGAGCGGCGCCCAGCCGGGCGGCGACGCCGACGCGCGTGCCGCGCAGCCGGATCGGCCGGGTTCCTCCGGGCCGTCGCAGTCGGAGACGCTGGTGCAGGAACCGCGCTGGGAGGCGCCGCGCCTGCAGGCCGCGCCCGCCGCGCCGGTCGTCGAGATGAGCGGTCCGCACCAGGAATTCGGCGCGAACATCGACGGCGGCGCCGTGCTGCCCGGTTACGTGGCCAACACCCACCACTTCAGCAACGAGGCCGGTTACGTCGGCACGATCGGGTACAACACCCCGACCGGTAAGGGCGAGGCCGGTGTGTCGGTCGAGTTCGTCGACGTCAACACCATCAAGGTCACCAGCTACACCGGTGGCGAGGGTCTGGCCCCCAACACCAACTCGTTCGTGCTCGACACCACCCAGGTGAACCTGGCCAAGGCGTCGGTCGAGCAGTGGATCGCCGCTCAGCCGGGTGGTGCCGCCGCGCTGGAAGCCGCCGCGCAGGTTAAACTTCCGCCGATTGTCCCGCCGGGCGACTTGGCTCCGCAGACGGTCAATGTTGCTGGCGTGACCACGCAGTGGGGTGGCTCGTTCCAGTACTGACACGAGCTGTTCAACGGGTGGGGCGGTCGTTTCGCGACCGCCCCACACGTGTGTTCTGGGGAAAGGATTGGGTGTGGGCTCCGAAGGTGACGCGAAGGACAACGAAGCCGACAAGCCCGGGTCGCAGTTCGGTCCGCCGCTGAACGATTTCGGCCCGCCGACAGGGGATTTCGGCCCGTCGGTCGGCGGCGGCGATTTCGGTCCGCCGCTGAGCGAGTTCGGGGGTCCGCAACTGGGGGAGGTCGGCCCGCAGTGGCCCGAACCCCCGGGCGACCACCCGAACGTGGGCTGGCGGCCCGCCGCGGAGGCGCCGCCCGTGCCGCCGACGCCGCCGCAGTACCGCGCTCCGGAGACAACGGTCTTCCCGGACAACCCGCCCGCGCCGCAGGCACGTCCCGCACCGGCGCCCGCGCCCGACACCGAGCGCGACGTCCCCGCCGACGCGACTGTGCGACACACCGCGGCGCCGACCGGCGGCACGCCGGAACGCTGGTGGAACAGCGCGAGCGAATCCGGCGAGGTGCCCAAGCCGCCGCCCACGACCGACCCCGGCCTGTCCTGGGCCGACGATCCCATCGCCAAGCGGCTCGCGCCCGGTGCGCCCGTCGCGCCCACCGGCGGCGGCTCCGGCGGCAACAAACGCTGGATCGTGCTCGGCGTCGCGGCCGCGGTCGCCGTGCTGATCGGTCTGGTGGTGACCATCGTCGCGGTCAACGGCGGCGGCGACGAAGGCACGACTGCCGCGCCACCCTCCGATTCGAGCGTCGGACGGGGTTGTGTGCCCAGCAAGGACGACAGGGTGACCGTCGGGAACGGCGCGGGTGGATTCGACTCGGGCCCCGACGCGATCCTCGGCTTCCAGTACGGGTTCTACGTCGAGCGCAGCGGAGAGAAGGCGCGCAGGTATGTGGCGCCCGATTCCGTCAACGTCTCCCCGGCCGAGACCATCCAAGCGGCCATCGACGATCAGATCCCCGCCCGTACCACCCACTGCCTGCGCATCGCCCAGGTGACCGCCGACACCTTCGAGGTCGACCTGACCGAGTACCGACCCGGCAGTGCGCCCATCGTCTACCCCCAGGTGGTGCAGACCGTCAGCCGGGACGGTAAGACGCTGATCCTGAGCATGCGAGCGCGGTCGTGGTGATCCACCTTGGTCTCATATTCTGAGATTGGAGTTTCATATTCTGGTAGCGGTGTGACACAGTGGGATGACGCGTACCGTGGCGTTCCGCTGGGAGGTTTCCATGTCGCCGACTGTTCCACCGCTGGCAGCCAAGCTCGGCGGACTGAAGAGTTCGGCGATTCGTGACCTGCTGAAGCTCACCGCTCGGGCCGAGGTGATCAGCCTCGCGGGCGGCTTGCCGGATGCCGAACTGATGCCGCGCGAACGCATCGCGACCGCGGCCGAGGCGGCGCTGCGCGGACCCGGCTGTCTGCAATACACCGAATCGCCCGGCTGGGCGCCGCTGCGCGACGTGCTCGCCGAGCGCGAGTCCGCCCGGCTCGGCCGCCGGGTGCCGGTCGACGAGGTGTTCGTGACGCACGGCTCGCAGCAGGCATTGTCGCTGCTCGCCGAGGTGCTGCTCGACCCGGGTGCGCTGGTGGTCGTCGAGAATCCGGCGTACGTCGGCGCGCTCCAGGTGTTCCGTGCGGCCGGAGCGCGCATCGTCGCCGTGCCGCTGGACGGCGAGGGTATGCGCGTCGACGTGCTGCGTGAACTGCTGGCGCGGGGCGAGCGACCCGCGGTGGTGCACACGGTGAGCAATTTCCACAACCCGGGCGGGGTGACCATGAGCACCGCGCGCCGCCGCGAACTCGCGGAACTAGCTGCGGCGCAAGGCTTCTGGGTGATCGAGGACGACCCGTACGGCGAGCTCTGGTTCGACCGGCCCGCCCCGGAACCGGTCGCGACACACTCGCCCAACGTGATTCGGCTGTCCAGTGCGTCCAAGATCCTGTCGCCGAGTTTGCGAGTCGGCTGGATGGTCGCCCCCGACGCGGTCTGCCGGGCGGTGGAACTACTGAAACAGGGTGCGGACCTTTGTGGTTCGGCGCTCACCCAGCAGATCGCGGCCGACCTGCTCTCGGACCGGGACTGGCTCACCACGCATGTGGATCACGTCCGTGGCGTCTACGGTGAGCGGGCCAAGGCGCTGGTGCACGCCGTGCGCACCGGCTTCGGTGACCGCGTCGTCTGCACCGACGCCGCGGGCGGCATGTTCGTCTGGGCCGATTTCACCGACGGCACCGACACCCAGCGGTTGCTGCCGCGCGCGCTGGAGGTGGGCGTCGCCTACGTGCCTGGCGCCGCGTTCGCGGTCGAGAACGGCTACCGCAACTCGATGCGCATGTGCTTCACCACCTCCGACGCGGCGGTGCTCGAGGAGGCTGTCGCCCGGCTGGTTACGGCGCACGCCGGATAGACGCGTCGGTCGGCCCGGCGAGCCCGAGCTCGCTCGCCTTGCGCCGCTGCCGCACTCGATTCAGCACCTTCGTGCCCATCGGTCTCGAGCGCGCTCGCGTCGGTCGGCCGTGCACCTCGGTGCGATCGGCCCAGCGCGCTCGTGTCGGTCGGCTGTGCGCCAGTGTGCGATCGGTCAGCGCGCCTGGGTGTCAGTCGACCCAGTTGTAGGTCCGCTCGACGGCCTTGTTCCACGCCGCGATGTGCTCGTCGCGGTCCTCGGCGCTCATGCTCGGCTCCCACGTGGTGTCGGCGGCCCAGTTGGCGCGGATGTCGTCGGTGCCGGACCAGTAGCCGACGGCCAGTCCCGCGGCGTAGGCCGCGCCGAGCGCGGTGGTCTCGGTGACGACGGGCCGCACCACCGGCACCTCGAGGATGTCGGACTGGAATTGCATGAGCAGGTCGTTGGCGGTCATGCCGCCGTCGACCTTCAGCGTGGTCAGTTCCAGGTCCAGCTTCTGGGATTCGGCGTCGGCGCGCATCGCCTCGACCACCTCGAATGTCTGGAACGCGGTGGATTCCAGAACCGCTCGCGCCAGGTGGGCCTTGTTGACGAAGCGGGTCAGCCCCGCGATGACGCCGCGCGCGTCGGGCCGCCAGCGCGGGGCGAACAGCCCCGAGAACGCGGGCACGATGTAGGCGCCGCCGTTGTCGTCGACGCTGGCCGCGAGCCGCTCGATCTCCTCGGCGGAATCGATGATGCCGAGGTTGTCGCGGAACCACTGCACCAGCGAGCCGGTCACCGCGATGGAGCCTTCCAGCGCGTACACCGCGGGTTGGTCACCGAGCTGGTAGCAGACCGTGGTGAGCAGGCCGTGCTTGCTCCACACGGGGGTGGTCCCGGTGTTGAGCAGCATGAAATTGCCTGTGCCGTAGGTGTTCTTGGCCTCGCCGGGAACCAGGCAGGCCTGCCCGAAGGTGGCCGCCTGCTGGTCGCCGAGGATGCCCGCGACCGGAACTCCTTGCAGCGGACCGGAGGAGATCTCGCCGTACACCTCCGAGGAGCTGCGGATCTCGGGCAGCATCGCCTCCGGCACGCGGAATTCCGCGCAGATCTCCGAATCCCATTGCAGCGTCTTCAGATCCATCAGCATGGTGCGCGAGGCGTTGGTGACGTCGGTGACGTGCAGTCCGGTCAGATTCCACAGCACCCAGCTGTCGATGGTGCCGAAGCACAGCTCGCCCGCCTCGGCGCGCTCCTGCGCACCCGGTACGTTGTCCAGGATCCAGCGCAGCTTGGGGCCCGCGAAGTAGGTGGACAGCGGCAGTCCGGTGCGGTCCTGGTAGCGGGTCGGGCCCGCCTCGCCGCCGAGTTCGGCGACCAGCCGATCGGTGCGTGTGTCCTGCCAGACGATGGCGTGGTGAATCGGCTTGCCGGTGGCGCGTTCCCAGACCACGGTGGTCTCGCGCTGGTTGGTGATGCCGACGGCGGCGATGTCGCCGGGGCCGAGGTCGTTCTGCTCCAGCACCTCGCCGAGCACGAGTTCGGTATTGCGCCAGATGCTTTCGGGATCGTGCTCGACCCACCCCGGCCGGGGGAAGATCTGCTCGTGTTCGCGCTGGGCCACCCCGACGACGCGGCCACGCCGGTCGAAGACGATGCACCTGCTCGATGTCGTGCCCTGATCGATGGCGGCCACATAGCGACGCATTGCAGCAGGCTACTAAACGTCCCTCGCGCTCGGTATCACATCGCGACATGCCCGCCAGCGGACTAGGCTCATCGGTTACCGGCGAGTAGTTCTGGACGACACACGGAGCCCGGCCGACCGGCGCTAGGTGCGGCGATTCGCATAGCCTGTACCAGAACAGCTCGATCTGTGCCCGTGAAGACCCACGACGTCCGACGCAG
This sequence comes from Nocardia sp. NPDC004654, assembly GCF_040609595.1. Taxonomy (NCBI): domain Bacteria; kingdom Bacillati; phylum Actinomycetota; class Actinomycetes; order Mycobacteriales; family Nocardiaceae; genus Nocardia; species Nocardia sp. NPDC004654. The sequence continues at coordinate 148,886 of NZ_JBEXKI010000003.1, read as the reverse complement.
GCGCGTCGGCTGGAGGAGTCGAGCATGACCAAGAAACCGGAATCGCAGTTCCTGGGCCCGGAGCAGCGGCGTGCGGCCTGGGAGCGGTTGGGCAAGGAACATTTCGACGTGCTGGTCATCGGCGGCGGGGTGGTCGGCGCCGGTATCGCGCTCGACGCGGCGACCCGCGGTCTCTCGGTCGCGCTGGTCGAGGCGCGGGATCTGGCGTCCGGTACGTCGAGCCGGTCGTCGAAGATGTTCCACGGCGGGCTGCGGTATCTGGAGCAGCTGGAATTCGGGTTGGTGCGCGAGGCGCTGCGGGAGCGTGAGCTGGCGCTGGCCACGCTGTCGCCGCACCTGGTGAAGCCGCTGCGCTTTCTGTATCCGCTGACCCACCGCGGCTGGGAACGGCCGTACGTCGCGGCGGGGCTGGTGCTCTACGACACCATGGGCGGCGCGAAATCCGTTCCCGGACAGCGTCATCTGTCGCGAGCGGGTGCGCTGCGGCTGGCGCCCGGGCTGCGGCGCGATTCGCTGATCGGCGGCGTCAGCTATTACGACACGGTCGTCGACGACGCCCGCCACACCATGATGGTCGCGCGCACGGCAGGGCACTACGGTGCGGTGATCCGCACCTCCACCCAGGTCGTCGGGTTCCTCCGGGAGGCGGATCGGATCGTCGGCGTGCGGATCCGCGACAGCGAGGACGGACGTTCCGGCGAGGCGCGGGGGCACGTGGTGATCAACGCGACCGGCGTGTGGACCGACGAGGTCCAAGCCCTCTCGCACAACCGCGGCCGGTTCCACGTGCGCGCCTCCAAAGGCGTGCACGTCGTGGTGCCGCGCGACCGCATCGTCAGCGACACCGCGATCATCCTGCGCACGGCCACCTCGGTGTTGTTCGTCATCCCGTGGGGCGCGTTCTGGATCATCGGCACCACCGACACCGACTGGAATCTGGACCTGGCGCACCCGGCCGCCACCAAGGCGGACATCGACTACCTGCTCGACCGGGTGAACGAGGTGCTCGTCACCCCGCTGACCAGCGACGACATCACCGGCGTCTACGCGGGCCTGCGACCGCTGCTGGCGGGCGAGAGCGATTCCACGTCCAAGCTGTCCAGGGAGCACGCGGTGGCTCGGATCGCGCCTGGGCTGGTCGCGATCGCGGGCGGCAAGTACACCACCTACCGAGTGATGGCCTACGACGCGGTCGACGAAGCGGCACAAGACATTCCGGCCAGGGTTTCGCCGTCGATCACCGAGAAGGTGCCGCTGCTGGGCGCGGACGGCTACTTCGCACTGGTCAACCAAACAGTCCAGCTGGCCGAGGCGTACGGCATCCACCCCTACCGGGTCAAGCACCTGCTCGATCGCTACGGTTCGCTGATCGATGAGGTGATGGCGCTGGCCGAGGGCAAGCCGGAGCTGTTGCAGCCGATCACCGAGGCGCCCTCGTATCTCCAGGTGGAGGCCGTGTACGCGGCGGCGGCCGAAGGCGCGCTGCACCTGGACGACATCCTGGCCCGCCGCACCAGAATCTCCATCGAGTACTCGCACCGCGGCGCGCACTGCGCCGAACAGGTGGCGCGGCTGGTCGCGCCGGTGCTCGGCTGGGACGAGGCGGAGATCGACCGCGAGATACGGACCTACCAGGCGCGGGTCCAGGCCGAGATCCGGTCGCAGACCCAGCCCGACGACGCCTCGGCCGACGCGCTGCGGATCGCCGCCCCGGAGCCGCGGCCGCAGATCCTGGAGCCGGTGCCCTCCGACGGCTGAGCCGCGCGCTCGACTGCGTCCGAGAAAGATTCAGGCGCGGCCGAGCGCTCCCGCCTCGACGCCGACGGCCCAATCCACCAGCGAGCGCAGGTAGCGCAGCACGAGTTCGTCCGGATACGCGGCCGGATCGGTCAGGTGCAGCCGAGCCAGTTCCTCGACGGCGGCCAGCATGATCCGCTCCGTCGCGCCGTTCGGATCGATGGTGATCCCGGCGTAGCGCGAGAGGTGTCGCGCGCCGATCGCCCGCGCGTAGGCGCGACCGGTCTCCAGCCGGTCGCGCAGCTCGGGCGGGCCACCGTCGGGCGGGCTCAGCATGATCCGCCAGCTGGTCGGCGCGGCGTGCAGATAGGCGAGCACGCCCCGGCCGACCTGGTCGACGTCGTCGCCGGTGCCGCTCCAGTCCACGCTGCGCACGCCGGCCAGCGCGACCGCGCTCTCCCGGTCGAGCAGCGCCGACATCAGCCCGGGCAAATCGGTGAACTGCTGATAGACCAGCGCCCGCGCGACGTCGGCGGTGCGGGCGACACGCTCGATGCCGACCGCGCCGAACCCCTCGGCGGCGGCGATGTCGCGAGCCACGTCCAGCAATTGGTCGCGGCGCTCGGCGGCGGACATGCGCCGCTTGGGGGCGCGGGAGGCTCGCTCCGTGGTCACGGCACAGACGGTAGCGCAAGCAAAAGTTCCACAGCCTTCGCCGCGCTCTGCACCGCGCTCTCCATCGTCGCCGACCAGTCGGTGGCGGTCCAGTCGCCCGCGAGCACCAGGGTGGGGACCGAGGTGCGCTGGGCGGGTCGCAGCCCGTGGGTGCCGAGCACCTGCGAGAACGTCGCCCTCGGCATGCGCACCACGTGGGCCTGCACGACGCGGGCCGCGGCGGCCGCCGGATAGTAGCGGCGCAGCAGGTCGAGTTGTTCGGCGACGATCGCGTCGTTGGACTTGTGGATCTGCTCGTAGGCGCCGCTGGTGGTCAGGCAGTACAGCCAGGCCTTGTCGGTGTTCCGTCCGGTCATCAGCTGGCGGTCGAAGACCTCGTCGATGATTCCAGTGCCGCCGATCAGCGCCTCGAACTCGGCCGTGGTGCCCAGCGGGCGGTCCAGGTAGAGGTTGGTGCTGACGATCGGCGTGTAGCCGAGTTCGTCCGCCGCGGCGTAGATTTCGGCGTGCTCGGGCAGGTCGTCGAGCAGACCGCCGATCGCGGAGTTCGGCACGGCGCAGACCACCGCGTCGGCGGGCAGCACCGAGCCGTCGGCGAGCGCGACGCCGGTCACCTCGCCGTCGGCGATGTGGATGCGCCGGGCGATGGCCCGGTACCTGACCTCCACCCCGTGCCGCTCGAAAACGCGCTGTGCCCCGGTGACATACAGCGTGTCGAGGTCGGTCGTCGGGTAGCCGATGGTGACCGGCCGCCGGTGCCGGACACCGAGCCGGATGCCGGTCGCCATGACATCGGCGAACACCTTGGCCGACTCCCGCTGCACGGGCTCGGCGGCGATGCCGAGCGCGAGCCAATCCCACAGCGCCTCACGGGCTGTGGCGGGCATACCGACGCGCTGGAACCACTGTTCGGTGGTGAGGTCGGCGAGATCGGCGGGCTGGCGCAGACATTGCCACCCGAGGAGCATCGTGGCGCGGGCCGCGCGCAGCCGGTCCGGCACGCTCGCGTCGGGATGCGCGCCGAGGAAGGTGCGCAGCGCGCCGAATCCCTTGGTGGACATGCTCACCGAGCGCCCGTCCGGCCACCGGAGGGTGGCGCGGTGCGGGAAGGCGACGTATTCGCGGGTGCCGACGCTGGTGAGGTAGCGGAACAGGTGCTCGTAACCGCTGGCGATGACGTGCTGACCGTTGTCGGGCGGATCGTCGACGGCGTCGACCCGCATGGCGTGGGTGCGCCCGCCCAGCCGTCCGCGGCGCTCCAGCAGCGTGACCTGTTTGCCCGCCTCGGCGAGCCAGACCGCGGACGCGAGCCCCGCCAGTCCGCCGCCGATGACCACATAGCGTCGCGGATCGTCCATGGCCGCACCCTTCTCGCAACTGACATTTTGTAAGTTAGGTGAGAAGGGCTGGATGGTCAAGGGTTTTCGGCTCAGGCGGGCACGGTCTGAAAGGCGCGCAACTCGGCGGCGTTGTGCGCCGAGAAGATTCGCACTTGGTCGCCGTGGTCGCGGAGCAGATCGCGCAGGCGCTGCTGGTTCTCGCGCCGCGGTCCGCCGAGCGTCTCGACGCTGAGTTCGAAAAGGGTCGTGCCGAGCGGCTGGTGCGGATGGACCAGATCCAGTTGGCCCGGATGGAAATACGCGTCACCCGCGGCGAGCAGCCATCCGTCGCCGGTGTCGACGGCGACGCCCGCGTGACCGCGGGTGTGCCCGGCCAGCGGCACGAGCAGCAGGCTCGGCGGCAGTCCGGCCAGTTCGCGTACGGCCTCGAAGCCGAACCACGGCTCGCCGTGCTCGGAATAGGATTGCCACTTCGGACCGTGCTCGAATTGCGCTGCGCGGTAACGGAATCGCTCCTGCGCGGTGTGCGCGCCGCGGAAGGCGCGCAGTTCGTCGTCGTAGACGTGCACGGTGGCGTGCGGGAAGTCGGCGAGGCCGCCCGCGTGATCCAGATCGAGGTGAGTGAGCACGATGTCGCGCACGTCCTCGCGGCGGAAGCCGAGCGCCTCCACCTGCCGCACCGCGGTGCGCTCGATGTCGAACACCGGCCGGGTGAGCGAGATGAAGCGACGGCCGAGCCATTCGTTCGGGCGACGCACGCTCTGCTCGCCCATGCCGGTCTCGATCAGGACGAGCCGGTCGTCGAGTTCGAGAAGCAAGCAGTGGCAGACCATTTCGGCGCGGCGCAGCAGGCCGGGCGCTCCGTCGAGCAGCTTTCCGCCGAAGGGGCGCATGGTGCCGCAGTCGAGGTGGTGGATGCGCATCAGGACAGCTCCCTTTCGAGGGTGGTGCGGAGGTGGTCGGCGACGGTGCGCAGCGGGGCGAGGTCGCGCTGGGTCTTGGCGAGCAGCAGCCCGCCCTCGAGCATGGTCAGCGCGACGACCGAGAGGTTGGCCGCGCGCTCGTCGTCGAGGCCCTTCTCGCGCAGGAATTCTTCGATCACCGCGCGCCAGGAGTCGAACCCGGCGACGCAGGCCTGCCGGATCAATTCGCTCTCGGCGGCGGCGTCCAGCGCGACCGTCGCGAGTGGGCAGCCGCGCTGGAAATCGGACGCGTGTAGGTTGTCCGCCATCGCGGCGAATATGGCGTCGGTGCCGCCGTCGTCGAGGATCGCGCGCAGCGTGTCCCTCAGGTGCACGCTGGATTGCGTCAGCGCCTCGGCCGCGAGCTGTTCTTTGCCGCCGGGGAAGTGGAAATACAGCGAGCCCTTCGGGGCGCCGCCCGCGCTGACCAGCTGGTTCAGGCCCGTGGCGTGATAGCCCTTGGTGTGGAAGAGATCGGCGGCGGCGTCGAGGAAGCGCTGCCGCGAGTCGGTTCGTGGGGACACGAGGACCAAGGTACCTCGAGTTATGACGACCGGTCTAGTTATTGTTTTCAGTGCGGCTGAGTGACGCTGGACCGAGGCGCTTCCGCCGTGCCCGCCGACTGTTGGGGTTGTAGCAGCAGGTAACCGAAGACGGCCGTCACCGCCAGCGCGATCAGCGCGGCGACGTACTGGGTGGCAATCGCGCGGACCGGCACGCGCCGCACCGATCGGGTCGTCATCGTTCTTGCTCCTGTCGGGTGAGTAGCGGTCGGCCGCAAGTGCTGTCGTCAACCAGGGCGAAACTGTTAGCAACTGAGTGGCAACTAACACTTCGCGGCCGCGCGCATCCTCGCGGACCCCGCCGCGCCCTCCCTCGGATGACTGCCATACGAACCGGAACGGTGACCGACGCTGGCGCGTCCATTGGGTGAACTTCGGACTCGGGAGGCTCGAAATGTATCCGCCCCCTTCGGGCGGCGGGTCGGTCCGAGGGCAGCTCGTAGCTGCACGGCTCGAACAGGCAACAAGGTGGCGACTGCCCATACCTTGGGTCCCTGGTCCGGAGCGCCGCTCAGCGCGATGGTTCATATATGAGTGGCATGAAATCGACCACTGAGGCGCGGTCGGAGAAGTTCCGGGCCCGCGGCGGGATGGGGTTCATCTCGGCGTGCGGGCTGCTCCTCGCGGTACTGAGCACGGCTGCCATAGTCATGGTCGTTCCGCGACTCGCGCATGCGATGTCCGGCATGGATGTCTCGACCATCCTGATCTGGCTGGCTATTCCGGTCTTCATCGTCGCCGTTGTGGCGGAGATCGTGTACCTCGAGCGTCACGGCAAGCCGTACGACTACCGTGACTCGGCTACCTCCATCGCCGCAGGCCTGGGGTATCAACTCGCCAACGTTCCATGGGCGCTGGCGGAACTCGCGATCTTCGCGGCTGTTTCTTCGCTGGTGCCGTGGCGCCTCGAGGGTTGGGTCGCGTGGGCAGTCGCACTCATCGGGGTCGACCTCGCCTACTACTGGTTTCACCGCGCGCACCACGAAATCCGGGTGTTCTGGTCGGTCCACGTCGTGCACCACTCGAGCGAGAGATTCAATCTCACCACGGCACTGCGCACGCCTTGGCTGGTTGTGACGTCCCTGCCGTTCCTCGTACCACTGGCACTGTTGGGAATCGATGGCAAGATCATCGCCGCCTCCTACGCGATCAACCTGCTGTACCAGTTCGGCATCCACACCGAGGTCATCGACAAACTCTGGGCGCCTGTCGAATTCGTGTTCAACACGCCGAGTCACCACCGCGTGCACCACGGCTCGAACACCGAATACCTCGACCGCAACTACGGTGGCGTACTCATCATCTGGGACCGCATCTTCGGCTCTTTCGAGCCGGAGGGTGAGCGGGTGATCTACGGGCTCACCAAGAACGTCGACACCTACAACATCGCAAAGATCAACGTCCGCGAGATGGTCGCGATCTGGCAGGACGTCAAGAACGCGGCGAAATTCTCGGACAAGCTCGGCTTCCTGTTCCGGGGTCCAGGTTGGCGGCCACAGTCGACCCTGACCGATACCGCGACTGCACTCGAGTGAGTGTCTGGTCGTGTCGCCGGTAGTACGACAGCCGGGCTGGTGTCGCCAGTGTGACCTGGCCCAGATGTGGTCGGCGGCGCGTCTGATGAGCGGTTCCGATCAGGTGCGGCGCTTCTTGCGTGAGCGGGCGAGGTCGTGGGCGGCTCGAAGTAGGTCCAGGACGGCTGTTTCCGTGCGCGGGCCCGGATTCACCACGGCAAGCCACCCCTGGCGGCCATAGACCGGGTGTGCCATGACGATGTCGGTGGCGCTCGGGTCCACGGTGTGCGGGTCGGGGTCGCGGGGTGTGCGGCCGGTCCAGTTCAGGAAGGCGTCCTTTCCGGCGAAGAAGTTCACGCGGAAGGTGCCGGGGCGGCTCAGGCGCGAGGTTTCGTCGCCGGGGTAGTCCTTCGTCAAGAGCGTTGCGAAGGGTTGCGTCCGGGGGACGACGCCGTCGGGTGCGTAATAGAAGAACGCGTCGCCCCAGCTGATATCGGGGGAGCCGTCGCCGGGTTGCGGTGTCAATGTCAGGACTCCGTCGAGTCCCGCGACGAATTCGATGATCTCGTCCATCTCCATGTGTTCTAGCGTTTCATTCATGTGCATGTGGAGACTTCGGTCCGGGAACGCCGAGATCCCGACATGACAAGTCGCAAATCGCCTGGACTGCGCACGGTCGATGTCGCCAGACGGGCCGGGTGCTCCGTCCAGCAGGTGCGCAACCTGGAACGCGACGGCGTCCTGCCTCCGGCGACGCGCACCGCCTCCGGTTACCGGACCTACACGGAATCGCACGTGCATTCCGCGGTGGCCTATCGCGCCTTCGCGGTGGGCGCGGGCCCGATGGAGGCCAAGCGAATCATGCGCGCCGCACACGCCTACCCGGATTCGGACCTGCTCGCCCTACTGGACACCGCGCATGCCCGGCTCGACACCGAGCGCCGGGAACTGGAACTGGCCAAGCGGGCGGCGGGTGCGATCACCGTCGAGCCGATGGACGACGTCCGGCCTGCCGACTCGATGACTGTCGCCGAGCTCGCCGGTGCGCTGGGCGTGCGGCCGTCGACGTTGCGGCACTGGGAATCCGAGGGACTCCTCGCGCCGCGTCGCGGCAGTCCGCGCGGGGCGCGTGAGTACACGCCGAGCGATGTCCGAGACGCGCGGATCGTCAACCAACTGCGCCGGGCCGGTTACCGGATCGCCCCGCTGCGCGCCTTGATGCCGGAACTGCGCAGGGCGAACCGGTGGAACGAGATATCCTCCGCGCTGGCCGCGCGAGACGCGAACATAAACTCTCGCTCGCGAGCTCTGCTCGACGGCTCGGCCGCACTCGGTGCGCTGCTCGCGTCGAAGTGATCGCAGGGAACGAGATCGCGTCCGCGTTGGCGGCGCGGGACGTGAATGTCGACGCCCGCTCGCGAGCTCTGCTGGACGGGGCGACTGCGCTGCGTGCGGTGTTTGTGTCGAAGCGATTGCGAGCAAGGAGGTTCGAGCCCCGCGCCGATGCCCGGTAGGCACGGTCGTGGGGGCTCGGTCGGCTCACTTCGTGATCGAGCGAACCTCTTCCTCGTACTTCTCCCGAACCTCGGCGTCGGCGGGATGGAGCGCGCGATTGCCGTCGAACAGTTTTCGGACCAGCTGAACCGCCCGCTCCGGTGCGGCGGCAAGTGCGAGATCGATTCCCCCGAGGTAATTCGGTACGGCCACTTCGGCTTTGCGTGTCTGCAAGGTCCCGACGATCGCGGCGGCCACGTCTTCCGGGTCCACTGTCGGCATCCCGCGACCGAGCGTCAGCCCCGAGGACAACCTGGTCCGCACCGCCGACGGCAGCACGCAGCTGACGCTGACACCGCGCTCGGCGAACTCCAGACGCGTTGCGGCAGAAAGACCCACGGCGGCGAACTTGCTCGCGTTGTAGACGGCCAGGCCGGCGATCGGGATCTTGCCCGCCAGCGAGGCGACGTTCACGACGTGCCCGCTCCCGCGCTCGACCATCCCGGGAACCACCGCGCGCATGCCGTGGATCAATCCCCAGACGTTGATGTCGAAGGTGGCGCGACCGATCGCGTCCGGCTCGTCGAGGAACGCGCCCGCGGGCATCACGCCCGCGTTGTTGACCAGGATGTCGACGCGGCCGAGCTCGGCGACGACCTTGTCCCACTGGTCGCGGGCGCGCACGTCGAGCTCGAAGGCGCGGGCGCCGATGGCCGCGGCGGCCGCCTCGCCCGCGGCGATGTCGACGTCGGCGATGGCGACGTGGGCTCCGGCGTCGGCGAACAATTGGGCGGTGGACTGGCCGATACCGCGACCACCGCCGGTGATCAGCACTTGGGCGTCCCGTAGCTCGATGGCGGGATAACCGTGACCGAGAATTCTCACGCAAAGACTCCTTGTTCGAGGGCGCGGCGGGTGCTGCGCAGGCTGTGCCGGAAGGTGTCGAGACGGCGACGGCCGTCCATGAAGTTCGGGCCCATCACCGCGAGGTCCTCGGCGGTCGCGCCGAGCATCAGCACGCGGGTGCCCGCGGCGCGCAGCTGGGCGATCTCCGCGGCGAGCTGAGCGCTCATCCGGTCGCGGAGTTGGCGCTCGAGGAAGTGGCCGGGGCCGGTGGCGGGCACCCGCGACGCGGAGGCCATCGGCGCGAGCACCACGACCTCGTCCAATCCCAGCCCGGCGAGCAGGTCGACGGACGCGGTGGATCCGGCGCCGCCGTCCACGAACCGGCGTCCGGCGATCGGGACCGGCGGGAACCAGCCGGGAATCGCCCAGGACGCGCGCAGCGCCGCGCCGAGGGTGGCGTCGGGTGCGTCGGGCGCGCCGAACGGAACTCGCTCCGCTGTCGCGTGATCCATGCTCACCAGCCAGGTCGCCGGATGCGGCACCCAGGTGCGGTCCGGGTTCAGGCGCTCGGCGAGCCGCTGCAACCATCCGGCGTCACCGCCGCCGATCGGCAGTAGGCCGCTGCCCGCGGTGAGCAGTCGCTGCCCGGATCCCGCACCGCGCAGAGTCAGCCTCGGTGCGCCGAGGCCGGGGCGGGGCAGCGGCGGGAAACGGCCAGGTTCGTCGCGCATGTGCGCGAGCAGCGCCGGATTGGTGCTCCGGCCTTCCTGCATGGCGACCAGCTCGTCGACGTCGATGCCGCTGCCGAGCATGGTCACCATCTCCGCGCCCGCCGAGGTGCCGAGCAGGACGTCGGCCTCGCGCGGATCCCAGTCGAGCACGTCGCGCACCGCGGCGAGCGCGGCGACGATCCATGCCGCGCCGACCGTCCCGCCGCAACCGATGGCCAGACCACGTCGCTGTGGCCCGTTCTTGTTACTCATGGTTTCGCACACTATCAGAATTCAAATTCTCTCGGTATCCGAAATCTGAGAGTACGTAGAATCGCGGGCATGGCACGACTGACCAGGTCCGAGAGTCAGGCCCGCACCAGGGCCGATCTGATCGCGACCGCGCGCGATCTCTTCCTCGCCGACGGTTATGCGAAGACCTCCATGGAGCGCGTCGCGGAGGAGGCCGGGTACTCCAAGGGCGCGGTCTACTCCAACTTCCGCACCAAGAAGGAGCTGTGCCTCGAGGTGCTCGAGGACATCCACGCCACCAAGTTCGGCGAGGTCTCGGAACTGGTCGCCGCGGACGAGAGCTTGGAAGAGCGGCTGGCGCGACTTCAGGACTGGGCCGAGCGCACCCTCGGCGACGTCGGCTGGACGATGCTCGAGTTCGAATTCGCCACGCTCTCTCGCGACGATCCCGAGCTGCGCGCCGCGCTGGTGTCCAACCTCGGCGCGGTGCGCGGCGCGGTGGCCGCGCAATTGCAGACACTGGCCGACAGTCTCCGCTTGGACTTGCCGATGCCGGCGGAGGACGCGGCGTCCACGGTGCTGAGTCTCGGTCTCGGCCTGGGCATTCAGCGCGCCATCGACCCGTCCCTGTCGGCGCGGCTGATCACCGACGCGGTGCGGCTCTTGCTGAGCGTCGCCGAACGGTCTACGCCGCTCGGCGCGGAATGATCGACGCGCTCACGGCGGAAAATGCAGCGTCCACTCGCCGCGGTAATGCAGGCGGGTGACACTGCCGGGCGGAATGTCGATCCGCCAGAACGATTTCGGCGGGGCGTCCAGCGTCACCAGCAGCGCGGCGCGGATCACCGCGGGATGGGTCACCGCGATGGTCGACTTGCCCTCGGAGGCGATCTCGGCCATCCAGTACCTGGTCCGCTCGATCACGTCCAGCACCGACTCCCCGCCGTGGCCGCGGAACTGCGGGTTGGTCAGCCACGCGTAGAGCTCGTCTTGCGGCACCGACATGAGCTCGCCGCCGCGCCACGCGCCCGCGTCGAGGTCGCGCAGCCGGGCGTCCTCCTCGCCGGGCAGACCCATCAGAGCCGCCGTCTCGACGGTGCGGCGTTCTGGTCCGGTCAGCACACGCGCGGCGGTGAGCGGGGCGCAGGCGGAGATGGCGCGGCGGCCCGCCTCGGTCAGGGATTCGTCGACTGGAAAACGTGCCTTTCGCATCGCCTCGGTCATGCCATGGCTGACCAGGTCGAGTCTCAGCACCTTTTGCACGGATCGAAGCGTACGACCCGGCGACGGCGGACGGACCCTTATCCGGCCTGTCAGTCTGTTCGTCGTGTGCTCCCGGGTAACGCTAGGGGTGCGCGCCGGGGGCGCGGTCGGTTTCGTCCAGGTCTCGTCGGCGCCGTGTCGTCGAGCCGCCGGTTGCCGCCTCGCGGTCGGTCGCCTGTCGGTGCTCGGGTGCACACTGATCCCATGGCCACGTTCTCCACCGCCATGTTCACCCGCGCGACCCAGGAATGGTTCGACGGCGCGTTCCCCGCGCCGACCTCGGCCCAGCTCGGCGCGTGGCAAGCCATCGCGGCCGGAGAACACACCTTGGTCGTCGCGCCGACCGGCTCCGGCAAGACGCTCTCGGCGTTCCTGTGGGCGATCGATGAACTCGCCGCACGCGAGCGACCGGACGACGCGCCGAAGCGCCGGACGCGTCGTTCGAGCGAAGACGGCAAGGTCGAACACGTGGGGACCACCGTGCTCTACGTGTCCCCCCTGAAGGCGCTCGCGGTGGACGTCGAGCGAAACCTGCGCGCGCCGCTGGTCGGCGTCACACAGACCGCCAAACGGCTCGGCCTCGACCCGCCCGACATCACCGTCGGCGTGCGCTCGGGCGATACCAGCGCCGCCGATCGTCGCGCCATGCAACGCACCCCGCCCGACATCCTGATCACCACGCCGGAGTCGCTGTTCCTCATGCTGACCTCCGCCGCGCGCGAGACCCTGCGCACCGTGCGGACGGTGATCGTGGACGAAGTGCACGCCATCGCTGGTTCCAAACGCGGTTCGCACCTGGCGCTCTCGCTGGCCAGGCTGGATCTGCTGACCGAGCGGCCCGCCCAGCGCATCGGCCTCTCCGCCACCGTGCGGCCGCCGGAGGAGGTCGGCCGGTTCCTGGTGGGCAACGCGCCCATCACCATCGTCTCGCCGCCCGCGCCCAAGACCTTCGACCTGTCGGTGCGGGTGCCGGTGCCGGACATGACCGAGCCGGGCGAATCCGATCAGCCGGGTTCGATCTGGCCGCACGTCGACGAGGCCATCGTGGACTTGGTGCTCGACCACAACTCCTCGATCGTTTTCGCGAATTCGCGCAGGCTCGCCGAACGGCTCACGGCCCGGCTGAACGAGGCGTACTCGGCGCGGCTCGGCGATCCGATCGACACCGCGCACGCGCCGCCCGCGCTGCTCGGCGCGTCCACCGAGGTGATCCACGGCGCCGACCAACTGCTCGCCCGCGCGCACCACGGGTCGGTCAGCAAGGAGCAGCGCGCGCTGATCGAAGACGACCTCAAGAGCGGGCGCTTGCGTTGCGTGGTCGCGACGAGCAGTCTCGAACTCGGCATCGACATGGGCGCGGTCGATCTCGTCGTGCAGGTCGAAGCGCCGCCCTCGGTGGCGAGCGGACTGCAACGCATCGGCAGGGCGGGTCACCAGGTCGGCGAGATCTCCCGCGGTGTCCTGTTTCCCAAGCACCGCACCGACGTCATCCACTGCGCCGTCGCCGCCCAGCGGATGGTCACGGGACAGATCGAGGCCTTGCAGATCCCGGCCCACCCGCTCGACATCCTCGCCCAGCAGACCGTCGCGGCCTGCGCGCTCGAGCCCATCGACGTGGACGCCTGGTTCGAGACGGTGCGCGGGACCGGCAGCTACGCCGGACTGCCGCGCTCGGCCTACGAGTCGGTGCTCGACCTGCTCTCCGGTCGCTATCCCTCCGACGAATTCGCCGAACTGCGCCCACGGCTGGTGTGGGATCGCGACGCGGGCACGCTCACCGGCCGCCCCGGCGCGCAGCGACTGGCGGTGACCTCCGGCGGCGCGATCCCGGATCGCGGCATGTTCGCGGTGTACATGGTGGGCGAACGGAATTCGCGGGTCGGCGAACTCGACGAGGAGATGGTCTACGAATCCCGCGTCGGCGACGTGTTCGCCCTCGGCGCGACCAGTTGGCGGATCGAGGAGATCACCTTCGACCGGGTCCTGGTGACGCCCGCTTTCGGGCAGCCGGGGCGACTTCCGTTCTGGCACGGGGACGGGTTGGGCAGGCCCGCCGAATTGGGCGCGGCGCTGGGCGAATTCATTCGCAAAGCGGGCCGGGAGTCCGCCGAGGCGCTGGCCAGGTCGGTCGAGCCGTCGGCCGCGGGTGACGGCGCACCGTCCGGGTCGCGGAAGGCCGCCGCGCGGAATGCCGGTTCCGCGGAGACCGATGGTTTCGGTCGCATCGTCCGAGCCGCCGGACTCGACGACAACGCCACTTCGAATCTTGTGACCCTGCTGGAAGATCAGCGCAGCGCGACCGGCCAGCTGCCCACCGACCGGACCCTGATCGTCGAACGGTTCCGCGACGAACTCGGCGACTGGCGGCTGGTCTTGCACTCGCCGTACGGTCTGCCGGTTCACGCGCCGTGGGCGCTGGCGGTCGGCTCCCGGCTGCGCGAACGGTTCGGCGTGGACGCCGCGCCGAACGCCTCCGACGACGGGATCGTGGTGCGGTTGCCCGACACCACCGACGATCCGCCCGGCGCGGAGTTGTTCGTCTTCGACCAGGACGAGATCGACGACATCGTCACCGAACAGGTCGGCGGCTCGGCCCTTTTCGCATCCCGGTTCCGCGAATGCGCGGCGCGCGCCCTGCTGCTGCCGCGGCGCGACCCGGGCAAGCGCGCACCGCTGTGGCAGCAGCGGCAACGCTCGGCGCAGCTGCTGGACGTCGCGCGGAAGTTCCCGGACTTCCCGATCCTGCTGGAGACGGTGCGCGAATGCCTCCGCGACGTCTACGACCTGCCGAACCTGCGCGACCTGCTCGGCCGGGTCGCGCGCAGGCAGGTGCGGCTCGTCGAGGTGGAGACCGCGACGCCGTCGCCGTTCGCCAGCGCGCTGCTGTTCGACTACATCGGCCAGTTCATGTACGAGGGCGACAGCCCGCTCGCCGAGCGAAGGGCCGCCGCGCTCTCGCTGGATTCCGGATTGCTCGCGGAGCTGCTGGGCCGCGTCGAGCTGCGCGAGCTGCTAGATCCGGCGGTGCTCGAACAGACCGAGCGTGAACTGCAACGACTCACCCCCGAACGCCGTGCGCGTGATGCGGAGGGGTTGGCCGATCTCCTGCGGCTGCTCGGGCCGCTGACGCCGGAAGAGGCGGCGTTGCGTTGCGTCGGTGCGCCGGTGGCGCGCGGTGATGAGGATGCGCGGCCGAGCGACGACGAGATGGCGGCGAATTTCGGTGCCGTCGACGAACCCCCCGGCGACCCGCGGCCCTGGTTTGCGGAACTCGCCAAAGCTCGGCGCGTGCTGGAGGTCTCGTTCGCGGGTCGGACCTGGTGGGTAGCCGTCGAGGACGCCTCCCGCCTCCGCGACGCGCTCGGGGTCCCGCTGCCGATCGGCACGCCCGCCGCGTTCATCGAGCCGGTCGCCGACCCGCTCGGCGACTTGGTCGGCCGCTACGCCCGCACGCACGGACCGTTCACCACCGAGGCCGTCGCCGCACGCTTCGGCATCGGCCCCGCGGTCGCCGCCACCGCGCTGCATCGTCTGGTGACCGAAAAGCGGGCGGTGGAAGGCGAATTCACGCCGGGTGCCAGCGGTTCCGAGTGGTGCGACACCCAGGTGCTGCGGCGGTTGCGGCGGCGGTCGCTCGCCGCGGCGCGGCACGAGGTCGAGCCGGTCTCGACCGCGGCCTTCGGGCGCTTCCTCCCGTCCTGGCAGCACGTCGAGACCGGCGAGCTGCGCGGCGTCGACGGCGTCGCGGCCGTGGTGGAACAGCTTGCCGGAGTGCCCATTCCGGCCTCGGCGTGGGAATCGCTGATCCTGCCCGCCCGCGTCCGCGACTATTCGCCCGCGATGCTGGACGAGCTGATGGCCACCGGCGAGGTGGTGTGGTCCGGGCACGGCGCCATCACGGCCAAGGATGGATGGATCGCGCTGCACCTGGCGGACCAGGCCCCGTTCACGCTCGCGCCGCCGGACGAGATCGACCTGTCCGAGGTGCACCTGCGGCTGCTCGACGCGCTCGGTGCGACATTGGCGCCGCGGACGCCGCTCGCCTCGGACTCGCCGGGCCGCCGCGACAACGTCGTACTGCTAGACGACGACATGCCGACGAAGCCGGACGCCGCGATGCCGCTCGACGCCGACCCAGTGACGAAACCCGATGGCGCGGTGCCACGCGACGTGGACCAGGCCCCGGCCGGTGATGGCCCGCCGCGCTCCGAGCCCATTCGTCTCCCCCCGGTCGTACACGGCGGCGGCGCGTACTTCTTCCGCCAACTCTCCGACTCCACCGGCCTCCTCGACGACACCGCGGTGGCCGCCGCGCTGTGGGAGCTGGTGTGGGCGGGTGTGGTCTCCGGCGACACGTTCGCGCCGGTGCGCGCCCTGCTCGCGGGTACCTCGCGCACCACGACGGCGCACCGGACTCCACGCCGCGCGCCACGCGGCCGCGCCTACCTGCCCCGACCGGCCATGCCGACCCGGTCCGGCCCGCCCGCCGTCGCGGGGCGCTGGTCGCTGCTGCCGGAACGCGTCGCCGACAACACGATTCGCGCGCACGCCACCGCGGACACCCTGCTCGAGCGTTATGGCGTACTGACCAGGGGATCGGTGCAGAACGAGGGGGTGACGGGCGGTTTCGCGCTGATGTACCGGGTGCTCACCGAATTCGAGGACCGCGGCCGCTGCCGTCGCGGTTACTTCGTCGACTCGCTCGGCGGCGCGCAGTTCTCCACCACCGACGTCGTAGATCGGTTGCGCTCCTTCGACACCGAACGCGGCCGGACCGGCGATCCGGCGAAACAGGGCAAGGCGCTGGCGCTGGCCGCCTGCGACCCCGCGAACCCGTACGGCGCGGCCCTCGGCTGGCCCAAGGGCGACGGCGACAGCGGCCACCGCCCTGGTCGTAAGGCGGGCGCGCTGGTCGTGCTGGTGGACGGCGAGCTCGTGCTCTACTTGGAGCGCGGCGGCAAGACGCTGCTCACCTTCACCGAGGACCCGAACGCGCGCCAGTCCGCCGCCGCCGAACTCGCCGAGCTGGTCCGGCGCCGCCGCGTCGACTCGTTGGTGATCGACCGGGTGGACGGAGAATCGGTGCACGGCAACACCTTCGCGGGCTTCCTCACCGAGGCGGGCTTCTCCGCCACGCCGCGCGGGCTGCGGCTGCGGAGGCAACCATGACGGGGGGAGCGGTGCGTGCCCGAGGGTGACAAGGTCTTCCTGACCGCGAACCGCCTGCGGCTCGCGCTCGTGGGAAAGACGCTGGTGCGCAGCGATTTCCGGGTGCCGAGGTATGCGACGGTGGATCTGGTCGGCGAGCTGGTCGAAGAGGTCGGCAGCTACGGTAAGCACCTGTTCATCCGCACCACCAACGCGAGCATCCACACCCATCTGAAGATGGAGGGGGTGTGGCGCACCTACTGCGCGGGCGAGCGCTGGACCCGGCCGCGGGTGACCGCGCGCGTGGTGCTCGGTACCGACGACACCGAGGCCGTCGGTTTCTCGCTCGGCACCGTCGAGGTGCTGCGCCGGGCCGACGAGCACACCGCGACCGATCACCTCGGCCCGGATCTGCTCGGCCCGAATTGGGATGCGGCCGAGGCGGTTCGGCGCTTGGAAAGACATCCAGCGCAACCGGTCGGCCTCGCCCTGCTCGATCAGCGCAATCTGGCGGGCATCGGCAACATCTACCGCAGCGAGGTCTGCTTTCTGCGAAAAGTGCACCCGGCAATGCCGGTCGGTGACGTGCCGGATCTGCTGGCCCTGGTCAACGAGGCGCATCGCGTCCTCACCCAGGCCGCGCACCGTCCGCCGTGGCGCGCGTTGGTCTACGGTCGCCAGCGTCAGCCCTGCCAGCGGTGCGGCACGCGGATCGAGGTGCGGCCGCTCGGCGAGACGACCCCGCCGTCGGATCGCATCACGCAGCGCGAACGCGGCATCTACTATTGCCCTCGCTGCCAACCCGAACCGCCCTGAACCCTGGTCGCCGACCGAGCCCGTCAAGTTGTTCGGAATTCGCTATCTGTGATCGCGGAATTCCGTGCCAACGGTTTGCAAATCGGTCTTTACGCCGGTAATTCTCCAGAGTAGGGTTCGAGCTCGTCAAACTATGTGAGCCGTAATTCCGGTTGCGCCGCCACACTTTTCGGTCTCGGGGAGAACACCATGGAACTCACGGCAGGGCAGCGGGCGGCGCTGGAGCTGATCTGCGACACCTTCGCGCCGGGCGACGGCCTCGCGCTGCCGTCCGCCTCCGAGCTCGGCGTCGCCGACGTGGTGCTCCGGCTGCTCGACCGCAATCCGCGCGAGGCCGAACGCAAACAGCTGGCGACGCTGCTCGGCCTGTGGGATTCCCCGGTTTTCGGTCTGCTCGCTGGCATGGGTCCGCGACGTTTCTCCGCGCGCTCGCAGGCCGATCGCGAACGGCTGCTGCTCGAACTCGGCGAATCGCGGCTGGGGGCCAAGCGCGCGATCTTCCAGGCGCTCAAACAGGCCGCGCTGCTCGCGTACTACACGACGCCGGGACCCGACGGCAGCAACCCGCTGTGGAAGGAGATGGGCTATCCCGCTCCGCCCGGCCCGTTGCCCGGCGCGCCGAAGCCCGCCTTGCGGCCGGTGCGGCCCGGCGCGGACGAGACGCTCGACTGCGACGTCGTCGTGGTCGGTTCCGGCGCGGGCGGCGGCGCCGCGGCCGCCGTGCTCGCCGAGGCCGGTCTCGATGTGATCGTCCTGGAGCGCGGCGAATACTACGACGACGCCGATTTCGGCGCGGGCGAGCTCGACGCGCTGCTGCGGCTGTACGCGCCGGGGCCGTCGGCCACCGCGGAGGGCCAGCTCACGCTGGTCGCGGGCACCTGCCTGGGCGGCGGCACGGTCGTCAACTGGAGCACCTCGCTGCGCACCCCTGACGAGGTGCGCGCGGAATGGGCGAACCTGGGCGCCACCCAGTTCGCCGAGGACGAGTACGGCGCGGCGCTGGACGCCGTCGAGCGGCGGCTCGGCGTCACCTACGACCGCTCGCCGGGCTCCGCGCGCGACGGCGTGCTGGAACGTGGGCTCGCGGCGCTGGGCTGGGATGTCGCCCCGCTGCCGCGCAATGTCACCGACGCGTGCGACGCGGGCGTCGAGTGCGGACGCTGCGGCTACGGCTGTCGGCTCGGCGCGAAGCAGACGGTCACCAAGACCTGGCTCGCCGACGCGGCCGAGCGCGGCGCCCGGCTCGTGGTCGGCGCCGACGTCCGGCGCGTCGAGGTGAAGGGCGGCCGGGCCGAAGGCGTCCAGGCCGTGACCGCCGAGGGCGCGGAATTCACGGTCCGTGCCCGCGCCGTGGTGGTCGCCGCGGGCGCCATCCAGACGCCCGCGCTGCTGCGCCGATCGGGGTTGCGGAACAAGAACATCGGCGATTACCTGCGCCTGCATCCGGCCTCGGCGGTGTTCGGCGTCTTCGACGAGGAGATCAGGCCGTGGGAGGGCGGGCTGCAGACCAGGATCTCGCGCAAGCACAGCGATCTGGACCAGCACGGCTACGGCGTGATCTACGAGACGGGCCCGCTGCACCCCGGTCTGCTCGTCGGCTTCATGAACTGGCGCGGCGCGGCCGAGCACCGCGCGGCCATGCTGGATCTGGCCCGCACCGCGGCCGTCGGCGTGATCACCCGCGACCGCGACCATGGGCGCGTCACGGTGGACCGTTCCGGCGAACCGGTCGTGCGCTACAAGCTCTCCGAGCGCGACCGCGCCCACCTGCACACCGGAATCGCGGGCGCCGCCAGCATTCTCGAAGCCGCGGGCGCGAAGCGCGTCTTCTCCGGGCATCAGGCCGGAGCTACCTACGAACCCGGCGTCAGCGGCTCGCACGCGGAATTCGTCGCGGCCTGCCTCGCCGCCGGATACGGACCCGGCCGCTGCGGGATGGGAGCGCTGCACATCATGGGCTCGGCGCGGATGGGCGGCTCGCGGGCGATGTCGGCGGCGGATCCGGACGGCGCGACCTGGGAGGTGCCCAATATCGTCGTCGCGGATGCCTCTTGCTTCCCGACGGCGTCCGGGGTGAACCCCATGGTGTCGATCGAGGCGATCGCCTATATGAACGCCAAACGTCTTGCCGCCCGGTTGAGTTGAGCCGCTACAGCGCCTTGATTCCTTTGAGCACCGCGCGCAACACATCCATGTCCCGCGGCCCCGCCTCCGGCGTCGGTTCGGGATCGCGGAAGTTCAGCAAACCGTCATCGATGAGGTCACCGACCAGGATCTTGGTCGAGGTCAGCGGCAGGTTCAGCTGCGCGGCCAGCTCGGCGATGGACTGCGGTTCGCGGGCCAGCCGCACGATCTCGGCGTACTCGGGTTCGTTGCGGCGTAGCGTCCGCGATCCGGCGCGCACCACGAGCGTGAGCATGTTCAGCTCGGGTCGGCCGCCGCCGGAGCGCCCTCCCGTGACCGCGTAGAGGCGGACGAGGGGGCCCGCCTCCTCGTCGAACCAGGACTCCCGCCGGTCGCTCATGGCCGTCGCGAACCGACCCCGTCGAGCTGTTGCGGGCGCGGGTCGACGGATAGGTGCGCGCCGACGCGCTGCACGGTCTGGTTCATCTCGTAGGCGACCATGCCCATGTTGGCGTTCTCCGCGGTGAGCACCGCGAGGCACGCGTTGTCGCCCGCCGCCGTGATGAACAGCACCGCGCGATCGAGCTCCACCACCGTCTGGCAGACCCCGCCCGCGTCGAAATGGCTGCCCGCGCTGCGCGCCACGCCGTGCAGGGTGGAGGCCATCGCGCAGAAGCGTTCCGCGTCCGAGCGATTCATCGCCGTGCTGTGGCCGAGGAGCAGTCCGTCGGTCGACAGCACGACGGCATAGCGGACGTCGAGCAGCCGTTCGACGAGATCATCGAGCAACCAGTCGAGACTACGTGGCTTGGAGGTCGTCACCGGCACCTTCCTGCGGGTTGGAGGTCGTTGCTGTCGGGTTGTCGACGCGGTTCAGGCGACCCTGCCGGGTTCCGTTCTCGATGGCCGACATGAGTGTGCGCGCCTCCTCGGCGGTGCGCGGCCGGGTGGCGGCGGCGCCGTTCGTGCTGGCGGACGGCCCGGCGGACGTCTCGCGACGACGCTTGGGCAGGGCCGGTCGATCGCCGGAACCGGCGTCGACGGCCACATTTGGCGCGGGGCTCGGCGCGGCGAGAGCGGGGACCGGTGCGAATCCGTTGAACGTCCCGTTGCTCGCCAGCGCGTGCGGTTCGCGGGCGGCTTGCTCGCGCGGGGGCTCCTGCCCGGTGGCGATCAGCGTGGTCGGCACCAGCACGATGGCTTTCACGCCGCCGTAGTCGGATTCGGTCAGCCGCACCGAGATGCCGTGCCGCGCGGCCAGTTTCCCGACCACGAACAGGCCGAGGCGGGCATCGCTGGAGAGCGTGGCGACGCTGAAGTCCGGCGGCGAGGCCAGCACGGCATTGCGTTCGGCCAGTTCGGCTTCCGGCATGCCGAGCCCCTGATCGGTGATCTCGATGGCGACGCCCTTGCCGACCAGCGTGCCCGTCACCTCGACCCGCGATTCCGGCGGGGAGAAGGCGGTCGCGTTGTCGGTCAGCTCGGCGATGAGGTGGATGAGGTCGGCCACCGAGGTGCCCGACACGCGTACCTCGGGCAGCTTGCCGATCTGAATCCTGGTGTAGTCCAGGCTTTCCGCGACCGCGCTGCGCACCACTTCGATCAGCGGCACCGGGTTGCGCCAGCGACGACCCGGCTGTTCGCCGCCGAGGATGACGAGGTTCTCGGCGTTGCGCCGTGCCCTGGTGGCCAGGTGGTCGAGCTGGAAGAGCAGGTCGAGGCGGGCGGGGTTCTCCTCCTCGCGTTCGGCCTTGTCCAGCAGCGCCAGCTGACGGTGCACCATCACCTGGCTGCGGTGCGCGATATTGAGGAAGACCGCGGCGACGCCCGCCCGCGTCTTCGATTCGGCGACCGCGGCCGACACCGCCGCCACGTGGGCGCGGTTGAACGCGTCGGCCACCTGACCGATCTCGTCGCCGCCGTAGTCCAGGCGCGCGACCTCCTGCGGGTCGACCTGGTCGCCCTCGCCGAGCCTGCGGATGGTCTCCGGCAGGCGCTCGTCGGCGAGTTCCAGGGTGTCGCGGCGCAACCGGTGCATGCGGCCGATGAAGCGGTTGGCGAGCAGCAGCGCGGCGAGGAAGGCCAGCAGCGTCACCGCGAGCACGGCGAGGCCGCCGTAGAGGGAGTTGCGGGCGATCTCCTCGCCGGTGCTCTCCGCGGTGCGGTGAGCGTCGCGGCTCTGGTCCTCCCACAGCTTCAGCAGCTGCGAGCGCACGGCGGTGGCGGACTGCTGCCATTCGCCGATGCCGAGCGGCAGCGGCGGCGGGGTGTCGGCCGCGCGGGTGGTGCGGGAGGTGGACTGCCTGCCGGACGTGTCGGCGGTGGAACCGTCGGACTCGCCGCTGTGAGTGCCGCGCTGGATGATCGCGTCTTCCATCGCGGTCAGCTGCCGCCAGGTGGGGCTGGCTGTGATCTCCTGAAGCTGTGCTTGGCGCTTTCCGCTCAGCACCGTTGTCGCGTAGGTGACCTCGCCGCGGCCGTCGCCGACGTAGCGGCTGAAGTCGGTCAGCTGTTCGGGGGTGATCTGCTCCGAGATGAGCGCCGCCGAGCCGATCGCGCTCGCCCGCGATACCGCTTCGGCCGCGCGCAGCGCGTGCACACCCTTGTACAGCTCGACGGCGATCTCGGCGTCCGGCGCCACCTCGGCGGCCAGCAGCGAGGCGAGCACGATGGTGTCGATGATCTGGTTGAAGGCGAGGAATACCTGCGCCGAAGGCACGGCGTGCGCGTCGACGCCGCCGCGCAGAGTGGGCAGCTGCTGGTAGAGCACGTCGTAGCTGTCGATATCGCCCGCGAGGTCGGGACGCAGTTCAGAAGCGGTCTCGCCCAGGGCGCCCAGCGCGGCCAGCGCCTCGTCGGAATTCTTGCGGGCGGCGGACAGCGTGTTGGTCGCGTCGTCGTCGCCCGCCAAGTGCAGCAGCGAGGCGCGACGTTCCTCCTGGAACGCCTCGATCATCAGGATCGCCGGGGTGGTGACGGAACTGGCCAGCTCGGCCCAAGACGCCGCGTTGCGACCGGCTTTCACCAGATACCAGGTGGCGCCGATGCCGAGCCCGAGCAGCGCGACGCTGGGGATGAGGACGATCGCCAGCAACCTGGTTCGGACGCCGAGGGGGCGGGACCACATGCCGGTCGGTAATAGCCGTTGAATTCTGCTGCTTATCACCGATGATCTTGCCTACCTCTGGGCATCGCTGCCGCCGTGCGGAACCGGCCGGTGCCGGGTTCGAGAACCGGCATGGGCCGAATGTCCCGAGTAACCCTAGTCACTGAAAGAACGGCGACGCAATAACTTTCGTCGAGCAGAGAGAAGGGTAATGGGGAGTGGCGGTATTCGGGTAACCAAGCGATATATTCGGAAGTGCTACCAATGTGAATGCCGTGGTCACAATGCATTTCGCTCAGATATCGCGGGACGCGGGGGAGTTCGCCGAGTCGCGTTCTCTGGGCGGACGGGAGAGGCCCGAGCTGCCGAATGCCGGAACGGGCAAACCGAAATGGCCCCGGAGTCAGTGGCTCCGGGGCCGATTTTCCCAGTAGCGGGGACAGGCTTCGAACCTCAGAGCTCTGGGTATGGTTCCAGCTGGCTGCCGCGCTTATTCAGCCCGCGCCGGTGTTCTCGACGGCAGCCGAGCCCCTTCCTGATCGAGGAAAGCCGGGCGCGGTGCTTGTTGTCCGGGTGGCGCGTCACCGAGTAGGCGCGGGTAGTTCGCGTGCTTGTTGTCTGGGTGGGGCGTCACCGAGTAGGCGCGGTAGTTCGCGTGCTTGTTGTCGGCTCGGGTGAAGCGACGCGGAGTGAGCGCGGCAGTCTCGGTTCTTTCACCAACCTGAACGAACCGGCGTCGACTGGACGCGGTGCACGCGCTCGGGGCCGCTCGACGCGCACTGGCTCGCGGGATGGTGAATGTGGTGGTGGTCACATCGATCTGGCATCGTGCTCAGGCAGTGCCCAGTCCGGCGTGGACAAGTTGAGCAGAATGCTCAATTGAAACTCCACCTATTGTTCAATCCGCGCTTTCGGGACAGGATGTCGGCACCAAGTGCTCAACGATGCGAAGCGCTCCGACCGGGCGCCGAGCGGATGGGTGGACCGATGACCGAGCTCGCCGACCGCGATCTGATCACCGCGCCATACGACCTCGCCGACCGCTACCGCGTCGGCTCCGGCACCGTCGTGCTGACGGGGGTGCAGGCGATCGCGCGGCAACTGGTGGAACAACACGTGCGCGATCTGCGGGCGGGCCTGCGGGTCGGCACCTTCGTCTCCGGCTATCAGGGCAGCCCGCTCGGCGGCGTGGACAAGATGCTCAACGGAATGCCCACCGTCCTCGCCGAGCACGACATCTCCTTCGTCCCCGGCCTGAACGAGGAACTCGCCGCGACCTCCGTGTGGGGCAGCCAAGCGCAACTGCCCGCGGGCAACGCGACACACGACGGCGTCGTCGGGGTCTGGTACGGAAAGGGACCCGGCCTCGACCGCGCCACCGACGCGCTGCGGCACGCGAATATGTACGGCGCGAACGCGCGCGGCGGGGTGCTGCTACTGGTCGGCGACGATCCGGCGTCGAAATCCTCGACCGTGCCCGCGGTGAGCGAACGGTCGCTGGCCGCGATGAACATCCCCGTGCTCTTTCCGCGCAACGCGCGCGAGATCATCACCATGGGGTTGCACGGCGTCGCGCTGTCGCGGGCGTCCGGGTGCCTGGTGGCGCTGAAGATCGTCGCCGACGTGGCCGACGGCGCATGGACGGTGGACGGCTCGGTCGGCGACATCGCCATCACCGTCCCGGAGATCGAATGGGAGGGCAGGCCTTTCACCTACCTCCAGCGGCCGATGGCCGCGCCGACCGACAGCGTCGTCGCCGAGGCCGACCTGTACGGACCGCGCTGGGAACTGGTGAAGGCCTACAGCACCGTCAACGAGCTGGACGTCATCGAGGTGAACCCGGCGCGCGCCAGGATCGGCATCGCCGCCACCGGAACCACTTTCGACGCGATGCGCCAAGCGCTGGTCGATCTCGGCGTGGACGACGCCGACCTGTCCCGAGCCGGAGTCCGGCTGCTGCGCATCGGCATGCCGTATCCCATTGCGCCCGAACGTGTCCGGCAGTTCGCGGACGGGCTGGAGCGGATCGTCGTCGTCGAGGACAAGACCGCGTTCATCGAGACGCAGATTCGCGACATCCTCTACGGCCGTGCCGATGCGCCCGAGATCCTCGGCAAGACCGATGCCGATGGGCGAGTGTTGTTCAGCCCCAATGGCGAACTCACCTCCGGTCGCATCGCGGGCCCGCTGCGCCGAGCCCTCGCCAGTTACCTGGAGATGAAAAGGGCCCTGCCGCAGCCGCTGTCGCTTTCGGTGCTGTCCGCCAAACGCGCACCGTACTTTTGCAGCGGCTGCCCGCACAACCGCTCGACGGCGGTGCCGGAAGGCTCGCTGGCCGGTGGCGGGATCGGCTGCCACACCATGGTGACTCTGTCCGGTCGCGCCGACAGCGCCGTCACCGGCTTGACCCAGATGGGCGGCGAAGGGGCGCAGTGGATCGGTCAGGCGCCCTTCACCGACGTGGGTCATCTGTTCCAGAACATCGGTGACGGAACGTATTTCCACTCCGGGCAGCTGGCGGTGCAGGCCTGCGTCGCGGCGGGGGTGAACATCACCTTCAAGCTGCTGCACAACGACGTGGTCGCGATGACAGGGGCGCAGGACGCGGAGGGCTCCATCGGCGTTCCGAGGCTCACCCACAAGCTCAGCGTCGAGGGCGTGCGGAAGATCATCGTGTGCGCCGACGAACCCAAGCGCTACCGCAAGCGCGATCTCGCTCCGGGCACGCTGCTGTGGCACCGTGATCGGCTCGACGAGGCCCAGCGCATGCTGCGCGAGATTCCCGGCGTCACCGTGCTCGTCTACGACCAGCACTGCGCGGCCGACGCGCGCCGCAAGCGCAAGCGCGGCGCGCTGCCGGTCCGGCGGACCAGGGTGGTCATCAACGAGGCGGTGTGCGAGGGCTGCGGCGATTGCGGCGTGAAGAGCAACTGTCTTTCGGTGCAGCCGGTCGACACCGAGTTCGGCCGCAAGACGCGCATTGATCAGACCTCCTGCAACACCGACTACAGCTGCATGGACGGCGACTGCCCCTCCTTCGTCACGGTGGAGCTGCCCGACCCGGCGGAACGCAAGCGGCGCAAGGAGGTTCGCCGTCCGCAGCCGCCGCGCCTGCCGGAACTCGCGCTCGAGGCGCCGACCGGCACGCAGAACGTCTTCCTCGCGGGGATCGGCGGCACCGGCATCGTGACCGTGAACCAGGTGCTGGCGACGGCGGCGCTGCGGGCGGGCTACGACGTGGCGAGCCTCGACCAGATCGGCCTGAGCCAGAAGGCCGGACCGGTCGTGTCGCACCTGCGGTTCGCGGCGGACGCGCTGGAGCCCGCCAACCGGCTCGCCCCCGGTTCCGCGGACTGCGTCATCGCGTTCGACCTGCTCGCCGCGACCGACGACAAGAACCTGGCCTACGGTTCGCCGACCGCGACCATCGCGGTGGCCTCGACGAGCAAGACGCCCACCGGCGACATGGTCTACGACAAGTCCGTCACCTATCCGGACGAGTCGTCGCTGCTCGCCCGGCTGGCGCGGGCGGCGAAGGTGGTCGGCTCGTTCGACGCGCTCGCGGCCGCCGAGGTGCTCTTCGGCAATACCGCGGCCGCCAACTTCCTGCTGGTCGGGGCGGCGTATCAGAGTGGGGGACTGCGGCTGCCCGCGTCGGCGATCGAGGAGGCCATCGAGATCAACGGCGTCGCCGTCGCCGCCAATCTCTCGGCCTTCCGCTGGGGCAGGATCACGATCGCGCGGCCCGCGGAGTTCGCCGCCGCGACCGCGCGCAGCAAGCCCGAGCCCGCGCGGGTCGTAATGCCCGCGGATCTGTTCGACGGGTTCACCGCGACGGGGGAGACGCGGCGGCTGGTCGAGCTGCGCGCGGCCGAGCTGATCGGATTCCAGAGCGTCGCGGTGGCGCGCGACTACGTGCGCACCGTGCGGCACATCTGGGACACCGAACGGCGGGTCACCGACCGCACCGAATTCAGCGAGCAGGTGGCGCGCGGGCTGTACAAGTTGACCGCCTACAAGGACGAATACGAGGTGGCGCGGCGACTGACCGATCCCGCGTTCCTCGCCGAGGTCGCCGCCCAGGTGCCCGACGGCGCGAACCTCACCTACCGCCTGCACCCGCCCGTCCTGCGGGCGCTCGGCAGGGAGAAGAAGATCGGCATGGGCCCGCGCAGCCACCTGGCTCTGCGCTTGCTCGCCAAGGGAAAGCGCCTGCGCGGCACCGCCTTCGACCTCTTCGGCTACGCCCACGTCCGCCGCGTCGAACGCGAACTTCGCGACCACTACGTGCGCATGGTGACCGCGCTCGCCAACGATCTGGACGCCGACGGCTACGACCGAGCCGTCCAGGCCGCCGCTCTCCCCGACGTCGTCCGCGGTTACGAGAACATCAAGCTCGCGAACGTCGCGGAGTACGCCGAGCGGTTGCGCGAACTCGGTATCGAGCCGCCACGGATCTGACGCCCGCCGTAATACCGCACCGGGCAGGCACTTCCGAGACTTGTGCCGACCTCGCTGCTCACCTCGTAATCCCCGACGACCAGCTTGGCCGTGCGGACGTGGACCCCGGTGGAATCCGGGGTCCACCGGGGATCCCGGGTTCAGCGTTCAGGCTCGCTGCGGTAGCGGGACGCGCGGCCGTCGATTCCGCAGAGTTTCCACGCGAGCTTCGCCACCGGGTTCATCAGACCGGAGTCCGTGGCGAGGGCGCGGACGTCGGCGAAGATGCCGCGCAGGGTCGCCTGGGATTCTTCGCTGCGCCAGTACAAGTCGTCGATCACCGATTTCGGGATGTCGAATTCGCGGCGGAACTCGACCGGCGGCGTCATGATCATCTCGCACATCACGCGCATCACGATCGGCGTCAGCACCGACAGCGCTGTCTTGCGCACCGGGTCCAGCCGCGGGGCGTTCTTGCGCAGGTACTCGTGGGCGAACGAGATGTGGCGCGCCTCCTCGGCGACGTGGATCTGCATCACCCTGGCGACCATCGGATGCATGTCCGCGCTGGAGCGCAGGATCGCCTTCTGCATGTGGTCGATCGGCTCTTCCCCGCCGAGGACCATGGTGAAGAACAGCGCGGGGAAGTACACCACGGTCGGCCAGATCGCGAGGGTGAGTTTGCGATCGATCGACCCCATGCCCACGACGTCCATGCCGATCCGGTCGATCATCTCCTGAAACATCAGGGTGTGATTGCACTCTTCGGCCGCTTCGTGGGTGATGAATCGGAACTCCGGATCGCCGTTGTCGAGCCGGGCCGCGTACTGCATGATCCCGCGAATCAGCAACTGCTCGAAGTGCAGTCCGACCTTCGCGATCCCCGCTTGCCGCCACATCCCGATGGCGATCCGCCGCTCCTCCGGCTGCGCCTGGTACCAGGGGTGCCGCCCGAGCGGGTCCGCCTCGGGCAGGATCCATCGCCGATCGGTCGGATCGACAGCGAAATCCGCCGAATCCCAATCGATGTCGACGTACGGGTCGAAGTGCCGTTCCACCGACCCTTCGGACAACGTCGTCAACTTCGCCGCGTACTCGGCGTCTTCGATGTCGCGGTCCATCGTGCTGGCGGCGGAGTGGGCGAGCCCCATTGCCTGCCCCTTTCATCGGATGCGAGAACTACTGTTACCGACGGTAACAGCTAGGAGCTGATCGACGCCAGACGCAAGAAAGCGGCCCGGAACTTGTTGTTCCGGGCCGCTTTCGTTTGTAGCGGGGACAGGATTTGAACCTGCGACCTCTGGGTTATGAGCCCAGCGAGCTACCGAGCTGCTCCACCCCGCGTCGGTAGTCTCAACCTTACACACGGGCAGGGTGTGGCACCTAATCGCCTGGTCGGGGGTGGTTTCAGCCGAACTGGATGCCCTGGGCGAGTGGTAGTTCGGTGGAGTAGTTGACGGTGTTGGTGGCGCGGCGCATGTAGGCCTTCCACGAGTCGGAGCCGGATTCGCGGCCGCCGCCGGTGTTCTTCTCGCCGCCGAACGCGCCGCCGATCTCGGCGCCCGAGGTGCCGATGTTGACGTTGGCGATGCCGCAGTCGGAGCCGTCGGCGGCCAGGAAGCGTTCGGCCTCGCGTTGGTCGCCGGTGAAGACCGCGGACGAAAGTCCTTGCGGCACCGCGTTGTGCAGCGCGATGGCGTGGTCGAAGTCGTGGTAGGTGAGCACGTAGAGGATCGGCGCGAAGGTCTCCTCGCGCACCACGGCGGTCTGGGCGGGCATCCGCACGATGGCCGGGCGCACGTAGTGGGCGTGCTCGCTGAACCCGAGTACCGGCTCACCGCCGCAGACCAGCTCGCCGCCGTCGGCGAGGGCGCGGTCGATCGCCGCCCGCATGCTCGTGTGCGCGGATTCGTTGATCAGCGGGCCGACCAGCACCCCGTCGTCGAGCGGATTGCCAACGCGCAGTTGCCGATACGCCTTCTCGACGCGATCGAGCAGCGGCCCGACCACGTCGACGTGGACGATCAGCCGTCGCAACGTGGTGCAGCGCTGCCCTGCGGTGCCCGCGGCGGCGAACACGATGGCGCGCGCCGCCAGCTCCAGATCGGCCGACGGCGTGACGACGGCACCGTTGTTCCCGCCGAGTTCCAGCAGGCAGCGGCCGAAACGCGCGGCCACCCGCGGCGCGACGATGCGACCCATCCGCACCGAACCGGTGGCGCTGAGCAGCGCGACCCGCTCGTCGTCCACCAGCCGGGCGCCGACCTCGGAACCGCCCTGAATCAGTTGGTGCACTTGCGGATCCGCGCCGACGTCGGCCGCCGCGCGGCGTAGCAGTGTGTGGCAGGCGAGCGCGGTGAGCGGGGTGGTCTCGGACGGCTTCCACACCACCGTGTCGCCGCACACCAGCGCGATCGCGGTGTTCCATGCCCAGACCGCCACCGGAAAGTTGAAGGCCGAGATCACCCCGACGACGCCCAGCGGATGCCAGGTCTCCATCAGCCGGTGCCCGGGCCGTT
This sequence comes from Nocardia sp. NPDC004654, assembly GCF_040609595.1. Lineage (NCBI taxonomy): Bacteria > Bacillati > Actinomycetota > Actinomycetes > Mycobacteriales > Nocardiaceae > Nocardia > Nocardia sp. NPDC004654. The sequence goes on along the minus strand of NZ_JBEXKI010000003.1, from coordinate 119,377 downwards.
CGGAGGGCATGGTGCGCCCGTACAGCTGGCGGGAGAGCCCGATGGCGAACTCGCAGATGTCGATCATCTCCTGCACCTCGCCGACCGCCTCGGGGCCGATCTTGCCCGCCTCCAAGGTGACCAGCTGGGCGAGTTCGGTCTTGTGCGCGGTGAGCAGTTCGGCGAGCCTGCGCACCACCGCCGCCCTGGCGGGCGCGGGCACCGTGCGCCAGGCGCCGAAGGCCGCGGCGGCGCGTCCGATGGCCGCGTCGACGGACGCGGACGAGTCGGCGGGCAGAGTGGCGAGCACACCGCAGGTGATGGGGGTGCGGGCGGTCAGCTCGCCGTCCTCGGGCGGCTCGGCGCCGAGGCCGCGCAAGAGGGTTGCCGCGCGGTCGGCGAGATCGCGGGTCAGCTGGTCGCTCAGGGTGTTCGTCATCGATTGCTCCGCTTCGGCTTTGGTTTCCGCTGTGGGCATGCACCCGGTGCTACCAGGTTGCCGGAAGTGAACGAGTGGAGGTTTTCGACACGAGCAGCGCTCACTGGGTTAGCCTCCACTGATGGCGGATACACCGGCAAGACCCGTACTCGATGACATCGATCGCCTGCTGATTCGTGAACTGATGGCCGATGGTCGCGCCACCCTGTCGAACCTGGCCGAGAAGGCGAGCCTATCGGTCTCCGCGGTGCAGTCTCGGGTGCGCAGGCTGGAAGCGCGCGGCGTGATCCGCGGCTACACAGCGCATGTCGATCCGGAGGCACTTGGACAGCTGCTCTCGGCATTCGTCGCGATCACTCCTCTCGACCCGTCGCAGCCGGATGACGCCCCCGCTGTGCTGCAACATATCCCGGGTATCGAGGCATGCCACTCGGTGGCGGGTGACGAGAGCTACGTGTTGCTGGTACGGGTCGCATCGCCGAGGCATCTGGAGCAGCTGCTCCAGGAGATCCGGGCGACCGCCAACGTCCGGACGCGCAGCACCATCATCCTGCAGACATTCTACGACAGGTAGCCGTAGAGCGTAATTAATCCGCAATCTTGTAGAGATTCCGTAAATCTTTTCGTACCCTACTGGTGTGACCCTCGAACTGGAGCGCACCCGATCGGGTGGTGACACGGCACCGGTCACCCCCGCGACCCGGGTACACGAGATCCTGTCGGCGCATATCCTCGCCGACGGATTCGATATGGTGCTGGACCTGACGAACTCCCGCGGCTGCCGCCTCGTCGACGAACGCGACGGCAGCACCTACCTCGACATGTTCGGTTTCTTCGCGTCCAACGCGCTGGGCATGAACCATCCCGCGCTGGCCGACGACCCGGACTTCCGCGCGGAGCTGGCGACGGCCGCGCTGAACAAACCCTCCAACTCCGACATGTACACCGTGGAGATGGCGCGGTTCGTCGCGACGTTCGCGCGGGTGCTCGGCGATCCGCGGCTACCGCACCTGTTCTTCATCGATGGCGGCGGCCTCGCCGTGGAGAACGCGCTCAAGGTCGCGTTCGACTGGAAGAGCCGACACAACGAATCCGGTGGCAGGTCACCGGATCTCGGCACCCAGGTGTTGCATCTGACCGGCGCGTTCCACGGCCGCACCGGCTACACCATGTCGCTGACCAACACCGACCCGGTCAAGACCGCCCGCTTCCCGAAGTTCGATTGGCCGCGCATCGAGACGCCTTACCTGGCCCCGGGGCGTGACATCGAGGCCGCCGAGGCGCAGGCGCTGGACCAGGCGCGCCGCGCGTTCGCCGAAAACCCGCACGACATAGCGTGTTTCATCGCCGAGCCGATCCTCGGCGAGGGCGGCGACCGGCACTTGCGCCCGGAGTTCCTGCTCGCCGTGCAGCGGCTCTGCCACGAGAACGACGCGCTTTTCGTCCTCGACGAGGTGCAGACCGGCGTCGGCATGACCGGAACCACTTGGGCCTACCAGCAATTCGGCCTGGCGCCCGACGTGGTCGCCTTCGGCAAGCGGACCCAGGTGTGCGGCGTGATGGCGGGTGGCCGGGTCGACGAGATCCCCGACCACGTCTTCGCGGTGAGTTCGCGGCTCAACTCGACGTGGGGCGGCAACCTCACCGACATGGTGCGGGCCCGTCGCATCCTCGAGGTGATCGAACGCGACGGACTCATCGAGGCCTCCCGGCCACTCGGCGAGCACCTGCTGTGCAGGCTGGAGGGGCTCGCGGCGGATCATCCGCGCGTCACCGAGCCGCGCGGACGCGGTCTGATGTGCGCCATCACCCTGGCGACGGCGGACCTGCGCGACGCGGTGCTGACGGCGCTGCGCGAGCGGGAGAACGTGCTGATCCTCGGCACCGGCGAGCGCGGCATCCGGTTCCGGCCGCCGCTGACGGTCACCGCGGCGCAGCTGGACGCCGCCGTCGACGCGTTGGAAAGGGTGCTCGGTTCGGTCGAGTGAGGCGGCGGGAGACCGGGTCGGCGTGGATAGCCGGGAAATGGCTGTTCGGCCCGTAGGCTTCGCTCACATGTCGTCTCACTCCTCACAGGCACGGTGCAGGCGCGTGAACCGATGCGGCGCACCTCGCGGGATATTCGCGTCCTTGGCCGCCGTGGCGGCGGTGACCAGCTGCACTACTACCAGTGAGGCGGGCATCGTCGCCACGGAGTCCACGACCTCAGCGGTCGCGGCCCCAACCTCCGCGCCGCCGCCCCCGCAGATCGCCAACCTGTTGCCGGGCATGCCGCCGCCGCTCTCGGCGACCGACGTGTACGCGGCCAACCGGGAGCTGAGCCCAACGGTCGCCGATCACCGGCCGCTGGTGTACGTCCCCAACAGCCAGTCGCACACCGTCACGGTGATCGACCAGAACACCTTCCAGGTGATCGACACCTTCGCGGCGGGCGGCGAGGAGCCACAGCACGTGGTGCCGTCCTACGACATGCAGACGCTCTACGTCACCAACGACCTGCCGATCGGCGGCGGCAGCCTGCGGCCGATCGACCCGCGCACCGGCCTGCCCGGCGAGCCTTTCCCGGTCCGGGACCCCTACAACATGTACTACACGCCCGACGGCAAGTTCGCGCTCGTCGTCGCCGAGGCGGACAAGTCGCTGGACTTCTACGACCCGAAGACCTGGCAGAAAGTACACGCCCTTCCGGTGCCCGACTGCGCGGGCGTCGACCACATGGACTTCACGGCCGACGGCCGTTTCGCGCTCGCCAGCTGCGAATTCATCGGCCGCATGCAGGTTTTCGACGTCGCGGAACGCAAGCTGATCAAGACCATCGATCTCGCGGGCGGCCGCTCGGGCAAGCCGCAGGACGTGAAACTCTCGCCGGACGGGCTCACCTTCTACGTCGCCGACATGGCGGCGGGCGGCCTTTACGTCTTCGACGCGCTCACCTTCGAGAGCAAGGGCTTCGTGCCCACCGGGGACGGCGCGCACGGCCTCTACATCACCCGCGACTCCAAGCAGATGATCATCACCAACCGGCACGAGGGCAGCATCTCGGTCTGGGACTTCGCGGCGAACGGCTTGGTGCACAAATGGTTCGTGCCCGGCGGCGGCAGCCCGGACATGGGCAACATCTCCGTCGACGGCCGGATCTTCTGGGCCTCCGGACGCCACCACGGCGAGGTCTACGCGATCGACATCGTCGAGTGGAAACTGTTGGCCCGCATCCCGGTGGGCCGCGGACCGCACGGGCTCACCGTGTGGCCGCAGCCGGGGCGTTATTCGACCGGGCACACGGGGGTCATGCGCTAGGCCCTGTCTCGAAGTCCGCGGATGGGACTTCGAGACAGGGCCTGGGCGCTCCGACGACCTCGGTTGTGTGCGGATTTCGCCCGGTCTGTCGGCCGCCGTTGTCAGTCGTTCGCAGCTAGGCGCAGGCCCAACCCGCCTTCGACGAAGCGACCGACCGCCGTGCGACCGGCGTCGAGCGCGGGCTCGTAGCCTTCGCGGGACCAGCCGATGAGTTCGGCGGTGCCGTCTCCGGCCGGGGTGACGACGATCTCGGCGACCATCTCCGCCGTGGTCGGTTCGCAGACGGCCCAGGAGTAGTGGGTTTCCTTGTCCCACTGGGCGGTTCGCTGGGCGACGTAGTCGGGGTCGGTGATTCCGCCTGCGGCGAGCGCCGGGCGGTCGTCGATCCGTTCGTCGGCGCGCAGGGCGCGCAGGTACCAGCTGCCCGCGTTGATCTCGATGGGTTCCATCAGTGCTTTCCGTGTCGTGTGCCGAAGAAGAGAGCGCCGGCCAGTGGGATCGCGAGGAACCACAGCCAGCTGCCGGTGACGAAGAACAGGATGAGCGCGACGATCGGGATCGCGGCCATCGCCCGGTCCAACCATTCGTCGAACGGCCGGGATTTGCGTTCGGCGGGAGCGGCGACGGCCGCGGGCTCCGGCGGCAGGTCCGCGAAGACACGGTCCACGTCGGCCCGGGTCACCGCCGCGGCGATCACGGCGCTGCGCTCGTCGAATTCCGCGACACTGAGGCGACCAGCGGCGAAGTTGTCCGACAGCCGCCGCATCGCGTGCTCCCGCTCCGCGGTGCCGATCCGGGTGTCGGGCAGCTCGTCCATGGGGAAAGGCTAGCGCGCGCGGCCTCGCGCACCCGCGAGGCGGGGATCGCGGGGGAGTCGGCCAGCTCACACTGTCCGAGATGGTCGGCGGGGGTACGCTCCCTGTAAGGCTGTGCCCGCGGCAGCGATGTCGTGAGCTGGACTTTCGGTAGTGTGCCCCGGCATTCGGGAGTCCGCGTCGGCGCGGCGGATGTCGATGGTGACTGGGAGGTTCGCGATGACTGCGGCGCGATTCGGTCGCTATCGGCTGGAACGGCTTCTCGGCAAGGGCGGGATGGGACAGGTCTGGCTGGCCTACGACACCACCGACCGCAGGCGCGTCGCGCTGAAGCTGCTGCCCGCCGAACTCGCTGCGGACGCGGTGTACCGGACGCGTTTCGAGCGCGAGGCTCAGGTCGCCGCCGCACTGCGCGATCCGCACATCGTGCCGATCCACCGGCACGGTGCCGTCGACGGGCGGCTGTTCATCGAGATGGCATTCGTGGAGGGCACCGACCTCGCGGCGCGGCTGACCGAGAGCGGAGCGCTCGAAGCGAGCGTGGCCCTCGACATCCTCGGGCAGGTCGCGACCGCGCTGGACGCGGCCCATCGTGCCGGGCTGGTGCATCGCGACGTCAAGCCCTCCAACATCCTCGTCGCACCCGACGGTTTCACCTACCTGATCGACTTCGGCATCGCGCGCGGCGCGGGCCAGACCTCGGTCACCACAACGGGTCTGGCGATCGGCACCTGGGCCTACATGGCGCCCGAACGCTTCAGCGGTCACGCCGACGCGCGCGCCGACGTCTACTCCCTGGCCTGCGTCCTCTACGAATCCCTCACCGGCCGTCGCCCCTACGGCGACACCGACCCGGCCCAGCAGATGCGCGGGCACCTCATGACCGATCCGCCGTGCGTGTCGTCGGTGAACGCGGCGGTCCCGGCCGGGCTCGACGCGATCATCGCGCGGGGGATGGCGAAAGAGCCGGGGGACCGGTACGCCAGCGCGGGGGAGTTCGTTCGCGCGGCTCGCGAGGTCGTTTCGGCTGATGTGGCCCAGCATGTTCCATCGGGAAGTGCGCCGTCGGCGGCGAGTGGCGCTGCGGGGCGGCAGGTCGGTGGGCCGCCTGTGGCCGGAGGCGCGCGGCGTGCGGTGGTCGAAGGGCCAAAGCCGACGAAGGTCATGCCCGTGCCGGGCCCTACGCCCACGCTCGTGCAGACCAGAGTCGCGCCGCAGGCCCTCGCGCCAGACCATTCGCCGAGTCCCCTGGCCGGGAGTCGTGCCGGGTCGGATGTCGCGCCGCAGAACTCACCAGGCGCCTCGGCATGGGGACGTGCGACGTCAGGAGTTGCCCCACAAGGTGTCGCGCCGCTGGGCTACGCGCCACCGATCTCGGCGCCGGGTGTGCCGGTTCCGCACCCCTACGGTAAGCGGTGGTATCTGCGCCGCAAGCCCGCCCCGGTTGTTCGGCGGCCGAGGTCGCTCGGGCCGGTGTGGCCGTCGCGCGGGCCCGCGTACGTCGCCCCGCCTCCGCAGCGAATGCCGCGGCGCAAGAGGGGCGGGGTGCTGCGGAAGGTCATCGGTGCCTTGGTCGTGATCTTCTTGGCGCCCTTCGTCTTCGCCGCGGGCTGCTTGGCGTTGATCGCCGCGGTCGGTGGGAACGAGACCACGACCGCGCCGCCGCCCGCCGCGATGGTCGAGGAGGGGCCGGAGCCCGCGCCGAACCAGCCGGACGTCCCCGCCCCGGCGTACAGCGCGGTGCGGGACGGCAAGTTCGAGTTCGCGGTGACCGACGTGAAGTCGGGAGTCGCGCGGGTCGGTCTGCAATCGGCGCAGGGCGCGTTCCTGATCGTCACCCTCGCCGTCCGCAACATCTCCGACGAGACGAAGTGGTTCCTGCCCTTCGGCCAGAAGCTGTTCGACGCCCAAGGCAACGCCATCGACCACGACACGACCGCCACCGCCTGGCAGGCCATGCAGTCCCGCCTCGGCCACTCCTTCGAACTGCGCCCCGGCGCGTCGGCCACCACCGTGCTGGTCTTCGACGTGCCACCCGGCAGCACCCCGGCCCACCTCGAACTCCACGACTTCGTCCTCTCCGACGGCGTCACCGTCGCCCTCGACTGAGCCGCGTCGATTCGCCGATCGAGAAGCGATCGCGGCTCTCCGGCCGGATAACGGCCCGTTGCCTACGCATCGGCCCGTAGTCCAGATCGTGACGCGCAGCGAAAACCCCCGGACGCCTCGTCCGAACAGCATGCGCAGGCGAAGAAGCGCCCTTGACTGCCCGCGCGTCCCGAGAGCAATCCGCTCGGCGGCTACGTCCTGCTCAGGACGCCAGACCGGGCCGCGACGACCGGTCCCGAGCGACGCGGGAGTCGGGTCGCTGCGACGTGGCTCGTCGGCGGCCACTGCCCGCGGACATCGGAGGCCGAGGAGTCGAGGGACCGGGTCGGACAGTGCCGCGGTCAGGCGGCGTCGACGCGGGCGAGGGTCGAGTGGACCGCTTGGCGGCCGAGTTCCAGCGCCTTGGTGAGCAGGTCGGTGTCGCGGGCGGTGCCTTCGACGGTGGGGGCGTCGGCGGGCGGGTGGATCTGCAGGACCGCGTCGCCGAGCGAGGCCAGCAGGGCGTTCTCCGCCTCTTCCTGCTGCGGGCGGCGCAGCCAGGCGCGGTAGGCGCCGGGGGCGCGCAGGCGGAGGTAGTTGCCGCCGACCATCTGGTGCACGCGGGAGGCGGGCGGGCGCGACTCGTCGGCGCGGCGGGTGCGCAGCACCAGGCAGTGGGTGGCGCCGCCGCGCACCGCGCTGTGGATCGGGATCGGCTCGGCGATGCCGCCGTCGAGGTATGGGACGCCGTCCAAGGTGACGGGCGGACCGGCCAGGATCGGCAGGTTCGCACTGGCCCGCAGCGCCCGCATGAGGGTGCGCTTGTCGTAGATGTGCGGGCGCAGGTCGATGGCGTTGCCGGTGCGGATGTCGGTGCCGATGGGGTGGAAGGTGGTGGGGTTGTTCAGGATCGCCGGGAAGTCCATGGGCTCCAGGCCGTCGTAGACCCGATGCACCAGGTACCGCACGTCGAAGGCGGCGCCGCCGCGAAACAGCCTGCTCGGATCGATCACCCGCCGCATGATCTCCGGATTCGACCAGGACCGCATCCCCGGCACGGCCCGCCCGCACAGCAGCCAAGCGCCGTTGATCGCGCCCGCCGACGTGCCGTAGACCGCGTCGAACACCCCGGAGAGGCCGAGTTCCTCGAGCGCCTGCACCATGCCGCTGGAGTAGACGCCGCGGCTGCCGCCACCTTCGATGACGAGCGCGAGGCGATGCCCGTCCGCGCGGGAACCGGTGGTGCTGCGGCCGCGGATGATCTCGGCCACGGTAGAGCTGGTCACCGAACCACGATACGACAAGAGCGGGCGCGGACTCCGTTGTCCATCGCCCGCTCTCGTGCGGTGCGGTCGGCCACGAGGGCGCGACCTACATTCGGTTGGCGCAGCCGTACGTCGCCTTACTTGATCTCGGCCAGCACGGTGCCCTGGGTGATCGCGGCGCCCGCCTCGACGGCGAGACCGGTCACGACGCCCGCCTTGTGCGCGTTGACGGGGTTCTCCATCTTCATGGCCTCGAGCACCACGATGAGGTCGCCCGCTTCCACGGTCTGGCCCTCCTCGACGGCGACCTTGACCACGGTGCCCTGCATCGGCGCGGTGACCGCGTCACCGGAGGCCGCGCCGCCGCCCGCGCCGCCACGCTTGCGCGGCTTCGGCTTCTTGCGGATCACACCGGCGCCGTTGCTCGCCGCACCCGCGGCGCCCGCGCCCACGGTGAAGTTGCCGGGCAGCGAGACCTCGACGCGACGGCCGCCGACCTCGACGACGACCTTCTGCCGGGGCAGGTCCTCGTCCTCCTCGGCGGGGGCGGCGCTACCGGTGTAGGGCTCGATGTTGTTGGTCCACTCGGTTTCGATCCACTTGGTGTAGACGTCGAACTTCTCGCCGTCACCGATGAACGCCGGGTCCTCGACGATGGCGCGGTGGAACGGGATGACGGTGGCCAGACCCTCGACCTCGAACTCGGCCAGCGCGCGCCGGGCGCGCTCCAGCGCCTGGTTGCGGTTCTCGCCGGTGACGATCAGCTTGGCCAGCATCGAGTCGAACTGTCCGCCGATCACGCTGCCCGCGACCACGCCGGAGTCCACGCGCACACCGGGGCCCGACGGCTCGCGGTAGACCTCGACCGGGCCGGGGGCGGGCAGGAAGCCGCGGCCCGCGTCCTCGCCGTTGATGCGGAACTCGAAGGAGTGGCCGCGCGGGGTGGGGTCTTCCTTGATGTCCAGTTCCTCGCCGTTGGCGATGCGGAACTGCTGGCGCACCAGGTCGATACCCGCGGTCTCCTCGGTGACCGGGTGCTCGACCTGCAGGCGGGTGTTGACCTCGAGGAACGACACGGTGTCGCCCTGCACCAGGTACTCGACGGTGCCCGCGCCGTAGTAGTGGGCCTCGCGGCAGATCCGCTTGGCGGACTCGTGGATCTCGGCGCGCACCTTGTCGGACAGGAACGGCGCGGGCGCCTCCTCGACCAGCTTCTGGAAGCGGCGCTGCAGCGAGCAGTCGCGGGTACCGGCGACCACGACGTTGCCGTGCTTGTCGGCGATGACCTGCGCCTCGACGTGGCGGGCCTTGTCCAGGTACTGCTCGACGAAGCACTCGCCGCGACCGAACGCGGCGACCGCCTCGCGGGTGGCCGACTCGAACAGCTCGGGGATCTCCTCGATGGAGTGCGCGACCTTCATGCCGCGACCGCCGCCACCGAACGCGGCCTTGATCGCGACCGGCACGCCGTACTTCTTGGCGAACTCGACGACCTCGTCGGCGTTCTTGACCGGGTCCTTGGTGCCCGCGGCCATCGGCGCGTTCGCGCGCTCGGCGATGTGGCGGGCGGTCACCTTGTCGCCCAGATCGCGGATGGACTGCGGCGAGGGACCGATCCAGATCAGGCCGGCGTCGAGCACGGCCTGGGCGAAGTCGGCGTTCTCCGAGAGGAAGCCGTAGCCCGGGTGGATCGCGTCGGCGCCCGCCTTGGCGGCGGCGTCGAGGATCTTGTCGAACACGAGGTACGACTCGGCCGAGGTCTGGCCGCCCAGCGCGAACGCCTCGTCGGCGAGCTTCACGAAGGGCGCGTCGGCGTCGGGCTCGGCATACACCGCGACACTGGCGATGCCGGCGTCCTTGGCCGCCCGGATCACGCGCACGGCGATCTCGCCTCGATTAGCTACGAGTACCTTCGTGATCCGCGCGCTGGCATGGCTGGGCACTGAGCCTCCTGGTTGCATTCTTCTGGTCGCTTCGCGGGTGGGACCGCGCAGGCTCCGTTCCCGGTGGGTTCGGAACACCGCGCAGGCTCCGCGCCCTGTCGACAATTTCGTCTGGGGCGAGTGTAGGCAGTCTGCCAACAGACACCGAACTCGGATAGCCCTACTGAACAGTAGGTCGCGCATCACACATTCGCATCTGTTGTGATCGAAGCCCTGTTCGGCCGATCGAGTACTACCGGACGCAGTCCGACAGCAGGCCCGCGCGTGGCCGCAGGTACGCCTTACTTTCCGCGCCCGCGCCGGGGCGTTCCCGCCGGAATCTCGCCCGGTTCAGCCCCCTTGGCGATCGGCATCCGCACCGAATTGCCCCATTCGGTCCAAGAGCCGTCGTAATTGCGGACCTTCTCGTACCCGAGCAGATAGGTCAGCACGAACCAGGTGTGGCTCGAACGCTCGCCGACGCGGCTGTAGACGACCAAGTCGTCGGCGCCGTCGAGGGGCGCGTAGGTGGTGTCCAGCTCCGCGCGCGAGCGGAAACGCCCGTCGGAGTGGAGCGAGGAGTCCCACGGGATGTTCAGTGCGGTGGGAATGTGGCCGCCGCGCAGCGCCGCGTCCTCGGGGTTGTCCGGCTTGGGGGTGAGCTCGCCGGAGTACTCCTCGGGCGAGCGCACGTCGAGCAGCGGTTTGCCCAGGTGGGCGAGCACGTCCTCGCGGAAGGCGCGCGCGGTCGTGTCGTCGCGGCGCACCGTCGGGTAGTCGCTGACCGGGAGATTCGGGGTGTCGAAGGTGGTGTCGCGCTCCTCGGAGATCCACGCCTCACGCCCGCCGTCGAGCAGCCGCACGTCCTCGTGCCCGAAGAGCGTGAACAGCCACAATGTGTGCGCCGCCTGGGCGTTGCCCCGATCCCCGTAGATGACCACCGTGTCGTCGCGCGAGATGCCCTTGGCCCGCATCAGTTCGGTGAAACGGGCGCCGTCGATATAGTCACGCGTGACCGGATCGTTGAGATCACCGCGCCAATCGATCTTGACGGCTCCCGGCACGTGTCCGATGTCGTACAGCAAGATGTCCTCGTTGGACTCGACGATCCTGAGTCCCGGCGCGCCTATGTTTGCCGACAGCCACTCTGTGGTTACTAGTCGGTGAGGATGTGCGTACGTTCCGAATGAGGGATGTGAGTCCGGGGCGACGGGCACGATTTGGGTCCTTCACACGAGGTAGACGGTGGTTACGGCGGTTCAGGTCTCACAGCGATGTTAAATGTGAGGCGATTGTGAAACTCGTTTCAGATCACGAATCGGCTGATTGGGCGAATAAATCGCACCCTCATCCGATAAAGTCTCCCGGGAGGAGGGGTGAGCTATGTCCGATTCTTGGCCGCGGCGGCGACTGCTCGCGATCCTACGTGGCGCAAGCGAGCCTCTCGACGCCCAGGAGCTGGCCAGAATCACCGGGCAACACGTCACGACGGTGCGGTTTCACCTCGACGTGCTCACCAAGGAATCCCTGGTCCGCCAATTCCAGCAGCCACCGCGTGGCCGCGGCCGTCCGCGCATCGGCTACAGCGCGGTGCAGCGCTCGGTCGGCTATCAGGAATTGGCGCAGGTGCTCGCCGACCAGCTCGGTCCCGATCCGCGCCGCCGCTCGGAGGCCGCCGTCGCGGCGGGTCGGGCCTGGGGCGCCAAGCTCGACGCCGGTGATCACGCGGTGGAGTCCCTGGAGGACGCCAGAGAAGTCACGATGACGCTGCTCTCGGAGCTCGGGTTCGCGCCGGAGCGCGATGCCGCCGCCGAGACCTCCGGCCAAGCGGTGATCCGGATGACCGCCTGCCCGCTGCGGGAACTGGCCCGCACCCACTCCGAGGTGGTGTGCGGCGTGCATCTGGGTTTGATCAGAGAAGTGCTGGACCGCAACGGCGCGCGCGGCGAGGTGAACGTCCGGCTGCAACCGTTCGTGGAACCCGAGCTGTGCGTGACCCGGCTCGAATACCTGGCCCGCCGGAATCAGGAGAATCGCGAGGCGGCCTCGGTGCCCGTCGGCGCCGAGGCAGGCGGCGCGGAAGCGCCCCTCACGCCGCCGCTACTGGGCCGTGTGGCGCCACAACTGCGCAACGGCGACCCCAACGTCGCCAAGCAGTCGGCGCAGCAGTGGTAGGCCGATACCGATGACGCTCGACGGATCGCCCTCGATCCGGTCGACGAACCAGCCGCCGAGCCCGTCCAACGTGAACGCCCCCGCCACTTGGAGCGGCTCGCCCGTGGCGATGTAGGCGTCCAGCTCGTCCGGTTCCGGCTTGGCGAAATGCACTGTCGTGGAACTGCAGTCCACGGATTCGGCGACGATCTCGCCGTCGACCAGCCGCAGCACACAGTGCCCGGTGATCAGATCGGCGCTGCGCCCGGCCATCTCGGCCCAGCGGGCCCGCGCCACCTCGGGGGTGTGCGGCTTGCCCTGGAGAACGCCGTCCACCAGCAGCATGGAATCGCAACCGACCACGACGCAGTCGGCGGCGTATTCGGGGACGACCGAGGCGACCGCGACCGCCTTGGCCCTGGCCAGCTCGACGACGACCGTCTGCGGGGTGGTGTCGGCGGGCAGGGCCGCGGCGACCGCGTCCTCGTCCACATCGGAGATGCGCACCACCGGGTCGATGCCCGCCGAGCGCAGCACCTCCCTGCGCGCCGGTGACGCGGACGCGAGAACCAGCGTCGTCGTCACCGACGGGTGGACAGGTGCGGGAAGGCGTACGGCGAGAACGGTGACGTGCCGCGGTGCATCGCGGTCGGGCGACCCCACATGTCGGCGGGGCCGGTGGCGGCCGGTGCGCTCGCCGCGTTCGCGGCGGCGGTCAGCACGCACACCAGTGCGGCGACCTCCTCGTCGGACGGCGAGCCCTTGACGATTCGAATGAACGGCTGCTCGCCCGCCTCGGCGGTCGGGGTGGACGCGTCGGCGGTGACCGACTCGACCTCGTCCGCGATCGGGTCGACTGCGAGATCCAACTCGGCGGCGGTCAACACGTCTTCTTCTGCCACGGTCGTCACAGTGCCAGATCCTTCCTCTAGCTCCATCGGGCGTCTTGCGCTACCCGAAATGGGATGACGCGGTAATCATCCTCGGATTCACTCATTGCGTCTGCAACCAGTGTGCGCGGGCTACCGAGGTTATCGCTGACTCAGAGCGGGATGTTGCCGTGCTTTTTGGGCGGAAGGGTCACCATCTTGCGCTCCAGCAGTCGCAACGCGGACACGATCTGGCCGCGAGTGTGCGACGGCGGAATGACCGCGTCGACGTAACCGCGCTCGGCGGCGACGTACGGGTTCACGAGAGTGTCCTCGTACTCGTTCTGCAGCTCGAGCCGCAGCGCATCGACGTCGTTGCCGTCCTTGGCCGCCTGCTGCAGCTGCTTGCGGTAGACGAATCCGACGGCGCCGGAAGCGCCCATCACGGCGATCTGAGCGGTCGGCCAGGCGAGGTTCACATCGGCGCCCATGTGCTTGGAACCCATGACGTCGTAGGCGCCGCCGTAGGCCTTGCGGGTGATGATGGTGATTTTGCCCACAGTGGCCTCACCGTAGGCATAGAGCAGCTTCGCGCCGCGCCGGATGATGCCGTTGTACTCCTGGCCGGTGCCGGGCAGGAAGCCGGGAACGTCGACCAGGGTGATGATCGGGATGTTGAACGCGTCGCAGGTGCGCACGAAGCGCGCGGCCTTCTCAGAAGCGTCGATGTCGAGGCAGCCGGCGAACTGGGTGGGCTGGTTGGCCACGATGCCGACGCTGCGGCCGTCGACGCGGCCGAAGCCGACGATGATGTTCATCGCGCGCTCGGCCTGCACCTCGAGGAACTCGTCGTCGTCGAGCAGGCGACGGATCACCTCGTGCATGTCGTACGGCTGGTTCGGCGAGTCCGGGATGATCGAGTCCAGCTCGAGGTCTTCCTCGGTGAGCGAGTCCTCGATGGCGCCGTCGATCGGGTCGGTGGGCGCGAAGCGCGGCGCCTCGGCGCGGTTGTTGCTCGGCAGGTAGCTGAGCAGGTCCTTGACGTAGTCGAGCGCGTCCTGCTCGCCGGAGGCCACGTAGTGCGCGACGCCGGACTTGGTCATGTGAGTGTGCGCGCCGCCGAGGTCCTCCATGGTGACGTCCTCGCCGGTGACCGTCTTGATGACGTCCGGACCGGTGACGAACATCTGGCTGGTGCCGTCGACCATCACCACGAAGTCGGTGAGCGCGGGGGAGTAGACGTGTCCGCCCGCGGCCGGGCCCATGATCAGCGAGATCTGCGGGATCACGCCGGAGGCCTGGATGTTGCGGTGGAAGATCTCGCCGTAGAGGCCGAGGGAGACGACGCCCTCCTGGATGCGCGCGCCCGCGCCCTCGTTGATGCCGATCAGCGGGCGGCCGGTCTTGAGCGCGAGGTCCATCACCTTGACGATCTTCTCGCCGTACACCTCGCCGAGGCTGCCGCCGAAGACGGTGACGTCCTGGCTGAAGATGCACACGTCGCGGCCGTCGATGGTGCCGTAACCGGTCACCACGCCGTCGCCGAGCGGCCGGTTGTTCTCCAGCCCGAAGTTGACGCTGCGGTGCCGGGCGAGCGCGTCGAGTTCCACGAAAGAGCCCTCGTCCAGCAGCGCGAGGATGCGTTCGCGGGCGGTCATCTTGCCCTTGGCGTGCACCTTGTCGACCGCGGCCTCACCCATCGGGTGCTTGGCCTCTTCCAGCCGATTCCGCAGGTCGGCCAGCTTCCCGGCGGTGGTGTGGATATCGGGTTCGCCCGCCGAACCGGATGCGGACTGCTGCTGGACACTCGTCATGGCTTCGGAGTGTAACCAGTAGCAGGCGGTCCTTCTAACCCACGGTGGGCTACCCGCGAGTAGAAAAGCCCAGGTCGACAGGGCTCAGAGGGGTTTTCGAGCGAAAAATCGGTTTCGTGCGGACGGGGCCGCCGGATACCCTGCGGGAGTCCATTTTTCGGCTCATGGGGAGGAGCCAGACATGTGGGAGTGGGGTAGAACCGTCGCCGAATACGCCACGGCGGCGTCGACGAATTGGCGGGTGCGCGAGGCCGAGCCGACCATCCTCGATCCGGAGTTCGAGGAAGAGGAGTCGACCTCCGACACCACCGCGCGCGGGGAGCGAGAGCCGGGCAGCATGGCCGGTTACGACCTCGTGGGCTGAGACCGATCGCTCCCGTCCCGACTCCGGGACGGGGGCGAGTAGCCTGCGGTGCGTGCAGACGCCACCGCCCGATTCCGCGCACCGACCGCCTTTGGATGCCGAACAGTTGCGGCGCGGCCTCGCCGAGAGCGACTACGCGGACTTCTTCGCGCGGGTGGAGGTGGTGGAATCCACCGGTTCCACCAACGCCGATCTGATCGCCACGGCCGCGACCTCCGAGGATCACCGCGTGCTGATCGCCGAGACCCAGAAGGCGGGCCGCGGCAGGCACGCGCGTACCTGGGTCAGTCCGCCGCGGGCGCAGATCGCGATGTCGATGCTGGTGCGGCTGCCCGGCATCGAGCCCGAGGTGCTCGGCTGGCTGCCGCTGCTGACCGGCGTGGCAGTGGCGGATGCATTGCGCGCGACGGCGGGTGTGAACGCGATGCTCAAGTGGCCCAACGACATTCTGATCGGCGGCCGCAAGGTCGCGGGCATTCTGGCCGAGGTGGCCGCGGGCGGCGACGTTCCCGCGGTGGTGATCGGCGTCGGCGTGAACGTCGGCCTCACCGAGGCGGAATTGCCGGTGCCGCATGCGACTTCGCTCGCGCTGGCGGGCGCGGCACAGACCGACCGCACCTTGGTGGCGCAGTCGCTGCTGACCGAGTTCGCGCGCCGCTTCACGGCTTGGCGCGACGCGTCGTGGGCGACCGACGACTTGGCCGCCGCCTACCGTGAGCGCTGCGCCACGCTCGGCATGGACGTGCGCGCCGAACTGCCCGGCGGCCGGACCCTGACCGGTGTCGCGACGGGCATCGACGCGACCGGGCGTTTGCTGATCGGGCACGACGCGGTCTCCGCGGGCGACGTCACCCACTTGCGCGCCGATTACTGATCGGCGGTGGTGTGGCGATGGTTCGCCACCGCCACCGACCCATACGAGCGATCAGGCGGGCTGCAAGTCCCCTTTCGCCGCCTCCCTGGCAAGCATGCGGTCCCGCTGCTCCTCGAACTTGAGCACGTCGCGGCCGAGCTTGTCCACGAACTCGCCGAGCCGCTCGCGCGCCTGCTCGCCGCGCGGCCCGAAATCGTTGCGCTCGAAGATGTCCCACTTTTTCAGCACCGGTGAGACCACCTCGTCGAGATGCTGGCGCAGGTCGTAGATGCCGTGCTTGGCCATGAGCACGCTGTTGCGGCGCCAGTTCGGCATCCCGGCGCCCGGCATGACGAAGCTGGTGAGCACCCTGGTCAGCGCCATGATCGCCTGGTCGGGAACCAGATCGAGGGCCGCGCCGCACAGGTTGCGGTAGAAGATCATGTGCAGGTTCTCGTCGGCGGCCACGCGCTGCAGCATGCGGTCGGCGATCGGGTCTTCGCAGACCTTGCCGGTGTTGCGGTGGCTGACCCGGGTGGCGAGCTCCTGGAAGGTCACGTAGGCGACGTTGACCAGGAAACCGTCCCAGTCCGCGGGCGCGTCGACGCCCTGGGTCATGTGGATCATCCTGGCCTGTTCCAGCGCGACCGGATCCACGCCCCGGGTGACGACCAGGTAGTCGCGCATGACGATGCCATGCCGGTTCTCCTCGGCGGTCCAGCGGCCGACCCAGCTGCCCCACGCGCCGTCTTGGGAGAAGTTCTGCGCGATCAAGCGATGGTAGGAGGGCAGGTTGTCCTCGGTGAGCAGGTTGGTGATCATCGCGGCCTTGGCCACGTCGCTCAGTGTGGACTGCTCGGGTTCCCAGTCCACGCCGCCCATCGCCGCGAAGTTGCGCCCTTCGTCCCACGGCACGTAGTCGTGCGGATGCCAGTCCTTGGCCATCGACAGATGCCGGTTCAGGTTCTGCTCGGCCACCGGTTCGAGTTCGGTCAGGATTTCGAGTTGGGTCAGATCCTTGGTCACACACGCCTCCACAGTCGTCAGTACACGTCATGCCGAGTGGTTGTCGTCTGAATCGGGGCCGAGCTTGTCGAGCGAGCGGAGCCGGGTCGTGCGCAATGCGATACAGCCAGTGAAGCGATCCCCCGCAAGCTGACGATTGTGCAGCACGCGGGAGCCGGTGTCAGGCATTCTGGCATCTTGCCGGGGTAGGGTTCCGAGCATGGGTTATCCGGAGGATGTGCTCGCCCCCGACGAGCAGTTGATACTCCATCGCCATCCGCATTGGAAGATGCTCTTCTGGCCCATCGTGACGCTGATCGGGGCCACGGCGCTGGCCGGTTTCGCCGGGGGACTCGCGTACCGCAACACCGTGGGCACCGCCACGACCGTCGTGCTCGGCCTGATCTTCGCCATTTGGTTCGTGATCGTCGTCTGGCGTTGTGTCGCACCGATTCTCAGCTGGCGGACGACTCACTTCATCATCACCGACCGGCGCGTGCTCGTGCGCCAGGGCGTGCTCACCCACACCGGCATCGATATCCCGATGAGCCGCATCTCGAGCGTTCAGTTCCGGCACGGGCTGTTCGACCGGATGCTCGGCACCGGCACCCTGATCATCGGCTCGTCCTCGGAGGAGCCGCTCGAATACGACGACATCCCCGGCGTGCAGGACGTGCACGCGCTGCTCTACCACCAGGTGTTCGAAGTGGACAGGTCGAGCCACCAGCACGGGTTCGGCCCGGCGGGCGGCCATCGGTGAGTCGGGCGTTCGCGCCCGCGATCCGTAATCTGTTTCCATGACCGCCGTACTCCTGGCCGAAGACGACGAGGCCATCGCCGCCCCGCTGTCGCGAGCGTTGGGGCGGGAGGGTTATCACGTCACCGTGGAGAGCTTCGGCCCCGCCGTGCTGCGCCGCGCTCTCGAAGGCCATCACGACCTGCTGATTCTCGACCTCGGCCTGCCCGGCATGGACGGACTGGAGGTGTGCAGGCAAGTGCGCGCCCGCGGCGCCGATCTCGCCGTGCTGATGCTCACCGCGCGCACCGACGAGGTCGATTTCGTGGTGGGGCTCGACGCGGGCGCCGACGACTACGTCGGAAAGCCGTTCCGGCTCGCGGAATTGCTGGCACGGGTGCGAGCGCTGTTGCGCCGCAGCGGAATCGGCGACGAGGCGGTGGAGGTCGGCGGCATCCGGCTGGAGCCTGCCGCGCGCCGGGTGCTCGTCAACGGCGCGGAGGTCGGTCTGGCGAACAAGGAGTACGAGCTGCTCAAGGTACTCATCGACCGTGCGGGCCAGGTGGTGCCGCGCGAGACGATCCTGCGCGAGGTCTGGGGCGACGCCGAACTACGCGGCTCCAAGACGCTGGACATGCACATGTCCTGGCTGCGCCGCAAGATCGGCGACGAGGGGCCGATGGCCGAGCGGCGCATCGTCACGGTGCGCGGCGTCGGCTTCCGGCTGAACACCGACTGACGTGCGGCGCCGGATCCTGCGGTCGATGCTGACCGTGCTGACACTGACCACGGTTGTGCTCGGCGTGCCGTTGACCTACACCGCCTGGCTGTGGGTCGAGGACATCACCCGCAACGACCTGCAGAGCAGGCTGGACCGGATCGCCACCGAGGTCATCGCCCAGGAACAGGCCGACGGCCTGGTGCGCGGCGGTCTCGACGTGCGCGTCGTGCGTCCGCTGGTGCCGGAGAACGGCAAGCTCACGATCGTCTACCCGAGTCCGCAGGACAACGCCTCCCGCCTCGACATCGGCGCGGACTCGGTGCCCGACCCGCTGGTCGAATCGCTGTCCATGGGCACATCGGGATCGCTGCGCCTCGAGGTGCCCGCCGCGCCCATGCACGCGCGGCAGCGGCAGGCGGTCGCGGTGGTGGCGCTGGCCGTGCTCGCCTCGCTCGGCGCGGCGGTGACGGTCGCGGTGGTGACGGCGCGCCGGGTCGCCGATCCGCTGCGCGACGTCGCGGCGCGCGCGGCGCGGCTGGCGATGGGCGATTTCCGCGCCGACCCGCGCCGCCACGGCATCTCCGAACTGGACCGCGTCTCCGACGTGCTCGACTCGGCCACCGTGGAGATCGCGGGCCGTTTGCAACGCGAGCACGCGCTGGTCGCCGATGTCTCCCACCAGCTGCGCAGCCGCCTGACCGCGGTGCGGCTGCGCCTGGACGAACTCTCCGCGCACGCGGATCCCGAGGTGGTGCACGAGGCCGAGGAGGCGATGGCGCAGGTCGACCGGCTCACCGACGCCATCGACGAACTGGTTCGCGCGTCCCGCGACGAGGACGCCGCCGACCGCGATCCGATCCCGGTGATGGACGAGCTGTGCGGCATCGTCGCCGAGTGGAAGCATCCGTTCGCCGAGGCGGGGCGCGAGCTGGTGCTGACCGGCGACGAGTCGCTGCGCGCGCCGATCACCGCGTCGCGCCTGCGAGAGGCGGTGACGGTGCTCATCGACAACGCGCTCATGCACGGCGGGGGCATCTGCACGGTGTCGGTGCGCACGGTCCGTCCTGGCAATGCTCGCGAGCCGCTGGTGTGCGTGGAGGTGGCCGACGAGGGCGAGGGCGTGCGCGACGAGCTGGCGCCGCACATCTTCGATCGCGGGTTCTCCGCGGGCGGGTCGACGGGCGTCGGCTTGGCGTTGGCGCGCGCGTTGATCGAGGCGGACGGTGGACGTCTGGAGTTGCAGCGGCGCAGGCCCGCGCTGTTCGCGGTGTTCCTCGGATCGTGGACGCCGTCGCGGGCGGCGGGCGCGGCGCCCGAGCCGCGCTGAGACTACGGTCAGCCGGTCAGGCTTGCCCGAGCTGTTCCTCTTCGATGAGCTCTTCGAGCTCGGCCTCCAGCTCGGTCATCTCGTCCGGGAAGACCCAGCGCCGCATCGCCCAGAACCGGAAGGCCATCTGCAGGAAATTGCCGATGATGAAGGCGCTGACGAAGTCGGCGACGTTCTCGACCACGAAGCTGACGTTCGGCTGCCGCAGGTCGAACACGTAACTGGAGATCCACAGCGGGATGTTGCTGAGAATCACGCCGACACCGCTGACCGCGAAGAACAGCAGCGCCTCGTGGTGGCGCTCCCGGCCGCCGCGGTTCTTGAACGACCACTCGCGGTTCAGGATGTAGGAGGCGATCACGGCGATGACGCCGGAGATGATCTTCGCGGTGACCGGCTTCTCGGTCAGCACGGTCAGCTTGAGGAAGTAGAAGATCCCGCTGTCGATCACGAAGGTCGTCGCGCCGACGATCGCGAACTTGATCAGCTCGTGGTGGCGGTAGGCGATCTCCCGCAGGGGCCGGGGGAGGACGCTGACCACGTCGTCGACGAAAGACACGAGAGCCGAGTGTACCGGTAGCGGTCATTGCGGCCGGACATGACAAGATTGCACGACGTGAGTACCCGTTCGTTCGATCAAGCCGCGATGCCCACCGTCACCATGATCGGTGGCGGTCAACTCGCGCGAATGACCCATCAGGCCGCGATAGCGCTCGGCCAGCGGCTCCGGGTGCTCGCCGAGAACCCGGAAGACCCGGCCGCGCAGGTCAGTCCCGAGGTGGTGCTCGGCAGCCACACCGATCTCGCCGCGTTGCGCAAGGCCGCCGTCGGATCGCACGCGCTGACCTTCGACCACGAGCACGTGCCGACCGAGCACCTCGAGGCGCTGGTCGCCGAGGGCGTCAACGTGGCGCCGCCGCCGCAGGCCCTGATCTACGCCCAGGACAAGCTGGCCATGCGCACCAAGCTCGCCGAGCTCGGTGTCCCGGTGCCCGCGTTCACCCCGGTCGCCGCGCCCGCCGACGCGGTGCGCTTCGGCGACGAGCACGGCTGGCCGTTCGTGCTCAAGGCAGTGCGCGGCGGTTACGACGGCCGCGGTGTGTGGATGCCCGCCGACGCCGCCGAGGCCGAGCGGATCGTCACCGACCAGCTCGCGCACGGCGTGCGGCTGCTCGCCGAGGCGAAGGTCGATCTGAAGCGCGAGCTCTCGGCGATGGTGGCCCGTTCGCCGTTCGGGCAGGCCGCGACCTGGCCGGTGGTGGAGACCGTGCAGCGCAAGGGGCAGTGCGCGGTGGTGATCGCGCCCGCGCCGGACCTCGCCGATGAGCAGGCCGCCGAGGCCGAGACCCTGGCGCTGAACCTGGCCGCCGAACTCGGCGTGGTCGGCGCGATGGCCGTCGAGCTCTTCGAGACCCACGACGGCGCGCTGCTGGTGAACGAGCTGGCGATGCGCCCGCACAACTCCGGCCACTGGGGCATGGACGGTGCGCGCACCGGGCAGTTCGAGCAGCACCTGCGCGCCGTGCTGGACTACCCGCTCGGCGACACCAGCCCGCTGGCTCCGGTCACCGTGATGGCCAACATCCTCGGCGCCGAGCAGGCGCCCGAGATGTCGATGGACGAGCGGCTGCACCATCTGTTCGCCAGGATGCCCGATGCGAAGGTGCACCTGTACGGCAAGGGCGAACGCCCCGATCGCAAGATCGGGCACATCAACATCCTCGGTGACGACGTGGCCGAGGTGCGCGAGAAGGCAGAGCGGGCGGCGCACTGGATGTCGCACGCGGTGTGGACCGACGGATGGGATCCCCATGAGTAATCCTCGAGTTGGCCTGATCATGGGCAGCGACTCCGATTGGCCGACCATGGAGGCGGCCGCCGAGGCGCTCGCCGAGTTCGGCGTGCCGTTCGAGGTGGGCGTGGTCTCCGCGCACCGCACGCCGCAGCGCATGCTCGACTACGCGCGCGAGGCGGCCGATCGCGGCGTCCAGGTGATCATCGCGGGCGCGGGCGGCGCGGCGCACCTGCCCGGCATGGTCGCCTCCGCGACTCCGCTTCCGGTGATCGGGGTGCCGGTCCCGCTGAAGTACCTCGACGGCATGGACTCGCTGCTCTCGATCGTGCAGATGCCCGCGGGCGTCCCGGTCGCCACCGTCTCCATCGGCGGCGCACGCAACGCGGGCCTGCTCGCGGTCCGCATCCTCGCCGCCGCCGACCCGGCCCTGCGCACCCGCATGACCCAATTCCAGGCCGACCTGGAAAAACTCGTCCTCGAAAAGGACGAAGCCCTCCGCACCAAACTCCTCGGCTGACGTGCCGCCCGTCCGGGCGTCGCTCAACAGCGGCGTCCGGACCGCAGGGCTGTCACGGATTCGACCAAGCTCTACGAAACATGCGAAACAAACGAAACAACCTCGCGGGGTCATGGGGCAGTTCAAGCTTCGGTCGCTACGGTGGCTGCCGTGGCATCTGAGGAGAGTGGGCGGGCGCGGGCCGGGGAGGATCCGGCGCGGTTTCGGTTGACCGTGGTCGATCAGGCGTTGCGGTTGTTCGCGGACAAGGGGTACGAGGCGACGACGGTCGACGAGATCGCGGAGGCGGCGGGGATTTCCCGGCGGACGTTCTTCCGGCAGTTCCGGTCGAAAGAGGACGTGATCTTCGCCGATCACGAGTCGCAGCTGGCGCAGGCGGCGGCCTATCTGGCGAACGCGCAGGACGAGGATCCGTGGGACGCCGTGTGCGCGGCTGTCGTGCAGGTCTTCGAGCGGTTCACGCAGTGGCGGGAGATCGCCGCGCGGCGCTACCGGGTGGTGCGCAGGGTGCCCGCGCTGCGCGAGCGCGAGATCGTCACCGTGTTCCGTTACGAGCGCCTGTTCACCGACTATCTGCGCGAGCGCCTGCCCGACGCCCCCGATCTGGCCAGGGTGCAGTTCACCGCGGCGGTCACCGCGACGCACAACTATCTGCTGCGCCGGATGGTGCGCGGCGAGTCGGACGCGGGCGCCGCGGATCTGCGGGTCGAACTGGCGGCCATTCCGCGCGGTCGCGGCCGCGCCCACGACGCGGCGGAGATGGTGGTCGCGGTGTTCCCGAGGGACATGCCATCGCGCCAGGTCGCCGATCTGCTGACCCGCAAGCTCGGTAGTCTGTGACCTGAACCACCTACCGGTGCGTTGACACTCAGTGCCAGAAGATCGCCCCACTTGGCGCGGAATTCTGTGCGTATACTGGCGCATGAAGTGGCACTGAGTGCCGAGATGAACGCCGGCCGCCGACGCGGCTCGAGCCCACCACCCAGGAGCGTGTCCCATGGCGGGAAACCCCGATTTCGACCTGTTCAAGCTCGAGGACTTCCACGACGAACTGCGGGCGGCCATCCGCGGTCTGGCGGAGAAGGAAATCGCGCCGTACGCCAAGGACGTCGACGGTAACTCCCGCTTCCCCGAGGAGGCGCTCACCGCGCTGAACGCCGCCGGCTTCAACGCCGTGCACGTGCCCGAGGCCTACGGCGGCCAGGGCGCCGACTCGGTCGCCACCTGCATCGTGATCGAAGAGGTCGCCCGCGTCTGTGGCTCCTCCTCGCTCATCCCCGCGGTCAACAAGCTCGGCACCATGGGCCTGATCCTGAACGGCTCCGAGGAGCTGAAGCAGAAGGTGCTCGCCGACATCGTCAACGGCGAGATGGCCTCCTACGCGCTGTCCGAGCGCGAGGCGGGCTCCGACGCCGCCTCCATGCGCACCCGCGCCAAGCAGGACGGCGACGACTGGATCATCAACGGCTCCAAGTGTTGGATCACCAACGGTGGCAAGTCCTCCTGGTACACCGTGATGGCCGTGACCGACGCCGACAAGGGCGCCAACGGCATCTCCGCGTTCATGGTGCACAAGGACGACGAGGGCTTCGTCGTCGGCCCGCTCGAGCACAAGCTCGGCATCAAGGGCTCGCCCACCGCCGAGCTGTACTTCGAGAACTGCCGCGTCCCCGGCGACCGCATCATCGGCGCGCCCGGCACCGGTTTCAAGACCGCGCTGCAGACCCTCGACCACACCCGCCCGACCATCGGCGCGCAGGCCGTCGGCCTGGCCCAGGGCGCGCTGGACGCGGCGATCGCCTACACCAAGGACCGCAAGCAGTTCGGCACCGCCATCGCCGACTTCCAGAACACCCAGTTCATGCTGGCCGACATGGCGATGAAGATCGAGGCCGCCCGCCTCATGGTCTACACCTCGGCCGCCCGCGCCGAGCGCGGTGAGAAGAACCTCGGCTTCATCTCCGCCGCCGCCAAGTGCTTCGCCTCGGACGTGGCCATGGAGGTCACCACCAACGCCGTCCAGCTCTTCGGTGGCGCCGGCTACACCACCGACTTCCCGGTCGAGCGGATGATGCGTGACGCCAAGATCACCCAGATCTACGAGGGCACCAACCAGATCCAGCGTGTGGTGATGTCCAGGGCGTTGCTGCGCGGCTGACGCCCGCACCTGCGTATCAGGGAACGGCCGGGTTGTTACCCGGCCGTTCCCTTTTTTGTGTCACCCATCGTTCGCCGATATTCGTTCGCGACCGACCGGTTGCTCCATCGTGTCCGCGAAGTAGCTCGTTTCGAGACCTGCCGGCCCATAACCATTGGTAGCTGGATATTTCGGAAGCCGGTCGGGGCTTTTGGAGGCTGACGTCGATCCTCGCTGATAGGAGGCGCCTGAACAGGCGCTTCGTGGTTACTTCGGCAGGAGCTGACGCGTGTTTCGTCATAGCGCACATATTCTGAACAATCACTTCCCAAGAAACGCGGGTGATCGGCTACGCGCCTGTCCGGGAGGTTCGCGAGACCGCGCTCGACCTCGTTACGTCGCGAGGTGAGTGATGGTCGAGATCGTCATCGGACAACAGTCGGGGATGAATTGGTTCCCCTTGTCCGACTCAGATGTTTCGTGTCCGCACACGAAGTCCACCGTCGACTCCGTGCGGACCTGGGCCGAGGACTATTTGACCGGCCACGTGCCGGAACTCGGTCGTGACGGGCCGGTCTGCCCGTACATCCGGCCGTCGCTGCGCCGCGAGCTGATGTGGGTCGGCCGGGTGCCCGGCGTCCGTCCGTGGCCGGCGTACGTACGACTGGTCATCGAGGACGCGCTCGAGCTGTTCGGGCGGCTGGGGCCGGCGGAGGGCAGCGGCGCGGTGCTGCGCGCCCTCGTCACCGCGATGCCGGACCTGCGGGACTTCTCGCTGATCGACGACTTGCACGACGAGCTCAAGTCGAGATTCGTCGAGCGCGGCTTCATGCTCGGGCAGTTCTATCCCGGATGCAAGGAGCCGGGGTTGTGGAACAAGGACTACCACCCGCTCGATTCGCCGATCCCGATGCTCGTCGTGCGCAGCATGATGACCACCGACTTCCCGTTCCTGCTCGGGCGGCCCGAGTGGATGGCCGCCTATGTCAAGAAGTTCGCGCCCACGCTGCCCGCACACGTGCGGCAGGTGATGGTCAGCCGGTTGACCGCGAGCTCCGATACCGACGTGCCCGCCTACGAGCTCCAACCGGAGCCGGAGACGGACCGGGCGTCGTCGACCAGAAAGAACGCCATGCCGATTTCCGCGACGACGCGTAGAGCCGGCTGACTCGAATCAAGGGGATCGACTATGACGCACGGACTTTCGGCCGCGCGGGGCATCGACGTGAGCGAGAACGATGGTTTCCCGCTTTCGCCCGCGCAACTCGGCATGTGGTACGCACAGCAGCTGGATCCTTCGGTGCCGCTCAACGAAGCGCAGTACATCGAGATGCGCGGGCCGCTGGACATCGACACGCTGATCGAGGTCTCGCATCAGGTCGCCTACGAGTACGAGACCGCGCTGCTGCGGTTCGGGGTGCGCGATGGGCAGCCGTATCAGGTCGTCGATCCGAGCCTGCACACGAACCTGAGCTACCTGGACCTCAGCGACGCCGCCGACCCGGACGCCGAAGCCATGCGCTGGATGCGGGCGGACGTGACCGCCCCGGTGGACCTGATCGACGAGCGGCCCGGGATATCGGTGCTGATCCGGGTCGCCCCCGATCGAGTGCTGTGGTATTCGCGGGCACACCACATCGTGGTGGACGGTTTCGCGTCCGCGACGGGGCTGTACCGCGTCGCCGAGCTGTACAACGCCGCGCTGGCGGGCGAGGAGCCGCCCGCGTGCAAGGCGTCCGGGCTGCGCGAGATCTACGACGACGAGGTGCGCTACCGGCAGTCGAGCCGATTCACCGCCGATGCGCAGTACTGGTCGCAGCGCATGGCGGACATGCCCGAACGGTGCAGTCTGGTGCCGGGCGCCGCGCCCGCGCACGCGCTCGGACGTCAGCACCGGCAGCGGCTCTCCGACGAGACGAAGGCACGGCTCGACGCCGCCGCGTCGCGCTACGGCGTCGGCACGCCCGGTATCGCGATGGCGGCGCTCGCGGTCTTCTACGCGCAGTCCACCGGTGCGCACGATGTGGTGCTGAGCCTGCCGGTCTCCGGACGCACCACCGCGATGTTGCGTCGCTCCGGCGGCATGCTGGCCAATATCGTTCCGCTGCGCGTCACGGTGGGTGAGCGCAGCACCATGGCCGAGATCGTGGACGCGATCCGGATCGAGGTCTCCGGTGCGCTACGGCACCAACGGTTTCGACACGAAGAGATCCGGCGGGGCGCGGACGGCGACGCGGCGGTCGCGGGCGGTCGCGGGATCGTCGGCCCGGTGGTCAACATCATGCTGTTCCCCGCCGAGATCCACTTCACGGGCATCGAGACCGATCTGCACGTGATCACGTCGGGCCCGATCGAGGACCTGTTCGTCAACATCTACCAACACGGCGCGCGGGCGCCGATCTACCTCGACTTCACCGCCAATCCCGATCTCTACGACGAAGATTCCCTGGCCCGTCACCACCTGCGGTTCCTGAAGCTGTTCGAGGCGCTGCTGGACGCCGACCCCGACACCCCGGTCCGCGAGGTCGAGTACTTCCTCGACGACGAGGTGGTCCTGCGCGAAGGAATGCACGGTCCGACGCCACCCGTCCCCGGACTGCTGCCGGATGTGCTCGACGAGGGACTGCGCGCGGCGGGCGAGGATGCCGTCGCCGTGGTGGACGGCGACCGCACCGTGACCTACGGCGAACTCGACAGCGCCGCAGGCGTAGTGGCCCGGCGACTGACTCGGCTCGGCGCGGGGCCGGACGAGTCGGTGCTCGTCGCACTGCCGCGCTCGATGGAGTCGGTGCTCGCGTTCTGGGGCGTGGTGCGTTCCGGCGCGGCCTACGTGCCGCTCGGTATCGGTAACCCCGCCGAGCGGGTCGCCACGATGGCGACGGAATGCGGTGCGCGACTGGGTATCACCACCCGCGAGCAAGCTTCGCGGTTGCCCGATACGGTCCGGTGGATCGAGATCGACACGGACACGGCGATTCTCGACGCGCTCCACGGCCACGCGGCGGAAGCCACTGCGGTGGAGAGCGATTCGACGGAAGGCGACTCGCGGGGCGAGCTGCGCCTCGAGCACGCCGCCTACGTCGTCTTCACCTCCGGGTCGACCGGCGTGCCGAAGGGCGTGGTCGTCTCGCACTCCGGGATCGCGGGGCTGGCCGCCGCTGTGCGCGAAGCCTATCGGCCCGAGGTGGGTTCGCGCGTGCTGCAGTGCCTGAACCCGAGTTTCGACGCGTCCCTGCTGGAACTGCTGGTCGCGTTCGGTAGCGGCGCGACGCTGGTGATCGGCCGGGGTGAAGCCATGGCGGGCGCCGAGATCACCTCCGCGATCGCGGAATCCGGGATCACCCACCTCTGCTCCACGCCCGCCGTGCTCACCACACTGCCGGACGACGCCCTGAACGGCGTGCGTGCGCTGTCCACCGGTGGGGAGATCTGCCCGCCGGAAGTGGTGGCACGCTTCGGTTCCGGCCGCAGGCTGGTGAACTCCTACGGCCCGTCCGAGACCACCGTCGCGGCCACCTTCACCGATGCCATGGACCTCGAGCGCCCCTCCGGCATCGGCCGGCCGGTGCCGGGTGCGCGACTGCTGGTCCTCGATCGGCGGCTGGCGCCGGTGCCGATCGGCACACCTGGCGAGCTCTACATCGCCGGGTCCGGAGTGGCCCGCGGTTACGCGGGACGCCCCGGTCTGACGGCCGAACGTCTGGTCGCCGACCCGTTCGGACCGGCGGGCAGCCGGATGTATCGCACCGGTGACTTGGTCTACTGGCGTTCGGTCGAACCGTCCGGTGAAACGGCCGCGGCCGACGGTGTCGTGCTGGAGTACCTGGGGCGCAGCGATTTCCAGGTGAAGTTGCGCGGCATGCGAGTGGAACCCGGCGAGGTCGACGCGGTGCTCCATTCGCACCCGGAGGTGGAGATCTCCGTCACGGTCGTTCGCACCGGTGCGTCCGGACGCGCCATGCTCGCGTCCTATGTGGTTCCGGTGCATCACGATTCGCGGTCCGTCGAACTGGACGTGCCGAGCCTGCGCGAATTCTGCATGCGCCGGTTGCCCGGCCACATGGTGCCCGGCGCCATCACCGTGCTGGACGCGCTGCCGATCACCGGCAACGGCAAGGTCGACCGGCGCGCGCTGCCGGAGCCGATGGCCTACGAGGCGTCGCGGGCTGCCGCGTCGGAGGTCGAGGGCGTCCTGTGCCAGTTGTTCGCCGAAGTGCTCGGCGTGCCGTCGATCGGCGCGGACGTGTCGTTCTTCGCGCTCGGC
Source organism: Nocardia sp. NPDC004654 (assembly GCF_040609595.1). NCBI lineage: Bacteria > Bacillati > Actinomycetota > Actinomycetes > Mycobacteriales > Nocardiaceae > Nocardia > Nocardia sp. NPDC004654. The sequence goes on along the minus strand of NZ_JBEXKI010000003.1, from coordinate 91,016 downwards.
GGCGACTCGATCCTCTCCATCCAACTGGTCGCCCGCGGCCGGGCGGCCGATCTGGTGTTCTCGGCGCGCGACGTGTTCGAGCACCCGACGCCCGCGGCCCTGGCGGCGGTGGTCACCGCGCCCGGCGAGCGGCAGTCGCTCGCCGAATTGCCCGGCGGCGGCGTGGGTTTCCTGCCACGGACGCCGATCGTGGACTGGCTGCTCGAGCAGCGGGGATGGCAGCGGTTCAGCCAGTCCATGGTGCTCGCCCTGCCCGCAGGTCTGAGCGAGTCCGAACTGGTGCGCACCCTCGGCGCGGTGCTGGACCGGCACGACATGTTGCGCGCCAGGGTGGTTCGCGGCGGCTTGGAGGTCGCGGCGCCGCGGACGCTCGCGGCCGAGACGCTGCTCGAGCGCGTGCGGGTGCCCGAAATCGAGGGCATCGACACCGAATCCGTCGTCGCGGCGGCCACCGCGCGACTCGCGCCGGAGGCCGGGATCATGGTCGCGGCGACCTGGCTGGACGCCGGTGCGGAGGCGGCGGGCAGGCTCGTCCTCGTCATCCACCATCTGGCCGTCGACGCGGTGTCCTGGCGCATTCTGATCGCCGATCTGATCTCCGCCTGGGCGCAGGCGCACGCCGACGAGACGCCCGAATTGCCATCCGTCGGCACCTCCATGCGTACGTGGGCGCACGCCCTCACCGAGGCGGCGACGACCGAGCCGTGGACCGCCGAGGCCGACCACTGGGCCGCCGTGCTCGCCACCCCCGATCCGCCGCTCGGCCGCCGCGCGCTCGATCCGGCAATGGACACCGGCGACACCATCGAGCGCCTCGAACTGAGCCTGCCCGCGGCGACCACCGCGACGCTGCTCGACCGGCTGCCCGCGACCTACCGCTGCGGTATGGAGGAGGCGCTGCTGACCGCGCTGGCCTCGGCGCTCGCGGAACACCGTGCCGAACCCGGCCCCGCGCTGGTCATGCTGGAGCGGCACGGCCGCGAGGAGGCCGCCGTACCCGGCGCCGATCTCTCCCGCACAGTCGGCTGGTTCACCAGCCAGTTCCCCGTCCGGTTGACGATTGGCGACGCCGGTCCGCTGGACGCGCTCGTCACCGTCAAGGAACAGCTGCGCGCCGTCCCGCACGGCGGCATCGGCTTCGGCCTGCTGCGGCATTCGAACCCGGAGACCGCCGCCGTCCTCGGCGCCGCGCCGGACCCGCAGCTCGGATTCAACTACCTCGGCCAGGTGACCGAGGGCGACACCGACGCGTCGGAGGCTGCGGTGCCGTGGTTGCCGGTCTCGCTCGCGGCGAGCCTGGGCGGTGGCGCCGAGCTGCCTGCCTCGGCGGTCCTCGCTGTCGACGCGGTGGTCGTCGAACGCCCGGAAGGTTCGGTGCTGCACGCGGTGTGGCGGTACGCCTCGAAGGTCGTCGACGGCGCGGAAATGGAAGCCCTTGCCGGGAAGTGGATTTCCGCACTGGAGGAACTGGCCCGACGACTGGCCGAGCCCGACGCGGGCAAACTGACGCCCTCCGATCTGCCCCTGGTCTCGGTCGGTCAGCGACAGCTGGACGCCTGGGCCACCAGGTATCCCGCCATGACGGACGTGTGGCCACTGGCCCCGCTCCAGCATGGTCTGCTCTTCCACGCGCAACTGGCCGCGGGCCGCACCGACGAGTACTCGGTGCAGGCGGTGTTCGAATTCGACGGAGCGGTGGACATCGAGCGGCTGGCGGCCGCCGCCACCGCGACCGTGCGCGAACACGAGGCGCTGCGCACCGCGTTCGTGGCGGGCACCGACGAGCCGGTGCAGATCCTGCTCGCCGACGTCGACGTCCCCTGGCGCACAGTGGATGTCGACGCGGACGACTTCGACGCGTTCGCGGCCCGCGAGCTGGCGGCGCCGTTCGACCCCGCGCACCCGCCGCTGGTCAGGTTCGTCTGCGTGCGGTGCAGCGAGGACGACATCCGGCTGCTCGTCACCAACCACCACCTTGTGCTCGACGGCTGGTCCATGCCGCTGCTGCTCGCCGAACTGCTCGCGCGCTACCAAAGCGGTGGGGACGGAACGGCTTTCCCGCAGCCGGTCTCGTACCGCGACTACCTGGAATGGCTGACCCGCCGGGACCGCGCCGCGGCGACGGCGGCGTGGACGGACGCGCTCTCCGGACTGCCCGGCCCCACGCTGGTCACCGCGGGCCGCACCCCGCAGCGAACCGGTGCCGGGAAACTGGATCTCGACCTGCCGCTCACACCCGAGACCGCCCTCGCCCTGCACAGCATGGCGGCCGACCAAGGCGTCACCCTCAACACGGTGGTGCAGTGCGCTTGGGGCATGCTGCTCGCCGAGCTGACCGGCGAGACCGATATCGTCTTCGGCGCGACGGTTTCCGGCCGACCTGCCGACCTGCCCGGCGCGGAACGCATCGTCGGCATGCTGGTCAACACCCTCCCGGTGCGCGTCACGCTCGATCCCGCCGAGCCGGTCGGTGACCTGTTGCGCCGGATCCAGCGCGAGCAGGGCACTCTGCTCGACCACCACACCGCGGGACTCACCGAGATCCAGTCCGCCACCGGGCTCGGCGTGCTCTTCGACACCGCCATCGTCTACGAGTCCTATCCGGTGGACGCGGCGGCCCTGCGCAACGCAGCCGAGCACGCGGCGCTCCGGGTGCGGGATTTCCGCGGCCGCGACGGCACCCACTACCCGCTGTCGCTTGCCGCGCACGCACGCGACACGCTGCGGCTGATCCTCAGCTGCGCCACCGGATTCTTCGACGCCGACGAGGCACACGCGATCGGCGACCGCCTGGTGCGGATGCTCGACCGCATGGCCGCCGACCCGGCGGGGAGAGCCGCCGGTGTGTGCGGCGTGGAGCGCGCCGACGTGCTGCGTTCCCGACCGCAGCCGATGCGGCTGCTGCCCGATCTGCTGCGCTGCGGCGTGCGTCCGGGCCGGGTCGCGGTCGAGGACGACGCACACGCCGTCGACTACACGGAACTCGATGCCCGCTCGAATCGCTTGGCCCGCAGACTGATCGCGTCCGGCGCTGGCCCGGAGACCAGGGTGCTGCTCGCGCTGCCGCGGTCCGTCGACTGGTTCGTCGCGGTGTGGGCGATCGCGAAGTCCGGCGCCGCGTTCGTCCCCGTCGATATCGACCATCCCGAGGACCGCCTCGCGACCCTCGCCGCCGACAGCGCCGCGCCGCTCGGTATCACCACCGCGCGACACCGAGATCGACTGCCCGGCACGGTGTCCTGGTCGCTGCTCGACGACCCGGTGCTGCGCGCCGAGCTGCTGGACCATTCCGACGCGGCGATCACCGATGACGACCGGCTGCGCCCGCTGCGCGTGGAACACCCCGCCTATCTGATCTACACCTCGGGATCCACCGGGACACCCAAGGGCGTCGTGGTGACCCACGCCGGACTCGGCGGGCTCGCGGTGGGTGCCGCGGCGCGCATGCGGGCCAGGCCGGGCGATCGTGTCCTGCTCAGCATGAACCCGAATTTCGACGCCGCGACGCTGGTGTGGCTGTCCACCTTCTACACCGGCGCCACGCTGGTCACCGCGCCCGCGGCGGCGATCGCGGGCGACGAGCTGACCTCCGTGATCGTGGCGAACGAGGTGACTCACGTCGTCGCGCCGCCCGCCGTGCTCGCCACGCTCTCGGCCGCGTCGTGGAACGGCGTGCGCACGGTGGTCACCGGCGGCGAGGTCTGTCCGCCCGAGCTCACCGCACGGGTCGGCGCGGGTCGGTCGATGATGAACTCCTACGGACCGGCCGAGGCGACCGTCGCCGCGACCTTCAGCGCGCCGCTGGTCCCCGGCGAGGCCGCCGAGCTCGGCGCGCCCATGCCGGGATTCGGTCTGGTCGTGTTCGACCGCTGGTTGCGGCCCGCGCCGGTCGGGACGATCGGTGAGCTGTACCTGATGGGCCCCGGTCTGGCGCGCGGCTACCACGGCCGCGCGGGGCTGACGGCCGCTCGGTTCGTGCCCGACCCGTTCGGCGCTCCCGGCGACCGGATGTATCGCACCGGCGATCTGGTGCGGCGCGTCTCGCACAGCGGCCTGGAATACGTGGGCCGCAACGATTCCCAGGTCAAGCTGCATGGCATCCGGGTGGAACCCGGTGAGGTCGACGCGGTGCTGCGCGACGTGCCGGGGGTCGGACTCGCGGTCACCGTGCCGCGGCGCGGGCCCACCGGTGACCTGGCGCTCGCGGCCTATGTGGCTCCGACGGCGGGCGCCGAACTCGACGGCGCGCGCCTGCGCGACCACTTGGTGCGCCGCCTGCCCCGCCACCTGGTGCCCGCGGCGGTGACCGTGCTCGACGTCCTGCCGGTGACCGGCAACGGCAAGGTCGACGTGCGCGCTTTGCCCGAACCCGAATGCGTCGCAGTGGAATACGTGGCTCCGATCGGCGTCGAGCGCGTCGTCGCCGAGGTTTTCGGCGCGGTGCTCGATCGGCCGGGTATCGGCGCGTACGACGACTTCTTCGCCCTCGGCGGCGATTCGCTGTCCGCGACCAGGGTGACCGCCCGGCTCGGCGCCGCACTCGACATCGAGGTGCCGGTCCGGTTGTTGTTCGAAGCGCCGACGGTGCGCGCGCTGGCCGCCCGGTTGCCCGCGGCGGGCGCCGGGGCACGGCCCAGCATCGGACCGCGATCCGGTGCGCGGCCCGAGCACATTCCGCTCGCGCCCGCGCAGCAGCGGATGTGGTTCGTCAACCAATACGACCCGGAATCCGGTGCGTACAACATCCCCGCGGTGCTCCGCCTGCGCGGTGACCTGGATGTGAGCGCTCTGCGTGCGGCGCTCTCCGATGTGCTGGCCAGGCACGAGGCGCTGCGTACCGTGTACCCGGCGCGCGACGGCGTCGGCTACCAGGTCGTGCTGCCGGCGGACGCGGTGGAACTCGATCCGGAGCCGATCCAGATCGCGGGGGACGCGCTGCCTGCTGCGGTACTGGATTGCGTGACAGCCGGTTTCGACGTGGCCTCGGCGGTGCCGTTGCGGCTGCGCCTGTTCCGCGTCGCCGATGGCGAGCACGTCCTCGTCGTCGTGGTGCACCACATCAGCGCGGACGGGTTCTCCATGGGGCCGCTCGCGAGGGACGTGCTCGCGGCCTACGCGGCGCGTGCCAACGGCGATATCCCGGGCTGGACCGAATTGCCGGTGCAGTACGCGGATTACACGCTCTGGCAACGGGATCGGCTGGGTTCGGCCGACGACCCGGAATCCCTGCTCGCCGCTCAGCTCGACTACTGGACCACCACACTGAAGGGCCTGCCGGACCGGCTCGAGCTGCCCGCCGACCGGCCTCGTCCGGCCGTTCCGTCGCTGCGCGCGGGCACCGTGCTGCGCACCGTCGACGCCGAATTGGCCACCGCGCTGGACGAACTCGGCCGAACCAACCACAGTTCGCTGTTCATGGTGCTGCACGCCGCGCTCGCGGCCCTGTTCGCCAGGCTCAGCGGCACATCGGACATCGCGATCGGCACGCCGGTCGCGGGTCGCGGCGCGGCCGAACTGGACGATGTGGTCGGCATGTTCGTCAACACCGTCGTGCTGCGCACCGAGATCGACTCGGCCGACACGTTCGCCGAACTGCTCGCCGAGACGCGGCGCACCGATCTGGACGCCTTCGCGCACGCCGACATCCCGTTCGAGAGCCTCGTCGACGTGCTCGATCCGGCCCGCTCGGCGGCGCGGCACCCGCTGGTCCAGGTCATGTTGGTGTTCCAGAATCTCGCACCGGTCGAGCTCACGCTCTCCCATCTGCACGTAGCGCCGGTGGAGCTGGAACAGCAGAGCCTGCGTTTCGACCTGAGCGTCACGGTGGCGCCGGACGAGACGTCGGGCCTGACGATCCGCTTCGGCTACGCCACCGATCTGTTCGACCACGACACCGTCGAGCGGTTCGCCGACCGCTGGCTGCGGTTGTTGCGCGCGGTCGCCACGGCTCCGGAAGCGCCCGTTGGCGATGTCGACCTGCTCGACGCGGAAGAGGCTGCGGCCCTTGTCGTTCCGGCCCTGCCTCCGGTGGCGGAACCGGCCGTGTTGCCAAAGCTGCTCGCGGCGGCGGTGGCGGACAATCCGGACGGTGTCGCGGTGATCGACGGCGTCACCCGGCTCACCTACCGCGAGCTCGACGAGCACGCCAACCGGTTGGCGCGGGTGCTCATCAGCGCGGGCGCTGGCCCCGAAGAGCTGGTCGCGATCGCCATCCGGCGCTCGCTGCCCGCGGTGCTCGCGGTGTGGGCGGTGGCCAAGACCGGCGCCGCGTTCGTGCCGATCGACCCGGCCTATCCGGCCGAGCGGATCACGCAGATCCTGGACGATTCCGGGGCGCGGCTCGGCGTGACGGTCCGCGCCGTCGCGCCGTCGCTGCCCGGCGCGGACTCCGGCGAGTCGCCGGTGCACTGGCTCGCGCTGGACGATCCGGCCACCACCGATCTGGTCGACTCGGCCACCGGAGTGCCGATCGACGACACCGAACGCACGACGCCGGTGCGGTGGGAGAATCCGGCCTACGTCATCTTCACCTCGGGTTCCACCGGACGACCGAAGGGCGTCGTCGTCACACACGAGGGGCTGGCGAATCTCACCGTCGCCCAGCGCGATCGGATGCGCATCACGGCGGACTCGCGTGTGCTCGCGGTCGCGTCCCCGAGCTTCGACGCCGCGGTGCTGGAGCTGCTGATGGCCGTCGGCGCGGGGGCGACGCTGGTGATCGCCGGTCCCACCGCTTTCGGCGGGCCGGAGCTCGGGGAACTGCTCGCCCGCGAACGTGTTTCGCACATCGCGCTCTCGCCGTCGGCGCTGGGCTCGGTGGATGCCGCGGTGCTCGGCCCGGAACCCGCGCTGCGCGGCATCATCACCGGCGGCGAGCCGTGCCCGCCGGACCTGGTCGAACAGTGGGCGGCGCCGGATCGCTTGCAGTTCAACGACTACGGTCCCACCGAGTGCACGATCTGGGCGACGGGCAGTGATGCCCTGCGGCCCGGTGACGAGATCACCATCGGCGGCCCGGTCCCCGGTCTCGCGGTCCGCGTGCTCGACGAGCGGCTGCACCCGGTGCCGGACGGTGTCGTCGGCGAACTGTATCTGTCCGGCCATGCCCTCGCGCGCGGCTACCACGGCCGATCGCCCCTGACCGCCGCGCGCTTCGTCGCCGATCCGTACGGCGCGCCCGGCGAACGCATGTACCGCACCGGCGATCTGGTGCGCAGGCGCGACGGCGCGCTGGGCTACATCGGCCGCGGTGACCTCCAGGTGAAACTGCGCGGACTGCGCATCGAACTCGGCGAGATCGAGTCGGCCCTGGTGCGCGATCACGCCGTCCACCAAGCGGCGGTGACGGTCTACACCGATCCGTCCGTCGGCGAGCTGCTGGTCGGCTACGTGGTGCCGCACGGAGTGGGTGCCCACGAGGCGGCGGCAGACGAGGCCGAGGCGCCCGCGGCGGAAACCCACGCCGTCGCGTCCCGCGAGGTCGCGACGATCGACCTCGACGCGCTGAAAGCCTCTCTCGCCCAGCAGCTTCCGTCGTACATGGTGCCGTCGGCACTTGTCGTGCTCGACGCTCTGCCGCGCACCGCGAACGGCAAGCTCGATCGGCGGGCACTTCCGGCTCCCGATATCCGTGCGGGCCGCTTCCGCGAGCCGACGACGCCCGCCGAGCGCATCGTCGCCGAAACCTTCGGTGAGCTGCTCGGCGTGCCGCGGGTCGGTCTCGACGACGACTTCTTCGCGCTCGGCGGCAATTCGCTCATCGCGACCCGCATCGCCGCCCGCCTCGGTGCGGCACTGGACCGTCGCGTTCCGGTGCGTATGGTGTTCGACGCCCCGACCGTCGAACGACTGGCCGAAGCGGTGCGCACCTCGGCGGCGCCGCCCGGTCCGCGTCCGGGACCGCGCCACCGGCCGACCTACGTCCCGCTTTCGGCGGCGCAGCGGCGGATGTGGTTCCTCAACCGCTACGATCCTTCCTCGCCCGCGCAGAACGTGCCCCTCGCGTTGGAGGTGCGGGGCGAACTGGATGTCGCGGTCGTGCAGGCGGCACTGATGGACGTCATCGCCCGCCACGAGGCGCTGCGCACCGTATATCCGGTGAACGCCGAGGGCGAGCCGTACCAGGACGTGCGTGGTGTGGCGGAAGCCTTTGTGCCGGTTCGCGTCTCGGATGCCGATGCCGAATCCGTTCCGCGTTTGGTCGCCATGGCCTGCGCGCAGGGTTTCGATCTCACCACCGAGCTCTCGCTGCGCGTGCAGCTGCTCCGGATCGAACCGCGGCGCACCGTAATGGTGGTGGTGATGCACCACATCGCCTCCGACGGTTCGTCGCTGGCGCCCTTGGCCCGCGACGTGCTGGTGGCCTACTCGGCTCGCCGCGCCGGTGCCGCCCCGCAATGGCAGCCGCTGCCACTGCAATACGCCGATTACGCGCTGTGGCAGCACGAGTTGCTCGGCGCCGACGACGATCCCGACAGTCTGGCGCACCGGCAGCTGGAGTACTGGCGGGACGCACTGGACGGACTGCCCGCCGTGACGTCGCTGCCGAGCGACCATCCGCGGCCGACCATGTCCACCCATCGCGCGGGATCGGTCGAGTTCCACATCGATGTCGCCACGCAGCAACGCATTCGGCAGATCGCACGGTGGCACGGCGTGAGTAACTTCATGGTGGCGCACGCGGCCCTCGCCGCGCTGCTCGGCCGCATCTCCAGGCAGCAGGATGTCGCGATTGGCACGGTCGTCGCCGGACGCGGTGACGGCGAACTCGACGAGCTGGTCGGCATGTTCGTCAACACCCTGGTGTTGCGCAGCAGGGTGCGTTCCGAGGACACCTTCGAAAAGCTGCTGGCCGCAACCAAAGACGGTGATCTGGACGCGTTCGGCAATGCCGATCTGCCGTTCGAGCGGTTGGTCGAGGTGGTCGCGCCCGCTCGCTCCACGTCCCACCATCCGCTGTTCCAGGTGCTGCTGACCTTCCAGAACTTCGAGTTCAATCCAGGCGGGGTGCCCGAACTCGGTGTCCGCGCGATCGAGATGCCCGCGGTCGGAGCGAAATTCGATCTGGAGTGGATGCTCGACGAGCAGTTCGACGGAGAGGGAGCGCCCGCTGGCATCGACGGCAGCCTCACTTTCGCCCTCGACCTGTTCGAACCGTCCACCGCGCGAACGCTCACGGAAAGGTACGTCGAGTTGCTCGACGCCGTCACCGCGAACCCGGAGCTGGTACTCGGCGACATCGATGTCACCGCGCCGCCCGGCACGGTCGTCTACGCCCCACCGCCGAGCGTGGTCCAGCAGCGCACCGACTTGCCCTACCGTCCGCCGGTCACCCGGACCGAGCACGTGGTGGTGAGCGCCTTCGAGAAGGTGCTCGGCGCGGAACGAGTCGGGTTGGACGACAACTTCTTCGAACTCGGCGGCACCTCCATGGTCGCGGTCCGCCTGGTCGACGAACTGCGCGAACAACTCGACCACGCCGTCCCGGTGCAGTGGATGTTCGGCGATCCCACGCCGGGAGCGCTGGCCGAGCGCATCGTGGCGCAGCCGGAGGCGAGGGCGGACGGGACCGATCCCGCGCTGCGACCGCTGCTGCCGTTGCGTCCGTCCGGCAGCGGGCCCGCGCTGTTCTGCGTGCATCCGGCGATCGGATTGGCCTGGGGCTACGCGGGATTGGTGCGTCATCTGGATCCCGGCCACCCGGTGTACGGGCTGCAATCACCGGGCGTCGCCGCCGCGCAGCCGGACATGTCGCTGACCGAACGCGCGGCGCGCTACGCCGACGAGATGCAGGCCGCCCAGCCGGACGGTCCGTACCGGGTGCTCGGCTATTCGGCGGGCGGACCGCTGGCCCACGCGGTCGCCGTGGAACTCCAACGCCGAGAGGCGACGGTATCGGCGCTCGTCATCATCGACGGTCGCGCCGACGTCGAACCCGAGAGCGCCACGGAGATGCCGCCGCCGGAGATCCTGCTCGCCGAGTTCGGCGGCATCGACCCGGCCCTGCTCACCGGCGACCAGCCGCTGGCCGAGCGCGCCGCCGAACTCCTGCGCGGCGGGCGCGTGTTGGGCGAGGTTGCCGTTGATGCTTTGGGCGAATCCGCTGATGGCGCCTTGGACGAAGTTGCCGGTGGTACCTCGGGCGGCGTTGCCGATGATCCCTCGGGCGCGGTGGTCGATGGTGGCTCGGACGAGTCGGCCGGTGGTGCCTCGGGCGAGTCGGCTGGTGGTGCCTCGGGCGAGTCGGCTGGTGGTGCCTCGGGCGAGTCGGCTGGTGGTGCCTTGGCCGCACTAGGCGGCGGCGCCCTGGACGCGATGGCCGGTAGCGCCTTCGGTGCGCTCGACGCCGCGGCCTTGGAACGCCTCTACCTCGACTACCAGCAGTTGGTCCGGCAGGCGGCCGAATACCGGCCCGGCGTGTTCGACGGTGATCTGCTCTTCTTCAGCAGCACCAGCCGCAGGCCCGGCTACTCGCCGAACGCGGACACCTGGCGGCCCTACGTCAGCGGCGCGATCGTCGACCACCAGACGGGCCACGAACACAACCACCTGACCGGGCCAGAGGCCCTCGCGGTGATCGGCCCGATCCTGGCCGAGTACTTGCGGGAGCGCGGCTGACTTCCATCAGCCGGAGCGGAGGTACGCCTAAGCGACCAGGTCCGCGTACTCGCGGTGGTCGGCGATGTACTTCTCGACGTACCAGCAGGTCGGCACCACGGAAAAGCCCGCGTCCCTGGAGTCCTGAAGCGCGTACTCGACCACCTTGGCCGCGATGCCCTGCCCGCGGAACTCCGGGAAGGTCATGGTGTGGTGGAAGTCGCGGACCTTGCTGTCCTCGCGCTCGGCGTAGTCGGCGTACCCGGCCAGGGTGTCGTCGACGTAGATCTCGAATCGGGTGTCGGCGGCGTTGTGCTCGAGCCTGGTGGTCATGGTGGTGCCAACTCCTTCGTGCGCGGGATTGTTCCGGACTCCATCAGGGGTGCGGTTGCGTGGCGGTGGACCGGTCGCGGAATGCGCCGAGTGTATAAGCCCGGTCGGCGAGTTCCGCGTCAGAGGATCGCGCCGGGGTTGAGGATGCCGTGCGGGTCGAGCGCGTCCTTGATGCGCTGGGTCAGCGCCATCACGTCGGGGCCGAGCTGGTCGGGCAGCCAGTCCTTCTTGAGCCTGCCGACGCCGTGTTCGCCGGTGATCGTGCCGCCGAGGGTGATGGCGAGGTCCATGATCTCGCCGAAGGCACGGTGCGCGCGGGCGGTGTTCTCGGCGTCGGCGGGGTCGTGCACGATCAGCGGGTGGGTGTTGCCGTCGCCCGCGTGCGCGATCACCGAGACGGTCACGTCGTTGCGTTCGGCGATGGCGGCGATGCCCGTGACCAGATCGCCGAGGCGCGGCAGCGGCACCCCGACGTCTTCGAGCAGCAGCGGCCCGAGCCGTTCCACGGCGGGAATCGCGAAACGCCTCGCCGCCGTGAACGCCTCGCCCTCCTCGGCGTCCTCGGTGTGGAAAACCTCGGTGGCTCCGGCCTTTTCGCACGCCTCGACCATGATCTCGGCCTCGCGCGCGGCGAATTCGCCAGGCGCGTCGGACCGGGCGACCAGCAGCGCGGCGGCGGCACGGTCCAGACCCATCCGCATCTCGTCCTCGACGGCATTGATGGCGATGGAGTCCATGAACTCGAGCATGGACGGCCGCAGCGTGCCGGTGATGCCGAGAATGGCCTCGGTGGCGGCGGTGAGCGAGGCGAAACTGGCGACCACAGTGCTCTGCGACGGCTGCGCGGGCAGCAGTCGCAGCGTCAGTTCGGTGATCACGCCGAGCGTGCCCTCGCTGCCGACGAACAGCTTGGTGAGCGAGAGCCCGGCGGAATCCTTCAGGCGCGGCCCGCCCAACCGCACGGGGGTTCCGTCGGCGAGCACGACCTCCATGCCGAGCACGTAGTCGGTGGTGACCCCGTACTTCACGCAGCACAGCCCGCCCGCGTTGGTCGCCGCGTTGCCGCCGATCGAGCACATCTCGAACGACGACGGATCCGGCGGATACCACAGCCCGTGCTCGGCGACCGCCCGCTTCACCTCCGCGTTCAACAGCCCCGGCTGCGCGACCGCGGTCCGGGTGACCGGATCGACGGTGATCGCCCGCATCCGCTCGGTGCTCAGCACGATCCCGCCGTCCACCGCCGTGGCGCCGCCGGAAAGCCCGGATCCCGCGCCGCGCGGAACCACCGGCACCCGGTGCGCGTGCGCCCAGCGCAACGTCGCCGCGACATCCGCGGTGCAGGTGGCGCGGACGACCGCCGCGGGCGTTCCGGCCCCGGGATCGCGCGCCCAGTCCTGCCGGTAGCCGATCAGCAAATCGGGGTCGGTGAGCACCGCGCCCTCGGGGAGTGCGGCGACGAGTTCATGCAGGTCCACGGTTGTTCAGAGTAGTGGGGTGCGGGCGTGGAATCGGTCGAAAGCGCAGGCGGACGCTACTTCGGGCTGGTAATTCCGGGCGCGCCGGGCAAGAATGCCGGGTGCAGGGGCTCGCCGTGCGCGGATCGACCGTCGTCGTGACGGTGGACGCGCCCGGCCGACGGATCGTTCGACCATTCCGGGGACCTGCCACATATTCGGAGGGTTGACGGCATGCGGGTCGAATCACCGGACTACCGCGAACTCATCGGCGCGCTGTTCGCCGACGAGTTCGCCGACGGCGCCGTCGATCTGGAGGCGCTGCGCGGCATCCACGCGGGCGAGTTCGGTACCTGGCTCACCGCACTCGACCGCTCGGGCCTGTTCGACAAGGAAGCCCTGGCGACGGTCGCCGACCAGTGGCGCCGCGACCCCATGCTCCTGCTGGACGCCCTCCTCGCCGATGTCGACGACGTCACCCGCCGCCGCTGGCTGATGGCCTGGTCGAGCCTGGACCGCCCGGAACCCTTGGGCCAGATCGGCTGACCGGGGCGACTCGGCGGACGTTTGCCAACAGCTCACCTCGCGGACACCTGCCGCTGCCATGCTGGCCGCGTGTCCGATCTGGCCGTCGCCGCCGACTCCCTCGCCGACCGGTTCACCCGCTGGTGTGAGCTCGTCGTCGCGCGGCTGCCCCTGGGATTGGACCGGATCGTCCCGCCGACGTTCCTCGGCTTCGCACTGATCAACAGCTTCACCTTCGGCGTCGACCTGGTGCTGCTCACCCTCTTTCACGGCTGGTGGAACTGGCCGGTGCCGGTCTCGATCACACTGGGCTACATCTGCGCGTTCGGGCTCGCCTTCGTCCTCAACCGCACCTTCAACTTCCACTCGCACGCCCCCGTCGGCAGGCAGGCCGCGGTGTACGTCGTGGTCGTCGTGATCAACTACGTGGCCTTCATCCTCGGCGTCGGCGGCGGACTCACCGCGCTCGGCGTCGAATACCACGTGGCCCGGCTGCTCGCGGGCGCCTGCGAAGCCCTTTATATGTACACCGCCATGCGCTGGATCGTCTTCCGCGCCCGCCCCACCGACGAGACCTGACCGCTCGCACACGCCGTTCGCACGCCTCACATAGGCACCGACTATGTGACGCGTACGGACGACGTGTGGGAACCGACGGGTTGGGGAAGGGGGATGTCAGTGCAGGAGTTGTGGTCGCGCGCCGTCGATTACGACGACGTCGTCGTCGGTGAGCGCCCAGTGCGCGACCCCGGCGGCGCGGTACTCGGCCGCGAGCCGGTTGCCGAACCCATCCGGGTCGGTGGGGGAGTCGATGTGCGGGACGATCCGGTGATCGACCAAACCCAATCCGTCCCAACGCGGTTCGACACCGCACGTCGGTTCCACCTCGGCGGGGTCGTCCACCGACTCCAGCCCGTGTAGGTCCGGCGTCAGCAGGCAAGCGCCCGCGCTGTACCCCGCGTAGACCAGCGCGTCGGCTTCGAGCAACCGCGTCAAGGCGAGATCGGCTCCGCTACGGGCGAATTGGGCACGCAGCACGAAGGTATTGCCGCCACGTACCCAGATCAGCGGGAACTCGGCGAGTCGATGCTCCAATTCCTCTGCGCGCCCGACGTACTCGCGGAGATCCAGCACCTCCGGCGTATACCCGAGCTTGCGCAACGGAACCAGATCGCTGGTCACCGCCGACGTCCACGCGTCCGGCCAGGCGTCGCAGGCGTTGGGTATTACGGCAACCCGGCCCGGCGCGCCGACCAGTGCGGCGAGCCGGTCCTGGTGCTTGCCGAATCGGTAGCTGGACAGGAAGAGCCGCACCGGCTCAGAGGGTGAACGCGAGGTGGCGGACCAAACGGACGCCGAGCTCTTCGTTGCCCGTGACGGCGATCTCGTCGAGATGTTCTGCCGCACTGCGACGACCGCCGCCCAGCCGGACGAAAAGCCCCGAGTCCATGGCGATCTCGACATCGGCCGCACCGTCGAACGAGTCGACGAAGGCGGCCCGCTCGTCCACCGCGATGTGCAGGGTCCGCGGTAGCGCGCCGGACAGCGCGAAGGTGATCCGTGACCCGGCGGGCGCCTTGCCGAGCTTGGCGACGACCCGCGGCAGCGATCCGGCGAACTCGGCGAACGCCAGGTCACCGCGCCTGCCGCCCTCGTTCACTCGCACGTCCAGCGCGTCGGCGATGTCGAGTTCGTGCATCCAGCAGTCGAACAGCCGCACCCGCATGAACCGGCCGTAGGGGACCTGGCCGATCGGGGAGACCGTCGGCGTGGTCCATGCGGCGTCGTCCATCTCGGCCAGCGCCTTGTGCCGCCGGTCCATCACCTCACGGAACAGCTCGAGCAGACGCGCGCCGGGCATCGGACGCAGCCGGTCGACCCAGATCTCGTTGAGCACCGCGGTCTCGTTGCGGACGTACGGCAGCGAACGGACGTCGGTCTTCTCGCGCATCGGATCGTGCGGCGGCGGCTTCTCGCCGAGCAGCCACGATTCGGTGCCGACCACGTGTGCCACGATGTCGAACACGGTCCAGCCGGGCAGCTTCGACGGTGTGCGCCACCGGTTTTCGTCCAGGTCGGCGACCAGCGCCGCGATGGCGTCCCACTGCTCGGTCAGCAGCGCGGTCAGCTCGGTGCGGTCGAATGTCTGGTCGGTCATGCCTGCGTTCCTTCCTCGGTGCCCACGTCCTCGGCGTCGTCCTGGCGGGCCAGCGTCGCGAGGCCCGCCCGGATGGCGTCGGCGGTGCCCTCCGGATCGTTCGGTCTGCGCAGCAGGAAGCCCTTGGCGAAGCTGAGCTTGTCGCCGTGCCTGCGCGGGACGACGTGCAGGTGCACGTGCGCGACGGTCTGGAACGCGGCCTTGCCGTCGTTCATCACCAGGTTCGCGCCGTCGGCGACGAGACTGCTGCGCCGCATGGCCAGCGCGATCCGGTGCCCGGCGCGGAAGAGCTCCGCGCCGAGATCGGCGTCGA
Organism: Nocardia sp. NPDC004654; assembly: GCF_040609595.1. NCBI lineage: Bacteria > Bacillati > Actinomycetota > Actinomycetes > Mycobacteriales > Nocardiaceae > Nocardia > Nocardia sp. NPDC004654. The sequence continues at coordinate 75,634 of NZ_JBEXKI010000003.1, read as the reverse complement.
GATCGTCCAGTTCCGCCGCGTGCCGCTTCGGCACGACCAGTGTGTGGCCGCGCGCGACGGGGCGGATATCGAGGAACGCGCACAGCAGTTCGTCCTCGTAGACCTTGGTAGCCGGAGCTTCACCCGCCACGATGCGGCAGAAGACGCAGTCGTTCACACCGCGACCATACGGCGTACGAGTGGCGCGGAACACCCCGAATCCCCTGTCGAACATGACGCGCGTCACTCTCTGTCGCGGTCTCGAGCGCCTGACCAGTTCGCTGACGTGTGGGTAAGTAAGAGACCTGAAGGTTCGATCTTGTGGCCCTCACCTGCGCGGACGATCATCGAAGTCGAGTTTTTCGCGTCGGCGCAGCGAGAACGGAGGCGACGACACAGCGCGTCGACGCGGTTCGAATCCGGCATATGGGCGGAATCCGACCACGTTCTGTGACGGGCATCTCAGCTACGCTCACGGCGAGCCGGGTACAGTTGCGAGGATTTTCGGCGAACTTACTCGTTAGTAACTTCGTCCGGACATCGGTCGGTGGCCAACAGCCAGCACGAGAAGGAAGTCTGACAAGTGGAGACAACGCAAAACGTTGGCGACTCGTCGCCGCGCGGAGCGCGTGTCGGAGTCGTTCGCGAGTCCAACGCGGGCGAGCGGCGTGTCGCATTGGTGCCCAAGATCATTCCGGCGCTGCTGAAGCAGGGCGTCGAGGTGGTCGTGGAAGCCGGCGCCGGACTGGGTGCGCTCATTCCCGACGAGGCCTACGCGGAGGCCGGTGCGACCATCGGCGATCCGTGGTCGGCCGAGGTGGTCGTGAAGGTGGCCCCGCCCAGCGATGCCGAGGTGGCCAAGCTGTCCGACGGGCAGACGCTGATCGGCTTCCTCGCCCCGCGCAATGCCGAGAACCAGATCGCGGCGCTGAAGTCGGCCGGTGTGCAGGCCTTCGCGGTCGAGGCGATCCCGCGGATCTCGCGTGCGCAGGTGATGGACGCGCTGTCCTCGCAGGCGAATGTCGCCGGATACAAGGCGGTGCTGCTGGCGGCGTCGGAGTCGACCCGCTTCTTCCCGATGCTGACCACCGCGGCGGGCACGGTGAAGCCCGCGACCGTGCTGGTGCTCGGCGTGGGTGTGGCCGGTCTGCAGGCGCTGGCGACGGCCAAGCGACTAGGCGGCCGGACCACCGGTTACGACGTGCGTCCCGAGGTCGCCGATCAGGTGCGTTCGGTCGGTGCGCAGTGGCTGGACCTTGGCATCGACGCCGCGGGCGAGGGCGGTTACGCGCGTGAGCTGACCGACGAGGAGAAGGCCAAGCAGCAGCAGGCGCTCGAGGACGCGATCAAGGGCTTCGACGTGGTGATCACCACCGCGCTGGTGCCGGGTCGTCCCGCGCCGCGGCTGGTGACCGCCGCCGCGGTGGAGGGCATGAAGCCGGGCAGCGTGATCGTGGACCTGGCCGGTGAGACCGGCGGCAACTGCGAACTGACCGAGCCGGGACAGACCGTGGTCAAGCACGGCGTCACCATCGCCTCGCCGCTGAACCTGCCCGCGACCATGCCGGAGCACGCCAGCGAGCTGTACTCCAAGAACATCGCGGCCCTGCTGGAACTGATGCTCGTGGATGGCAAGGTCGCCCCCGACTTCGAGGATCAGGTTCTCGCGGACTCCTGCGTCACTCGTGAGGTGAACTGATGTATACCGAACTGCTGGCGAACATCGCGATCCTGGTGCTGTCCGGGTTCGTCGGTTTCGCCGTCATCTCCAAGGTCCCCAACACCTTGCACACCCCGCTGATGTCGGGCACCAACGCCATTCACGGCATCGTGGTCCTCGGTGCGTTGGTGACGCTGGGCCGGGTGGAGAACCCCTCGATCGGCATCCAGATCATTCTGTTCGTCGCCGTGGTCTTCGGAACGCTGAACGTGATCGGTGGTTTCGTGGTCACCGACCGGATGCTGGGCATGTTCAAGGCCAAGAAGCCGGTCGCCGCGGCGGAGAAGGCGGGCGAGTAAAGCTATGGACAACCTGGTCAACATTCTCTACATCGTCGCCTTCGCGATGTTCATCTACGGTCTGATGGGCTTGACCGGCCCGAAGACCGCGGTGCGCGGCAACTGGATCGCCGCCGTCGGTATGGGCATCGCCGTGGTCGCGACGTTGATCGCGGTGCGCGACACCTCCAACTGGATCCTGATCGTCGCCGGTCTGGTGCTCGGTGTGGTGCTGGGTGTGCCGCCCGCGAAGTACACCAAGATGACCGCCATGCCGCAGCTGGTGGCCGCGTTCAACGGTGTCGGCGGTGGCACGGTCGCGCTCATCGCGTGGGCCGAGTTCCTGGATACCACGGGCTTTTCCAACTTCAAGCACGGTGAGGAACCGACGGTCCACATCATCGTGGGCTCGCTGTTCGCCGCGATCATCGGTTCGGTGTCGTTCTGGGGCTCGCTGATCGCCTTCGGCAAGTTGCAGGAGATCCTGCCGGGCAAGCCGATCGGGATCGGCCGCCTGCAGCAGCCGCTGAATCTGCTGCTGCTGGTGGTCGCGATCGTCGCGGCCGTGGTGATCGGCATCGGCGCGGCCGACGGTGGTGCGCCGTGGTGGTGGATGGTGCTGCTGCTCCTCGCCGCGGGTGTGCTCGGGTTGATGGTGGTGCTGCCGATCGGTGGCGCGGACATGCCCGTGGTCATCTCGCTGCTCAACGCGTTGACCGGTTTGTCGGCCGCCGCGGCGGGTCTGGCGTTGAACAACACCGCGATGATCGTGGCGGGCATGATCGTCGGCGCGTCCGGCACCATCCTGACCAACCTGATGGCCAAGGCCATGAACCGGTCCATCCCGGCCATCGTCGCCGGTGGATTCGGTGGCGGCGGCACCGCGCCCGGTGCCGGTGGCGGCGAGCAGAAGCAGGCCAAGGCCACCTCGGCCGCGGACGCCGCGATCCAGATGGCGTATGCCAACCAGGTCATCGTGGTCCCCGGCTACGGCATGGCCGTCGCGCAGGCCCAGCACGCGGTCAAGGAGATGGCCGAGCTGCTGGAGAAGAAGGGTGTGGAGGTCAAGTACGCCATCCACCCGGTCGCGGGTCGGATGCCCGGGCACATGAACGTGCTGCTGGCCGAGGCCGAGGTCTCCTACGACGCGATGAAGGAAATGGACGACATCAACGGCGAGTTCGGCCGCACCGATGTCGCCCTGGTCATCGGCGCCAACGACGTCACCAACCCGGCCGCCCGCGAGGACGCCTCCAGCCCGATCTACGGCATGCCGGTGCTCAACGTCGACCAGGCCAAGTCGGTGATCGTGCTCAAGCGGTCGATGAACTCCGGCTTCGCCGGCATCGACAACCCGCTGTTCTACGCCGACACCACCTCGATGCTGTTCGGCGACGCCAAGAAGTCCGTCGGTGCGGTCACCGAGGAACTGAAGGCGCTGTAAGGCACCGGGTAAGCGGCCCTCGTTCCACCGGAGCGGGGGCCGCTTCGCGTTAATTCGGTGGACGTCGCCGGTCCGACACGCCGATCATGGTCGGAATGTTGGAACGCAAGGAACCACTTCGGTTGGTCGGGCCCGAGCCGGGGCCGGCCGATCCGGCCGAGAGCCTACGGTGGTCCGTCGCACTGGATTCGTACTACTCGCCGCGCGATGTGCTCGACGTGCTCGCGCTGACCCCTTTCGTCCAAGGCGAACAGGGTCGCTACCGCAAGAAGCAGCTCGAACGCGTGCGCGCCGACGCGCCGCTGCGCCCGCCGGGTTCGCGGATCGCCCGCGCCATCGAGGAGGACAACAGCCGCTCGATCCTGGTGGTCGGCGACGGCTGGACGCTGCGCGCGGACCGCTGGGCCGACCGTTCCGCCGTCGTCGAGGTCACCGCCGTCACCGATGAGCTGGCCAACGATGTTCTGGCCGAGGCGATCCGCGACGCCGAGGAGCCGTCCGAGGTGGTGGACGGCATCGAGATGGGGTTCTGGTACCTGCACACCCAGCAGGGACCGCGGCGGCGTCAACACGACATCGAGACACCGGTCTGGTCGGACATCCGCCGCAACTATCCGGACTCGGCCGCGGCCGCCCTGGATCGGCTGATGGCGCTGTCGCCCACCGATATTCGCGGTCGGCTCCTGTTGCTGCACGGGCCGCCGGGCACCGGAAAGACCACGGCGCTGCGCGCGCTGGCCAGGGCGTGGCAGCCGTGGTGCCAGGTCGACTGCGTGCTGGATCCGGACATGCTGTTCAGTCAGCCCGGCTACCTCATGTCGGCCGCCACCGAGGTCGACGACGAGCGCCGCCGCTGGCGCCTGCTGGTGCTGGAGGACTGCGACGAGCTCATCCGTGCCGAAGCGAAAGCCTCGGCGGGGCAGGGGCTCTCGCGTCTGCTGAACCTGACCGACGGGATGCTCGGGCAAGGGCGCGATGTGCTCGTCGCCATCACCACCAACGAGGACCTGTCCCGCCTGCACCCCGCCGTCACGCGTCCCGGCCGCTGCCTCGCCCAACTCGAGATCGGCCGCCTCTCCGCGACCGAAGCGCGGCGCTGGCTCGGCGACCACCCGGCCCCGATCCCCGACGACGGTTTCTCCCTCGCCGAACTCATCGCCCTCCAAGGCGGCGTGCCCAGTCTCGATACCACCGCACCCGAACCGGAGTCGGGGATGTACCTGTAGGCGCTGCGAGCGCGGGGTTTCGCCAGCGTCGTCCGCGATCGACCAAGCCGGAAGCCGAACACCGGTACCGTCGAACTGGTGCCAGCCAAAACGGTCGACGGTCGAACACGCACGGCGCGCGGCGCGGTGTTCACCGTATTCGGTGCGAACGGTGCCCTGCTGGCGATGTGGGTCGTGCACATCCCGGTCATCACCGATCGGACGGGCGTCTCGCATTCGACGCTGGGCATGTTCATCCTGCTCATGGCGGGCGCGGGGATCGTCGGCATGCGCATCGCGGGCCCGCTCGCGGACCGGTTCGGCAGCAGGAGACTGGTGGGCGTGGCCGCGCTCGTCGCGTCGATAGCCGTGCTCGGTCCCGGCTTCGCGACCGGCCCGGTGTCGCTGGCGGTGGCGCTGGCCTGTTTCGGCTTCGGCAACGGCGCACTCGACGTCTCGATGAACGCCCAAGCGGTGCAGGTCGAACGGGCCTACGGGCGGCCGATCATGTCGGCGTTCCACGCCCTGTTCTCCGGCGGCGGCCTGCTGGGTTCCCTGCTCGGCGCCGCCGCGTTGCGCGCGGGCTGGGACGTGCGCGTCACTCTCGTCCTGGCCTCGGCGAGTTGTGTCGCGCTGGTCGTCGCGAGCGTGCCGCGTCTACTGGCCGATCCGGCCGCGCCCCAGCGGCCCGAACCACCCAGCTCGGAAGTCATCGGCCCCGCGCATACTGAGGACGCCGCCGACGTGCCGGAACCCGGACACCGACGAAAGGTGTTGGCGCTGGCCGCTATCGCTTTCGCAGTGCTGCTCGCGGAAGGCGTCGCCGCCGACTGGAGCACGTTGCAGATGCGCGACCACCTCGGCGTCGACGCAGCCACCGCCGCGCTGGCGTTCGGCGCGTTCTCGGTGACCATGACCGCGGGTCGCTTCGCCGCCGACCGCGTCAGCGGCGCGTTCGGCCGGGTCGCCGTGGTCCGCTACGGAACCCTGCTCGCCGCCCTCGGCCTCGGTGTCATCATGCTGTCCGCCTGGACACCGCTGACCCTTGTCGGCTGGGCGCTCTGCGGCCTCGGCCTCTCCGGCAGCGTCCCCCAGATCTTCACCGCCGCAGGCAATCTCGGAACCAGCACCGCCGCCACCGATATGGCTCGCGTCTTCGGCCTCGGTTACTTCGGCCTGCTCGCGGGGCCTGCCGTCATCGGTTGGCTCACCGAACTGGTTCCCCTCACCGCCGCCATGCTCGTGCCCCTCGTCGCGGTGCTGCTCTGCTGCTGGAAGGCGGGCGTCGTCGCCCCGGCCCCGTCCGCGCCCGACCTCAGCGCCAAGGCCACGGACGACGCCCACTGATCGCTCGGTTCGCCAGTGGACCCGCGCTGGGAGTGGGCGGGTCCCGCAGCACCCACCCACGGGGCCGGTTCGGGACATCGTCGGCCCGGGCTGGTCCGGTTGCGTGGGGCGCTCCGTTGAGCTCCACGTCCGCGGGTGGGTACATTTCGCTTCCGACAATTTCAACAGGTCGGCGTGATCCGCTATTCCGCGCCAACCAGCGGACCGCATCAACTGGACTCAGTCGAGTCGACAATGACTCCTGCTCCAATCCTGTTGCCCCTGACGCTCTTCGAGCCGCAAACCCTCGGATCACCGCACCGAAACCTCCTCCACCGCCCATGCCCCGGCCGCCGCCGTCTCCGCGACGAAGTCGCCGAAATCCTTGGCCTCCCGCCCGAGCGCCCGCCGCACACCATCCGTGACCGCCGAGTTCCGTCCGTCGAGAAGCGTGCCGAACAGGTAGTCGAGCAGGCTGACCTCGTCGGCCGGAACCTGGTATTCCGTCAGCCCCGCGACGAATTCCGTGCGGGTGAGGGGGATGAACTGGATGTCGCGGCCGGTGGCCGCGGCGATCTCGGCGGTCGCCTCGGCGAAGGACAACGCCCGCGGCCCGGTGAGTTCGTAGACTTCGCCGTCGTGCCCCGGCTCGGTCAGCGCGGCGACCGCCACGTCGGCGATGTCGTCGGCGTGTACGAACGGTTCCGGTACGTCGCCGTTGGGCAGCGCGACCGTTCCGGACGGGATGTAGTCCGCGAACGCGCCCTCGCTGAAGTTCTGGGCGAAGAAGGCGCAGCGCACCACGGTCCACTCGAGCCCGGATTCGCGCACGATCCGCTCGCACTCCAGCGCCTCGGGTTCGCCGCGCCCGGACAGCAGCACCAACTTGCCCACACCGGCCGTCTTCGCGGCCGCGGCGAACGCCCGGATGACGTCCGGCGCTCCCGGCGCGGCGAGATCGGGCTGGTAGGCCAGGTAGGCGGCGTCCACATCGGCGAGCGCCGGTCCCCAGGTGGCGCGGTCGGTCCAGTCGAACGGAATCTCCGCGGAACGGGACCCGATACGGACTTCGTGGCCACCCGCCAGGAGCCGGGACGCCACCCGGGAACCGGTCTTTCCGGTGCCGCCGGTGACGAGGGTGCGGGGCTGTCGGCTGTCGTTGCTGTTCATGATTCGAGTACACCGTCTCGAGCCGAGACGAAACATAGTTCAGCCGCTCACGACCATGCGCGTGCGTCTACTGTTGGAGACGTGGATGCGCTCGCCAGTCTGCTCGAAGGCCCACGCGCCAGGGGCGCGTTCCTGATGTGTTCGCTGCTGGATCCGCCGTGGTCGTTGCGCATCCAGGACGAAGCGCCGCTCACCGTGCTCTCGATGATCCGCGGCACCGCCTGGATCGTCCCGGACGGCACCTCGAATTCGCCTCGGGCGAGCAAGGTTTCGGCCAAGAGCGAGCCGCGCCAACTGCTCGCGGGCGACGTCGCCATCTTCCGCGGCCCGCATCCCTACACCGTCGCCGACGATCCAGCGACGCCACCGCAGATCATCATCCATCCGGGCCAGGTCACGAAGACGCCCGACGGTGAGATCCTCTGCGAGACATTGAGTCTCGGCGTGCGTCAGTGGGGCACCGACCCGGAGGGCGCGACCATGATGGTCACCGGCACCTACGAGTCGGCGGGCGCGGCGAGCCAGCGGCTGCTGCGCGCCCTGCCCCCGATCGCGGTGCTGTCGCACGGCGATTTCGACAGCCGCCTGCTCGACATCCTCGCCGACGAGGCGACCAAGGACCAGCCCGCCCAAGGCGCGGTGCTGGACCGCCTTCTCGACTTGGTACTGATCGCCGCGCTGCGCGCCTGGTTCGCCCGCAACGACGCACCCGCCTGGTACCACGCCTACAGCGATCCGCTGGTCGGCAAGGCCCTGCGCTTGCTGCAGCACAATCCCGCGCACGGCTGGACCGTCGCGAGCCTGGCCGAGACGGTCGGCGTCTCGCGCGCCGCGCTGGCTCGGCGGTTCACCGACCTGGTCGGCGAGCCACCGATGGCCTTCCTCACCGAATGGCGCCTCGCGCTGGCCGCCGATCTGCTCCAGGAGTCGGATGCCACCATCGAGGCCATCGCGCGCCAGGTCGGCTACGGTTCGGCCTTCGCGCTGAGCGCCGCCTTCAAACGCCACTTCGGGGTGAGTCCGCGCGACCACCGGCAGGGCGCCGCCCACGCTGAGCTATCGTCGGCCGGGTGACGCAGCAGTATCCCGTGCTCTGGCCGATGCCGACCCGGTGGGCGGACAACGACCACTACGGCCACGTGAACAACGTGACGTACTACTCGTACTTCGACACCGCGGTGAACGCCTGGTTGATGCACGCGACGGGCACCGACATCAGGGAGCTGCCCGCGCTCGGCGTGGTCGCGCAGACCTCCTGCCAGTACCTCGGCTCGATCAGCTTCCCCGACCAGCTGCAGGTCGGCCTGCGGATATCCCGGCTCGGCCGCTCCAGCATCACCTACGACCTGGCGATCTTCCGCGACGCCGACGGTTCGCTCGAGCTCGCGGCCACGGGCGTCTTCGTGCACGTCTACGTGGACGCCGAGACCCGCAAGCCGGTCGAGATCCCGGAGGTCGTCCGTACTGCCGCGGCCGAACTCGTCACCGACTGACGGTTCCCTCGAAGAGCTCGAGCCGCGGCAGGGCGCGGCTATCCGCGCAGCGCGCTCTGGAACCGGCGCATGCCCGCCAGCCAGCGGTCGTAGTCGGCGCCCTTGCGGCGGTACATCTCCAGCACCTCCGGGTGGGGGAGGATCAGGAACTGCTCGGCCTCGACGCCCGCCAAGACCACATCGGCGACCTCTTCGGGCGAGAGCACCGCGCCCGCCGACGTGACCGCCTTGATCGCCATCGCGGCGGCCGCCTCGTCGCCGGGGATCAGATCGCCGTGCAGCAGCTTGGTGTCGACGCCCATCGGGCACACGCAGCTGACTCGAATCCCGTTGTCCCCGTAGGTGATCGAAAGCCATTCGGCGAAACCGACCGCGGCGTGTTTGGTGACCGAGTACGGCGCCGAGCCGATCTGGGTCAACAGCCCCGCAGCCGACGCCGTGACGACGAAGTATCCCTCGCCACGCGCCACCCAACCGGGGACGAGCAGCCGAGCGGCGCGCACGTGCGCCAGCACGTTCACCTCCAGCGCGGCCGACCACTGCTCGTCGGTGCTCTCCAGTCCGGGACCGCCGCCGATGCCCGCGTTGGCGAAATAGGAGTCCACCGGCCCGAATTCGGCCTCGGCGCGATCGATCAGTGATTGGACGACCTGCTCGTCGGAGACATCGCCGCCCACCGATACCGCCTGGGCGCCAATGGATTCCGCTACCGCAGCAGCCGACTCGCCGTCCAGGTCGGCGACCACGACGCGCGCTCCGCGCTCGGCCAGCCGCCGCGCCAGCGCCGCACCGATACCCGCTCCCGCCCCCGTGACGATCGCGACCTTGCCCGAAATCTCCATACCCGCACAGTAGCGGGCACGGCGATCAGCTCGACCCGGCCAGCCGATCCAGCAACGGCGCGGTCCGCGGCCCCACCAGCTCCCGCATGACCAGCGCCATGTTGGTTCGCTCCACCCCGGGAATCTTGAGGATCTGTCCGGCGATTCGATACAGGTCGTCGGCGTCCTGGGCGACGACGCGGACGGTGAGGTCGGTGAGTCCGGTCATGCCGCACACCTCGGTGACCTCCGGGACCTCGGCGAGTTCGTCCACCACCGAGTCCAATTGGTGCTGATCGACGACCACCGCGACGAACGCGGCGAGTGGATAGCCCAGCGCTCGCGGCCGCACCCGCCGTTCGAAACTGCCGAGCACCCCGCTCGCCTCCCAGCGAGACAGCCGCGCCTGCACGGTGTTGCGGGACAGCCCGAGCCGGTTCGCCAGCTCCACGCCGGTCGCCCTCGGGTTGGCGACCAGCTCCAGCAGCAGGCGCGCATCGGTGGCGTCCAGCGTGGCGTCGACGGGTTCCTTACTGGACATACAACGCAGTATGACACCACCGCGGCCCACCGATTTGAGCATTCTGCCCATTGGTCTACCGGTCACTTGCGCAGACCGCTTTCTCGTGGATGCTGTGAGGTAGGACACATCGTGCTCGGCGCAGGATGAGGAGGCGAGCGGTCATGGCGGACAAGCCCACATACCCGGTGCAGTTGATCCAGCCCGACGGCCGCCGCGTTCTCGATCGTCAGCACGCGGCGCTCGTCGCCGATGTCGGCCCGGATCAGCTGCGCGCGCTGTACGAGGACATGGTGGTGAGTCGCCGCATCGACGTCGAGGCGACCGCGTTGCAGCGCCAAGGCCAGTTGGGACTGTGGCCGCCGTTGTTCGGCCAAGAGGCGGCCCAGGTCGGTTCGGCGCGCGCCCTCCACGCCGACGACTATGTGTTCTGCAGCTACCGCGAAGCCGCCGTCGCCTATTGCCGCGGCGTCTCGCCCACCGAGCTCACCCGGCTGTGGCGCGGCGCGGCGCACTCCTGCTGGGACCCCGGCGCGGTGAACATGACCAACCCGAACATCGTGGTCGGCTCGCAGGGCCTGCACGCCACCGGATACGCCTACGCCGCGAACCTGGACGGCGCCGAGATCGCCACCATCGCCTACTTCGGTGACGGCGCGACGAGCCAGGGCGACATCGCCGAGGCGCTCGGCTTCGCCGCGAGCTGGAGCGCGCCGGTGGTGTTCTTCTGCCAGAACAACCACTGGGCGATCAGCGCTCCCGTGCGGATCCAGAGCGCGACGCCGATCGCCCGCCGCGCCTACGGCTACGGCATGCCCGGCGTTCAGGTCGACGGCAACGACGTACTCGCCGTGCTCGCGGTGACCAGGCAGGCCGTGGCGCGGGCGCGTTCGGGCGGCGGGCCGTCCTTCATCGAGGCGCTCACCTACCGGATGGGTCCGCACACCACCGCCGACGACCCCACCCGGTACCGCGCAGCGGCCGAGACCGAGGAGTGGAAGCGCCGCGATCCGATCGACCGGGTGCGCAGGCTCCTGGAGCGGGAGGGGCAGTTCGACGAGGACTGGGCGCGGCAGGTCACCGCCCACGCCGACGACGTCGCGCGACAGCTGCGCGCCGCGACCATCGAGATGCCGGACCCGGCGCCGATGGAGCTGTTCGACCACGTCTACGCGACACCACACTCGCTGCTAGACGAACAGCGGCGGGAGTACGCGGAGTACCTGACCGGCGATCCCGGTGCGTCCTCCGCGCGACCGGAAGGAGTCCGACCATGATCACCACCTTCGCCAACGCGCTGAACACCGGGCTGCGCCGGGCGCTGGAGGACGATCCCAAGGTCGTGCTCATGGGCGAGGACATCGGCAAGCTCGGCGGCGTCTTCCGGGTGACCGACACCTTGCAGAAGGACTTCGGCAACAACCGCGTCGTCGACACCCCGCTGGCCGAATCCGGCATCGTCGGAACGGCTTTCGGCATGGCGCTGCGCGGGTTCCGGCCGGTCTGCGAGATCCAGTTCGACGGGTTCGTCTATCCGGCGTTCGACCAGATCGTCTCCCAGGTGGCCAAGATCCACTACCGGACCAAAGGAAAGGTGATCGCGCCCATCACGATTCGCATACCGTTCGGCGGCGGCATCGGTTCGGTGGAACACCACTCCGAATCGCCGGAGGCCTACTTCGCGCACACCGCGGGGCTGCGGGTGGTGACGCCGAGCAATCCGTCCGACGCGTATCACCTTGTGCGCCAAGCGATCGCGCTGGACGATCCGGTCATCTTCTTCGAGCCGAAGCGCCGCTACTGGGACAAGGCCGACGTCGACTTCGACGCACCGCCGGAGCTGGCGATGGATCGGGCCCGGGTCTGTCGCACCGGCGAGGACGCCACTCTCGTCGCCTACGGCGGCACCGTCGCGACCGCGCTCACGGCGGCCAGAATCGCCGCGGAGGAAGGACATTCGCTCGAGGTCATCGATCTGCGCAGCCTCGCGCCGATCGATTTCGACACCATCGAGGAATCGGTGGACAAGACCGGCAGGCTGGTCATCGTGCACGAGGCTCCCGTCTTCGGTGGGCTCGGCGCCGAGATCGCGGCACGGATCACCGAACGCTGCTTCTATCACCTGGAGTCGCCGGTGTTGCGCGTCGGCGGGTTCGACATCCCCTACCCCCCGGCTAAGCTCGAGAAGCACCACCTGCCCGACGCCGATCGCATCCTCGCCGCGGTCGACCGTTCGCTCGCCGCCTGACCGCCGACCCGATCCGAGAGGCGCCCCGTGGAAGACGACGGCCACGTTCTGGAATTCCGGCTCCCGGATCTCGGGGAGGGTCTTTCCGAGGCCGAAGTGGTGTCCTGGTCGGTGGCCGTCGGCGACAGTGTCGAGCTGAATCAGACGATCGCGGAGGTCGAGACCGCCAAGGCCGTGGTGGCGCTGCCCTCGCCGTTCGCGGGACGGGTCGAGGAGTTGCTCGCCGAGCCGGGGGAGACGGTCGAGGTGGGCGCGCCGCTGATCCGGGTGCGGGTCGAGTCGCCGCCTTCCGCCGCCCGGGAGTCCGCCGCGATCCGAGCCCCGCTTCCGCCGTCTCCCGGCACTGACGCGACACAAGCGCCGGTCCCGCCGTCCTCCGAGGCCGACGCGACCGAGGCCGTCCCGTCGTCGCCGGACACCGCCGACGGCAACGGCCGCACCTCGGTGCTCGTCGGTTACGGACCGGAAGGCGAAGCCGAGTCGCGGCGGCGCAGGCCCGCGCCGGAAGGACGCGCCGCGGCAACGCCCGCCGCGCGCAAACTGGCCAAGGAACTCGGCATCGACCTGTGGTTCGTCGCGGGCTCCGGCCCGAACGGAGCGGTGACGGTCGAAGACGTGCGCGGCGCCGTGCCCGTCTCGCAACCCCGAATCGCCGCGCCCAGAACCGATATCGCGCCCGTGAATCGCCCCGCGCAGCCGGTGACCGAGCCGAACGCCGGCGTGATCCGCCCCGCGGTGCGCGAGGAGCGTGCGCCGATCACCGGCATCCGCAAGCGCACCGCGGCGGCCATGGTGGTGAGCGCGCGGACGATTCCGCAGGCCAGCGCCTTCGTCACGATCGACTGCACCGCGTCGATGGAACTGCTCGACCACCTGCGCACCACCAAATCCTTCGCGGGACTGACGCTCACGCCGCTGGCGCTGGTCGCCAAGGCGACGCTGGCCGCCATCGCGGACTTCCCCGGCGTCAACGCGTACTGGGACGAGGCGAATCAGCAGATCGTCACCAAGCACTACGTGAATCTCGGCATCGCGGTGGCCACCGACCGCGGCCTGCTGGTGCCCAATCTCAAAGAGGCGCAATCGCTCAGCCTGCGCGACCTGTGCCGCGAGATCGGCTGGCTGGCCGAGACCGCGCGCTCCGGCTCGGCGACTCCGGCCGACCTGCGCGGCGGCACCTTCACCATCACGAACGTCGGCGTCTTCGGCGTCGACGCCGGGGTGCCGCTGGTCAATCCCGGCGAGGCCGCGATCCTGTGCCTCGGTTCGATCCGCAAGCGGCCCTGGGTGTTCCGCGACGAACTCGCCGTCCGCTGGGTGACCACGCTCGGCGTCAGCTTCGACCACCGCATGATCGACGGCGAACTGGCCGCGCGCTTCCTCGCGACCACCGCCGGACTGCTGGAAGACCCACTCACCCTGCTCAGCCGGATGTAGCGCGCGCAGGGCTGGCGAGCGCCTGCGGTGTTCCGCTGACGGTCGCCTCCGGCGCGGCTCGCGTATCCAGCACCCGCCGCACGATCAACCCGGCGAGCAACGCCCAGAACGCGGCCCCGATGCCGAGGAATCCGACACCGGACGCGGCGATGACGAAGGTGATCACCCCCGCTTCCCGGTGCTGTTCGGAGCGCAGAGCACCCGCCAGCGCCGCCGCCAGGGTCGCCAGCAGCGCCAGCCCGGCCACCGTTTCCAACGTCCCCTCCGGCGCGGCGGCCACCAGGGTGACCAGCGCCGCGGAGCCGAGCGCGAGCAGCAGGTAGGCGACCCCCGCGGTGCAGGCCGCGATCCACCGGCGCTTCGGGTCCGGATGCGCGGCGGGCGCGGCGGACAGGGCGGCGCTGATCGCGGCCAGATTGATGGCGTGACCGCCCGCCGGTGCGCCGAGAATGGTGCCGATACCGGTGACTGTCATCGCCGCGCGCCACGGCACCCGGTAGTCGAACGACCGCATCACCGCCGTGCCCGGAATGTTCTGCGAGGCCATGGTGACGATGTAGAGCGGGATGGCGATGCCGATCATCGCTTGCCAATTCCACTGCGGCAGAGCGAGTTCCACTGTCGGCGCCATGGCGGTGAGATCGAGTTCGCGATGCTCGACAACGATGCTCACCGCGGCGCCGATGGCGGCGACGACGAACGCGGCGATCACCGCCCAGCGCTTGGCGAAACGTTGGAGCGCCAGCCACACCGCGATCACCGGAACCACCACCGCCGGGCTGGTCGCCACCGCCTTCACCGGCGCGAGGCACATCGGCAACAGCACGCCCGCCAGCATGGCCTGCGCGATCTCGACCGGAATCGCCGCGACCAGATTCCCAAGCCGCTGCCACAGGCCGGTGATCACGATCAGGACCCCGGTGAGCGCGAAAGCCCCGAGCGCGGCCCGCCAGCCCCCCGCGATCGTGCCCGCCCCCGCGAGCAGCGCGGCGCCGGGCGTCGACCAGGCCAGCGTGATCGGCATCCGGTAGCGGTAGCTGAGCAGGATGATCCCGATGCCCTGGGTGACGCACAGCGCGAGGAGTCCGGACGCGGCTTGGGCCGCGGTGGCGCCGACCGCCGTCAACCCGCTCAGCACCACCGCGAACGAACTGGTGAACCCGACGAGCGCCGTCACCGCGCCCGCCCCGAGCGGTTGTGCCAGCCCGGCGGGCGTGGAAATCGTGGCCATTGTTCGGATGATGCCGCTGGTCGGACGGCGTGTCACCGGCCAGTGCGGGGAAACTGGACCGACTTCCTACCGGTGGGTATGTCGCGCGAGCCCGCACATCCGCGGCGCGCGGTGCGCAGGCGTACCTCAGCATTCGCTCCGAACATGCGCCGCTATCGACGACGTCGTCGTGCGGTGTCGATTAAGGTGAGACGGTCGGCGCGCGAGAGAAACTGGACGAGGAGCTGGGTTGAGCGCGGTACTGATCTCTGCGGGGGAACTTCGGGAAACATTGGCGGACAAGCGGGTTCGCTTGCTCGATGTGCGATGGGCGCTGGGCGACCCGGACGGGCCGCAGCACTATCTGGAGGGCCACATTCCCGGCGCGGTCTTCGTCGACATGGAGACCGAGCTGGCCGCACCGCCCTCACCCGCGCGCGGACGGCATCCGCTTCCCGACATCGCGCAGCTGGAGAAGTGCGCGCGTAGCTGGGGCATCCGCACCGGCGATCCGGTGGTCGTCTACGACGCGACCGGCGGCATGGCCGCGGCACGGGCTTGGTGGCTGCTGCGCTGGGCGGGCATCGCCGACGTGCGCATTCTCGACGGCGGCCTGCCCGCTTGGACGAACGCGGGCGGCGAACTCGCCGCGGGCGCCGAACCCGATCCGGAACCCGGCGACGTCGAACTGCGGCCCGGCCAGCTGCCGGTGGTCGACGCCGACGCCGTCGCGAAGTGGAAGGGCGTGCTGCTCGACGCCCGCGCGGGCGAGCGATACCGCGGCGAGATCGAGCCGGTCGACCCGAAAGCCGGACACATCCCCGGCGCGGTGAGCGCGCCGACCGCCGAGAACCTCGGCGCCGACGGACGTTTCCGCGCCGCGGCCGAATTGCGCGAGCGCTTCGCGGGTTTCGGCTCCGGCCCGGTCGCGGTGTACTGCGGTTCCGGCGTCACCGCCGCCCACCAGGTCGCCGCGCTCGCGGTCGCGGGCGTCGAGGCCGCGCTGTACCCGGGCTCCTGGTCGCAGTGGTCGAACGATCCCAAACGTCCGGTCGCCACGGGCGCGCAGTAGTCGGTCGGCGAGTGCGAGACGCCTACGACGAGGTAGCGCGGCCGCCGCGGCAACGGGCGGCATCCTGCTGGAACGAAGGCGCCCGGTCCGTCGATAGCACCTCTCGTCGACGGACCGGCGTCATGGACACGTGCGTGCGATGTCGTGCAGCGTGGCGTTGTCGGCCGCGGTCAGCGGCAGTTCGTAGCGCACCGCGACAGTGAGGTAGCGGCCCGCGTAGAAACAGTGGTTCGCGCGCGACGGCGGCAGCCATTCCGCGGGCGTGCTGTCGCCTTTGGCCTGGTTGACGCCCGCCGCGGTGACCAGCAGATTCGTCTCGACGTCGTTGGCGAACCGCACGCGGCGCTGCGGCGGCCAGGCGAACGCGCCCATGTCCCAGGCGGCCGCGAGCGGGTAGACGTGGTCGATCTGCACGGCGCGGGCGTCGGCCTTGCGGAACGTGCTCCGTTCACCGGTGTACGGGTCGTCGAGGGTGCCGGACACGACTACGCAGTCCCGGGTGCCCGCGCGGAAACGCACGTCGCCGAGCTGGGCGGCGAGCACGTTGTTGCGGGTGTCGCAGCCGTCGTGCCCGCCGGGGCCGTCGTAATCGTCGGTCCAGGACGGCCCGAAGACGCAGCCCTGGCCGTTCCCGCAGCCGCGCTCGTAGCCGCCCGGCTTGGGCCGCTCGGCGACCACCCGAACCTCGGCGAACAGCTGTTCCAGCTGGGCTCGGCTCGGGCTACCCGGCGCGGGTGGGACCGGTCCGGCCGACCACACACCGCACCCGGCCAGCAGCAGCGCCGCGAGGAGCGGCGCGAGCACACGACCACGGATGTTCTGACGCACGGTGCCACTTGTACTCGTGGGCACCGACATTCGCGGGTTTCGGCGGGACGATCAGTTGTGGGGCTTGCTCACAACCAGGCGCGCGCGAGCAGGTCGTCGTCGGCGACCTCGCTGGCCCGCGGCGGGTATCGGGTGGCCGCGATGGACTCGTGGTGCGCGCCATCGTGCCCGATCAACCACGAGCCGCCGCGCTCCTCGCACTCGGCGATCTTGGCGAAAGTGGTGAGCAGGAACGTGATCGCCTGATGCGGGTCCGGGGTGTGCGCGAGGTGCTGTGATTCCCCGGGACGTGACAGGTCCAGCCACACACCGCACTCGCCGTCGAGTCGCATCCCGACGATCTTGGCGGCGTTGACGAAGGTGTACTTGCGTCGTTCCCAATGCGTAGTCGGCGTGAAGCTCTGCTCGAGTACCTGGAGCAGAATCGTCATGCTGCTGCCCTCCGCTCGTTGACGCCCAGCTGTGGTTCTCAGTCGTGACCAGCGAATATCCCAGTATGTGCCGAAAACGGCGCCAGCGGTAGCAGCACATCCCGGCGCGGCTCGGGGACGCGTCGACGGACACCCGGTACCACTGGACCCGGGCTGTCTCCGCTGGTCGCGGCATGATCTCGGTACCGTCCATAGTGCCCCTGAACCGCGAACTTCGCATGGACGCACCTACGGAACACCGCGCGCACCCCGCGGCGAAGTGTCGGACTCACCTGATTTGATGGGCGGATGCTGCACGGACTGTGGTCGCCAGGGGCCGGTCTGCTGCTGTGGACCGACGACGGGGTGCCGGACGCGCTGCCCGACCCGTTGGGCGCCGTTCTGCGCGCGTCGCGGTTCCGGCACCGGGCCGAGGTTCTCGTGTCCGCGTCCGGTTCGGCCGAGCCCGCCACGGTGCGCGCGCACGCGCTCGCGCCCGAGGCCGCCGCCGCGGCGTTGCGCCAGCCGCTGCCCGCTTCGGCCGTCGCGGGCGATCTGCGCTTTCTCGCTCATGTCGCGCACGGTGTGGAACGCTGGGTGCGGGCCGGGCGGGTCGTCCCGGAACTGCGCAGGGACGACGGCCAATGGTGGGTGCGCTGGCGACTGGTCGGCGGCGCGGCCCAGCGCGCCTGGCTGGCCGAGCTCGCGGTGGCCGCACCGGCAGCGCTGCATGTGGCCGGACGCCCCGCTGCGATGCTGGAAGACCTCGTCGGCGAACTGACCGACCCGATCGCCAGGCGGCTGCTGGACGGTCCGCCGCCGTCGCACCCGCTGCTCGCCGCGCTGGTCGGCGACAGTCCGCTCGACAGCGGCAGCCATCAGCTTGCCGAGGTGCTGGAGCGCTGGCGGGCCAGTCTCACCGTGGACGAGCCGGAACTGGTGCTTCGCCTGCTCGAACCGGACGGCGAGCTGGGTGTCGCCGACGAGTCGGTCGCGCTGTGGCGGCTCGAGGTCTGCCTGCGCACCGAGGGGGAGGCGCCCTCGCCGATCCCGCTGCACGGCGACCCGAGCCTGATCCGCACCGCGATCGACAAGCTGGGCGAGGCGCAGCGCGCCTATCCGCGCCTGCGCGATCTGCCGACCGATCCGCGCACGATGGATCTGCTGCTGCCCACCGAGGTGGTCGCCGATCTCGTCGCGCACGGCGCGCACGCGTTGCAGGCGGCGGGCGTCCGGTTGCTGCTGCCGCGCGCGTGGAGCATCTCCGCGCCGTCGATGCGGTTGCGCGTGGAGAGCGGGGTCCCGGCGGCGGAGAGCACCGTCGGTATGCGCGGATTGGTCCGTTACCGTTGGGAATTGGCGCTCGGCGACACCGTGCTGACCACGGCCGAGATGGAGCGCCTGGTTCGCGCGAAATCCGATCTCGTCCAGTTGCGCGGCGAGTGGGTGCAGGCAGATCACAAGGTGCTCGCCGCCGCGGCTCGTTACGTCGCCGCGCACAGCGACGATTCGCCGATCACCTTCGCCGACATGATCGGCGAACTGGCGGGCGGGCGCGTCGAGCAGGTGCCGATCACCGAGGTCACCGCCACGGGGTGGGCGGCCGATCTGCTCGATCGGCAGCACGACGCCGAGCCGGTGGCCGCCCCGAGCGGTCTGAAGGCGCAGCTGCGTCCCTACCAGCTGCGCGGGCTGTCCTGGCTGGTCACCATGAGCCGAATGGGCTGCGGGGCGATCCTCGCCGACGACATGGGCCTCGGCAAGACGATCCAGGTGCTCGCGCTGCTGGTGCACGAGCGGGAACAGTCCGACAACCCTGGCCCGACGCTGCTGGTGTGCCCGATGTCGGTGGTCGGCAACTGGCAGCGCGAGGCCGAGCGGTTCGCACCCGACCTGCGCGTGCTGGTCCACCACGGCGCGGGTCGGCGGGGCGGCGCGGACCTGGACGCGGCGATCGCCGAAGCGGACCTGGTGCTCACCACCTACTCGCTGCTCGCCAGGGATGTCGAGGCGCTAGGCAGACGGGACTGGGAGCGCGTCGTGCTCGACGAGGCCCAGCACATCAAGAACGCCGCGACTCGCCAGGCCCGCGCGGCCCGCTCGTTGCGAGCGCGACATCGCTTGGCGCTCACCGGAACTCCCGTCGAGAACCGGCTCGAGGAACTGCGGTCGCTGCTGGATTTCGTGATGCCGAAGCTGCTCGGCAGCGCGCAGACGTTCCGCGCGCGGTTCGCGGTGCCGATCGAGCGGGAGAACGATCAGAACGCGATCTCGCGGCTGCGCTTCGTCACCCAGCCGTTCGTGCTGCGCCGGGTGAAGACCGATCCGTCCGTCATCAGCGACCTGCCGGAAAAGCTGGAGATGACGGTGCGGGCCAACTTGACCGTCGAACAGGCCGCGCTGTACCAGGCGGTGGTCGACGACATGATGGACAAGATCAAAAACGCGAAAGGCATGGCGCGCAAGGGCGCTGTGCTCGGCGCGCTGACCCGCCTCAAGCAGGTGTGCAACCACCCCGCGCACTTCCTAGGCGACGGCTCCGGCGTGCTGGCGCGCGGCAAACACCGTTCCGGCAAGCTGGCGTTGGTGGAGGACGTGGTGGACGCGGTGCTCGCCGATGGTGAGAAGGCATTGCTTTTCACCCAGTTTCGCGAGTTCGGCGAGCTCGTCGCGCCGTTCCTCGCCGAGCGCTTCGGCGCCCCGATCCCGTTCCTGCACGGCGGTGTGCCCAAACGCCGCCGCGACGCCATGGTGACCGGGTTCCAGGCCGAGGACGGTCCGCCGCTGATGTTGTTGTCGCTCAAGGCCGGTGGCACCGGACTGAACCTGACGGCGGCGAATCACGTAGTGCACCTGGACCGTTGGTGGAATCCCGCGGTGGAGAACCAGGCGACCGACCGTGCCTTCCGCATCGGCCAGCGGCGCGCGGTGCAGGTGCGCAAGCTCGTCTGCGTCGACACCATCGAGGAGCGGATCGACGAGATGATCAACGGCAAGCGCAGGCTCGCCGACCTGGCCGTCGGCGCGGGGGAGAACTGGATCACCGAGCTGAGCACCGACGAACTGCGTGACCTGTTCACCCTCGGCGCCGAGGCGGTGGGCGAATGAGCTTCGAGGACTACAGCAAGTACGGCAAGCGGCTACCGGTCGAGGGTGGCGTGACGGCGCGCAGCAGGCGCGGCGGATTCGGGCGCACCTGGTGGGGCAAGGCGCTGATCGACGCGGTCGAGGCGATGGCCGAGCCCGGCAGGCTGGCCCGAGGGCGCAGTTACGCGCGCTCGGGACAGGTGGTGAGTTATCGGATCGAACCGGGCGCGGTGGTCGCGGAGGTGCAGGGCAGTCAGCCGCGCCCGTTCACCGCGGCGTTCCGCGTCCGCGCGCTGCGCGAGGACGAACTCGAGCTGCTGATCGAGACGATCCGCAGCTCACCGGGCATGCTGGCCGAGATAGCGTCGGGCGCGCTGCCCTCCGGACTCGGCCCGCTGCTGTTGCCGACCACCGCGGCCGAGCTGGACTTCGACTGCACCTGCCCGGACCCCGGCTGGCCGTGCAAACACGTCGCGGCCGTCTGCTACCTGCTCGCCGAGCGCCTCGACGAGCGGCCCCGCGAGATCCTCACGCTGCGCGGACTGGATCTCGACACGCTGATTCGCGGTATCGAGCGCGATCCGCGACCGGTCGCCACGGAGGATCTGTACGGCGACGAGGCGCTGCTTCCCGACCTGCCGAAGGTCGAATTCCGTTCCGCGATGGACGATCTCGATCCCGTACTGCTGCGCAAGGCGCTGCGCATGAGCTCGGAGGACGAGGCGAGCGCCGCCGCCGGGTTGCGCGAACTCGGTGCGTTGTATGCGCTGCTGCGGCGCTGAGATCGCCGCGGCGATCCGCTGCCGCGCGGCCAGCACCCGGCATCGAGGTCGGGCCCTGCGTCTCCGGACTTCGTCGGGCGGATCCCGTCCGTGCGCTGGGTGCCGGTTTCTCGGTACCGGGTGCCACTTCCAAGTCTGCTCTCGCGGGACGGGCGAGGTAATGCCTGAGCGCTGTTCATTCACTGCCCATGTGCCGAACCTGCGCTGCCAGGACCTTCCAGAGTCGCGCGGCCGACCCGACCTGCGGCGCTACCTCTCTGACCTGCGCTGATGCGCTGACTTGGGCGGCCCGCCCACCAGCACGACCACGTAGCAGAGCGCGGACAGCCCGGCGAACGCGACCACGGTCTCGGGGAAGTACAGGCAGGAGATCCAGAACGTGCCGCCCGCCGTGACCGCGCAGATCCAGTTGAACAGCGACCAGCGTGCGATCAGCTCGGGAGCCGCCCGCACCGCGACGGCCGCGAGCAGCGGGAAGAGCATTCCGAACAGCCCCAAGGCCACGCTGTAGCCGGTATTGAGCCCGAACACCGTTACTTCCCTGCCGCCTTCGAACAGCGCGGTCGTGGTGTTCCTGCCCAGCTCGTTGATCACTTCCTCGCCCGCGACATCGGCCCCGTTGAAGACGTGCAGCGCGAGCAAGTGGCCGAAGCCGATCAGGCCGAGGAACACGCCGCCCGCGTAGTGGGCCGGTAAAGGCCATCGGGCGACGATGGGGTTGGGCTGGATGGTGGACGTCATCGCGGTCATCGCGACCTCCGAGAGTTGACATACCCAGAACAGAACAAAATTTATGTTATAGGGTGGGCGATGTGGCGGGCAAGACCTCATGGCTGGCATCCGGGCTGACGATCCTCGGCGCGGCGGGACCGACGGCGCTGACCATCGACAAGCTCGTCGCGGCCACCGGACTCAGCACCGGGTCCTTCTATCACCACTTCGCGGGCATGCCCGGCTACAAGAAGGCGCTGCTCGCGCACTTCGAGGAGGTGCAGACGCTGCGCTACATCCGCGAGGTGCAGGCCGCCGAGAATCTGGACCCGCGCGCCAAACTCGATCTGCTGATCGACCTGGTGCTCGCCGATGGCGCACCCGCACGCCTGGAGGTGGCGGTCCGGGCCTGGGCACTGGACGATCCGGTCGCGGCCGCGGCCAAGCAGCGCGTCGACGCGGCCAGGCTGGCGTTCCTGCGCGAGCTGCTCGGTGAGATCGGCTACCCGGAACCCGCCGCCGAGCAGACCGCGCAGATCCTCTACCTGCTGGTGCTCGGCGCGGGCAACACGCTGCCCGAGGTGCCGCCCGAGCGGCTGCGCGTCCTGTGCGACCGGATCCTGTCGTGAATGCCGTTCCGCCGCAGCCTGTCTCGTCCACCGACGACTTGGGCGGCGAGGTCCCGATCGTCCGCCCGGTCCGGCGGGTCGTGTCCCTGGTGCCGTCGATCACCGAGTCGGTCGCTGTCACCTGCCCGGAGCTGCTCGTCGCGGCGACGCAGTGGTGCGCGCACCCGGCCGACCTCTCCGTCGAGCGGGTGCGCGGCACCAAGAACCCGAATGTCCGCCGGATCGTCGAGCTGGCTCCCGATCTGGTGCTGTGCAATCAGGAGGAGAATCGTCGCAGGGACGTGGAGCGGCTGCGCGAGGCCGGTATCCCGGTGTGGGTCACCAGGATCGAAACCTTGGACGACGCGTTCCCCTCGCTCACCAGGCTTTTCGTCGAGGCGCTCGGAGTCCCGGCGCCGTCCTGGCTGGTCGAAGCCGAAAAGATCTGGGCCGCCCCTCCTCCGGAGCCAGTTCGGGCGGCAGTGATCCCGATCTGGCGCAAGCCCTGGATGGTCGTCGGTCGCGACACCTTCACCGGTGACCTGGCGCGCCGCCTCGGGCTGCGACTCGTCCACGCCGACCGCCCGGAGCGCTACCCGCGCGTCACGGAGGACGAACTCACCCGCGGCGTCGAACTCGCGATCCTGCCCGACGAGCCGTACGTCTTCACCGAAACCGATGGACCCGAAGCTTTTCCGGGCATACCGGTCGCGCTGGTCGAAGGACGCAGCCTCACCTGGTACGGCCCCTCGCTCGTCACCGCCCGCGACACCTTGACCAGGCAGATCACCGCCGCGACCGCCGACCACCGCTAGACAGGGCCTGAGGCACCGAGGCGAACCGGTAGTCGGTCAGATCGAAATGCCCACTGCGCCAGGCCGCCTCCACCGTGGTCGACGGCCGCAGCGGAACATCACCGTGCTTGTCGAAGTAGTAGCTGTTGGCCACCGAACACGACTCCTGCCAGAACACCTGCCCGCCGCGCCGGGACAGCATCTCCTGGAAGAAGCGGTCGTTGGCTTCCTCGGTGACCTCGACCAGGGTCGAGCCGGTCGCGCGGGCGTGCCGCAGGCAGCGCAGGATATGGCGGACCTGGTTCTCGATCAGCGCGAAATACGACGAACCGTTGTAGCCGTACGGCCCGATCACCGAGAAGAAGTTCGGGAAGCCGGGGACGCTGACGCCCTCGTAGGCCTGTAGCCGGTGCTCGTCCCACCACTTCTCCAGGTCCCGGCCGCCGACGCCGCGCAGGTCGTAGGTCGGCATGTTGCCCGACTCCATCACCTTGAACCCGGTGGCCAGGATCAGCACGTCCGCCCGATGCTCGGTCGCGTCGGTTCGCACGCCCGTCGCGGTGATCTCCCGGATCGGATCGGTCTCCAGCAGCACGTTGTCGCGGTTGAAAGCGGCCAGGTAGTCGTTGGAGAAGCTGGGGCGCTTGCAGCCGAGTGCGTAACGGGGCGTGAGCTTTTCGCGGATCACCGGGTCGTGGACCTGGCGGCGCAGGTGGGCGAGCCCGGCGCGCTCGCCCACGGCGGCGGTCGGCAGTGACTTGTAGTAGTGCGCCGCGATGGGGAAGGTCAGTTCCACGTAGGTCTGGCTGATCAACCTGGTCAGCGACCGTCCACCGGGCAGCCGCAAGGCCAGCCGCAGCGGGGCGGGCAGCGGCATGTCCGGGCGCGGCAGGCACCAGATCGGCGTGCGCTGGAAGACGACGAGCTGCGATACCTCGGGCGCGATCTCCGGGATGACCTGCACCGCGGAGGCGCCGGTCCCGATGATCGCGACCCGCTTGCCACGCAGGCTCTGCCCGTGGTCCCAGCGCGAGGTGTGCATGGTGACGCCGCGGAAATCGCCGACGCCCGGGATCTCCGGCATCTTCGGCCGGGTCAGCACACCGGTCGCGCTGATCACGTAGCGTGCCCGCAACTCCTTCCCGGAGTCGGTGCGTAGCCGCCACAGGTGCCGCTCTTCGTCGAATTCGGCGTCGGAGATGGTGGTGCTGAAGCGGATGCGCGGGCGCAGCCCGTACTTGTCGACGCACGATTCGGCGTAGGCCTTGAGTTCGCGACCCGGCGCGTAGACGCGGGTCCAGTCCGCCCGCTGATCGAACGAGAACTGATAGCTGAACGACGGAATGTCCACGGCCACACCGGGATAAGTGTTCCAGTGCCAGGTGCCGCCGACGCCGTCCGCGTCGTCGACGATGAGGAAGTCCTCGAAACCGGCCTCGCGCAGCTTGATCGCCGCGCCGATGCCGGAGAACCCGGCTCCGACGATGATCACTTCGTGGTCGATGGTCTCGTCGTTCATCGCACCGCTCGCTTCATGAGTCCGGCGTACGAACCCATGTGATGTCGGGCGACATCATTGTCCGCACCTGCCACCTCATTAGGCGCGCGCCCGCCGGCTTTGTCAACGGGCCGCGGTGCTACTCGGGAGCCTCGACGCGATAGACGCGTTCTGCGGTGCCACGGAAGATCTGGGCCAGGTCGTCGGGCCCGCCACCGTGGCCGGTCACGATCTCGGCGATGGCCCGGGCGCTGTGGTCGATGCTGGTGATGGGCTTGTCCACCGGGAAGTTCGAGCCCCACAGCAGGCGGTTGGGTCCGAAGGCATCCATCGCGTGCGTGACCAGCGGACCGATCCGCTCGACCAGCGTCGGCACCGGCGTCGCGCTACCGCGCGTCGGCACCGGGTGGCCGAGGATGGGCATCATCAATCCGCTGACTTTCGCGACCACATTCGACTGGGCAGCCAGTGCGCTCAGGTCGTCGCGCCAGGTCAGCAGCAGCTTCCTGCGCTCGCCCGGGTTGGCTCCGGTGTGTTTGCCGACCTTGCCGAACAGTCCCGCGGGCGTGCCGAGATGGTTCAGCACGATGGTGACGTCGGGATAGCGCGCGGCCAGTGCCGTCACCTCCGGCAGCTGGTGCGAGTACACCCACGCCTCGAAGGACAGCCCGCGCTCGGCGAGCTCGGCGAACCCGTCGAGGAAGCGGCTCGTGGTGAGTGCGCCCGCGTTGCCCGTGAAGGAGCGGATGGCGGTGTCGGGGTGGTGCGCGACCATCGTGCGGATGCCGCGGAACAGCGGCGACGCCGTCTGGTGCGCGTCGAGCAGGGCCGCGAAGCCGTCGGCGGCCGGGTCGGCCGATCCGATGACGGCGCCGAGCCGCGGGGTGTCGACACCGAAGGGCAGGCTGGCGACCCAGCGGGTCTCGTCGGCCTTGGCGGTCGGACCCGTACCGGTCCATTCGACCTCGATGTGCACGATCGACTCGACCGGGACGCCCGCGGTGTCGGTCCGGTAGTCGGCGGGCAGGTACGGATGCACGTACGGCGTTGGGTCGCCGACGAATTCACGGTCGCGGCGCGGGGCCAGCCGGGTGGCGAGATCGATCGGCACCGGCAGGTACTTGAACAGCCGGGCGAGATTGCTGAAATCGCGCGGCGTGGTCAGCGGATCCCACTGGTGGATGTGCGCGTCGATCACGCGTAGACCCGCGAGGTCCATCGTGTCCCTCCTGTCTGGCGGATTTCCCGGCCCGGCGATTGTCACACGACCGGTGCCGGGCCTGGGGGAAATGCTTCGCTCCGGCCGTGCGTGGGCTGCTGACGGACTTCGGCCGGTGTCGCCGATCGCCCCCGCCTCACACGTTGCGGCGGTACTGCCCGCCGACGGTGAAGAAGGCGTCGGTGATCTGCTCCAGCGTGCATACCCGCGCGGCGTCCATCAGCACCTCGAAGATGTTCTCGTTGGTGCGGGCCACCGCGTCCAGGCGGGCCAGCGCCGTGTGCGCCGCGTCCCGATGGCGCTGCTGGAACTCACGCACCCGATCGAGCTGGGACTTCTTCTCCGCTTCGGTGGCGCGGGCGAGTTCCATTACCCGGTGCTGTTCGCCGTGGGGATTGCGGAACGTGTTGACTCCGACGATCGGCAGCGAGCCGTCGTGCTTGCGCCGCTCGTAGAGCATGGACTCGTCCTGGATCTTGCCGCGCTGGTAGCCGGTCTCCATGGCGCCGAGCACGCCGCCGCGCTCGCTGATCCGCTCGAACTCGGTGAGCACCGCCTCCTCGACCAGATCGGTGAGTTCGTCGACGATGAAGCTGCCCTGCATCGGGTTCTCGTTCATCGCCAGCCCCCACTCGCGGTTGATGATCAGCTGGATCGCCAGCGCGCGGCGCACCGATTCCTCGGTCGGGGTGGTCACCGCCTCGTCGTAGGCGTTGGTGTGCAGGCTGTTGCAGTTGTCGTAGACGGCGATCAGGGCCTGCAGCGTGGTGCGAATGTCGTTGAAGTTCATCTCCTGGGCGTGCAGCGAACGGCCCGAGGTCTGGATGTGATACTTCAGCTTCTGCGAGCGCTCGTTGGCGCCGTAGCGGTCGCGCATGGCGATCGCCCAGATGCGCCGCGCGACCCGGCCGATCACCGAGTACTCGGGGTCCATGCCGTTGGAGAAGAAGAACGACAGGTTGGGCGCGAAGTCATCGATGTCCATGCCGCGCGCGAGATAGGCCTCCACGTAGGTGAATCCGTTGGCGAGGGTGAAGGCCAGCTGACTGATTGGGTTCGCGCCCGCCTCGGCGATGTGGTAGCCCGAGATGGACACCGAGTAGAAGTTGCGAACCTTGTTGCGCACGAACCATTCCTGGATGTCGGCCATCATGCGCAGGCTGAACTCGGTGGAGAAGATGCAGGTGTTCTGGCCCTGGTCCTCCTTGAGGATGTCGGCCTGCACGGTCCCGCGCACGGTGGACAGCGTCCGCGCCCGGATGTCGGTTGCCTCCTGCTCGGTCGGCGCGCGGCCCGTGCTCGCCGAGAATCGTTCCAGCGCTTGGTCGATGGCCGTGTTGAGGAAGTAGGCGAGGATGGTCGGGGCCGGGCCGTTGATGGTCATGGAGACCGAGGTGGTCGGCGCGGTCAGGTCGAAGCCGTCGTAGAGCGCCTTCATGTCGTCGAGCGAGGCGATGGAGACACCGGACGTGCCGACCTTGCCGTAGATGTCGGGGCGCTCGTCTGGATCGCGGCCGTAGAGCGTCACCGAGTCGAAAGCGGTCGAAAGGCGTTTCGCATCGGAGTGTTCGGAGAGCACCTTGAACCGCCGGTTGGTGCGGAACGGATCACCCTCGCCCGCGAACATCCGCGCCGGATCCTCGTTGTCCCGCTTGAACGCGAACACCCCCGCCGTGAACGGGAAGCGACCGGGCAGGTTCTCCGCACGCAGAAACCGCAGTAGCTCACCGTGATCGGTGAAGCGGGGCAGCGCGACGCGCGCGATGCTGCTGCCCGACAACGACTCCCGTCTCAGCGGCGTGTGCAGCTCCCGGTCGCGCACGCGCACCACCTGCTCCGCGCCACGGTAACTCTCGGCGACCGAGGGCCATTCGGCCAGCAGCGCGGCATCGTCGTCACTCAGTTCGCGGCGGGCGGTATCGAGCAGCTCGGCCACCGCGGTGGCCTCGGGTAGTTCGGCCAGCACTTGCTCGAGCCGCTGGACGCGCTGCGCCGCCGCGACCTGCCGGGCCGTCTCGGCATGGTATTCGCGCACCGCCTCGGCGATCTCGGCCAGATACCGCACCCTGGCAGGCGGAATGATCTGGGCAAAGCGGGTGGAGACCTTGGTGTCCACCCGCGGCAGCGTCCCTGGCTCGAGCCGCAGGCCGTGCTCGCTCAACAGGCCGGTCAGGTGCTGGTAGAGCGCGGTCACGCCGTCGTCGTTGAAGGTCGCCGCGCTGGTGCCGAACACGGGCATGTCCTCCGGGCGCGAGCCGAATGCCTCACGGTTGCGCAGCAATTGGCGCGACACGTCGCGCACCGCGTCGGACGCGCCCCGGCGCTCGAACTTGTTGATCGCCACCACGTCGGCGTAGTCGAGCATGTCGATCTTCTCGAGCTGGGAGGCGGCGCCGAACTCGGGCGTCATGACGTACATCGACACGTCGACGTGGTCGACGATGGCGGTGTCGCCCTGCCCTATGCCTGGTGTCTCCAGGACGACCAGGTCGTATCCGGCCGCCTTGCACGCCGCGATGATGGTGTCGACGTTCCGCGGCAGCTCGTGATTGCCGCGGGTGGCCAGCGAGCGGAAGAACAGGTGCGCGCCGTCGAGCGCGTTCATCCGGATGCGGTCGCCGAGCAGCGCGCCGCCCCCGCGGCGCCGGGTCGGATCGACGGCGAGGATCGCGACGCGCGGCTTGTCCTGCTGGTCCGAGCGCAGCCGCCGCACCAATTCGTCGGTGAGAGAGGACTTTCCCGATCCGCCGGTGCCGGTGATGCCGAGTACCGGCACGGCGCGCGCGTCGGCCGCGG
Source organism: Nocardia sp. NPDC004654 (assembly GCF_040609595.1). Lineage (NCBI taxonomy): Bacteria > Bacillati > Actinomycetota > Actinomycetes > Mycobacteriales > Nocardiaceae > Nocardia > Nocardia sp. NPDC004654. Next base: position 46,978 of record NZ_JBEXKI010000003.1, on the reverse strand, counting down.
CGAGCAGCGCCTCGCGGGCGGCGGCGGGCAGCGTGTCCTGCTGGAGGCAGGTGATGGCGCGGGCCAACGCGGGTCGCTCGCCCGCGAGCACCGCCTCGGTCGCGGGGAAATCCTCGGCGAGATCGACATCGCAGATGCGCACCAACTCGTTGATCATGCCGGGCAAGCCGAGCCGCTGGCCGTCCTCGGGGGAGAAGATCCGCACGCCGGAAGCGGCCAGGCGCTCGATCTCCTCGGCCACGATCACCCCGCCGCCACCGCCGAAGACCCGGATGTGGCCTGCCCCGGCCTCTTTCAGCGCGGCCGCGAGGTATTCGAAGTACTCGATGTGGCCGCCCTGATAGGAGCTGACCGCGACGCCCTGCACGTCCTCCTCGATCGCGGCGGCGACCACCTCGTGCACGGCGCGGTTGTGGCCGAGGTGGATCACCTCCGCGCCCTGGGACTGGAGGATGCGGCGCATGATGTTGATCGCGGCGTCGTGCCCGTCGAAGAGGGCGGCCGACGTCACGAAACGCACGGGATGGGTGGGCGTGTAGAGCGCGCTGCTGTCGGCCACGGGAGTCCTCCGGCGAGTCGTCCTGACGCCCGATACTAGGACGTCAAAGTAATTCTACGGTGATGGGGATCACGCCGCCAGGATTCGCGGCGGTCCCGGCGACGTGCCGGTTTCCGGTCCTCGCGAGGGTTCCGATCAGCCTGACCGCAACCGGCGACATCGGCCGCGCACTCGAGTTCCGATGGAGACCGTCGTAATCGGAGCGAAGGGCCGGATGATGAACAGCTTCATCGCCGGGAGGGTCTGGGCGCAGCCGCGTCCTCCTTCGGTGGCAGTCCGTCCCGGCGCCGGGCTCCCCGCCCTGTCGCGTGCCGCTGGCATCACCACGTGCTCGCTAGGTCCCTCGAAAAGGTCTGGAGGTCAATGGATATGAGCGATCATCCGACCCCGAGTGGGCGAGCCGCCTGCTGGCGCCCGGCGCGACCCGGCTCCGCGTCCGCCGTCGGACCGCGCGAGATGCGAGTGCTCACCGATCTGCGGGTCGGCCCGGTTCCGTTGCTCACGATGGAATGGCTCGCGACCGGCGGCGGTCTCGGTTGATCGCCCCGGCGCCCGTCGCGTAGCCCGGGTCTGTTCCCACGCCCTCGGACATACTGATCCGACGGCGTGCGAGCATCGGATGGGGAACGCGCTGCGGCGGCTGGTCGATGACGGTGTGCTGAGCGCGGAGCAGCGCGACGCCGTGCTGGCGGCGGTGGCCGCCGAGGAGACGGCTCGGCCGTCGACGGGCAAGCTGCTCGTTGAGGTCGCGGCGTACGCGGGGGCGGTCGCGCTCGCGATCGCCGAGGCGGTCTCGGAGCTGTCGGGAGCGCTCGGCGCGGCCGGGTTCGTGCTGATCGTCGGTGCGGTGCTGCTGGCGGCGGGCGCCATCGCTATGACGCGTTCGCCGCGCAGATCCGACTGACGCGGGGCGGTGCGACCGAAGCGGCCCGGCCGGAGAGGCGGCTGAAGGCGCACGGCAACTCGGCGAGGTGGGATGGATCACATTCGCCAACCGGCGGATCATTACTTGGACATCCAACTATAGGATGACCGCAGATCGCGCCTTCGCGCGTCGACGACGACAGACAAGGACTGGCATGGTTCGCGAACTCACTCATTTCATCGGCGGGCAGCACGTCCCGGGCACCTCCGGAAACTTCGGCGACGTCTTCGACCCGAACATCGGTCAGGTGCAGGCGCGGGTGCCGCTGGCGAGCAAGGCCGAGGTCGAGGCGGTCATCGCGAACGCGGCGGCGGCCCAGCCGGAGTGGGCGGCGTTCAATCCGCAGAAGCGGGCCAGGGTGCTGATGAGGTTCCTGACCCTGGTGCAGGACGAGATGGACAGCCTGGCCGCGCTGCTCTCCGCCGAGCACGGCAAGACCATCGCCGACGCCAAGGGCGACATCCAGCGCGGGCTCGAGGTCATCGAGTTCGCCACCGGCATCCCGCACCTGCTCAAGGGCGAATACACCGAGAGCGCGGGCACCGGCATCGACGTCTACTCGATGCGTCAGCCGCTCGGCGTCGTCGCGGGCATCACTCCGTTCAACTTCCCGGCGATGATCCCGCTGTGGAAGGCGGGCCCGGCCCTCGCGTGCGGTAACGCGTTCGTGCTCAAGCCGTCCGAGCGCGATCCCTCGGTGCCGCTGCGGCTCGCCGAGCTGTTCCTGGAGGCGGGTCTGCCCGCCGGCGTGTTCAACGTGGTCAACGGCGACAAGGAGGCCGTCGACACCCTGCTGCACGATCCGCGGATCAAGGCCGTCGGCTTCGTCGGCTCCACCCCGATCGCGCAGTACATCTACGAGACCGCGACCGCGAACGGCAAGCGCGCCCAATGCTTCGGCGGCGCCAAGAACCACGCCATCGTGATGCCCGACGCCGATCTCGACGACGTCGCCGACCAGCTGATCGGCGCGGGCTACGGCTCGGCGGGCGAGCGCTGCATGGCCATCTCGGTGGCCGTGCCGGTCGGCGAGGAGACCGCGGACCGCCTGGTGGCCAAGCTGACCGAGCGCGTGCACAAGCTCAACATCGGCCGCTCGGACGATCCGGGCGCCGACTTCGGCCCGCTGGTCGGCAAGGACGGCGTGGATCGGGTCAACAACTACGTCCAGATCGGCATCGATGAGGGGGCCGATCTGGTCGTGGATGGTCGCGGCCTGACCGTCGAGGGCGGTGAGGACGGCTACTTCGTCGGCGCGACCCTGTTCGACAAGGTCACCTCCGAGATGCGGATCTACCGGGAGGAGATCTTCGGCCCGGTGCTCACCGTGGTCCGTGCCAAGGACTACGAGGAAGGCTTGCGCCTGGCCAACGAGCACGAGTACGGCAACGGCGTCGCCATCTTCACCCGCGACGGCGACACCGCCCGCGATTTCGCGTCCCGGGTCGAGGTCGGCATGGTCGGCATCAACGTGCCGATCCCGGTGCCGATCGCGTACTACACCTTCGGCGGCTGGAAGCGTTCCGGCTTCGGTGATCTGAACCAGCACGGCCCGGACTCGATCCGCTTCTACACCAAGACCAAGACGGTGACCCAGCGCTGGCCTTCCGGTCTGAAGGAGTCCAACGCGTTCGTCATCCCGACGATGGACTGAGCCGGATGTTCACCTTGGACGAGGACGAGCGCGCGATCGGCGAGACCGCGCGTCAGTTCGCCGACGAGTTCCTCGCGCCCAACGCGCTGGAATGGGACGAGCGGAAACACTTTCCGGTGGACGTGCTGCGCAAGGCGGGCCCACTCGGTCTCGGCGGCATCTACGTCCGCGAGGACGTGGGCGGCTCGGGACTGCGCAGACTCGACGCCGTGCGCATCTTCGAGAAGCTTGCCACCGGCTGTCCGGCGGTGGCGGCCTACATCTCCATCCACAACATGGCCGCCTGGATGATCGATGCCTACGGCACAGAGGAGCAGCGCCAGCACTGGTTGCCCGGACTGACCTCGATGGAGTTGCTCGGCAGCTACGCGCTGACCGAACCGGGCGTCGGCTCCGACGCGGCGGCGTTGAGCACCAAGGCCGTTCGCGACGGCGACGACTACATCCTCAACGGGGCCAAGCAGTTCATCTCCGGCGCGGGCGCCAACGACGTCTACGTGCTGATGGTCCGCACGGGTGAGGAAGGGGCGCGCGGCATTTCGGCGCTGATCGTCCCCGCCGACACGCCGGGCCTGTCGGTCGGGCCGAACGAGCGCAAGATGGGCTGGAACGCCCAGCCGACCCGCCAGGTCGTGCTGGAGGACGCCCGCGTCCCGGTCGCCAACCGGCTCGGCGCGGAGGGCGATGGCTTCCGCATCGCCATGAACGGGCTCAACGGCGGGCGGCTGAACATCGCGGCGTGCTCGGTCGGCGGTGCGCAGGCGGCGCTGGACAAGGCGGTGCCGTATCTCGCCGATCGCCAGGCCTTCGGCAAGCCGCTGAACAAGAACCAGGCGCTGCAATTCGAATTGGCCGATATGCGCACCGAATTGGAGGCCGCGCGGACGCTGCTGTGGCGCGCGGCCGCAGCGCTCGACGCGGACGCGACCGACAAGGTCGAACTGTGCGCGATGGCCAAGCGATTCGCCACCGACGTCGGCTTCGAGGTGGCCAACAAGGCACTCCAATTGCACGGCGGCTACGGCTATCTGCACGAATACGGTCTGGAGAAGATCGTCCGGGATCTGCGCGTCCACCAGATCCTCGAGGGCACCAACGAAATCATGCGGGTGGTCGTCGCCCGCTCGGTCATAGGAGCAGCATGAGCGAACGAAGTGAGCGAATCATGTGCCAGCGCGCCTCGCGCATGCCGGAGCCGAGCGTCAGCGAGGTGCAGGCATGAGCGACGTACTCATCGAGAAGCGCGACGGCCTCGGCCTGATCACGCTGAATCGGCCCAAGGCCATCAACGCGCTGAATCACCCGATGGCGCTGGCCATCACGGATGCGCTGCGCGCGTGGGCCGAGGACGACGAGGTGCGCACCGTCGTGGTCACCGGCGCGGGGGAGCGCGGGCTGTGCGCGGGCGGCGACATCGTCGCGATCCACGCCGACGCGCTCGCGCTGAATGATCGCTCCGCAAGCTCCGCGAAAACCGGTGACGCGGAAGCCGATTCGCCGACCGGCCTGTTCTGGCGCGACGAGTACATCCTCAACGCGCTGATCGGCCGCTACTCGAAGCCGTACGTGGTGATCATGGACGGCATCGTGATGGGCGGCGGCGTCGGCCTTTCCGGCCACGGCAGCCACCGCGTCGTCACCGAGCGGTCCAAGGTCGGCATGCCCGAAGTGGGCATCGGTTTCATCCCCGATGTCGGTGGCACCTACCTGCTCGCGCGCACGCCGGGCGAGATCGGCACGCACGTCGCGCTGACCACCGCGCGGATGGGCGCTGGCGACGCCATCGCGGCCGGATTCGCCGACTACTACGTGCCTTCGGACGACATCCCGGCGCTGCTCGACGCCCTGCGCACAGCGAGCGCCAACGCCGCGATCGCCCAGTTCGCCAAGGCCGCACCGGAATCCGAACTGCTCGGGCAGCGGGACTGGATCGACGCCTGCTACAGCGCGGACACCGTCGAGGAGATCGTGGCCCGGCTGCAAGCCTACGACGCGCCGGAGGCGAGCAAGGCGGCGTCCGATCTGCTCGCCAAATCGCCTGTCGCGCTGAAGGTCACGCTGCGCTCGTTGCGCGCGGCGCGCGAGTTGTCGAGCCTGGAGGCGGTGCTGAACGAGGAGTACCGCGTGTCCATCGCTTCGCTCGGATCGCACGACCTGGTCGAGGGCATTCGCGCGCAGGTCGTCGACAAGGACCGCAACCCGCAGTGGCGACCGGCGTCCCTTGCCGAGGTCACCGACGCGCAGGTGGCGGCGTATTTCGCCGAATTGGGCGACAAGGAACTGGGTTTGGCGACACCGGAGGCAGAGCAGTGAACGCAGCATCGCACAGCGATTCGACCAGGGGTGGTGACCGGGCGACGGGCGGGCAGAAGATCGGTTTCCTCGGCGTCGGTCACATGGGCGCGCCCATGGCGGCCAACCTGGTCCGCGCGGGCTACGACGTGCTCGCGTTCGACCCGGTGCCCGCGGCCAAGGAGCAGGCGCGTAAGGATGGCGCGACCGTGGTGGAGACCGCCGTCGCGGCCGCCGCGGACCGTGACGTGGTGATCACCATGCTGCCCAACGGCAAGCTGGTGCTCGACGTCTACGCCGATCTGCTGCCCGCCGCGAACCCCGGCACCCTGTTCATCGACTGCTCCACCATCGACGTCGCCGACGCCAAGGAGGCCGCCGCGCGGACCGTCGCGGCCGGGCACCGCGCGCTCGACGCACCCGTCTCGGGCGGCGTCGCGGGCGCGGCGGCGGGCACCCTGACCTTCATGGTCGGCGGCGCGGCGGCCGATTTCGCCGACGCGCTCCCGCTGCTCGAAGTGATGGGCGGCAAGGTGGTGCACTGCGGCGACGCGGGCGTCGGCCAGGCCGCCAAGATTTGCAACAACATGCTGCTCGGCATCTCGATGATCGGCCTGTCCGAGGCGCTGGTGCTCGGCGAGAAGCTGGGCCTGAGCCACCAGTCGTTCTTCGACGTGGTCTCCACCGCGTCGGGCCAGAGCTGGGCGCTGACCAGCTACTGCCCGGTCCCCGGCCCGGTTCCCACCAGCCCGGCGAACAACGACTACCAGCCGGGATTCGCCACCGCGCTGATGACGAAGGACCTCGGTCTGGCCGCGAACGCTTTGCGCGCCAACGGCATCGACGGTCAGCTCGGCGCGCTCGCCGCGGAGATCTACACCCGGTTCAACCAGACGGACGCGGGCAAGGACTTCTCGGCTATCGTCACCGATATCCGTAACCGATCCGATCAAGAGGTGGCCTGAAGATGGATGCATCGCGAAGCGATTCCGTGAGGGGTGGCGGCCGGGCGACGGGTGGGCCAGACTTCGAGACGATTCTGCTGGAGCGCAAGGGCCGGGTCGGCTGGATCACGCTGAACCGTCCGAAGGCGCTCAACGCGCTGAACGCGCAGGTCCTCGACGACGTGATCGCCGCGCTGGACGAGCTCGAGCACGACGACGAGATCGGCGCCGTGGTCATCACCGGCTCGGAGCGGGCCTTCGCGGCGGGCGCCGACATCAAGGAGATGCAGCCCAAGTCGTACATGGACATGTTCATGGACGATTTCTTCGCCCGGTGGGACCGGCTGGCGAACTTCCGCAAGCCCACCATCGCGGCGGTCGCGGGTTACGCGCTCGGCGGCGGCTGTGAGCTGGCGATGATCTGCGACATCCTGATCGCCGCCGACACGGCCAAGTTCGGGCAGCCGGAGATCAAGCTGGGCGTCATCCCCGGCATCGGCGGCTCGCAGCGCCTGACCAGGGCGATCGGCAAGGCCAAGGCCATGGATCTGGTGCTGACCGGCCGCAATATGGATGTCGAGGAGGCCGAGCGCGCCGGACTCGTCTCGCGCATCGTGCCCGCCGCCGAGCTGCTCGACACCGCGCTCGAGGTGGCCGAGACCATTGCGGGGATGTCGCTGCCGGTCGCCATGATCGCGAAGGAGTCGGTCAACCGCTCCTTCGAGACCACCCTCGCCGAGGGCCTGCGCTTCGAACGCCGCGTGTTCCACTCGCTGTTCGCGATCGAGGACCAGAAGGAAGGCATGACCGCCTTCGTCGAGAAGCGTCCGGCGAAGTTCAACAACCGCTGAGTCGGTGCACGGCTCGCGCGCCCGCCCCCGAGGCGTTCGCGCGAGCCGTTGCTGTTTCCAGAAGGCGAACGGCTCGGTTCGATCCCGCGCGGGAGTGACTTCGCGCTCGGACGCCTCCGCTCAGGGTTGGAGCGAGCGCTCGAGATTCGCGGTGAACGCAGGCATCGTGCGTCGCCTTCCGAGGCGTTCACGCGCGCCGTCGCTCTTTTCGGGGCGGACGGCTCGGTTCGAACCTGAGCGGGAATGGCTTCGCGCGCAGACGATTCTGCTCAGGGTTGGAACGCACGCGTGAGATCCGCGGCGAACGCGGGCGGCGTGCGTCCGTCGACCGTGTAGCGGTAGAGCGCGACCTGATACACCGCGGTCGCGGCCGAGACGAAGATCAGCGCGGTGGTGAAGACGGACAGGCCGAACCAGCCGCCGACCGCCGCGCCGTAGGGGAGGCCGATCCCGGCCTGTGCCTGCGCGCCCAACGCCGCACCGACCGACACACTCACCAGGAGCCCGACGAGCACGAGCACGTAGCCGACGACGCCGAGGCGCGCGCTGCTCGCCACGCCGGGGCCCCACCCGCGCTCCAGCGTCGCCCGCGAATCACGCAGTGCGTCGATCGGATTCCGATGCTCCAGGACGATCTTCGGCAGCGTCAGGTTGGCCACGTCCGCCCACGCCGTGCGGGTACGGCCGCGCGTCGCGCGCATGTCGCGGAAGTCGTGCTCGACCAGGCGCAGCACCGGCAGCACGGTCGCCGCCGCGAGCGCCCACAGCAGGACCGCGGCCCACCGTGCCCGCGCCGCCCGCCTGCCCTCGGCCGCAGTGGGGTACCCGCCGCGAAGCACGATGTCGGTCTGCGCGATGAGCGCGGCATTGCCGAACGTGGTGACGATCATCGTCAGCAGGTAGGCGGCGCCCGCCAGCAGTAACGGCGTCGCCGAGGCGGTGCCGACGATGTCCGTGCCGACCAACAGCATCGGCGCGCCCATTACGACCGCGCCGGTGACGGCCGACCGCCTCGGAAACGCGCGAAGAGCGCGATGCGAGGTCAGCACGCCGAATCCGGTCGTGAGCATGGTTCTTGTGGCGGCGAATGCCATGTGTACACCCCCGTTGTCGTGCGCGTGTGGTTCTCGCGCCATGCTAGTCAACGGGACGCGGCGGGCTCCGGTCTCAGTTGCCCGAGGGCTCCGGGGTGCTGCGCAGTTCGATCTGCGTCGGCGCGGTTCCGCCGTGCGGCGGCCGCGCCGAATTCCGTTCCACCGCGAGCAGACCGGCGATCGTCGCGCCGAGCGCCGCGGTGACCGCCACTGCCGCGATGACTTTCCGGCGGTCGACGCCCGCGGTGGCCGGCCGGTACAGTGTCGCGCCCGCCCGCAGGCGCGCCATCCGCACGTCGCCGGACGGGCGTTCGGCGGCGAGCAGCACCGCGCCGCGGGCCGAGACGTATTCCGGCTCCGGGTCGTAGACCACCGGCAGATCGACGAGTTCGGCCAGCTCGGCGCGCACGCTGGGGCTGCGGGTGCAGCCGCCGAGCAGCACGAGCGCGTCGGGGCGCACCCCGCTTTCCTCGATGAGCTGGCGGACGAACGACGCGGAGTGGTGGATGCTGGCCGCGCACAGTTCGGCCAGGTCGCTGCGGGTCACCACGGCGCGCCCGCCGGAGCCGGCGTCGGTCGCGGTGACCACCCGCGCGGTGCTGAGCGCCTCGCGATGCCGTCGGCTGGTCAGCCGATCGGTGAGCACGCCGCCGCGGGCGAGTTGCCAGCGCAGCAGCGCGTCGTAGCCGTCGCCGCCGAGCACCGTGCTGCGTTTGCTGGAGAGGATGGTGTCGGTGCGGCAGTCGGCGTGCGTGACCGTCAGCCCGGAGCTGCCGAGGTCGTAGAGCATCACCGTGCCCGACTCCGGCAGGCTTCCGGTGAAGCGCAGGTATCGCAACTGGGCGAGCGGCTCGTCGACGATGGTCAGTCGGCTGCGGCCCGCCGCGGCGCGAATGGCGTCGGCGTGCAGCGGGCAGCGGCAGGTGACCGCGGTTCCGGTGATCAGCTCGTCTCGTAGCTGCGCTGAACGGCTCATTCGGCTGATCGCCTCGAACACTGCTTCCTCGACGCCGCCGCCCATACGACGCGGTACGTGGCAGCGGTCGATCGGAGGCAAGTGCGGCTGGTCGGAATGTGTCAACATCGCGCGCGCGCCACCAGCGCCCGCCGATACCCCCAAGACCAGCACCATGGATTACATGGTGGACCTTTTCCCGTCCGCTGCCAAGGCAACACCGCCGCTAATTCGCTAGTTGGATGCCGGAACGTTACGCGGCGGTCGTTTCCGTGGTGTACGAGACCGGTAGGTACGGACCGAAGTTCAGCGATCGCGGGTGTTCCAGCGGGCGGGCGCGTCCCCGGTGTCGAAGTCGCCCGCGGCATGCCGGAATTCCGCGAGCAACTGCAACAACGTGTGCAGTCGCTGCGGGGGCAGACCTGGCTGGGCGAACACCTTCGTGTTCAGTTCCTTGGTCGCCTCGGCGACCAATTCCCTTCCGGCGTCGGTGATCTCGATCAGGGTGGCGCGGCGGTCGCTGGGGTGCGGAACTCGTTCCACGAGTCGTGCCGCCTCCAGGCGATCGACGGTGTTGGTGACGCTGGTCGGGTGCACTTGCAGTCGGGCGCTGGCCTTCGCCATCGGCAGCGCGCCGGTCTTGCTGAAGCTGAGCAACATCAGCAGCTCGTACCGGGAGAAGGTCAGACCGGTCGGTTTGAGTGCCTCGTCCACCCGGGCCATCACGATTTGCTGGGCGCGCACCAGCGACGTCACCGCCGCCATGCCGTCGGCGACATCGCCCCAGCCGTGGCCGACCCACTGGCGGTGGGCCTCCTCGATCGGGTCGACTGGAAGCGGGCGTGGCCGAGACATGTCCCCGATCATTCCATGCCGAGTGGCCGTTTCCGTGTCGTGCGCCGACGTTCCGGCGTCGTTATCACCCGCGCGGGGTTCAGGCCCGCTTTCGAATCAGCTCGAGCCCAAGCCTGGTCGCTCGACGCCCGGCCCGGCATTCTCGAAGACGAGGCGGGCGTGGCTGAGTGGTTCAGGCAACGGTCTGCAAAGCCGTTTACGCGGGTTCGATTCCCGCCGCTCGCTCCAGGCAAAGGGGTGCGCCGGTCGTCGACGCCCCGGTTCGATGTCGGATCGGGGCGTCGCCGACGGTTGCCGCACGCGGTGAGTGGCCGCATGGGTGTTCACCCACCGTGGGCCGTTCGCGACGACGCGGGCGATCCAGGGTCGCGTGCGTGCCATCGTTCATGCGAGGCCGGAAAAGTCTCGCGCGACAACGTGATTGCGATCGGCGAAAGTGCCGAAGGTGTAGTCGGGCAACAGACCGAAGTATTCGCCGCGGGTGGTGCTGCTCCACCGCCGGGCGCTCTCGGCGCGCGTCTTGTAGAAGTTCACCATGTACCCGCCCTCGTACACGCGCAGCAGGCTGTAGCCACCCGGATACTCCTTCACCGCGGCCACCTCGAGGAATTCCACCGCGATGTTCGCGTCCGGGCGGGTGCGCCGGTTGCGGTGGGTGTGGCCGCTGTGGTGCAGGAAGACGCCGGGCGCGCGCTCGTAGTGGCGCTGTAGCTCCGCGCTGTCCGGACCGTTGAGAACGAAGCCGGGGCCCGCGGTGTTGGTCAGCCCGGACTCGCGGGTCACCGGGTGGTGGCCGAAGACCAGGGTCGGGCGGTCCGGGTCGGCGCGCAGCACCTCGGCGAGGTGATCGAACTGCGGCCGTTCGATGCGGCCGCCCGAGCCGTCGAGTTCACTGGTGTCCACGCCGAGCAGGCGCAGGCCGCCGACCTCGTGTTCGACCAGTTGCTGCCTGGGCAGGAAGTTGTCGCCCCAGCAGTCGCGGTGTTCGCCCAGATGCGTGCAGCCCCGGTAACCGACGTGCGGGCGATCGTGATTGCCTCTCGTCACCAGGTAGTCGCTGCCGAGCGCGCCCCAGGTGTCCAGCCGGGCGCGGACACCGCGCGCTTCCTCCGGCGTCGCCTCGCTGGTCAGGTCACCCGCGACGACCAGTTGGTCCACGTCCCTGGCCCGCAGGTCGTCGAGCAGCGCGTCCAGCATGACTTCCGGGTAGGGCGGCAGACCGGCGAGCTGGCGGAACCCGGGCGGGAACCCGCCGACCACAAGGCCGCTCACCGTCTCGCCGTAGTGCACGTCGTTGGCCAGCGCGATGGTGCGCAACAGGTGGCCTGGCGGCGGCACCAGGGTGGTGAATTCGCCGGTGGTTTCCGGTGTTCCGGGAGTCAGCGTCGTCAGCGAGAGAGCGGGCGTCGCCCGCACGCCCTGCGACCGAGCTTCGAAACGGTAGCGTCGGCCCGGCTCCAAACCGCCGATCTCCGCGTAGTGAAAAGGGGTTCGCTCGGGATCGGCGAAGACGGGGACCGGCGTACTAGCGGAATCCGCCGGACCCAAACGAACTTCGGCATCGGAGGGGACCGGCGTCAGGCGTCCCGAGTCGTCCGGAGCCACCGTCGTCCAGGTCAGCGCGACCGAGCGGTCGGTGACGGTGACCACTTCCAGATCCGTCGCCAGCGGCGAAACGCGGTGCGCCCGCGCTCGACCCGCGGGCAACGCGGAAAGCAGGGCTGCGGAGGCGAAGGCGCCGAGCAGGGTCCGGCGCGACGGCCCGCAGCAGCTCATGAACGCGAGGGTACGGCAAAACGCCCGTCCGATCCGATCTACTTCGCGGCCAGCAGCACTCGGTGCTGCTCTTCGAGCAGCCGGTGGGCGTCGTCCTGGGTCTTCGCCCAGATCTCGCCGACGTACCGCCCCGCGGTCACGACGCAGAACCAGGAATTGGCACCGCCTTGCGGGTCCGACCGACACGACGAAGACGCGACGCCGGGAGCGGTCGGCGCGGGCTGCAGCTCGCGCTGCATCTCCGCCAGGGCCGCACCCAGGCGCTGCGCTCCGGAGGAGTCGTCGGTGCGATAGACCGTCGTGTCCTTGTTCGCCATGGCGTTCAATCCGACTTCGCCGAACAAAGTCGCCGCCCGGGGCTGGTCCTGCGCGAAGAGCACCGCGCCGCGGCGGCGATACGCGCCACGCTGCGCGTCACCGTCGCCGATGGCGAGGGCGTAAACGCCGTCCGGGTCGTAGGGCAGATCGGGATAGTCGGCGGGTGGTGTCGCGCGGAAGTCATCGAGGAGGGGACGCTGTAACTCGATGGCGCGCAGCGCGATTCGCTCCAGGTCGGCGCGGGTCGTGGCCCCCACCGAGGTGTAGATCACGTACTCGCGCACGGCGGTGAAGGCCATTCCCTGGAACCGTCCCCGATCTTCCAGGTAGCTGAAGCGCGTTTCCGGGGCATCGGGCAGCGGTGCGGGCGTTTGCGCTTCGTTCTGCAACAGGCCGGGAGAGCTCGCCGCGGTATCCCCGAATTCCTCGGCCGCCTTCGTCGCCGTATCGGCATCGGGGAACCGCATCACGCCGTGTGTCAGGTCTTTCCGTCGCTCCCGATCACCGTTCGTGCGATGCGAGATGAATCCGCTGAGCAGCCCGTTGCGCTCGGCCACCGCCTTCATCTCCTGACTGTGCCCAGCCATCACCACCAGCATCGCCGAGGTCAACACCCCCGCCCGCCCATACAGCGTGACCTCCGGATCGATATCTGTCGGCAGCGCGAGCACATCCGCCATCCGCGTACCCTCCGCCAACATGCCCTGAAGCCGCCGCTGCTCCGGCGTCGGCACACTCGTGGGCGCCGCCGCCGACGTCGTGGTGGACGCCGATGTCGGAACATCCTCCGGATAACAAGAACTCAGGGCGATCATCGCGGCCACAACGGCCCCCACCCGCAATACAGAACGCACGGTGTCATCCTGCCAAAGGTCGGCTGCGGTGCGTGCGGGGGACCGCTGCGCCGAGCTGCTCGGCCGCTGTCGGTGACGGACTGAGCTGCTCGGCTGGCCCGTGCGTCAGTCGACGGTCTCCTCGTATCCGCTCTTCTCTTTCGCGGCAATCGTTTTCGCGGCCTTGGCGGCGGCCTTGGCCGGGTCGCCGTAGCGCTTCGTGTTGACGGTGCCGACGCTGCCTTCTTTACCGTGCCGGGTGGCGACGGTATCGAGGCCGGGGTCGGTGACGATCTCCCAGAACTTCGTGCCGTTCGGCCCGACGGCCTCGAAGTACCGGCGGGTGAGCCCGGGGCCGCGCCGCTGGCCGCCGAAGAGCATGGTGGTTTCGGGCGCGGCCTGCTCGAGGTGGTCGGCGAACAGGCTCAGGAACGAGGTCGCGAGGATCCACGACAGCGACTTCTCCCACCACGAGTAGGCCGGATGCGCATCCGAATTCGTGAAGACCCGGCCGTCGGAACTCGGTGACACGTCGGAGAATACGGTGTCGATCGTGCCGTCGAGGCCGACCACGAGCGCACTCAGGGTCGACAGCACGGGGTCCCAATGAAGTTGCTCGTCAGGGCGCAGCGCGACCGTGTACTTCGCCCCGAGTTTGCGCATGGGCCCCCGCTCCCGCCGTACCTCGGCGGGACTCAGCAGTCGCAGACCGGCCCTTCCGATCCGCCACTCGGCGTAGCCGATGCGCTCCCAGAGCGTACGCAGGCTCGCGGGCAGCGGTGCCGTGAGCGCCTCCTCGAGCGCGTCGATCTCCTCGGCCGGGGCGGGCGGGCCGACTTCCACTTTCAACTCGTCCAGACCGGGTGAGTGTGTGGTGAATCCCTGTGCCACAAGGTATTCAGCTATCTCGCCGAGGGCGGTGACATGCCAGGCCGGATCCTGATCGTCGTCGCGGATGCGAGCGCGGACCCATTCGGCGACGGTCAGTTCCTCGCGTACCCGGTAGCCGTTCCAGGTTACCCATTCCAGGGTGGACAGCGCCGCACCGTCGCGGTACAGCTCCAGCTCCCGGCGTTCGTGCGCCGCCGCGAGTTCCGGGTCCACCGCGAACCGTGGCCGGTCGAAGGCCACCAGGCGTTCGCTGTCGGCGTCGGGCCGGTAGAAGGTGCGCATGATGGCCGCACGACCGGGCAGATACCAGGGATCGGATTCGGTGTATTTCGCCGCCGCGCAGGTGGCCTTCATTCCGGTGAAGGCGTTTCCGGCGGCGGCCGGGTCGGGGAAGATGAGGCCGACCGTGTCGAAGCGGCCGTTGTTGACGCCCCACCGATAGACGACTCGGTCGAGATAGCGCACCAGTTCGACGAATTCGTTGCCTGAAGTCGTCCACAGCAACGCGCGCTCGGATTGTTCGCGCGCCTCGCCCAGGAACTCCCGCATCCCGTGATAGCCGATCGGGCTCGTCTGGAAGGGGTTGTCGCCCAGGATGCCGAAGCCGTCGAAGGCGTAGATTTCGCCGTCCGAGTCGAGGAACCACACCTCGCCCGTGCTTCGGTCGGTGAGCAGGCGGCGCCGCACGGTGGTGCCCGCCAAGGTGCCGAGGTCGTCGTCACCGATCCGAACGAGCGGCCGCCCTGCCGCGCGGGCTCGCTCGCCCTTGTCGAGCAGCGCGCTCCGTGCCGAATCCGCCTCTCCTGACAGCACTTCGGCGAGCTGCGCGCGCATGTCGTCCGAGGTGAGCGGATCGAACCAGTCCCGGCCGCGAGAGAGATCGTCGGGCTCGACGGCGTCGACCGCGATGGACGTCCAACTGACGTAGGCGGTTCGGACGAGGTCGTACTCGTCGGCTTCCCACGCGGCCATGATGCCGACGGCCAGCGCGTACTTGAACACCCGCTGTTCGGTCTCGTCCGCCGGTGTGGCCCAGCCGCTGATCTCACGCAGCAGTTCGACGAGAGGCCATCGCTGCTTCACGTGATCGGTGACGGCATTGGCGTAGTGCGCGGCGGCACGATGGTCGCGCCGATCGCGCAACCGCCGCAGGACATCCCGGTGCACCTCCGCTGAGAAGATCTCACCGAGTGCGTTTCCCATGCGCCAGATGCTGCGCCGTTCGGTGAACAGCCGCTCGATCAATGCCGTGCGCGCGGTGTCGGTCTTCAGGTTCCGTACCGCCGAATACAGGTTGGCGACCACTGTTTCGAGCTGGTCGTCCACTGTCTGCCCGTGGCTGAGCAGCACGCTGTGCGCCGGGTCGGAGTCGGCGTAGCGACGACCGTAGTCGTCGAGCGCCGCGATGAGAAAGTCCTGCGCACCGGCGTGCTGGAAGCGATACAGCTGGTGGCCAGCGGTATTGCGAGCGCCTATCCCCGGATGGGACAAGATGGTGTCGATCATGGCGGCGGCGGCCCGCACGGCCTGCTCGGGCGAGAGCCGTGGCAGCACATACTGCTCCCCGCTCGGCCGGAACAGCTGCTCCCACAGCGCTTCGACCGTGCTCGCCGGTGCGGGCAGGGCCGCCAGCCGGAGCAGTTCGTCGAACACCTGCGGATGATGCGCGACCGGAGCCAGGGCGAGGCAGACGGCCTTCTTCAGTTCGTCGTTGTTCATCTCGGCGACGATGTCGGAGGCATCCGGCTCCGGTGTGTGCTCGAGTAGCCGGAGAAGCACCGGAACCAAGGCGCTGTCCGGGGCGTCCACCCGCATGCCCTTGACCACGCGGGTGCGCACCTGGGCGGGCAGGTGCTCGATACCGCTGGCCGCCAGCGCGGCCCGATCCGGGTGCGCACTGCCGAGCATGGCGTCGAGCGCCCATTCGATCACTTCGGCGGGCGACTCATCGATGTCCGCGCGCAGCAGAACGCGTTGTGCGACAACATCGCTCAGTTCGGAATTATCGATCTCGGCCAGGGCGGCGGCGTGGTCGCCTGCGCTCAGCCGCTGCAGGTAGGGGGACGACACCTCGGCGTCGGCCCAGCGGAGGTCGAGCTCCGCGCGGGTCAGCACCGGTTCGGTCTCGCACAGCTCGTGGGCCCGCCGCAGGGCGATCAGGCAGGCCCTGCTGTACGGATCTTTGCCGAGCAGCTCTCCGGCCGCCGCGGCGAGCGCCGCGCCGTCGCGCACCAGCGGCGTCGCCACCGAAAGCGCCCACACGCGAAGCGACCAGGCGCAGGTGGATGCGGGCAGCAAACGCACGAGAGTGTCCGCGGCCGGGCTGTGATCGCGTCCAGCTCGCCGATCCGCTTCGGCTCGCAGCAGTGCCGTACCGGTCGTGACAGGCATCCGATCCAGGGCGGCGCCCACCTGTTCGGCGGTGAGCGTTCTGTCGTCCAGGCCGTGATTGATCCAGGTCGCCCGGGCCAGCGGCAGGCGCTCCGGTGCCATCTCCATGGCGGTGAGCGCGGCCCGCGTTCGCGCCTCGTCATCGGGAGCGACGAACTGCTGGAGCAGCGAACGGCGGACACGGAACTCCGGCACGGACGCCACGTCGCCGTCGATCGTCATCGTGCCGAAGACCTCGGCGAAGGCGTCCAGCAGGTCTGGGCGATCCTCGGTACGGCCGATCTCGGCGAGTACGCGGGCGCGGTCGTCGTCCTGTGCGAGCAGGCCCGTGTGCAACAGCCAGTAGATGGCCAGATGTGGATCGCGGTGCAGCAGAGGCAATTCCACCTCGAGCACCTGCTGGGCCTCGGTCGCGCTCCACAGGTGCGTGAAGTGCCCGGCGGCGCTGGAGGTCAGGTCCGCCGCGGACCGGGTGGGCTTTCCGTCGCGCAGCAACGGCCGCGCCAACAGCCACACCAGCCACTGGTAGCGGTTCGCCAATTCGGCGCTGGTCGGGCCGGGCCCGGAGGTCGCGGCGAATGACGGCGGACGGAAGGAGTCGCGAATATCGAATCTCGACCGCTCGTCCTCGTCGTTCTCTTCGGCCCGCTCGAGTTCGTCCCGGTAGGCCAGCCAGTCATCGAAAGACTCGAACCACAGGTCCAGTTCTCGGGTTTCGTGATCCTGCCACCACACCCGGCCATCGCCGCGCAGATCCAGCAGCGTGTAGTCGTCCCCTTCGTCATCGATGACGAGGAATCCGCTCAGCGATTTGTCGATCGCTCCGAAGTACGGGTAGTTGATCGCCAAGTGGGCGTCCACGAGCGGGCCACGATCGCCCGTCCAATACTCGAGCAGCCGATCGTCGACGGCCTCGGCCACACGAGCGGGAACGGGGACGCCGAAGTAGCGGCTGGCGGACTGATGCAGGTCCATGAGTTCTCTCTGATATCGAAATGCGCTGTGCCGGTGCAAAAGACGCTCGCGGCCGAGGCAGCTCGCCGCCTGTCACCAGATGGCGCGACACCCACCGTGCCGTCCAAGATCGTCTGATTCGGGACCGTACTGCACGGCTCGGACAAGAACGCCACACACCGATTCCGCTCCCCGCCCGAGGCGAGGACAGCCGATGGCGCGACTATGTCCACCTCGACGAGGTGCCGGGCGCGTTCGTGGTTGCCTTATCAGGTGTCGGGCGTGTCCGACTGACGCTGCGCGCATTTCGCAGCGGGCAGGCGCACGATGCCCTTCGCAAGGTCAACGCCCAGCGGATCACCGGCGCTGTCGAGCTGTTCACCGCGCAGCTGGCGCGGTACCCCCTCGTGTGCCTCGACCGGCTTCGCTCACTCCGGCGGCGCTCCCAGAACGAATTCGATCTGCGAACCTCGATGAGGCCGATGCGCCCCCTTCTCCAGGTGCTCGATGAGGTACGGCCGCAGATGCGGTGTGTTGCGCCGCCCTTCCTCCGCTTCAGGCCTGCGCGGGGAAGTCGGGATGGTTGGTGTAGGGCGAAGCAAGGTCACGCAAGTCGTGGCACGGCCAGGGATCGCGGGCGTGACGGGCCAGGATGCGTCGCTTGGCCTCGATCTCGCGCAGGACGCGGGCCGGGTCGTGCAGAGCCACATGCAGAGCAATCGTGGGGTGGAAACCCGAGAGGTCGACCTGACAGAAGTCGACCGTGTGCCCGTGGGCGGACCACTCCCCGCATCCGTCACCGTCGCAGCGCCGGGCCAAGTCGGCCTCCTCATCCAGCCGCGCCTCGAGGAACCTCACCAGTTCTTCGGTCATAGGAGCATTCTCGCTGTTGCGCCGGGCGTCAGCCGCGGCGATACCCTTCGGTGAGTATGTCGCGAGCGTGCACACTCAGCAGTGACCAGCGGTATCGATATGTGCGACATCAGTTCTCGACCACGATCGACTTCGGCAACGGTGCGGCGCTGCTGCGTGCGGCAAGCTTACTCAGCTCGGCGGCAATCTCCTTGTCGCGGCCGTCGACAGCGTGGAGATATCTCGACGTTGCTGCGTCGGAGGGCGTGGCCTAGCCGCTTTTTGAGGTCCGCCAGGCTGGCGCCTGTCGAGGCGGCGAGAGTCTGCCCAGTGTGCCGAAGGTAGTGGAAGGTGACTTTCACGCCGACCCTGCTTCTTGCGCGGGCGAACGCCTTGCGTATGGCATCTCCGCGCATCCGCCCGCCGTCTCGACCCACGAAGAGCACTCGAAGTGGTCGAGTCGATCTGGCCCGCCGAGCGCACAGTGATCATGAACGAGTACCCGATCACAACCGAGGGTTGATGCCTAGCCATCAACCCAACTGCCTTGATTCTTAGAGACCGAGGCGCGTGCGAGTTTCGTGACGGCGCCGTTCGAATGTCACGAAACCCCAGTCGAATTGAGTCCTAGGTATGCCGTCTCATGAGGTTAGTGTCTTCGGGTTCAGGAGGGTTGCGCTGTGCTAGGGCAATCGGGGCGCCCGCTGTAGTGGTCGATATCGGCTCCGATCTTGTTGCGTCCCAGCCAAAATTCACTCTATGAGCCCGGTGGTACAACAACTTCTCACGCTCGCCGCGGTTGTGCTCGGCGCAGGTTCGACCTTCTCGGCAACAGTGCTGATCGAACGCACGAAGTGGAGGCGAAATCTCGACACCCGATGGGATGACAAGCGTCTGGCCGCGTACATCGATCACGCGAGCGGGATGAAGAAGGCCCTGATCGTGTGCATGCGTTTGGCGGAGAGGCACGGCTACTCGGCAGAGTGGCCACCGATCAATCGTGACGCTGCCATCGCGGAGTTGGCCGCCACTGACGCGGAGAGGATCACGAATTGGGAGGCGCTGTTCTTGCTTGGCTCTCCGAAAGCCGTTGTCGCCGCGCAACGATGGAACGAAGCGATCTGGGGCTTCCGACACCTCGCCTTGAGTGAGCACCCCGACCATGGGGAGTACGTGCAGCTCTTTGAGACGATGGGTCGACTGCGGAACGAGTTCTACGATTGCGCGCGAGCCGATCTCGGCGTCATCAGCGGTGCTCTCACTCCCGAGATCGGGGCTTGGCTTCGGGAACCTCCTGGGCGCGATTCTTCAGCCGTCCGAGGTAGTCAGGGCAGCGGTGCTGCCGTTCCTGATGAGCTTGGCAGGGCGGCGGGCGGGAACGACAGTTAGGTGTGGTGTCTCATGACGCGATCGGCGGGTACCACCTGATCAAGCCCAGCTCGGGTCTATTAGGTCTATTAGGGAGAGTTCGAAACCGAAGTTCAGGTCAAGCCGGTCGGCGAGGTTGAGCAGCTGTCCGACACTGAAGCGTTCCGCTGACTTGTTCTTGATGTTCGTTCGCCAGGTGCCGTTGGCGGTGATCGCCGCGTGGTTGGGGCACGCCGATGCCGGTGTCACCACGAGGATCTACACCCACTCGCAAGACGATGCGCTTCGGGAAGCGGCGAAGACTTTGGGGTCATCGCGTGTCATCGACGCGAGTTGAGATCGTGAACGAGAAAGGCCCCCGACAGCCGATGCGCTGCTCAGGGGCCTTTGTCATGCGTGCCCTCGGCAGGATTCGAACCTGCGGCCTTCTGCTCCGGAGGCAGACGCTCTATCCCCTGAGCTACGAGGGCGGGATAGGTCTCGGTCGGGCCGGGTGGTCCGATCGGGCGGGGCAAGCGTATCGCATCGCGCGCTGGACGCCAAAAAGGGCGTCGGGCCGGGCGCTTTCGAACGGTCCGGCCCGACGCCGGGTCAGTTGAGGGGGAGGGGGGTGCCGCCGCGGGCGGTCAGCATGGTGGTCAGCAGGCGGGATTCGGCCTGTTGGGTTTCGACCATGCTGGCGGCGAGGGTGCGCACGGCGGTGGTCGCGGCGTGCTTGGTCGCGTACTCCATCATCGGGATGCCGCCCTGGTGGTGGCGCAGCATGAGCCGCAGGAACATGGCGTCGGCCTCGGGCATTGGCGCTTGGCGCAGCGCGGCGAGTTCCTCCTGGGTCGCCATGCCGGGCATGCTCGCCATCGACCCGGACATCTGATGCCCGCCGCCGTGCCCGTGCCCGGAGTCGGGTTCGCTCATCCAGCCCATGAAACCCTCGGCGCCCTGCGCGGGCTTGTTCCACAGCTGCAACCAACCCTGCATCCGCCCGACCTGATTCTGCTGGGTCGTCATGATGTCGTAGGCCAGCCTGCGCACGTCGTTGTCCGTCGAGCGCAGCAGGGCGATGCCCGCCATCTCCACGGCCTGGGCGTGGTGCGCGGACATGTCCTGGGCGAAGCCGATGTCGACCGCGTTGGGGTCGGGTTCACCGGAGCCGCCGTCCAGCGGCAGACGCACGAGCGTCCCGATGGCGAATCCGAGCAGGATGGCGCCGATGGCGCCGAGGATCAGCAGCGCCACTCCCTGCCTGCGAACCTGCGCCTTGAACCCGGTCTCCGACTCGGCTTCGGCCTGCATCTAGGGACCCGCCGTCGGCGCGGCCGGTGCACCGGGCAGACCCGGCGTGCCGGGCAGGCCGGGCACGCCAGGCGTACCGGGCAGGCCGGGAACGCCGGGGATGCCCGGCACACCCGGAATACCGGGCGGCAGCCCACCTCCGAGCTCGGACGGATCGGTCGGGATCCCCGCACCATCCATCGGCACCGCGTCCGGCCCCGCCGGCGCGGGATCGAACGGTTCCGGGTTCTCCCGGTCGAAGTACGGGTTGGAGCAGGCCGCGCCGACCTCGGGATAGGTGTACTGGTTCTGCCGCAGCGCGGTGATGAACTGGTTGATCCGCTTGTCCTGCGGGTCGTCCAGTTTCAGCTGGTGGCCCCACGACTGCAGCGAGATCGCGCTGTCCAGCCCCGGGTACGGCGACATCAGCGTGTACTGCTTGCCTTCGACCTTCTTCTTCAGCGTGTCGATGCCCGCAGCGTCCACCTTGTCAGGGTTGTAGGCGATCCAGACCGCGCCGTGCTCGAGCGAGTGCACCGCGTTCTCGGTGCGGATCGGCTTCGCGTAGACGACACCGGTGCAGTCGGCCCACGCCTGGTCGTGCGGACCACCGAACGGCGGCGTCTGGTCGTAGGCCACCCGCTGCGTCGGGTCGACGTGCTTGCCCGCGCCCTGCGCGTAGTCCTTCTTCACCACGCCCGCGATCTGATCCGACGGGTCCTTCTTCTGCGCACTGGGCGTGTACTTGTCCAGTTCGGCCTGTTCGCGGTATTTGGGGACCAGGTTGTAGGCGAGGGCACCGATCAATGCGATGATTACTGCGGCCGCGCCGATGGCCAACCACGGGACCTGGCGTTTCTTCGGAAGTTGGCCCTTGCCGCCGCCCCCCTTGCGGGAAGGCGACGCCTTCCCCGCGGCTCGTACGGCCTTGGCCGACTTCGAGGCGCTGTTGCTACTCGGCATTGCTCGTTGCTCTCTCGATGTGATGAACCGCTGTGCTGTTCATTGCGGACGGATCCGGGGCAGTGCCCGCCCGACGGCGTACACCTGCCCAGACCATAGGATAGAGACTCGTGACTCCAGCTGACCTTGCAGATCTCCTTCGCTCCACCGCGGCGAAGGTGCTTGTCGAACGTGGACTGGACCCCGCGGTCCTGCCCGACGAGGTCAACGTGGAGCGCCCCCGCAATCCGGAACACGGTGACTATGCCACGAATGTGGCCATGCAGGTGGCCAAGAAGGCCGGAACGAATCCCCGCGAGTTGGCCACCTGGCTGGCCGACGCGCTGAGCGCCACCGAGAGCGTTTCCTCGGCGGAGGTCGCGGGCCCCGGCTTCCTGAACATCCGCCTCGCCGCCGCCGCGCAGGGCGCGATCGTGCGGAAGGTGCTGACGGCGGGCGCGTCCTACGGCACCGCCGACGCGCTCGCGGGCACCCGGATCAACCTGGAGTTCGTCTCGGCGAACCCGACCGGCCCGATCCACCTCGGCGGCACCCGCTGGGCATCGGTCGGCGACGCGCTGGGGCGCATCCTGGCCGCGCAGGGCGCCGACGTCACCCGCGAGTACTACTTCAACGACCACGGCGCGCAGATCGACCGGTTCGCCAACTCCCTGGTCGCCGCCGCCACCGGCGCGCCGACCCCCGAGGACGGGTACGCGGGCGCCTACATCGGTGAGATCGCCGACCGGGTGGTCGCCGAGAACCCGGGCGTCGTCGACCTGCCCGAGGACGAGCGGCACGAGGTGTTCCGCCGTGAGGGCGTCGAGCTGATGTTCGCCCACATCAAGCAGACCCTGCACGAGTTCGGCACCGACTTCGACGTCTACTTCAACGAGAGCTCGCTGTTCGCCTCCGGCGCGGTGGACAAGGCCGTCGAGGAGCTCAAGTCCTCCGGCAAGCTGTACGAGAAGGACGGCGCCTGGTGGATCGCCAGCTCCGAGTACGGCGACGACAAGGACCGCGTGGTCATCAAGAGCGACGGCAAGTCGGCCTACATCGCCGGTGACATCGCCTACTTCCACGACAAGCGCGCCCGCGGCTTCGACCTGTGCATCTACATGCTCGGCGCCGACCACCACGGTTACATCGGCCGCCTCAAGGCCGCCGCGGCGGCGTTCGGCGACGACCCGGACACCGTCGAGGTGCTGATCGGCCAGATGGTGAATCTGCTGAAAGACGGTGCGGCCGTTCGCATGAGCAAGCGCGCGGGCACCGTGGTCACGCTCGACGACCTGGTCGAGGCGATCGGCGTCGACGCCGCGCGCTACTCGCTGGTGCGGTCCTCGGTGAACTCCAGCATCGATATCGACCTGGACCTGTGGACCAAGCAGGACAGCGTCAACCCCATCTACTACGTGCAGTACGCGCACGCCCGCTCCTGCCGCATCATCGACAACTCGGCCGCGTTCGATTTCGCTTCGGTCGCACCGGATTTCGCCCTGATGACCTCGGATCGCGAGGGCGAGCTGATCCGCACACTCGGCGAGTACCCCCGGGTGGTCGCGACGGCGGCGGAGAACCGGGAGCCGCACCGGGTCGTGCGCTACCTGGAGGAACTCGCCGGCGCCTACCACCCGTTCCAGTCCGACGACGACATGCGGGTGCTGCCCAAGGGCGACGAGCCGGTCACTCCGCTCAAGTCCGCCCGCCTGGAGCTGGTGAAGGCCACCCGCCAGGTGCTCGCCAACGGCCTCGGCCTGCTGGGTGTCAGCGCACCGGAGCGTATGTAGTGCGCGGGCGACTCGTGAATTCGTATCTGTCCACGTGCTCGGCGCGTGCGGTAAGGAAGGAACAACTATGAGCGCGCACCCCGCCGGGCCACGCCACGCGGAGCTGAGTTCTTCGGGCGCTTCGCAGGCTACGCGCCTGCCCCACGCTCCCAACCTGCCGGAGCGGCCGACCGATCCGCAGCAGATGATCGACCTGCCCGCGAATGTCTGGCCGCGCAACGCCTCTCGCGACGCCGACGGCGTGGTGCGGCTGGCCGGTGTGCCGGTGCACGACCTCGCCGCGCAGTTCGGCACCCCGCTGTTCGTGGTCGACGAGGACGACTTCCGTTCCCGCTGCCGGGACATGGTGCAGGCCTTCGGCCCCAACGCCCGGGTGCACTACGCGTCCAAGGCGTTCCTGTGCGGCGAGATCGCCCGCTGGATCCGCGACGAGGGCCTCTCGCTGGACGTCTGCTCCGGCGGCGAACTCGCCATCGCGCTGCACGCCGGCTTCCCCGCCGAGCGAATCGCGTTGCACGGCAACAACAAATCCGTCACCGAGCTGGAGGCCGCGGTGCAGGCCGGTGTCGGCCACGTGGTGGTCGACTCGCTGATCGAGATCGACCGGCTCGAGGCGGTCGCCGGGCGCGCCGGTGTTGTGCAGGACGTGCTGGTCCGCGTCACCGTCGGCGTGGAAGCCCATACCCACGAATACATTTCGACCGCGCACGAGGACCAGAAGTTCGGCTTCTCGATCGCGGGCGGCGACGCCATGGAAGCGCTCGCCCGCGTCTTCGAGGCCAGCAACCTGCGGCTGGTCGGACTGCACTCGCACATCGGTTCGCAGATCTTCGAGATCGACGGTTTCGAGATCGCCGCGCGTCGCATGCTCGGCCTGCTGCGCGAGGCCATCGACAAGTTCGGCGTGGAGCGCACCGCGCAGATCTCGACGCTGGATCTCGGTGGCGGACTGGGTATTTCGTACTTGCCGAACGACGACCCGCCGCCGCTCGGCGGGTTCGCGGCGAACCTGCGCCGCCTGGTCGCCGAGGAGGCGGCCCGCGCGGGTCTGCCCGAGCCGACCATCGCGGTCGAGCCGGGCCGCGCCATCGCCGGACCCGGCACCGTCACCCTCTACGAGGTCGGCACCACCAAGGACGTCTCGCTGGACGCGGGCCTGCGCCGCCGCTACGTGAGCGTCGACGGCGGTATGAGCGACAACATCCGCCCCGCGCTCTACCAGGCCGATTACGACTGCCGCCTGGTCTCGCGCTCCTCGGACGCACAGCCCGTCGTGGCGCGCGTCGTCGGAAAGCATTGCGAGAGTGGCGACATCGTCATCCGCGACACCTGGATGCCCGCCGACGTCGGCCCCGGCGATCTGGTGGCGGTGGCCGCGACCGGAGCGTATTGCTATTCGATGTCCAGTCGATACAACCAGTTGACCCGTCCGGCGGTCGTCGCCGTTCGCGACGGTCAGCCGCGACTGGTGCTGCGCCGGGAAACGGTGGCGGATCTGCTGAGTCTGGAGGTTGAGGCATGACCGAAGTGGCCAAGAACGGTACCTGGGGGACCGATCGCCCGATCGGCGTCGCGGTCCTCGGCATGGGCAATGTCGGCACCGAGGTCGTGCGGATTCTGCGCGAGCACGCCGACGACCTGCGCTCGCGCGTCGGCGCGCCCGTCGTGCTGCGCGGCGTCGCGGTGCGCAGCCTGGACAAGGATCGCGGTCTGCCCGCCGAACTGCTGACCACCGACGCGGACGTGCTGGTCGACCGCCCGGACGTCGACCTGGTCGTCGAGGTCATCGGCGGCATCGATCCCGCGCGCCGTCTGATCCTGGCCGCGCTGAACGCGGGCAAATCCGTGGTCACCGCGAACAAGGCCCTGCTGGCCGATTACACCGGCGAACTCGCCGCGGCCGCCGAGCGCAACCGCGCCGACCTGTACTTCGAGGCCGCGGTCGCGGGCGCCATCCCGGTCGTGCGTCCGCTGATCCAGTCGCTGTCCGGCGACCGGGTGAACCGTGTGGTCGGCATCGTCAACGGCACCACGAACTTCATCCTCTCGGCCATGGACGAGACCGGCGCGGACTACTCCGCGACCCTCGCCGAGGCCACCCGCCTCGGCTACGCGGAGGCCGACCCGACCGCCGATGTCGAGGGCTACGACGCGGCGGCCAAGGCCGCGATCCTGGCGTCGCTGGCCTTCCACACCCGGGTGACCGCGGCCGATGTGTACCGCGAGGGCATTTCCAAGATCACCGCGGAGGACCTGGAGACCGCATCGGCGGTGAACTGCACGGTCAAGCTGCTGGCGATCTGCGAGCGCGTGGACGCGGGGCCCGGCGAGCCGAGCCTGGCCGAGGGCGGCAAGGAGCGCGTCTCGGTGCGGGTCTACCCGGCGCTGATCCCGCGCAAGCACCCGCTGGCGGCGGTCAGTGGCGCGTTCAACGCCGTGGTCGTCGAGGCGGACAACGCGGGCAGGCTGATGTTCTACGGGCAGGGCGCGGGCGGCGCTCCGACCGCCTCCGCGGTGCTCGGTGACCTGGTGATGGCCGCACGCAACAAGTTCTTCGGTGGCCGCGCGCCGGGCGAATCGGTTTATGCTGAGCTACCGATCGCGCCGATCGGCGATACGCCCACCCGCTACCACGTGAACCTGCAGGTCGAAGACGTCCCCGGCGTCCTGGCCAAGGTTGCGGGCGAATTCGCCAAGCACGGGGTGAGCATTTCGACCGTCCGTCAGGAAGGGCACGGCGAGGGTGCGCGCCTGGTCGTGGTGACCCACCACGCGGTGGAGTCGGCGCTCGCGGACACCGTGTCGGCTTTGGCGGAGATGGCGTCCGTCACATCAGTGACAAGCGTTTTGAGATTGGAAGGCACCGAAGAATGAGTACGAATGTGCGGATCGTCGCCGACATTCGAAGCGATAGGTTTACAGGCTTCCGGTGCACCATTGCTCCCGGTTCGAGGCAGGGAGGGCTGGCATGAGCGCGACAGGCGTCGCCCCGCAGGCAGGAGTGCACTCCCGCTGGCCGGGTCTGATCGCGGCCTACCGTGATCGGCTCGCGGGTGCGGCCGACTGGGAGCCGGTCACGCTGTTCGAGGGCGGCACCCCGCTGGTGCCCGCGCCGTACTTGTCCGAGCTGACCGGCTGCGAGGTGTACCTCAAGGTCGAGGGCGCCAACCCGACCGGCTCGTTCAAGGACCGTGGCATGACCATGGCCATGACCGACGCCAAGTACCGCGGTCAGAAGGCGGTGCTCTGCGCGTCCACCGGCAACACCTCGGCGTCGGCCGCGGCGTACGCCACCAGGGCGGGCATGAGCTGCGCGGTGCTGATCCCGCAGGGCAAGATCGCGATGGGCAAGCTGGCCCAGGCCGTCATGCTCGGCGCGCAGATCATCCAGGTCGAGGGCAACTTCGACGACTGCCTCGAGCTGGCCCGCAAGGTCACCGCCGACTTCCCGGCCGTCGGCCTGGTGAACTCGGTGAACCCGGCGCGCATCGAGGGCCAGAAGACCGCCTCGTTCGAGATCTGCGACGTGCTCGGCAAGGCGCCGGACGTGCACGCGCTCCCGGTGGGCAACGCGGGCAACATCACCGCGTACTGGCGCGGTTACCGCGAGTACTACGCCGACGGCATCACCAACGGCCTGCCCCGCATGCTCGGCGTGCAGGCCGCCGGTGCGGCCCCGCTGGTCAACGGCGCTCCGGTGAAGGACCCGGAGACCATCGCCACCGCCATCCGGATCGGCGCGCCCGCGTCCTGGAACGGCGCGGTGGAGGCCAAGGAGCAGTCCGGCGGCGTGTTCCGCGCGGCCACCGACGAGGAGATCCTCGCGGCGTACCGCCTGGTCGCGGCGAAGGAAGGCGTCTTCGTCGAGCCCGCCTCGGCGGCGAGCGTGGCAGGCGTGCTCGCGGCCCGCAAGGAAGGCTGGCTGGACGCGGGCCTGACGGTGGTGTGCACCGTCACCGGCAACGGTCTCAAGGATCCCGACACCGCGCTGCTCGGTATGCCGCAGGTGCAGCCGATCGCGGTCGACCCGGTGGCGGTCGCCGCCCGACTCGAGCTGGCCTGAGTTGAGTTCACGCGAAAGCCAGTTGATGTCGCGGACCCTGCCCGCCGGACTCTCCGTGACGGCGCGGGTGCCCGCGTCGAGCGCCAACCTCGGTCCCGGATTCGACTCGCTCGGTATGGCTTTGGGCATCTACGACGAGATCGAGGTGCGCACCACCGATTCCGGCTTGACGATCCGGGTCGAGGGTGAGGGTGCCGACGATGTCCCTTGGGGCCCTTCGCATCTCGTCGTGCGCGCCATCGAACGCGGCCTGGAGTCCGCCGGTGTGTGGGCCGACGGCCTCGATGTGGTGTGCCGCAACGTGATTCCGCATTCGCGCGGGCTCGGCTCGTCGGCCTCCGCGGTGGTCGGCGGCCTGGCCGCGGGCTGCGCGCTCGCCGCGAAGCTGGATCCCGAGCTCGCCGTCGACGCCGCACGATTGGTGCAGCTGGCCTCGGAATTCGAAGGCCACCCGGACAACGCGGCGGCCAGCGTGCTCGGCGGGATCGTGGTGTCCTGGACCGAGACCGCCGCCGACGCGACCGAGGCGAGCGCGGACATCCCCGAGCACGGCCGGGTGTACCGCGCCGTCCGGCTCGACCCGCACCCGTCCCTGCGCCCGGTGGTGCTGATTCCCGAGGTCCGCTCGTCCACCGCGCACACCAGGGGTCTGCTTCCCGAGACGGTGCCGCACGGCGACGCCGCCTTCAACGTCAGCAGGGCCGCGCTGGCCGTCGTCGCGCTGACCCAGCGTCCCGACCTGCTCATGCCCGCTACGGCCGACCGGCTGCATCAGGGCCAGCGTGCCCCCGCGCTACCGCTCACCACGGCGTGGATCGAGCGGTTGCGCGCGGCAGGCATTCCGGCGACCGTCTCGGGTGCGGGTCCGACCGTGTTGGCCCTCGGTACCAGCGAATTCCCAGCGGAACTCCGAGAACTCGCGGCGGCCGACGGACTCCGGGTGGTCGAGCCAGGACTCGCCGAAGGCGTCCAGGTCGACTGACGGCGCGTCTGCCTTGCCGAGGTTCACAGTTGCCAGCTATTCTGAGCAAGTCCGTACATCGTGCGCATCAGACGCCGGTGCTTCATCAGGGCAATCGCTCCAGCAGGCTCCAGGCTCGAGCCTCCAGGCCATGGGGGTACTGCGTAGCTGCGCAACTGGAATGATCTCTCCCACCTTTCACAACCGGTGGCGAAGCCTCCGGTCCGGCGGGGCAGGCGATACGGCAATACCGAGTCCGGCAGAGTGCCCGGACTGCGGGACGAACCCTCGAAACAGCACACGGCGGTCGAGGGAAGGAAAGGATTTCCGTGACAGATACGGACCTGCTCGCGACACCCGGGGTGGAATCCAACCCAAGTTCCTCGGGCGGCCGCGAAAGTGAATCCGGACAGATTTCGAAGATGAGCGAACAAACCGACGTCGCACGATCGGGGCTGACTGGAATGTTGTTGCCGCAGTTGCGCGCGCTGGCGGGGGAGCTCGGTATCCGAGGCACCTCCGGTATGCGCAAGGGTGATCTGATCGCCGCCATCAAGGAGAACCAGGCCGGTAAGTCCGCCAAGTCGGACAAGCCCGCGCGCGGCGAGAAGGCCGAGCAGGCGGCCCTCGACGTGACGCCCGCGCCGGCGAAGGAGAAGGCTCCGGCCAAGGAGGCCAAGGCGAAGGAAGCCGCGCCCGCCGAGAAGGCCGCCGCGCCCGCGCCCGAGGCTCCCGCCGATCCCGCTCCTTCGAAGTCCGCGCAGGCCGAGTCGCCGCAGAACGATTCCGCCCCCGCCGCCGAGACCAGCGAAGAGTCCGGCCGCGAAGGTGGTCAGCGCGGCCGTGGTCGGCAGCGTCGCGGCCGTGACCAGGCGCGTTCGGGCGGCGAGACCGCCGAGGCGCGTGGTGACGAGCAGAAGCCGGAAGCCGAGCAGGGCGAACGGCGCCGCGAGCGTGGCCAGGGTGAGCGTGGTCAAGGTGAGCGCGGTCAGGGTGAGCGCGGTCAGAACGGCGAGCAGCGCGCTCAGGGCGGTCGCGGCGACGGTGGTCGCGGCGAGGGCGGTCGCGGTGGCGACGACGAGGAAGGCGGCCGCGGTCGTCGTGGTCGCCGGTTCCGTGAGCGTCGTCGTGGGCGCGACCGCGAGACCGGCGGCGGTGAGAGCCGCGAGCTCGAGATCCGCGAGGACGACGTCCTACAGCCGGTCGCGGGCATCCTCGACGTGCTGGACAACTACGCGTTCGTCCGCACCTCGGGCTACCTGGCCGGACCGAACGACGTCTACGTCTCGATGAACCTGGTCCGCAAGAACGGCCTGCGTCGCGGCGACGCGATCACCGGCGCCGTGCGGGCTCCGCGCGACGGCGAACAGGCCAACCAGCGGCAGAAGTTCGATCCGCTGGTGCGGCTGGACACGGTCAACGGCGGCGACGTCGAGGCGGCCAAGCGGCGCCCCGAATTCAGCAAGCTGACCCCGCTGTACCCGAACCAGCGACTTCGGCTGGAGACTCAGCCCAACAAGCTGACGACCCGCGTGATCGACCTGATCATGCCGATCGGCAAGGGCCAGCGCGCGCTGATCGTGTCCCCGCCGAAGGCCGGTAAGACCACGATCATGCAGGACATCGCGAACGCGATCGCGACCAACAACCCCGAGTGCTACCTGATGGTGGTGCTGGTCGACGAGCGTCCCGAAGAGGTCACCGACATGCAGCGTTCGGTGAAGGGCGAGGTCATCGCCTCGACCTTCGACCGTCCGCCGAGCGATCACACCTCGGTCGCCGAGCTGGCCATCGAGCGCGCCAAGCGACTCGTCGAAATGGGCAAAGACGTTGTGGTGCTGCTGGACTCGATCACCCGATTGGGCCGCGCGTACAACAACTCCTCGCCCGCCTCGGGCCGGATCCTCTCCGGTGGTGTCGACTCGACCGCGCTGTACCCGCCCAAGCGGTTCCTCGGCGCGGCGCGCAACATCGAGAACGGCGGCTCGCTGACGATCATGGCCACCGCCATGGTGGAGACCGGCTCGACCGGTGACACGGTGATCTTCGAGGAGTTCAAGGGCACCGGTAACGCCGAGCTCAAGCTGGACCGCAAGATCGCGGAACGGCGCGTGTTCCCGGCGGTGGACGTCAACCCGTCCGGTACCCGCAAGGACGAGCTACTGCTGAGCCCAGACGAGGCGGCGGTGCTGCACAAGCTGCGCCGCGTGCTTTCCGGCCTGGACTCGCACCAGGCGATCGACCTGCTGATCGACCGCCTGAAGAAGTCCAAGAACAACCTCGAGTTCCTGATGCAGGTCAGCAAGACCGCGCCGGGCGCGCTGGACGAGTAACGGTACGAGTTTCCGTGCCACCGAAGGGGCTTCGCTGTCGCGGAGCCCCTTCGGCGTGTACGGGCGGAAGAAGATCAGGCCGATGGCGGCCGCGCCGGTGATCATGCAGGCGAGCAACATCGTCGTCGCCGACACCGAGACGTCGTCGTCCGAATCGGCGGACCGCTCGTAGTACGCGACCGTATCGGCGGTCGTGTAGGCCGCGTACGGCGTGGTCTCGGGGATCGCGAACCAGCCCACCGCGACAGTGAGAATCAACAGGACGAACACCGCGAGGGCGATTCGGCTGTTCATAGCGTTCTCCTTTCTGTCTCGGCACGCCGATGTGCAGGGGGAACTCGACACCTACGAACTCTATGAACAGTGCTGTTCGCCTTCCCGAGTAGCGGACTACTCGACTTAAGGGTTCCGTAGGGGCGAAGAAACCGCGTGCCCTCACTTTCTGGGGTGCTGCGTATGCGGGGTTGCCTTAGATACACGAAGCAGGGAACAAAATGGTTGCCCGGTGTGTTTTGGGTGCGTAGTAGCGGTTCTGGCATACTGGACCGCTGTGCGTCTGCGTCCCGCAGACAATCCCGCCGACCTCTGCGAAGCAGAGTTTGGAACCAGCGGTTCCGGTTCACGCCCAGCGTGGCGACCCGGCGACCACTATCGAGAGGACACCATCCATGAAGGCAGGAATCCACCCGACGTACGTCGACACCACGGTGGTCTGTGGTTGCGGCAACACCTTCCAGACTCGCAGCACCAAGGAGTCGGGACACATCACCGTCGAGGTCTGCTCGCAGTGCCACCCGTTCTACACCGGCAAGCAGAAGATCCTGGACACCGGTGGCCGCGTGGCCCGCTTCGAGGCTCGCTACGGCAAGCGCGCGGGCAAGAAGGCCGACGCCAAGTAGCTTCCTCGCCGACGCCCGGTTCTGCACTGCAGGCCGGGCGTCGGCGCATTTGTTGGCCCGGTGCGGTACGCGCCGGATGACGAGAAATGCCGACCCGGCGCAGGCCGGGAACCGAGAGAAGGAAGCATCATGACGCAGCCGTCCGCGATCGACGACATCCTGGCCGAGCACGCGGGACTGGAAACGCAGCTGGCCGATCCGGCGCTGCACAACGATCCGGGCGCCGCGCGCCGCGTCGGCAAGCGGTTCGCCGAACTCGCCCCGATCATGGCCACCTACAACAAGCTGAAGAGCGCGCACGACGATCTGGCCGCCGCGCAGGAACTGGCCGACGACGATCCGGCCTTCGCCGCCGAGATTCCGGATCTGCGGCGTCAGGTGGAGGAGCTGGAGCAGGCGCTCGCCGACCTACTCGCCCCGCGCGACCCGCACGACGGCGACGACGTGGTGCTCGAGGTGAAGTCCGGCGAGGGCGGCGAGGAGTCGGCGCTGTTCGCCGCCGATCTGGCCCGCATGTACATCCGCTACGCCGAGCGGCACGGCTGGAAGGTCGAAGTCCTCGGCGCCACCATCTCCGACCTCGGCGGATACAAGGACGCGACGCTCGCCATCAAGAGCCGCGACGCCGCGCGCGACGGCGTGTGGTCGCGATTCAAGTTCGAGGGCGGCGTGCACCGCGTCCAGCGCGTTCCGGTGACCGAATCGCAGGGCCGCATCCACACCTCGGCCGCGGGCGTGCTCATCTACCCGGAGCCGGACGAGGTCGAGGAGGTGCAGATCGACGAATCCGATCTGCGCATCGACGTCTACCGCTCGTCCGGCAAGGGCGGTCAGGGCGTCAACACCACCGACTCCGCCGTCCGCATCACGCACCTGCCCTCCGGCATCGTCGTGACCTGCCAGAACGAACGCTCGCAGCTGCAGAACAAGGCCCGCGCCATGCAGGTCCTCGCGGCGCGCCTGCAAGCGCTGGCCGAGGAGCAGGCCGAGCAGGAGGCCGCGGCCGGTCGCGCCAGCCAGATCCGCACGGTGGACCGTTCCGAGCGCATCCGCACCTACAACTTCCCGGAGAACCGGATCACCGATCACCGCATCGGCTTCAAGGCCCACAACCTCGACTCCGTGCTGGACGGCGACCTGGACGCGCTCCTCGACGCGCTCGGCAAGGCCGACCGCGAGGCCCGCATGGCGGCCGAATAGACCGCGCCTGCGCGTGGATGTGCGCGGTCCCGGTTCCGGGAAGTGAACAATGGCGCAATGAAATCGGCGAGAGTGGGGTGGTGGGTCGAGTGTCTCTGCGTTCAGTGATCAACGAAGCCGTCGAACAACTGCAGGCCGCCGGGGTGCCGAGTCCGCGCGCGGACGCCGAGCAGCTCGCCGCGCATCTGCTCGGGGTCGAGCGGACTCGATTGGCTTTGGTGCCGCTGGTGGATCCGGTGCTCGTCGCGGACTACCGCGCCCTGGTGGACCGGCGCGCCCAGCGCATTCCTTTGCAGCACCTGACCGGCGTCGCCCCGATGGGGCAGATCGATCTCGCGGTCGGGCCGGGCGTTTTCGTGCCGCGGCCGGAGACCGAGTTGCTCTTCGCTTGGGCGCTGGCCCATTTGGAGACGCTGCCGCACGATCACCAGCCGATCGTGGTCGATTTCTGCACCGGTTCGGGCGCGCTCGCGCTCGCTGTCGCGCACGCGCGGCCCGACGCCCAGGTGCACGCCGTCGAGGTCGATCCGGCCGCCCTGAAATGGGCCCGCCGCAACGCCGACGACCGCATCGCGGACGGCGACACGGCGATCACCCTGTACGCCGACGACGTCACCGATCCGAACCTGCTCACCGAGCTGAACGGGAAGGTCGACCTGCTGCTGTCCAACCCGCCCTACATCCCCGAGGGCGCGGCGCTCGACCCCGAGGTCGCCGACCACGACCCGCACCTGGCGCTGTTCGGCGGGCCGGACGGACTGGACGTCATCCGACGGATGGTGCCCAACATCGCCCGCCTGCTGCGTCCCGGCGGCGCGACCGCCATCGAGCACGACGACACCAACGGCTCGGCTCTCGCTGCCCTCCTCGCCGAGACCGGCGATTTCGTCGATGTCGTCGAACACCCAGACCTCGCAGGCAAACCCCGTTTCGTCGTCGCCACCCGCACCTGACGCCCCACCAGCACCATGTGCCAGGATGGGGGCCGTGAGTACCGTCTACGACTGCGCGGATCCCGATTCGCGCGCCGCCGGACTGTCCGCAGCGACCAGCGCCCTGAAGTCCGGGCGACTGGTGGTGATGCCCACAGACACGTTGTACGGCTTGGCGGCCGACGCCTTCGATTCCACCGCGGTGAGCGAGCTGCTCGCGGCCAAGCGCCGCGGCAGGGACATGCCGGTGCCGGTGCTGGTCGGTTCGTGGCACACGATCGACGGACTGGTCTTCTCGGTGCGCCCCCAGGCGCGCGAGCTGATCCGCGCGTTCTGGCCGGGTGGTCTGAGTCTCGTTGTGCAGCAAGCGCCTTCGCTGGCGTGGGACCTCGGTGACACGCGCGGCACGGTGATGCTTCGGATGCCGCTGCACCCGGTGGCGCTGGATCTGCTGCGCGAGGTGGGCCCGCTGGCGGTGTCCAGTGCCAACATCTCGGGCCAGCCGCCCGCCAAGACCGCCGCCGAGGCCCGCGAGCAGCTCGGCAGCCTGGTCGGCGTGTACCTCGACGGCGGTCCCGCCGCACACGCGGTCGCCTCCACCATCGTGGATCTCACCGCGGACCAGCCGCGCGTGCTGCGCGAGGGCGCGGTCCCGGTGGCCGAGATCGCCGAGGTGCTCGGCATGTCGCCGGACGAGCTGACCATCACCCCCGCGCGGTGAGCGGGAGAAAGGTCGCATGATTTCCGGCTCCGGCTCGGTCGTTCCGCTGCGCGAGTTACTGCTCGTCCTGTTGATCTCGGCCACGGTGACCTTCCTCGCCACCGGCGGTATCCGGCTGCTCGCGATCTCGTTCGGCGCGGTAGCGGTGCCGCGCGAGCGGGATGTGCACGTCAAGCCGATCCCGCGGATGGGCGGCGTCGGCATGTACATCGGTGTCGTGGCGGCGGTGCTGTTCGCGCACCAGCTGCCCGCACTGCGCCGCGGTTTCGACTATGCGGTGGACATTCCCGCCGTGCTGGTGGCGGCCACCATCATCGTGCTCGTCGGTATCGTGGACGACCGCTGGGGACTCGACGCGCTCACCAAATTCGCGGGCCAGGTGACGGCGGGCGGCGTGATGGCCGTGATGGGGCTGAGCTGGTACGTCATCTACAACCCGTTCAACAATTCCACCGTGGTGCTCGACGCGCTGCAGGGCGGTCTGGTGACCGTGGCCGTGACGGTGACGCTGATCAACGCGATGAACTTCGTCGACGGCCTCGACGGTCTGGCCGCCGGCCTCGGCTTCATCTGCGCCGCGGCGGTTTTCGTGTTCTCCGTGGGGTTGCTCTACGAGCAGGGCGGCGACGTGAACACCTATCCGCCCGCGCTGCTCGCCGCGGCGCTCGCGGGCGCCTGCGCGGGATTTCTTCCGCACAATTTCCAGCCCGCTCGGATATTCATGGGCGACTCGGGTTCGATGCTGATCGGCTTGATGCTCGCCTCGGTGTCCACCGGCGCCTCGGGTCGAATTCCGCTGCAAGGCTATGGTCCGCGCGACATCGTCGGTCTGCTTTCCCCGCTGCTGTTGGTCGGCGCCGTGATGTTCATTCCGGTGCTGGATCTGCTGCTCGCGATCGTGCGCAGGGTGCGCGCCGGTGTGAGTTTCTCCACGCCCGACAAAATGCACTTGCATCATCGTTTGCTGCAGATCGGCCATTCCCATCGACGCGTCGTCCTGCTGATCTATTTGTGGGTCGGTGTGCTGGCATTCGGCGCCGTCGGCACCTCGTTGATGGACCGCCGAATCGTGGTGCTGCTGATGGCCGCGGGGCTCATCTTCGCCCTCGTCGTGACCGCCGTTCCAGGGCTGCGGCGCGGGGAGGCGGCGGCCGAGCAGCAGGCGTCTGAGTAAAGTCGCAACCGTGACCTTCACTCCGAACCCGATTCCCGGTCCCGACGCGCCGCTGAAGTCGGCGCTGCGCTACGGCCTGATCGGGCTGGCGGTCCTGGTGGTCCTGAGCGCCGCGATCGCGACCGCCGTCGCCGGGCTGCCGGGACTGTGGGGCGCGCTGCTCGGCGCGGCGATCGGCGGCGTGTTCATCCTCACCACGGCCGCGGTCGTGCTCTTCGGCGCGAAGCTGCCGCCGAGCACCGCGGGCCTGGTCATGCTGGCCAGCTGGGTCGGCAAGGTGCTGCTGGTGCTCATCGCGGTGGCGATCCTCAACCAGTTCGATTTCTACAACCGGGTGGCGCTGTTCCTGACCGTCATCGGCGCCCTGGTCATCGTGCTCGGCGCGGAGACGTACGGCGTTCTGCGACAGAAGGTTCCGTATGTCTCGACCACCGCCGGGGACTCCGAACCCGCTTCCGAACAGGAATGACTCACCCCCCTACACAGCGTCGTAGATAACTTGGTAAAGTGTTGGTAAGCAAGTGACCAAGCGAGGGGGGATCACCACGATCCCTCCGAGTACCGCTATGCTTACTGCCGTGCCGGGCTCGAGGGTTCCGGTTCTGCATGTCGACGATGTCGCCGACACACGTACAGACGCCGCCCGAGCGGGATTGCCGCGCAGCTGCTGACGAATTTCGAGCCGACCTGAGTCGACCAAATTGATCGTCAATGTCCGATCGAACCGCGGGAATGACCGTACCCGCGGCCCGAACACGGGAGAGAACGCTGAGCGTCACCACTTTGGCGGCGGGTGAGTTCCACGCGCCGTCGCTAACCGACTTCTTCCCTCCAGCTTTGCTGTTCGAGGGAACGCCGTTCGAACTCGATCGTTTGATGCTGGTCCGGTTGATCATGACCGCCGTGCTCGTCGCCGTCATGCTGCTGGCCTTCCGGAGTCCCCGAATCATTCCGCGCGGCCTACAGAATGTCGCCGAAATCGGTCTGGTCTTCGTCAAGGAGCAGATCGCGGAAGAGGTACTCGGCAAGGAAACCGGCCGCAAGTTCTTCCCGCTGATCGCGACGATCTTCTTCACGGTCCTCTTTCTGAACTTCTCCGGCATCGTCCCGGGCTTGAACATCTCCTCGAACGCCCGAATCGGTATGCCGATCGTGCTCGCGGCGGTCGCCTACATCGCGTTCAACTACGTGGGCATCAAGAAGTTCGGCTTCCTCACCTACATGCGCAGCAGCATCGTGGTGCCGAACGTGCCGCCCGCTCTGCACGTCCTGCTGATCCCGATCGAGTTCGTCTCGACCTTCATCCTGCGCCCGTTCACGCTGACCGTCCGACTCATGGCGAACATGCTGGCCGGCCACATCATGCTGGTGCTGTTCTTCAGCGCGACCTGGTTCTTCCTGTTCGACGCCGCCGCGTGGATGAAGGTGTTCTCGCCGTTCTCGCTGCTCGCGGGACTCGGGTTCACCCTGTTCGAGATGCTGGTCATCTTCCTGCAGGCCTACGTGTTCGCGCTGCTGACCGCCGTGTACATCGGCCTCGCCGAGCACGCCGATTCTCACTGACCGCACTACCCATCACCGGAGACCTGCTACACCGCGCCGCCCGGCGGGTGAGCAACAGAAAGGGAAAGAAGACTCATGAGCCTCTCGTACCTGGCCCAGGAAGCTGCCAACGAGTCGACGCTGAAGGGCCTCGGCGCCGTCGGCTACGGCCTGGCCGCCATCGGCCCGGGCATCGGCGTCGGCATCGTCGTCGGTAAGGCGATCGAGGGTATCGCCCGTCAGCCCGAGCTGCAGGGCACGATCCGTACCAACATGTTCCTCGGTATCGCGTTCACCGAGGCGCTGGCCCTGATCGGCCTCGTCGCCGGCTTCATCTTCTGATTCCGATGTACGAGTTCGCAGTACTCGCAGCGGAGGGCGGAGAGGATGTGAATCCTCTCGTCCCCGAAACGTACGACATCGTCTGGTCGGTGGTCTGCGTCGCGATCATCGCGGTGCTGTTCTACAAGTACGTCATCCCGCGCCTGATCAAGGTGCTGGACGAGCGTGCCGACAAGATCGAAGGCGGTATCGCCAAGGCCGAGGCCGCGCAGGAAGAAGCCCAGCAGACGCTGCAGCAGTACCAGCAGCAGCTGGCGGACGCCCGCCTTGAGGCCGCGCGCATCCGTGAGGACGCGCGCACCCAGGGCCAGCAGATCCTTGCGCAGATGCGCTCGGAGGCCCAGGCCGAAAGCGACCGCATCGTGGCCTCGGGCCACGCCCAGCTGGAAGCCCAGCGCCAGCAGATCCTCACCGAGCTGCGCTCCGAAGTCGGCCGCACGGCCGTCGACCTGGCCGAGAAGATCATCGGTCAGTCGGTTTCGGACGAAGCCAAGCAGGCGGCCTCGATCGAGAAGTTCCTGAGTGAACTCGACGAGACCGACGCCGGCATCGGGGTCGGAAGGTAACCATGTCTGAGCGGGTCAACGGCCGGAGGCGGAAGCGGAGCGTAACCACGCAGGCCGTCCCGTCCAGACGAGATTGGATACAGCGAAAGTGAGAAGCATGTACGCAGCGAGCCGCGAGGCCAGCTCCCGGTCCCGGGAGGCGCTTCGGGCCGCTCTGACCGGAAGCGACAGTGTTGCCGCCACGACGGGCTCGGAACTGTTCGCCGCTGTCGCCGTGCTGGACGACCAGCGTTCGCTGCGTGTTGCGCTCGCGGACGTGTCGGTGCCCGGTTCGGTGCGCGCCGAGCTGAGCGAGCGGGTCTTCGGCGGCAAGGTCAGCCCCGCCACCCTGGCGGTGCTGACCACCGCGGTGGCCCAGGACTGGTCGCGCACCTCCGACCTGGTCGACACCCTGGTGCTGCTCGGTCAGGAGGCCCTGCTGGAGTCGGCCGCGGACAGCGGCAGGCTCGAGGCGGTCGAGGACGAGCTGTTCCGGCTCGGCCGGATCATCGCCGACAACCCCGAGCTGGAGCAGGCGCTGTCCGATCGCGGGAAGCCGGGTTCGGCCAAGCGCGAGCTGATCGCCGGGCTGCTGTCCGGCAAGGCCGAGACCATCACCGTGACTCTCGCGGAGCAGGCGGTGGCCCGGCAGCGGACCGGCCTCGGCCCGGCCTTCGACGAGTTGTCCGACCTGGCCGCCGCCCGGCGTGAGCAGATCGTCGCGCACGTGCGTGCCGCGATCGCCCTGACGCCGCAGCAGCGGGAGCGGCTCGCCGCCTCCCTGCAGCGCATCTACGGCAAGCCGATCACGGTGCACGTCGAGGTCGATCAGAGCCTGCTGAGCGGGCTGGTCGTGCGCGTCGGCGACGACGTGATCGACGGCAGCGCCACCGGCCGACTGGAGCGGCTGCGCCGCGAGCTGGCGTAGTCCGGCTCTGCCGGCCCCGGCACCGGCGCCAACACCGACATTCGAGACCCTTACAGCGAGAGCAGGAAGAACATGGCGGAGCTGACGATCTCCTCCGACGAGATCCGTAGCGCGATCGAGAGCTACACCCAGAGCTACACCCCCCAGACGTCCATCGAAGAAGTCGGTGTCGTCACCGACACCAGCGACGGCATCGCGCACGTCAGCGGCCTGCCCTCGGCTATGGCCAACGAGCTGCTCGAGTTCCCGGGCGGCGTGCTCGGCGTGGCGCTGAACCTCGAGGACCGCGAGATCGGTGCGGTCATCCTCGGCGAGTTCGCCGAGATCGAAGAGGGTCAGCAGGTTCGCCGCACCGGTGACGTGCTCTCGGTGCCGGTCGGCGACAAGTTCCTCGGTCGTGTGGTGAACCCGCTCGGCCAGCCGATCGACGGTCTCGGCGAGATCGAGTCCGAAGAGCGCCGCGTGCTGGAGCTGCAGGCCGCGACCGTGCTGGAGCGCCAGCCGGTCGAGGAGCCGATGGCCACCGGCATCACCGCCATCGACGCGCTGACGGCGATCGGCCGCGGCCAGCGTCAGCTGATCATCGGCGACCGCAAGACCGGCAAGACCGCCGTTTGCATCGACGCGATCCTGAACCAGAAGGCCAACTGGGAGTCCGGCGACCCCACCAAGCAGATGCGCTGCATCTACGTCGCCATCGGCCAGAAGGGTTCCACCATCGCGGGCGTGAAGGCCGCGCTGGAGGAGCACGGCGCGATGGAGTACACCACCATCGTCGCGGCCCCGGCCTCCGACTCCGCCGGCTTCAAGTGGCTGGCCCCCTACACCGGCTCGGCCATCGGCCAGCACTGGATGTACCAGGGCAAGCACGTCCTGATCGTGTTCGACGACCTGACCAAGCAGGCCGAGGCCTACCGCGCCATCTCGCTGCTGCTGCGTCGCCCGCCGGGCCGCGAGGCGTACCCGGGTGACGTCTTCTACCTGCACTCGCGTCTGCTCGAGCGTTGCGCCAAGCTCTCCGACGAGATGGGCGCCGGCTCGATGACCGGTCTGCCGATCATCGAGACCAAGGCCAACGACGTCTCGGCGTTCATCCCGACCAACGTCATCTCCATCACCGACGGCCAGGTCTTCCTCGAGTCCGACCTGTTCAACAAGGGTGTCCGCCCGGCGATCAACGTCGGTACCTCGGTCTCCCGCGTCGGTGGCGCCGCCCAGACCAAGGGCATGAAGAAGGTCGCCGGTTCGCTGCGTCTGGAAATGGCGCAGTACCGCGAGCTGGAGGCGTTCTCCGCCTTCGCCTCCGACCTCGACGCCGCCTCGCTGGCGCAGCTCGAGCGCGGCGCCCGCTGGGTGGAGCTGCTCAAGCAGGACCAGTACTCCCCGGTCGCGGTCGAGGACCAGATCGTCTCGATCTTCCTGGTCGACGCCGGTTACTACGACTCGGTTCCGGTCGCCGACATCCGCCGCTTCAACGCGGAGCTGATCGAGGACCTGCACCGCAGCGCGGCCGACGCGTTCAAGTCGATCGAGGGCGGCAAGGTCCTCGACGCCGAGAACGGCGACGCCATCAAGGCGGCCACCGACAAGTTCAAGCAGGGCTTCCTCGCCTCCGACGGCAGCCGTGTGGTGAACGAGGCGGAGGCCGGCGAGCTCGACCACGAAGAGGTCGAGTCGCTGTCGGTCACCCGCAAGCACGTCGAGAAGTAATCGGGCGAGCAATGCGCTATTGGAATCTGGCGAATGAAGGGAGTGTGAACCGTGGCAAGCTTGCGTGAATTGCGCTCCCGCATTCGTGGTGTGAATTCGATCAAGAAGATCACCAAGGCCCAAGAGCTGATCGCGACCTCGCGAATCTCCAAGGCCCAAGCCCGGGTCGCGGCCGCCAAGCCGTACGCGGAAGAGATCACCAAGGTCCTCGCCGAGCTCGCGAGCGCGTCGAAGAACCTGGCGCACCCGCTGCTGACCGAGCGCGCCAACCCGCGTCGCGCCGCCGTGCTGGTGATCACCAGTGACAGCGGCATGTGCGGTGGTTACAACTCCAACGTGCTCAAGCGCGCCGAAGAGCTGATGACCACCCTGCGCGGCGAGGGCAAGGAGCCGGTGCTGTACGTGATGGGCAACAAGGGCCTCACGTACTACACCTTCCGCAACCGCCCGCTGGTCTCGGCGTGGACCGGCTTCTCGCAGCAGCCGAAGTACACCGACGCCTCGGCGGCCTGTGGCCACCTGGTGGACGCCTTCATGGCGGGCTCCGAGGGCCAGGTGCCGCATCCGCACGGCACCGGCGACATCGAGGGCGTCGACGAGCTGCACATCGTGTACACGCGGTTCGTGTCGATGTTGACGCAGACCCCGGAGGTGCGCCGCCTGGCGCCGATCCAGGTCAGCTTCGTCGACGAGAACTTCGACATGGGCGCGGACTCGTTCTCCGATTCGCCCACCGCCGAACCGCAGGCGCAGTACGAATTCGAGCCCGACGCCGATGTACTGCTGGCGGCGCTGCTGCCGAAGTACGTGAACACGCGTATCTACGCGTCGTTGCTCGAGGCAGCGGCATCCGAGTCCGCGGCTCGGCGCACCGCAATGAAGGCGGCCACCGACAACGCCAACGAACTCGCGAGTGTTCTTCAGCGCGAGGCGAACTCGGTGCGTCAGGCCCAGATCACGCAGGAAATCAGCGAAATCGTCGGCGGCGTGAACGCGCTGGCGTCGAGCTCGGACCGCGACTAGAAGCGCAGGAAGAGAACCAATCCAAATGACCGCAGCTGTCACTCAAGACAACACGAGCCGGACCGGCGCCGCCGCAGGCCGCGTCGTCCGGGTCATCGGCCCCGTCGTGGACGTCGAGTTCCCGCGTGGCGCGATCCCCGAGCTGTTCAACGCTCTGAACGCCGACATCAAGCTGGCGTCGGTGGCCAAGACCCTGACCCTCGAGGTCGCTCAGCACCTCGGCGACAACATCGTGCGCACCATCTCGATGCAGCCGACCGACGGCCTGGTCCGCGGCGCGACCGTCACCGACACCGGCAAGCCGATCTCGGTGCCCGTCGGTGACGTCGTCAAGGGCCACGTCTTCAACGCCCTCGGCGAC
This sequence comes from Nocardia sp. NPDC004654, assembly GCF_040609595.1. Classification (NCBI taxonomy): domain Bacteria; kingdom Bacillati; phylum Actinomycetota; class Actinomycetes; order Mycobacteriales; family Nocardiaceae; genus Nocardia; species Nocardia sp. NPDC004654. Next base: position 4,728 of record NZ_JBEXKI010000003.1, on the reverse strand, counting down.
TGCCTCGACGCGCCGGGCACCGGCCGCGACGGCGAGCAGTGGGGCATCCACCGCAAGCCGCCGAGCTTCGACCAGCTCGAGGGCAAGACCGAGATCCTCGAGACCGGCATCAAGGTCATCGACCTGCTGACCCCGTACGTGAAGGGCGGCAAGATCGGTCTGTTCGGTGGCGCCGGTGTCGGCAAGACCGTTCTGATCCAGGAGATGATCACCCGTATCGCGCGTGAGTTCTCCGGCACCTCCGTGTTCGCGGGCGTCGGTGAGCGCACCCGTGAGGGCACCGACCTCCGCCTGGAGATGGAAGAGATGGGCGTCCTCCAGGACACCGCCCTCGTCTTCGGCCAGATGGACGAGCCGCCGGGCACCCGTATGCGCGTCGCCCTCTCGGCCCTCACCATGGCCGAGTACTTCCGCGACGTGCAGCACCAGGACGTGCTGCTGTTCATCGACAACATCTTCCGGTTCACCCAGGCCGGTTCCGAGGTGTCGACCCTGCTCGGCCGTATGCCCTCCGCCGTCGGTTACCAGCCCACGCTGGCCGACGAGATGGGTGAGCTGCAGGAGCGCATCACCTCGACCCGTGGTCGGTCCATCACCTCGCTGCAGGCCATCTACGTGCCCGCCGACGACTACACCGACCCCGCCCCGGCGACCACCTTCGCCCACCTCGACGCGACGACCGAGCTCTCCCGCCCGATCTCGCAGAAGGGCATCTACCCGGCCGTCGACCCGCTGACCTCGACCTCCCGCATCCTGGAGGCCTCGATCGTCGGCGACCGGCACTTCGCCGTGGCCAACGAGGTGAAGCGGATCCTGCAGAAGTACAAGGAACTGCAGGACATCATCGCCATCCTCGGCATGGACGAGCTCTCCGAAGAGGACAAGGTCCTCGTCGGTCGTGCCCGTCGTCTGGAGAAGTTCCTCGGCCAGAACTTCATCGTGGCCGAGAAGTTCACCGGCCAGGTGGGTTCGGTCGTGCCGCTGGAGCAGACCATCGACGACTTCGACCGTGTCTGCAAGGGCGAGTTCGACCACTTCCCGGAGCAGGCGTTCAACTCCTGCGGTGGTCTCGACGACGTCGAGGCGGCCGCGAAGAAGATCGCCGGAAAGTAGTCACCGATGGCCGAAATGTCAGTCGATCTCGTGGCTGTCGAACGACTGCTCTGGTCCGGCCAGGCGTCGTTCGTCAGCGCGCAGACCACCGAGGGCCAGATCGGCATCATGCCGGGCCACGAGCCGCTCCTCGGCCAGCTGGTCGAGGGCGGCACGGTGAACATCGTGTCCACCGATGGCGAGCGCATCGTCGCCGCCGTGCACGGCGGTTTCTTCTCGGTCACCGCCAACACGGTGCGTGTCCTGGCCGAGTCCGCGGAGTTCGCCGGTGAGGTGGACGTCGAGGCGGCACGTAAGGTGCTGGCCGACACGTCCGCGACCGAGGAACAACAGCGGGCGGCACAGGCCCGGGTGCGCGCGGTCGAGCAGGTCGCGAGCGCCTGAAGACCCTGACGGGTCGTGAACATCCCCATTGTCGGCGGCGAAGGTATCTTCGTCGCCGACAATGGTATTCAGCCCCAGTTGCTCACCCGTTTGTAGACTCGTGTTTGAATGTCGCAACGGATGGGTATCCGCCGCGGTTCGTGACGCGGATGCCGAGCGAAAGGACGGACAGCATTGCAAACCGGGATGGTTGTCCTGATCATTCTGGTGCTGCTGCTGGTCGCATTGGCGTTGATCTCCGTCTACCGACTGATCATGCTGCGCCGCGGCGGGACCGCTGCGATCCTGCGCGTGCTGCCCGCGAACGGCGGCCAAGGCTGGCGGCACGGTCTCATTCGCTATGACGAGGACCGCCTCGTCTTCTTCAAGCTCACCAGCCTCAAGATCGGTCCGGACGCCACGATTCGGCGCCGCGGCATCGAGGTCGGCGACCGGCGCGGTCCGCGCGGCGACGAGTACGACATCATGACCGACGAGATCATCGTCACCGAGGTGGCCGACACCGAGGGCAACTACGAGCTGGCCCTCGATCGCGGCGCCCGCGCGGCCTTCCTGTCCTGGGTGGAATCGCGGCCTTCGGACCGCACCCGCCGCATGCCCGGTCTGTAGCGAGCGGAGAATTTCATGAGTGAGCGCCAGCGAGCGAATCATCGACACAGCGCGCCCACGCGCGCGACGTGGCCGAGCGTCAGCGAGGGCGCGTCGTGAGCGTGCACCTGACCCGGATCTACACCAGGACCGGTGACGACGGAACCACCGGGCTCAGCGATTTCTCTCGAGTTTCCAAAACCGATCCCCGCCTCGTCGCGTACGCGGACTGCGATGAAGCCAACGCGGCCATCGGTGTCGCGATCGCGCTCGGCGCACCGGACGAGCATCTGCTGACGGTGCTCCGCCAGGTCCAGAACGACCTGTTCGACGCCGGCGCGGATCTCTCCACCCCCGTGGTCGCCGAACCCAAGTACCCGCCGCTGCGGATCACGCAGGACTACATCGACCGGCTGGAAGGCTGGTGTGACGAGTTCAATGCCGAACTGGCGCCGCTGAATTCGTTCATTCTGCCGGGCGGCACCCCGCTGGCCGCGCTGCTGCACACCGCGCGCACCGTGGTCCGCCGCGCCGAGCGCGCCGCGTGGGCCGCCGTCGAGGCGCACTCCGAGGACACCAGCGTTCTTCCGGCCAAGTACCTCAATCGGCTGTCCGATTTGCTCTTCATCCTGAGCCGGTACACGAATCCCGAGGGCGACATTCTGTGGCAGCCCGGTGGCGGCAAGAAAGAATCGTGATGCCGACCGTTCGGATCGTGTCGCAGCACACCGGGATCGCGTACACGCGCGTGCGCGCCGCCGGCGGTGGATAAGCTACCCAGTGTGAGCGAACGGTTTCTGGTCACCGGGGGCAATCGGCTCGTCGGCGAGGTCGCGGTAGGAGGCGCTAAGAACAGCGTCCTCAAGCTGATGGCCGCTGCCCTGCTTGCCGAGGGCACGTCGACGATCACGAACTGCCCCGACATTCTCGATGTGCCGCTGATGGCCGACGTACTGCGCGGCCTCGGCTGCGAGGTCGTCATCTCCGACGACGCGCCCGGCGACCGTTCCGTGGTCACCATCACGACGCCCGCCGAGCCGAAGTACCACGCGGACTTCCCCGCCGTGACGCAGTTCCGCGCCTCGGTGTGCGTGCTCGGTCCGCTGATGGCGCGGTGCAAGCGCGCGGTGGTCGCGCTTCCCGGCGGTGACGCGATCGGTTCCCGCCCACTCGACATGCACCAGGCCGGCCTGCGGTTGCTCGGCGCGACCAGCGAGATCGAGCACGGCTGCGTCGTCGCGCGCGCCGACGAACTTCAGGGCGCCCGGATCCGGCTGGACTTCCCCTCGGTCGGCGCGACCGAGAACATCCTCATGGCCGCGGTGCTCGCCGAGGGCGAGACGGTCATCGACAACGCGGCGCGCGAGCCCGACATCGTCGACCTGTGCAACATGCTGGTGCAGATGGGCGCCCGGATCAGCGGCGCGGGCACCTCGGTGCTCACCATTCAGGGTGTCAAGCGACTGCGTCCGACCGATCACCGTGTGATCGGCGACCGCATCGTCGCCGCGACGTGGGGGATCGCCGCGTCCATGACCATGGGCGACGTCCGCGTCACCGGCGTGAACCCGAAGCACCTCTCGCTCGTGCTGGACAAGTTGCGTTCGGCGGGCGCGCGAATCTCCTTCGAGGTGGACGGCTTCCGTGTCGTGCAGCCGGAGCGTCCGCGCGCGGTGAACTTCTCGACTCTGCCGTTCCCCGGCTTCCCGACCGACCTGCAGCCGATGGCCATCGGCCTCGCGGCGATCGCGGATGGCACCTCGATGATCACCGAGAACATCTTCGAGGCCAGGTTCCGCTTCGTGGAGGAGATGATCCGGCTGGGCGCCGACGCCCGCACCGACGGTCATCACGCGGTGGTGCGCGGTATTCCGCGGCTGTCCAGCGCGCCGGTGTGGTCCTCGGATATTCGGGCCGGCGCGGGTCTGGTGCTCGCGGGTCTGGTCGCCGACGGCACCACCGAAGTGCACGACGTCTTCCACATCGACCGCGGTTACCCGAATTTCGTCGAGCAGCTGCAGGCATTGGGCGGTCTGGTGGAGCGGGTCGGGGCGCCTGATTGATCTTGTCCGCGGGCCGGAATCGATCTTGTCCGTAATGGATGTTGATCAAGAGTCGTCCAAAACCCGTATTGACCAGGCGATTTGACATCGTGCAAGCGGCCACGTAACTTTATTCAAGTCAGAGCGACACGGACACCGACCCGGGGCCGAGCGGAGACGCTGAGCCAGGGAAACGAGGTAGGACGAGGAGCGCCTGGCGGTCACACTAGCTCGATTGGGACCCCGATTTGGTTTCGGGTTACCGGCCGCGCTAAGCTGTAAAAGTTGCCTCACCGATTGATCGGGGAATCCCCCGGGAGATGGTGTGTGCGTGTGTTCTTTGAGAACTCAATAGTGTGTCGATGAATGTCAGTGCCAAATTTTGAAATTTGGTTCCGGCTCTTCACCCCCCGTGTGGAGGGCTGGACATTTAAGTCAGCTAATTTCCGGCTGGCGATTGTTTTGCTAGGTTTTCGGACTCTAGTTTAGATCTGATTGCACCTTTTGGGTGTGATTGTGAGTCTTCAACGGAGAGTTTGATCCTGGCTCAGGACGAACGCTGGCGGCGTGCTTAACACATGCAAGTCGAGCGGTAAGGCCC
>NZ_JBEXKI010000002.1:210474-991256 GCF_040609595.1 Nocardia sp. NPDC004654 | reverse complement strand
CGAGCTCGCGCAGCGCGTGATCGCTGTGCAGCGCCAGGGCCGTGGAGACGGCGCTGTGGACGTGCAGACGCGCCGGGCGCGACATGTCGCGGGTCGTCGCCGCGTCGCGAGATACCGCCTCCTCGTCACGCATTACCACGATCAACCTCCCAGTTGCACAGCCGATTCCGTCGCAACAGTCAACCTATCGCGATCTTTGGCCCATCAAACATCCGGAAATGGCGAGCATGCCGCCGGTCCTGTGCGCGCGAAGTTCGTTATCGCAGTGCTGAAACCACCGCTAGCGCAGCAAATCGAACTAGTCGTTGGCGAGGCCGAGGAACCCGGCATGGAACCACTCTTGATAGGCCTGCCGGATCATCTGCGCCCAGCCCTCGAGATCATGCGGCCGAAACGGCAGCCGCGGAGCGCTGTGCAGGTGGAATCCGGTGTCCTGCTGGAGATCCCGGGGGGCCGGTAGCTGTACCAGCTGAGCGCCGTAGGCTCCCGAGCTCAGGCGTTCGAACTTGACGCGTGCGTGTCGACCGTCCAGCTCGATCCCGACCAGCCGGAAAACCAATACCCCGGTCGCGGTGTCGTTCTGGTGCGATTCCTGGACTGGACCAACCGAACCCAGATCACCCAGCAACTGCGGATCCCGCCCCGACACGCCCCGACCTTCAGGTCGAGCTCGGCGACGAGCAACGCTGGCACCACGTCGAAACGCTGCTGCACAACACCACCATTCGCCTCTACACCCGCATTGCTGGCCTGTTCATGCTGCTGTTCGCTCAGCCACTGAGCAGGATCTGCCGGATGCGCGCCGACAGGTCCAACTGCAACCCGGCGGCACCGTCACCGTCACCTTCGAGACCATCCCCGTCGAAATGGCGGAACCGCTCGATCAACTGATCCGCGAACGCTTAGACCGCGGCGGCCCGGCCTCTTACGCCAACCATGGCATATGGCTCTTCCCTGGTCGCCTGCCAGTAAAACACCTGGTAACAGAGAACATCCGCGGCGAACTCGTCGCACGCGGCGTCCGCCCCAACCACGCCCGCAAAGCCGCGATGTTCCACCTCGCCGCCAGCATGCCCACACCCGTCCTCGCCGAACTACTTGGACTCGCTCCAACCACCGCCGGCCGATGGGCCGCTCTATCTGCTACCACCTGGGCCCAATACACCGCCATGCGCCGAACGAGCGGCACAGCCTCCTAGCCCCGTTGAATGCACTTGGAACTCATCGCCATTGTCGTCGCAGAGTATGACCCTGCCATCGACTTCTTCGTGAATACCCTCGGCTTCGACCTGGTCGAGGACGTCCCGTCACTGACCAACGACGGGCGGCCGAAACGATGGGTCGTCGTTCGCCCGCCCCACGCGCAGACTGGGATCCTGCTCGCCCGCGCCGACGGCAGCCGCCAACTCGCCGCCGTCGGCGACCAGACCGCAGGCCGCGTCGGATTCTTCCTTCGAGTGGAAGATTTCGACCAGGCATATACGCGGATGACCGCAGCAAACGTCGAGTTCGTGACGGAGCCCCGCACCGAACCCTACGGCCGGGTCGCCGTCTTCCTCGACATCTCAGGCAACCGCTGGGACCTGCTCGGCCCCTCGAGAGCCCACCAGCAGCCAGGAAAGACCAATAGTTCTCACGCGGCCGTTCGACTTGGTCGGACTACTACTCGGATCACGGTGAGCCGGGGCGTTGGCACGGCACCGGCTTGACCGCACTGGGCATCGATATCGGCGCGGAAGTGACCGAAGCGCAGATGAAGTCGCTGTTCGGGTTGGGTCGCCATCCGAACGCCGAGACGATCGAAGCCGCGGTGTACGACCGGCAGATCCATCTGGGCGCCAAACACAAAGACGCCGCCCGCGCGGCCGAGAACGCCTCGCGTTTGGGGAATCCGTTTCGTGTTCATGCCGAGGTTTCCGAATTCCGCAAACGGTGCGAACAGACCTTCCGAGAACACAATTGCGCGCACGGACGCGACCCGACAGCAGCGATTCCTCATGAAGAACGCGCGCGGATTCGCACGCATGTCTGCGCATCCGTGTCTGTGACCGAGCGGTACACCGGTGAAGTTCCGGTGTACCGGTGTGTTCAGCGGGGGCGAACGAGGCCCGCTTGCGCTTGGATGGCGCGGGTGGCGTTGTCCAGGTGGTGTGGTTCGGCGATCGTGGTGTTGCCCTCGTAGGTGACGCCCGCCGGCACGTCGTCGCTGCCTTGTGGATCGGCGTCCCAGAAGTTGTCCCGGTAGACGACGTTCTCCAGCGGCGGCACGACTTGCAGGACGGCGGTGTTGTCGGCACGCATGACCACGTTGTTCTCGACGGTCACCCAGGAGGCGCCGTAGTCGGTGTAGAGGCCGAAGTTGTACGGGGTGCGGGTGTCCGTGATGACATTGCCGCGGACGAGCGCGCCGTTGCCGGGGCCGTCGCCCTGGGGGCCGGCCAGGTAGATGCCGCCGCCGTCGGCCAAGGTCGTGAGAGTGTCCGTGACGAGGTTGTGCAGCAGGCGGGTGCCGCGCGCGGGTCCGGCCACGATGCCGCAGTGCGGCACGTCGGTGACCTGGTTGCGCGTGACGGTGCAGTCGAGGGTATCGCTGATCGCGATGCCAGGAGAACCGGAGTAGTCCAGACCGATCTGGTGGACGCGGTTGTCCTCGATCAGTACGTCCCGGCTGCCGGTGGCCGTGATACCGGAGGCCGCGAGAGTGTCGAAGTCGCAACCACGCACGATGAGGTTCGCGCCGTTGGAGAGCCCGAGCCCGGTGGCGCCCAACCTGGTGAACCGGCAGTCCTCGATACGGACGTCGGTGCTGTCGTCGACACGAACGCAGGCAGGAATCCTGGCGGATTCCCGCGGGACGGTCACCCACATCTGTCCCTCCACGATGGTGACCGTGTCGACCGGGCCGCCTTCGTAGTAGCCGCCGCCGTGATAGTGCAGGAAGCCTTCGGCATGGGGGCGCAGCCAGGTGGCCTCGGCGAAGACCAGCCCCTGGAAAGCGACGCCGGTCGCGCCCGTGACATGCAGCAACACCTCGAGAACGGGAGCGTTCACCTCGGTGCGTTCAGGCTCTTCGTCGGGACGTGGCAGGTAGTGCAGGACGTGCTGGCCGGGCCTCGAGCGGTCCAGGACGAAGGTGCCCGGTTCGGTGAGGAAGACAGGGTCGTTCTCCACCCTGGTGGGCAAGCCGGGGCCGTGCGAGGTCTGTCCTTCCCACGCGAAGTTGTACAGGTCGTGGGCTCGGGCGAAAGCAGGCTGCGCCATGGCGATCGTCGTCGAACCTTCGCTGACGACTGCATCGGCCACCGCGCAGCGGGCCTCGGTCCACGGGTAGATGCCCCGGTAGACGAACTCGACGTCGGCCGGGCTCTGCCAATTGAGCGTGACGTCCGTGACGTAACCCGTTTCGGTGCTGGTCACAGCGCCGGGGAGGGTGTCGATGGCGGCACGTTCGGCTCTGCGCCCGTCGACATAGAGCTGGCGAGTGTCCAGCTCGCCCACATCGGCCAGCCAGACCCCGTCACGTACACGCCAGCCGGTGATGTGTCGGCCGCCGCTGATCATGGCTTCCTCCTGCGTGGCGGTCCCGTAACCGTAGGCCTGAAAGACTATGTCCCCCTTGGTGACCGCGAGGGGTTCGCGCAGGATGTGCCGTCCCGCCCTGAGGTGGGCGACGATTGTGCCGGTGCCGTCTCCCGCGGCCTGCGCGACCCGGCCGAGCGTGGCGAACGGCTGGCTCTCGGTGCCCGGCCCGGAGTCGTCGCCATTCGGATCGACATAGAACTCCAGCATGTAGCAACCCTTCTGTACGTTTATGGTGTACACAAGATATAACACCATAGACGGCGGGAGGCCAATGATCGACGACAAAGCGGAGGATCCCGACCACGGGGTCGAATTGCTGTGGCGGGAGCGCGAACTGGAGCCGCGCCGGGGGCTGAGCCTGGGACGGATAGTGCGCGCCGCCATCGAACTGGCCGACGCCGAGGGCCTGGAGGGCCTGTCGATGCGCAAGGTAGCCGAGCGGCTCGGCTTCACCACGATGTCGCTCTACCGCCATGTGCCCGGACGCGACCAGCTCGTCGACCTCATGCTCGATGCCGTCCTCGGGGAAGCCCACCCCTCGGTCGGCACCGGAGACGGCTGGCGGGCGCGACTGGAGTCGTGCGCCCGCAGCGAATGGGAGCTGCGCACGCGCCACCCCTGGATGGCCGAGGTGCGCGGCAGCCGTCACCTGCCCGGCCCCAACGGCGTCGCCTCCTATGAACGCATGCTGAGCGCGATCGCCGAATCCGGCCTGCCCCCCGCGGAAGTGATCGCCGCGGTGAATCTGGTCGGCCGGTTCGTCGACGCCGAGGCCCAGACGTTGGTGGAGACCGCACGGCAGGAACGACAGAGCGGGGTGAGCGAGCGGGAATGGTGGGGCGCTCGCGACACGCTCTACCAGCGCCTCGACCGCTACCCGACGCTCACGGCCCTGTGGGAAGCGGGCGGCTACGACGAGCCAGAGGCCCCGTTCGAGTTCGGGCTCGCGCGCGTGCTCGACGGTATCGAGATGCTCATCGCCCGCAGTCGTGATGAAACTCGTGATGAAAGATGTCTGATGTGCGGGAAGCCGGTGCAGCGACCCGCCTCCGGCCGACCGCGCCTCTACTGCTCACGCGCATGCCAACAGCGCGCTTACCGAAAGCGACTCGACAAGTGACTACCCTGCCTCACCGGCTGGCGCGTTCATCATGAAAATCTCACGGAGGGCTTGGTTTTCTGTCCTCAGCGCGGAGATGCCGCGCGGGAAAGGAACCCATCCCATGAAGATCAAGTCCGCGATCGCCGCTGCCACACTCACCCTCGGGCGCCGTGGCCGCCGGCCGGTTCGGTGAGCGGGTGGTCCGGAGGGGTCGGGCCATCCGAACCCCCGCGCGGCGGGCGGTGGCGCCCTCGCCACGATCGCGCTGCCGCCGCCCGTACTCGGACAGTCATCATTCAGCTGTCCAACGAGCATCCACCCAAGGCATAGGCGATCGCGGCGTCGAAACCGAGCGCGGCGCCCTCCCCCCAGGCCGCGGCGTATGCCTGTTCGCTCATCGCCTGGCGGGTTCGGCGCTCCCACTCTGCTTGGGCTGGGAGCAGGTCCGCGAGCCATATCGGCGAAGTGCCCACCGACCGGCCGATCTGCTCGGCGGCCGCCATCAACACGACCGCCCGTTCGGCCTCCTGCTCTTCTGTGGCAATCCACGCCAATGCTCGTAAGCACATGCTCGCGTTCGTGCGGTCTTTCACCGTCCGGTTCACCCGCAGTGCCTCCGCGAGCAATCCGGTCGCCCGCGGGAAGTCTCCTCCCCGCCACGATGCCACCGCCAGCGACCACAGCACATAAGGCCGGTACATCGCTTCACCGTGATCGTCGGTGAGCGCGAGCGCGTGCTCGTAGCACTCGATGGCCTTCTCGGTGTCGTGGCCCAGATCGTGGACGGCCCCGAGGTTCGTCAGGGCGTCGATCTGGAAGAGCACGTCCCCATCTTCCGCAGACACCTCGACGGCCTTCTCGAGGTGCGGGCGTGCGGCCGAGGGATTCCCGCTGAACAGTGCGAGAACTCCCTCGGCGAAGTCGATGCGAGCGCGGGTCCCTGGGTCGGTCGTCTCCTCGACCAGTGCGCGCCCTTGGCGCACCCAGCCGGCCGCCGCGGCAAGGTCACCCTGCACCGCGGCCATCAGGCAGGCGGCGTAGAACGCCCCGGCTTGGTCGGTAGTGAGTTCTCCGGTGCGCAGCGCCAGCAGGCGATCCAGCCAGCGTCGCCCTTCGCCCAGCGAGCCTTGGGAAAACCAGAAGGGCCACACAGCCGCGGCGATCCGAATGCCGACGTCAGGACTCTCCGACACGGAGAATTCCAGCGCTTGCCGCAAGTTCGGTCGCTCCCGACGCAGCCTGCCGACCCACTCGAGTGCCCGGGTACTGGAAAAGCCCGCGTTCGCATCCAGCGCCAGCCGTTCGCACCAGTCGCGGTGGCGGCGGCAGATCTCGAGGTATTCGCCGGTCTCTCTTGCCTTTTCGCGGCCGTAGTCGCGCACGGTATCGAGCATGCCGAACCCCACCTCGGTCCCCGCTTCCTCCCTCGTCAGGATCGACTTGTCGACGAGGGAGGCCACCGTATCCAGGAGATCCTCCGCCGGATCACCACAGACGTACTGCGCGGCCTCGAGTCCGAAGCTTCCGGCGAACACCGACAACCGCGCCCACACCCGTTGTTCCGCCGGTGTGCACAGGTCGTGGCTCCAGTCGATACACACGCGCAGCGTCTGCTGCCGCGGTGGGGCGCTGCGGCTCCCACGAGTCAGCAACGCGAACCGATCGGTCAACCGCCGCAACACCTGCTCCGGCGACATCACCCGCAGCCACGCCGTCGCCAGCTCGATCGGCAACGGCAAACCGTCCAGCCGCCGACAGATCCGAGCGATCGTGACCTTGTTGTCCTCGGTGATCTCGAACCCCGCGACAACCGTGGCAGCACGCTCGGCGAACAACCTCATCGCGTCGTCGCGCGACAGGTTCTCGGGCAGCCGATCGGGATCGGGGACCGCCAGCGGCTGAATCGGCAGAACCGCCTCTCCGTCGAGACCGATCGGCTCGCGACTCGTCGCCAGAATTCGCAACCCGGGACACGTCCGAAGCAGCGAGTCGGCGAGCTCGGCCACCGCGTCCACCAACTGCTCGCAATTGTCGAGTACGAGCAGCGATTCCCGATCGGTAAGGAATTCCACGAGTACCTCGCGCAGCGGCCGCACCGACCGGTCCTGCAACCCCAGCGCCGCCGCCACGATGCCCCACACCAGCGACCCGTCGCGCACCTCGCCGATATCCACGAAGGTCGTGCCGTCGGTGAACTCGGCCTCGGCAAGGGTGGCGACCCGCACCGCCAGCCGCGTCTTGCCCACCCCGCCGATCCCGGTCAACGTCACCAACCGCGAGGTCGACAACGCGTTGCTCGCTTCGACCAGTTCCGTGCGCCGATCCACGAAACTGGTCAATTCCAACGGAGTCCTACCCGACCGGCCCGAACGCGACGAGGTCGCGGACGCTCGGCGGACGCGCATTGCCGAGGAAGGCTTTCCGAGTTCGGCTCGCGGAGAGTCGTTCTCAGTGTCGGGTGGCGTGCGCAATGCCATCTCGTCGACCGAAAAACCATGATGGGCTTGCGATGTCCGGAGTCGCTCACCCAGTTCCGCGGCGGTCGGGCGGTTGCCCGGGTCGCGGCACATGGCACTTTCGATGATGGCGCTGACCTCTTCCGCGATGCCGTGCTCCCGCAGATCGGGCACCGGCTCGGAGGTGATCCTGACGAATTGAGCCACCACCTGCTCGCCGCTTCGGCGTTCGAATGCGGCATGGCCGGTGATCGCGGCGAACAATGTCGCACCGAGACCGTAGACGTCCGCGGCAGGCGTCACCGGCTCGCCCGCTATCACTTCCGGAGCGGTGAAAGCCGGTGTACCCGTGATGATTCCGGTGCCGGTGACGAACCCGCCCGCGAAATGGGCGATTCCGAAGTCCACCAGCGTCGGCTCGTCGTAGTCGGTGAAAAGGATGTTCGCGGGCTTGACGTCGCGGTGCAGAATCCCGAAGCGATGCGCCGTCTCGAGCGCCCCGGCCATCTTCACCCCGAGCCGCAGCGCTTCCCCTAGCTCCAGTGGTCCGTTGTGGCGAATCCGTGCGTCCAGGGAACCGTGCGCGTAATACGGCATGACGAGGAATGGGCGACCGTTGCCGGTGGCGTCGGCATGGAGGACATCGACGATGTTGGGATGTCCGGTCAGCCTGCCCGCCGCCCGCTGCTCGCGGAAGAACCGCGCCCGATTGTCCTCGTCGAGATCGGCCGTGAGCACCTTGACCGCCACCACGCGGTCGAGCGCGGCCTGCCTGCACCGATAGACCGCGCCGAAACCGCCACGACCGATCTCCACGGCGTCCTCGAACCCGGCCGCGGCCAGCTCCGCCACGACCGAACCGGACACGTCGCGTTGCGTCGCGAATGAATCGGCGCCGGCCATCGACCTACACCGATCCATCCGATCCAAGCCAGGTCGAATGCACCACTGCGCACCTCTCGATGACGTCTTCCCAGAATATCGCCGGTTGGCCACACCCGACGAGAACCCACTTGTTCCGACCGGCATCGGCTACGCCGGTCACCGCGGCGTGAGTCGGCGCAACACCTCGACGCCGTCGGCGGCGATGTCGGAGGCTCGCCTTCGGCGGATATCCACTGGCTACAACCCGCCTGGACACGGGATCATTACTCACCTGCAGCGCTCGTCGATACGAGACCAGAGGGGGAGCATGAGTTCACGCGCGACGGCGGTCGAGCTGGTTCTGCGTTTCTACGGCCGGGAAATGGCCTCTCGTAAGGGCATAACGATTCCGGCGTTGCTGGGGCCGGCACTCGGCAATATCTGCAACCTGTACATCGCACCGCTGATCGTCGCCATGGTTGTCGGCCGGGTCGCGGCCACCGGCGATACGAGTTTCGGGGCCCTTGCTCCGTACATCCTCGCCTTCGGTGGCACCCTGCTGCTCGCGGAACTGCTGTGGCGCATCGGAATTCACTGCCTCAACCGAGTCGACGCCTACGGTATCGAGCACCTGCACGTGGTCGCCATGGACGAGCTGCTCGCCAAGGACGCGGCGTTCTTCCACAACAACTTCGCCGGTTCGCTGACGAAGCGCTCGCTCAGCTTCGCGGCTCGGTTCGAACAGTTCGTGGACACCCTCGCTTTCGAGGTCCTGGCGGCACTGGTGCCGCTGGTGTTCGCCTCGATCGTGTTGTGGCGCTACAACCCCGTGCTGGTCGCCGTGCTGGTGGGAATGATCGTGGTGACCGTGCTGGTCATCATCCCGTTGGTCCAGCGCCGCCAGAAGCTCGTCGACGACCGCGAGGCCGCCATCGCGCGGGTTTCCGGGCATGTGGCCGACAGCCTGGCCAATATGCAGGTGGTGCGCGCCTTCGCCGCCGAACCGCAGGAGGCGGCCGAGCATCGACGGCGGGTGGCCTCGTCGCGGCGAAAAACGGTGCGCTCCTGGGATTACGCGAACCTGCGGATAGATACGCTGGTGGCGCCGCTGGTGGTACTCACCAATGTGATCGGCCTGCTGATCGCGTTGGGACTCAGCCGCGGCAACGCGGGGGTGGAGGCCATTGTTGTGGCATTCACCTACTACTTCAACGCCACCGGGATCATGTTCCGGTTCAACCAGATCTACCGACGGTTGGAGACCGTGCTCACCGAGGCGGCGCAGTTCACCGAACTGCTGCTCGACGAACCGAAGGTGCTCGATATCGAACATCCGGAACCACTGCGACCCAAGGGCTTCGACGTGCGGTTCGAGGGGGTGGACTTCACACACGGTGGCGCGCGGCAGCTGTTTCACGGACTGGATCTGCACGTGCCGAGCGGCGCCAAGGTAGGCCTGGTGGGACGGTCCGGGGGTGGCAAGACCACCATCACCCAATTGCTGCTGCGGTTGATGGATATTCAATCCGGAACGATACGCATCGGCGGGCAGGACATCGCCCGGCTGCGGCAGGCGGATCTGCGCGGTCTGATCGCCTACGTGCCACAGGATCCGGCCATGTTTCACCGGACCCTGAGCGAGAACATCCGGTTCGCGCGCCCGGACGCCACGGACGAGGAGATCACGCGGGCCGCCAAGGCCGCGCACGTCACCGAGTTCGCGGACGCGCTACCGCAGGGTATGGAAACGCTGATCGGCGAGCGCGGCGTGAAACTGTCCGGCGGCCAGCGCCAGCGGGTCGCGCTGGCCCGGGCCATCCTGCGGGACGCGCCCATCCTGCTCCTGGACGAGGCCACCAGCGCACTCGACTCGGAAAGCGAATCGCTTGTGCAGCAGACGCTCTGGGAGTTGATGGAAGGACGGACGGCACTGGTCGTCGCGCACCGGCTGAGCACTGTGGCCGGGATGGACCGGCTGGTGGTGCTCGACAACGGGCGAGTCGTCGAGCAGGGGACACACCAGGAGTTGCTCTGCGCGCAAGGAACATACGCGCAGCTGTGGCGGCGCCAATCGGGTGGGTTCCTCGGCGAGGACGTGGTCGCCCGTCAGGATTTCGACTGAAACAAGCGGCGGATGCGCCCGCGGATGCCGACGGCGTCCCGAGGTGCTGGCGCGGCGGTTTCGGCGGCCGTTTCGACCGCGGTCGCCTGCGCGAGTCGCATGTGCAGTCGTTCGCGGACCTGGTCCGGAGTGTAGGCACGGCGACGGCGCTCGGCGCGCACGATCACCACACCGGTCGCGACCACACCTGCCGCACCCGCCAAACCCACTGCCTTCCACCACCGCATACCGCATAGGCTACGTCCATGACGGGGACGAGCATCAGTCTCGATCGAGCGCTCGAGATCACCAGGACCGGTGACATCTGGCTGTTTCGTGGCCATTCGGCAGCCGACCGTGCGATTCGCATGACGACGAACAGCCCGGTCAACCATGTCGGCATGTCGGTCGTGCTCGACGATCTGCCCGCGCTGATCTGGCACGCCGAGCTGGGCCGATCACTGCCCGACATGTGGACCGGCGTCGCGCACCGCGGCGTCCAGTTGCACAACCTGCGCGACGCGGTACTGGTGTGGGCGCACCGCTACGGTCAGCAAGCCTGGTTGCGCCAGTTGAACCTTCCGGCGACCAAAGAGATGGAAGACAGCTTGCTGCGCACCATCGCCCGACTCGACGGAACCCCCTTCCCTTCCACCGCCGGTCTCGCCGGACGCTGGCTACGCGGCCGGGTGCGGCTCCCCCGACGCCGATCGAACCGAGCGGCCGCCAAGGAGCTGGAAAGCGCGTACTGCGCGGAGATCGTGGCCGCGACCTACCAATCGATGAGACTGCTGTCGCAACACCGAAGCCCCAACTGGTACGACCCCGGACGGTTCTGGAGCGGTGACGGACTGGAGCTCGGTGGCGGCTACGAACTGGGTGGCGAAATAGCCGTGCAGATACCCGCCGGACCGGACTCCTGACGACCGCACACGACTGCGATGCAGGGTGTCCCTATCGACTCGGCTGAACCGCCGCCGCCGGATGCGGCGCGCTGCGCAGCTCCCACCAGCAGGCGAGCAAGATGGCGGAGTACGCGGCGGTGACCGCCGCGAACGGTAGCCCGACCACGATCATCAACAGCGGCAGCAGCGACATCAGCGTTCCCCTTCGTCGATCGACAAGCCGTCCCGAGCTCGTTCACGTCGCTGTGCACCGCAGCCCCCGGCCGGATGCGGCAGTACCCAGAACCGCGGCGGTGTAACGCATTTCGATCGAACACGGCGCATGAGGTTGCATGCGCAGGGTCAGAGACCGAGATAGAACCGAATCGTCGTGCCGTCGCCACCGGTGTGCACGCGCACCAGATCCGCCATGTAGTGGACCAGAATCAGCCCCCGGCCGCCGACCTGTCCAGGCTGCGGTGGCCTGCGACCGGCCAGCGGATCGGTCAGCCGCCCGCCATCACGAACCTCGCACACCAGCTGCCCTTGCTCGGCCCAGATCGCGCAGGTCCCGCTGCCGCCGCCGTGCACCACGCTGTTGGTCGTCAGCTCGCCGACCGCGAGCTCGGCATCCTGCAACCGCTCGCCCCGCAAGCCCAGCCTCCCGGCCTGCTCGACGGCGAAGTGCCGGACAGCCCGAAGCTCGTCCACGCCGAAGGGAAAGACGGCGGCATCCGGCGCGGTCGGCAGCGACTGGTTGTAGCGGGCCACGATCGCCTGCCAGTCGTAGACATCGCTGGCCGCCTCGCGCCCGTCGCTGATGAGGGTGGGGTGGGTGATACGGGCGTCGGCCAGCACACCCGCGTCCAGCCGGACCTCGTCGTAAGGGCACAGGATCGTCACCGCCCGGCCTTCGAAGGCCGCGTTGATCAACGCCTCGTGCTGCGCGCACGCGGGGTACTCCACCGCGCTGCGTCCGGCCCAGATCGGCTCGCCGATGATGCGCACCCGTCCTTCGGGGTGCGCGTCGGCGAAGCCCCTGAGCACCTTGGGAATGATCCGCCCCGGATTGCGACCGGCCTCGGTCATGTCCAGGAACAAGATGCCCTCGGCGTCCGCGCCCAAGCCGTTCCTGATCAGTTCCAGGTTGGGGCCGGGTACCGCGACTGCCATCGGCTCGCCCGCCGCCATGCCCTCCCGCAGGAACGACACCGTCTGCTGGGTGTACTCCTGTTCTGTGCGGTAGAACAGGGCGGGATGTTCGAACGCCTCGCTTGCGGCCACTGCGCTCATCGCGGCGTCACCTCGATTCGGTTCAGGTTCGGCCAGAACATCTCCAGTACCCGCGGCAGCGACGGCGGTGGGGATTCCACCACCACCCGCCCGGCGGGCAAGCGCATCGCGGTCACCGCGAGCGCCGTCGCCCCGGATACATCGATGTAGGCCACATCCGACAGCTCGATATAGGAGACATCCGTGTGGCACCGGGCCAGCTCGGCCAAGGCGTCTTCCCAGGACGAGCAAGTGACCGCGGTGATCTCGCCGGAAGCGCGTAGTCCGGGGCGATCCGGTAGCGCGCTCACTTCCAGCTCCGTCGTTCCGGACAGCGCTCCATCGGAGTCACCCACCGCGAGTGGGGCATCCACCTTCGGACTCCTTCGACACCGTCGGCCGCCTGCTGGCCGTCGCAGCCAGGACCAGCGGAAGGACGACCCTTCCAGCGGCACAGTGTATCCGGGTGGGTCAGGCGGCAAACATTCCCATACCCCAGGGCGATCAGGCGCTGTCGCGCCCGGCGCCATGGCTCACGTGGATACCGACCACGCAGGTGTCGTCGTCGGTGTTGGCGTCGCTGCCGTCGAGCAGGTGGTCCAGACGATCGTCCAGGGTTCCGGTGAACTCCGCCGAGATCGCGAGCAGTCGTTCCACGCAGTCGTCCAAGTACCGGTCGCGGCGCTCGATGAGACCGTCGGTGTAGAGCAGGAGGGTGTCGTCCGGTTCCAGCTGGAGTTCGGCTTCCTCGTAGACCGCCTCCGCCACCGCGCCGAGGATCATGCCCTTGATGGTGGGCAGGGTCGAGGCGTGGCCCGCGCGGATGAGCACCGGCGGGAGGTGTCCCGCGCGGGCCCAGCGCAGCACCTGTGTCTGCGGGTCGTAGAGGCCGCAGACGGCGGTGGCGAAGATGTTGTCGGTCAGGTGGTGAGCGACCAGATTCAGCCACGTCAGCATCTGGCCCGGCCCGGCGCCCGTGGCGGCGAGACCGCGCAGAGCGTTGCGCAGCACCACCATGCCGGTGGCCGCCGCGATGCCGTGGCCGGTGATGTCGCCGACCGAGACCAGAATCTTCTTGGACGGCAACACGATCGCGTCGTACCAATCGCCGCCGACCAGGTGGTCTTGCTCGGTCGGCTGGTAGCGCACCGCGATCCGCAGACCGAAGGCCTCGGTGGACGGCTGCGCGTCGGGCATGATCGCCTGCTGGAGTTGCCGCGCGAGGCGGCTCTGCTCGGCGGCGTGCTCCTCGGTGTGCGTGAGCCGATCGCGCGTGGCCGACAGCGCGATCTCGGTCCAGTGTTGCGACGAGATGTCCTGGTAGGCGCCGCGAATGGCGAGCAGGTGCCCGGCCGCATCGGCCACCGGTTCGGCGATGATCCTGATGTGCCGGATCACACCGTCCGGCCGGATCAGGCGGAACGCCGTGGAAGCCGGACGGCGATAGCGCAGCAGGGTCCGCAGAAACCGTCGCACCGCTTCGGTGTCGGCCTCGTCGACGTGACCTGGCAGCTGCGCCAGCGGGATGGGATCCGCCGTCGGCGCCAGCCCGTGCAGGGCGAAAAGCTGGTCGCTCCAGGTGATTTCGCCGGTGGCCGCGTTCTCCTCGAACCCGCCGACCCGGCCGAGACGCTGGGCGTGCTGCAACAGCGCCGCCAGCCGCGCCGCCTCGTCCTGCACCCGCCAGACCATCAGCACGGCGTCGCCGTGCCTGCTGATACTCAGCGCCGCCGAGACCGTCAGCGGTACCTGGTCGACCAGTTCGGTCAGCGTCACCCGCTCGGCGCGGTAGGTCTCGCCGGTGGCGAAGACGTGCTCGATCCGCTCGAACAGCCGTCCCTCGCTCGCGGCCATCGGGTACGACTCGAGCAGCAACGTGCCCCTGATCAGGCCGCGGGCGCGACCGGCCGGGTCGACGAAGCAGGTGTTGACGTGGTGGACGCGGAAATCGGCGAGCGTGCCGTCGTCGTCGAGGTGGGGCAGCAACACCAGCGCGGGGTCGAACAGGCCGTCGGACAGCCGCACCAGATCCGCGACGTCGGGCCGGTCCGACGCGTGCACCGCGGCCAGGTCCGATTCCAAAGTGTGCGCGCACAACTCGGCGAGCGCTTCCAGCTGCCGGTGCACCTGAGGCGGCTGTGGCTCGAGCGGCTGCGGCCAGCACACCTCGAGCACGCCGAGCAGTTTGCCGCCCGCACCCACCGGGATCGCCGCCCGCCCGCCGCCGCGGTGGCCGATCGACGGCAGACCGGCCTGGCTCAGGTTCTCGATCCACTGCGCGGCGCGGTTCACCAGCGCCTGCCGCGCCGGGGTGGCCAGACCGGGCGGCACATAGCGCCACCGCTGGGCCTCGTGCGGGCCGATCCCGGCGAAAGCCACCAGCGTCAGCGACGCGTCGGTCCCGGCAGCCCAGATCGCCACGGCCGTGGCGCCCAGCGGTGCGACGGCGTGCTCGAGCACCGACTCCGCCACGCGCTGGGTGTCGCCCGCCGCGAGCAACCCGCTCTCGGCGGTGCGCAGTCGCACGGCCGCCGTCGGCTCGCTCGGTGTGGCGGTGCTCAGCAGGAACTGGCCCACCGCCGCGCTGACTTTGTCCTGCGCCGCCTGGTTGACCAGGTCGGCGGCCAGTTCCAGTGTCGTGACGCCCGCCTGTTCGGACAGGGTGTCCAGCTGGCGCGCCGCCTGCGCGGGCCCGCACCGAAGCCGTTCGATCAGAACGCCTTTGGCCATCTCGATCAGCGCCCGACCGTCGGCGGTGGCGTGCGCCCGCTGGACCTCCTTGCGCAGCCGCTCCACGGTGGCAGCGAGGCGGGTGACGGTGGGCTGCTCGGCCGGACGACCGTCCTGGATCACGGAGTCGCTGATGTCCGATTCGGTCATCAGGCACGCAGCCAGTGCTGAATGCGGGCGAGCAAGGCGTCCGCGTCGACGGGCTTGGTGACGTAGTCGTTGGCGCCCGACGCGAGGCTCTTGTCCCGATCGCCGAGCATGGCCTTGGCCGTCACCGCGATGATCGGCAGGTTCGCGTACTGCGGCATCTCGCGGATCGCCGCGGTCGCGGTGTAGCCGTCCATCTCCGGCATCATCACGTCCATCAGGATCAGATCCGTCTCGGGGTGGGCGAGCAGCTTGTCGATGCCCTCGCGCCCGTTCTCGGCGTGCAGCACGCCGATGCCGTGCAGTTCGAGAATGCTGCTGAGCGCGAACAGGTTACGGGCGTCGTCGTCGACGATGAGCACGGTGCGTCCGGCGAGTTCGCCGACCGGCTGCCGCGGCGCGGCGGCCGGTGTCTCCTCGCGGCGCACGAGGGCCAGCACGTCGCCGGGCGCTTCCGCGCTGACGTGCAACGCGATTCGCTCACGCAGTTCGTCGAGGCTGGACAGCAGCTCCAGCGGTTGACGCGAGATGCGTTCGTGCAGCAGGCGTTCCTGCTCGGCGTCGAGCCTGCGGTTGTGGGCGAGCACCGGGACGCTGCTCAGCGCGGCGTCTCCGTCCATCGTCTCCAGGAACAGCAGCGCGGCGCCGTCGGGCATGTCCAATTCCAGCACCACGCAGTGGAACGCCTCGGCGGCCATCGCCGCCGCCGCTTCCTCCACGCCGTTGGCGCTGACGATCTGGACGGGACCGCGCGGATCATTGCCCGCGGCGAGGTCGGCCACCGCGGTCTGCGCGACCAGCGACAGCAGGCCCTCCGGGCGTTCCTCCACGACCAGCAGCCTGCGCTGCTGCTGCGGCGTCGCGGCGCTCGGCGTGTAGTCGGAGCGGCTGTCGTCTTGCCGCGTGTCCTCGCGGTCGTGGTAGGGCGCCTCCTGGAAGTCCGGGCGGGCGACCGGGAGGTACAGGGTGAACGTGCTGCCCTGGTCGAGCGCACTGTCCGCGGTGATCGCGCCGCCGAGCAGGTAGGCGATCTCCCGGCTGATCGACAGGCCGAGCCCGGTGCCGCCGTACTTGCGGCTGGTCGTCCCGTCGGCTTGCTGGAACGCGCCGAAGATCGACTCCAGTTGGTGCGCGGCGATGCCGATGCCGGTGTCGATCACCCGGAACGCGATGGCCGGGCCGTGCCTGCGCACGGCGGCGGGCAGTTCCCGCGCCTCCGACGGCTCGATGCGCAACTCGACCGATCCGGTCTCGGTGAACTTCACCGCGTTGGACAACAGATTGCCGAGCACCTGCCGCAACCGCGAATCGTCGGTGACCAAATCGAGGGGCAGGCCGGGCGCGGTGGTGATGCGGAACCCGAGACTCTTCTGCGTCGTCATCGGCCGGAAGGTGGCCTCGACGTAGTCCAGCAGTTTGCGCAGCGGCACGCGCTCGGGCGTGATGTCCATCTTGCCCGCCTCGACCTTGGACAGATCGAGGATGTCGTTGATCAGCTGCAGCAGATCCGAACCCGCCGAGTGAATGATGCCCGCGTACTCGACCTGCTTGGGCGTGAGGTTGCGGGTCGGGTTCTGGGCAAGCAGCTGAGCGAGGATCAGCAGGCTGTTCAGCGGCGTGCGCAGCTCGTGGCTCATATTGGCCAGAAACTCCGACTTGTACTTCGACGCGAGCGCGAGCTGCTGGGCGTGGGTCTCGAGCTCCTGCCTGGCCTGCTCGATCTCGAGGTTCTTTGCCTCGATGTCGCGGTTCTGCCTGGCCAGCAGCGCCGCCTTCTCCTCCATCTCGGCGTTGGACGACTGGAGTTCTTCCTGACGGACCTGCAGCTCTTCCGAACGGGCTTGCAGTTCGGTGGTCAGGCGCTGGGATTCGACGAGCAATTCGTCGGTGCGGGCGTTGGCGATGATGGTGTTGACGTTGACGCCGACCGTCTCCATCAGCTGGTCGAGGAAGTCCCGGTGGATGCGGGTGAAGCGGTGCAGTGAGGCCAGCTCGATGACGCCGAGCACTTGGTCCTCCACCCCGATCGGCAGCACGAGCAGGTTGACCGGCGCCGTCCGCCCCAGCCCGGAGGAGATGGTGACGTAGTCCCCTGGCACGTCGTCGACCGCGATCGTGCGACGGCTGCGCGCGGCCTGACCGACCAGCGACTGACCGAAGGTGAACCGTGTCTCCCCGCCCGGCTCCTCCGGGCTTCCGTAGGAGCTGATCAATCGCAGCTCCGGCCGCTCGGCGGTGTCGTCGGCCAGGTAGAACGCGCCGAACTGCGCCGAGACCAGCGGCGCGAGCTCGTCCATGATCAACTCGGCCACCACGTGCAGATCGCGCTGGCCTTGCATGAGGCTGGAGATGCGAGCCAGGTTGGTCTTGAGCCAGTCCTGGTCCTGGTTGGCCTTGGTGGTCTCACGCAGCGACTCCACCATCGAGTTGATGTTGTCCTTGAGCTCCGCGACCTCGCCGGACGCCTCGACGGTGATGGAGCGGGTCAGGTCGCCCTCCGCGACGGCGCTGGTGACCTCCGCGATGGCGCGCACCTGGCGGGTCAGGTTGCCCGCGAGCTCGTTGACGTTCTCGGTCAGCCGCTTCCAGGTGCCCGAGACGCCCTCGACCTCGGCCTGTCCACCCAACCGGCCCTGCGACCCGACCTCGCGGGCGACGCGGGTGACCTCGGCGGCGAACGCCGAGAGCTGATCGACCATCGTGTTGATCGTGGTCTTCAGCTCGAGGATCTCCCCGCGCGCGTCCACGTCGATCTTGCGGGTCAGATCGCCTTGGGCGACCGCGGTGGTCACCTGGGCGATGTTGCGGACCTGGTTGGTCAGGTTGTTCGCCATGGAGTTGACGTTGTCGGTCAGGTCCTTCCACGTGCCCGCCACGTTCGGCACGCGAGCCTGACCGCCGAGCATGCCCTCGGTGCCGACCTCGCGGGCGACGCGGGTGACCTCGTCGGCGAACGCCGACAGCGTGTCGACCATCGTGTTGATCACGCCGGCGAGCGCCGCGACCTCGCCCTTGGCCTCCACGGTGATCTTCTGGCTCAGGTCGCCGCGCGCCACCGCCGTGGCGACCTGCGCGATCGAGCGAACCTGGTTGGTCAGGTTGGAGGCCATGACGTTGACGTTGTCGGTCAGGTCCTTCCAGGTGCCCGACGCGCCGCGCACCGTCGCCTGGCCGCCGAGGTTGCCCTCGGTGCCGACCTCGCGGGCGACGCGGGTGACCTCGTCGGCGAACGAGGAGAGCTGATCGACCATCGTGTTGATGGTCTCCTTGAGTTCGAGGATCTCCCCACGCGCGTCGACCCGGATCTTCTGGGTCAGGTCGCCGCCCGCGACGGCGGTGGTGACCTGAGCGATCGAACGCACCTGCGCGGTGAGGTTGTCGGCCATGACGTTGACCGACTCGGTGAGGTCCTTCCAGGTTCCGGAGACGCCCTTGACGTCGGCCTGCCCACCCAACCGTCCCTCGGTGCCCACCTCGCGGGAGACGCGGGTGACCTCGTCGGCGAAGGACGACAGCTGATCGACCATCGTGTTGATGGTGTTCTTCAGCTCGAGGATCTCCCCGCGCGCGTCGACCCGGATCTTCTGAGTGAGGTCGCCGCCCGCGACCGCGGTGGCGACCTGAGCGATCGAACGCACCTGCGCGGTCAGGTTGCCCGCCATGAAGTTCACCGAGTCGGTGAGGTCGCGCCAGGTTCCGGAGACGCCTTTGACGTCGGCCTGACCGCCGAGGATGCCTTCGGTGCCCACCTCGCGGGAGACGCGGGTGACCTCGTCGGCGAAGGACGACAGCTGGTCGACCATCGTGTTGATGGTGTTCTTCAGCTCGAGGATCTCCCCGCGGGCGGTGACCGTGATCTTCTGACTCAGGTCGCCGCGCGCCACCGCGGTGGTCACTTGCGCGATGTTGCGGACCTGGTCGGTCAAATTGCCCGCCATGAAGTTCACCGAGTCGGTGAGGTCGCGCCACACGCCGCCGACGCCGGGGACCTCGGCCTGGCCGCCCAACTGGCCCTCCGAGCCCACTTCCCTTGCCACGCGGGTGACTTCGTCGGCGAAGGAGGACAGCTGGTCGACCATCGTGTTGACCGTGTTCTTCAGCTCGAGGATCTCCCCGCGCGCGTCCACGTCGATCTTCTGCGACAGGTCGCCCTGCGCCACGGCGGTGGCGACCTGGGCGATGTCGCGCACCTGGCTGGTCAGGTTGCCCGCCATGGCGTTCACCGAGTCGGTGAGGTCCTTCCAGGTGCCGGACACGCCAGGCACTTCGGCCTGTCCACCGAGCCGCCCGTCCGTGCCGACCTCGCGCGCGACGCGGGTGACCTCGGAGGTGAACAGCGAGAGCTGGTCCACCATGCCGTTGAACACCATCGCGATCTCGCCGAGCAGCCCGTCGGCGTCGGTGGGCAACTGGGTGCCGAAATCGCCGTCGCGCACCGCCGTCAATCCGGCCAGTAGCTGGCGCAGCTCGACTTGTTCAGTGGCCGTAGCAGCCTGCTTCGGGGCGCGGGCCGGTGCCGCGGTATCCGTCATTGCCATCCTCGCTTCGTCCCGATTCGGACCGGATGAGGTCCGACTGGGCACGCCGACCCGCGCGACACCGCACACGGCGGGTCGCTGACGAGCGGCGAGGTGCTGGCTGCTGAACACCCGCCCGGCGGTACTTTACGTCTCCGAGTGCTCGTGGGCGAACCCATTGGCGCACAGCTGATCAGAACCGTCGCTCAGCCGAGGTGGGCGTTTCGACTTGGCGCGCCACGGGTCTCGGACAGCGGCGATGTCCGGCGTCGGCCGAGTGGTGGCTGCGCACGGCGAGCCGAAGAAGAGGTCCAGTCGTGCGATCAGAGCGTCCGACGGGTGCCCGGGTGGTTATCGCCCGGGATCGCGGCGCGCGCCGGTGCGCAAGCGGTCGTTGTCCGCGTGCAGTTCGGCGTTGGCGTCTTCGAGGTCGAGGATGCGGCCGATACCCGCGAGGTTGATGCCTTCGGCGACCAACGCGGCGATGCGGTGCAGCCGGGTGAGGTCGTCGCCGCTGTAGCGGCGGGTGCCGCCATCGCTGCGGGCCGGGGTGATCAGCCCATGGCGTTCGTAGAGGCGCAGTGTCTGCACACCGACGCCTGCCAGATCGGCGGCCACCGAGATCGCGTACACCGCGCGCGCGGGATCGGGCTGCTGAGGTGGGCGAATCATCCTGCTCCTCGATACTGCTTCATACTTCTCAGATTTTCTATCGTAGTCTCTTGCATAGAACTTTCGATAGTGCTATAAAAAATCTGCACTCGCTGACATAGATATCCGCAGCCGACTACCGAGAACACAGCCGACTACCGAGAACACAGTTGGTTGGAGGTTTGGAGGTGACGATCATGCTGACGCATACCGATCCCTTCCTCGATCTGGACCGCTTGGGGCAGCAGGTGTTCGGCACAGCAGCTCACCCAGCGGCGAGACCGATCAACGCCTGACCCGCCGAACCGGATTCGCTTCGAATCGGAGTAGCGCCATGCAACCCATGGAAGCCTTCGGCGTCCGCGAACCGCTCGACACGCGGCTGTCGGTACTCGACCCCGACCTCGAACCGCTGTTCGCCGAGGTAGACGACATCTTGCGCGAAGCACTCGCGCCACGACCGGTCCCGGTGTTGCCGAAGCTGCGCACCCGTGCGCCACGGCGGCCGACCGACCTCGACCGCGATCGGCGGGCACCGAGGCTGACCGGACGGGCGCCGCCGAGAATGCGCGCGACCCAACGCGGCCCTCCGCGCCCGACCAGACCCATCCGGTTCATCTCGAACAGTGAAAGCGAGGTGATGACATAGCAAAGTACCGAAAGGTCCGCGGCGGTGATGTCGTCGATCCTCCGGCGACCAGGCGCATTCGAACACTCCGTACGACTGGATAATTCGCGCACCGCCACACCCGTGGCAAGGCCGGACCTCACGGCCACCGCCGACCGCGGACCAACCTCTCGCACAGTCACGTCTTCCTTCACCGGGACGGGCCCGAAGCGATCACCAGGGCCCGTCCCACTCCGTCCGAGCGCACACGACGTCAGGAGGTTGGCCATGACCACGATCCCTGCCCGCGACGACGCCGATTACGCCGATCAGCGCACGCTCGTCCACGACGCCGACCGCCACATCGGCCTCGACACCCGCGCCCTGCATCCGCTCGCCGAACGCGTCCGCGCCGCCTTCGACGCCGCCGACACCACCGACCGAATCGAGCAATCCGTCCGCATCCCGCTACCCGATGAAGACGAATACCCCCTCGCCTACTGACACCACCACCATCGAGTCCCCGGCTGGCGCCGCGGCACCGCGCCCGTACACCCGCACCCTGCGACAGCCGATACCCCGGCGACACCGCGGCAACGGAATCACCGAACACCCATGGCACTCCACCACATCCCCCAACACGCACTCGCTCTGCTCACCGGGCTCGCCCTGCTCGCCGCCCTCGGCGCCGCGCCGATCACCCTGCTCCTGCTGACCGCCACCCTCGGCTGCGCAATCCTCGCCGCCGTCCTGCGAGAACCACGCCCGACCACGCGACCACACGATTGCACCGGGCCCGGCCTCGTCACCCGCGATCGGGGAAAGACCGAAGACCAGCCCGCACGGTGACCGTCCGACCTAGGCGGATACATATATCGAGCTACCGGGAACAAAACCGTTCACCTGTACACATATAGTCGTCATACTGAGGAAATACGACGAGTGGAGTGTCAGTGACGGAGCCGGGTTCTGCGCTGCTGGTGCGGGCGTTGGAGGCGAACGCGTCGCATACCTCAGAGTCGGTGCGGGCGGTGACCGCCCAGCTGATCCGTGAGGGCGCACTCGCCGCGGGTGCGCGCTTGCCGACGATCAGGGAGCTCGCGCAGCATTGCGGGCTGAGCACCCGCACGGTCGTCGCCGCCTGGGGCGAGTTGCGCAAGGAAGGCCTGATCGCCACCAACCGCCGCGGTGGCACGGTGGTGGCCGCACGCGACGAGATACCCGCGGGCCGGGCGCTCGCGGACCGGGATCTGCTGACGGGCAGTCCCGATTACGCTCTGCAACCGGATCTGGCGCCCGCGATGCTGGCCGGGTTGCATACCGATCGGCTCAACCGTCCCGGACGCGACTACATCACCGATCGCCTGCGCGACGCGGTGGTCGACGGCTGGCCTTTCGCGGCCGAGGCGTTCGTCGCGGCGGGTGGCGGTTCCGAGGGGCTGTTTCTCGCCGTGGACGCCGCCGCGCCCGCGGGCTCGCTCGTCGCGGTGGAAGAGCCGGTGATGCCGGGCTTTCTCGACACCCTGGCGGACGTCGGATACGAGGTGGTCGGCATCGAATCCGACGAGCAAGGGGCCCTTGCGGATTCGCTGGCCTCGGCGCTTCGGCGGGAACCATCGGTGGTGGTCCTCCAGCCGGAGGGCGGATACGCCGCGTGCGGGGCGCTGTCAGAGGAAAGGGCGGCGGAACTGGCCGAGGTGTTGTCGTCGGCCAAGTCGATGCCGTGGATCGTCGAGGACGACGCGGTGGGGCCGCTGGCCCGCACCCAGGCGCCGTCGCTCGGGCGTTTCTTTCCCGAACGCAGCGTCCGAGTGCGCAGCTATTGCAAGGCCTACGGAATGGATATCCGGACCTGTGTCATCGGCGGGAGCGCGGCGCTGGTCGACCGAGCCATTCGCGCCCGGGTGCACGGCATCGCCGCCAACAGCCGAATCCTGCAAAACGCGTTGGCGCACTTGATCGACGACCGCGAGACGGCCGCGTTGATCGATACCGCGCGCCGGCGCTATGCGGCCAGGCGGGCGAGCTTGCTGTCGGCCTCGAGCGAGCACGGCGTCACCGCACGGTCCGGCGTCAACAGCCTGGTGGTCTGGGTGGAGGTCGCCGACGAGCACGGTGCGCTGCTCCGGTTGGCGCGGCACGGGATCGTCGTCGGGTCGGGCGCGAAATCGCATGTCACCCCGCCCCGGCCGGGCGCGGTGCGGGTGGCGGTGCCACAGTTGCCCGATGACACCGCCGCCATCGCCGAACTCGCCCGGCTGCTCGCCGAAGCCGCTGGAGCCGCGAACCGAGAGTTCTTGGACTGACGGGGCGATCACCGGACCGACAGCGGCTCGAGCCGGCGAGAGATCACGAGGTCGGCAGCGGGGTCAGGTGCGGGGCGATCTCGGCGCTGACGCGGTGCAGGCAGTCGAGATAGCGGGAATGGTCGACCGCGAGCGGGATGTAGAACAACACATCGGTGGCGGCGACAAGGTCGGGGTCGGCGCGTAGCCGATCGACGATCTGCCCGGCGGTACCGAAGCGAATCCGGTTGTCCGCCAAGAACCGCCGTCGATCGGATTCGCCGTGCAGTTCGGGATAGAAGGCGGGGCTCGAGCGAATGTCGGTGTCGAGCAAGGCAAGCGCGTCGCCTTCGCTGTCCGCGGGCAGCACCGCCACGCTCGACCCGATCCTCGGGGTGGTTCGGCATTCGGCCAGGTAGGCGTCGACGAGCTCGCCGACGCTGCCACCGGCGCGTGCCTGCGAATTCCCGTGGGGCAGCAGGCCGTCGCCCGCGGCGCCCGCGCGGCGAGCGGTATCGATGTTCCCGGTGGACTGCCAGATCCGGGAGCGCAGTGTTCCCGGTGGTGGGTAGAGGGCGATGTCATCGGTGACGCGGCCGTCGGCGAGTATGCGTTGCAGAGCTGCTACCCGATCGGCGTAGAGCGATTCCCGGTCGGTGTCGGGAACGCCGAATCCGGCGTAGCTGGCGGCGGAATGCCCGAACCCGAGCCCCTTGCCGACGCCGAGTTCGAGTCGTCCGCCGCTCAGCGCGTCGGTGACCGCGGCATCCTCGGCCAAGCGCACCGGATGCTCGAACGGCAGCGCCACCACGCCGGTGCCGAGCCGAATCCTGGTGGTGTGCTGGGCGGCCGCGGCCACGAAAGGGAACACCGAGGGCAGGGCGGCGTGATGCGCCTCGAAATGGCGAGTCGCGAACCAGATCGTGTGGTAGCCGAGTTGTTCGGCGCGCACGCTGATCTCGATGGTGCGCCGGTAGACCCCGGCGGCCGGTGGGCCGCTGCGCAGCTGCACGAACAACGAGGGAATGGTCACAGCCCGTAATGTCCTCTCAGCGTGGCGGTCTCGTACTCGCTGCGGACGATGCCGCGCCGCCGCAGCAGCGGGACGACGTGGTCGACGAAATCGGCCAGCCCGCCGGGCAATTCATCGATCATCAGATTGAATCCGTCGCAGGCGCCGGACTCGAACCAGTCCGCGATGAACCCGGCCACCTGATCGGGTCCGCCGACGACCTTCGCGTGCACACTGCCGGAAGCCAGCAGGCGCGCGGCGCCGCGGGTATCGGCTCCGCTGGATCGGACGTATTCGAGCAGCACCGCGCGCTGCCCGCGCGAGCCCGCGTCGGCGTTCTCGTCGGGGATCTTGTCCCACGGGAACGGTGCGTCGAGCTCGAGCACGTCGGGTTCGACACCGAGCCGATCGGCCAGCTGGACCAGCTGGACATCGTCGGGAATGAGGTCGATGAGTTCCCGTTCCCGTTGCCGGGCCGCGGCTTCGGTGTCGCCGAGCACGATGATCAGGCCGGGAAGCAGTTTCACACTGTCGGGGTGACGCCCGGCTGCCTGGGCTCGCGACCGGAGATCAGCGCGGCGTCGGGTCGCCGATGCGGGATCGACGTGCGCGGAGTACACCGCGTCGGCGGTCCTGGCGCCCAGTTCCACACCGTGCGTCGAGGCGCCCGCTTGGATCAGCACCGGCCTGCCATGGGTCAACGGCGGCGCTTTCAACGGTCCGGCTACTCGAAAGAACTTGCCGTCGTGATCGATCGGCCGCACGATCGCCGGATCGAGGTAGCGACCGGTCGCCTTGTCACCGGCGATCGCGTCGGCGGGCGCCGAATCCCACAGCGCGGTGACCACATCGATGAACTCGGCGGCGCGCGCGTACCGCTCGGATTTCGGCAGCGCCTGATCCATCGAGTAGTTGAGCGCCGCGGCATCGCCGCCGGTGACGACGTAGTTCCAGCCGACCCGTCCGCCCGATACGGCGGACAGTGCCGCGAATGAGCGGGCCAGATTGTAGGGGTCGTTGTAGGACGTCGTCGCGGTGACGATCAGACCGATATGGCTGGTGCTCGCGGCGATGACGGCTTGGGCGACGAAGGGATCGAGCAGCCTGCTCGGCGCATTCCAGTCCTTGGCTTGGAGATCCGGCGAATCGGCGAGGAACACGGCGTCGAGCAGGCCGCGCTCCGCTGTGCGTGCCACATCGAGATAGTGCTCGATGCCGACGAAATGCGCCGCGGGCTGCGCCGCGCGCCGCCAAGGGCTGCCGATCGCACCGCCGGGTATCAGGTTGGCGTTGAGGATGACATGTCGTGGATGGTCGGCCATTGCGGTCTCCTGGTGATCAGGCTGACGGGATGGGTCGCGGCGCGGCGGATTCGCCACGGACGAGCGGGCGGGCCGGATCACCGGCCCATTGCGACAAACCGCCGGGATACAAGGCGATTTCGATGCCGAGGGTGGCGAGGACGAAGACTTGCAGGGCCGCGGCCATCGCGCTGCCGCAGTACGTCGCGGCGGTCGTTCCCGCGGTGAGGCCGAGGTCTTGATAGCGGGTACGCAGGCTGTGCTCGTCGCGCAGCAAGCCGCGCTCGTCGAAGTCGTCGAACACCGGTGCGCT
Organism: Nocardia sp. NPDC004654; assembly: GCF_040609595.1. Taxonomy (NCBI): domain Bacteria; kingdom Bacillati; phylum Actinomycetota; class Actinomycetes; order Mycobacteriales; family Nocardiaceae; genus Nocardia; species Nocardia sp. NPDC004654. The sequence continues at coordinate 965,432 of NZ_JBEXKI010000002.1, read as the reverse complement.
GACGGCAGCGGGAATGTGACCGGCGAACTCGCCGTCGCCTCGAAAGTGTTCGCGCGGGCGGGCGTCCAGGAGCACGCCGCGCTCGGGCAGGGCCGCCACGGCGGGGGTATCGATGACGGGAAGTCCGGCCGGTTGTGCCGTCGTGGTCCCCGGTGCGGCCGGTTCGGCGCCGGAAACAAAGGCGCCTCCGGCTTCGCGCCACGCTCGCAACCCGCCGTCCAGGATCCGGACGTCGGGCAGTCCTGCCCACCTCAGCACCCACCAGGCTCGGGCGGCGGGCACCGCACGGGAGTCGTCGTAGACCACGACCGTGCTGTCGGAATGGATGCCCCAGCGACGTAGTGCGGCGGTGAGGGTTTCGGTGTGCGGGAGTGGGCGGGCGCCGGAGTACCGGGAGGCGGCGCCCGCCAGATCCGCGTCGATGTCGACGAACCGCGCGCCGGGCAGATGCCCGCGCCGGAAACTGGTCCGATCCGGTCCGCCCGCGCCGACCCGCACGTCGAGCAGCACCAGCCGCTTCGGCGGATCGTCACGTAGCCGGCCTGCGGATATGAGATGGGCGGCGCGTTGGCCGGACATCGGGCTCCTTTCGGCGGTTCGGGTGCAGCGCGCTGCCGAGGATATGTATCCCGAAGCCTGGAACACATAATTCGAGTCTTCGTGACTTTTTGTGTTCACGGCAGCGTGTTTGCGCTTTTATGTTTTCCCCGCCGGATCGTCGGACCCGGCACATTCGAGCGGGAGGGCTGCTGTGGGAGTCGTGACGAGCCGCATCGTGGACGCCGGATGGTTGCGGTCCCGTCTGTCGGATCCGGGCATCGTCGTCATCGAGGTGACGAACACGCCGGGGTTCGAGCCGGACCAGAGCACCATCGCCGGTGCGCGCACCGTGTACTGGAAGGATCTGCTCTGGCATCGTTCGCGCCGCGAGTTCGCGTCGGCGCGGGTGCTCGCCGACCGGCTGCACGCGCTGGGCGCGGACGCGACGTCGACGGTGGTCTTCGCGGGTGAGCCGACCCAATTCGCCGCCTACGCGATCTGGGTGGCCGCGGCAGTCGGTGTCGGCGGCGATCTGCGGTACCTGGACGGCGGCTTGCCTGCCTGGCGCGACAGCGATCCGGAGTTCGATCCACGGGCGGCCGTCGCCAGGTCGCATGCGCCCGTCGCCGCACCGCTCCCCCAGCTTCCGCCCCGCCACGACGAGCTCGTCGTCGGCCGCGACGAGGTGCGCGCCGCGATCGAATCACCCATCGCGATCGTGGATCTGCGCTCGCCGGAGGAGTATTCGGGCCTGCGCGTCGCGCCGCTCACCGAACCGACCGATCACGGCGCCGAACGGGCCGGGCACATCCCGGGCGCGCTGAGTCTTCCGGTGCAGGATCTGCTCGACGAGCACGGTCTGCTGCGGCCGGTGGCCGAGATTCGCGAGCGCGTCGCGGCACTCGGCATCGAGCGGGCCGAGAAGGTCATCGCCTACTGCAGGCTGTCGCATCGCGCCGCGCTCGGCTGGCTGGTGTTCACCGACCTGCTCGACGATCACCGGGTCCGCGTCTACGACGGTTCCTGGACCGAATGGGGCAGCCTGGTCGGCGCGCCCATCGAGGACTGAGCCGTGAATACCTACCGACACAACGTGTTTCGTCGCATCGCAGGTGTGATCTTGTCCGCGGTGGCGATGATGTGGGCCGCCGTCACGCTGGCTTTCCTCGCGGTGCATATCGCCCCGGGAGATCCGGTCACCGCGATCATGGGCGAATCCAGCGACCCGACCCTGCGCGCGCGGATCGAACAGGACTGGGGGCTGGACCGCCCGCTGATCGCGCAGTACGGGCACCATCTCGCGCGGCTGCTGCACGGCGACCTCGGCTATTCGTATGTGCGCGGCGAACCGGTGACCGACATCGTGTTCGGGGAGCAATTGCGCACCAGTGCCCAGCTCGCCGGATTCGCCTTGCTCATCGCGGCCGTGCTCGCGCCGCTGCTGGCCGTCCTCACCGCGGGCAGGCGCGATGTGTTCAGCCGATCTGTCACCACCGCGGAGATCGTGGTGGCCTCGGCGCCGCCCTTCTGGACCGGTCTGATCTTGATCTGGGTCTTCGCCTTCACCTTGAAGGTGCTGCCGGTGACCGCGGGAAACGAGTTCCAGCGCTTGATACTTCCCGCCGTCACCCTGGCCCTGCCGATCGCCGCGGTACTGGCGCAGGTCATGCGGGAGGGTATCGAACGCGCGCTCGAGCAGCCGTTCGCGCTCACCGCCCGATCCCGGGGGATCAGCGCCACTCGCCTGCGCCTACGGCACGGACTGCGGCATTCGCTGATACCGGCCGCGACCCTGGCCGGATGGGCCGTGAGCGGGCTGCTCACCGGCACCGTGGTGATCGAGGAGGTCTTCGGCCGGGCGGGGGTCGGACGGGTGACCGTCGAGGCCGTCACCTACTCCGATGTCCCGGTGGTTCTCGGCGTCGCGCTGCTGGCCGCCGCGGTCTACCTGACGGCCACGGTGATCGTCGACATCGCCTGTCTCTGGATTGATCCACGCCTGCAGGAGGCCGCATCATGACGACGACAGCCGCGCTGCGGCAACGGTTTACGGTACCCCTGACGAAACGGCCCGCCGACGTGTGGGTCGCGGCAGCGGTGCTCGCCCTGGCCGTACTCGCCGCGGTCGGGCCCGCGCTGATCGCCTCCGGCGATCCCTTGCAGACCGATTTGGTCGCCGCGCATCGGCCGCCGTCGGTGGCGCACCCGTTCGGTACCGATCAACTCGGCCGCGATGTGTTCACCCGCGTCGTACACGGCGCTCGGTTGTCGCTGTTCATCGGGGTATCGGCGACGGCGCTCGCGGTGCTGATCGGTGTGACGCTCGGCCTGGTGGCCGGTGTCGGCACCGGAGTCGTCGACGCGATCGTCTCGCGCACCTTCGATCTGCTCGGCGCCTTTCCGGAGATTCTGCTCGCCCTGGTGCTCATCACCTTCACCGGCACCGGCACGCCCAATCTGGTCCTCGCGATCGGAATCGCCGCGGCGCCCCGATTCGCGCGGGTGATACGTGCGGAGACCCGAGCCGTGCGCGGCAGCGAGTACGTCGCGCAGGCGGGACTGCTCACCCGGTCGCGGCCGCGGATCGTGGTCCGCCACATCCTGCCGAACGCGCTGCGGTCGCTTCCGGTCGTGGTCACCCTCGGCCTGGGCACCAGCATTCTCGGTGCCGCGGCATTGAGCTTCCTGGGTTTCGGGCCGAAACCCCCGGAGCCGGAGTGGGGTTCGATGCTCGCCGAGGCGCATGGCGATCTGCGCATCGCGTGGTGGACGGTCGTATTCCCCGGCGCCGCCATCACCGTCGTCGTCTTGGCGACCACGGTGCTCGGCCGATACGCGGGTCATCGCTTCGAACGAAGGGCACAGCCATGACGCTCACAGCACCATCCGCGAAAGGCGCCGACATCGTGCTGCGAGTGCGCAACCTGCGCGTCGGCTTCGCCGGAAGGGCGGGCGATATCGTCGACGGAGTCGGCTTCGACCTTCGGCGCGGCGAGATCCTGGCGATCGTCGGCGAATCGGGCTCGGGCAAGTCGGTGACCACGCGCAGCCTCGTCGGGCTCGCCGGCGACGGCGCCCGGGTGCGCGCCGACCGATTCGAATTGTTCGGTACCTCGGCGCTGGAACTGACCGAACGGCACTGGCGTGAGATCCGCGGCGCGCGAATCGGTCTGGTACTCCAGGACGCGCTCGTCGCGCTCGACCCGCTGCGCACCATCGCCGACGAGATCGGTGAATCGCTGCGCGCGCTGCCGCGCCATCGACGCGGGACGCGGATCGACCAGCTGCTGACCTCGGTCGGTATCGCCGATCCCGAAACGCGCAGGGGCCAGCGGGCATTTCAGCTGTCGGGCGGTCAGCGTCAGCGAGCGCTGATCGCCTCCGCGCTGGCCGGTGATCCGGACATCCTCATCGCCGACGAGCCGACCACGGCGCTCGACGTGACCGTTCAAGCGCAAGTTCTCGATCTGCTGGTTCGGCAGGTCGAGGGCGGTCGGTCGATGATTCTGGTCAGTCACGATCTGGCGGTGGTCGCGTCGGTGGCCGATCGCATCCTGGTGATGAAATCGGGTCGCGTCGTCGAGGCGGGACCGGCCAGGCAGGTGATCGAGAATCCCGAGCACGAGTACACCAGACAACTGATCGCCGCGGTTCCGCACGGCCGGGCCGACGCGCCGCCCCCGCCCTCCGGTGACCCGGTTTTCGCCGCCACCGCGCTGGCCAAGTCGTATCGGGTGCGCGGCCGCACGGTCCCGGCGGTCGCCGATATCGGGTTCGACGTCCAGGCCGGTGAAGTGCTCGGCGTGGTCGGTGAATCCGGTTCAGGAAAGTCGACGGTGGCGAAGATGATCACCGGGATGATCGCGCCCGACGGCGGCGAAATGCGTTTCGGCGGAGCGCCGTTGACGCGCACGACGCGCCTGCCCGGCCGAATCGGCTTGGTGGCACAGGACTCGGTCGGTTCGTTCGACCCCCGCTACCGCGTCGGCGAGATCATCGGCGAGAGCGTCGCACTGCGAGTCGGCAGGCACGATCGCCGCGACGAGGTTCTGCGCCTGTTGGCGGCGGTGCACCTACCCGCCGACAGCATCGACCGCCACCCCCGCGAACTGTCCGGCGGACAACGTCAACGCGTCAACATCGCCAGAGCGCTCGGAAGCGAGCCGAGGTTGGTGGTGTGCGACGAACCGGTCTCGGCGCTCGACATCTCGGTGCAGGCCCAGATTCTCGCGCTCATCGCCGAACTCGCCCGGACCCGCCGGGTCGGCATCGTCTTCATCTCGCACGACCTCGCCGTCATCCGGCAGATCTGTCACCGCGTGCTCGTCCTGCACAACGGCGCGATCGTCGAATCCGGTTCGTCCGACGCAATTTTCACCGCCCCGACTTCCCCGTACACCCGTGCCCTAATCGATTCCGTTCCGCGCCTGGCGGCGCAGGACACCACAGAAAGCTATTCGCTTGCGTAACCGCATCATTCGACTGTTCACCGTGCTGGTCGTCGGCATGGCGTTGGCCGCAGGCGCCTGCGCGTCGGACCCGGAGCCAGGCAGCGGCAACGATGGACCGACATCTCCCCCGCAATCCGGCGGGACCTTCACCATCGCCTTGCCGAACTACCCTCAGCGCGGCCTCAATCCGCACTACGGCGCGGCATTCGACGCCTCCCAGGTGTTGCGCAACAGCTACGACAGCCTGATCGCCGAGGACCGGAGCGAGCAGTTCCACCCGTGGCTCGCCAAAGAATGGACCGTCTCCCCGGACGGCAGGGTCTACGAATTCACCCTGCGTGAGGACGTGACCTTCCACAACGGTGAGAAGTTCGACGCGCACGCGGTCAAGGCGAACATCGATCTCCTCCGCAATCCGGACAACCCGTCGTGGACCGTGCTGGGCCTGCTGCAGTACTCGAGCGTCAGCTCGGTCGATGTGCTGGCCCCCTACCAGGTGCGCATCACGCTGAGCACGCCCCGCGCGGACTTCCTGTCCACGCTCGCCGGGCTCAGCGGCGCGATCGTCGCTCCCGGCACCCTGACCGCCGACAAACAGACCCTCACCAGCGGGACCGGGCTGGTCGGTTCGGGACCGTTCATCCTGGACAAGGCGGTCCAAGGCCAAGAGCTCACGTTCCGTAAGAACCCCGACTACCGGTGGGGCCCGGCCACCGCACGGCACCAGGGCGCCGCTTACGTCGACAAGGTCGTCGTCAAGTACATCCCCGAGGCATCCACCCGGGCCGGACTGCTGCGCAGCGGAGAGGTCGACGCGATCGGGACCGTCAAAGCCACCGATATCCCGCTGTTCGACGGCATCGACGGTTTCCAGTACGAGCAGATCGGGTCGGCGGCCGCGCCGACGGTGATCATGCTCAACCTGACCAACGGCCCCACCACGGATGTGCGGGTTCGGCGAGCCATCGCCAAAGGCGTCGATATCGCCGCGGTGGTGGACAGCCTGACCAAGGGTTCCCAGCAGCGCGCATGGAGCCTGATCTCGCCCGACAGCGCCTACTACGACGCCAAGTACGAGAACAAAGGCACCGCCGATATCGCCGCCGCCAAGACTCTGCTCGACGAAGCGGGCTGGACCGGCAAGGACGCCGACGGGTACCGCACCGACAGCGCGGGCCGCCGGTTGACCATCCGCTTGCTCGCCACCGTGCCCACCTATCCCGAGGACGATTTCCTCGAGGCCTGGCAAGCCGAGCTCCGCCAGAACCTCGGCATCCAGGTCGACTTGCAGTTCGTCGAGAACGCCCAGGTCTACGACCTGCTCGCGCGCAACCAGTACGAGGCGTTCCCCCGCCAGGTCGGCGGTCTGGATCTGTCGCTGCAATTCAACCGCGCCTACGGCTCGACCTCGCCGGACCTGAAGTACGGACAGATCGACGGGATCACCATCGGATCCATCGTCGCCGGGTCCAAGCTGGCCGATCCGGAAGTGGATCGGTGGCTCGTCGAATCGACGAAGGCGACCGACCGGAACCAACGCAAGCAGTTGTTCGACCAGATCACCGGCTATCTGCTCGACAAGGCCGTCGCGATACCGCTGTACACCGACCGCAACAGTGTCGCCGCCAGTTCCGCGATCCACAACGTGACCTCGCTGTTCGACCCGCCTCGCAACAGCGTCAATGCCTGGGCATACGACATCGCCGTCCGCTGACCAGTCTGCCGCCACATCACCGCTCCAGGAAGGCTCGATCATGACTGCCGCAACCCAAACCCTGACCTTCGATCGCAATATCCCCCGCGGCATAGTGCACCGGGAATCGATCGCCGAGGTGTTCCTCACCGACGCGCACCCGAGACCGGACGGCGCTGTGTTCGCCGCTCAATTGCCCCGCAATCACTCGTATTTCAGTGATCACCGCGGCACCGCGACCACCTACGATCCGCTCCTGCTCATCGAAGTCTTCCGCCAGGTCGCGATCTACTACGCGCACACCTTCCTCGGGGTCGCCCGCTCGGAGAAGTTCATCTTCGGCTCGGCGGATTTCGCGATCATCGATCCCGACACGCTGCGGATCGGCAGCTGCCCGGGACACTGCGTCGTCGAGGCGCGGGTGGTCGGCGAGAAGCGGCGTGACGATCAGATCATCGGACTCTCCCTCGAGATGGTCGCCGAGATCGAGGGGCACGTGGCGGCCAGGGAGGTGATGGTCTACCAGTGGATGCCCGCTCCGGTGTGGAACCGCATCCGGGTCCGCGGGCGCGAATCGCTGGGTCTGCCTGCGCAACACGTGATTCCGGAGCAGTTGCCGGTGGCGCGGATGCGGCCGGGTTCGATCGGCAGGCACAATCCACGCAACGCCATTCTCGCCAACCCGGTCCTCTCGGGTGACGAATTGACGGCGTTGACCATCATCGACACCAACCATCCCTCACTGTTCGATCACGCCCTCGACCATGTGCCGGGGATGTTGCAGTTCGAGGCGGCCCGGCAGGTCGCGATGGCAGCCGCGAACGCGCTCCTCGGACTGGACACCAGCCGCATGGTGATGCATCGGCTCGGCATCGAGTTCAGCAAATTCGGTGAGTTCGAACGGGATACGATCGCCAGGGCCACCGTCGCCGCCGTTCCCGGCAATCTCGGCGGCGCACGAGCCCAGATAAGTCTCGCCCAGGGCGAGGATGTCATCGCCGCGGGCGAAGTGGAGCTGCGGTTCCGCCCCGCCGACGTCTGGACGATGGTCCAGTGAGCGCGGCTCCGTTCGTCTGGTTCGATTTCGGCGGCGTGCTCTCACCGCCGCTCGACGAGCTGTTCCTCCGATACGAGCAGGTCGCGGGCATTCCGGTGGACCTGTTCAAATACGCGATCGCCGAGGTGGGTGCCCAATACGGGCTCGCGCCGCTTGCCCCGATCGAACTGGCGTTGCTCGACGAACGCGCCTGGGTGGGCAAGCTGCACGCCGTCCTGCGCGCCAAGGCGCCCGAACTCGATCTGTCCCGCAGCGAGCCGGATTTCGGCAGGCAGTGGTTCGCCGGCCATCAGGTCAACGGTGCGGTGCGCGACTTCGCGATCGAGCTCGCCGAGAACGGTACCCGCGTCGGGGTGCTGAGCAACAATGTCGTCGAATGGGAGCCGTACTGGCGCACCATGATCGATCTGGACGATGTGCTGAGCGCGTTGATCGATTCGTGCAAAGTCGGGTTCCGCAAGCCCGATCCGGAGATCTTCGCCCTCGCGGCCGAGCGCGCGGGCGTCGATCCCCGCCAGTGCATCCTGGTCGACGATCTCGGCGAAAATTGTGCGGCGGCACGGGAATCGGGCTGGACGGCGGTGCGATTCCGCGATGCCGGGCAGGCGATCGGCGAGGTGCGTGAGGCGCTGGAGCGATGGCCGGGTTGAGCACCGGCTCACAGGGTGGCGGCGAGGTAGCCGTCCGGCCGGACCAGCGCGGAGGTCCACGCCTGGTCCGGGGTCACCTTGCCGGTCACCACGGCGGCGTCGGCGGGACCGTCCGGTACCGGCGTGTGTTCGTCGGGCCGGATCGCCACGAACCGGCCCTCGCGCAGCAGTTCGGCGAGGGTGCGCTCCCGGCCCCCGGCCTCGGTCACCACCAGATCGTGCTGGAAGCCGCGTTGGAACTGGCCGCTGATGAGCTGGGCGAGGGCATCGTGGATCGCCGGGACCGCGAGCATGGCCACGACCGCATCGCGCAGCTCCGGCGTCCGCGGGTTCATCATCCGCGACTGCAGCACGGTGTTGCCGACCACCGCCGAAGCCACGGCGACGCGTTCGCGCGAATAGTCGTCGAGGATCTCGGACCGGTCGCGTCCGGTGATCACGCGGGCGAGCCGCCAGCCGAGCGCGAACGCGTCCTGCATACCGGTATTGAGGCCTTGGCCGCCGAGCGGGTAGTGACTGTGGGCGGCATCGCCTGCCAACAAGAGTCGTCCGTCCCGAAGGCTGGTGCGGTAACGGCCGTGATCGCTGAACCGGGTGAGGTGACCGACGCCGCTCAGCGCGGGGGCTGCGCCGAGCACGTATTCCAGGCGTTGCCGGTACTCGGCCACGGAGGGTTCCGGGCGGTGGTCGAGGGGACCGCTGAAATCCATCGCGATGATCCGAGCCGGGCCGTACGGGTTCGGATTGTGCATGGTCCATCCGGTGGGCGTCGGATTCCAGCCCGGCGGGATTTGCCCGGGCGTATCCGAGAATGCGAGCCCGGCAAGGGCATTCATGGTCGCGGGATAGACGCGCGCCGGGAAGTCGCCGGTGCGGGCGACGAGGCTGCGGGCGCCGTCGGCGCCGACGACGTATTCGGCGCGGATCCGAAGGAGACCGTCGTGGCCGTCGGCGTCGGCGACCACGACGTCGTCACGGACCTCGAGCGCGGAAACGGTGTGGCCGCGCAGAATCCGCGCGCCGAGGGCGCGGGCGCGTTCCTCGAACGCCGCCTCCAGCCGCGCCTGCGGAATGCCCGCGATCGGAGCGGGCTCGACGCTCGGCGCGCTGATCGTCAGCACGGGCTGGGCCGCGAACTGGAACGGGGTCCGGCGTACTCCGTGCGGGTCGCGTCGAATCGTCTCGGGGTCCGTCGACGGGAGGTATCCGCGGCGCGCCAGCAGCGAGAGCGAGCGGGCGTGCACGGTGCCCGCGCGCGGGCGAATGTCGAGCTCGGTGCGGGTTTCGACCACGACGGCCCGGATCTCCTGCAACGCCAGTTCGGCGGCCACCAGCATGCCGACCGGGCCGCCGCCGACCACCAGAACATCGGTGTCGACGACGGAATCGGGAGTGCGCGAGGGGGGCCGGGACGCCGTGGTCATCACATTCTCCTGGGGCGAGGTTGTCGGAGGCCGGTCCGCGACAGCGGTTGTACGATCACCATCGTAGCTACTACGATCATAGTAGCTAGCAGTCGGGTAGTACCTGTCGCACGTTCCACAAGTCCTCTCACCCACCGTCACAGGGGTATTCATGTCGACCGTCACCGCCGAAACCGAAACCCAGAGCGCGCCACCCAGTAGCGCGACGCTGCCCGTGGTTCTCGCCGCTCAGTTCGTCACGCCCATGGCCATCGCGGGCACCGCGATCGCGCTACCGCTGATCTCGCGCGATCTCGGCTCGAATCCCACTGCGCTGCAATGGGTTGTCAACGGCTTCAATATCGCCTTCGCGCTCACCACGCTGCTGTGGGGCGCGGCGAGTGACCGCATCGGGCACCGGCGCACCTTCGGGATCGGGGCCGCGCTCGTCGTCGCGGGCAGCGTCGGCAGCGTCGTGGCTCCGAACTTGCTCGTGCTCGACTTGGCCAGGGTGATCGCCGGTGTCGGCGCCGCGGCGATCCTGACCGGCGCCACCGCGCTGCTGTCGACCGCGTACCAAGGGCCGCAACGTATTCGGGCCTTCGCTGTCTTCGGCACGGTCAACGGTTTGGGCCTGGCGCTCGGTCCGACCATCTCCGGCCTCTTGATCTCGCTGCTCGATTGGCGGGGTGTGTTCGTGGTGCACGCGGTGATCCTCGCGGCCGCGGGCATCGGTACACGCGTGCTGCCCGCCGCGAAACCCGCTGTCACCGAACACGGCCCGATCCTCGACCTGGGCCTACTGCGCAATCGGGAATTCCTGGCGATGTGCCTGGTGCCGGTCGCCGGCTCGATCGGCTTCGTCACCCTGCTGACCTATTTGCCCTCCGCGCTCAGCGGCATCACCGACCTGTCGGCGGGAACCTCCGGGTTGCTCATGCTCGCCATGACGATCCCCGTCTTCGTCGCACCGGTCGCCATCGGACAGCTGGTCACCCGCTTCCCGTCGCTGACCATCGGCAAGGTCGTCTACCTCAGCCTGGCCGCCTCGATCCTCGGCAACGCGGGCGTTCTCGCGCTCTCGCAGGACCGTTCGGTGGCCTGGATCATCCTGCCGATGGTGCTGCTCGGCCTCGGCTTCGGCTTGCCCATCGGGCTGGTCGACGGTCACGCGCTGTCGGTCGTGCCCGCCGAACGCGGCGGGACCGCGGCGGGCGTGCTGAACTTCTTCCGCATCGGCAGCGAAGCGATCTTCGTCGCCGGCTACGCCGTCGTGCTGTCCGCGGTCGTCGGCACCCAGCTCAGCGGATCGGCCGCCGACGACACCGCCGCGGGCCAATACGGACACCCCGACGTCTACCGCTCCGCCTTCACCACCACGGTCGGCGTGCTCATCGCCCTGCTCGTCGTGCTCACCATCCTCATCGTCGTGGTGCGCGGCACCGCACGCGCCACCGAGAACCGGGAAATCGGTTCCAGCCCAGAAGGAGTCAGCTCATGACCCACGCACTCGACGCCGTCCGGGTCGATGTCGACGGCATCGCGAACATCGCGCCGCCCACCATGATCGAACCGGTGTCGCAGCGCTCCGCCGGAGGATTGCCGCAGGTGAAATTGCCCAGTGGGCATACGGCCGTGCACGTGACCTCGTACCGGGACGTGCACGCGGTACTGACCGACCTGAGTTTCGCGCGGGCGGAAACCAACGTCGACGACGGGCCGAGCTTCCTGCCGACGATCATGCCCACGGAAATGCTGCTGAATCTGGACCATCCCGGGCACGGGCGGCTGAAAGGCTTTGTGGCGTCGGCCTACAGCGCCGCCACGATGACCCGCCGGGTGCCCGCGGTCCACCGGGTCCTCGACGACGCTCTCGCCGAACTACGGGCGCAGCGGGCGCGGGGGTCGGCGGATCTCGTTGGCGCGCTGCTGGATCCGGTGACCATCGGAGTCAATGTGGACTATCTCGGCATACCGACGGCCGATATCGCTTATTTCCGGCATCTTTCGCGAGAGATGCAGCTGGCCCACGACACCGATATCGACCAGCTGCTCGCCGACTTCTGGACGCTCTATCACTACCTCGAGGATCTGATCGCCCGGCGGCGCGAGCTGCGACCCGGCCTGATCATCGACCTGCTCGAGGCGCGTGAATCGGTCTCGCCGCCGGTTTCCGACGCGGAGTACGCGGCCATCCTGCTCGGATCGTTGGTCGGCGGTGATCAGAACATCCTTTCGGTGATCACCAAGATCGCCTATGTCGCGCTCGCGCGACCGGAGCTGTGGCAGTACCTGGTGCACAACCCGGACGCCATCCCCACCGCGGTGGAGGAGTTCCTGCGGTTGCTGCCGCTGGGCCGGATCTCGACCTTCCCCCGGGTCACCACCCGCGAGATCACGCTGACGCGGGGCGTGCTGCACCCCGGCGACATCGTGTACGCCGACGCGCATTCGGCGAATCGGGATCCCGAGGTGTACCCGGATCCGGCGGTCATCGATCCCGCGCGCGACGGGAAGCGGCACCTGCAGTTCGGGTACGGCATGCACCACTGCATGGGCGCGGCCATGGCGCGGATGGAGATCACCGAGGTGCTGCGCCGGCTGGTCACCGAGCTACCGACGCTCGAACTCGCGGTTGCGGAGCAGGAAATACCCTGGGAGACCGGCGTTCTCGTGCACCGGCCGACGTCGCTCCCGGTCACCTGGTAGCGGGCTGGACCGGATGACGACCGCGGTCGGCGTCGAGGATCGCTCCCAGCAGCCCGGGGAACGCCCGCTCCATATCCTCGCGCCGCAGCTTCGTCATCCGGCCGTTGCCGACATCCCGCTGCCAGATCAACCCCGCCTTGCGCAGCACCCGAAAATGATGCGTCCGGGTCGACGGCGCCCACGGCATCCCGAACACACTGCAGAATTGCTCGGCGCCCTCCGGCTCGGCGTACAACTGCGCGATCACACTGCGCCGATTGTCGTCCGCGAGAGCGGCCAGCACCGCGGAAAGATCGAACTCCTCGAGATCGGGATGTCCATCGGCATCGGCCACGATCCCATTCCTTTCCGCCACGGCAGCTTTTTGACGGCTGTCATACCTATGACAGCCATAGTACCTACCGCGTCGACCTGCCAACTCGGGCGCGCGCCGGGCTCAGGTGCCGTGTCCGGCGCTGTTCGGCGCGGTGGACGAGCGCGTCGACGATGCGTTGCCAGGCCGGTGATGCCTCGGAGATCCGGGAGGAGATCAGTTTCCGGGTCGTCGGCCCGGCGTCGTGCTCGTGTTCGATCTCCCAGGCGTCGAGGTCGTCGATGAGCTGGTTCAGGCGCGGATCGTGCGGGTCCCAGTCGAAGGCGTGATCGACCGCGAGATACAGGCGCATCGTCTCGGGGTCGTCGAAGTCGGCGTTCTTGTCGCGAATCCGCTGGGGCATGGCTTCCGGATCGAGTGCTTGCAGCAGGATCCAGGAGTCGCGCTCGAGGAGCACCCGCTGTTCGCTGACCCCGAGACCGCGCATGCGGTTCAGGATGGCGACCACCTCGGGTGGCAGAACAAGCCTTTCGCCGCTTGCCAATTCGGCGATCCGGGCGCGGTATTCGGTGAGTTGGTCGATCTTGCGCCGCAATTCGGCGTCGACATCGGTGATGGCCGCGGCGAATTCGGTGGGCCGCGCGTGTAGCAGCGCGTCGATCCTGGCCAGCGGAACACCGGCGTCGGCGAGGGTTCTGATCCGGATGAGGTCCACCGCCGCTTGCGCGCTGTAGCGGCGGTAGCCGGAGGCATCGCGCTCGGGCTCGGGCAGCAGGCCGACGTGATGGTAGTGGCGAACGGCGCGCACCGTCACGCCCGCGGTCGCCGCGAGCTGGCCGATCGTGAGCACCGTCCTCCTCGGGTCTACGCCGAACATGATCGCGTCGAGTGTAGGCGGCATGGCTTGTCGGTGAGATCAGCGGCGAGCCGCCCGTGCGAGGACGTCGCGGATCGCCTGGACCACGGCGTCGGGACGGTCGAAGCAGAGCCGATGGTGCGCGGTGTCGGAGAGAACGCGTTGTTCCCCGTGCGAGACCGCGCTCACCAGGGCCGCGTCCATGCGCCTCCTGCCGGCTCGCATCTGCCGCTGCGTCTCCGCCGGCTGGGCGGGATCGGCGCCCAGCGCGCTGAGCGCGACGACCGGAACATCAGGGAGGTTCGGTCCGGCCCGCAGTTCGGTGGCCAGTTCGGTCAGATTGCTGCGCTCGGCTATGCCGACCCGGATCCATTCGTCGCTCTCCTTGGCCTCGATCAGCGAGCGCCGGACGTGCTCCGGGTAGTCCGCGAGCAACTCGGCGCGCATCGCGCGCAGCACGGGGCGCAGCTGCTCGAGCTGCTCCGGATCGGTGCCCATCCGCTCGGCCGCGGCCAGCCGCATCGCGGGCGGCATGAAGTCGTCCCAGTCGCGGTGCAGGCCGTCCAACCAGACCAGTCCGGCCACGTCTCGCGGGTACAGCTGCGCGAACCGATGCGCGTAGAAGCCGCCCAGCGAGTGTGGCGCGAGAACATAGGGAGCGGGGATGTTCTGAGCACGCAGCAGCACGCGCAGTTCCGTGGCGACCGCGGCGGCGGTGCGCGGCAACGGCACGGGGTCGCTGTAGCCGGTACCCGCGCGGTCGTACACCACCGCGGTGGTGAATTCTGAAACCTGCTGCTGCACACCGAGGTAATCCAGTCCGACCGCGCTGGCGCCCGGCAGGAACACGACGGCGGGGCCGCCACTCCCCGACCGATGCACGAAAACGCGGCGGCCGTCGACTTGCTGGAACCCACCGACCGGCGGAGCGAGCCGTGCCGAGGGGGTGCTGTTGTTCGTCATGCGACAAGCCTCCAACCCTGACGCACGGTCAAGGTCAAACCCCGGTGCGCGGATACCGCGAGAGATACGCTGGCCGGGTGGAGGTCAGCCGAATGCTGGAGGGCCGGGGCGCCTTCCAGGTGGCCGCCGAGCACGTCGTCCAGGCGCCGCCTGCCTTGTTCGGCGGGTTGGGGGTTCGGCGAGCGTTCGGATTCGACGTCGACCAACCGGAGCCGGTGCGACGCAACAAGATTCCCGGTGGCACCGTGAAGATCGTGTGCGCGCTCGATGGCACCGTCGACGGCGTGCGCCGTGATCCGTCGGTGCTGGTGATCGGCATGCACGACCGCGGAACGACCGCCACGCATGTCGGCCGGATGTGCAGTGTGCAAATGGAGCAGCCGCCAGCGGTGCCGCTGAAGCGGTGACCGGCGTAGGGCATCTCGGCGTTCGCTACCGGGCAACCCGCCGCTCGGTGAAATCGGCGTCGCGGTGACTGCGGGCCACCATCGCCGAGCGCAGGTACCAGAGTCCCGAGGCCTGGGTCGGGTCGAAGTCGATGAGCTGACCGATCCGCTTGAGGCGGTAGTCGACGGTGTTGGTGTGCACGTGCAGCAGGCGCGCGGTGCGCTGGCGGTTGAGGTTGGTGGCGATGTACATCTGCAGGGTCTCGAAGAACTCCGGATACTCTTCCAACGGATCCAGCAGCGAACCGAGGAAATCGCGGGCCGGGCCGGGACGGGTCAGCTGATACTCCAACGCCATGTCGTTGAACCGATACAACCCGGTGTCGAACCGCAAGCGCTGCACGATGTCCAGCAGCTCGTGCGCCTCGTCAGCGGCCTCGGGAATGCGCCGCAGCCCGGCCTCCACCGCGGTCGCCCTGATCGGCGTCTGAGCCGCGTCCGACAGCCACTTCACCAGGAAATCCAAGGTGTCGTCCTCGAATTCGTTGGCGGGCAGCAGAATCGTTCCTCCGTCGACGCTCAACAGCGAGAGCGCGCGTTCCCCGCATCGGGTCGCCAGTTCCGCCTGCACCCGGCGCAACTTGCGCCGCGCCACCACCTTCGGATCGAGCTTGGGATTCGCTTCGTCGCGGTGCGGCGGAATATGCAGTGCCAGAATGTGATAGGCGTCCGCGATCGGGACGCCGCACTCGCGGGCCATGGTGGAGGTGCTGTTGCCGCCGAGCAGCGCCGAGGTGAGCGTGTGCACCGCCGCATGGTGTTCGCTGACCACGGCTTTGAGCTCTCGCACGTAGGCGACCGACACGGTCGCGCCGATGGTGTCCAGGATATCCATCAGCCGCCGTGCGACATTCAGCAAACTCTGCTGGTCGCTGGTCGTCGCCTTGGCCAGGACCATATCGAAGCCGAGTTTGACACCCGCGTGGATGGCGTGCTGGATCGTGTCGATCGGAACTCCCTCGCGCGCCCACTGCGCGGCCGCCACGCCGACCCGCCCGATCTCGGCATCGATGTCGTCACCGCCGTCGAGCATCCGTGTCGCCAGCTCCAGGCACACACGCGTTACCGCGGCGACATCGCCGTCCAGCGCGTCACCGGGCAGGGTGTTGCACGGTACGACCGTCTCCAGGAAGTGACCGACCATCCGCTCCGAGATCGTGCGAACGTCCCGCAAATGCGTCGATACGGGACGACCTGACACCGTTAGGTCCTCGGCGACCTGCTCTGCGGACATCGAACCTCCCGCTGCTAGAACACGTTTCCCCACCGTATCCTCGCGAAACCCCACTCCCGCCACCTCACAACCGACTTTGTGGCAGCTGGGCGACTTCCCGACTTCCTTTGTCTCCCAGGACATATTGGTAGGACCCGCAGTCTCAGTAACTGCTTCGGCGCGCGAGTACCTATTGGCTTTACGTGTACTCTAATCAATATATGAGGAAGAAGATCGGAGAGGTGAGTGACCGAACCACCCCCGCGGCGAACCTACGATTCCCTGCGGCGACACGCTCAGGCGCAGCGCACGCGGGTGGAGATCGCCGACGCCGCTCGTCGGCTGTTCGTCGCGCAGGGCTGGGCGTCGACCACCGTGCGCGATGTGGCGCGCGAGGCGGGCGTTTCGGTGCCGACGGTCTATGCCGCGTACGGCAACAAGGCGGGCCTGGTCTGGGCGCTGGTGGACGCGGCCGACCTGTCCGCCGATCTCCCCCGCCTGCTCACCGAATTGGACGAATCCACCACGCCTGAGCGGCAACTCGCCGCAATGGCTGGCTACGACCGTCGGCTCCTCGAACGCGCCGGTGATCTCGTCGCGTTGATCCGCGAAGCCGGTCGCACCGAGGCCGATTTCGCCACCGTCTACGCGCAGGTCCGCCGCACGGCCGACCGGGTCCGCGCCGAGGTCTTCGAGGCTTGGCCGGATGACGTCCTGCGTCCCGGCGTGGACCTGTCCACCGCCCTCGACGTCTACGCCGCGCTGTGCAACATCGACGTCTACGCCACGCTCACCGTCGAACGCGGGTGGCAACCCGACCAGGTCGAGCGGTGGTGGAGCGAGGCGCTGGTCCGTCAACTGCTGCGCGGATGAGATCTCCTACTTCGAACCGAAATCACCGAAGACGAAAGGACATTCACCATGCCTGATCAGGGCGTCACCTTCATCAATGTGATCGAACTACCCGCCGACCGCATCGAGGAATTCGTCGAGCAGTGGCGCGAACGCGCGGCTCTCATGCGCGAAGCACCCGGATTCCGCGATGTGCGACTGCACCGAGCGCTGATGTCCGACACTCGATTCCAGCTGATCAACGTCGCCCATTGGGACAGCGTCGAGGCGTGCGAGGCCGCCGGACTCAACAAGACGGTGGTGGCCTCGGTCGCGGAGGCCGAGAAATTCGCCGACGCGAACCCCGGCCTCTATCACGTTGTCGCCGAATACCTCTGAACTCACCGACCCGCGGTGGTCTCGCACGGCGAATAGTCACCCGAGGGCGCGCGCTCCTCGGTGTTCTCGATGTAGTCGAGCAGCGCCTGTCTCGTCCGGGTCAGCGTGGCGATCTGCTCGTCGAGTCCGGCGAGGCGGCCGCGCAGGGTGTCGAACAACTCCGGGCACGGTACGAGATCGGCGTCCTCGCCGGTGATGCACGGCTGGAGGTAGCCGATCTCCTCGGTCGACAGGCCCGCGTCGAGGAGCTTCCTGATCTGCGTCACCGTCACCACCGAGTCGTCGGCGTACTGCCGGTAGCCATTGCTGCCGCGGTCGGGTTCGAGCAGCCCCTGGGCTTCGTAATACCGCAACTGATGGGCGTGGACCCCGGTTCGTCTGCTCAGTTCGCCGATCAACATGGCGCGCTCCTTGACCTTCATACCGGTGTGAACGTTGAGGATCGTGTCATGACGATCGACTCGACACAAGAGCAGGCGCCGACGCGCGAATCCGGCACCGAGACCGTGACGGTCCTCGGCCTCGGCATGATGGGTCACGCGCTCGCGAAAGCGTTCCAACGCAAGGGATATCGGACCGTGGTGTGGAATCGCACGGCGGCGAAAGCCGCGGATCTGGTGGCGGACGGCGCCGAGCTCGCGGCGTCCGTCGGCGATGCGGTCGCGGCCGGTCGGCTCCTTGTCGTGTGCCTGTCCGACTACGACTCGGTGCACGAGATCCTGGATCCGCTGGACGGGGCGTTGGACGGACGCGTCCTGGTGAACCTGACCTCGGGCACCTCGGCGCAGGCCAGACAGACCGCGGAATGGGCGGCGCGGCAAGGGTGCGCGTATCTCGACGGCGCCATCCTCGGCGTTCCCGCGGCGATCGGCTCGACGGATGCCGAGATCATCTACAGCGGCCCGCGCGCGGCCTTCGACGCACACGAAGAGACCCTCCAGAACTTCGGCCGCGCAACCTATCTCGGCGAGGACCACGGTCTGTCGTCGTTGCACGACGTGGCGGTGCTGAATCTGATGTGGGGAGTCCTGAACGCGTTTCTGCACAGCGCAGCACTGCTGGGCGCCGCCGGAGTACGCGCCGATGCCTTCGCGCCCTTGGCGACTCGCGGCGTCGGCACCGTCGGTGATTGGCTGACCGGATACGCGCAGCAGATCGACGCGCGCGACTACCCGGTGCTGGACGCCACAATCCACACGCACCTCGCCACCATGGAGCACGTCATCGAGGAGTGCGAGGCGGCGGGCGTCAGCGCCGAAATCCCCAGGTTCGTCAAGGCATTGGCGGACCGGGCCGTGACCGCCGGACGCGGCGACGAAGGCTACGCGGCCTTGATCGAGCTGTTCCGGGACGACTCGGTGACGCCACGGTGAGCGCCGAACCGTTCGACCCTCGCGCGCTGTTGGCGGAGAGCGAACTCGGTGTGCTCGCGACCATCAAAGCGTCTGGACGGCCCCAGCTCTCACCCGTGACGCCGTACTACGACAGCGCGACGGACCGGATCTACTTCGCGACCGACGAGGGTTCGGCCAAGACGGTCAACCTGCGGCGTGACCCGCGCGCCAGCCTGGAGGTCACCCGACCGGACGGCTGGGCGTGGACCACCGCCGAGGGCACCGCGACACTGACGGGGCCCGGAACGGATCCGCACGGTCCCGAGGTGGAGGCCCTGGTGGAGTACTACCGCGCCGCCGCGGGCGATCATCCCGATTGGGCGGAGTACCGAGCGGTGATGGTCGCCGAGCGGCGGGTGCTCGTCACGATCGCGGTCGAGCACGTCTACGGCGCCCGGCTGCGGTGATCGGGCCGGGCGGTTCACATCCCGCCCGGCCGACCCCGATCAGGAATTGCCCGCGATGATCACCTGCGGGATACCGGTGCCCAGCGGCACCGCCGCGCAGGTGGGCGTCGGCGCGTGCACGGGATCGAGCGCCCGCAGCACCAGCTGCTGCACGAACGGGTCGTAGACCATGTGGAAGTGACCGGTCAGGTTGGCCGGGCACAAATCCTGCACGACGATGTTCTCGGCGCCCGCCCCACGCAGCGCGATATTGCTGAAGGGCTGGATCATCTCGTCGACCCGGCTGCCGATGGTCACGTAGCGGACACCGGGCACGGTATCGCCGCCCGCGTTGAGTTCGAGCATGATCGGCGAGCCCTGCGCCTGCTGCACCGCCGCGGTCGAGGTGACCCTGGCGAACACGTCCAGCGCGCCCGGGATCACCTGCGCCACCGGCACCAGCCCGTACATCACCCCGCCGTAGCTCGGCGACGCCACGCCGACCCACTGGGCCACCTTCGCGGCGCCGCCGAGCTTATTGGTGTAGAGCCGGGTCACGTTGGCGCCCTGGGAGAATCCGACGAGATCCACCTTCGCGGCGCCGGTCGCCGCCAGCACCCGATCGACGAACATGCCGATCTGCTGGGCGCTCGCGCGCAGGTCCTCGGTGCCGTAGGTGTCGGCGCCCGGCGCGCCGCCGTAGTTGAGCGCGAAGACGCAGAATCCGGCCGCCACCAACTGCGGACCGATCGCCGACCAATCGGAGTAGGCGGTGGAGTCGGTGCCGTGCGCCAGCACGACGGGACGGGGGTGGGCCGCGGTGGGACGGCAACCGAAATCGTTGGTGCCCAGCGGCGTGGCGTTCTTGTTCTCTCTCAGAAGCCGCGCGGCGGCCAGGTGGTCGGGCTGCGGCGGCGCGCCGACGGTCGGCACGTCGGGCGCCCGGACGACGAGCGGTTCGGCGATATCGCCCGGTTCGGCGACGGCGGTGGTCGACCCGCCCACACCCGAGCCGACCAGCACTCCCGCGACCAGCGCGAACGCCATTGCGCCGCGCCAAACCTGTGACCTACCCCAACCCCACGAACCAATCGGCTGTTCCATATCACAATGATCTACCCGATCGGCGCGAAAAACGCACGCTCGAGCGATGTTTCGTGATCGTTACTATTCGGTAGCTTCGTCCTCGGCGAGGATGCGGTAGAGCGAACGGCGAGTGTCGTTCAGGATCTCGGCCGCCTTCGCCGCTTGCTCGGGGGTGCCGACGGCGGCCACCTGCGCGACCGCCCCCATCACTCCGCCGACCAATCCCCGCAGGTCGATAGCTTGCGCGCCGACGTCCGCCTTGACCTGCGCCCAGGGGTCGCCGAGTTCCTCACGATGCTCGGTGACGTACTCGCCGCCCGCCTCGGTGAGCTTGGCGGTCTTGCGACCGGCAACCTTCTCGATGAGGACCAGGCCCTCGTCCTCCAGCTGCGCGAGCGCCGGGTAGATCGATCCGGGACTCGGCCGCCAGATGTCGTCGCTGCGCTCACGGATCTGCTGGATCAGCTCGTAGCCGTGCATCGGCCGCTCGGTCAGCAGCAGCAGCACGGCGGCGCGCACGTCGCCGCGCCTGCCACGACCCCCGCGGCCGCGACCTCGTCCGAATTGCGGGCCGAAGCCCGGCCCGAAACCCGGACCGAAGCCGGGACCGAACTCGGGGCCGAAGCCGTGCCTGCCGCCGTGCCGGTGCGGTCCGCGTCCGAACTCGCCACGGCCGGGCTTGCGCCAACGGCCGCCGCGTCCGAACTCTCTGTTCTGCGTGTTCTCGATGTTTTCCATGTCGGCCCTCCTTGGGCTCTCGTGTTCATTTCACAGTATCGACGATATATCGACAATGCATCGAACACAAGGAGGTCTTCGAGTATTCCCCGCGAGAAACGCCTCGGGCGCGCCTGTGCACCACAGGAGCGCCCGAAGCAGGTCGCTACAGCGAGTCGATCCAGTCCTGGAGCCGCTTTCCCTCGGCCGCCATCAGCTCGGGATCGCGGAAGGTGTTGGTGAGCAAGGAGATTCCCTGATAGGAAGCAATGAGCGCCACCGCGAGATCCCGGGCGTCGGCGCGGCCGATTTCCGCGAACTGCCGCTCGACCCAGTCCAGCAGCGTCCGCATCACGTCGGCCGCGCGACCGTCCAACGGGTCGGTGCGCTTGTGCAGCTCGGCGGTCAGCGAGCCGAATGGGCAGCCGTGCCGGACGGCCATCTCGCGCTCGTCGACCCAGCCTTGGATCAGCGCCTTCAGCCGCTCCCGCGGCGTCGGCAGGGCATCCAAGTTCGCGGTGAGCTCGTCCAGACCCTTCGCGTGCGCGCCGATGGCCGCTTCGATCAGCTGATCCTTGGTTTTGAAGTAGTAGTACACGTTGCCGACGGGCACTTCGGCGGTGCGCGCGATGTCGGCGATGGTGGTCTTCTCGACGCCGCGCTCGTAGAACTCGCGCACTGCCGCGTCGACCAGCCGCTCGCGCTTGCCCGCCTTCTCGACTGAGTTAGTCACACAACTGACTATAGACAGCCGAGCGATCCTCCACTACGTTTCTTTTAGTCAGTCAACTAACTAGGAGTGCACATGATCGTGGTGACCGGGGCGACCGGCAATATCGGACGCTCGCTCGTCCCGCTGCTCGCGGCGTCGGGGACGCGGGTGACGGCCGTCTCGCGGGGAATCGGGTCGATCGCCCTGCCGGAAGGCGTCCGGCACGTCGCGGCGGATCTCGCCGATCCCGCGAGCCTCTCCCCCGCCCTCGCGGGCGCCGAGGCGCTGTTCCTGTTGATCACCGGTGAGCAGTTGATGGCGGGACCGGAACCGGAGGAAGTTCTGGGCGTCGCTGCCGAGGCGGGCGTACGGAGGGTGGTCTTCGTGTCCTCGCTCGGGACTCAAACCCGCCCCGATGCCGCGGGCTACGACCGAATGCGCGCTTACGAGAAGGCACTTCGGGCTTCGTCTTTGGAATGGACCATCCTGCGGCCCGGCGGTTTCTTCAGCAACACCTACGCGTGGGTGGAGTCGGTGCGCGGCGAGCAGACCGTCGCCGCGCCGTTCGGATCGGTCGGGCTGCCCTCGGTGGACCCGGCCGACATCGCGGCCGTCGCCGCCGCGGCGTTGCGCGAGGACGGGCACGCCGGTCAGATCTACACCCTGACCGGACCCGTACCGATCACGCCACGCGAGCAGGCGGCGGCACTCGGTGCGGCCCTCGGCACCGAAGTCCGTTTCGTCGAACTCTCGGCGGCCCAAGCGCGCGAAGCCATGCTCCGCTTCATGCCGGAAGCGGTCGCCGACCACACGCTGGAGATTCTCGGTTCGCCGACGCCCGACGAGCTGCTCATCAGCCCGGACATCGAGAAGGTGCTCGGTCGGCCAGCGAGCACGTATGCCGAATGGGCGGAACGGAATCGGGCTGTCTTCGCCTGACGCGCAGGACCCGGCGTCCGCGCCCAGCGGGCGCACGCTGCTCCCGCCCGGCGCGCCGCACGGGCTTTCGTTCGGCGATGTGACGGCGGTGTGGGGTTTCGACCGGCATGACAGGGCACCTGGGGGTCAGCCGATGTCGATGGGGTCGATTTGGACGCGGAGGGGGGCGTCTGAGCGGTGGGTGCTGCGGATGGCTTGGGCGGTGGTGAGGGCGCGGGAGAGGGCGGCGCCGGTGCGGCGGGGAACGCGCAGGAGCATGCGTTCGACTTCGGCCGGGGAGTCACCGGAGAAGGGTTTGCGTGCGGTGGCGGGGAGCGGGACGGGGCCGAGCACCTCGACGTCGGCGGGAAGGTCGGCGGCGGTGAGCAGTTCGTCGATGGCCTCGGTGGCGCCGTCCACCGCGGCCAAGCGGACGGCGGGCGGGAAACCGACCTCGGCGCGGGCGTCGACCTCGGCGCGGGCGTGTCCGAGCGGGTCCCAGCGCACCAGCGCCTGCACGGTCGGCAGGGACGGCTCGGCCATCACCACGACCTGCCCGTGCGGGCGGACCAGCGCCGCGGCCGACATCCAGCGGCGCAGCGCGTCCTCGGCGGCGCGCAGGTCGGCGCGGCCGAGCAGCGCCCAGCCGTCCAGCAGCAGGGCGACGCCGTACCCGCCGCGCACCACCGGTTCCGCGCCGACGGTGGAGACGATCACCTGCGGACCCGGTTCGACGGTGTCGAGCACCGCGCCGCCGCCGGAACCGCGGATCGGCACGCCGGGAAAGGCGCGGCCCAGTTCCTCGGCGGTGCGCACGGCGCCGATCACGACGGCGCGCAAGGCGCGGGAGCCGCAGGCCGAGCAGCGGAACGCGGTCTCGGTGATGCCGCACCACCGGCAGCTCGGGCTGTGCGCCTCGTGGACGCCGCCGGGCGTGCTTTCCGGAAGCGCCAGTGGGCCGTTGCAGTGTCTGCACCGCGCGGGCGTCCGGCATTTCGCGCAGGACAACGCGGGGACGTAGCCGCGGCGCGGTACCTGCACCAGCACCGCGGCCCCCTCCTTCAACGCGGCCCGTGCCGCCGCGAACGCGACGCCGGGGATGCGGACCGCGCGCGCCACGGGATCGCGCTCCATCGCCATGTCGCTGTCGCCAGGAGCGCTGATTCGAGGCGCGGCCTTGCGTAGCACCGAGCGATCGGCGACGAGGTCGTGCGCCCAGCCGGAATCCACCACCGCTTGGATCTCCGCGGTGCGGGCGAACCCGGCCGCGACGAACGCCGCCCCCGTCTCGTGCGCCCGCAACATCGACACCTCGCGCGCGTGCGGGTAGGGCGCGCGGGGCTCGGCGTAGGTGTCGTCGCCGTCGTCCCAGATCGCGACGAGACCCAGGTTCGCGGCGGGCGCGAACACGGCGCTGCGCGTGCCGACGACGACCTTCGCGCTGCCGCGCAACACCGCCAGCCATCGCCGATACCGCGCGGCGGGTCCCAGCCCCGCCGTCAACCCGACGGCCGAATCACCCACCAGCCGAACGCATTCGGCGAGGACGCGATTCAGATCCCGTTGATCGGGCACCATCAGGATCGCGCTGCGCCCGGCCCCGACCACTGTCGCGGCGAGTTCCGCGAGCCGCCGCGCCCAGTCCTCCCCCGGCATCGCCTGCCAGGCCGCCCGCACCCCCTTGCCCTGTCCGAGCGCTGCGAGGAACGCACCGCCGTGGACGTAACGCTCCCACGGCGCGGTATCGAAGCCCGGCTCCGAACGCACCCCGGATGTGCTCTGCGGCAACGCCTTCGGGCCGACTGCACGGTTGGCAGCCGCGGCGGCTCCGCCCGCGACCGCACCGGGCGCGGTCTCGCCACCACGGCTGCCCGCTACGCCATCGACCGCGTCTGCCCCGCCGCCCGCTACGCCATCGACCGCGTCGGCGCCACCTTCGGCCACATCATCCACCGGTGCGGCGCTCCGGGATGCACCCCCCGCAGGGCCACTATCCGCTGCTCCCCCACCAGCACCTGCCACGGGCGCCGCACCCTGCACCGCACCGCCCGCAGCCCCATCGTGCTCGGCCCCGGCACCACTTTCCTCTGCACCACCTGCCACGGGTGCCGCACCCGGCGCCGTGCCGCTCGCAGCGGCGACTTGCTCGGCCGATTCACGATTCTCGTTTGCACCGCCGGCCAGCTCGCTACCGGCAGCGGCACTACCGACGACAGCCGGGCCATCCGTGACCACGTCTGTCGCGACGGCGCCAGTGGCGGTCCCGCGAAGCTCCGGAGCCATCCTCGCGTCCTCGGTCGAGACGAAGCCATCATCTCCGGTCGGGGCGGTCGCCGATCGTGGAGTGCGAGAATCGTTCTCGCCGAGAATATTTCGCGGCACATCCGCAGCCGCGCTACGGTCGCCCGAGTCATCGGAAGCGGACGCATCGGACTCGCCAGCCGAATGGCCTGGTACAGAACCGTTTTCGACAACTCGCATCGGCGGGTCCGCATGTCTGTTCTCCGCCATGACCTCAGGCGCACCCTGCTGCTCGAGATCGGCGCCGGAGACGGAGTCGCCCCCTTCTTCGTCCGCCGACGACGCACCGGACGAACGAACGCCCCGCTTCTTGGTCCCTCCGTTCTCCGTCCGCGCATGCCGCGGCGGAATCGCCAACCGCAGCACATCCGCGCGGGTCCCCGCGTAGCGGGCGGCGATGGCGGTGGCGAGGTCCAGGATCTCGGGGGTGAGGACGCGTTCCGCGGAGACGACGCGCTCCAGCTTGACGAGCTTGCCGCCGTGCTCGCTGTGCGTCAGGCGGGCGAGCACGTAACCATCGACGAGGCGGCCCGCGAAGCGGACGCGCACCCGCACGCCCGGTTGGGCGATCTCGTCGAACTCGGGGGGCACCAGGTAGTCGAAATCGCGGTCCAGGTGCGCGGGCGTCAACAGCGGAAGCACCCGCGCGATAGGTCGCGCGGGTGCTTCCGCTGTCGTCGTCGGTCCCACGGACACATCATCCGTGGAGGTGGCGGATTGGTCCGCCGCGGGTCGGCTCACTCCGGCCCGGTCGGCCTACAGGCCGGCGGCCGCGCGCAGCTTGTCGGCGCGGTCGGTGTGCTCCCACGGCAGGTCGACGTCGGTGCGGCCGAAGTGGCCGTAGGCGGCGGTCGGTGCGTAGATCGGGCGCAGCAGGTCCAGGTCGCGGATGATGGCGCCGGGACGCAGGTCGAAGACCTCGGTGATCGCGGTCGAGATGCGCTCCGGGTCGACCTTCTCGGTGCCGAAGGTCTCGACGAACAGACCGACCGGAGCGGCCTTGCCGATGGCGTAGGCGACCTGCACCTCGACCCGGTCGGCCAGACCCGCGGCCACCACGTTCTTGGCCACCCAGCGCATGGCGTACGCGGCCGAGCGGTCGACCTTCGACGGGTCCTTGCCGGAGAACGCGCCGCCACCGTGCCGGGCCATGCCGCCGTAGGTGTCGACGATGATCTTGCGGCCGGTCAGGCCCGCGTCGCCCATCGGGCCGCCGAGCACGAACTTGCCGGTCGGGTTGACCAGCAACCGGACGTCGGAGATGTCCAGGGTGGGCAGGCTCAGGTCGGCGAGCACCGAGTCCAGCACCTTCTCGCGGATATCGGGCGCGAGCAGGTTGTCCAGGTCGATGTCGGCCGCGTGCTGGGTGGAGATGACCACGGTGTCGAGCCGGACGGGCCGGTGGCCGTCGTATTCGATGGTGACCTGGGTCTTGCCGTCGGGACGCAGGTACGGCAGCACGCCCGTCTTGCGGACCTCGGTCAGGCGGCGCGAGAGCCGGTGTGCGAGCGCGATCGGCAGCGGCATCAACTCGGGGGTGTCGGTGTTGGCGTAGCCGAACATCAGGCCCTGGTCACCCGCTCCCTGCTTGGCGATCTCGTCGTCTTCGCCGCCGACGCGCGCCTCGTGCGAGGTGTCGACACCCTGCGCGATATCGGGCGACTGGGCGCCGATGGCGATGTTGACACCGCACGAGTTGCCGTCGAAACCCTTTGCGGACGAGTCGTATCCGATCTCGAGGACCTTCTCGCGGACGATGCGCGGGATGTCGGCGTAGGCGGAGGTGGTCACCTCGCCCGCGACGTGCACCTGGCCGGTGGTCACGAGCGTCTCCACGGCGACCCGGCTGCGCGGGTCTTCCGCCAGCAACGCGTCGAGGATGGAATCGCTGATGGCGTCACAGATCTTGTCCGGATGACCCTCGGTCACGGACTCACTGGTGAATAGGCGGCTGCCAGACGTGCGCACAGTTGTTCCCTCTCCCTCAACGGGTTTCTCGTATCGGATGGCCACAGCGACAGTAATGCGATACCGCCGTCGCGCAACCCTTCATCTCAGACTATTCCAAACCCACGACGCGACGAATCCGCCGGTTATCGCCGTCCCAGACTATCCGCACCCGCGGTGGTCGCGGCGCACATTCGCGCACTGCGCCCGCAGTCGACGTCCGGATCGAGCGGCACGCCGATCGCTCGGCGCGGCAACGGAATTCGATCGAGCCAAGGCTACCCGGCGCGCAGCAGCGTGCCGAGCGCGTCCAGCACACGGCTGGCGAGCAGCGCCTTCGACCCGTGGTCGAGAGCCTGTTCGGTGCCGTCGGCGCCGAGCAGCCAGCCGTCGTTGGTGTCGACCTCGAAGGCCTTGCCCTCGCCGACCGCGTTGACTACGAGCAGGTCACACCCCTTGCGGGCCAGTTTGGCGCGCGCGTGGGTGAGCACGTCGCCGTGCTCGTCACCGGTCTCGGCGGCGAAGCCGACGATGGCGGTGCCCGCCAGCTGGCCGTCGCGCCGCGACTGCACCAGACCGGCGAGGATGTCGTCGGTCTTGGTCAACGGGATGACGTCCGGCTCGCCCGCGCCCTTCTTGATCTTGGCCGCGGCCACGTTCGTCGGCCGGAAATCGGCGACGGCGGCGGCCATGATCACGGCGTCGGCGCCGACCGCGTGCTTCTCCACCGCCGTCTTCAGCTGCTCGGCCGTGGTGATGTGCACCAAATCGACGGCCGCCGGAGCGGCCATCTCGATCGTGTTGCCGGCGATCAGCGTGACGTGCGCGCCGCGCTGCGCGGCGACCCTGGCCAGCGCGTAGCCCTGCTTGCCCGAGCTGCGGTTGCCGAGGAAGCGCACCGGATCCAGCGGTTCCCTGGTGCCGCCCGCGGTGATCACCAGGCGACGGCCGACCAGGTCGCGCGGAATGGCGTCGGCGCGCTCCAGCAGCAGCGCGGCCAGCCCGAAGATCTCCTCGGGCTCGGGCAGCCTGCCCGGACCGGTGTCGGTGCCGGTGAGGCGTCCGGAGGCGGGCTCCATGACGGTCGCGCCGTGCCTGCGCAGCGTCTCGACATTGGCGATGGTCGCCGGATGCTCCCACATCTCGGTGTGCATCGCGGGCGCGAAGAGCACGGGACATCGCGCCGTCAGCAGCGTGGCGGTGAGCAAGTCGTCGGCGCGGCCGTGTGCGGCGCGCGCCATCAGGTCCGCGGTGGCGGGGGCGATGACCACGAGGTCGGCCTCCTGCCCCAGGCGGACGTGCGGGACCTCCGGCACATCCGTGAACACGTCGGTGTGCACCGGGTTCCCGGACAGCGCCTCGAAGGTCGCCTTGCCGACGAACTGCAGAGCCGACTCGGTCGGGATCACCCTGACCTCGTGCCCCGTCTCGGTGAAGCGCCGGACGAGCGCGCAGGCCTTGTAGGCGGCGATCCCTCCGCTGACGCCGACGACGATGCGTGTGGTCACTACGCCTCCGTGGGCTCGTCCCCGGCCACGCGGGGAGTTCGATACTGCTGCATCACGCGCGAACGCGAGATGGGTTACTCGCCCTCGGAGTGCTCGAGCAGGTCGGAGTGGATTTCGCGCATCGCCACCGACAGCGGCTTCTCCTGCAGGCCCGGCTCGACCAGCGGACCGACGTACTCGAGGATGCCGTCGCCGAGCTGGTTGTAGTAGTCGTTGATCTGGCGGGCCCGCTTGGCGGCGTAGATGACCAGCGCGTACTTGGACGACGTGCGCTCGAGCAGCTCGTCGATCGGCGGGTTGGTCAGGCCGACCGGGGTGTCGTACGCGGGCGCGGTCTTGGTGTCGCTCACTGATGAGGCTCCTGCGGGTTGTCGTGGAAAAATCAGCGGGTAGTCGAGCGTGCGATACCGCCGCCCTGGCCCCGGCCGCGATGACCGGGACACGGGTGTTCGGCGGCTACCTCGAATTTGTGCTAACGAACAACGATACCAACTGCTCACAGGCGCTGGTCACCTCGTCGTTCACGATGACGATGTCGAACTCGTCACATGCCGCCAGTTCGGTGCGCGCGGTCTGCAACCTGCGCTCGATCACCTCCGGCGATTCGGTGCCGCGTGAAGTGAGCCGGGAGACCAGTTCGTCCCAGCTCGGCGGGGCGAGGAAGACCAGGAGAGCTTCCGGCATCGCCGTGCGCACCGAGCGCGCGCCCTCGAGATCCACCTCGACGAGCACGTTCATGCCCGCGTTCAGCGCCTCGCGCACCGGGCCGGCCGGGGTCCCCGACCGCTGCAGGCCGCCGTGGATGTCCGCCCATTCCAGCAGTTCGCCC
Source organism: Nocardia sp. NPDC004654 (assembly GCF_040609595.1). Taxonomy (NCBI): domain Bacteria; kingdom Bacillati; phylum Actinomycetota; class Actinomycetes; order Mycobacteriales; family Nocardiaceae; genus Nocardia; species Nocardia sp. NPDC004654. Next base: position 936,110 of record NZ_JBEXKI010000002.1, on the reverse strand, counting down.
GCCTCGATCATGGCGTCGAACTGGTCACGGGAGACGAACCGGTAGTCGAGTCCGTCGACCTCCCCGGGCCGGGGGGCCCGGGTCGTCGCCGACACACTGAAGACCAGTTCGGGCAGGCGTTCCCGCACGCACCGCACGACCGTGGACTTGCCTACGGCCGAGGGGCCGACCAGTACAACCAGCCGACCCTTCCGCGTGTGTTCGACCACCCTCGTCGTCAGGCGTCGAAGTCGAACCGGGCGAGCAGCGCCTTGCGCTGCCGATCGCCGAGTCCGCGCAGACGGCGGGTGGGGGCGATCTCCAGCTCGGTCATGATCTCGGCAGCCTTGACCTTGCCGACCTTGGGCAGGGCCTCCAGCAGCGCCGACACCTTCATCTTGCCGAGGATCTCGTCGGTCTCGGCATCCTTGAGGACGCTCTTCAGGTCGGTGCCGCCACGCTTCAAGCGCTCCTTGAGCTCCGCCCGAGCGCGGCGAGCGGCAGCCGCCTTCTCCAAAGCAGCGGCGCGCTGCTCGTCAGTCAGCTGGGGAAGGGCCACGGTTCCTCCGTCTCATCGTTCATTGCTTGATCTACCGCCGGTAACCCGCGCGGTCTCAGCGACCGTACCCACGACGTCCGCCGATTGCGAACCCACCCCCCAGGTCAGCGCATGATTCTGCATGCCGTAGGGGCGAGTCGGACCGGATGCGCGTCGCGCCCCGGGCGCTGCGGTGATCGTACCGCCGAATCTCGGAAACGCCCTGCTACCAGCATATTTTCGAAGCATTCCAGGGTTAGCGGAGCGGTTGCCATGACTTCTCTCGACGTGTCAGCAATCGGTCAGGCTTCCGACCAGGAACTTTCTGGAAATTCCCCGCGTGTCGCACTGTTCGTCCGCGTGTCGGATCGAACACATGTCCCATCGCTTGGGATTCGGCACCACCGAAACGACGACAAGCCAGGGCGCGAGAGGGCGCGAGCGGAACGAGAGAGCCGGGGGCACGGCGTGCCGCTGAATCGCCGTCTACGCGATTCACCACACGTCACCCGGGTTTCCCCGCGCGGGACGCGCGTAAACCCCGCAGGAGGGCGGCCAGACACCACGAAGCGGCCCGCGGGTTCGGTCGGTGCCGAGCCCGCGGGCCGCTTCGAGGACTATGCGCCGGGAAAACCCCGGCCGCGCTGCGATTTTCTCAGCGCCGCAAGAAGGCGAAATCCTCCTGAAGCGCGCTCACCCTGGCACGCAGTGCCGAAACGGACGGGCCTTCGCGCAGCACCTCACGCGAGACGTTCGGCACCACCGCGCCCAGCACGGACTCGGGCACCAGGTCGCGCACCGATCCCGGTCCGCCGCCCTGGGCGCCGATGCCCGGCATCAGGATCGGGCCGTTCAGCGCGGACAGGTCGGGGGCCTCGGCGAGGGTGGCGCCGACGACGACGCCCACCGACCCGAAGTCCTGGCCCGCGTTGCGCGCGGCGGCCTCGTCCACCATCGTCTGGGCGATGCTGCGGCCGTCACCGACTCGCGCCAGCTGCACCTGCGCGCCTTCGGGATTCGAGGTGGCAGCGAGCACGAACAGGCCGCGGTGGTTGGCCTCGGCGAGTTCGAGCGCGGGCGCGAGCGAACCGAAACCGAGATACGGCGAGACCGTCACCGCGTCCGAGCCGAGCGGCCCGTCGCCGAGCCAGGTGCGGGCGTAGGCGTCCATGGTGGAGCCGATGTCACCGCGTTTGGCGTCGGCGAGCACCAGGGTGCCCGAGGCGCGCAGCACCTCGACGGTCCGCTCCAGCACCGCGATCCCGGCCGAACCGTAGGCCTCGAAGAACGCCACCTGCGGCTTGACGAGGGCGACGGTGCCGTCGAACGCCTCGACGCAGATCTCGGCGAACTTCTCCACGCCCTCGGCGTCCTCGGTCAACCCCCAGGCGGCGAGCAGCTGCGGGTGCGGATCGATGCCGACGCACAGCGGGCCGAAGTGGTGCATCGCGTGGTGCAGGCGCGCGCCGAACGTCTTCATCGAGTCTCCTGTGTTGTCGGCGCGCCGGGGCGCGCGGGTTCGCGGCCCCTGGTGTCTCGCGTCCCGGCGATCGAGACTCGCGCTACGCGCATGCGCTTCGATCGCCGGGCCGCGAGACGGCCGCGAACGGTCGCTCGTAAGGCTCGCTCCGTGCGGGGCCGGTCTGAATGGTTCGTCACGTTCCACCTGCCCGGCAGACCGCCGCATCGCTGCCTCAGCCGCGCAGCGACGAGTGCAGTTCCTGCAGGGACCGCACGCCGATGCCGCCGTTGATGCTGGCCTCGATGCCCTGCACGGCCGCGGCCGCGCCCTGCACCGTGGTGATGCACGGGATGTTGACGCCCACCGCCGCGGTGCGGATCTCGTAGCCGTCCACCCGCGGACCGGAGTTGCCGTACGGGGTGTTGAACACCATGTCGACTTCGCCGTCGCGGATCTGCTCCACGATCGTCGGCTCGTCGGCCCGGTCCTCGTCGGAGTGCTTGCGCACCTGCTCGCACGGAATACCGTTGCGGCGCAACATTTCCGCGGTGCCCTCGGTGGCCAGGATGCGGAAGCCCAGGTCGTGCAAGCGCTTGACCGGGAACACCATGGCGCGCTTGTCGCGGTTGGCGATCGAGACGAACACGGTGCCCTCGGTGGGCAGCGAGCCGTACGCGGCGGCCTGGCTCTTGGCGAAGGCGGTGCCGAAATCGGCGTCGATGCCCATCACCTCGCCGGTCGACTTCATCTCCGGCGAGAGCAGCGAGTCCACGCCGCTGCCGTCGGCGCGACGGAACCGGTGGAACGGCAGCACCGCTTCCTTCACCGCGACCGGAGCGTCCAGCGCGACGTGCCCGCCGTCGCCCTCGCTCGGCAGCATGCCCTCCTTGCGGAGTTCGGCGATGGTGGCGCCGAGCATGACCCGCGCGCAGGCCTTGGCCAGCGGCACCGCGGTGGCCTTGGAGACGAACGGAACCGTCCGGCTCGCCCGCGGATTGGCCTCCAGCACGTAGAGCACGTCGTCCTTGAGCGCGTACTGCACGTTGAGCAGGCCCTTGACGCCGATGCCCTTGGCCAGCGCGATCGTCGAGCGGCGCACCGCCTCGATGTCGCTGCGGCCCAACGTGATCGGGGGCAGCGCGCAGGCCGAGTCGCCGGAGTGGATGCCCGCTTCCTCGATGTGCTCCATCACGCCGCCGAGGTAGACCTCCTCGCCGTCGCAGAGCGCGTCCACGTCGATCTCGATGGCGTCCTCGAGGAACCGGTCGACGAGCACCGGGTGCTCGGGGTTCAGCTCGGTGGCGCGGGAGATGTAGCCCTCCAGGGACTTCTCGTCGTAGACGATCTCCATGCCGCGACCGCCGAGCACGTAGGACGGACGGACGAGCACCGGGTAGCCGATGCCCGCGGCGATCTTCTTCGCCTGCTCGACCGTGGTGGCCGTGCCGTACTTCGGCGCGGGCAGACCGGCCGCGACCAGCACCTCACCGAACTCGCCGCGATCCTCGGCCAGGTCGATGGCGGCCGCGCTCGTGCCGACGACCGGAACGCCCGCGTCGGTCAGCCGCTGCGCGAGACCCAGCGGGGTCTGCCCGCCGAGCTGCACGATGACGCCCGCGACGGTGCCGGACTCGCATTCCGCGTGGTAGACCTCGAGCACGTCCTCGAAGGTGAGCGGCTCGAAGTAGAGGCGGTCGGCGGTGTCGTAGTCGGTGGAGACGGTCTCCGGGTTGCAGTTGACCATCACCGTCTCGTACCCGGCCTGCGACAGCGTCTGCGCCGCGTGCACGCACGAGTAGTCGAACTCGATGCCCTGGCCGATGCGGTTCGGGCCGGAGCCGAGGATGATCACCTTCTCGCGCTCGCGCTGCGGCGCCACTTCGGACTCCGCGGCAGGATCGAGCTCGTAGGCCGAGTAGTGGTACGGGGTCTTGGCCTCGAACTCCGCGGCGCAAGTGTCGACGGTCTTGTAAACCGGGCGCACGCCGAGCCGGTGGCGCAACGCGCGCACGCCGGTTTCCCCCGCCAGCTCGGGCCGCAGCGCGGCGAGCTGGTTGTCGGAGAGGCCGTAGTGCTTGGCGCGGCGCAGCAGCGGCTCGTCCAGCACCGGGGCGTCGATGATCTCCTGGCGCAGCTCGACCAGACCGGCGATCTCGGCGACGAACCACGGGTCGATGCCCGAGGCCGCGGCCACGTCATCGATGCTCGCGCCGTAGCGCAGCGCCCGCTCGACCTGGTAGATGCGGCCCTCGATCGGGGTGCGCAGGTCGTCGAGGATCTTCTCGATCGCGGCCTGCGCGTCACCGTCGACGGGCGCCCACGGGCCGTCGTCCAGAGTCCAGAAGCCGGTGGCCTTGGTCTCCAGCGAGCGCAGCACCTTGCCGAGCGCCTCGGAGAAGTTGCGGCCCAGCGACATCGCCTCGCCCACCGACTTCATGGTGGTGGTCAGCGTCGCGTCGGCGCCGGGGAACTTCTCGAACGCGAACCGTGGCGCCTTGACGACGACGTAGTCCAGGGTCGGCTCGAAGCAGGCCGGGGTTTCCTTGGTGATGTCGTTGACGATCTCGTCCAGCGTGTAGCCGATGGCCAGCTTGGCCGCGATCTTGGCGATCGGGAAGCCGGTGGCCTTGGAGGCCAGCGCCGAGGACCGCGAGACGCGCGGGTTCATCTCGATGACGATCAGGCGGCCGTCGCGCGGGTTCACCGCGAACTGGATGTTGCAGCCGCCGGTGTCGACGCCGACCTCGCGCAGGATGGCGATGCCGAGGTCGCGCAGCTTCTGGTACTCGCGGTCGGTGAGCGTCATGGCCGGGGCGACGGTCATCGAGTCGCCGGTGTGCACGCCCATCGGGTCCACGTTCTCGATCGAGCAGACCACCACGACGTTGTCGCGGCCGTCGCGCATCAGCTCGAGTTCGTATTCCTTCCAGCCGAGGATGGACTCCTCGATCAGGACGTTGGCCGTCGGCGATGCGGCGAGGCCGCCGCCCGCGATGCGGTCGAGGTCCTCGTGGTTGTAGGCCATGCCGGAGCCGAGGCCGCCCATGGTGAAGGAGGGCCGCACGACGACGGGGAAGCCCAGCTCGGCGACCGTCTCGCGCACCTCGTCCATGGTGAAGCAGACCCGCGAGCGGGCGCTCTCGCCGCCGACCTTGGCGACGATGTCCTTGAACTTCTGCCGGTCCTCGCCGCGCTGGATGGCGTCGAAGTCGGCGCCGATCAGCTCCACGTTGTACTTCTCCAGCACGCCGCGCTCGTGCAGCGCGACGGCGGTGTTCAGCGCGGTCTGCCCGCCGAGGGTCGCGAGGATGGCGTCGGGACGCTCCTTCGCGATGACCTTCTCGACGAACTCCGGCGTGATCGGCTCGACGTAGGTCGAGTCGGCGAACTCGGGGTCGGTCATGATCGTCGCCGGGTTGGAGTTCACCAGCGACACGCGCAGGCCCTCGGACCTGAGCACCCGGCACGCCTGGGTGCCGGAATAGTCGAACTCACAAGCCTGGCCGATGACGATCGGGCCCGAACCGATCACCAGGATGTGGCGTAGATCCTCGCGGCGAGGCATCAGGCTCCTTCCATGAGACCGGCGAAACGGTCGAACAGATATGCGGCGTCGTGGGGGCCTGCGGCGGCCTCCGGGTGGTACTGCACGGAGAACGCGCGGCCGTTGACCAGGCGCACGCCCTCGACGGTGCCGTCGTTGGCGCAGACGTGGCTGACCTCGGCGCGGCCGAACGGGGTGTCGAACTGTTCACCCTGCTCGCCCTCCAGGGCGAAGCCGTGGTTCTGCGCGGTGATCGAGATCCGGCCGGTCTCGTGCTCGACGACCGGGATGTTGATGCCCCGGTGGCCGAACTTCATCTTGTAGGTCTCGCGGCCGAGCGCCCGGCCCAGGATCTGGTTGCCGAAGCAGATGCCGAACAGCGGCAGTCCCTGCTCGAGCACGCCCTGGGTGATGGCGACCGCGCCGTCCTGGGTGGCCGGGTCACCGGGACCGTTGGACAGGAAGACGCCGTCGGGCTTCAGCTCGCGGATCTGGTCCAAGGTGACGGTCGAGGGCACCACGTGCACCCGCATGCCGCGCTCGGCGAACATGCGCGGGGTGTTGGTCTTGATACCCAGGTCGACGGCGACGACGGTGAAGCGGCGCTCGCCCGTGGGCTCGATCGTGTAGACCGAATCGGTGCTGACCTCCTCGGCCAGATCCGCGCCCAGCATGGACGGCTGGCCGTTGACCCGGGCCAGCAGCGCGTCCTCGTCGGCGAGCGCGGGGCCGGAGAAGATGCCCGCCTTCATCGAACCGCGGGTGCGCAGGTGGCGCACCAGAGCGCGGGTGTCGACACCCGCGATGCCGACGATGTCCTGCTCACGCATGGCGTCGGGCAGCGTCGTGGTCGCGCGCCAGTTCGACGCACGGCGCGCGGGGTCGCGCACCACGTACCCGGCCACCCAGATCTTCGAGGACTCGTCGTCCTCGTCGTTCCATCCGGTGTTGCCGATCTGCGGTGCCGCCGCCACCACGATCTGGCGGTGGTAGCTGGGGTCGGTCAGAGTTTCCTGATACCCGGTCATCGCGGTGCAGAACACCGCCTCGCCGAGCGTCTCGCCCACGGCGCCGTAGGCCGTGCCGCGGAACACCCGGCCGTCCTCGAGCACCAGCGCAGCCGCTTCATTCACGTTCGTTCATCTCCCGTCGTCGTCCTGGCCCACGCCGGATACACCGTCTTGTCGTCACCTCGGAAGCCGGTGTCTATCTCGGTTCCGGTCGGCAGCTTCCAGCGAATTACCAGCACACCATCTTCTGTCATCACCTTGCCCGCGTGGCCGCGTTCGGTGCGCACCGCCGTGATGGACTCCTGCGGAATCCAGATCACCGTCGCCCCGTCGCGCTCGAGCAGGATCCCCCGCTCGAACCGCGTGAGTTCCGCGGTGGCGCGGAAACCCAGATCGCCGACCGCGATCCGGTCCTGCCAACTCGGCGCGATCGTGCTGCCGAGATACAGGCCGGTCGTCGGCTCCAGCACTTGGGCGCCGAGGTCGGCGGGCACCGGCGGCAGTTCGCCGATCCGCTCCTGCTGACGCGCCGCGCGGTTTTGCCAGCCCCGGTACATCAGCCAGACGCCGAGCGCGAACAGCGCGAGGCACCCGACCACCCACAGCGTTCTTTCCACTTACGGACCTCCTGCGTCCAATCGGCGGCGCTCCCGGTGCCCTCCGTGGCCACGCTCCGCTACCGCCTCCGGGCCCGTCGCTCGCGCCGCGGCACCCAAGACCGCCTTGCCCTCGCGTGCGGTCACCCGGCCGCGCAGCAACGTCGCCGTCACCTTGGCCGGGAAGGTCATCGCCTCGAACGGCGTGTTGTTCGAGATGCTGGCCAGCTCCGCGGCGCGCACCGTCCAGGTGGCGTCGGGGTCGACCAGGGTGAGGTTCGCGGGCTCGCCCACCTCGAGCGGGCGGCCGTGGTCGTCGAGCCCGACGATCCGCGCGGGCTGCTCGCTCATCACGCGGGCCACGCCGCGCCAGTCCAGCAGCCCCGGCTCGACCATGGTCTGGACGATGATCGACAGCGCGGTCTCCAGCCCGAGCATGCCGGGACGGGCCGCGGCGAATTCGCAGCACTTGTCCTGTTCGGCGTGCGGGGCGTGGTCGGTGGCCACGCAATCGATGATGCCCTCGGCCAGCGCCTGCCGCAGCGCCGCGGCGTCGGAGGCCTCGCGCAGCGGCGGGTTGACCTTGTTGACCGCGTCGTAGGTCTCCAGCCGCGTGTCGTCCAGCAGCAGGTGGTGCGGCGTCACCTCGGCGGTGATCGAAATGCCCTGGGACTTGGCCCATTTCACCAGTTCCACGGTGCCCGCGGTGGAGGCGTGGCAGATGTGCACGCGCGCGCCGGCGTCCCTGGCCAGCAGCGCGTCGCGGGCCACGATCGATTCCTCGGCGGCCCGCGGCCAGCCCGCGAGACCGAGCCGGGCAGCGGTCGGGCCCTCGTGCGCGACCGCGCCCTTGGTCAGCCGGGGCTCCTCCGCGTGCTGGGCGATGAGCACGCCGAGGGAGTTCGAGTACTCCAGCGCGCGGCGCATGATCAGCGGGTCGTACACGCAGTGGCCGTCGTCGGAGAACATCCGCACCGCGCCGACGCCCGCCGCCATGGTGCCCATCTCCGCGAGCTGCTTGCCCTCGAGCCCGACTGTCACCGCGCCCACCGGGAACACGTCGACGAGGCCGACCTCCTGGCCGCGCCGCCACACGTGGTCGGTGACGACCACCGAGTCGGCGACCGGGTTGGTGTTGGCCATGGCGAACACGGCGGTGTAGCCGCCGAGCGCCGCGGCGGCGGAGCCGGTCTCGATGGTCTCGGTGTCCTCGCGGCCCGGTTCGCGCAGGTGGGTGTGCAGGTCGACGAAGCCGGGCAGCAGGATCTGGCCCTTCGCGTCGATGATCTCGGCGTCCACGATGCCCAGATCGGTGCCGATCTGCCGGATCTCGCCCTCGTCGACGAACACGTCCACGGGCTGACCCTCGCCGTAGATCAAGGCCCCCTTGATCAACAGCCCACTCATGCTGTCCTCCTTTCGGCCTGAGCGGGGCTCTCCGTGGTTACGCGGGCTGCCTCCTCCGAGCCCTGACCGCTCATGCCTGCGCCTCGCTGACGCTCAGCTTCGGCATGCGCGCTGCGCGCTGCCACATGATTCGCTCACTTCGTTCGCTCATGCCGGGCGCCACCTTCCGCTCGTTGCCGTTCATGCCACTGCCTCCTGCGCGCCGACCAGCAGGCGGAACAGCACCGCCATGCGCAGGTGCACGCCGTTGGTGACCTGCTGCAGGATCGCGGCCTTCGGCGAGTCCGCCACGGCCGAGGCGATTTCCATGCCGCGCAGCATCGGACCGGGGTGCATGACCACCGCGTGCTCCGGCAGCAGCGCGAGCCTGCGCTCGGACAGGCCGTAGTTCACCGAGTACTCGCGCGCCGAGGGGAAGAATCCGCCGTTCATGCGCTCGGCTTGGACGCGCAGCATGAGCACCGCGTCGGCACCGGGCAGTTCGGCGTCCAGGTGGTGCGAGACCCGGGCGGGCCAGGCTTCGACGCCGACCGGCAGCAGCGTGCGCGGCGCGACGAGCACCACCTCGGCGCCGAGGGTGTGCAGCAGGAAGACGTTCGAGCGCGCCACCCGGCTGTGCAGGATGTCGCCGACGATCACGACCCGCTTGCCCTCGATGTCGCCGAGCCGCTGGCGCAGCGTCAGCGCGTCCAGCAGCGCCTGGGTCGGGTGTTCGTGCATGCCGTCGCCCGCGTTGATGATCGCGGGACCGGATGTCCGGCCCTCCGAACGCGCCCAGCCGTCCATCCAGTGCGCGATCTGGTGCGCGGCGCCGGAGGCCGGGTGCCGCACGATCAGCGCGTCCGCGCCCGCGGCGTGCAGGGTCAGCGCGGTGTCGCGCAGCGATTCGCCCTTGGACACCGACGAGCTGCTGGCGCTGACGTTGATCACGTCGGCGCTCATCCACTTCCCGGCGACCTCGAAGGACACCCGGGTGCGGGTCGAGTTCTCGTAGAAGACCGTCATCACGGTGCGCCCGCGCAGTGTCGGCAGCTTGTGCACCTCGCGACCCAGCAGCGCCTGCTCGAAGCGCTCGGCCTCGTCGAGCAGCTCGGACGCCGCGGCGCGGTCCAGATCGGTGACGCTCAACAGGTGTCTCACGCTTCGGCCTCCTGGTGCAGATAGACGCCGTCGCGACCGTCGTGTTCGGTGAGCAGCACCGAGATGTCCTCCGCCCGCGCGGTCGGCACGTTCTTGCCGACGAAGTCCGCGCGGATCGGCAGCTCGCGGTGGCCGCGGTCGATCAGCACGGCCAGTTGCACCGAGCGCGGCCTGCCCAGATCGCGCAGCCCGTCCAGGGCCGAGCGCACGGTGCGGCCGGAGAAGAGCACGTCGTCCACGAGCACGACGAGCGCGTCCTCGATGCCGCCCTCGGGCACCGAGGTGCGCTCCAGCGGTCGGTGCGGACGGCTACGCAGGTCGTCGCGGTACAGGGTGATGTCGAGCGAGCCGAGGGCCGGGCGGACGCCGGAGAACTCCTCGATCTTGTCGGTCAGCCGCGCTGCCAGAGTGGTGCCGCGGGTCGGGATGCCGATCAGCACCACGCGCGGCGAACCGGCCTCGTCGGAGTCCAACGCGGTCTTCTCGATGATCTGGTGCGCGATGCGCGCGATGGTCCGGCCAACATCGGAAGCCGACAACAGCTCCCGCCCCGTCGCCACCCATTCGGGTGTGTGCCGCTGAGAATGCGTCGTCTCGGCAGCGCCGGACTTGGCGGCCCGGTCCCCGGGCACGGCCATGCCGACCTCCTTCCCCGCCTCACCGGACGGTCCGTTAAAGGATGTCTTACGGCTAGCAGCGTAACAGCGCCTCCGACCCCGCTTTCACCAGGCATATCGGCCTGTGAGCTGCCCCACGAACGCGCTGTGAGCGGCGCCACCCGGAACATCGGGCGATACCACGGCATACGACGGTGTGTGCACATATGTTCGAATGGGGGTAGGGTCGGGCGGGTGACCGCTTGGCTGCAGGGTTCGCTGTTCGACGGGTCCGGGGACGTCTGCCTCGGCTCCCTCGATGGCTTTCACCGCACGCCGCTGTCGGATGGTGCGTGGGTCGATGTGCGGCCCGGGTGGCTGACCGGTGCGGACACCCTGTTCGATCGGCTGGCGCGGGAGGTTCCGTGGCAGGCCGAGCGCAGGCCGATGTACGACCGGGTCGTGGACGTCCCCCGGCTGCTGCATTTCTACGACGAGCACGCGGCGCTGCCGGATCCGATTCTGGACGAGGCGCGCGACGCGCTCAGCCGCCACTACGCCAGCGAACTCGGCGAGCCGTTCCGGACGGCGGGCCTGTGTTGGTACCGCGACGGCCGCGACAGCGTCGCCTGGCACGGCGACACCTTCGGGCGCGGGGCGAAACACGACACCATGGTGGCGATCCTGTCTGTCGGCGCCCCGCGCGCGCTGCTGCTGCGGCCGCGGCGCGGCGGCGCGAGCATCCGGTATCAGGTGGGGCACGGCGACCTGCTGGTGATGGGTGGTTCCTGCCAGCGGACTTGGGAGCACGCGGTACCCAAGACCCGCAAGCCGGTCGGTCCGCGGATCAGCATTCAGTTCCGTCCGCGGAACGTGCGCTGAGGCCATCGGTCTCGAACGCCTGGCACCGCAGCGTCGACGGGCGGATGCGAGAGAGCGTCCCCTGCGGCTAAGTGTCGTAGCCGCGACTCGTGATATTCACGAGCGGAGAGCCGCGCATCGTATGAACCGCGAGTCAGGACCGCAGACTGCGGGCTGCGGGCTGCGGGCTGCGGGCTGCGGGCTGCGGGCTGCGAAAGAGTTTGCCCGCGAATCGAATCGCCGTATCAGGAGCTGACGAACGCACCCGTCGAATCGACTCGCGGCCGATTTTCGAAATCCGGTAGGTGAACAAGTGGCGCAGGGCACAGCGCGCGGCCGAAAGGCTCGATAGATTGAGACTATGCGCAACCCTGGGGCGGGAGTCTTGGCCGTGATGCCGCTGCACACGATCAGCGAGGTCTATGGCGAGCCGGGGCTGCGCGAACGGCTGCTGCTGGAAATCGCGGATCTGCCCGATGGTGAGCGGCTGAACGAGGCGCTCGAACTGGCCACCGAATTGCACCGCGACGACAAGTACGGCCGCGAACCCTATCTGAATCATCTTCTGCGCGTGGCGATCCGGATCGTCAGCCACTACGAGGTGCGCGATACCGACGTGGTGGCGGCGGGCCTGCTGCACGACGCTGTGGAAGACCATCCGGCCGAACTGGCGGGCGCCCGCGACGGCTCCCCCACCGACGGCGCGCTCACCGAACTGTCCGAGCGCTTCGGCGTGCGGGTCGCCGACCTCGTCGCCGCCGTCACCAATCCCGAGCCCGATCCGGCCCGCGATCGTCACGAGCAGTACCGCGACCACGTCGCCACGACCTTGGATCGCGCTCCCTGGGCGCGGGTCGTCAAGCTGTCGGACTTCACCGACAACGGCGTCGGCATCCTCTACGCCGAGAAGCCGATCATGCGCAAGCTCGCCACGAAATACCGTCCACTCACCGACGTCTACCGCGATTTGGTGAGCAGGCCGGACACTCCCCTCGCGGATCACGTCAAGCAACACATCCTCGGTCAGCTCGACCGCGCCGACGAACGCTTCGAAGCCATCCTCTCGCGGGGCTGATCGGGCGCGGCGAGGTCGCACGATGCAGCGGTTCGCCTTCTCGGCGTGCGACTGATCAACGGTCGCTCGGCAAAGCCGCGGCAAGGTCATGCACCGCAACGGTTCGTCATCCGCACGCGAGGCCGATCAGCAGGCGTGCGCAGTCGCGGTGGGATCGCACACCTCAACGGCTCGCCACCCAGGCGCACGATTGATCAACGACCGCCCGGCAGAGCCGCGGCGAGATCGCGCATCGCAGCGGTTCGTCATCGAGCGCGGGGCTGATCAGTGGCCGCTCGGGATAGGCACGGCAAGGCCGCAACGGCTCGCCATCCTGGGCGCACGGCTGATCAACGACCCTCGTCAGAGCCGCTGAGTCGCACGGCGGACCGCGGCCGTTCCGCCCGGCATCATGTTCCCGTCGCGCCCCGAGGCGCTCGCAGCACCGACGTGACGAGATCGTGCACCGCGGCCCGCAGGCGATCCGCCTCCCCGGCGCGCACCATCCTAGACGCGAGCTCGGTGCCCAACGGCGCGAGCAACAGCGCGCCGACCACTTCGGCGTCCAGATCCGGGCGTGCCTCGCGCAGCATCGCCGTGATGTGCGCGGCCCAGAAGGCGTGGAACTCTTCGCGTCTGGGATGCGGTGGCACCGCGTTGTAGGCGACGACGAGTTCGATGTTGTCGATCACCAGGTCGGCCATCGCCGCGAAGTAGGCAAGCAAACGCTCGGCGGCGGGTGCACCCGGCCCCAGGGGCGGCGGTCCGCTGGAGACGGCCTCCATCAGGGCGACCGCGGGTTCGGCGACCAGTTCGTGCAGCAGCCCGGCACGGCTGCCGAAGCGGTGAAAGATCGTCCCCTTGCCCACGCCCGCCGCGGCGGCGACCCGATCCATGGTGACGGCCTCGGCTCCGTGCTCGGCGAGCAACGTCCTGGTCGCGTCCAGGATCGCGCGCCGGTTGCGGGCGGCGTCGGCCCGTTCTCGCGTGCGCCCGTCGGACATGCACCCGCCTTCGTCGTTGACAAAGTTGACCGACGGTCCATATCGTGGCGAGATATCTGGACCGACAGTCAACTTATGGAGTTCTCGATGCGGGCAATCGTAATGACAGGGGTGGGCGGACCCGAGGTGCTGGTTCCGTCCGAGGCGCCGCGGCCGACGGCGGGCGCGGGCGAGCTGGTCGTCCGGGCGGAGGCCGTTCCGGTGCTGTATCCGGAGACCGTGATCCGCGCGGGCGGATTCCCCACGCCCGCCGAACCACCGTTCGTGTTCGGTTTCCAGGCGGCGGGCACGGTCACCGAGACCGGAGCGGGCGTCGAACCTGGATGGGTCGGGCGTCGAGTCGTGGCGGACACCAATGGTTTCGGCGCCTACGCCGAATACGTCGTCGCCCCCGCCGCGCACGCGACGCCCATCCCCGACGGTGTGGAAACCACCGTCGCCGCGGCGGCCATGATGAGCGGATCCGTCGCGGCGGCCCTGATCGACACGGCCGCACCCACCGAGGATGAGACGGTGCTGATCGAGGCGGCCGCGACCGGTGTCGGCGCCTACTCGACCCAGTACGCGGTCCGCCGGGGCGCGCGCGTCATCGCGACGGCGGGCGGCCCCGCCAAGGCCACACAGGCGCGCAAGCTTGGGGCCGCCGAGGTGATCGACCACAACGACCCGGCGTGGACGGACCACCTGCGCGACGTGCTCGCTGCGACGACGCTGGATGTCGTGTTCGACGCCATCGGCGGGCCCGCGACACCGGCGCTGCTCGACCTCATGACGCCGGTGCGCGGTCGCATGCTGAGCTACGGCTTCCTCTCCGGCGGTCCCGCGCCGATCACCGCGATCGACCTCGTGACCCGCGGGCTGACCCTGATCGGCTGCGCTGGTCCCGCCTGGCTCGGCAAGGTGGCGGGTCATCGCGCGCAAGTCCTCGACGAGGTCGCGGCTGGAACGCTCGAGCCCCTGCTGGACCAGGTACTGCCGCTCGACGAAGCTGCACGCGCGCACGAACTGATCGACCAGCGCGCCACGTTCGGCACGATCGTCCTGCGCACGAACCACACCTGATTTCACCCGGCCGCTCGTCGCCCGACTCGCACGAGCCACCGAGTCTGCCGGGCACGGCCCACGACTCTCCCCGAGTAGACCGAAACGTGTACGAGCGGCCGACGCCAGCAGGCGCGAGCGGTAGACGACGAGCGCTGGCGGCGGTCATAGACAGCCGACGACGAACAACCGGCAGCAGACAGCGAGCCACGAGCGGCAGACGCCATCAGGCGACAGAGAACGGACTCCGGGCGGCAGACGCCAACAGTAGGCAGCGGACAGCGCGGCTCATGGACAAGCCGACAGCCGCCAGCGGGCAGCGAGCGGCGGACAGCGGGCGGCGAACAGCGGACACCGCGGCTCACGGACAAGCCGCCAGCGAGCGGCGGGCGGCCGTCGCAATCATGCGGCAGAGAACGGACTCCGGGCGGCAGTCGCCAACAGTGGGCAACGGGCAACGGGCAACGGGCAGCGGGCAGCGGGCGAGGCCAGCTTCGTCGGCAGTGGCGGTTATGGCGGCTATGTTGGCTTGATGGGGAGCGCAATCGATACGCAGGTAGCGGCCGTCAACGAGTTGACCGCGCGGTGGGCGGCTGTCGCGGGCGAGAGAGATTTCGTAGTCTCGGGGGCCGGGATCTGGCCGCTGCTCGCCCTGCTGGCCGCAGCCGCGGACGACCCGGCTCGCGCGGAACTGGAAGCCGCGGTCGGGCTGCCCGCCGAGCGAGCCCACAGTGCCGCGCTGGAGGTGCTGCGGATCATGGCCGAGGCCGAAGACCTCTCCGCCGTGCTTGGCGTGTGGTTCGCCGAAGAGCTTCCGCTGCACCGCGTGTGGTCCGACAGCCTGCCGCCGGACACCATCGGACGGCTGACGATCCAGGCCGCGCTGGACGCCTGGGCCGCGCGCGGGACGGACGGCTTGATCGACCGCTTCCCGCTGCGGATCGATCCCGACACCATGCTGGTACTCGCCACCGCGTTGGTCGCCAAAACCGAATGGCGCGAGCACTTCGTCGACGCCGTGCTTCGTCCCGAAACCGGGCCGTGGCGCGGCATCGACGGACGCGGGCTGACGCGCACCACCGGAGACCTGTCCCAGGTCTCCCTTCTCGACGGCTCGGAACCCGTGACCCGCGTGGTGGTAACCGGAACCGGCGATCTCGACGTGCACCTGCTGCTCGGCGCGGCACCAGACGCCACGGAGTCGCCGGACGCCAGCCCACCGGGCGCGGTGCTCACCACCGGCCTCGCCGCACTCACCGGGCAGGTACCCGTCCGCGATCACCTGCCGCCCGGAACCACCGGCCCTGGACTGCGCGTGACCCGACACCGCGCTCCCCGCCCCGGGGACCGTCTCGATATCCGCATGCCGCCCTTCGAGATTCGTTCCTCGCACGATCTGTGCGCCACCCCCGAACTCTTCGGCCTCACCGCCGCCATGCGGACGGACCGAAACCACTTCCCCGCGATCTCGCCGGAGCCATTGGCACTCGCGCAGGGCGCGCAGGACGTACTGGCCCGTTTCACCCGCGAGGGGTTCGAAGCCGCGGCGGTCACTGGCCTCGCGATGCGCGCGGTCAGCATGCCGCTCTCGGCCGAGCACCTGATCACCCAGGTCGAGGTCGTCTTCGACCGCCCGTTCGGTTTCCTCGCCGTCCACCGCGCGACCGGACTCGCGGTGGTCGCGGGCTGGGTCGCCGAATTGCCCGGTCGAGCAGGCGGCCCGGACGATCTCTTCGGCTGACCGACCGTGAACCGTCAGTGCCCGCGCCGCGCGAAATCTGGTGCGTGCTCGGGCAATACGCCCCTGGCGAGCAGAAACGGCGGAACGCTTCGCACCACGGGGATGCGCCGCAGCACCCTGATGGGCAATGGCGCGTTGTCCGCGCCGGTGAGATCCACCTGCCCGCTCAGCGCGGGCCGGATGACGGCGGCGTGGAGCAACCGCTGGATGCCCTGTGTGACAACGGTCGGGAACCAGCGCCGCCGCTGCACCTTGGCCAGCTCCGCGACGCCGACCCGTCCCGAAAGCAGCGGCGCGGCAAGAATTCTCGCCGCCGCCACCGCGTCCTGCACGGCGAGGTTGATGCCGACGCCACCGGCCGGGGACATGGCGTGCGCGGCGTCGCCGAGGCAGAGCAGCCCGTCGGTGTACCAGCGTTCGAGGCGGTCGAGTTGCACGTCGAGCAGCTTGACCTCGTCCCAGTCGCGCAGCGTGTCGACCCGATCGGCCAACCACGGTGCGGCCGCGACCATCTCGCGCATGATCGCGCCGACCGGCCCGCGCCTGGCCGCGGCGTCGCTACCCTTGGCGATGAGCGTGGCACACTGCCAGTAGTCCCCGCGATCCAGCATGACGGCGGCGCGGCGGGCGGTGACGATCGGAATCGCGCCCGCGGGATCGATCCCCGTGCGCGGCAGGCGAAACCACCACACGTCCATCGGCGTCGCCCACCGGCGCGACCGCAGCCCGGCGGACGCTCGCAGCACCGAACCGCGCCCATCGCAGGCGACGGTGAGCGCGGCCTCGATCGCGCCGGTGCCACCGTCGGCCGTCCGGTATTTCACCCCGGCGACCCGGCCTTCGGCGAAAATCAGACCGGTGGCCTCGGTGTTCACGCGCAGTCGGAACGTCGGCTCGCGATCGGCGGCGCGGGCCAGCAGGTCGAGCAGATCCCACTGCGGCACCATGGCGATGTATTTGTGTTTGCCCGGAAGGTTTTTCAGCGACGCCAAGGTTTGCAGCGAGCCGCCGACGGGGAGCAGGATCGAGTCCAATCGCCGCGCGGGCAGTTTCGCGAACTCCTCCCCTAGGCCGAGTTCGTCGAGCAGGTCGAGGGTGGTGGGATGCACGGTGTCACCGCGGAAGTCACGCAGGAAGTCGCCGTGCTTCTCCAACACGGTGACCTCGACGCCCGCGCGGGCCAGCAGCAGGCCGAGCACCATGCCCGCGGGCCCACCGCCCGCCACCAAACAGGTCGTACGTTCCATCGACGGTCTCCCCTCGCACGGCGATAAACCCTCGGCGACTAGTTCGATGGTAGGCCGGGCCGCGACTCACCGACGCAGGACGAAGAAGTACGGCTCGGTCATGCCGCGCAGGTCCATCACACCGAACAGCGTGTGCGCGTCGACGCGGCGGAAGTGGTCGATGATCGGCAGGTGGTCGTAGACCATCGCCGCGCCCACCTCGCCCCGGTACTCGATATCGCGCAGCCGCGCGGTGGGCTTGCGGGCGCGCAGCGCGGGACCGAGCACCGGCAGCATCGAGCGCAGCATCCGCACACCGGACAGCGGCACCTTGCCCGCCAAGCTCAGCGGCACCCGGCGGGGATCGACGGGGAACACCGCCCCCGCGGCGTCGGCGAACAGCAGCGGGTGCACGGCGTCCGGACCGTCGAACTGCTTGCCGTACCAACCCGAGGCGACAAGCATGCCGTCGAACGGATGTCCGGTGTCGATCTCCTCGCCGCGCCAGCGCCCGGTCGCCACCTCGGCGACCCGCACGCCGGGCAGTCGATCGAACAACGCCCACGCCTGCTCGGCGGTGCACCCTCCGGTCTGCAATCCGGCCAGTTCGGCGGTTCCTGTCACGGGCGTTTCGGCGACCATTCCACACTCCTCGTTGCGACGTTGCGAGAAGTAGTCTAATGATCTCTCATCGCCGCACGGGAGCGGCCTCAGAGCGGCGCGTCCAGCTGACTCCACGGTGATGTGCGTGCCGATGAGGCGGTTCGTGCTGACCGGCCGCGGTCTCGCGCTCCTCGCCACCGTCGGCTCGGTCACGGCGCTGCTCGTCACCGGCTGAGCGCGCCCGGTCCGGTGGCCGCATCCGAGTAGCGAGAGCACTTTTCTTGACCTCGAGTCGCATTGAGGTCTTAGCGTCTTCGCCAGTCGATCACCGCGGACAAGGAGAAGTCGCTCATGATGCTGATCACCGGATCCACCGGGAACGTAGGTAGCGCGCTACTGAAGCAGCTGCGGGCCGTCGACGCCGGACCTCTGCGAGCTCTCACCCGCAACGCCGACGCTTCCTTTCCCGAGGGGGTCGAGGCCGCCGAGGGCGACTTCGCCGACGTCGCTTCGCTGGAGCCCGCGCTGGACGGAGTGCACTCGATGTTTCTCGTCTCACGGCTCGGCCCGGATGCCGACATCCTCGACGCCGCGCGACGAGCGGGTGTGGAGCATGTGGTGCTGGTGTCATCGATCACCGTCCAGACCCATCCCCACCTCGGCCCCGCCGCCGAGAACGCAGCTGTGGAGCGGTTGCTCGAAACCAGCGGTATGGACTGGACCATCCTACGTCCGACGCAGTTCGCCTCCAACGCCCTGCTCTGGGCGGACGCGATCCAGGAACGCCGATCGGTCCAGGTGCCCTACGCGGATGTCGGGCTTCCCACGATCCACCCGGCGGACATCGCGGCGGTGGCCCGTGTCGCGCTGACCGAGCCCGGGCACCGAGGCCACCGTTATGCCTTGACCGGCCCCGACCGCATTACGCCACGCGAGCAAGTGGCGACCATCGCCGCCGTGCTGGACCGGGAGATCGAATGCGCCGAGATCGGTCGTGCGCAGGCTCGGGCGACCATGGTGACGGTCTTCGGCGAAGAAGCCGCGGACGCGGTACTGGACGTGACCGGCGGGGATGTCAACGATGAACTGCTCGCGGTCCGCGACACGGTCTCGCGGATCACCGGCTCCCCCGGCAGGCCATTCCGTCAGTGGGTGGAAGAGAACGCCATGGCTTTCCAGTGAGGTCGGCTCGTTGCTAGAGGGCGGCCGCGTCGCCGCGACCGCCGCCGAGACCGGTCACGGTGATATCCGCGGCCGATTTCACCAGCAGGGTCAACTCGGAGAGCACGTCAGGACGGGCGGCGACGAAGCTGACCTCCCCACCGGATGGATCGATCCGGTCGTCGAACGGCGCGCCGTCGAAACCGGTTACGGTGACGCCTGATTCCCGCGCGATGAGACTGCCCGCCGGCAGATCGACCAGACCGGCGCGATACCCCACGAAGCCGTCGATATCCCCGCGGCTCAGCATGATCCAGCACAGCAGCGGCGACCACAGTTCGATGAGCCGCCGGGCGCCGGACCCCAGGGCGAGGCGTAGCGCGCGGGCCGTCGGGTCGGTGTGGGCGACCGGATAGCTCTGGAGCCAGGCCAATGTCGGCCGGGCGAGGGTCCGCGGCGGGCGCAGCGAGCCGCCTAAACCGGTGGCGCCGCGCCCGCGCTTGGCCGACCGCCTGCGTCCGGTGGTCGGCACCGCCACCATCGACGCGCTGTTGACCAGCACGCAACGCACGCTCGACGGTCTGGCCGCGGTCCGATTCGCGCTCGGCAACGAGGTGTCGGACGCGCTGGCGCAGGCCAGGTCTGGCACCGACCGCTGGATCTTCAAGGGCGGTACCGGCGCGCACACGCGGGTGGTCACGCTGCCGGACTGCGTGCGGCAAGCGCTGCACGATCGTCGAGAGATGTTGGTGCGCATGGAGATACTCGACCCCATCAATGTGGAGCTGTGCGACCGGTACGCCGCGCTCTACCGTTCCCTCGCCGAAGGCGCCGAGGACGACGCGCATACCTGGACCGGCAAGGGCACCCAAATCGACGCTGGCGGAGCAACCCGGCGTGGCGGAGGTTCGCGAGCTGTTCGACGGACTCGAGATGAGTCTGCCCGCCGACCACGACGATGCCGACGTCGACGACATCGTGGCGAAAGCGCTGCGCGACAGCGCCCGTCCGCTCCGCGGCGCCGGCGACCAGCTCGGCGTCGGCTGATTCGAACGGCCGAGCCCGGTCCATGACGCGCGCCACAGCGGATTGACCTCGAGCGCACTCGAGGTATGAGGATCACTGAGTGCCCGTCGCCGGTGATCCGGTCGGTACCAGCGGCGGACACACCCCCGGCCCGGGACACCGCAGACGTCCCGGTGGGCTCCCGCCGGGCCCAGTACACCCACCGGCGGGAGCCGGATCGGGCGGTGCGGCTCAGGCGGAGACGGTGATCTCCCACTCGTACACGGTCAGTTCCGACGCGCCGGTGGTGTGCACCGGGTCGGCGAAGGCGATCTCGCGCGCCGCCGCGAGGCTCTCGGCACGGATCACGTAGGCGCCGCCGGTGCCGTCGGTGAAGCGGCCGCTCTCCACGAGCCGACCGCGTTCCACCAACTCGTTCAAAAACTCCTTGTGCGGTTCGATGACCGCCGGGTCGAAGCGCGGCGTGCGCATCACCATGACCAGGTACTTGTTCACGCCTCGGGCTCCGGGCGCGGGGCACGGGTCGCGGCCGCCGCCGCGCGCACCTGCGGCGCGACGAGCACGACCTGACCGAGCACGCCGTTGATGAACGACGGCGAGTCGTCGGTCGAGAGTTCCTTGGCCAGCTCCACGGCCTCGTCGACGGCCACCACCGGCGGAACGTCGTTGGCGTGGAACAGCTCCCACACGGCGATGCGCAGGATGGCGCGGTCCACCGCGGGCAGCCGGGACAGCGTCCAGTCCTGCAAGTAGGACTCGATGGTGCCGTCCACGCGGTCTAGGTCGTCGGCGACGCCTTCGACCAGGGTCCGGGTGTAGGCGTGCACGGGGGCGACGGTCTGGTCCTTCGTCGCCAGGTCGACGCGCTCGTCGAGCAGGTCGGCGGCGTCGACGTCGCGGGCCTCCGCCTCGAACAGCAGGTCCACGGCGCGGCGCCGGGCCTTGTGCCGGGCGCCCAGCTTCTTGAACGTGGATTTCTTGTCTGCGGGCTGTTCCGCCACGATCACATCATCCCTGTCGTTCTGTATCAGGGCGGCAGGAGCGCCCGCCACGGTGGACCTGCCACCGGGTCGCGCGCTCCCGTCGCGAGCGACCGGTGATCAGGCGTTGACGCGGCCGAGGTAGCTGCCGTCGCGCGAGTCGATGCGCAGCTTGTCGCCGGTGTTGATGAACAGCGGCACCTGAACCTCGGCGCCGGTCTCCAGGGTGGCGGGCTTGGTGCCGCCGGTGGAGCGGTCACCCTGCAGGCCGATGTCGGTGTGCTGCACCACGAGCTCGATGGAGACGGGAAGCTCGACGAACAGCGGCTCGCCCTCGTGCACGGCCACCTGGACGGCCATGTTCTCCAGCAGGAAGCGGGCGCCGTCGCCGATGGTGGCCTCGGCGATCGAGATCTGGTCGAAGGTCTCGCCGTCCATGAAGATGTAGTCGGAGCCGTCGTGGTACAGGTAGGTCATGTCGCGACGGTCGACGGTCGCGGTCTCCACCTTGACACCCGCGTTGAAGGTCTTGTCGACGACCTTGCCGGACACGACGTTCTTCAGCTTGGTCCGCACGAAGGCGGGGCCCTTACCCGGCTTGACGTGCTGGAATTCGACGATCTGCTGGAGCTGACCGTCGATCTTCAGCACGAGGCCGTTCTTGAAGTCGCTGGTGTCCGCCACTGTCTTCGGATCTCCTGTTCTCAGGTAACCGGCGTCATTCGACGACGGTCAGGTCTTTGCTGGTGTGGGTGAGCAGCTCAGGGCCCCCTTCGCGCACCACGAGCGTGTCCTCGATTCGGACGCCGCCGCGGCCGGGAAAGTACACACCTGGTTCGACGGTCACCGCCACGCCGGATAGAAGTGTACCGGTTCCGTTTTTCATGATCCCCGGCGCTTCGTGGATGCGCAGGCCGACGCCGTGCCCGAGACCATGCACGAACAGCTTGCCGTGGCCCGCCGCCTCGATCACCGAGCGCGCCGCCGCGTCCACCTCACCGGCCTGCGCGCCCGGTCGCAGCGCCTTGCGCCCGGCCCGCTGGGACTCCACGACCAGTGCGTAGACCTCGCGCTGCCAGTCGGTCGGGCGGCCGAGCACGAAGGTGCGGGTCATGTCGGAGTGGTAGCCGCCGACGACCGCACCGAAATCGATCTTCACGAAATCACCCGCGGCCAGCACGGCGTCGGTCGGACGGTGGTGCGGTATCGCGGAATTGGCGCCCGCGGCCACGATGGTCTCGAAGGAGATGGCCTCGGCGCCGTGCTCGTACATCGCCCATTCGAGGTCGCGGGCGACCTGCCGCTCCGTGCGCCCCGGCCGTAGTCCGCCGCGTTCGAGCAGCGTGGCCAGCCCGGCGTCGCCCGCCGCGCACGCCTTGCGCAGTTGTTCCACCTCGTAGGCGTCCTTGACCATGCGCAACTGCTCGACCAAGTCCGGCGTCGCAACGAGTTCCAGCCCGGTCTTCTGCTCGACGAAACCGCTGTGCTGGTCGACGGTCACCACATGGCTCTCGAAACCGACCCGGCCGAGCTGCCATTCCCCCGCCAGCTCCACGATCCGTCGCGCGGTGCCGCGAGCGATCTCGGCGCGCAGGTCGGGCGCTTGCTCGACGACCTGGCTGCGGTAGCGGCCGTCGGTCCCGATCACGGTGCGTTCCTCGTCGTTGCGCATGTCCCAGGAATGCACGAGCAGCGTGGCGTTGGAGCCGGTGAAGCCGGTCAGATACCTGATGTTCACCAGGTCGGTGACCAGCAGCGCGTCGACCTCGTTCTCCACCAGCAGACTGCGCAGTGCGCCCCGGCGCGCCGCGTAGTCGGGCCCACGGCCCGCGTGATCAGCAGACATGGGTCAAAGCTACCGCCGACACGCGGTGGTGCGGCAGTCCAACACCCG
The DNA here is from genome assembly GCF_040609595.1 of Nocardia sp. NPDC004654. Classification (NCBI taxonomy): domain Bacteria; kingdom Bacillati; phylum Actinomycetota; class Actinomycetes; order Mycobacteriales; family Nocardiaceae; genus Nocardia; species Nocardia sp. NPDC004654. Next base: position 913,247 of record NZ_JBEXKI010000002.1, on the reverse strand, counting down.
AACCGTCACCTGCTGGCGCCGGGCGCAGGGAGGAGGAGCGGGACGAATCGGGCGCGGATGCCGAATGGGGACTTGCCGCGCGATCGACAATCAGCGTGAAACCCCGCATGCCGCTCGGCGGGCGAGGCGCCGGAGTCATGAGGTTTTGGGCCCGAACCCACCAGGCCGCCTCTTCGTGTCTCTCCCCGCGATTCCGATCCATCGGGTGTTCACATGCGCTGCGGTTATCCACATTTCGCATCGAGCACTTCGAAACGGGCCGGGAATCAACAAGGGTGGATCGCATGGCCTACCTAGCATTCGCCGCGCTGACGGGATGGTGTGCGGCGCTGAGTCTCAACGATCTTCGACAGCGCAGGCTACCCAACGCGCTCACCGGATGGGGCGCGCTGGCCGTCTTCGGATACGCCCTGTTCACAACACAATTCACAGCTGCGGTGATCGGGGCCGCACTGCTCGCGGCGCCCTATGTGATGGTGCACTTCGCCGCTCCGGCATGCCTCGGCGCGGGCGACGCGAAGCTGGCGATCGGACTCGGAGCCGCCGCGGCGCTCGGCGGCGCGCAGGCTTGGGTGTGGGCCGCGCTGGCCGCGCCGGTACTCACCGCGGGCGTCGGACTGGCGATGCTGGTTCGCCATCGAATCTCTCGAATTGCGATGGGTTCGCGGCCGCCGCCCGACACCGTGGCACACGGCCCGTCGATGTGCCTGGCGACGTTGTTCGCTTTGGCGGTAGCGAGCGGGTGATGCCTTGACGGTATCGAGTGAGCGATGCCTCGACGGTGGCAGAACGGCAGCCGCTCGCGGTGTGCGGCGCACGGACACCCGACCGCTTGCGAAGTGTGAGCACGTTCGGGCTCGAACCGCGGGCAGTCGGCGGCGGCGTACGTCTGGCTTGCGAGTGGCGATAGCCAGTAAGAAGACTCGGGCGCGGCTCGCGTCGGCTACGTGCCAGTGATCACGGCGGACCGGATGCGGGTCGGACCGCCCCGACATGGAAGGATGGACAGCGTGCTGCGCTGGATAACTGCCGGAGAATCCCATGGTCCCGCCCTCGTCGCCATCCTGGACGGGATGGTCGCGGGTGTCGAAGTGACGTCCGAGGACATCTCCGCTCAGCTCGCGCGCCGCAGGCTCGGCTACGGGCGCGGCGCCCGGATGAAGTTCGAGGCCGACAAGGTGACCATGGTCGGCGGCGTGCGCCACGGGCGCACCATGGGCGGTCCGGTCGCCATCGAGGTGGCCAACTCCGAGTGGCCGAAGTGGACGACCGTCATGTCCGCCGATCCCGTCGATCCGGCCGAGCTGGCCGACCTGGCCCGCAACGCCCCGCTGACCCGGCCCCGCCCCGGGCACGCCGACTACTCGGGCATGCTCAAGTACGGCTTCGACGACGCGCGCAACGTGCTGGAGCGCGCCAGCGCCCGAGAGACGGCCGCGCGCGTCGCGGCGGGGACCGTGGCGCGCAACTTCCTGCGCCAGGCCTTCGGGGTCGAGGTCGTCTCGCATGTCGTCTCGATCGGCGCCGCCGCCAACACCACCGGCGTGATTCCCACGGCCGCGGATCTGGACGCCGTCGACGCCAGCCCGGTGCGCGCGTTCGACGCCGACGCCGAGGCGGCGATGATCGCCGAGATCGAGGCGGCGAAGAAGGACGGCGACACCCTCGGCGGCGTCGTCGAGGTGGTCGTGGAGGGACTTCCGGTCGGTCTCGGCTCGTTCGTCAGCGGCGAGAACCGCCTCGACTCCCGGCTGGCCGCCGCGCTCATGGGCATTCAGGCCATCAAGGGCGTCGAGGTCGGCGACGGTTTCGAGACCGCGCGCAGGCGCGGCAGCCAGGCGCACGACGAGATGCGGCCCGGGCCGGACGGCGTGCTGCGCTCGACCAACCGCGCGGGCGGCCTCGAAGGTGGCATGACCAACGGTGAGCCACTGCGGGTGCGCGCGGCGATGAAGCCGATCTCCACGGTGCCCCGCGCCCTGTCCACCGTCGACATGAGCACCGGCGAGGAGGCCGTGGCCATCCACCAGCGCTCCGACGTGTGCGCCGTGCCCGCCGCGGGCGTCGTCGCCGAGGCGATGGTGGCGCTGGTCGTCGCGCAGGCCGCGCTGGAGAAGTTCGGCGGCGATTCGCTGAACGAGACCGTCGACAACATCACCAGCTACGTCAAGCGGATCGGCACCCGCCCGCACGTCCCGGCGGACAGTCGGCCGCAATGATCGTGCAGACCGACCCGCGCGCCCCGCGCGTGGTGCTGGTCGGACCGCCGGGGGCGGGGAAATCGACGATCGGCCGCAAGCTCGCCAAGGAACTCGGCGTCGACCTGTACGACACCGACGCGGGCATCGAGCGCGAGACCGGCCGCACCATCCCCGAGATCTTCGCCGCGGACGGGGAACCGGAGTTCCGCCGGATCGAGGAGCGAGTGGTGCGGCGCGCCATCCTCGCCGAGCGCGGCGTGGTCTCACTCGGCGGCGGCGCGGTGCTGTCCAAGGACACCAGGGCGCTGCTGCGCAACCGGACCGTGGTGTACCTGGAGATCAGCGTGGCCGAGGGTCTGCGGCGCACCGGGGCGAGCAACCAGCGTCCCCTGCTCAACGGCGACGATCCCGGCGCGAAATACCGCGAGCTGATGCGCAAGCGCCGCCCGCTGTACCGCGAGGTCGCCACGGTGCGGGTGCGCACCGACGGGCGCAGCCCCGGCCGGGTGGTGCGAATGATCCTGGACAAACTGGGCATGGAACCCGCGGCGCCGACCGCCGACCCCGAACCCGAAGCCACCGCGACCGGCCGCGCCGCGGCCCAGACGCCGGAAGGGCAGGGCAGCAGCCGCTCCCGTGCCCGTCGCCGGGCCAGGGCTCGTGCCGCCGCCCGCCGCGCGGCAGCCAAGAACGAGATCGCCGCGACCGACCAGACCGGTGCGGCGGGCAAGAACAACAGCGCTGCGGCCGAGCAAACCGGCACCGGCGCCAAGGACGACGGCACTGCGGCCGAAGTGAACAGCGCTGTGTCCAAGTGGAACAGCACCACGGACAAGGCGAGCGGTGCCGCGGTCACGGCGAGCAGTGCCGCGACCACCGAGAACGCTGCGGCCGACGAGGAAACCGGCTCTGCCGCAACGAAACTCGGCCGCAGGACCGAAAGCGCCGACGTCGCGACCAAGGGCTCGGACATCGCGGGCTCGGACGCGGCAACCGAGGACTCGTCCGCGACGCCCCAGGACGCTCAGCACGCAACCGCGGTGAACGCGAGCGAAGGCGGCGCGAACCCGGACGTCGGCGTGCGCGAAGACCGCGGTGCGGCCGAAGTCGGTGCCGCCCGAGGCGAGGGAGCCGCCGCCGAGCGGGCATCCGGCGCACAGTCCGACGCCTCGCGCGCGGGAAGCACAGCCGAGAGCACGGCTTCCGGCAGGCGACGTCGTCCTCGCCGCAGGCGCCCGGCGGCCCGAACGTCCTCCGGCGAACCGAATCGCACCGAGTCCACAGCGCCACGTGCGGAGCCCAGGTCCTGGCTCCCCCGGCTCATCGCCTCCGGCGCGCGACCCGAGGACACCGGCACGACGCCCACCTCGGGACGCGCCCGTCGCCCAAGGGCGTGCCGCCCCGCGGGCGCACCGAACCCTGCCGGCTCGCAAGCATCCGCCGTTTCCGTTGTGGGTCAAGCCGATTCGACGACTCCGGCACCGAAGAACGCGGAACCCGCGAGTGCCTCGGCCACCGGCGAGAACCAGAGCGCCCGCTCCCGGGCGCTTCGCCGCGCCGGTTCCGACGCACCCGCCGACCCCACCGCGCACACCGCGGCGGCAGAATCGGCGACGAAGACCAGTTCCAGCGGCCGCGCCCGGCGCGCCCGCGCTCGCCGCGCCCGCGCGCGAGCACTCGAGCAATCGGCACGAACAGAATCGGAGCAGCAGTGACAGAGCCGAGTCGTATCCAGGTACGCACCGCCGACCCGTATCCGGTGATCATCGGCCGCGGCTTGCTCGGCGAACTCGTCGAGTCGGTGACGGGCGCGACCAAGGGCGTGCGCACGGTCGCGATCTTCCACCAGCCGCCGCTGGCCGAGACCGCCGAGGCGGTGCGCAAGGCGCTGGCCGAGACCGGCCTGGACGCGCACCGCATCGAGATCCCGGACGCGGAGGCGGGCAAGGACCTCGCCGTCGCCGGTTTCTGCTGGGAGGTGCTCGGCCGCATCGGCCTGACCCGCAACGACGTCGTGGTCAGCCTCGGCGGCGGCGCCGCCACCGACCTGGCCGGTTTCGTCGCGGCCACCTGGATGCGCGGCGTCCAGGTCGTGCACGTGCCGACCACCCTGCTCGCCATGGTGGACGCCGCGGTCGGCGGCAAGACCGGCATCAACACCGAGGCGGGCAAGAACCTGGTCGGCTCCTTCCACGAGCCGGCCGCGGTGCTGGTCGATCTGGTGACGCTGGAGACCGTGCCGCGCAATGAGATCGTCGCGGGCATGGCCGAGATCATCAAGGCCGGTTTCATCGCCGACCCGGTGATCCTGGACCTGGTGGAGCGCGATCCGGAGGCGGCGCTCGATCCCACCGGCGACGTGCTGCCCGAACTCGTGGCCCGCGCCATCCAGGTCAAGGCCGACGTGGTCGCCGCCGACCTCAAGGAATCCAGCCTGCGCGAGATCCTCAACTACGGCCACACGCTGGGCCACGCGATCGAGCGCAGGGAGCGCTACCGCTGGCGTCACGGCGCCGCGGTCTCCGTCGGCCTGGTCTTCGCCGCCGAGCTCGGCCGCCTCGCCGGACGCCTCGACGACGCCACCGCCGACCGCCACCGCGCCATCCTGTCCAGCGTCGGCCTGCCGACCAGCTACGACGCCGACGCGCTTCCGCAGCTGCTGGACACCATGCAGACCGACAAGAAGACCCGCTCCGGCGTACTGCGCTTCGTCGTCCTCGACGGACTGGCCAAGCCCGGCCGGCTGGAGGGCCCGGATCCCAGCCTGCTGGCCGCGGCGTACTCCGCCATCGCCCGGGAGCAGAGCCCGAGCGGCGGCGCGATCCTGCTGTAGCGGAAACGTCGGAACAGCGCCGTAACACGAATCTCGGCTGCGGCGCTGTTCCCTGTCGTCACCGCCAAGAACCTCGCGAAGTATTCGCGCCCAGACGACTACAGCGCCACACCCTTTCAAGGGGCGGCGCTGTTTCGCGTTCGAGGGTCAGGCGCCCGCGGCGGCGGGATTGTTGGTGAGCGACGGCGTGCTCTTGTCGGCCCGCCGTCCCGCGAGCATCCGGCCGATGCCGACGCCGATCAGGCCGGGGATGAAGATCAGCAGGATGATGAACGACGCGCCCGCCGTGAGTTCGAACAGCAGACCGTTGTCGCCGAGGTCGAAGCGCGGCAGGAAATCCAGCAGCCAGGAAACCGCGCCGCTGCCGAGCCCGCCGGCCACGGCCGCCTTCAGCCACCGGATGGTCAAATCCGAGCCGCGTTCCGGATCCGGGTGCGCCGCGCGGTCCCTGCGCCCGTCCAGCGCGCCCCACCCCACGATGACGACCAGCAGCACGAGCAGGCACAGCATCCGCATCCACGAGCCCTGCGTCGGCCACTGCACCATCGCGAACCCGAGCACGGTGCGCAGAGCCACGACCAGCGCACCGAGCAGGACGGCTCGCACTACCCAAGCAATCATGGGAAACACCTTAACGCGCAGGCCCGGGGAACAGAACTAGAACCGGTGTCAGAAATTTCCGGCCGCCGAAATCATCCGACCGAATGTCGGTCGAGATGTCAGGCGTCGACCGCCGCCGCCATCGCGGCACGCGGCGCGGGGCGACCGGTGAACTGCTCCACCTGCCCGTAGGCCTGGTTCAGCAACATCTGCAACCCGCTCACCACGGTGTGCCCGGCGCGTTCGACGGCCGCGGCCAGGGGGGTCGGCCAGGGGTTGTAGATGGCGTCCAGCACCACCGGAGCAACCGCCACCGCCTCGGCCACCAAGGCGCCCGCCGCGGCGGGGATCGTGCTGACCACCGCGCCCGCGCTCGCGCTCGCGCCGCGCACGGCGTCGCTGTCGAAGGCGATCACGTTCGCCGTCATCCCGAGCCTGTCGGCAAGCTCCAGCGCGCTACGGGCGCGTCCGGCGTCCCTGGCGACCACGGTGACCGACTTCGCGCCGAGTTCGGAGAGCGCGAGCAAGGCCGGCCGCGCCGTGCCGCCCGCACCGAGCACCAGCCCCTCCGCGATCTCGGTCACGCCGCCGCCGCGCAGCGCGCCGAGCACGCCGTCCACGTCGGTGCAGTCGGCGCGCCAGCCCTGCGCCGTGCGGACCAAGGTGTTCGCGGAGCCGACGAGCACCGCCCGATCGGTGCGCTCGTCGGCGTAGGCCAAGGCGGCCTCCTTGCCGGGCATGGTCACCGACAGGCCGACCCACTCCGGTCCGAGCCCGTCCACGAGTCCGGGCAGCTGTTCGGCCGCACACTCGATGCGCTCGTAGGTCCAGTCGAGGCCGAGCGCACGATACGCCGCCAAATGCAGCTGGGGCGAACGGGAATGCGCGATCGGCTTGCCGAGTACCGCCGCCTTGCGCACAGATTCACCGTCCACTGTCGAGAATCCCGCTCTGCTGCGCCTTTTCGATATTGCGCAGGTGTTCGGAGTAGCTCTCGGTGAACAGCGTGGTGCCCTTCTGGTCGATCGTCACGAAGTACAGCCAGTCGCCCGGTTCCGGATTCTCCATGGCGCGCAACGCGTTCAGCGAAGGCGCGGAGATCGGGTTGGCGGGCAGGCCGGACATCGCGTAGGTGTTCCACGGGGTGCGGGTGGCCCGGTCCTCGTCGGTGGTGGCGACCTCGGTGCGGTCCAGCGAGTAGTTCACCGTCGAGTCGAATTGCAGCGGCTGCTCGACTTCCAGCCGGTTCACGATCACCCGCGCGACCTTCGGCATGTCCTGCGGCAGCGCTTCCCGCTCCACCAGGGACGCCGCGATCAGCGTCTCGTAGGGGCTGAGCTTGTTCTTCCCGCTGGAGCTCAGCAGCCCGGTGGACTCGTAGCTCGCTGCGCTCGAGGTGATCAGCTGGCGCAAAATCTGCTGCGGGGTGCCGCTGGGGTCGAAGTCCAAGGTGCCCGCCGCGATCAGACCCTCGATCTGCCGCTTGCGGTCCGGCGCTTCGCGCACCGACTGCTCGGCCCAGGACGGCACGCCGAGTCCGGCCAGATCGGCGCTGGAGCCCGCGGCGTCGAGTTCCTCGTAGGTCACGCACTTCTGCTGCGCACCGGTGCCGATGCAGCTGGCGGCGGCGATCTTGGTGTAGATCCCCTCCTTGCGCGCCCCGGTGTTGACGTCGTGCTGGTCGTGCAGCTGACGTCCTTCGGAGATGACCAGGTTGCCGACACGCGAGTTCTTGCCGAGCAGCGCGGCGACCGCTTCGGCGGCGGGACTGCGGCTGGGGATCTGGTAGTACCCGGGCTGCACCGAGCTCATGTTCGAATTGCGCACGGCCGCTTCGAAGAACGCTCCGGTGCTCGCGACGACGCCCTTCTCGACCATGGTCTCCGCGATCTGCGACGAGGTGTCGCCGGGGTGCACCTGCACGACGACCAGCGGCCCGGCGGGGCCCGCGAAATCCTCCGGCGGCTCGAATTCGCCGACCAGCTTCTTGACCGCGAAACCTCCCGCGCCGATCAGCAGCACCGCGAGCACGCCGCCGATGAGCCACATGTTGCGGCGCTTGCGCTTGCGCTCGGCCGCTTTGCGGGAGGCCACCCGGGAACGCTTGCGGCGCGAACCGCGCGCCGGCCGTGACTCCTTGCCCTTGGCCGCGAGCTTGCGAGCCGACGATCGCGGCGCGCGCTCGGGCGGCTCCAGCGGTTCCGGCTCGTCGTAGTCCGGCTCGTCGTCGTAGCCGTCGTCCTCGTACAACGGCTGATCCTCGTACCGGGGCTCGTCGTCGTAGAGCGGCTCGTCGTCGTCGGTGTAGCGGGGGATGACGGTGGTGTCGTCCTCGTAGTCGTCCCAGTCGTGCGGCCCGGCCGACCGGCCGCCGGTATCTCGTCCGTCTCTGTCCCAGGCTCGGTCGTCCCGTCGGTAGCGCCGATCAGCCTCGCGCTGTCGGTACCGTTCCTCGGCCCGCGCCCATCGATCAGTCATGCATCGTCTCCGGACGACACATCCCGCGTCGCTTCCTCGAACGACCTCAACACCGCACTCCGTTCGTCCAACCATCCTTGCAGGATCGACACGGCCGCCGCCTGATCGATCACCTGCCGCTGGCCACGCGCGCGAACTCCACTGTCCCGCAATGCACGTGCAGCTGACACCGTAGTCAAACGTTCGTCGGAAAGCCTGATCGGCACGGGAGCAATCTCTGCTCGCAAACGTTCGGCGAACGCGATGGCCAGCCCCGCCGCGGTTCCCTTTTCCCCGCGCAATGTGCGCGGCAGACCGACAATAACCTCAACGGCTTCGTATTCCCGCACAATTTCGGCAATTCTGGCTATATCGGTTGCCGTACCCGCGCCGCGCGCGTTCTTCTTCGCGCGCGGCACGGTCTCCACGGGGGTCGCGAGTATGCCGTCCGGGTCGCTGGAGGCGACGCCGATGCGGACACTACCGACGTCGATGCCGAGGCGTCTGCCACGGCCGGGATCGGCCGCCGGGTCGGGCCGGTCCGCGGCGTGCGGCAGGCCCGTCGAACGCGAACTCTCGGAGTCGGGCATCACCCGGCGATTTCGGCCACCCGGGCACGGACCGCGGCCAGACCCGCCGCGATCCCGGAGGGGTCGGAACCGGCGCCCTGCGCCATCTCGGGCTTGCCGCCACCACGACCGGCGATGCTCGGCCCGAAGCTGCCGACGAGATCGCCCGCCTTCACGCCGAGTTCCTGCGCGGCCTTGTTCACGGCGACGACGAACGGCACCTTGCCGTCGACGTTGCCGAGCAGCACCACCACCGCGGGCTCGCTGCCGAAGCGCCCACGGATATCGGTGGCGAGGGTGCGCAGATCGCTCGCGGCGACGCCCTCCGGCGCGGCCGCGGCGACCAGCAGCAGACCGCCGAGGCGCTCGGCCTCGTCCACGAACTTGCCGGCCGAGGAGAGCACCGCGGCGATCTTGGTGCGCTCGAGTTCCTTCTCGGCGATCTTGAGCCGTTCCACCAGCTGCTCGACGCGGGCGGGCACCTCGTCCGAGGGCACCTTCAGCGAGGCGGCGACACCGGCGAGCAGCGCCCGCTCCTTGGCCAGATACTTGTAGGAATCGAGGCCGACGAACGCCTCGACGCGCCGCACGCCCGAACCGACCGAGGACTCGCCGAGCAGCGTGATCGGGCCGATCTGCGACGAGTGCTGCACGTGCGTGCCGCCGCACAGCTCCATCGAGAACGGGCCGCCGATCTCGACGACGCGCACCTCGTCGCCGTAGTTCTCGCCGAACAGCGCGAGCGCGCCCATCTGCTTGGCCTTGGGCAGGTCGGTGACGAAGGTGTTGACCGGGAAGTCGGCGCCGACGGCGTCGTTGGACACCGCCTCGATGTCGGCCTTCTGCTGTTCGGTCAGCTGGCCCTGCCAATTGAAGTCGAAGCGCAGGTAGCCGGGCTTGTTCAGCGAACCGGCCTGCACCGCGTTCGGGCCGAGCACCTGCCGCAGCGCGGCGTGCACCATGTGCGTGCCGGAGTGGCCCTGGGTCGCGCCGCTGCGCCAGGCCGGATCGGCCTGGGCGAGCACCACGTCACCCTCGGTGATCTGGCCCTGTTCGACGGTGGTCTTGTGCACCCACAGCTTCTTGGCGATCTTCTGCACGTCGTTGACGCGCAGCTTGAGACCCGCGGCCGTGATGCTGCCGCGGTCGGCGATCTGGCCGCCGGACTCCGCGTACAGCGGGCTGCGATCCAGGATCACCTCGACGTCGTGCCCCGCAGTCGCGGTGGGCACCCGGACGCCGTCGGCGATCAGGGCGAGCACGTGCGCCTCGGAAGTGAGCTCGTCGAAGCCGGTGAACTCGGTGGCGCCGCGGTCGACCAGCTCCTTGTAGATGCTCAGGTCGGCGTGCGCGTGCTTGCGGGCGGCGGCGTCCTCCTTGGCGCGCTGCCGCTGCTCGGCCATGAGCGTGCGGAAGCCCTCCTCGTCCACGGAGAGCCCGGCTTCGGCGGCCATCTCCAGGGTCAGGTCGATCGGGAAGCCGTAGGTGTCGTGCAGGGTGAAGGCGTCCGATCCGGCGATCTTCTTGCCGCCCTTGGCCTTCACCGCGGCCGCGGTGTTGTCGAACAGCGTCGAGCCGGTGTTGAGCGTCTTGAGGAACGCCGTCTCCTCGCCGACCGCGACGGTCTCGATGCGGCCGAAGTCGGTGCCAAGCTCGGGGTAGGACGGCGACATCAGGTCGCTGACGACCTTCATGAACTCGGCCATCACCGGCTTCTCGGCGCCGAGCAGGCGGGCCGAGCGCACGATGCGGCGCAGCAGGCGGCGCAGCACGTAGCCGCGGCCGTCGTTGCCGGGGTTGACGCCGTCGGAGATGAGCATGGCGGCGGTGCGGGCGTGATCGGCGATGACGCGGAAGCGCACGTCGTCGGCGTGCTCGACGCCGTAGGACCGGCCGGTCAACTCCTCGGCCTTGTCGATGATCGGGCGCAGCAGGTCGGTCTCGTAGACGTTCTCCACGCCCTGCAACAGCATGGCGACACGCTCGACGCCCATACCGGTGTCGATGTTCTTCTTCGGCAGCGAGCCGACCGGCGGGTGGCCGAGCTTCGGGCTCAGCTCGCCGCGCACGTCCTGCATGAAGACGAGGTTCCAGATCTCGAGGTAGCGGTCCTCGTCGGCGACGGGGCCGCCCTCCTTGCCGTAGGCGGGGCCGCGGTCGTAGTAGATCTCCGAGCACGGGCCGCCGGGGCCGGGCACGCCCATGTCCCAGTAGTTGTCCTTGCCGTCGCGGAACTGGATCCGCTCCTTCGGGATGCCCGCGACCCGGTGCCAGATCTCGGCGGCCTCCGGGTCGTCCTCGTAGGCGGTGACCCAGATGCGGTCGGTGTCGAAGCCGAAGCCGCCCTCCTCCTGGGACTTGCTGATCAGCTCCCAGGCGAGGGTGATGGCACCCTCCTTGAAGTAATCGCCGAAGGAGAAATTGCCCGCCATCTGGAAGAACGTGTTGTGCCGGGTGGTGACGCCGACCTCTTCGATGTCGCCGGTGCGCACGCACTTCTGGACGCTGGTCGCCCGCGGGTAGGGCGGCGCCTCCTGGCCCAGGAAGTACGGCTTGAACTGGACCATGCCTGCGTTGACGAACAGCAGGTTGGGGTCGGCCAGGATCAGCGAGGCACTCGGCACCTCGGTGTGTCCGGCACGGACGAAATGGTCCAGGAAACGCCGTCGAATCTCGTGGGTCTGCACAGGTATCCAGCCTACCGGTGGGGCGCACCTGGTTTTTCATCGACCGGCCGCTTCGAAAGCCCCGGCGACCTTCCGGCGAACGCGGCGGCCACCGGGCACATCGCGCCCCTCACTTTCCGCGCACGATGCGGCGCAGGCGGTCGACGCGCGGGCCGACCTCGCGTTCATAGCCGTGATCGGTCGGGCGGTAGTAGTCCGCGCCGACGAGATCGTCCGGCGGGTACTGCTGGGCGAGCACGCCGTCGGGGTCGTCGTGCGGGTACTTGTAGCCCTGGGCGTGGCCGAGCAGCGCGGCGCCCGTGTAGTGACCGTCGCGCAGGTGCGGTGGCACGGCGCCCGCTTTGCCGGCGGAGATGTCGGCCATGGCGGCGCCGAGCGCGGCGGGGACCGCGCCGGATTTCGGGGCGGTGGCCAGGTGGATGGTCGCGTGGGTCAGGGTGAGCTGGGCCTCGGGCATGCCGATCAGCTGGACGACGTGCGCGGCCGCGACCGCGGTCTGCAACGCCATCGGGTCGGCCATGCCGATGTCCTCGCTCGCGGAGATGACCAGCCGCCGCGCGATGAAGCGCGGGTCCTCCCCCGCGCTCATCATGCGCGCCAGGTAGTGCAGCGCCGCGTCGACGTCGGAGCCGCGGATCGACTTGATGAAGGCGCTGATCACGTCGTAGTGCTGATCGCCCGCGCGGTCGTAGCGCACAGCGGCCTTGTCCACGCTCGCCTCGACGAGCGCCAGGTCGACAGTGCCGTCGAGCGAGGACTCGGCCGAGGCCTCGAGTGCGGTGAGTGCCCGGCGCGCGTCGCCGCCGGCGATCCGCACGATGTGGTCGAGCGCCTCGTCGGTGACGGTGTAGGCGCCGCCGAAGCCGCGCGGATCGGTGAGCGCGCGCTCGAGCACGACGCGGATGTCGGCGTCGGTCAGCGAACGCAGTTGCAGCACCAGCGAGCGCGACAGCAGCGGCGATACGACCGAGAACGACGGATTCTCCGTTGTCGCGCCGACCAGCAGCACGATCCGGTTCTCGACCGCGGCGAGCAGCGCGTCCTGCTGGGTCTTGGAGAAGCGGTGCACCTCATCGATGAACAGCACGGTGCGCTCGCCGACCGTCAGCCTCCTGCGCGCCAAGTCGATGACCGCCCGCACCTCCTTGACCCCGGCCGAGAGTGCGGAGAGCGCCTCGAAGCGGCGGCCGGTGGCCTGCGAGATGAGCGAGGCCAGCGTGGTCTTGCCGGTACCGGGCGGACCGAACAACAGCACCGACGCTGCGCCGGAGCCTTCGATCAACCGCCGCAGCGGCGAACCGGGTCCGAGCAGATGTTGCTGTCCGACGACCTCGTCCAAGGTGGCGGGCCGCATCCGCACGGCAAGCGGCGCGGCGCCTCCCGGGCCGCGAAAATCCACGCCCGCTGCGCCCAGCGCATCCGACTCCGCCGCCTGGCCCGGCACGTCGAACAGCCCATCGCTCATGCTTTCGACCGTACAACTCGGCTCCGACACGCCCGGTCGAGACCGCAATCCGCCGGACTTACGCCGTGTCGATTTGCGAGTGCGCCGCGCATCGGCTGTGATCTTGTGTCGTGGCTGAAAACGTGGTCGTTTCAGATGCCGTCCCGACCGGTCCGTTCGGCAGGCGCGCGCTACTGAAGGGTGGCGCGGCGGCGGCCACCGCGGGCGTGCTGCTCGTGCCGACGCTCGCGCGCGCGTCCGGTCCGGTGTTCCGGCACGGTGTCGCCTCCGGTGATCCGCTGCCCACCGGCATCGTCCTGTGGACCCGGGTGACGGTCTCCGACGACGCCACGCCCGGCTCGGGCGTCGGGGCGGACGCCTCGGTCCGCTGGGAGATCGCCGACGACGCGGACTTCGCCTCGATCGCCGCCTCCGGAACGGCGACGGCCACCGCCGATGCCGACCACACCGTCAAGATCGACGCGTCCGGCCTGGCCCCGAGTCGCGACTACTGGTACCGATTCACCGCGCTCGGCGAGACCTCGCCGACCGGTCGCACCCGCACCGCGCCCGCTCCCTCGGAGACACCGGACCGGCTGCGCTTCGGCGTCGTCTCCTGCTCGAACTGGGAGGCGGGCTACTTCGCCGCCTACCGGCACCTCGCCGACCGCTCGGATCTGGACGCGATCATCCACCTCGGCGACTACCTGTACGAATACGGCCGCGGCAAGTACGGCGGCCGCAACGGCGCGGTGCGGCCGCACGATCCGGCCAACGAGATCGTCACACTGACCGATTACCGGATTCGCCACGGCCAGTACAAGACCGATCCGGACCTGTCCGCGCTGCACGCGCTGCTGCCGTTCATCTGCACCTGGGACGACCACGAGTCCGCGGACAACTCCTGGTCCGGCGGCGCCAACCATCACGATCCCGCGATACACGGCAGCTGGCAGGACCGCAGCGCCGCGTCGGCCCGCGCCTACCTGGAGTGGATGCCGGTGCGCGCCACCGGTTCGGGGACGAACGTGCAGATCTACCGCAGGCTGCGCTTCGGCACCCTCGCCGAGCTGTCCATGCTCGATCTGCGCAGCTACCGCGATCAGGAGGTGTCGCCCGGCGCGGGCTGGCGCGAGGTCGACAACCCCGCGCGCACGATCACCGGCAAGGCCCAAATGGATTGGCTCACCGCGGGTTTGGTCTCGGCGCCGGTGCGCTGGAAGCTGGTCGGCAACTCGGTGATGATCGCGCCGCTGGTCTTCCCGCCACTGGAGCCCGCGACCACCGCGGCCATCACCTCCGCGCTCGGCGTGCCGCAGTCCGGCGTGCCCGCCAACGCCGATCAGTGGGACGGCTACACCGCCGACCGGCAGCGTCTGTTCGGCGCGATCACCGAACATCAGGTCGGCGACGTCGTCTTCTTGACCGGCGACATCCACTCCTCCTGGGCTTCGGACCTGCCGGTCAATGCCGCGAACTATCCCGGCGGACCGACGGCGGGCGCGGAATTCGTCGTCCCGTCGGTCACCTCGACGAGCATCGGCGAGATGCTGGAGGCGCCCCCACGCACCGTGGCGGTTCCGATCGAGGAATCGTTCAAGAGTTTCAACCACCACATGCGCTACGTCGAGCTGGAGTCGCACGGGTACGGGGTTCTCGACGTCACTGCCGAGCAGACCCAGATGGACTGGTTCTATCTGGCGGACGTCACCGATCCTGCGACCGCCGTGCGGCACGGGGCGAGCTTCGCCGTACCGAGCGGCGGCCGGATCGAGCCGCGTCCGACGCCCATCCTGTGATCGCCGCACTGGCGGTTCGCTGAGCGCTCCGAGCGCTGAGCTCGCCCGGCGACTACTCCGACCAGCGCTCTTCCAGCATCGCCGACACCTCGTCGGCGAAGTCGCCGATCACGTCGTCGCCGGTGCAGCGCGCGTCCTCGGCGAGCGCGGCCCAGCGGTTGATCAGCGCCGCCGAGCGCGGTACCGACAGGCCGTGCTCGCGGGCGGCCGCGATGCGGGTGTGGTCGGCGGGCAGGAACCAGTAGGTGGTGAGCCACACCCAGATGAGGCGCGCCTCCAGGATGCGTTCGGCGAGCACCTCGTCGTCGGCGAGCGCCGGGAACACCCCGACGACCTCGGAACGCCACGCCTCCACCATCTGCCTGGCGCGATCCCTGGACAGCTCGAAATCGCACAGGCAGCCGGGGAAGGAGACCAGCGCGTAGGCGATGTCCAGGGTCGCATCGCGGAAGCCGCCCCACTCGTAGTCCAGGAACCTGGCGCCCTCCTGGTTGAGGATGACGTTGTCCGGGCACAGGTCCGACGGGCTGAACGCGCGGAACCGCCCGGCCGAGAACAGCCGGTTGCCGCGCACGATGCGCTCGGCGATCTCACCGGGCACCTCGATGCCCAGCTCGCGTTGCAGCATCCCGGGCACTTCGGAGATCGCGGACTCGGCCTGCTGGGCGATGCCGTCGACCCGGTGCACCACCTCGACGCGGCGCAGCAGCGCGACGAAATCGGCCTCGCGCCCGACGGTCGCCGCGTGCATCCGGCCCAGCGCCTGCGCGAAGGCCATCAGCGCGTTGCGGGTGGCGGGCTCGGCGCCGGACTGCAGCACCGCGGTCATCCTGGCGTTCTCGCCGAGATCGGACAGGATGAGCAGGCGGTCGGGCAGGCTGTGCGCGATCAGGTACGCGCCGGGCCGCTGCTCGCGGCTGAGCGCGGTGGTGAACTGGTAGGAGACGGCTTCCCGGAGGAACGCCGAATCGATGCTCGCGACGCCGGGGGCCAAGCCTCCGGTGCGGCGGTCCTGAGCGGCTCCGCGCACCTGCTTGACGATCAGCGTCCGGGGTAGCGAGAACGAGTTCTCGGCAACACGCACACGTAGGACTGTCGTCCTACCACTACCGCTGAGTTCCATCGGATCGCTCAGCTTCACCGGAGCACCCATTCGCTTTGTGAGCAACTGTTGTGCTGCGGACACGACTTCGGCGGCGCGTTCGGCCAATAGTGCGGTCATCGCCTCTCAAGCTACTCGCATGGGGTCACTTCTAGCGAGCGGTTACGCAACCTTTCCGCTTCGCTCGGCGTGTCTCGTGTCGCGGGCGCGGACGAAAGCCGTGCTCGCTTGACACCATTGCACGCATCCGGTTTTCTCATCGTGAACTGCTGTGCGCCACATCGCAAACCAGTTGCGTCGAAAGGTCTCCGACATTGACCGACACACCGTCCTCCGCACCGAAGGATCCCACAGGCGGCACACCCCAGCAGGGCGGTGGAAGCGAGCGGTTCGCGGCTCAGCCCGGGCAGCACGAGAGCGGTGCCCCCTACGAACCGCCATCCGGCGCGGGGCACTCACGCCACGAAATGCCTGGTGGAGCGGGGTATCCACAGTTCGAGGGGCCGGGCGCGGCACAATACGGCGCCGAGCCGGTGGAGCCGCCGCCCGCGGTCGCCGCGCAGCCCGCGTACGGGCCCGCGGGCACTGGGCCGGGCGTGTCGCCGGACGCGCCGCAATACGGAGCGTCGCCGCACTATGGAGCGCAGCAACAATACGGTGCACCGCACGAATACGGCGCGCAACAGGAATACGCGGCGCAGCAACCGGGTACGATGCCGCCCGGCGCGACGCCCGCGGGAGCGGTACCGGGACAACCGATCTACGGTTATCAGGTAGGAACGCCGACCGGCCTCGACGTCGGCCACGCGATCAGTTATGGGCTGGAAAAGTTCCGAACGAATCCCGCTCCATGGCTAGGAATTACGGCGCTGGGTGTCGTCATCTATTTGATATTCGTGTTGATGGTCCAGACATTCGAACCGAACTCGCTGCTGCCGCTGATGTTGCTCTTCCTCGCGGTGATGGCGGCGCTGTGGTTGTTGCAGGCCGCGATGGTGCGCGGAGCGCTGTACGAAACCGACGGCGCCAAACCTGTTTTCGGTTCGTACTTCAAGTTCGTCAACGCGGGAAACGTCTTGCTGACCGCCCTGCTCGCGTTCCTCGGCACCTGGATCGGTCTGGCGCTGTGCGTATTACCCGGACTGGTCGCCGGTGTGCTGTGCATGTTCGCGCTGCACTTCGTCGTCGACCAGGATCTCGGCCCGTTCGACGCGATCAAGTCCAGCGCCACGCTGGTGGTCAACAACGCTTGGAAGGTGTTTCTGCTCGCCCTGTCCGTCGCGATGATCACCTTCCTCGGCCTGCTGCTGTGCGGCATCGGACTCCTCGTCGCGGGTCCCGTCTCGATCCTCGCGGTGACCTACTCCTACCGCACCCTCACGGGCGGACGCATCGCCCCGGTCTGACCAGAACCGAGCCGACACCGCCAGCTGGCCGGTTCACAAGGTAAAGCTTCCGTTCCACACACCTTCCGTACGCCTCACAAAGCCGGCGACTCTGTGAGGCGTACTGAGCATGTGCGGCAGCCAACGAGTCCCTTGGGCCTGCACAGCACCGAGAGGCGGCGACGGCACGTCTTTGCCGGGTGCGGCGGGAAGCGGCTCCTGGCTGGTGGGACCTGGGGGCGCCGAGAACAGGCAAACCCCTCGACGCGAACGCGCCGTCCGCTCGGAGGCGACAGGCGACTCCGTGCGGACGGCGCGTCGGACGGCCGTGGCTCGGCCTACGGCTCGGTGACCTCGAGCTTGATCTCGACTTTTTCCTGCTCCGGCTTGACGTCCAGACCCGCCTCCTTGCGCTGCTGCGCGGTGATCGGCGCGGGCGCGTCGGTCAGCGGGTCGACGCCGCCGCCGGTCTTCGGGAAGGCGATGACCTCGCGGATGGAGTCCAGGCCGGCCAGCAGGGCGGTGATGCGGTCCCAGCCGAAGGCGATGCCGCCGTGCGGCGGAGCGCCGTAGGCGAAGGCGTCGAGCAGGAAGCCGAACTTCTCCTGCGCCTCGTCGTGGCTGATGCCCATCACCTTGAACACCCGCTCCTGGACGTCGCGGCGGTGGATACGGATCGAGCCGCCGCCGATCTCGTTGCCGTTGCAGACGATGTCGTAGGCGTAGGCGAGCGCCGAGTCGGGGTCGGTGTCGAAGGTGTCCAGCGACTCCGGCTTCGGCGAGGTGAACGCGTGGTGCACCGCGGTCCAGGCCGAATGGCCAAGCGCCACATCGCCACTCGCGGTCGCGTCGGCGGTGGACTCGAACAGCGGCGCGTCCACGATCCACACGAACGACCAGGCGTTCTCATCGATCAGTCCGACCTTGCGCGCGATCTCGCCGCGCGCGGCGCCGAGCAGCGCGCGCTGGGCCTTCGCCGAGCCCGCGGCGAAGAAGACGCAGTCGCCGGGGACCGCGCCCACGTGCTTGGCCAGCCCTTCGCGTTCGGCGTCGCTGAGGTTCTTGGCGACCGGGCCGCCGAGCGTGCCGTCCTCGTTCACCAGCACGT
Organism: Nocardia sp. NPDC004654; assembly: GCF_040609595.1. Taxonomy (NCBI): domain Bacteria; kingdom Bacillati; phylum Actinomycetota; class Actinomycetes; order Mycobacteriales; family Nocardiaceae; genus Nocardia; species Nocardia sp. NPDC004654. The sequence continues at coordinate 895,062 of NZ_JBEXKI010000002.1, read as the reverse complement.
AGGCCAGACCCTTGGCTCCGCGCTGCTTGGCCCACTCCTGCCAGGCGTCGAGCTGACGCCGCGGCTGGTTCGCGCCACCCGGCATCACGACCGCGCCGACGTAGGGCGCCTGGAACACCCGGAACGGCGTGTCCTTGAAGTACTCGGTGCACTCGGTGATCTCGACGCCGAAACGCAGGTCCGGCTTGTCGGAGCCGAAGCGGCGCATGGCCTCGGCGTAGGTCATGTGCGGGATCGGGGTCGGGATCTCGTGGCCGATGAGCTTCCACAGCGCGACCAGGATCTCCTCGGCCAGCAGGATCACGTCCTCCTGGCGCACGAAGCTCATCTCGATGTCGAGCTGGGTGAACTCGGGCTGACGGTCGGCGCGGAAGTCCTCGTCGCGGTAGCAGCGCGCGATCTGGTAGTAGCGCTCGATACCGCCGACCATGAGCAGCTGCTTGAACAGCTGCGGGCTCTGCGGCAGCGCGTAGAAGTTGCCCGGCTGCAGCCGCGCGGGCACCAGGAAGTCGCGGGCGCCCTCGGGGGTGGAGCGGGTCATCGTCGGCGTCTCGACCTCGATGAACTCGTGGTGCGCCAGCACCGCGCGAGCCGCGGCGTTGACCTTCGAGCGCAGCCGGATGGCGTGCCCGGGTCCTTCGCGGCGCAGGTCGAGGTAACGGTACTTGAGGCGCGCCTCGTCACCGGGCTGCTCGTCGAGCTGGAAGGGCAGCGGGGCGCTCTCGTTGAGCACCTCCAGCTTGCTCACGTTCACCTCGATCTGGCCGGTCGGCAGCTCGGGGTTCTCGTTGCCGTCCGGGCGCTGCTCGACGACGCCGGTGATCAGCACGCAGTACTCGGCGCGCAGCCGGTGCGCCTGCTCGGCGGCCTCGCCTTCGCGGAACACCACCTGCGCCACACCCGACGCATCGCGCAGATCGATGAAGATCACGCCACCGTGGTCGCGCCGCCGGGCCACCCATCCGGTGAGGGTGACGGTCTGACCGGCATGCTCGCTTCGCAGCGAACCAGCCAAGTGGGTGCGCAGCACGGGATTCCTTTCGACGACTCCGGCACCGGCGGGGTGTCGCCGGATGCGGTTGCCATCGTAGTTAGACACGTTCGTCAAGGGGAAACCGATATCCGCGCGGCCGTGTCAAGCTGTAGCCAGCAGGTCGCCCGCCAACCGTACGAAACGCCACTAAGGACGATCATGACGTTCAACGAAGGGCTGCAGATCGACCCGGACCGAGCCTCTTCCGGCGGACCGGGCATGGGCGGCAAACTCGCGCTCGGCGGCGGCGCGGGCGGTCTGATCCTGCTGGTCATCACGCTGCTGCTCGGCGGCGACCCCGGCTCGGTCCTCGGCCAGTTCACCGGCGCCGAGAGCACCCAGCAATCACAGCCGGGCACGGCGGGCACGCCCGAGCACTGCAAGACCGGCGCGGACGCCAACAAGTACGTCGACTGCCGGGTCGTGCTCACCGCGCAGAGCTTGGACGCCGTCTGGGCGGCCGAACTGCCCAAGCAGACGGGCAGGCAGTATGTCGAGCCCGAGCTCGTGCTGTTCTCCGGCGCGGTAGCCACCGGTTGCGGCAACGCCACCAGCGAGGTCGGCCCCTTCTACTGCCCCGCCGACCAGACCGCCTACTTCGACGTCCGCTTCTTCCAGGAGCTGACCGACCGCTTCGGCTCCAGCGGCGGCCCGCTCGCCCAGGAGTACGTCGTCGCACACGAGGTCGGCCACCACATCCAGAACCAGCTCGGCAACATCGGCCGCGCACAGCGCGACCCGCGCGGACCCGAGTCGGCGGCGGTGCGCACCGAACTGCAGGCCGACTGCTACGCGGGTATCTGGGCGTACTACGCGGACAAGACGCCCGCGCCCGGCGGCACTCAGCCGTTCCTGCGGAGATTGTCCGACAACGACATCAACGACGCCCTCTCGGCCGCCTCCGCGGTCGGCGACGACCGTATCCAGCGCTCCGCGCAGGGCCGGGTCAATCCGGAGGCGTGGACACACGGTTCGTCCGAACAGCGGCAGAAGTGGTTCCTGACTGGCTACCGCACCGGTCTGGTGCGGGCCTGCGACACCTACTCCGCGCCCGACCTCGACAACCCGCCCGAGCTGCGCTGAGCCGCGCGTCACGACCGGGCCCGCCGATCGCACCGGCTGATCAGGGCGAATGCCGCGCGAGCGGGTTGTCCGCGCGCCCGCCCACCATCTACCGTGAACTGGTGATCAGCTGCGGCGACCGGCAGCGCGACTTCACGCACCACAGCTACGGTGAGCCTGCCCGAAGGCGAGCGCCGTATCCGATCGGACGGCGATTCCACGATCGCCTGCCCGCGGTGAACGCGTGGTCGCATCGAGCGCATCCCAGAACGGTCACCCGGTCGCGTCTCGGCAACGCCGCCGAGTTCGGTGCGGGTTCGCACGCGACCAGGAACACGCCGGGCCTCGCGGGCGCCCGAACCCCGCACGCGCGGACGGAGGCGTCGCCGCGTCGCCCGCACACAGCTTCCGGAGCACGCCGACGTGCGGCCGTCGCGTCGCGCTCCCTCCGGGAGATCGCGCCGTTCCACCGACCGACCCGAGCGGTGACCCTCCCCTCGGTGCTTCCGGACGCGGTGCGTAACGGACCACTTCGAAGGACCTGATGATGCGTTATCTCGCATTCGGTTACGGCGTCGTGAGCTACCTGGCGTTTCTCGCCGCATTCCTCTACGCGATCGGTTTCGTCGGCAATTTCTGGGTTCCCCGCAGCGTCGACGCGGGAGTGCAGGCTTCGATCGGTGAGGCCATCGTGGTCAACGCGCTCCTGCTCGGCGTGTTCGCCGTCCAGCACAGCGTGATGGCGCGTCCGGCGTTCAAACGCCGGTGGACGCGGGTGGTGCCCGCCTCGATCGAGCGCAGTACCTACGTGCTGCTGGCCAGTCTGGCGCTGTTCCTGCTCTATTGGCAGTGGCGGACGATGCCCGCCGTCGTCTGGGATGTCGAGGCCACCGCGGGCCGCGTCGTGTTGTGGACGCTGTTCTGGATCGGCTGGGCGACCGTGCTGCTCTCGACGTTCATGATCAACCACTTCGACCTGTTCGGGCTGCGTCAGGTTTATTTCGTCTGGCGTGGCGAGCCCTACCGCGACCTGCCGTTTCGCACCAGCCTCTTCTATCGCGTGATCCGGCATCCGCTCATGCTCGGCTTCCTCGTCGCGTTCTGGGCGACGCCGACCATGACGGCCGGTCACCTGTTCTTCGCCGCCGCGACGACCGGCTACATCCTGATCGCCCTGCAAATCGAGGAACACGATCTGGTGGCGGTGTTCGGCGAGCGCTATCGCGACTATCAGCATCGCGTGCCGATGTTGCTGCCGTGGCCGCGGCACCACGACACCCCTGCGCCGACCGCCCAGCATCGCCCTGCCTGAACCACTACCGCGTCAGGCCACCACCGCATCGACCTGCGGCATCGTCGGTTCGACTCGTCGCGGCCGGTCGGCACTCACCATAGGCCCGCATCGATGCCGCATGGGCGCTACGCTCATCGGCGTCCGAAGCCGCTGCGCCGGAGCGAGTCCGCCCTCGCCGTCCGGTTGAGGCGATCACCCGACGCTGCCGAAATGGGATGTTCATGCGGAGAACGTTGTCGATCCTGGTTGTCCTCGCGATGTTGTTCGCGACCGGTTCGATCGTCGCCGCGGCCGATCCGGCCACGCCGGAGGTCCCCGCCGCGCCCGCACCGGAAACGAATCCGCCTGTGCCCGCGGCTCATCCGCCCGTTCTCGTTCCCGCGCCGGTGCCCGCCAGGTCGGCCGTCGCGCTGCTCATCCTGACGACGATGCCGGGCGGCTGGCAGGAACGGATCGATCTGCGTCCGCTGCTCGAGGTCTACGCCGACGGCCGCGCCGTCCGTCAACCGGATGCCATCGCGCCCGAACGGAATCCGAGCACTCCCCCGCGCCAGGTCGACGGCGCGGTCCGGCGCGAGGTGATCGACGCGGCCTTGGCCGAGCTCACGGCGCTGTCGACGGTCGACCTCGGCATGCCCGCGTCGGGCGACGGCGGCAGTCAGATCATCGACGTGATGCCCGAACCACCGGGCCAGAACCTCCACCTGATCGTGTACGGGCCCGACTCGACCGACGGCCTGACCGCCGAGCAGCAGAACGCGCGCAAGCGCTTCGCCGACGTCTACCGCAGCCTGCTCGACGCTTTCGTCGCCGACCGCTGACAGTTGATCGCCGACCGCTGATCATCGACGGCTGAAGGCTGACCGCCGACTACTGACCACTGCCAGCTGACACCGACCACTGTCGGCTGACCACTGTTGGCTGAACTCTGACCACTGTTGGCTGAACTCTGACCACTGTCGACAGATCACTGACGGCACATCACTGACCGCTGACAGCTGACCACTGACGGCCGATAGCTGACGCCTCACGGCTCACGGCTCACGGCTCACGGCTCACGGCTCACGGCTCACGGCTCACGGCTCACGAGAGAATCGAGTCCGCCCTCCCGACTACGCTCCGCGCGGTCGAAAACGGTTCAGGGCGTGCTGGATTCGACGGCCCGCTGGCGGCGGTCCCAGTCCTCGGGACGAATGTGGTGGCGGTCGCGGCGAACGCTGCGGGTGCTCCCTGGCCAGGTGAGGGTGTTGGTCCCGGTGGGCGTGACGAAATAGCTTGTGCAGCCACCGATGGTCCAGACGCGGTCGGCGAGAACGCGGCGACAGTGGGCCACGAAGCGGTGTTGAGCGACGTCGGTCGGGGTGTAGCGGGTGACAGCGCGCTCGCGCATGTGGGCGATGGTGCGCGCGATGAGGCGCGTGGTGGGTTCGATGGCCTGGAACTGGGAGGTGTGCGGCAGCGCGGTATTGGGACCGGTGACGCAGAACAGGTTCGGCAGACCGGCGAAGGCGATGCCGCGATAGGCGGCGAACCCGTTGCGCTCATAGCTTTCTCGCAGCGAGAAGGCGGGCGTCCGGAAGTCGGGGAAGCGCGGGATCGAGTCCTGGACGTGATAGCCGGTGGCCCACACGATCGCGTCCACCTCGTGGACGACACCGTCGGCGGTGCGCACGCCGGACGGAGTGAGGTCGACGATCTTCTCCGTCACGAGGTCTACGTCGTCACGCGCGAAGGCCGCGTAGTACTCGTCGGAAACCATCGGCCGCTTGCACCCGAACCGGTAGTCGGGCCGCAACTTCTCCCGCGTGCGCGGATCGGGCACCTGGTTACGCAGCGCGCGCAAGCAGACCTGTTCGAAGACCGGCAGCAAGCGGGGATGGAACTCCGCCAGGTGCACCAGCTCGAGCAACGAGAACACCATGCCACGCAACGCGAGTCGCGCGGGCGGGAACTTCCGCAGCACCGTCCGCACCGGTCCGGCGATCGCACGATCCCCACGTGGCAGCACCCACGCCGGACTGCGCTGGAACGACACCACGTGCGCACCGGCGCGTGCCAGCGCGGGCACGATCTGCACGGCGCTCGCGCCCGAGCCGACGACGGCGATCCGCTTCCCTTCCGGCCGGAACCCGGAATCCCAAGAGCCGGAGTGCATCTGAACGCCCTGGAACTGTTCCCGGCCGGGAACATCGGGGACGAACGGCACGTGCAGCGAGAAGTACCCCATGACGACGGCGCGCGCGCTGATCACGCGCCCGTCGGCCAACCGCACCCTCCACCGGTGCTCGGTCTCGTCGAATTCGGCACCGACGACCTCGCTGTTCAGCCGCACGTGGGGTCGTAGATCGAAGGCGTCGACCACGGATTCGGTGTAGGCGCGCAGCTCGGGTTGGGTCGCGAACAGCCGCGACCAGTCGCCGGGGAAGAAGGAGTACGAGTACAGCACCGACGGCACGTCGACGGCGCATCCCGGATACACGTTGTCGCGCCACGTGCCGCCGACCGACTCCGCGCGTTCGAGAATCACGAAATCGTCTATACCGCAACGCTTCAGATTGATCGCGACGCCGAGCCCGCTGAAACCGGAGCCGATCACGGCGACTTCACAACGTTCGGTGACCTCGCTCATCGCCCACCCTCCTGACCAGCGCCGTTCGTCTCGCGACGGGCTTCGACCCGCATCGGCAGGCTCTCCGGATGGACCAGCGCGCCGATGACGGTCTCGCGCGCCGTGAATCCGGGCTCCAGCCGCAGCCGCCAGCGCCCGCACAAGGTGGCGATCTGCAATGCCACCTGGGTCAGCGCGAATATGTTGCCGGGGCACTGCCGCGCGCCCATGCCGAACGGGATGTGCGCGCCGCGCGACATCCCTGCCGTCGCCTCGGGCAGCCAGCGGTCGGGGTCGAACCGGTCGGGGTCGGCGTGCACTCGCGGGTCGCGGTGCACCGCGATCGGGCAGACGAACAGCATCGCCCCCTCGGGCAGCTGGTACCCGCCGAGTTCGTAGTCGGCGGGCACGTGCCGCACGGTGAGCCAGGGCGAGTAGCGGCGCAGCGTTTCCAGCACGAGCCGCTTGGTCAGATCCAGCCGGGGCAGGTCGGCGAGTTCGGCGGGTCGTCCGCCGAGCACCTCGTCGAGTTCGGCGTGCAGGGCGCGCTCGATCTCCGGATTGCGCGCCAGTTCGTAGAGCAGCCACGTGGCGGTCATGCCGATGGCCTCGGTGCCGCCGACGAGGAAGTTCACCAGTTCGTCGTGCACGTGCTTGTCGGTCAGCGGCGCGCCGTCGTCGTCGCGGGCCCGGATCAGCGTGTCGAGCAGGTCGCCGTGGTCGAGTGCCGGGTCGGCGGCCAGGTCGGCGCGGTAGGCCGCGATGATGTCGGCGGTGGCGTCCTTCAGTTCTTCGACCAGCGCGAGGAAGCGGCGGTTACCTCGGGTGGGCAGCCGGTCCAGCCACGCGGGCCGGGTGACGCGGCGCGCGAGCAGCGTCATGACCTCGGGCAACAGCCGGTGCACGCGCCGCGCGGTGATCTCGCCGAGTTCACCGGAGAACAGCGCGCCCGCCACGGTGCGCAGCGCGAGGTCGTGCATCTCCTCGTTCGCCGCGAGCGTCGCGCCGTCGCGCCACTGGTCGGCCCGTGCCCGCCCCATCGCCGTCATCACGGTGGCGTACTGGGCGATTCGCGCCTTGGCGAACGCGGGTGCGATGAGCCTGCGCGAACGCCGGTGTGTCGCACCGGAGACGACGGTGACGCCGCTCCCGAGCAACAGTTCGGCGCGCTCGATCATCGAGCCCTGATCCGACAGACCGGCGAATGCCTCCCTGATCAGCTCCGGTTCGGTGACGACATACGTTTCGTAGCCGGGGATTCCGATACGGACCACCGGTCCGTGGGCCGACAGTGTGGACAGGAACCGGTGCGGTGTGCGGCCGAAGCGGTGCCAGTGCCCAAGGAACGGCAGCGCGCCGGGCGCGGTGGGCACCGTGGACTCGATGCCCGCGCGGCGTCCCCGCAGCAGAGATGTCACGAGACCAACCTCCTCGTAATCCGTTCAGCCGCGGGCAAGCACGGCGTCGACGCCGCCGACCGAGCGCACCCACTCGACGTAGCGCGCCAGGCCCGCGTCGCGGGAGACGGTCGGGTTGTAGTCGAAATCCTTACGGGCGGCGGAGGTGTCGTAGGTGTTGGAGACGGTCAGCGCCGCCGTCGTCCAGCTCGACAGCGGCGGCGCCCACCGCTCCTTGACGGCGGGTATCCGCCAAATGGTGTCGAAGACGGCGATCGCCGCGTCCAACACCGGTCCGGGCACGGTGCGGGTCGGCGGGGTCAGGTCGAGCGCGACGGCCAGGTCGCGGACGAACTCCCACAGGTCGATGTCCTCGGGATCGGCCAGGAAGTAGGCGTTTCCGGCGACCGCGGGGGAACGTGCGGCTTGCAGACAGGCGGCCGCCGCGTGCTCGCAGTAGGTGATGGACGCCATGACCCGGCGTCCACCCGAAAGGTCGGGCAGCCGATTGCTTTTCAGCTTGCGCAGCAGCAGGCTCATCCATCCGGCCGAACGCGGGCCCCAGATCATCCTCGGCCGCAGCGCGCAGGTGGTGAAGCCGGGCGAGTCGGCCGCGAGCACGTACTGCTCGGCCACTACCTTCGTCGCGACGTAGAGGCTCTTGGGCGCGTCGACATAGGGTTCGGACTCGTCGATGCCGAAGCGGTCGGTCTCGTAGGAGGTGGCCACCGACGGACTGCTGACGTAGACGAACCGCGAAACGCCCGCATCGCGAGCGGCAGCGATCAGGTTGCGGGTGCCCTCGACGTTCGCGCGCCAGAACTGATCACGCGCACCGACTTCCGAAACGAGTCCCGCGCTGTGGTAGACGACGTCCACGTCGTGGCAGGCCGCCCGCAGCGAGTCCGAATCGCCGAGATCGCCGACGGCGGTGTCGAGACCCGGCACGCCCGAAAGGTAGCCGAGGTCGCTGCACGCGCGGACCAGCGCCCGCACCTCGTCGCCCGCGCCGGTGGCGGCGTCGACGATGTGGCTGCCGAGAAATCCGGTCGCGCCGGTGACGAGAACCTTCATCGGTCCGTTCCTTTCGTTCGCGGGAAGCCGAGCCGATCCGCGGCCCACCGCGCCAGCCGCTCCCGCCCGATCTTCGCGTTGTGCCGGATGTCGACGGGAAACTCGCTGTGCGGCAGAAAGATTCGGATGCGCCTTGTCTCCGCCCTGTGCTGCGCGAGGGTCCACAATTCGCGCCGCACCCGGGTGATTTCGGCGGGCGAGAGATCCACGGCGGGCTCGAAGCACAGCACCGGGATCTGTTCACCCGGCGCGCCGACGCCGACCAGCGCGGTCCTGGCGACTTCCGGGTGCGTGTTGAAAATCTGCTCGCACCGGACGGTGTACAGGTCACCGTCGGCGGTCCGCACGCGCTGGGAGAGCCGCCCGCAGAACCACAGGCGGCCCGATTCGTCCACACGCGCCAGGTCACCCGTGCGGTGCCAGCGCCGGATACCACCGTCGGCCAGCCGCTCGTCGATCTTGTGCCGCACGTCGGCGGCGGCATTGCGGTGGTAGGCGCGGCTGACCTGCGGTCCGCTCGCGACGATCTCGCCGATCCGCCCGGCGGGCAGGACGAGGTCCTCGCTCCAGTCGGCGATGGGCTCGTCGGTGACGCCGATGATCCGGACCAGGGTCCCGCCGCTGCTCTCCGGCAGCGGGCGGCCGACGCACACACCCGCACCCTCGGCGGTGGCGGCGCGCGTACGGTCCAGCTCGGACCATTCCAACGTGGTCAGCGGCAGCGCCTCGGTCGCGCCGTAGGTGGTGAAGATCCGCGCGTCGTCGCCGAGCGCGGAGCGGATACGTTCCAGCGCAACCAGATTCGCCGGAGCGCCCATGGAGATGACCCGCGCGATGTCGGGCAGGCTCTCGCCGGTCTCGGCGAAATGCTCACCGAGCCTGGCCAGCAGGGCGGGCGAGGCCGTGAGGTCGGTGGCGCCGAAGGACCTCGCCACGTCGGTGAGCAGCGCGGGATTCGCCTTCGACACGCGCACCGGGTCGACCGGACCGAGCACGACGTGCGCACCTTGCAGCAGATCGAACAGCCCGAACAAGGGAACCGAGGTCAACGAGACGAAACCGATTGGGCGGCCGTGTAGTTCGGCGACGACATCGAGGGCCGCGCCGAATCCCGACCTGGTGAACTCGACGCCCTTGGCCGGTCCGGTGCTTCCGGTGGTGAACGCGATCATGAACAGGTCGTCCGGATCATGTTCGGCCGCCGGCGTTTCCGGCTCGGCACGCAGATCGTCCAGGCTGTGGCCGCCCCAGAACGACCGACCCGCCGTGACGTGCACCCGAATCGAGCCGAACGTGCGCCGTGCGGCCAGCCGCACCGCGTGCGCTTCGGGGATCCCGATGAACGCCTCCGCGCCGACGCTGCGGAAGCAGTGCAGCATGCGGCGCACACCCATGCCGGGATCCACCACCACGGGCACCGCGCCGACCCGGAACAGCGCGAACAGCACCGCGAACAGGTCAGGATCGGGGCGCACGAGCACGATGACCTTGACGCCCTTGGTGATTCCGATCCGCGCGAAGCCCGCCGCGTAGGAGCGGACCCGCCGCCCCAGCTCTGCGTAGTTCATGGTCGCGAACCGCAGGTCGGCGCCGCGATCGGCCCTCGCCGCGTCCGCGCGGGTCGGGTAGCTGATGGCGGGCGCGTCGGCCCGTTCCGCGATCCGGTGCTCGAGCAGGATGCTCGGGTCCGCGTATCCGGTCGCGCGCGTCACCCGACACCGCCGACGGGCACCCGGTAGCCGACACAGCCCGCCGTCGGCCCCGATCCGCCCGCGACGAGCAGCAGCTGGTCGCCCTCGCGCACTGCACCGGAACGGATCAGCTGGTGGTAGGCGATGATGAGACCGGAGCTTCCGGCGTTCCGCGAGCCGGTATCGGCTTGGTGGTGGCGCGCGAAGCCGAAGTCGGCCGCCAGCGTCGCCGCGAAGCCCGGCGCGGGGTTGTTGGTGACAAGCACTGTCGAATCCCTCGCGGTATCAACGTGATTCGCGAGGTAGTTCCGCACCGCCGTGCGCGCCACGTCGGTGACCCGCTCGGCGAAATCGTCGGCGACGTCGACGGTGATCGTGCGCGCGCCGTCGCGGCCCATCGCCTTCAAGTCGAGATAGCCCGCGACGCCGGGATGCGCGCCCTCCGGCCGCGGGGCGGGCTGCAAGTGCACCGCGCCGAGCCCGGTCGCGTCATCGATGCCCTTCGTCACCAGAAAAGCGCCGCCCGCGGTGGCATAGGGGAAGTCGGCCGCGTCCGCCCGGCCGCCGGGGTGGGCGTCGCTGCCGACGATGAGGACGTGCTCGGCGGTGCCATTGACCAGCAACGCGTTCGCGGCCTGGAGCGCGTTCAGCACGCCGCAGGCGCCGTTGCGCAGGTCGAGGGAGAAACCGGGCCGGGAGGACCCGGATTCGTAGTCGAGGTGCATGCCGAGCTCGCGCTGGATCAGCGCGGCGTTGGACGGCTCCACGATGTTGGCGTCCCGGTACACGCCGACGTTCACCAGCACGTCCACGTCCGCCGCCGACAGCCCCGCCCCGGCGAGGCACTCCCGCGCCGCCGCGACCGCGTGGTCGATCGAGCCGAGCGCCGGATCCACGCTCACCGCCGAATTCCGCAGAATGGTCACCACGATCTACTTCACCAACTCACCGATGGTCGCCGACAACACCCCGAACACCATTCCCGACGCGGTCGGCACGAAACAGATCTTCGAACCCGCCGGAATCAGGCCGCGCGACAGGTAGTCGTGCAGCACCAGGAAATGTGTGCTGGCTCCGGTATTTCCGTACTTTTCGACGCACGCTAGCCGCGGCGGCATGGGCGCGCCGTGGATCTTGCTGCCCGACTCCGCCAGTTTCTCCGTGAACCCGACGCCGAGCTGATGGAAGACGATGTAGTCGAAATTCTCCTCGGCGAACGTCGAGCCTTTCTTGGCGAGCACGTCGCGATGGAATTTCGCCCAGGTCTCGCGCCGCGGCGCGGCCTGCATGGTGAGGTTGTCGGTCAGCATGATCATGTTCTCGGTGCTGTCGCTGGGTTTCGCGATGCACAGGCCGGAGTATTCCGCGCAGGTGATCATGTCGATGGAGTGGACGGCCTCGGCCTCGTCGACGGCGCGGTCGAGCACCACCGCGACGGCCGCGTCGGCCAGCGTCAGCGCCGCGAACTGCGGGTCGCGCGCGTCCACCGCCTCGGCCAGCGCACCTTCGGTGACCGGCGAGATGACCTCGGGGGTCACCACCATCCCGGTCCGGACGGCGCCGGCGCGAATCAGGTTGTCCAGCAGGTAGATACCAGTCATGGTGCCGCCGCACGCATTGGCGACGTCGTAGCCGGTGGCATTGACCGCGCCGATGCGCCGAGCGATCTCCCCCGCCGCGGACGGCTCGAACACCATCCGGAATCCGTCGTGCACGGTGGTGCCGCCGCAGATGATCACATCCAGGTCCGCGGGGTCGTATCCCGAGTCCGCCAGGCAGTCGAGCGCCGCGGCGACACCCAAGGTCAGGGTGTCCTCCTCGGTGCGGTCGACCATATGCCGGTGTGCGATGCCGGTAATGCGTTCGACGTCGAACTCGCCGCCGCTCGACATGCGGTCGAGCACTTCGTTCGTGGTGAATTCTCCGGCGGGGAGAGCGGCCCCGAGCGCGCGTATTCGAGAGCGATTCATACGAGATTTCCTCCGATGGCCGCGGCTCCCATGGGAAATGGAGCGACACGGCGCTGATAAAGCAAGGGGGCCAAAGAAACCCGGCTCGACCGGATGATTTCGACACTACGACCAGACCGCGACAGCAGTCCACTCGGCGCCACCGGTCAGTGAGGGGGATCACCAATCGATGTGTGTGCCTTGCTACTTCGTGACAAAAGCGCGGCGCGAACATCGTCTCCCGCGATGAATTCTCGTCTCCGATTGCGCCGAGCACCCGATTTGTGATTAGGCTCGGCCCGGTGACCGTCCCGCTCCGCGCGCCGATGTCGCTCCTGGATCTGCCCGGCCCAGACGGCTGGCCGGTGCTCGGCAACCTCCCGCAACTCACCCCGACGCGACTGCACCGGCACTCGACAGCTGGTGCGCGGAATACGGCCCCGTCTACCGGTTGAGCATGCCGGGCAGGCGGCTGGTCGTGGTCGGCGATCCGGAGCTCGGCAAGGAGATCCTGCGGCAGCGCCCGGGAACCTACCGCCGACAGTCCTCGATCGAGTCGATCATGAGCGAGATGGGCTCCAACGGACTGTTCTCCTCCGAGGGCGAGGCGTGGCGGCGGCGCAGGAGGCTGGCCATGCCCGCGTTCAACGCCGCCCATCTCACCCGGTTCCACACCACGCTGGAGCAGATCACCGAGCGACTACGGCGGCGTTGGCTGGCATCCCCGCCCGAGGACGTGCGCGCCGATCTGACCCGCTACACCGTGGACGTGACCGCCAAGCTGACCTTCGATTACGACATCAACACCCTCGAGCAGTCCGGCGACGTCATCCAGCAACACCTCGAGCACGTCTTCCCGATGATCAACCGCCGCTTGAACATTCCGTTCCCGTACTGGCGCTACGTCAAGCTGCCCGCCGACCACGCGCTGGACCGGGCACTGGACGCGCTGCGCGCCGAGGTGAACACCGTCATCGCCCGCGCGCGCACCGCGGCGCCGGAGCAGCCGACCAACTTCATCGAGGCGTTCCTGCTCGCCAGCGACGGTGGCGAATCGTTCACCGACGATGAGCTGTTCGCCGAGGCGCTGACGATCCTGATCGCCGGACAGGACACCACGAGCAACGCCACGGCGTGGCTGCTCTACCACTTGGCCTCCGAACCCGAAACGCAGGAACGCATCCGGGAGGAGATCGCCAGGATCCCCTCGACGCTCGAGCGTCAGCCGTATCTGGAAGCCGTTGTCGCCGAGTCGATGCGGCTGCAACCCACCACTCCCCTGCTGCTCATGGAGGCAGTGCACGACACCGTGCTGCGCGACATCGCGTTGCCCGCGGGCACCTGGGTGTTGGTCGACGTGCGGTACCCGGGCCTCCAGGAGGAGAACTTCGCCGATCCGCAGCGGTTCGACCCCGAACGGTGGCTACGCGGCGCCGACGGCCGGGCGCACCGCCCCGACGTCTCGATTCCCTTCGGGTCGGGGCCACGGTTCTGCCCGGGGCGCGGGCTGGCGATGCTCGAGGTCAAGAGCGTCGCCGCGATGGCCTGTCGCACTTTCGATTTCCGGCTCCCGGACGGTGTGCCGCCGCCCGACGACCGGTTCCATTTCGCCGTCATCCCGGTCGGCCTGCGGCTCGACCTCGCGCCACGGTCGGCGGACCGAGAGTTCGGAGGATAGGGGTATGGCGATCAAGCGATTGTCGGCCACCGACGCGACCTGGTTGTCGCTGGAGTCGCCGGAGATGCCGATGCACGTGGCATTCCTGATGGAATTCCACTGTCCCGACGGCGATGCCGAGGGGTTCGTGCGCCGCTGGCGGGCGCGGCACGCGGCGCCGTTCAGCGCACCGCCGCCATGGAACCTGGCGCCGGTGCGTGGCCGCCTCGCCGAATCACTCGCCCTGGTAAGGGAAGTCGAGGAAATAGATCCGGCCGACCACATCAGGCAGTGGTCGCTACCCGCGGGCGCGGGCCGCGACGAACTCGTCGAGCTCGTGACGCGGGTCCATCGCGAGCAGCTGGACCTGGGCAAGCCGCCATGGGAACTGCACTTCGTGACGGGACAGTCCGAGGATCGCTTCGCCGCGGTGCTGAAGGCGCATCACAGTCTGCTGGACGGTGTTTCGCTGGTGCGCGTCATCACCGGCGGTCTCTCCACCGACCCCGAGGCGCGCGGCCTGCCGCCGTTCTTCACCATCGGACCCGACTCCAAGGATTCGACGCGCGCGAGCCGGATCAGTTCGCTGTTCACGGCAATGCGCGGGTTCCTCGCGGTACTCGCCGGGGTAGCCGGTGCGGCGCGGGATGCCTTGCGGCGCAAGGCCGGACGGGCGACGGCGCAGCAGACCTATCGGCAACCGCCCTCCGTCCTCGACGGTCCGATCACCGGCGCGCGCGACCTCTCGCTGCGCCGCTACCGGCTGAGCGAGATCAAACGGCTGGCGCGCGCCGCGGACTGCACTGTCAACGATCTGGTGCTGTACCTCGTCGCCACGGCGCTGCGCAACTACCTCACCGACCACGCCGAACTGCCCGAGCGCCCGCTCACCGCCGGTGTGCCGACCGACTTGCGCGACGGTGACCAGCGGGTCGGCACCCGCGCCGGGCTGATGTTCACGGCGCTGGCGACCGACGTCGAGGATCCGGTGCGACGCCTCGCCGCCGTCAAGGACGCGATCGACACCGCCAAGCGCCACATGGGCGCGATGTCGCCCGGCGCGGTCATCGGATACGGCCTGGCGACCACCTTCCCGTGGGTCTTCACGCTGCTGCTCGGCATCCGGTCGGCTCCGTCCTCGCACCCGATGGGAATCTCCAATATCCCCGGCCCGCGAGAGACGCTGTTCTGGGACGGTGCGCGGCTCGACGCGATGTATCCGATATCTCTTCTGATGCACGGCAATTCGCTGAACTTCACCTGCTTCGGCTACCGAGACGAGCTGTTCCTCGGTGTGCTCGGCGCCGCCGACAAGCTGCCGCCGATCGAGCACCTGACGGCCGCCATGGATGCCGCGCTGGCCGAACTGGACGGGCTCCTCGCGCCCGCGACCGCGGTCGGGCAGTCCTGAGATGTGCGCGGTCTGCGGCATCGTCGACTTCGCTGCGCCGGTCGATCCCGGCCCGCTCGCGGCGATGTGCGCGGTGCTGCGCCACCGCGGCCCCGACGACCACGCCACCTGGCACGACCGGCACGCCGCGCTGGGGTTCCAGCGCCTGTCCATCGTGGACGTGCGGCACGGCGCGCAGCCGACGGCCGACGAGAGTGGTTCGGTCCGTGCGCTGCTCAACGGCGAGATCTACAACCACAAGGCGTTGCGCCGCGCCCTCGCGGCGCGCGGGCACCGGTTCCGCAGCGACAGCGACGCCGAGGTCCTCCCGCACCTGTACGAGGAGTACGGGAACGGTTTCGTCGAGCACCTGGACGGCGATTTCGGCATCGCGATCTGGGATGCCACCCGGCGGCGTCTGACGCTGGCCCGCGACCGGGTCGGGGTCAAGCCGCTCTTCTACCACCTGCGCGGCGCCCGCCTGACGTTCGCGTCGGAGATCAAGGGCATCTTCGCCTCCGGCGCGTGTACGCCCGAGATCGACCCGCAAGGGCTCAGCGACTGCCTGTTCTACGGTCACACCATCGCGCCGGGCACCTTCTGGCGTGACGTGCGCGATCTGGAACCGGGAACCGTTCTCACCGCAGACGCCCACGGCGTTCGCACCAGGCGTTACTTCCGCGTCTTCGTGCGCGAAGACCCCGACGCACCGCTGCTCACCGGACGCGCGGCGATCGAGGCGTTCGACGAGCGGTTCACCGCCGCGGTCGCCAAGCGCGTCCCCGACGAGGTGGCGGCGGGCGTCGCGCTCAGCGGCGGGCTCGACTCCTCCGCGATCGCCGCCGTCGCCGCCCGGCGCTGCGACGCGCCGCTGACGACGCTCAGTGTGCGGCTGTCCGGCGCGATCCACGACGAGACCGAGATGTCGCGGCTGGTCGCACGGTCGCTGGGCGTCCCGAACGTGGAGGCGGAGACGACGGGTGCGCGCGTCTGCGAGTTGCTGCCGAAGAGCATGTGGCACTTCGAATCCCCGTTCTGGTACGGCGGTGTAGCCTCCCCCTTCCTCGACCTGACCGCCCTCGCCCGAGACCAAGGGCTCACAGTGGCGATGAGCGGTGACGGTTCGGACGAGCTGCTCGCCGGTTACGACTTCTACCGGTTGATGCGGCTGAGTTCGCGGTTGACCGACCTGCGACTGGACGCGCTGCGACCGCTGGTGTGGCGGCAGGCGACGAAATGGATCGGCGCGCCGAGCGGCATCGACCGCCATCTCGTCGAGATCGCTACTCGCAGTGCGGGTTACACCGAACGGTACGGACAGATGCCGCCGTGGGTCCATCTGTGGAGCGCGCTGTCCGGTACCGCGCGGCCCGCCGTCCTCGCCGACCTGCCCGAACCGTCGGCGCTGCCGCGCCCGCCCGAGCACAGCACGCTGCACCGGCAGATGCATTTCGAGTTCCACACCCGGCTGCCGCACTGGGTGCTGCCCATCTCCGACCGGCTCGGCATGGCGCACGGCCTCGAGGTGCGGGTGCCGTTCCTCGACCGCGACGTCCTCGACGTCTGCGCCGAACTCGACCCGCGCATGCTGCTGCGTCTCGGCACCGAGAAATACGTGCTCAAGCGGGCGATGGCCGATCTGCTGCCCAAGCGGATCGTGCGGCGGCGCAAGAAGCCGTTCATGACGCCGATCGGCCCGTGGTACCTCAGCGGGCCGGGCGCGCAGCTGGCCGCCGACCATCTCTCCCGCGCCGCCGCGCGACGCTATGGGCTGTTCGATCCCGAAGTGACGGAAAGGATCTGGCGCACGGCTGTCGACCGGCCCGGCACCTGGGACGGCGTCACCGCCGAATGGGCCGCGATGGCGATCCTGTGCACCCACCTCGTGGTCGACCAGTTCAGCGCCGACCGCTTCACCGCCGATGCGATCACCGGAGCCCGCGCATGACCGTGACATTGCCGCGTGCCGCCGAATGGCACGAACTCGCCCTGCACGCCGCCGCCCAGCCGGGCCTGGCGCTGCTCTTGCCACTCGGCGCCGCCACCCGGCCCCTCCGCAAGGTGCCGAAGTTCGGCTGGGTGGTGTCGGATCCGGAACTCGCGCGCGAAATTCACCGGGACAGCGAACATTTCAGCATCGCCACCGACGGCGCGTCGGGACACTGGTGGTCGCAGATGCTCGGCGAATTCGGCGCCGAACGTTTCGAGGGTCCTGAGCACCAGCGGTTGCGCGCCGGTCTCGGCGATCTCTTCGGCAAGCCCGCTGCCGAGCACCTCGTCGAGGACGCGACCGGCGCGCAGCTCGAGCGCCTGCGCACCGATCTGGCCGCGGGCCGGACGGTCGACATCGCCGAATTCGCCCGGGTTTTCACGGCGCGCACGATGGTCGACGTGGCCGGTCTGCCGCGTGAGACCAGCACCGACACACCGTATCTGGACCTGTTCGCCGCCATCGAGCGGCTGGCAGACCTGGGCAAAGGAAACTGGGCGACCACCGTCGTCCCGCCGCGCCACCGGCGCAAGGGCCGCGAGCTG
The DNA here is from genome assembly GCF_040609595.1 of Nocardia sp. NPDC004654. Lineage (NCBI taxonomy): Bacteria > Bacillati > Actinomycetota > Actinomycetes > Mycobacteriales > Nocardiaceae > Nocardia > Nocardia sp. NPDC004654. The sequence continues at coordinate 877,372 of NZ_JBEXKI010000002.1, read as the reverse complement.
GCTGCGCTGATCGGCGCGAACGTCGAGCACGTGTACGACTCGGCCGACTCGGGCACCGTCATCGGGCGCTGCCGCGACCTGGGGCTGACACTCGAGCAGACCCGAGGATTCACCGTGCTGCTCGTGGTGGCCGGGACCGTCACGCTCGCCAGCACCATCGGGCGACTGGTCGCGCTGCTGCACGACACCGGCGACCAGCACCGGCTGCTGGCCGACCCGAGCTCGATCCCCGACGCGATCCGGGAGGGGCTGCGGGTGACGAGCTCGATGCCGGTCGTCGGGCGCGGGGTGATCGGCGATCTCGAACTCGGAGGCAGGCGATTGCGCTCCGGTGACCGCGTCAAGGTGATGACCTGGTACATCGACAATTCCGTCGGCCGGTTCGACCTCGACCTGGGTTACGTGGCGCGGACGCGGCAGCTGTGGTTCGGCGGCGGTAAGCACTTCTGCCTCGGCGCCGCGCTCACCCACGTGCAGCTGACCCGCTTCCTGGAGACACTGCTCGCTGCGGGCCGTCCGTGGGAGATCACCCGCCGCCGGTACCGATTCAACGCGTTCGTCCCGCTCTATCGCAGGCTCGACATCCGCTTGCGCTGAGACACCCACCGGCGTCGAGACATCCCTAACGCTGCGGAATCCGCTTGCCCCCGCGGAGTGCGGGCAGCCACCAGTTCCAGCGGCCGAGCAACCGGAGGGTGGCGGGTACCAGCACCAGTCGCACGACGACCACGTCGAGCAGAACCGCCACCGCCAGCGCGAAGCCGAGCTGTTTCAGTTCCAGGGTGCTCGCGGTGAGGAAACTCGCGAACACCACGACCATGATCGCCGCCGCGACCGCGACGGGTTTGGCGGTGGCGCCGATCCCGTCGGCGACCGCTTCGCGGTTGGCCTCGGCCGGATCGATCGCGCCGCGCGCCACGGCCGCGTCCCAGTTCTCCCTGATCCGGCGGATGACGAACACCTCGTAATCCATCGAAAGGCCGAACAGGATCACGAACACGATCAGCGGCATCACGACCTGGACGAAACCGGGGCTCGAGAAGCCGAAAGGCTTTTCGCCCCAGCCCCATTGGAATACCGCGACGGTGATGCCGAGCGCGGCCGCCGTGGCGAGCAGGTTGACCGCGACGGCCTTCACCGGCACGGCGACGCTACGGAAGACCACCAGCAGCAACGCCAGCGCGCACAACACCGTGATCACGACGGCCAAAAGGTAGGCGTCACGGATCGCGTCGCTGATCTCGAGCAGACCGGCGGGCGCGCCGCCCGCGCTGACGCGCAAGTCCGGGGTCGAGGCAGCGAGAGAGCGCGCCCGCGCGTCGAGTTCGGCGACCAGGTCCGAGCCCGCGGCCGAGTCGATCAGCATGCGGGTCACGACGGTCAGGTGGACACGGCCGTCGGACCACTGCGCCAACACGGCGGCGACGCGGGGATCGGCGCGCAGCTCGTCGGCGAAGCCTTGCACGACGCTCGCCGCACCGGGGTTCAGCGGCCCGCCGTCGGACGCCGTGGCGACGAACTCCATCGGCGAGAGCATGCCGGACGGGAACTTCTCCGCGACCGTGCGAGCCGCGATTCCAGAGGGATAGTCGGTCAGCGACGCGATACCGAGGTCGAAGCCGGTGCGCAGGCCGGTCAGCGGCAGCGCGGCCACGACGAGCAGGCTCGCGGCGGCCAGGCCGAAGACGACCGGCCTGCGCATCACCCGACGTGTCCACCGGCGGGCGGCGGCGCTGTCGTCCGAGTCGACGCCACGGCCGCGCACACGCCAGCGGTTCACGGCGGGGCCCAGCACGGTGAGAATCGCGGGAAGCAGCGTCACGGCGGCCAGCATCGCCGTCGCCACGGCCACGCCGACACCGAGCACGATGCCGCGAAAGACCCCGGCGGGCACCACGAGCAGCGCCGCCAGCGACACGATCACGACCGAGCCGGACGCCAGGACCATGCCGCCGGTAGTGGCCATGGTGGTGGTCACGGCGGCGCGAATCGCGTCGGCCTCGGACCGAGAGGTCACCCCGCGCGCCGACAGCTCCTCGCGAAACCTGCTCACCACGAACAGGGCGTAGTCGATACCGACGCCGAGACCGATCATGGTGGCGATGGACAACATCAGCGGGTCGACGGAGGTCACGGTGTCGGCGACCAGCAGCACGCCGGTGCAGGTCAGCAGCCCGGCGACGGCCATGAGTATCGGCAGCAATGCCGCGGACACCGCACCGAGCGCGAGGACCAGGAGCACGAAAGCCACTGGCATGCCGAGTGATTCGGCGCGGAGCGCATCGGCCTGCTCGGCGATGATCACGTCGTTCTGGATCGCGGTGTAGCCGGTGAGGTCGACCCGGATCACGTCACGATCGGGCAGCGCGGACAGCGCGTTCTGCACGTCGGCGGAGACGGCGACGCGGTGGGACTGGTCGCCCTCGATGGCGACGACGGCCAGGGCGGTGCGGTTGTCGGCCGAGATCAGTTGCCGGGCGCTGTCGGGAGTCACGAGCAGCGTCACGCCGCCGATCGATTCGACGGCGCGCCGTGTTCGCTCGAGCTGGGCACGGTATTCGGCGGTGTCCACGCTCGCGGTGTCGGAGTCGAAGACCAGCAGCGCCTGTTCGGCCCGCAAGCCGGGAAAGTGCTCGGCGATCAGACGCTGCACCTCGACCGACTCGGCGCCGTCCACGGTGAGATCCGGTGCCTGCACGCGCGATTCGAGCACCGGATAGCCCGCCCCGCACAGCGCGAGAACGACCGACCACACCGCGATCACCGTGCGCGGATGGGTCGTCAGCCATCGCGTCCAGCGCGACAGCGGACCATGGTGCGCGGAAACCGCTGTGGTCGAGTCGGTTTCGAGTGCATCGAGGCTCATCGGGCGACAAGTCCGGGTCCGAAATCGCCAACCATCGCACCGCGCCCTTCCCGGCCCAAGAGATCGCTCCCTCGAGCGTGGGCCGGTGAATCACCGTACGCAGCAAAGCGATCGAGTGTCACTGCACCGTCGGGAGAACATTCGCCGCCGATCTTGTTCGGTAAGACGAACTGCGTGTGTCGCCGATGTGAGCCCGGTCATGGTGGCGTGATTTCGTGGCGTAGGTTACCGTTGCGTCACTTATGGGAACGGAGTAGTTCCTCATTGGGAGGGTTTGCAAGGCATGATCAGACGTCGGGGTCCGATCGCTGCGGCGGCCGCAGCACTGTCCGTATTTCTCGTGATGGCGGGTGGGGTGGTGTCCGCGCCGTCGGCCGAGTCGACGCCCACGCGCGCCGGGCTCGACGCCCAGTTCGTCGCAACCCACAATGCGCCGCCCCAGTATCCGAACGTCTTCATCGAATGGGATGTGCCGATCACCATGAGTGACGGCACGGTGCTGAAGGCGAACGTCTACCATCCCGCCGACGCGACGGGTCAGCCGATCCAGGAGCCGACGCCGACCGTCGTCAACCTGACGCCCTATACGAAACTCGTTGCCAACCTGGCTGATTCCGCGCTGGCGATTCCCGGGTTCGGGGACCCGTTGATGCACGTGCTGCGCGGTCTGGACTTCTCGGCCTTCGGGATGAGCGGGCTCAGCGATCTGATGCGCGCTCTGCCCGGCGGCGCCGCTCGGACCTTCGGCGTGGACCGCAAGCTGATTCAGAGCGGCTACACGCAGGTCGTCGTCGATGTGCGCGGAACCGGTTTCTCGCAAGGTGTTTGGCAGGTCTTCGGCCATCGCGAGCAGCAGGACGGCGCCGAGGTCGTGGACTGGGCGGCCAGCCAACCGTGGTCCAACGGACGGATCGGCATGAGCGGCATCTCCTACTCCGCCGTCAACCAGCTGCACACCGCCGAACGCAGACCCGCCGCGCTGCAAGCGCTCTTCCCGGTCGTCCCGGGCAGCGACCTCATCCGCGACGTCGCGGCGCCCGGTGGCGCGCTCGGCATCGGTTTCATCCCCGAATGGCTCCTCGCGGTCAATGCCACGAAGTTGCTGCCCGACGTGGTCTCGATGCTGTCCGGCAGGTTCGACTGGACCTGGCTCGCCGACCGCATCCGCGACCCGTTCACCTTCTTCAACGTCGTCATCGCGGCGCTGGCCACGCCCAGCATCGACCAGATCCCGCCGGAAATGCTGTCGGTGCTCGACGACGAGAGCCCGCTGCGGACCGCGTGGGTCGGACATCCGGAGCGAATCCAGGTGCCGACCTTCATCTACGGAGGCTGGCACGACATCTTCACCTACTCCTCGCCCCGGGTGTACAACGCCATCGACGTACCCGACAGCGAGAAGAAGCTGGTGATGGGTGATACCTACCACATCACCACCGGCGCGGGCCTCGGCCTGCCCGGCGCACCGCCGTCGCTGGACGTGCTGCAGCGCGCGTGGTTCGACAAGTGGCTCAAGGGAATCGACAACGGCATCGACGGCTACGACCAGGTGACGTCGTGGCAGCAGGGCGGCGGATGGAGCGACAGCCCGTCCTTCCCACGCCCCGGCATGGAGTACCGGCGGCTGTACTTGAACGCGGCCCCCTCGGGCACCGCGCCGACCGCCGCGGGCGACGGCTCCCTGACCGAGGCGCCGGGCGGACCCGCACGGCTGACGATCGCGCCCGGACTCGCCACCCTGTGCTCGCGCGACGCCGCGCACGGGACGGCGGGCATCATCGCCGCACTGGACATCTGCGCCGAAGACGCGCGGATCAGCGAGGTGAACGCGCTGACCTTCACGACGGCGCCGGTGGACCGGCCGACCCAGATCTCCGGCCCGCTCGCCGTGCACCTGAACACCGTGCTCGACACCACGGACGGCTACTGGACGGTGACCCTGAACGACGTTGCACCGGACGGTCGTTCGACCGTGTGGACGACCGGGCAGCGCACCGCCTCGTTGCGCGCGGTGGACGAGGCGGCCTCCACTCGCTCACCCAACGGCGACTACACCGATCCCTACCCGATCCTCACCTTGGCGAGCCGCGAGCCCGTCGTCCCCGGTCAGCCGACCGTGCTCGACATCGGACTGTTCGCCACGGACGGCGTGCTTCAGCCGGGACATCGGCTGCGCATCGACATCTTCGCGAGCAACTTCCCCAGCAGCGTGCCGCTGCGCCCGCTGCTGAACGAGAGTGGTCTTCGGCCACAGCATCTCGTGCTGGATCCCAACGAACCGAGCTGGGTCAACATCCCGGTCGAGGGCGATCCCAGCTGGTGAGCGGACCGTGACGGGCCCGCGGCGAGCACTGTGCCCGGCGTGGTTTGTCTCACACCGAAGGCGATGCCACCATGGTGGCGTGACCGTTTCCGAGCTCGGCGCCCCCGGCCGCAAATACCGGGGCGCCGGGCCCGAACAGCGTCAACAGCAGCGGCGCGCCAGGCTCGTCGACGCGGCGATCGAGGAATTCGGCACCCGCGGCTATCGCAACACCACCATCGACGCCGTCTGCGCGCGGGCGGGCGTCGGCAAACGCTACTTCTACGAATCGTTCGACGGCAGTGAGGGTTTGCTGCGTGCCGCGTACACCGTGGCCACCGATCGGTTGCGCGGATCCATCGTCGACGGAGCCGCTGCCTCGTCCGACACCGTCAGCGCCGCCGTGCACGGCTCGTTGACCGGCTTCTTCAGTGGCATCGCCGACGACCCCCGAATCGCACGGATCGCGTTCTTCGAAATACTCGGCATCAGCCCGGCCGTGGACGCGGACTATCGCAGGGTGACAGGATCCTTCGTCGACACCTTCCTGGAGCTGGCCACCCCGATGATCGACATCGAAGCGGTGCCGAAACCGCTTCTGCGCACCATCGCCACCGGGCTCGTCGGCGCCGTACTCACCATCGCCCAGCAATGGGTGCTGGAGGACTACCGCCAACCGCTCGACGGGGTTGTCGACAGCGCCCACACGGTACTGACCTCGGTGCTGGAGGGGCTGGGCCGGTAGTTCGGCCCGAGAATCGACGAGGGAAATGGTTGTCGCGGCAGCGTGTCGGACCGCCATTTCCGCACCGCCAGAACCGTTTCCCTATCGACGGGAGAGAAATGGTGGTCAGAAGTCGTCGGCGCGGAGGTGGTCGAGGGCTCGGGTGATCCAGGTGGCGAACTGGGTGGTCAAGTCGGCAGGTGTGGTGGGGCGGACGGTGATGTGGGCGCCGCGGAGTTCGGTGTAGCGGCCGTCGCCGGAGATGTCGTACCACTGCACGACGTTGCGGGGTGTGGCGTGGGTGTGCAGCGGGCCGGTCAGCAGGACGGCTGAGCCGCCACCGTCGGCGGGTCGACCGAGGAGGCGTTGGTAGCGCTCGCGCGGGGTGTTGCGGGCGTTGTCCTGGAGGTAGCCGTCGCGGCGGGGGCTGAGTTCATCCGGGTGGAAGGTGGCGGGTTTCTCGGCGCCCGGCGTGCAGGCGGGTACCGCTTGGGTCAGCCGGGCGGGGAGCTGGTCGGCGTCGAAGGCGCGCAGGCGGATCGGGCCGTGCTCGCTGTCGGTGCCGTACTGACTCAACGTGACGGCACGATGCCCGGTGCGGGCGCCGATGATCCGGTATTCGCGCAGGTCGTCGCGACCGGTGCTGGCGCGGTGTTTGCAACTGCCGCCGAGGATTTCGATCCGGAGTTCGGAAGTGCCCAGCGTGTGCAGGGCGGCGCGGATCTCGTCGAGTTCGTCGGTGGAGTAGCGCTGCCGGACCGCCTCGCGGTGCGCGGCGAACTCGTCACGGAAGGCGAAGCGGCTGAGGTGGCGCAGCGGACTCGGGATCCGATCGTGCGCGTCACCCAACCACAGCGCCGCGAAATCGTCCGTTTCCCACGACCATTCACCCATCCACGAACCCTCATCTCACGATCGGGCATGCGGCGTCCCGCACACCTTGTTGCCATGCGAAGTCGGCACTTCTAGCTCGGCATGCGGAGCTCGGTCCGCGCCGAGCGCCCGAGGCCCAGCATGCGGAGCCAACCACCGATGTCAGTCGCCGTCGCCACCGATGACGCCGCCGGGGATCGTCTTCGGGATCTCGCCGAGCAATTCGTCGGTGTTCTCCTGCGTGACAAGGTATTCCGGCAGCTTGTGCTCCTCGTCGTCCTTGCCGCCGCCGCGCGCGCCCGGCGCACCCATGCCCGGCATACCGGCCATCCCACGCGCGTTGGCATTGCTCGCCGCTGCCAAACCACCCACCGGACTCTGTGTGCCCGGTGTGGTCGGCACGCCCTGGATGCTGCGGCCCATGCCCGGTGGTGTGGGGACGCCCGGGGTGCCGGGTCCCGGGCCGCCGCCGGGTGATCCGGGACCGGAGGGGAGGCCGCTCGGTACCGTGCGGTTCGGGTCGGTCGGGTTGACACCGGCCGGGATGGTCGACGTCGGAGTCTGGGTGGTGGGCGTGGTTGTCGTGCTCGTCGGACTCGTCGAGGTGTCGTCGGTGGTCGTGTCCTCGGGGGTTTCCTCGTCCGTCGGCTCCACGCCCGGGGTGTCGGGTACACCGTCGCCGTCGGTGTCGCCCGGTTCTCCGGAACCAGGTCCGGGACCGGGGCCGCCGGGGCCTGGTCCAGGACCGCCGTTGTACCCGCCGGGTGGTGGAGGCGAAATGTCCAGCGAGGAAGTGGGACTCACCGGGGTTGGCAGCACCGGAATCTTGCCGTCGATATCGGCGAACGGTTTGACGTAGTGCGTCTCCATCGCCACTTGCGCAGCCTGCTCCTCCGACGACTGCTCTCGCTGGAGCTTCCACCGATTCGGCGGCCACAGCCAGGATGTCCCGGTGATCACGACGGGGTCGGGCAGTGCCTTCTTGGTGTTGACGATCGCGTCCGCGGCGTCGCGTACGCGGGTGTACAGCTCTGCGAGGATTGGAGTCAGTTCGTCGGCCTTCTTCGTGTACTCCTTGATCCGATCCTTTGCCTTGTCGGCTGCCGGGCCCGACCAAGCCTGATCGATCGAAGCCTGGATCGAGCGTTCGAAAGTTCGCAGACCCTGATCCCACAGGTTGCGCACTTGCCAGTACTGCTGAGCCTGGTTCACCGCATTGGTGACATCCAGCGGGCTGAAGGCGTCGTTGATGTCGGGATGCTTCCAGCGTTGTGGATGTTCGCCACCGATGGGAATGCGTGGGCCTTCGTAGCTCACTTCGTCGTCCCATCCGGGAGAATGAACGGCCCGAGAATCTGTCCCTCGCGCGGCCGCTCCGGGAGAGTTTCGTTCAAATGATTGAACTGGTCGGCAAACCAACTGTCCGCCTGCATCATCCGCTCGCGGACAAGTCTGTGCACTTCCTGGATGTCTTCGATGATGCGGTAGTGCTCGTCCATAATCTTCACAACGGAATTCCCGTCTTCCGCACCACTTGCCTTCGAGCGGAATCGGCTGACCACTGTGCTTGCCGAAACCATCTCTTTGTTGCCTTCCCCCAACCCCCAGCGATCCTGACGTGCAACTTCGTTCATGATCCTCCTGATTTCCAAGATGGATTCTTTGAACAGCTCGCAATCGCGGTCGATATAGACGAAGTCTTCGGGCTTCAGTGCGATCGAAAGATAGCCGTCTCGCGCAGCATTGAGCATGTTCGCCATTGGCCGAGGCGTTGCTTCGGAATCGTCGCTCAACTCTTCACTCCCTCCCCGTGATCGTAAGCAATTGGTCTCATGCGGCGGCCGGAATTGCCGGAACGATCTTCTCGGCCAGAGTACGCGCGAGGACGCAGGTGTCGAGGTGTCCCGTCTCACGGGTGACCGAAGGGTTCGTCAAGCTGACGTCTAGACTTCCACCCTTCATCTCTACGTTCACGACACACGATTCCTCCGGAGTAGCCTCGACTTGTCGTGTAGAGATTGCTCCACGACCGTTGATCGTGAATTCTTGTGCATCGCGGAAGTTCTCGTGTCGCACCATGTCGATCGTGAGGTTCGTAGTCGTGATCGTCGCCGCGTAGCCGTTCGAGCGCAGGTACTTGCACCCACGCCATTTGATGCCATCTGCGGCATTCGAATCCGCTTCCCCCCGCGGCTTGAGTTTCTCCGAATCCAGCACGCTCTGCGGAATATCCGTGCACGTGTTGAAACCTGACGGTACGTCCGCCGCAACTCCCGCCCCAGCATTGGTCGCAGTGGAACTCCCAGACGGCGTCGCATCCCCGTCCACCGACGATCCACACCCCACCAGCACGAACGCGGCCCCGAGAGCGAGAACCCCCACCCGCCACGCATTCGACTTGCTCGTCATCGGCACCTTCACCGCCGGACCCTCGGCGTCACGGGGTGGACCGGCTTCTCCGCCCCCAGCCAACTGCGGCTGAGACTACCACCGGCGCGCTAACACTCGCGAGATGCGGAAGCACCCAGCGCGGAACCGTTCCGATCAGGAGATCGGTTGCTGAAAGTCGCCACCCACGACGGCTCTGGTGAACGCCACCCACTCGTCGGGCGAGAACGCTAGCGCACCGCCACGCGGGGTTCTTCGAATCGCGTACGCCCACCCGCCCATCAGCGAGGAACCGACTTGCGCGGCATCGACCGCTGGGCGCGCGCGAACCTTCCCGTCGCGCACGGCGGGGCCTACCTACACACCGAGGGTCTGGGCGCGATCATCGATCGCCTCGCCCAACTCACCGCACACGCCCACAGCGCTCTCGCCGAGAACTCCGACTGGACCTGTGGTTCGCCTGGGAGCGCCTCGGGGAGCTCGCCGTCGCTTACGAAGACCTCGCCACGGAACTCGTCGCGGGCCGCCGCAGGCCTCCCGACATCACCTGACGAAGACGAACAACGGCGCCCTCCCCGACTCCGGGAGAAGGGCGCCGTCGCGAAACCCGTTGCGAATCCCTAGAACTGGTCCTGCTCGTAGTCCGAGCTGAGCAGTTCGTCGGTGTGCGTCGCACCGATGACGTCCGGCGTCGACTCACCGAGCGGTCCGGTGAGATCGTCGTTGCCGGTACGGCTCTGGTACGGCTGCACGTTGCGCGAGTGCTGGTCGTCGTCGGACTGGCGGGCTCCGGCCGCACCCGGCGCGCCACCGCCCATGAACGAGCTACCGGTGCCCGCGGGCGTCGTCGCCGCGCCGAGACCGGTCGGCAGCGTCGCGCCCGGCATGCCGATCGGACGGACGGCGGGCACCGCGGCGCCGGGCAGACCCGGTGTGCTCGGCACTCCGGAGTAGCCCGGTCCGGGGCCACCGCCACCGGGACCGGGGCCGCCCGGACGACCCAGCGGACCGAGCAGACCGCTCGGCGAGCCGGGCGTACTCGCGGCGCCGGTGGTGTTCAACGAGGACGGGATCGTCGAGGTCGACGTGTTGAGACCACTGCCGGGGCTGGTGCTGGCCGCCTGCGTCGCGGTCTCCTGCGCCTGCGCCAGCAGCGGCTCTCCGATGTTCTGCGCCGCCGCCTGCGCGACCTCCTGCGCCGAAGGCAGTCCACTCTGCCCGAGCAGCTGCCCGACGACGCCGTTCAGCTCGGCGGTCTTGCCCGCCAGATCGCCGCGGGTCATGTTCACCACCGAGACGGCCTGCCCGAGATGCTCTGTCGCGCTGGCGATCAGCGCGGCCTGGCCGGGCGGGGTGAGGATGACCGGCGCCATCGCGGTCGCCTGGGTGGCGAAAGACCCTGCGATACCGAGCAATTGGGCGTTGCCCTGCTGGACCACGGCCGCGGCGCGCTGGGTGAGCTCGGAGATGTCGAAGCCGCGCTGGCTGGTCTCCTGCCCCTGCTGGTTGGCTTCCTGCCCGGCCGCCTGCGCCTGGCGCGAGGCCTGCCCCTCCCAGACCTGCTCGACGGTGGCGAGACTGCCCTTGCCGAGCTGCATCGCCGTCTCGATGATCTTCGAGGACTGGCTCAGAATCGCGGTCGGGTCGAGTGCGCCGAGCACGCCGGTGCCGAAGCTGCCGAGCAGATCCAGGATCGGCTTGAACAGCAGGTCGACGCCGGGCAGCGCCGGAATCTGCAGGCCGTTCATCAGCGCGCCGATCGGGTCGGCGGGCAACTCGGGCAGGGTCGGCAGCTGCGGGGTCGCGGCCGCCGCGGGCGTCGCGGCGCCGGACGGGTTCCCGCCCAACGCGCCACCGAGCAGTCCGCTCGTCTGACCGATGAGGTTGTTCGCGGCGTCCTGCACCTGCGTGGCAGCGTGGCTGATCGCGGTGTTCGCACCGGCGAGCAGGCTTTCCACGTCCGTGGGCATTCCACCGAGGATGTCCTGGGCCTCCGGCGCGGGCGCGCCACCGAGGCCGGGCAATCCGGCGGGCATGATGCCGTGCGCGGGCGCGTCCTCGCTCACCCGCTGCGACAATACGAATTCCGGCGCCTCGATGGGCGCGATGTCCTCGGGCAGCTGCGGCAGCGGCAGATCGAGGAGGGCTTGATCGGTGGGAATCGCCATGGCGGCAGCCTGATTCGCGCCCGCCGCGGCGTGGTCGAGCGAGTCGAGAGCGGGCTCGGACGGGGCGATGAGACCCGTGGGCGAGGAGTCCAGCGGCTTCACGCTCCGCCTCCGATCTCGCCCGTCTGGACGTTCATCGCGGCCGCGTTGCCGGTGTCGGTGCCCTCGAAGAGCGAGGCGGCGTTGAACGCCTTGAACGACAGGTCGGCGTACTTGGCCGACAGGTCGTTGATGTCTTTGGCCTGCAGCACCTGCGCGGCCGCGAAGCTCAGCAGATAGTCGGCGCCGATCAGCCCGAAGACCGGCGTGAGTGCGGCCACCTGAGCCGGTCCGTCGAAACTTGCCGAGGAAACCTGCGCGGCGATCCCGGCGTTCTCCGTGGCGAATGCCCGGACCGCTTCGGTCTCCACCGAGAGATCACTCATCGAGTTGCCCCCCAATTCGTCGTGAACATCTGTGTCGTGCACATAGCGTTGTCGAACGTCTCCCTGCCCGAAACGACTGTGCCCCCGGACAGCTCGGCCGTCCGAACGGCGAAGCCGCTGCGGTTGGGCTCAATATAGCGGACGCTACCGGCAAGTTTCGAGACCGTAGCCGAGCGAAGCGGAACCGATCGCGCCACGACGAGCGGAACTGGAACGTGTTGCAAATTAGAACAAGTTCTATATTCTATCGCCATGAAGGTCGCAGTGACCGGCGCCGCCGGCTACCTTGGCACGAATCTGCTCCGCCTGCTCGTCGATCTGGGACACGAAGTCACCGCGATCGACCGAGTGGCCCCCGAGCGGTCGGCGCACCCGAACGTCACCTGGGTCGCGGGAAACGTGCTCGATCCCGCGTCGATGCGCGAGGCGTTGACGGGCGTCGACACCGTGTACCACCTGGTCGCCGTGGTCACTCTCGCCGAGAAGAACGACTTGGCGTGGAAGGTCAACACCGAGGGCGTGCGGGTGGTGGCCGAAGCCGCGCTCGAGGTCGGCGTCCGCCGGATGGTGCACGCGAGCTCCATCCACGCGTTCAACCAGTACAGCTGCGGCGGCCGCATCGACGAACGCACAGTCCGCTCCACCGACCCCGCGCTCCCGGTCTACGACCGCTCCAAGTGGGCGGGCGAGGTCGAGCTGCGCAAGGCCGTCGACAACGGCCTGGACGCCGTGCTCTGCAACCCGACGGGCGTGTTCGGACCCCTCGACTACAGCACCCCCCTTTCCCGGATCAATCTCGCACTGCGGGAAGCCGCCCTCGGCAGGGTGCCCGCGATGATCGGCGGCAGTTTCGACCTCGTCGACGTGCGCGACGTGGCGCAAGGCCTGATCCTGGCCGGCGAGAAGGGCCGGACCGGCGAGAACTACCTACTCGGCGGGTCGATGATCTCGATGCTCGATCTGTGCCGGATGGCCGCGGCACACGGCGGTAAGAAGGGACCGAGGTTCACCATTCCGCCCAAACTGGTCGGTGGCCTGATTCCGATCCTCGCGCCGATCGGCAAGATGCTCGGCACCGACATGCTGTCCAAGGCCGCGCTCGGCGCGCTGGTCTCCGCGCCGGTGGTCGACCACGGCAAGGCCGAACGCGAACTCGGCTACCGGCCGCGCCCGATCGACGACACCGTGCGCGATCTGGTCACCTTCTTCGCCGATACGACCGCGTTCGACGCGACGGAGACCCGCCGCATCGCTTGACACACCCTAGAACACATGTTCGACTGACTGGGTGCGGTGGCAGAACCAGACCCTGGACGCCGACGACGGCGCACTGCCCGGCTTGAGCCGGGCGGGGTTCGTTCGCACCGTACAGACACCGGAATTCGAGGGCATCACGTTCCACGAAGTGCTCTGCAAGAGCGCGCTGAACAAGATGCCCGAGAATTCGAATCTGCCCTTTCAATGGACGGTCAACCCGATGCGCGGGTGCTCGCACGCCTGCCGCTACTGCTTCGCCCGCCCCACCCACGAGTATCTGGACCTGGACGCGGGCCGTGATTTCGACGCGCAGATCGTGGTGAAGACCAACATCGCCGCGGTGTTGCGCAAGGAGCTCGGCCGCAAATCCTGGCATCGGGACCCGGTGGCGCTCGGCACCAACACCGATCCGTACCAGCGCGCCGAAGGCCGATATCGGTTGATGCCCGGCATCATTCGCGCGCTGACCGATTCCGGCACGCCGTTCTCCATCCTCACCAAGGGCACCTTGCTGCGCAGGGACCTGCCGCTGCTGACGCTGGCCGCCCGCGAGGTGTCGGTGAGCCTGGCCGTCTCCATCGCCATCCTCGACCAGGAACTGCACCGAGGCCTGGAGTCCGGGACGCCGTCGCCGCGCGCCCGGCTCGACATGGTGCGCGCGCTGACCGACGCGGGCTTCGCGGTGCACGTGATGGTCGCGCCGGTCATCCCGTACCTCACCGACAGCCGCGCGCATCTCGACGAACTGTTCGGCGCGATCGCGGCGGCGGGCGCGTCCTCGGCCGTCGCCTTCCCGATGCATCTGCGCGGCAGCACCCGCGGCTGGTTCCTCGGCTGGCTGGCCGAGGCGCACCCCGCCTTGCTACGCAAATACCGCCAGCTGTACGGCCGCGGCGCCTACGTCACGCCGGAGTATTCGGCCTGGCTCCGCGAGCGCGTGACGCCCCTGCTCGAGCGACACGGTCTGACCAGGAACGGCGACGCCATGGCCGCGCGGGTGCGTGCCGAGGACCCGCCGCGCGCCTCCGACACCCAGCTGGCGCTGTTCGCCTGATCGGCGACCCGCCCGACCTCGGGAAATCAATCCGCGGCGGACTGCGCGCTTCAGCGGCGATACCCGCCTGAGGCGGAGTAGGTTGGCCATGGCACCTCTCACTCGACGAGGAAGTGAAGCAGGCATATGGTTTCGCACCAAAACGATGTCGGCACAGCCAAACTGGAAAAGGTCGTCATTCGGTTCGCCGGGGACTCCGGCGACGGAATGCAGCTGACCGGCGACCGCTTCACCCACGAAGCGGCCGCGTTCGGCAACGACCTGGCCACCCAGCCGAACTTTCCCGCCGAGATCCGCGCGCCGCAGGGCACGCTACCCGGCGTCTCGTCCTTCCAGATCCAGATCGCCGACTACGACATCCTCACCGCGGGTGACCAGCCCGACGTGCTGGTGGCGATGAATCCGGCGGCGCTCAAGGCGAACCTCGAGGACCTGCCGCGCGGGGCGACCGTCATCGTGAACACCGACGAGTTCACCAAGCGCGCCCTCGCCAAGGTCGGCTACCCCACCGACCCGCTGGAGGACGGCTCGCTCACCGATTTCGTGGTGCACCAGGTGCCGATGACCTCGCTGACGCTCGCCGCCACCGAACCCGCCGAGGTCGGCAAGAAGGACGGCCAGCGCGCGAAGAACATGTTCGCGCTCGGCCTGCTGTCCTGGATGTACGGCAGGCCGATCGGCGGCACCGAACGCTTCCTGCGCGAGAAGTTCGCGGGCAAGCCCGACATCGCCGAGGCCAACGTGCTCGCCTTCCGCGCGGGCTGGAACTACGGCGAGACCACCGAAGCCTTCGCAACCACCTACGAGATCGCGCCCGCCACCCTCGCGCCGGGCACCTACCGCCAGATCACCGGCAACACCGCGCTGGCCTACGGACTGGTGACGGCGGGACAGCTGGCCGGGCTGCCGGTCTTCCTCGGCACCTATCCGATCACGCCCGCCTCCGACATCCTGCACGAGCTGAGCAAGCACAAGCACTTCGGCGTCACCACCTTCCAGGCCGAGGACGAGATCGCGGGCATCGGCGCGGCGCTCGGGGCCGCGCTGGGCGGCGCGCTCGGCGTCACCAGCACCTCCGGGCCCGGTCTCGCGCTGAAGAGCGAGACGATCGGTCTGGCGGTGATGACCGAGCTGCCGCTGGTGGTCGTCGACGTGCAGCGCGGCGGGCCCTCCACGGGTCTGCCCACCAAGACCGAGCAGGCGGACCTGTTGCAGGCGCTGCACGGCCGCAACGGCGAGTCCCCGGTGGCGGTGCTCGCGCCGCGCTCCCCCGCCGACTGCTTCGCCACCGCCGTGGAGGCGGCCAGGATCGCGCTCACCTATCGCACTCCCGTGCTGCTGCTCTCCGACGGCGCTATCGCCAATGGCTCGGAGCCGTGGGCGATTCCGAACGTCGCGGAACTGGCGCCCATCGATCCCGGCTTCGAACCCGACGCGGATGACGAGACCGGATTCCAGCCCTACGCCCGCGATCCGGAAACCCTGGCCCGCCCGCTGGCCGTGCCGGGCACGAAGGGGCGCGCGCACCGCATCGGCGGACTGGAGAAGGCCGACGGCAGCGGCAACATTTCCTACGAGCCCGCCAATCACGAGCTGATGGTCCGGCTGCGGCAGGCCAAGATCGACGGCATCGCCGTCCCCCGGCTCGAGGTCGACGACCCCGACGGGCGCGCCGAGCTGCTACTGATCGGCTGGGGTAGTTCCTACGGTCCGATCGGCGAGGCCTGCCGCCGCGCCCGCCGTCGCGGCGTCCCGGTCGCCCAGGCGCACCTGCGGCATCTGAATCCGTTGCCGCCCGACCTCGGCGCGGTGCTGCGCCGCTATCGGACGGTGGTCGCGCCGGAGATGAACGGCGGCCAGCTGGCCATGCTGCTGCGCGCCAAGTACCTGGTGGACGTGCAGCCGTGGACGAAGATCGCCGGTACCGCCTTCTCGGCGCAGGAACTCGTCGGCGTCATCGACGCCGCGCTCGACGGCTCCATCGAGGACATGGAACAGGACAAGGCGTTCACCGCCCGTGCGCGGGCCACTTATCGGACACAGGACGCACGACGCGCGGCCACCGCCGAGCGGATCGGGGGCAACTGATGACCATCGTCGAAACCTCGCTCGTCGGAACGGATCTCGGCCTCTCCGGCGTGTCCGGAGTGCCCGGCGCGGACGGACCGCAGAAGGTCAAGGACTTCACCTCCGATCAGGAGGTCCGCTGGTGCCCCGGCTGCGGCGACTACGTCATCCTGGCGACCGTGCGCGGGTTCCTCGCCGAGCTCGGATTACGCAGGGAGAACCTGATGTTCGTGTCGGGGATCGGCTGCTCCAGCCGCTTCCCGTACTACCTGGAGGCCTACGGCATCCACTCCATCCACGGCCGCGCGCCCGCCATCGCCACCGGTCTGGCCGTGACGCGCCCGGATCTCTCGGTCTGGGTCGTCACCGGCGACGGCGACGCGCTGTCCATCGGCGGCAACCACCTGATCCACGCGTTGCGCCGCAACGTGAACATGACGATCCTGCTGTTCAACAACCGCATCTACGGCCTGACCAAGGGCCAGTACTCGCCCACCTCGGAGCAGGGCAAGATCACCAAGTCCACGCCCATGGGCTCGGTCGACCACCCCTTCAACACCCTCTCGCTCGCGCTGGGAGCCGAGGCCACCTTCGCCGCCCGCGCCATCGACTCCGACCGCGCGGGACTCACCGAGGTGCTGCGCGCCGCCGCCGAACACCGCGGCACGTCCTTCGTCGAGATCCTGCAGGACTGCCCGATCTTCAACGACGGCTCCTTCGACGTCCTGCGCCGCGGCGATGCCGAATCGCGACTGATCCCGCTGCACCACGGACAGCCGCTGCGTTTCGGCGCCGAAGGCGAATTCGCCGTCGTGCGAAGCGGTTTCGGCCTGCGTGTGGTCCGCGCGGCGGAGGTCGAGGAGGCCGACATCGTGGTGCACGACGCCTACACAGACGACCCGGAATACGCCTACGCCCTCTCCCGCCTGTCCGACCAGGATTTGGGCCATGTAGTCACCGGTATCTTCCGCAGCGCCACTCGCCCCACTTACGACGACGCCGTGCGCGCCCAGAACACCGCCGTCGCCGACCGCAACCCCCTCACCCCCGACTCCCTCCAAACCCTCCTCACCGGCCCGGAAACCTGGACCGTCGCCTGACCCTCGCGCCACCTCCGCACGCTTCGCAGCGGCTGCGACCCTTGCGAAGCAGATAGCTGTGTGAGGTGTCCCTGCGATCACCGCGCCCTACGATGGATTTGTGCGGATCGCGGTCGGACTCTCCACCGCGCCCGACGCCAAGGACGCCGGCGCGGAGGCTGCGCTGCGTGCGCGCGACCGGCTCGCGGGTGCGTCGCCCTCGCTCGCGGTGCTCCTCGCGTCGCGGGCACACAGGCATGAGGCTTCCGCTGTGCTCGACGGCGTCCATCAAGCGGTCCGCGTGCCCGCGCTCGTCGGATGCGTGGCGCACGCGATCGTGGCCGGGCGGCGCGAGCTCGAGGACGAACCCGCGGTGGCGGTGTGGCTGGCGTCCGGTGCGCCCGCCGAGACGTTCGAACTGGACTTCGTCCCGACGACCTCGGGCGGGCTGCTCGCCGGCTATCGCTTCGACCGCACCGCGCACGATTTCCACCTGTTGCTGCCCGACCCCTTCACCTTCCCGGCCGAAGCGCTGCTCGAGCACATGAACTCCGATATGCCCGGCACCGTCGTGATGGGCGGGCTCGTGAGCGGCGGCCCACGTCCCGGCGGGAGCAGGCTGTTCCGCGACCACGAGGTGGTGTCCTCGGGTGCGGTCGGCGTGCGACTTCCCGGGCTGTGCGGTGTGCCGGTCGTGTCGCAGGGCTGCCGCCCGATCGGACAGCCCTACATCGTCACCGAGGCGAGTGGCGCGGTGATCACCGAACTCGGCGGCCGATCGCCGATCTGGCGGCTGCGCGAGATCGTCGACGCGCTACCGCCCGATCAGCAGGAGTTGGTGGCGCGTGGCGTACAGATCGGCATCGTGGTCGACGAACACTTGGCCACCCCGGGCCAGGGCGATTTCCTGATCCGCGGGCTGCTCGGCGCCGACCCGGCGAGCGGTGCGATCGAAATCGGCGAGGAAGTCGAGGTCGGCACCACCGTGCAGTTCCAGGTCCGCGACGCGGACGTGGCCGACCGGGATCTGCGCGCCGCACTCGCGCAGGCCCGCGCGGCGCTCCCCGGCCGCCCCGCGGGCGCCCTGCTGTTCACCTGCAACGGACGCGGCAGGCGAATGTTCGGGGTCGCGGATCACGACGCCACCGCCATCGAGGACATACTCGGCGACATTCCGCTCGCGGGCTTCTTCGCCGCGGGCGAGATCGGCCCGGTCGCGGGCCGCAACGCACTGCACGGGTTCACCGCGTCGATGGCGCTGTTCGGCGAGTGAGCGTCACCGTCCAGCGCCCTCCGCCGCGGCACGACAAGCTGGATCGTCGCCTGACCTCGCGGAGATCGCACCCGCCTCGCGGGGTTGCGTCCCATGTTCGCCGCGAGGCGGGTGGATGATCTGCGAAGTCCGGCGATCGCCTTGTCGGTCCGGCGCTCGGCGGCCGGATCAGCCGCGCTTGGCGAAACCGAGGTCGACGACGGCCTCGCGTTCCTGTTCCAGTTCGGTGACCGTGGCGGTGAGGCGGGCGCGGGAGAACTCGTCGAGCGAGAGGTCCGGGACGATGGTGTAGCCGCCGTCGGCGCAGGTCACCGGGAACGAGCTGATAAGGCCCTCGGGGACGCCGTAGGAGCCGTCGGACGGGACAGCCATCGAGGTCCAGTCGCCCGCGGGGGTGCCGAGGACCCAGTCGTGGATGTGGTCGATGGCGGCGCTGGCCGCGCTGGCGGCCGAGGACGCGCCACGGGCCTGGATGATGGCGGTGCCGCGCTGCTGCACGGTCGGGATGAAATCGTCGCGCAGCCAGGCGGCGTCGACCAGGTCGAGGGCTGGGCGGCCCGCGACGGTGGCGTGGCCGATGTCGGGGTACTGGGTGGCGGAGTGGTTGCCCCAGATCGTCACGCGGGCGATGTCGGCGGCGGGCGCGCCGGTCTTCTTGGCCAGCTGGGCGATGGCGCGGTTGTGGTCGAGGCGGGTCATCGCGGTGAAACGCTCGGCGGGCACGTCCGGGGCGTTGCTCATGGCGATGAACGCGTTGGTGTTGGCCGGGTTGCCGACGACGAGCACCTTGACATCGTCGCCGGCGCTGGCGTTGATGGCCTGTCCCTGCTCGGTGAAGATCGGGCCGTTGGCTGCCAGCAGATCGGAACGCTCCATGCCCGCCGTCCGCGGGCGCGCGCCGACCAGCAGCGCGATGTTGGCGCCCGCGAAGCCGACCCACGGATCGTCGCTGATGTCGATGGAGTCCAGCAGCGGAAACGCACCGTCCTCGAGTTCCATCGCCACGCCCTCCAGGGAGGCGACCGCCGCGGGGATCTCGAGTAGCCGCAGCCGCACGGGAGTCTCCGGTCCGAGCATCGCGCCGGAGGCGATACGGAACAGCAGACCGTAGGCGATCTGCCCGGCTCCACCGGTCACGGCAACGGTCACGGGCGTGTTCCGAGCGGCGGTGCTCACGCGAACTCCTTGCGTCGAACGGATACTCAGGCCCAACCCTACTCAGCCTCACGGCGGTCGAAACGCGCCCGTGAGCAACGCCTCACGCCTCACACAGCCCGTGTACGCCGCACATAGGCACCGCCTGTGTGGGGCGTACACGGAGCGTGTGGGAACAGATGGATCAGCCGAGTTCGGCGATCTCGCGGTCGCTGAGCACGACCGGCGAGACGTAGTCCTTGGCGCGGGCCAGTTGCACCGCGCGGTAGAGGGGGCGCTCCTCCAGGCGAGCGTCGCGCGCTTCGGCGCGCAACTGGTGCACGAGCAGCGCCGAGACCGCGATCGCGGCGGCCAGGTGGCTGGCCGCGAGTGCATCGGCGAGCTTGCGCAGCCCGAGCAGGTGCAGCTCCCGTCCGCTGCCCGCGTCGGTGTACATGGCGAGCGGGATCAGCTGGACGTCCGGGCCCGCGGTGACGCGCAGCGCGATGCGGCTCAGCCGCGCGGGAAAGACCAGGAGCTCGACGCCGGTGGCCGCCGCGACCTCGACTCGCCGCTCGCCGAACACCCGGCGGGCGTGGATGGTGGTACCCGTCACCCACATCCGGCGGCGTCGCAGCGCCAAGGCGTAGCCCACGGTGGGCAGGCCGACGACCAGACCGATGGCGACCGCGATCGGCCACTCGACGACGGTCGCCGCGAGCAGCGCCGCGCCGATCCCGACGCCGGCCGCCGCCAGCGCCAGCCTGCGCAGCATCGGCTCGTACATCTCGGGTGCGACGAGATCGAGTCCGACCGGCGGAACCGGTTCCGGCTGACCAGGATTCGCGTCCACTCTCCACCTCTCCGCAAGGTCACCGCACCGGCGGTGCGCAGACACGGTACCGCGCGCGTATCCGAGGAGTACGGCGTTGGGCGGGGCACGGGGCTTTCGTCCCCGCGCCCTGCCCGCCGAGCCGGGTCAGTGCCCCGCGATCAGCGCCTCGCGCAGGACGCCGACGACCTCGCTGAGCGGCACGTGCCGCTGGTCGCCGGTCGCCATGTCCTTCACGGCGATGCTGTTCTCGGCCAGGTCGCGGTCGCCGAGCACCACGGTGAACTTCGCGCCGGAGCGGTCGGCCGCCTTCATCGCGCCCTTGACGCCGCGCCCGCCGTAGGCGAGGTCGACGCGGATGCCCTCGCCGCGCAGCTGCGCCGCGAGCACGACGAGGCGCTGCTTGGCCGCGTCGCCCAGCGGCACGCCGAACACCTCGCAGCGCGAGGGAACGGCCGCCGACTTGCCCTCGGCTTCCAGCGCGAGCACGGTGCGGTCGACGCCGAGACCGAAGCCGATGCCCGACAGCGGCTGCCCGCCGAGTTCGGCCATCAGCCCGTCGTAGCGGCCGCCGCCGCCGATGCCGGACTGCGCGCCCAGCTGGTCGTGCACGAACTCGAAGGTGGTCTTGGTGTAGTAATCCAAGCCGCGCACCATCCGCGGGTTCAGCACATAGGGCACGCCGAGCGCGTCGAGGTGGCCGAGGACCTGCTCGAAGTGCGTCTTGGCGCTCTCGGAGAGGTGATCGATCATCAACGGAGCGTCGGCGGTGAGCTCGCGGACCTCGGGACGCTTGTCGTCCAGCACGCGCAGCGGGTTGATCTGCGCCCTGCGTTTGGTCTCCTCGTCCAGCGGCAGGCCGAACAGGAAGTCCTGCAACAGCTCGCGGTACTGCGGACGGCAAGTCTCGTCGCCGAGCGAGGTGATCTCCAGCCGGAACCCGTCCAGACCGAGGCCGCGATAGCCCGCGTCGGCGATCGCGATGACCTCGGCGTCCAGCGCCGGGTCGTCCACGCCGATCGCCTCGACGCCGACCTGCTGCAACTGCCGGTAGCGACCGGCCTGCGGGCGTTCGTAGCGGAAGAACGGCCCCGCGTAGCACAGTTTGAGCGGCAGCTGACCGCTCTTGTCCAAGCCGTGCTCGATCACGGCGCGCATCACGCCCGCTGTGCCCTCGGGGCGCAGGGTGAAGCTCTCGCCCTTGCGGTCGGCGAAGGTCCACATCTCCTTGCTGACCACGTCGGTGGACTCGCCGACGCCGCGCGCGAACAGCGCGGTCTGCTCGAACACCGGCAGCTCGATGTGCCCGTACCCGGCCAGTCGGGCCGCATGCACGAGGCCGTCGCGCACGGCGACGAACTCGGCGGAGCCGGGAGGCACGTAGTCCGGTACCCCCCGCGGGGCGGAGAAGCTGCTGGTCTTGGTCACGATGGTCCAGTTTCCACCACCACCGCCCGTCAAGTCCAACCGGTTTGCCTCCGACCCGTACGAGGAACTGCCGAGCGGTCTCAGGAAGAGATGGCACACTCTTACCTCGGAAGCAAGCCGACACGGGAGGAACGTGGTAGTGCCGAGCAACGAACAGCGACGAGCAGCGGCCAAGCGCAAGCTCGAGCGCCAATTGGCCAACCGGGCCGAACGCGCGCGCCGACGCAAGCAACTGACCATCGCCGGATCCGTGCTCGGTGTGGTCGTCGCGGTCGCGGCCGTCACCGGCGTCTACTTCCTCACCAAGGGCGAGGACAACCAGAACAGCGCCTCCGAGACGAAGGACGCGTCGCTGTCCGCCGCCGCGCCGCCCAACGCCAAGGCCAAGCCCGAGCTGGTCGACTGCACCTACCGCGACGGCGCCAAGCCCGCCGACAAGCCGGTGCAGAAGCCGTCCAAGGCGCAGGGCATCCCCACCACCGGCGGGGACGCCAAGGTCAGCGTGAGCATGGACACCAATCAGGGCCCGATCGGCCTGACCCTGAACAACGCCGGATCCCCCTGCACCGTCAACAGCTTCGTGAGTCTGGCCACCCAGAACTACTTCGACGGCACCGACTGCCACCGGATGACCGCGGACGAGAGCCTGAAGGTGCTCCAGTGCGGCGATCCGACCGGCACCGGAATGGGCGGTCCCGGTTACGAATTCGACAACGAGTACCCGACCGATCAGTACGCCGAGGGCGACCCGAGCAGCCAGATGCCGATCGACTACAAGCGCGGCACGCTGGCCATGGCCAACGCGGGCCCCGGCACCAACGGCAGCCAGTTCTTCATCGTCTACGGCGACTCACAGCTGCCGCCGCAGTACACCATTTTCGGCACGGTGGACGAGAACAGCATGGCGACGCTGGACAAGATCGCGCAGATCGGCCAGGACAACTCCAACGGTCCCGGCGACGGCAAGCCCAGCGCCCCGGTGACCATCCAGTCGGTTCAGCTGGACTGAATCTCCGGCAACTTCTTCGGGCCCGGCGCCGTCCCCGGCGGCCGGGCCCGAGCCTTGTGCGCTACGACAACTGAGGGTAGGCGAGCCTAATTATCCGGCGGCACAGGACATGTGCCGTAACTACTCCGGCGCTTCGCTGCGCGTGTCGGAATTGTGCGATATATGCTGTTACCGGCACGTCCGTACGGTTGTGCCACGCGTTTCTCGGGTAATCTCGAAACAAGGAGTTCGCGTAGCGTAGCCATCCCTAAAATGGGCGATCCCCAGCCACAAGGGATGCCGACGACACGAGTCCTCCTGGTGTCCACGTTTGCAGGCGGGGCACCCGCCGACGGGCTACAGTTCCGCGTGGCGGTGTCCGTGACGAAGCACCACAATCATCCATAGTGATCACTGCAGCATCGGGGAGCAGCCATGTCCGAGGAACTGGACGACATCGGCCGGGAAACCGCGGCCATGATGAAGAGTATGTTGCAGCTGGCGACCCTGGTCGCACTGCGCACCCGTGAGCGTGGTCAGAAGGAAGCCGAGGCGCGCGCCAAGATCACCGAGGCCCGCGTGAAAGAGGCTCGCGAACTCCAGATTCGGGAGGCGCGCGACGCCAAGGCCAAGGACCCGCGCAACCTCGAGCTCGCGCGCATGGTGGAGAAAGCGGCTCCGGCCAAAGGCATTTCACTGGAGAAGGATCGTTTCTCCGCGCAGGCCGAAGCCACTCGTATGGCGGCCACCGCGTCCGCCGCGAAACAACCGGTCGTTCGGTACGATTCGGCCGAGCGGCGTATGGCGATCGCGGCGCATCTCTCGCGCATCGGCGTCGCACCGGAGTTGGCGGCGGTCCGCATGCTCATCGAGGTAGGGCAGGGACAACCGCCGGAGGAAGCGGTCCGAGCCCGCACCGAGGAGAACCGCTCCGTCGCGGCGCGCGGTCGCGAGCCGGACGCCCGCGGTCTCGAACGCACCAGGCAGTAATCCGCCCGGAAAACTGAATCATCAAGAACGCCCGCTGATTTCAGCGGGCGTCTTGGTTTCTAGACCCGGAAGTCGCCGACCGTCGGATCGCCGAACATGCCTTGCGCGGGCGACTTCAGCGGCAGCGGGCTCAGCATGTCCTTGTGCCCGTTGCGCACACTGCAGTACTTGAACGGCCCGCGCGGGTCGAACAGCTTGGTCATGTGCGGGTCGGCGTGGTCGAGGAACCAGATACTCAGCCCGGTACTCGGTTCCATGCGGTAGTGCTCCCAGGCGCGCCACAGCGCGTCCAGTCGCGCCACCGCCTCGGCGTGCTTCCACCATTCGGGGCACCACACCGTTTCGCTGATATCGGTCACCTGCCGCCGGTAGACCAGACTCAGGTAGTTCTCGACGAATTCGACGACGTTGGTGTAAATCATTTGCTGCTGCTGTTCGGTCACGACTTCGCCTCGCTGTCGCTCGGCTCCGTCGCGACCGGAGGTGCTGTGTACATGGTTCGCTCGCTACGCTCCCTCACGACTGCGCCTCACTGACACTCGGCTCCATCGCGACCGGAGGTGCTGTGTACATGGTTCGTTCACTACGCGTGCTCACAGGGGCCGAACCTCCTCGACTTGCCCGGCGTCGGGTTGTTGCGGTGGGACCTTGGTCAGCGAGGGTGAGCCGATCAGGTCGGTGATCTCGGTCTTGCGTTGCGGATCGTGCTGCGCGATCGACTTCTTCACGTCCGCAGCGTACTCGCCCTCCCACCACGGAACCGTTCGGATGAGCACCGCGGGCTGACCCGAGGTGAAGACGATCGCGCGGCCACGCGGCAGCGTGGCGAGCGCATTGACGTTGAACGTCCTCGACGAACCCAGTGATCGCGAATAACTCTTGCTGCCTTTGGATTCCGAGACCGAACCGGAGATGGAGTCGTAATCGCCGATCGCCTCGGATCGATCGCGCAGGAAGTTCATGTCGTCGACGCCGCTGCCGAGCACCTTGATATTGGCCGCCGACCACAGCGCGAGCATGCCCGCGTCGCCCCAGCATCGCGCGCCCTGCGCCCAGGACTGCAACACCGTCATCACGACGATGCCACGCGAACCGAAGTGGCTGTACTGCTTCGGCAGATCCTTCCAGCGCACCACATTGGCGGCCTCGTCCAGCACCGCGAGCAGCGGGATGGGCAGGCGACCGCCGCGCGAGCGAGACGCCTTGCGCATTGCCACGTCGATCACGGCCTCGGTCAGGGCGCTCACCAGCGGGGCCGCCGAACCGCGCCCTTCCAGCGAGAGGCAGTACAGTGTGCCGTTGCGCTCGATGAACTCGAGCTCGTCGAACTGCCTGCGGGTCTGGCCGGTGCTCGGATCGGCGCCGGGCAGGATCCAATCGTGCACGTTGGACAGCTGCAGACAGCGCACCATCTTCTTGGCGGTGCCGAAAATGCCGCTGCGGGTGCGGGGATCGGCGTTGTACTGCATCGCAAGCCCGGAGGCCATGTAGTGGTGGCGGGCGTTGCGCAGCAACTCGATCGGCTCGGTGTCGACCGGGTTGGTGACCCAGTCCCAGACCTGCACGATCGGCCGCTGCCCGACCGCCGCGGCGAGGAACAGCGCGGCGAGCAGATCCTCGGCCTCGGGATCGAAGAACTCGTCCGACTTGGACTCGGTGCCGTTGTCGGCGTCGGCGAAGTGCCCGGCCAGTCGCTGCGCGCGCATCTCACAGCCCTCGTGTCGCGCGTCGACCCAGTCCAGCGGGTTCCAGTACCAGCTGGGACTCTCGTCGGCGACGCCCTGCGGATCGAACACGAACGTGGGGCTGCCCTTGGACTCTCGCACGTCGCGGGTCGCGTCGACGACGTCGCGCTTGTTCGAGGTGGACAGCACAGGGCCGATGGCGGACAGGATCGCCGGGATGACCCGTGAAGTCGACTTGCCTTGGCGCGGACCCCAGATGTCCAGGTGCAGATCCTCGTAGGAGCCGTACAACATGACACCGTCCGCGACGCCGACGCCGATCGGCACGCCGGGCGCGTCGTCGTAGCCGAGGTTCATCCCGAGCTGTTCGGCCTTCTCGCGCACGCCCGCCTCGGTGAGCGCGCGGATCGCGCCACCCGATCCCATGTGCTGCGCCTTCTCGTCCACCGGCAGTGCGCCTTTGGTCTTGCGCTTGGTCATCTGCTTGCGCACCACCAGGTAGGCGACGGCGCACGACACCACGAGCAGCAGGATCACCGTCGCGCCGGTCGGCCAGGTGTACTTGCGGCGCGCCAGCCCGGCGACGATCTCGATCGGGTTCATCGGCAGGTCCTGCGGCTCGGCCGCCATCGCGTTGCCGAGATGCAGCGCCAGTAAAAGCGTTCCGATTACCACGGCACCGGCGTAGACCGATAACAGGCCGAGATCGGGACCGGGTATCGCCGGATCCGTCACCTTCTTCTTCTTTGCCATGTCTGTCTCCTCGAATCGCCGTGCGGTCGAAAGCGTGTGGTCAGCGGAACGCGTCGAGCCGCCAGCCGTCGGGCGTGCGCACCACGGTGGCGATCACCGTCGCGGGCGCCAGCGGTTCCTTGCGCCCGTTCGGGAAGACGACGGTCTGCTCGATGCCGATCTTGAACTGCGCCAGGTCCGGATCGGGCCCCGGCGGCGGCCGGTCCCCCGAAGCGAAGGTGAACGCCTCGACGGTGGCCTTCGCCTTGGCCCAGTCCGACCACTGCAGCGAGGGCTTGGGCGTCTCGGTGACCGACGGCTCGCCGTCCAGCATTCGTATCATGCTGGGCCCCAGCCATTTTCGCGCCCGAGCCAGCGAATCGCCCGGCGCCTCGCTCGCGGGCCGCCAGGTGTAGATCTCGCGCAGCGCCGCCACCGCGACACCGTCCGGCGTCACCGGATCCGGCGCGGGAACGTTCTCGAGCAGTCTGGTCGTGGACGTGGCGGGCTGCGGCGCACCGGAACCCGATTCGCCGGTCTGGTCACGCCCGCAGGCCGCGATCGTCATCGCCACGCTCACCACCAGCATCACCACCAGTTTCGCGCGTGCAGTTGCTCTGTCTTTCAAGGCTAACCGCCCGGACCGACACGGTGGTGGTCCGATCAGCACTCGCGCCTCGGCGTGTTCGCTCACAGTACCCTCCGCAGCCGTGCGTCGCCGGGCACCGCGACCTCGATCACGCCGCCGCCCGACCGCGCGCCCGAACCCGGCACGGACTGGATCATGCGTCCGTCACCGGCGTAGATTCCCACCTCCGCGGGCCCGCGCGGCCCGAAGGAGCTGAACACCAGATCCCCCGGCTGCGCCTTGCTTCTCGGCACCTCGACGCCCGCCTCCCACTGCTGCTCGGCGGTGCGCGGCAACGTCACCGCACCCGAGGAGGCCGCGAACACCGCGGCCGCGGTCAGGCCGGGGCCGTCCATGCCGCCGCCGGTGGGACCCTGCGGCCCGCCGCCGCCCCACACGTACGGTGTGCCGAGCCAGTCGTGCGCGGCCTCCAGGATCTGTTCGCCGCCGCTGCCCTCCTGCGGGCTGAAGCGTCCGGTCGAACCCGGTGCCCGGTACTGCGGTTCCATCGCGAGGATGTTCGCCACGTAGGGCCGGGTCTCGGAGTAGTGCGCCGCATACTGATTCGGCATGCCGCCCGACGCGAGCACCGCGCCCTCGCCCGCGTTGTAGGCGGCCAGCGTCAGCGCGGTGACATCCCCCTGGACGCGCCCTTCGGCCACCCACTGGGTGACCTTGCGGGCGATGGCACACATGTAGCGGCCCTGCCCGATGATCGCGTCGCCGTCGTCCCACACGCTGGCCACGCCGTTGCCGTCGGCGTCGATGACATACGGCCTGCCGTCGTCGGGGTTGGTCGCGGCCGCGGTGCCGGGCAGGAACTGCGCGAGACCCTGCGCGCCCGCTGGCGAGGTGAGACCCCTGCGGAAGCCCGACTCCTGCCTGCCCTGGGCGGCCAGCAACGAGGACGTGATCTGCGGGCAGAGCGAACCCGCACGGCGGTACCAGATCTCGAGTTCCTGGGGCACCTTGCCCGCGGCCAACGCGCCGCCCGCGCTGCCGAAACCGCGCTGGCAACGCGGATCGGCGGAGTACCACTGCGCGCCGCCGAGATCCGGCGTCGGCGCGCCGTCCAGCCAGGGCAGCGGGTCGATCTGACGGCCGCCGGTGAAGCGACCACCGGGGACGATCTCGAAATGCAGGTGCGGGCCGCTGGATTCGCCCGCCGAGCCGACCGCGCCGATCTGCTGACCCGCACGCACGCTCTGCCCCACCCGCACCAGCACGCCGTGGTCCCACATGTGTCCGTACACCGCCGAATACGACCGGCCGTTGGTGTCTACCGAGTCGACGACGATCCAGTTGCCGAAACCCGAGGCCGGTCCGGCCGCCACCACCCGGCCGTCGGCGACCGAGAAGATCGGGGTGCCGTCGCTCGCCGCCATATCGACGCCGCGGTGCCCGCCGTTGCGGGAGCCGAAGGTGTCCGAGATCGTGAAGGTGCCCGCGGCCATCGGCAGGGTGCGCCGGATCGGGCCGATGCCCGCGGCCAGCGAGGGCGTGCCCGTGACGCTCGGATTCGCCTGGGAGGCAGTGGGTTCGGCGGCGCCGGCGGGACTGTCGCCCGGCACGTCGCCGCCCAGCGGTGGCAGCGCGGTCTGTGAGGGGCCGAGCACCGACGCGTCCTCGCACGGGTCCTCGACGGCGGGCAGCACCACGACGAGTACCAGGGCGATCAGTCCGATCACCGCGCCGAGGGCCGTCCACAACACGCTGCGGGCGGTCACCACGCCCTCGCACGGGGACGCGGCGGGGCGCAGGTAATCGAATGCGACTCGGGGAAAATGGTCACGTGTGGCGTCGGGCTTCGTTCAGGGTGTCGGCGAGGGTGCGGTTCATTTCGGCGGCGGCAGCCAATTGTTGTTGCAGCAGCGCCACTTTCCGGCGCAGCGCGGTCGCGTCCATGCGTTCCAGCCCGGGGCCTTCCGCGGCGCGCACCCAATTGCGCACCGAGTTGGTGTGGACGCCGATCTGCTCGGCGACCACTCGGCATGCCTCGGATTCACTGCGTAGCTTGCCGGTCAGCGCGATGACCTGCTCGACGGCGGCCTTTCGCACTTCCGGCGACACTCTGCGATACGAACGATGCGGCATCATGCGGCACTCCTTCCGCCGAACAACACCGCCCATCCAGGCGCTCGGCCGATCCCTGTTGCTTCGCGTCCTGGACGGTATCTCATGCCGCGCTCCCGTTCGGGGATTCACCGCCACGCGCGGTGGATTCGGTATTCGGGCCGCCGGTGAATTCACTGAACCGCTGGTTCGTGTCGTGAATCCCGCTTTCCTTCTCCGACAACGTGAATTCCATGTGGAAGGGAATGCCGGGACGCCGATCCTCACCGATCTTCAGCAGGAATTTACCCGTGCCCGGCGGAGAGGGGCGCTGCTGGCCCGGTTTCAGCGCCTCACCCGTCAGCGCTTGCGGCGCCGACCATCCGGTCACCATGTCCTCCTCGGCGGAGGTGAACGGCACTGTGCTGTCGAGCCGCTTGACCTCCTCGGCGGGCAGCGCGCCGAAGATCTTGGCGCGGGCCCGCTCCAGGAAGCCGAGCGCCTTGGCGATCGCGGCTTCCGAGCCGAGCGCCTGCAGGTCCTTGATCGTGTGACTGATCATGATCAGCGCGGTGGCCAGGCCGCGCTGCAGACGGGTCAGCTCGTCGACGCGGTCGACCATGAAGTCGCCGAGGCCGAGCACCTGCCACAGCTCGTCCATCACCACCTGGAAGTAGCGCTGCGGGCCGAGACCCGCGTCGGCCAGCACGTGCGCGGCCTCCACCGAGGCGAAGCCGTCGGCCCAGCAGGCCAGCATCACAGCGGCTTTGAGCTTCTTGTCGCCGGTCGGGATGTGCGAGACGTCGATGCAGACGGCGACCGCCTCGGTGTCGATCGGCACCGAGGTCTGGCCGTTGAAGACCGCCCCGAACGGGCCCTGGGTGAGCGCGCGCAGCGAGCGGCGCAGGTTCTTGATCGCGACCTGGTATTCGGCGGGATCGTCGGCGCCCGCGTCGAGCTGGAGCTCCTCGCCGCCCGCCTGGATCACCTCCAGCAGGTTCTCCATGATCGGCGGCTGGTCCGGGGTGTAGCCGCTGCCGGGCTGGTAGAGGATGCGCAACGCCGTGGAGATGAGCGTCTCCTCGTAGTCGCGCACCCGCGCGCCGCGCACCAGCTCGATCAGGCCCGCGATCAGCGTGACCTGCCTGGCCCGCATGTCTTGCAGCACTTGCAGTTGCAGCGCGGGGAACTCTTCCAGCCGCGGCACCACCGAGCCGAGCACCCCGGCCGCCAGCGGGTTCAGCTTGCCGTGGCCATAGCCGAGGTCGATGATCTGACCGCCGACCAACTCCACCAGCTTGCGGTAGTCGGGCTTGACGTCGGCGAGCACCAGCGGCGTGATGCCCTGCGCGATACCGCCGAGCACGATCCTGCGCACCAGTGACGACTTGCCGAAACCGTTGAGGCCCAGCACGAACAGGCTCGGCGCGGTGATGAAGCTGCCGCGCATGAACCAGTTCATCGGGTCGAAGCAAACCGGCGCTCCGGTGTGCAGGTGCGAGCCGAGCGGCGTGCCGATCAGCGGCGCGCCCGCGCCGACCGACCACGGCCACAGACCGGCCACCTGCGCCGTCGTGGCGCGGTATTCGACGGGGCGGCCGACCACGTTCATCCGGCCGCCGCCCGCGCCCGCGTAGCCGCGGTCGGTGAGTTGGGCTGTGCTGCGGTCGAATCCGTCCTCGATGGTCTGTTCGGCGCGCGCGGCGTAGTTGCGGCGGCGGATGTCGTCGGTGCGGATGCGGAAGGTCGCCCATGCCGCGCGCAGGCCGGAACCCTCCCGGCTGACGGCCTCCAGCCGCGCCCGCGTCGAGTCGTCGAGCAGTGGCGGGCCGGACTGTTTGCGCTTGTCCGCCTTGGCTTTCGCGCGCCGGGCCGCCTTGTCCACGTGCGGTGCGCCCATGGCGCGGTCGGCGGTGTAGTCGACCTTCGCCGGGCGTTGCGGCGCCCGCCCGCCGCGACCGTTGTCGGAGCGGACCGGCCGCTCGCCGCGCACCGGGCGGTCCGCGGGCCGTTGCGGACGAGCGCCGTTGGCGCGCGCGCGTTCGTGGGCGGCTCGCTCGGCTCGCGCGTGCTCGGCGCGTGCCCGGTCCATCGGAGAGCGGTCGGCGTGCGTCCGCTCGGGACGGGCGCCGTCGGCGCGGGCGGGGCGCGCACGCCGCTCGCCCGCGTCCCGAGGCTGCCGCCGCTCCCGATCGGACGTCTCCCCCAGACCGGTCCGCTCCTCGCCGCTCACCCGCGCCGGATCCCCGGCCGGACGCCGCCTCCGCTCGGGCATCTCCTCGGTGCCGGAGCGCTGCCCGCCGCCGCGTGGGCTCGCGCCCTCGACGGGCGGGCGATGCGGCCTGCCTTCGGCCGCGGGGCGACCCCATGCCTCACGTTCGACGTCCTCGCGTCGCCTGCCGCGGCGCGCCTCCGCCTCGTCGCGCTCCCGTACGGGTGGCTCGTTGTCACGTGCCATGAATCGCTCACCCCGCCAATGCCTTCGGAATCGTCGCGTGCTCCGGCAGGATCACCCCGCACCCGAGGGAAGCCGCGAAGGCCGCCGCCTGGTATCGGTAGCACCGCCGGATCTTCAAACGCGCCTGGGTCGACAGGTCGCGCGTGATGGCCTCGATGCGCGGCAGGTCGCCGCGCAGGGGCTCGGTGATGGTCACCAGCGCCCCGAAGCGGGTCACACCGTGACCCCTCGCCTGTTCCTCACGGGCCTGCTGGGTGGCGCCCACCCGCAGGGTCGCGGCGGCCGAGACGACGCCGCGTTCGCTTTGCTGCGCCACCAGCGCGTTCTTGAAGTCGTCGTCGACGATCTCGGCGGCGTCGGCGGCCGAGTGCGGCCGGTAGACGATGGCGATACGCTTGCGCGGCACCTCCGGGTTCGGCGCGAGCAGCCGCTGCAAGACCCGCTCGTCCACCGCGCCCTCGGGTGCGGCGTCCATCTCCCAGGTGACCGACCGGCCGCCGTCGTGGATGAAGTGGTCCCACTTCTCGTCGTGCGAGACCGGGCCCGCGTCGGCCCAATCCAGCCCGTGCCCTTCGGGTTCGGAGGCCGCGACCTCGAGGTCGGCCTGCGAGGCCGGGTCGTAGCTGCGCCGGATGAAGGCGATGACCTCGTCGGCCGACATCGGCTGGGCGCGCACGCCCGCTTCGGCGAGCGCCGCGCAGATGCCCGGCAGCCGCCTGCCGATCTCGACGGCCTCCTCGGCTGGGTTCTTGCGACGCTCGGCGGTGGTGGCCTTGAACGTGATGGCGACGCGCGGCAGCAGCTGCACCCGCTCCTGCGGCAGCTCGGTGGCCAGCTCGTACATCACCTGCTGGGCCAGTTCCGGCGCTTCGGGGCGGGTGATGGTGGAAACCTCGGTGAGCAAACGGTTTCCGGTCTCGGGAACGGTGTCGATGACCGGCACCACGGCCACGATGTCGCTGGTCTGGCCCACCGAGGCGAGGAAGGTGCCCCAGGCCGAGACCCAGCGGTCGATGACCGGCTGGTCCACCGCCTCGTGACCCTGCGGCCAGGCCCGCAGCACCACGGTGTACTGCGCGAACTGCGGTAGGTGGATCATGCCGAAGCTGTAGCCGCCCGCGTCGATGCCCTCGTACAGCTTCGAGGGCGCGAGCAGTCCGGGCAGCCGGGTGACGCCGCCGGGGATCCGGGAGAACCGTCCGCCCCGATACACGTGTTCGCCGCGGTTCCGCGAGCGCATCCAGTTGAACATCATCAATCCCGTCTCATAGCCGGAGCGGCCCCCCGTCCGCCACACCAGTGGAACCATCACGGCGACGCCGACGCCGCCGACGATGAGACCCCATTGGAAGCCGCCGACCATCGCGCAGATCAGCGCCGTGATCACGACGACGAAGCCGATCACGGTCTCTTCCCAGCGCAGGCCGAAAAGGCCTGCGCTGCGCGGCTTCTGCCACAGCCCGTAGGAGCGGCGCTCGTAGGGTTCGGTCATCGTCATCGCGGAATGGTGCTCCTCCCGAGGTCGGGCGACCGGTTCGCCCAACGGTCGCCTGCCACATCACCCATGGAATCGTCGGCGTTGCGCATACTGCCCGCCGCGGCTCTCGCCGCGCCGATGCGGCCTGCCGCTCGCGCCGCACCGGACGGTACTCCGGCCGAGCCCTGCGGCTCGGAGGCGCGCGGTGGTTGACCCGCCGCGCCACCGCCGCCACCGCCGCGCGGAGGTGTGGGACGTGGTGCGCCACCGCCGCGTCCGCCGCCCGCGCCACCCGGCGGACGCGGGCCCGAGCCGCTGCCGCTGACGTAGCCCGCCGAACCGGGAGAGGCCGCGGCTTTGACCCCAACGGCCTTGGTGCCCATGGCCCCGAGCGCCAGCGCGCCGACCACGGCGCCGCCCGTCCAGGCCAGACCCGAACCGCCGGAACCGACGATCGCGACGGCCGGGGTGACCAAACGCATGAGCGCGGGCAGCACGAACGCCACGCTGCACAGCAACACGATGGCGACCAGCATGCGCTGTGCCTCTTCGCCTTCCGGCAGACCGGTGGTCGAGGTGAGCCCGTCGACGTGGCCCGCCGTGGTGAACGCGATCATGTAGACGATCGCCGCCACCGGTTTGAACAACATGAAGGCGATGATCCAGCCGATCAGCTTCTGATACGACGACTTGCCGATGTTCATGCCGGACGCGGCGGCCGCCAGCGGCAGCACGCCCGCCGCGATGATCAGCAGTCCTTGGCGGACGATGGCGAACACGATCTGCGCGAGCGCGCCGAGCAGGCCGACGATCGCGATGATCAGCACCAGACCCGGCGAGAAGGCTTGCAGCTTACTGGTTTTCACCATCAGCTCGGCCAAATCCTTGGCGTTTCCGTTGGTGGAGTCGTTGATGATCCACTCGGCGAAGCGATCCGAGGCCTGGGTGCCCGCCACGATGATGGCGCCGAGCATCCAGGAGCTGAAGACCACCCTGGCGAACATGCGGAAGGACTCGGCCGCTTCGCTCACCGCCGCGCCGCGCCTCGCCTCGGCTAGTCTCGCGCCCGATAGGATGACCGAGGCTATGAGCAGCAATATCTGGATCTGATAGGTGTAGTCGTTGATTCTGGTGAACAACGACCCGTTGTCGCTGGCCGCCTCGTTGGGCACCTTCATCCAGAACGTCAGCGCCAGGATGATGGCCTCGCCGAGGCCGTTCATCAGCGAATCCACCACCTTGCCGAAGGTGGAGTCCCACGCCTTGTCCTTGACGGCGGTCGCGGCGTCGCCGGGATGCGACGCGGCGTTGCCCGCCTTGCACACCGCGGACGCGGCGTCGCCGAGCGAGATCCCCGGCAGGCCGACACCGTCGAGGGTGTCGTGGATCTCGTTGCACGTCTCGTCGAAGCCGTAGGTCTGGCCGTAGGCCACCGTCGGCGTCGCGATCATCACGGTGAAGATGACCGCGAGGATCGTCACTAGTTTTTTCACCATCGTGTCCACCCCTCGATGCTCCGCAGGGACTCGATCTGGACTTGCTGCTCGCCGGTCACCGGCCTGAGCTTCCAATCGCCGTCGCGCCAGACGACCGCAAGGCGCATGCCCACCCATGTTGGTTGGCCATCAACTGTTTCTCGTGCCTTTCTCGCGAACCGCACGATCGCGGAATCGTCGGCGTAGCTTTCGATTCGGTACGCGTCCGAAGCGAACAGCAGGGGTCTGAGCTTCTCCGGTATCCGTTCGGAGACCTTGCCCTCGGCGACCAGCCGGTCGTACTCCGCCAGGTACTGCGGAGACACCTCGACCAGCCGGAGCAGCAGGTCTCGATCACGCGGGTTGGCGTTGGTGCGCCAGTAGATCTGTTCGGCGGCGAGCGCCGCGCCCCGCGGGGTGTGCGCGAAACCGACGGCGGCGTTGCCCTCGATGCGCGCGGGCCCGTCCGAGCCGGAGAAGCGCACGACGGGACCGCCGAACAGCTTCTGCCAGATGCCTTCGCCCTCGGCGGGCGCCGGAGCGGCGGTGAGCCAGTCCGGCTGATCGGGTCGCGTCGGCACACCCGAAACCTGTTGCAGCGCAACCCCAGCCGGGTTCACCGGGACGTCGACCGGTCTGCCGAAGAGGTCGGTCTCCCGTCCCGCGAAGCCGACGAGGCCGTGCGGACCTGCGGCGGGTTCCGTCGTTCCGGTCGCGGTCACCTCGGCGGCCACGCTGCCGTCGCGGGTCGCGGTCACCGTCACACCGACGGCGATCGCCACCGCCAGCGCCGCGCCGAAACCGAGCAGGGGCAGCGGTGCGCGACCGCGGCCGGATACCGGGCCCGCGGTCACCACTTCGTCCACCCCTCGAGCGACTCGATGTATTCGGTCTGCGCGCCGTTGCTCGTGGCGGGCTTGAGCCGCCAGTCGCCCGCGTCCCAGACCATGACCAACCGCAGCGCCGCCCACAGCTGCTTGCCGTCGACGACGGGCCCGCGCGAGGCGAACCGGACGATGGCCAAGTCGTCGGCGTAGTTCTCCACCTTGAACGCGTCGGAGGCGACGAAGTAGCGAGTCACCTTCTCCGGCTGTTGTTTCGGCAGCCGATCCTCGTCGAGCGCGCGGTCGTAGGCGGCGATCTGCTGCGCCGAGACGCGCACCTGCCGCACGTAGAGGTCGCGGTCGGCGGGGCGGGCGTTGAGCCGGTAGGTGATCTGCGCGGCCGCCAGCGCGGCGCCCTGCGGGGTGTGCGCGTAACCGACGGCGAGCCCGTCCTCGATGCGGGTCGGCCCGTCGGAGGTGGAGAACGGCACCGACGCGCCGTAGACCCGCTGCCAGCCGCGCGGGGCGAGGGTGCCCTCCGGCGCGGCGGTCAGCCAGTCCGGGTCGGACGGCTTGCGCTGATGCGTCGGATCCTGCGGAAGCGGTTGTCCCGCAGGATTGTTCGGGACGTCGACGCGCCTGCCGAACAGGTCGACCTCCGGGCCCGCGAAGCCCTCGCCGGTGGTCGCGGCGAATTCGGCCTCGTTGTTGCCCGCGGCCTCGTCGTCGCGACCCAGATACACCACCGCGCCGACGATCACGATAAGCGCGAGCAGCGCCGCGGACGCGATCGCACCGAAGGAGACGCGATCACGCGCGTAGTCCCTATCGCTCACGACTCCACCTCGCTGGCGCTCGGCTCCGTCGTGCGCGAGAGCGCACTGTGCCGATGGTTCACTCGCTGGCGCTCGCTCACGACTCCACCTCGCTGACGCTCGGCTCCGTCGTGCGCGAGAGCGCACTGTGCCGATGGTTCACTCGCTGGCGCTCGCTCACTTCGGCGCCTCCAATGTCACTATGTCGGTGGGTAATACGTCGATGGCCTCGACGGGGCGTGCGGTCGAGTCGGGGTCGGGCAGTCGTAATCTCCAGTCCTCGGCGAACCACTCGACAACCGTGTGGTTCACCGCTTTCGAGCCGTCCGAGTACTCGGTGTACACGTCGACGGCGGTGCGTTGCTCGGTGTAGTCCGTGATCTTGTACCCGAGCAGCCGCGGGGCGTACTCGGGCTCGGCGGGCCCGGTGATGGACAGCTGCACCCGGCTCACCGCCCACTCGTCTCTCGCGGGTCCCGGCACTACCTCGGCTGCGATCACCTTCGGCCACTGGTCGTCGGCGGCCACCGACAGGCGCACGGTGTGGGTGATGGCGGCGACGGCCGCACCGGGCGGTGACTGCTCGAAACCCGTTGCGGCGCCGTCGGCGAGCGACGCGGGTCCCTGGTCGCTGTGCGGCAGCGCCACACCCTGGTAGGCCTGCCAGCGCAGCCCGCTGGGCCGCGCGGCCAGATCCGGGCCCGTGGGCTGGTCCGCGCCGCCGCAGCCGACGGCGGCCGCCAGCAGCACCACGCCGAACATCCCGGCCGCGGATCTGCCTCGCCGCCCCGCGCCGTGCGGGTGCGACACCGAACGCGGCCGCGCCGCTGTGCAGTTCATGTCCGAACCGTCTCCATCAGGGGCCCGCGGCTCACGTCGGTAGGAACGCCAACGCGATACCCGAGGCGGTGCTGGCGACGATCGCGCCGATCAGGCTCATCACCACGCCGTGGGTCGCGTCGTTGACGGCCAGATCGCTGCGGAAGGCGATCCACAGCCTGCCCGCGGACAAGATCATCCAGGCGAGGCACACCAGCAGCACGAACCACAGCAGCCAATTCAGCAGCTGCATCAGCGGTTCGAGCACCTCGGAGGGCATCTGCTTGTAGGCGAGCAGCTCCGCCGACATTCGCACGGTGGACATGGTCGTCCTAGATGACGGCGTTCATGATGGTGCCCGCGCTGGTGGCGACCACGCCGCCGATCATCGCGCCCGCCACCATCTTCGGCGATTCGAGCCCGCCCCCGGTCCACTTCTCCCAGGCGAACCGGCCGCCCGCGTAGATGATGCCGCAGACACCCGACAGCAGCACGAACCAGGTCAGGTAGCGGACCAGCTGCAGGATCTTCTCCGACCCAGGCGGCGCCTCCGGAGTCGGGTTACCGACCTGAGCCAGCACGGTGCCGTACGTGTCCTGCACGGCGAGGAGGAACATGCTCATCGGATGCCTTTCTCGAAATTGCTGTGCGTGCCGGTCGACCTCACGAATCCTCCCCCTCGTCGAAAGCCGCAGTGCTGTCAAGCTTCTCACGCACCGCGGAGACGATGTCGACGCCCAGCTCGCGTACCTCCAGCGGGACCTCGGCCAGCGGATCGATCTTGCGTTTCTTCTCCGGCATCGGATCTCCCGGCGTCCACACCGGCAACTGCTCCGGCTCGACCAGGGTCCACTCCTCGTACCACGGCACCTGCCACAGCGGGCCCGCCAGCGAGCCGACCACGTCGCGGTAGCGCCGGATCTCGGCGGGCATCCTGCCGGGCCGCGCGGCCACGGTGATCAGGCCGAGCACCTCGGAGGGGCCGCCGAAACCGAAATGGTGCTGGCGCAGCAGGTCGTGCGCGCGGGTCAACCCGGCGATCGTCTCCCTGGCCACCAACACGACGAACGGGGATTCACGCTCGAAGACGCCCGGCCAGCGGCGGCTCGAATCCGCCGCTGGCGCAAGCACATGCGCGAGGGTAGTTGCTCCGGCTCCGCCGTGCACACCCAGCAGCCAGACCAGCGGCGCGCGGCCGACGCCCGGCACCGGACGGTCCCAGACCGGCGCGCGACGGGACTCGGGCGGCGCGACGACGCCCGCGGGCTGTGGATCGAGTTTCCGGCGAAGTTTCATGGCGGCGGTCATGATGCCACCCCCGCCAACAGCACCCCGTACGCGCGGCGGGTCTCGGCGGCCAGCGCGCTGTGCCGGACGAGTTCGCCGCGCGCCAGATGCGGATCGTAGGGAATCTCCCTGATGTCGCGGACCCAGCCGCCCAGGTGTTCACGCAAATGGTCGGCAACCCGCGAATCGGCGCCCGGCTGCTGGTGCGAGACGACGATGGTGGTGTCGCCGACGATGCCCGTGCCCTGGCCCTCGGCCGAGTCGCCGAACTGATCGTCGAGCCATTCCAGGGTGACGCGCAGCCGGTTCGCGGCATCCGGGCGCGCCGGAATGGCAAGCACCAGAGCGACATCCGCGTCGTCGAGCAGCGGACGCAGCTGGCGTCCCGCGATCGGGCTTCCGCCGTCGTAGACCGCGGTGAACCCCGCGTCCTCCACCGCGCGCGCGACAGTCAGGTACGTGGCGCGGCGGCGCAACGGGGCGGCGTCGCGCCAGAGCAGGCCGATGCCGGAGGTGGCGCGGGACAGGCACTCCTTCAGCGGGGCCGGTTCGTCGTCGCCGCGCCCGTACAGCCACGACTGCAGACTGATCGGGTGCAGGTGCTCGTCGGCGCCGCGCAGCGCGAGATCGCTGCCCGCCGCGGTGGCGTCCACCGCGACCGTAGGCGTTCCGCCCGAACCCAATTCGCCCGCGATACCCAGTGCGGTCGTGGTGGTTCCCGCGCCACCGCACCCGCCGACCACCAGAATCGGCCGCTGCGTCGGGCCGGTCTCCTCCTCGCCGTCACCCCGCTTGCCGCGCCGTAACCGCACCACCGGAGCCTTCGAACGCGCTTGACGACCCGGCGGAGGGCCCTCCTCGGGCGCCTCGTCGAGCCAGCGGCTCCAGTCCTCTCCCATCGTTCTCAGCTCTCCTTCATCCGGCCGCGATACCCGTGATCAGGGTGCGGCCGCCGATCACCGCGGTGGTGACCGTCTGCTTGTTGTACGTGGCGGGCGCTCCGCCCGGCCGATACTCGGTGACCTCCACCGAATACATGTCGGCCCCCACCGTCGCGATGCGCACGCAGTGCGTGGTGCCCTCCGGGACCGTGTCGATTCCACGCTGAATCGTCGGGGCGGCCGGAACCGCCGCGTCCGGCGCGACGAATGCCCGTGCCCGCTCGCCGGACCGCTCCACGTAGTAGGCGTACTGGAAGGCCAGCACGACGTCCTGGCCGCTGTGCGTGCCGCCGGCCTCCGCGCTGCGGATCAGCCGTTCGGCGCGCTCGGTCGGGCAGCCCGAGGTGATGCCCGCCTGCGCGCTGCCCGCGGTGAATTGCATCGGCGCGGTGGTCGGCGCGACGGCGGCGCGGTTGGCGGAAGACCGCCAAAGGTACAGCGCGCCCACCGCGACGAAGGCCAGCAACAAGACCGCAACGATCAGCACCACGATGACGCGACCGCGGCGCGAGGCCGGGTGGTCGCGCAGCGCGCGCGGGTGCGGGCGGACGGGTGGCGCGGGCTCGTCGTCGTAGTCGTCGTCTTCCGGCCACGGGAAGCGAACCAGATCGCCGTCGCGCGGTGCGTAGTCGTCGTCGGGGCCCGGCGCGTGGACGGCGACCCAATCGGACCAGCCGCCGGTGAATTCCGCGCGGCGCGAGGCCAGATCCGCCGGAACCTCGTTCCGCGCGCGCGCCTCCTCGGGATCCTCTTCGTCGCGGATATAGTGCGGATACCGGGCCGGTCCGTCGTCCTCCACCGGATCGAGACTCGCGTCGTCCTGCTGCGCCGAAGCGGGCGCACCGTTGTCGGGTTCGAGCGCGTCGTACCAGCGGGACAGATCTTTGTACGACTTCAACATTCCCCCATTCCCGCAGAGCCAGGCACGTGGTATCGCATCGTCGGACCTCTCGGCGATCAGTTCGTGGAGAACGGGTAGGCGTTGTTGGCGGTGCCGGGTCGCTCGGTGGGCGGAATCGAGGTCGCGCCGCCGGATGAGGCGCCATCGGCTCCTGTCCCGAACGGAAATTGTCCCGTACCGGACGAATTCGGCGTAGTCGACGCGCCGGTACTTTCGCCGAAGAATCCGGCGGGCGGCTTGGCCGCGCCACCCTGCGGCTCGGCGCCCGCGCCGAAGCGATCGGCCAGGTCACGGGCCAGTGCGGCGAACCAGTCGGCCACGAAGCGGGTGGGCGCGTCGCCGTTGGCGGCCACCGCCGCGGTGCTGTACGCGCCGTGCCGTTGCACGGTGTCCCAATACCGCACCCAGGTCGTGAGGTTCAGCAGTTCGCTGTTGTCGGTGATGTTCTGCACCACCGCGTCGAACGCCTGGGTGACCAGCCGGGACACCGTCGTCGGCGGGATCAGTTGGGGAATGGCGCCGATCAACTTGGTGCCGAGCAGCAGCAGTCCGGCCGCCGGATTGGACAGCCCCGCGGTGGCCAGCTGCGAGATGGCCGCTGGGCTGATCACCGCCTTGACGACGGTGGCGACCGCGTTGAGCCCGATCATGCCGACCTTCAGCAGGGCGCGCAGCGCACCGTTCAGATCCAGCTGCGCGCGCGGGTCGGAGGCGTCGGCGATGCGCTGCGAGATCGACTTCTGCGGGGAGAGCGACAGATTCGCGAGCGAGGTGCCCTGCACGTCCTCGTTCACGACCTTGGTCGCGGTCTTGATCGAGGTGAACGCGAGCGCCTGCGCGATGGAAACCAGCGAGGCGATCGGGTCGCCGCCGCTCAGCTTGGCCTGGCCCGCCACCGAGGCCACGGCCTTCAGGATCGGCGCGCCCTGCGGCGCGTCACAGGCGAGATCGCCTGCCGCGCAAAAACTCGCCACGCGACCGGTGAGGGCCGCGAAATCGGCCGCCTGATCCCGTTCCGGACCGATGCCGCCGCCGTGCGCCGGCGTCTGCGGCAGCGCGGCGATGGTCGCGATCTGGGCGCCCGTGGTGCCGGGCGCGGGATCCGGCGTCTGCTTGCCCGGCGAGCCGGGGAACAGCGGCGCGCCCGGATTGCGGGTCGGGTCGGCGAACAGCGCGACGGCCGCGACCCGATCGGCGGGCACCACGCCGCGGCCCTGCCCGACCTCCTGGGCGAAAACCGAGGCGACGTGCGCGCCCTGGGAGTAGCCGACGATGGCCAGGCGCGTGTCGGCGCACCGCTGGGCGACCTGGGCGGCCATGTCCCGCAGCCGCGTCAGCCCGCCTTGCACGGACTCCACGTACGGCGCCGCGCCGCCGTTGACGAAGCCGCCGAAGCCGGATTCGTATGGCACGTAGGCGCGATCGACCAGGCCGGGCCGAGCGGCCTTGGCCAGCAACGGCATGAAGACCGTGGAGAGCATGCCGGTGTCGGTGGTCGGCGCGGCGTCCGGGGAGGACTCCCCCGTGCCCTGAACGCCCAAGGCGTACAACGCCGGACAGTCATCGATCGCCAGATCGGTCGACGGGGCGGGGGATTTCGGCGGATCGGCGAGCGCGGGGCTCGCCGTCGCGGCGGCGACGGCAACGGTGGTCGCGACCACCAACCCCGAGAGTCTTGCCGTGTAATCAGTCATAGCGATCCGCAATCAATCCCGTGTTGCCGCAGCTACCCTCAACGCCATGAAACGCAATAGACCGTAACAGATTCCGGCTATTACTGCCGCAACAGAGAAAACTTTTCGCGAAACGCCGAAGCATAACGCACACTGACCGGCGCGGCGAGCAGATCGGCCCGGCAAGTTTCCGAGAGTCCGCGCGAGACCGCCACCGAGGAGCGATAATTGGGCTTACGCTCGCCAGCAACCCCCATTGACGGCTCAGCAAATATTTCAGGTCTGCCAGCAAATCTACCTAGCCACAAGGGTTTCCGGACGCCCCGGATCGCTCAGTCGCGCCAGCTCGGCGAGGACGCGGCGGCTCACGCCCCGTGAGGCGCACGCGGGATCACCGCGCGGTCCGGTGACGGGGACGTAGCGGCGTCGCACCCTGACGCACCCCACGGGATCGCCGCGCGGTCCAGCGACGAGGATGCGGCGGCCTCACGCCCCTCATGCCCCTGAGGCGCCCGCCGGATGGCCGCGCGGCACGGCGACGAGCATGTGGCG
Source organism: Nocardia sp. NPDC004654 (assembly GCF_040609595.1). NCBI lineage: Bacteria > Bacillati > Actinomycetota > Actinomycetes > Mycobacteriales > Nocardiaceae > Nocardia > Nocardia sp. NPDC004654. The sequence goes on along the minus strand of NZ_JBEXKI010000002.1, from coordinate 835,205 downwards.
GCCTGGCGACCCTGACGCGCGCGGAATCGTCGCGGTCGGCGAACGGGCGTTGGCTCAGGCGGCCGAGGTCACGCGGTAGACGTCGTAGACGCCCTCCACGTTGCGCACCACGTTCAGCAAGTGGCCCAGGTGCTTCGGATCGCCCATCTCGAAGGTGAACTTGCTGATCGCCACCCGGTCGCCGTGCGTGGCCACCGAGGCGGACAGGATGTTGACCTTCTCGTCGGCGAGCACCTTGGTGACATCCGACAGCAAGCGGGTGCGGTCCAGCGCCTCGATCTGGATGGCCACCAGGAAGACCGACGAGGGCGAGGGCGCCCACTCGACGTCGATGATCCGCTCGGCCTGCTCGCGCAGCGAACCGGCGTTGGTGCAGTCGGTCCGGTGCACGCTCACCGCGCCGCCGCGGGTCACGAACCCCATGATCTCGTCGCCCGGCACCGGGGTGCAGCACTTGGCCAGCTTGGCCACGGTGCCCGGCGCGCCGGGGATCAGCACGCCCGCGTCGCCGGTGACGCGCTGACGGCTCGGCGTGGTGGACGGCGTCGAGCGCTCGGCGAGCTCGTTCTCCACGTCGCCGATGCCGCCGAGCTGGGCCATGAGCCGCTGCACCACGTGGTGCGCGGAGACCTGGTGCTCGCCGACCGCGGTGTAGAGGGTGGAGATGTCGGTGTAATGCAGCTCGTGCGCGACCGCGGTCATCGCGTCGACGCTCATCAGCCGCTGCAGCGGCAGTCCGACGCGGCGGACCTCCTTGGAGATCTGCTCCTTGCCGCTCTCCAGCGCCTCCTCGCGGCGTTCCTTGGCGAACCACTGCCGGATCTTGGCCTTGGCGCGCGGCGAGACCACGAAGTTCTGCCAGTCCCTGCTGGGTCCGGCGTTCTGCGCCTTGGAGGTGAAAACCTCGACCACTTCGCCGTTTTCGAGCTGACGTTCCAGCGCGACGAGACGTCCGTTGACGCGCGCGCCGATGCAGCGGTGGCCGACTTCGGTGTGCACCGCGTAGGCGAAGTCGACCGGAGTCGACTTCTGCGGCAACGTGATCACGTCGCCCTTCGGGGTGAACACGAAGATCTCGGGCGACTTCAGGTCGAAGCGCAGCGACTCCAGGAACTCCGCCGGGTCGGCGGCCTCGCGCTGCCAGTCGAGCAGCTGGCGCATCCAGGCCATGTCGTCGACCTCGGCGGCGTCACCGGAGTGCTTGCCGCGGGTCTCCTTGTAGCGCCAGTGCGCGGCGATGCCGAATTCCGCTGTGCGGTGCATGTCCTGGGTGCGGATCTGCACCTCCAGCGGCTTGCCGTCCGGGCCGACCACGGTGGTGTGCAGCGACTGGTAGACGCCGTAGCGCGGCTGGGCGATGTAGTCCTTGAACCGGCCCGCCATCGGCTGCCACAGCGAGTGCACCACGCCGACCGCGGCGTAACAGTCGCGGACCTCGTCGCACAGGATGCGGATGCCGACCAGGTCGTGGATGTCGTCGAAGTCCTTACCCTTGACGATCATCTTCTGGTAGATCGACCAGTAGTGCTTGGGCCTGCCCTCGACGATCGCGTTGATGCGCGAGGCGGCCAGCGTGTTGACGATCTCCGCGCGCACCTTCGCCAGGTAGGTGTCCCGCGAGGGCGCGCGGTCGGCGACGAGGCGCACGATCTCGTCGTACTTCTTGGGGTGCAGGATCGCGAACGCGAGGTCCTCCAGCTCCCACTTCACGGTCGCCATGCCGAGGCGGTGGGCCAGCGGCGCGATGACCTCGAGCGTCTCCTTGGCCTTCTTCGCCTGCTTCTCCGGCGGCAGGAAGCGCATGGTGCGCATGTTGTGCAGGCGGTCGGCCACCTTGATCACCAGCACGCGCGGGTCACGCGCCATGGCGATGATCATCTTGCGGATCGTCTCGGCCTCGGCGGCCGCGCCGAGATTGACCTTGTCCAGTTTGGTGACGCCGTCCACCAGGTGCGCGACCTCGGCGCCGAAGTCGGCGGTCAGCTGCTCGAGCGAGTAGCCGGTGTCCTCCACGGTGTCGTGCAGCAGGGCCGCGACCAGCGTGGTGGTGTCCATGCCGAGCTCGGCGAGGATGTTGGCGACGGCGAGCGGGTGGGTGATGTACGGATCGCCCGACTTGCGGAACTGGTGCGCGTGGCGTTCGTCGGCGACGTCGAAGGCCCGCTGCAACAGAGTCAGGTTCGCCTTCGGGTACAGCTCGCGGTGCACCGTGGCGAGCGGCTCGAGCACCGGCTTGACGGCGGCGATACCGCGCTGGCCGGTCATCCGGCGGGCCAGCCGCGCACGCACTCGCCGCGAGGCGGAGGTGGGGACGGCGGCCGCGCTCGGCTGGCGCTGGGGCGGTTCGGCCGGACGCTGCGTCGTTCCGGACGGACGCTGGGCCCGATCGGGCTGCCGCTGGGGCACATCGTTGGGCGTCGGCCGGGCGGGCTGCGGGGGCGCGGAGGCGGCCGCCGCACCGTTCGACTGCGGGGCAGATGCCGCCGATTGCTCGACATTCGCCTCGCCCAGATGCTGAGTCATGCCACCACCTCTCCACGCCGCGGTCGGACCACCCTATCCGACCGCTGCAACCGCCCAGACCACAACTTTAGTCCCCGGCCAGGCCCACCGTCGGATCCGCAGCTGCCGAGACGGAAGCCTGTCCGGTTTCCGGCCTCCCGACCGGACTTCTCGAGGCGATGCCGGGAGCCCGGCGGAGGATTCGTCCGAACCGAAATCCTCCGAGGCAGAACGGATTTGCCACCGTCACGCGGGCGCGGAGCGGACCGGCCCCAATCTTCGGGGCGCGAAGCGGACCGCACCCACCAGCGCGAAGCTGGACCGCCCCAATCATCGGGGGCGCGAAGCGGATCGCCCCCACCGAGCGCGAAGCGGACCGCACCCCTCACCGAGGCACGAAGCGAACCGCACCCTTCACCCGGGGCGCGAAGCGGACCGCCCAATTATCGGGGCGCGGAGCGGACCGCACCCATCACCGAAGCGCGAAGCGAATCGCCTCCATCATCGGGGCGCGAAGCGAACCGCCCAATAGGACGCAGAGCAGACCGCACCCCCCACCGAGGCACGAAGCGAACCGCACCCTTCACCCGGGGCGCGAAGCGGACCGCCCAATTATCGGGGCGCGGAACGGACCGCACCCATCACCCGGGGCGCGAAGCGGACCGCACCCTTCACCCGGGGCGCGAAGCGGACCGCACCCTTCACCCGGGGCGCGAAGCGGACCGCCCAATTATCGGGGCGCGGAACGGACCGCACCCATCACCGGGGCGCGAAGCGGACCGCACCCATCACCGGGGCGCGAAGCGGACCGCCCTCACCGGGGCGCGAAGCGGACCGCACCCACTCGCGGGCGTCGGCGGGACGGGCGAGCATGGAACCGCCGTCCAGGCCGCGCGGGACGGGGACATCGAGCAGATCGAGGGCGGTGGGGGTGATGTCGACGAGGGCGTAGTGCGCGTCGGTCACGCCGGGGGCGAAGCCGGGTCCGCGTGCGATGACGAAGGTGGCGGTCTCGTCGCGCGTCTGTCCGCCGTGGCCGCCCCTCGGGAGGTGGCCGTGGTCGGTGGTGACCAGCACGGTCCAGCGCTCGTCGTGGCGCGCGTCCACGGCCGCGACGATCCGACCGACCTCGCGGTCCACCCGGGTGGTCGCGTCCAGGTAGGCCTTGGACGCCGCGCCGTGCCGGTGACCGGCGAAGTCGACCTGGTCGAGGTGGACGAAAAGGAAGTCGGGGGCGTCGCCGGTGAGCGCGGCGATCGCCGCGTCGGCGGTGGCGGCATCGGTCTTCGCCTCGTCCGGGTCGTCCGGCACCGGCGCGGTGACGTGGATCCGGCTCGCGTGCGGCGCTCCGCTGCCCGCGATGGTCGCGATCTTCGACCACGTCGCGACGGCGGCCGTGCGGCGTCCCGCGCGCTCCAGCAGGGTGAACACCGTCGGGTACCGGGCGAAGGGGACGGCGTCGAAGTCGTTGTGGGTGACGCCGTGTTTGCGGTCCCATACGCCGGTGAGGGCGGTCGCCCAGGACGGGCCGGACAGGCTCATGTGCGGCACGAGCGAGGTTTGGGAGAGGGTGCCAGCGGCGACCAGCCCCAGCAGGTTCGGCGCGCGGGCCTCGCGGATCTCGGCGTACATCGCGCCGTCGAGTCCGATGACGAGAACCTTGGTGCGACCGGGGGCGGCGGTGGCGGTGACCGCGCCGGGGACCAAGGCGGCCGCCATGACGGCCGTGGCTCGCAACAGCGACCGTCTTCGCATACCGTGACGATGACGGCCCGAGCCCTGCTCCCACCAGCCCTTTCCGGGTCTGTTCATCGAGCTTTCATCGACCGACTCGGTGCCGGTCGCCTCCCTGAACTCCGGCCGAACGCCACACGACCGTCGGGTCCCGACCACGCTGATCGCTCGGTCCCGGCCGCTGGGACTTCCTCGGCGCCGCGATCCGCCTGTTCGGCGTCGTCGTGCTCATAGCCCCCGCCGCTGGATCCCTCCGGGCTGTTGCTCAGGCAGCCTCGAAGTGCGCCGAAAGTCGTAGGCAGAGTTGATCGAGACCGGCATCGTCCAGGATCCGGGCGCCCGCCCACTCGTCCACGCCGAACCAGGGAATCTCGTCCGGCGTCCCTGTCGGCCTGGCGAAGACGTGCTGGTGGAAATGCGCCCAGGTGCGGCCGGTGATCGCGGAGAAGACGTGCTCCGGCGCCAGCTCGCGACGCAGCGCCCGCGCGGCGCGGGCCACCGCCCAGCCGACGGCCCTGCTCTCGTCGTCGCTCAGGTCGGCGACGCCCGCGGTGTGGCGTCGAGTCTCCACGAACAGGTAACCGGGCAAGCGGCCCTTGCTCAGCGGCCGGTGGGTGACCACGACCAACTCGTCGGCGAAGAGGACCGGCCCGACCAGCGGCCCTTCGCCCCGGTGTTTCGCGCAGATGCCGCACGGAGTCCCCACCTCGCTACCGTACGGCAGACAACCCTTTGGGGCGCAAGGTTATTCGGCCGTGGCGGGTTCGTCCGAGGTGAAGGCCCAGACGGCGGCGGGGCGACCGGTGGGTTTGGTGCGGCGGCGTTCGGTGGTGCGTTCGAGGCCGGGGAGGGCGGCCAGGGTGCGGTTGAGGTTGGCCGGGTCGGGGCGCAAGCCGAGCAGCGAGGTGCTGAGTTCGACGGCTCTGGTGGCGGGGAATTCGGCGCCGAGGATCGCGCGGGTGAACACGGTGTCTTTCCAGAGCAGCCGGGCCAGCACGGCGCGGGAGTCCTCGACGATACGGTTGTGGTCGAACGCCAGGATCGGCGTCGCCTCGAAGGAGACCCACTGGGCCGGGCCTTGGTGCGGGGCGACCACCGCCCACATGGCGATGGACAGGGTGGGGCCGCGCGGATCGCGGTGCGGTTCGTCGAAGGTGACGAGCTGGCCGACCGCGCCGATCGCGGCCTCGGGGACGCCGAGTTTGGTGTGCACCGCGCGGCGCGCGGCCGCGACGAGGCGCTCACCGCGGCCGAGCAGCACGCCGGGCAGCGCGAGTTCGCCGGTGAACGGTTCGTGGCCGCGCGGCGCGATTCCGATCGTGACCCCGGCGTCCTCGGGCCAGAACCGGAGCGTCACCACGTCGACCGACACAACGGATTGCTCCACGCCGAACCATCCTGCCCTCCTCCGGCCGCCCCGCGCGCGCCCGGCCCGGCCGCGCCGTTCAGGCGGCGACCTCCGTCCGCCACCCGGTGCGGTCGGCCCGGGTCGGACCGTCCGCGCTCAGCACGACTGGCGCGCCGAGCGTCCGCTCGAACCAGGACAGCCGATCCTCGGGCAGCTCGGTGAGTATCGGCTCGGCGGTGGCGAGCAGCTCGGTGAGCCGCCGCTGGTGTTCGAGGTCGCGCCACGGACCGAGCGGCAACTCCAGCACGGTTCCCGCGCCGGTTCGGTAACCCGTTGCGGCCCAGCGGGTTTCCACGGCGTCCAGGTGGTTGACCACGAGCCCGTCGACGCCGCCGCACGCCGCGACGGCGTAGCGCAGCAGCACCGCGTCGACATGACCGAGCCGGAACGCGCCCTGGTACTCGCCGAATCCGTTGTGCGGCTCGGGAATCGCGAGCCGCGGGTCCTCCGTCGGCAGGGGGCCCGCGCCGTGCCTGGTCTGGTAGGTGCGCGTGACGCCGACCGTACACCCCGAATGGCCGATGGCCGCGAGCATGGCGCGCGCGTTGCGCGGCTCGACCGTGGACCAGGTGGTGTGCGGGTGCAGTCCGCGCCACTCGTCGAGCAGCACACCCTGCGCACCCTCGAAGACGAGGCGGCCGCGCCGGGCCACGCCCGCCAGGTACCGCCCGTCCACGATCCGCACCGTGGCCGCGAATTCCCAGTACATGTCGACCAGGTCATCGATCGGCTCGTAGCGGTGCGCGCTTCCCGCGATCAACGGACCGTAGTGCGCGGCCAACGCGCGCAGTTTGCCGCGCAATACCGCGGGGTTCCGGCAGTCGGCGACCGTCGGCGCGTCGTGTTCGAGTGCGTACCAGGCGGTTTCACCGACTCCCCGGCCGCAGGACCCGTGCCGCGCCGCACCGCGGGCGTCCTCGCGCGCACGGTTGGCGGCGATGTGGATCGGCGTGGTCAGGAGCGCGCGCCCGTCGACGCGCAACAGCGCCAACGGATCCCGGACGCCCAGCGCCTCCAGCCGCCGCGCCTCCCCCGCCAGCGCGATCGGTTCGACGAGCATGTGTTCGGAGAGCAGGGTCGGCACGCCGGAGAAGGTGCCGGACCCGAACTGCGCGAAGGTGTGGTGCCGCCCATCGGCGATCACATTGTGCGCGGCCTGCGCGCCGCCGTTGAAGCGCACGACGGCGGACACGTCCAGGCCCGCCTCCGGCGAGCACAGCCAGTCCACCGTCGCCCCCTTCCCCGCGTCACCGAAGCCGAGGTCTACGACGATCAGATGCGATCCGATCATGCTGTCCCGCTTTCCCTTTCACGAACGCAAGCGCGCCGCACCGACCCCGCGACGGTGCGGCGCCGCCCGCTCAGCGCGACCCGCCGGGTAGCGCCCGCATGGCCGGACGCGGCTGTGTACCGAGAGCCTTGCCGACCGAATCCACCTCCGCCGCCGACCCGACGTCGCGCAGATCCGCCAGACCCGTGTCGACATCGACCCGTCCCTCCGCCAGCCCGATGGTGAGCGCGATGAGTTCGCACACCGCAGCCGGATCGTCGAGCTTCAGGAAGTTCTGGCCGAGCAGCCCGCGCCAGTGCTCCGCGATCTCGGGGTCGTCGTAGTAACTGGACTGATTCGGCAGGATGTAGTGCACGTGCCACTTCTCGGCCAGCTCGCGGTAGATCGAGTCGACCGCGATATCGCTGCGCACGTGATCACCGATCACGGCCCGGATGTGCCGCGAGGCCAGCCTCGGCTTGTTCAGCTCGTCACCGATGAGGAACAAGAATCCGCGCTTGCGCCGCTTCTCCCACGCGTCGGTGACGACGTGGGTGGCCATGAAATAGGCCGCCAGCTCGTAGCTTTCGGACTTCTGGCCGCCACCGCCACCCTCGAGCAGGATGTTGCGCAGCTGCTCGTCCATCCGGTTGTCGGATTCGAACTGACCGATCTGCAGCGGCGCCCGGTCGGTGTCGGCATCGCCGACCGCGCCGAACAAAATCTGCGGATCGTCGGCGTACCTCTTGCGCTGGAGCAGTCCGTGCAGCTTGCCGAGTTTGTCCTGCATGATGATCGGCACCTGCCCCATCGAACCGGTCACGTCGAACAACACCGCGATCGGCAGCGAGTTCCCGTGTTCGGCGGAGTCCCGGCATTCGCGCGCGTCGACCCCCAGCGGGTCGAGAGACGGATGCGCCCGCCAGTTCGCGTACGGCTGCGACCGCATCTCGGCGGTGTAGCCGAAGTCGTCGATCCCCCGGCTGGCGCGGTAGGTCTTGGCCGCCCGGTAAGCGGTGTCGTCCCAGTGTCCGTATCCCATGTCGCCGCTCCTCTCGTGTCCGTAGTTTTAGTGTAATTGACTAAAACTCGATCGGTCAAGGGAGCTGGCCGAACGGACGCCCATCCGGTTGTTAATACCCAAGGCACGCACCGCGATTCAGGCTTAGGCGGCACGTCGCCTATTGCATGCCATAGCGACGCTGGCCGTTCACCCTCCGGATGGACGATCGCGGAACGGGAAATTCGGACTCGCCGGACGCGCGGTGCGGAGCTCCCCGGAAGTGCGGTCTGAATCAGGGGCAAGCCGCCGAGGCCGGTGCTCGCTAGGCGGTGCGCGTCATGGGGGGAGCCGACAGGGTCGTCGGCTGCCAGGCTGCGGCGCAGGGCAAGTGTGCCGCAACGCATTTCAGGGAGTGGAGCACCGATGGGGAGACGAGAGAAGCCGATCGACATCCGGTCGGGCCCGATTGCCGCGTTCGCGGGCGATCTGCGCAAGTTGCGGGCCACGGCGGGCAATCCGTCCTACCGGCAGCTGGCCAGCGTAGCCCTCTACTCCCCTTCCGTCCTGTCGGACGCCGCGGGCGGCCACCGGCTGCCGACGCTGCCGGTGGCGCTGGCTTTCGTCCGCGCCTGCGGCGGCGACCCCGGGGAGTGGGAGCGCCGCTGGCGCGAGGCGCGCGGAGACGGCGCGCCTACCGAGCCGCTGCCGATCGTGGTGGACGAGACAGCCGACGCGGGACCGCCGCGCCCGGTCCAGCTGCCCATCGGACCGGACGATTTCGTCGGCCGGGTCGCCGAATTCGACGGCACGCGCGCGGCGACGGCGGGCATCGCCGACTCGCGGGTCCCGGTGGTGGTGCGCGGCCCGGTCGGCGTCGGCAAGACCGCTTTCGCGCTGCGGTTCGCGCACCGGCTCGCCGAACAGTTCCCCGACGGGCAGCTGTTCGCCGACATGGCCGCCATCCGCGGCGACGACGGCGCGCCGCTGGAAGTGATGGCCGGTTTCCTGCGCGCGCTGGGCGTCCCCCCCGATCAGGTACCCGCCGACGACATGCACCGGATCGGGCTCTACCGCTCGATGCTCGCCGAGCGCCGAGTCATCGTGCTGCTCGACAATGTCCGCGACGAACCGCAGGTGCGCCCGCTGCTGGCGCGCTCGCTCAACAGCCAGATCGTGGTGACCAGCCGCTCGCGGCTGCTCGGCCTGGACGGGGTGCGCCGCGTCACCCTCGGCCCGCTCCCCCGCGCCGAGGCGGTCGACCTGCTGCGGCTGCTCATCGGCGGCGACCGAGTCGGGGCCGAACCGGCCGCGGCGAGCAGCATCGCTCAGTTCTGCGGACACCTGCCCCTTGCCCTCACCATCGCGGGTCGCAAGATCGCCGCGCAGCCGGGGCGGCGCCTGTCGGAGATCGCCGCGCGCCTCGCCGAGGGGGTGAACGTGTCGAACTGGCTGCGGATCGGCGATGTGAGCCTGGCCGACGCGGTGCTGCCCGCCTACCTGTCGCGGCCGCCGTTGGCCAAGCACGTGCTGCACATGCTGGCGGGCGGGGCCGACGAGGTGACACCCGCGACGCTGGCGCGCACCCTGCACATCTCGATCGAATCGGCCGAGTACGCGATGGACAGTCTCATCGACGGCGGTCTGCTGCACCGGGTCTCGGAGCCCGAGCGCTATGTGATGTCGCCGTTGATCGGACAGGTCGTCGCACAGGAGGCGGACCGGTTCGCGCTGCGCCGCGGCGCCGACGACCTGGACGCCGACCCACTACGCGCGGCCATCGGTTTCGACAGCGGTTTCGGGCGCTGAGCCGAACATGTTGTCCGGCTTTGACGTTCGATTGTCCGCGGTGGTCCCCGACAGCGCCGATACGGCCGGTTCCGGGGTTAGGTTCGTCGAGTTCGACCAGATCAGGACAACGACTCAGGAGGAGCCGACGTGGCGGACGAGATCCAGCAGAGCCGGGCCAACGCGTTTCGAAACCTGCACGCGGCGGGCACATTCGTGCTGCCCAACGCATGGGACCCGATCAGCGCCGCGGTGATCGCGCAGGCAGGCGCCCAGGTGATCGCCACCACCAGCGCGGCCGTGGCCTGGGCGCTCGGCCGTACCGACGGTCAGCGGATGACGCGCGAGGAGGCCGTCGCCCAGGTAGCGCGGATCGTCGCGGCCGTCGACGTGCCGGTCACCGCCGACGTGGAGGGCGGTTACGGTCCCGCGCCGGCGGACGTCGCGGCCACCGTCACCGCCGTCGTCGGCGTCGGCGCGGTCGGCGTCAACGTGGAGGACTCCACCGCGCCGGGCGGGCCGCTGTTCGACCGCGCGGCGCAGGGCGACCGGTTGCGCGCCGCACGCGCGGCGGCCACCGAGGCGGGCCTGCCCGAACTGGTGATCAACGCGCGCACCGACGTCTACCTGTTCGGAATCGGCGCGCCCGAGGAACGCTTCGACGAGGTGCTGGCCAGGGCGGTGGACTACGCCGAGGCGGGCGCGGACAGCCTCTTCGTCCCCGGCCTGCTCGACCTGGCGACGCTCACCGATCTGGTGGGCAAGTCGCCGATTCCGCTGAACGTGATGACCGGGCCGGGCGCGCCGAGCGTGCCGGAACTGGCCGCCGCGGGCGTGCGCCGAATCAGCCTCGGACCGGCGCTGGCCCAAGCCGCCTACGCACGGGCCGCTGCCGCCGCCCGCGAACTCCTCGACACCGGCACCTACTCCGAACTCGCGGACGCGCTGGACTTCGGCGCGGTCGAAGCGCTGCTGCGCTGAACTGTCGAAGCGCCGTCCGGGACGTCGAAGCGTAGCCACGCCGAGACATCCCAGCGCTGCCGCGCCAAGCCTCCCGAACGCCGACCACATCCCGATCCCGGCGATCAAGGACTCACCATGAACGCAATCAGAACCGATTCTCGCACCGGCGTTTTCGCCGCGCTGCGCCAGACCCCGCGCCCGGTCGTCTACCTGCTCGTCGGCGTGCTGGTGAACCAGCTCGGCGCCTTCGTGCAGACCTTCCTGGTGCTCTACCTGACACATCGCGACTTCAGCATCGGCCAGGCCGGTCTCGCGCTCACCGCCTACAGCGCGGGCGCGGTGTTCGGGACCATGCTCGGCGGCGAGCTGACCCACCGGCTCGGCCCGCGCTCGACCATCATCGCCGCGATGACCGGATCTTCGGTCCTGCTCGCGTTCATCCCGCTGCTGGCGACGCCGGGCATGTTCGCGGTGTTGCTCGCGGCGGTGGGCGCGGCGGGCCTGGTCACCCAGTCCTACCGGCCCGCCGCAGCGCTGATGCTCGGCGACTTGATGCCGGAAGAGCATCGGGTGATGGGTTTTTCGATGATGCGCATCGCCCTGAACGGGGGCGCTGCGCTGGCGCCGCTGATCGCCGCGGCGGTGATCCTGATCGACTGGAACCTGCTGCTGTGGCTGGACGCCGCGTCCGCGTTCACCTACGCGGTGCTGGCGCTGCTGCTCCTGCCCAAGGTGACGGCGGTGCAGGACGCGCCGGAACCGGCGGCCGAGCGGCGCACTGGCTACGGCGTGATCCTGCGCGACCGGCGCTACCAGCTGTTCCTGGCTTCGGTGCTGATCGGCTCGATCATCTACGTGCAGTACACCGTCGCGCTGCCGCTGAACATCACCGCCGACGGTCACTCCACGGGCCTGTACAGCGCGGTGCTCGTCACGGCGTCGGTGGTGCTGATCCTGTGCGAGCTGAAGATCACCTCCTACGTCGAGCATCTGCGGGCGCCGCTGGTCGGCGCGGTGGGCACTGCGATCATGGGGCTCGGCGTCGCCGGATACTCCTTCGCCGAGCACGGCGCCGCGCCGATCCTGCTGGCCACCGTGGTGTTCGTTTTGGGCGTGATGATCAACGGCCCCACCATGTTCGCCTACCCGTCGACCTTCCCTTCGGCGGTGAAGGCGCGCTACATCGGTACCCACCAGGCCACCTTCGGCCTCGGCATGGCGCTGGGCCCCACGCTGGGCGTGCTGGCCTGGGATGGCCTGGGTTCCGGGATCTGGCCGCTGTGCGGCGTGCTGGGGCTCGTCGCGGCCTGGTGCGCCTACGCCGGGATGCGGGAGGACAAGGCGGATACGAGCGAGTCCGAGGTGAGCGAAAAGCCCGACGTGCCAACGGACATGGAGGTATCCGACGAAGCCGACACCGACGCGGCGACGGGCACCGCGGTGTCCACCGTCAAATCCGGCACCGGAGCGTGAACGCCGCACACCGGCGCCACGAGGCGCGTTCCGCGGAGGCATCCGCCGATCGAGTACACGATCGGCGGATGTTTCGCGTTCACCGCGAGTTTCCCTGCGACCGCGCGGTTCTCGCGTCACCGCGCCGACGCGCCGTCGCTCGATTAGCCTCTTACCCGCAGATCGCACGACATCCCCTGCCGAACAGGCACTTTCGTACGAGATGAAGGCACCCATGAACCTGACATCCCATCTTCCCGCCGGCCGCGGCGCGTACGTCGAAGACAGGCTGCGCAGCAATCTCATCGCGTGGCTGACCACGGTCCGCCCGGACGGCAGGCCAGACAGCGTGCCGGTGTGGTTCCTGCTGCGCGAGGACGAAACGGTCCTCGTCTACAGCCAACCCGGCAAGCAGAAGTTGCGCAATGTGGCGGCCAACCCGCACGTGAGCCTCGGCCTCGACGTCACCGACATCGGCCGCGACATCGTCCGCCTGGAAGGCACCGCCGAACTCGCCCCCGACCAGCCGCCCGCGGACCGGGAGCCGCGATACGCGGCGAAGTACGCCGAACGCATCGGCGCGATGTTCGGCACACCGGCGGAGTTCGCCACGATGTTCTCCGCGGCCATGGTCATCACGCCGACCCGCCTGCACAGCAGCGGGTCGGTGACGTCGCTGGACTGAGCGGCGGCAGGAGTAGGCGACCTGCCTGGGGCCCGGCCGACAGTCCCCGATGTTCCGCGGGTGCGGCATCGGGGACTGGTCGTCGGTGGGTCCTGCGAGGATGCCCGCGAACGTTGTCGAACGCGGGAGAAGTGCATGACGGACAAGACTTTACGGCTGATCGGCGAGCTCATGGATTCGGCGCCGCCGCCGGGTTCGTTCGCCGCGCGTCGGACGGGCTCGGCGGAGAACCTGGTGATCGAGGTAGCTGGGGTGGGGCCGATACAGTTGCCGGTGACGCCCGCTCAGGCGCGGCGACTGTGCGAGATCGCGCGGCCGGCGCGGTACGGTCTGCGCGAACAGACCCTGCTGGACGCGAAAGTGCGTGACACATGGGAGGTTCCGCGGGATCGGGTAACGGTCGACGAGCGGAGGTGGCGCGAGACGTTGCTGCCCATGCTGGACATCCTGCGAGCCGAGCTGGGTCTGGCGCCGGACTGCGAGTTGTCGGCGGAGTTGCATTCGATGCTGGTGTACGAGCCGGGACAGTTCTTCCAGCGCCATCAGGATTCGGAGAAGGCCGACGGCATGATCGGCACGCTGGTGGTGACGCTGCCTTCGGCGTTCACGGGCGGGGAGCTGGTGATCGAGCAACACGGGACGAAGATCACCGACCGGGGTTCGCCGGAGCAGCTGTCGTTCGTCGCGTTCTATGGCGACTGCGAACACGAGGTGCTGCCGGTCACCGACGGTTTCCGGATCACGCTGACCTACAACCTGGTGGCGAAGGGGCGCACCGGCCCGGACCCCGCCGCTTACGCCACGCATCCGTCGCTCGGGTTACTGGCCGAGCAGTTGCGCGCGCACTTCACCACACCGGTGGAAATGTCGACGTGGCCTTCGCAGCGGGAGCCGGCGAAACGCCCACCTCGGCAACTCGTGTACCTGTTGGATCATCAGTATTCCCAGCAGGGATTCGGGTGGGATCGACTCAAGGGTGGCGATGCCACCCGTGCCGGGATGCTGCTCGCGGCGGCCGACATCGCGGGATACGACACCTCACTGGCGCTCGCGGAGGTCGAGGACTCCTACGAGGAGGACTACACCTCGTGGATGCTGATCTATCGGCAGCGTTGGGAGCGCGTCGCGGACGGGTGGAAATGCGTCGAAAGCGCCGACGTGGAGTTCGATGAAGACGGGGAAATGGTGGAGCCCGAGCCCGATGACCCCGCGAGCCTTCCGGTGCTCCCCAGCCTTCCGGTGCTCCCCAGCCTTCCGCTGGCCCCGGGATCGGAGGATCTCGGCGAGCTGCGCTGGTCGACCATCACGTTGACGTGGCTGATCGACCCCTCAGGGGCGGCCGGTGAGCCCGCTGTGCGGGAGGTCGGGGACGAGGAGTTGTGTACGGGCGCAGCGAAACCGACGCTCGAGCCGTTCGCCTCGGAGATCGAGGGGTACATGGGCAACGAAGGAAACACCGCCAATTTCTGGTACCGGCGCGCGGCGATCGTCATCCGGCCCCGCCAGTAGCATCGCCCGGCAAGCCCCTTGCGCGGCGTCCAGCACCTCTGTCGCACAAGGCAAAAGGCGGTGGCGTTCAAACGCCACCGCCTTCGTCGTTTCCGCTCAGTCCACCCGCACCGCGAACAGATCCAGTTGCAGCAGCTGCGAGACGGCGACGTCCCTGGTCCGGTTCGACCAGCCGGACTGAACCTTCTGGAACCACAGTGGGATCGCGGGCATGTCCTGGAGGATCTGCCGCTCGGCCCGCTGGTACAGCACCCAGCCCTCGCGTTCGGCGGGTGCGGCGTCCGCGCCGGCGAGCAGGGCGTCGACCGCCGGGCTGGAGTAGCCGGTGCCGTTCACCGCGGCGCCGGTGCGGAAGATGGGGTTGAGGAAGTTCTCGATGGACGGGTAGTCGGCGACCCAGCCGGAGCGGAAGATCGTCGACATGCGGCGGTCGTTGATCAGCGTCCGGAATTCGCCGAATGTCGGCACTGGCGCGTACCGGCATTCGCGGCCGAGTGCCCTGCTGATCGTCGTGCAGGCCGCGTCCATCCACACCTGGTTGGCCGAGTCGTCGTTGGAGGTCAGTTCGATCGGCCCTTGAAAGCCGGTCGATTCGAACAACTCGCGCGCCCGTTCGGGGCGGTACTCGCACAGTTCCCCACATTGCCCGGCTACGTACCCCGGCACCGTGGACGGCACCAGTCCGTCGGCCACGAGCTTGTCGCCGTCGAAGGCGGTGTCCACCACGAATTTCCGGTCGATCGCCATCGAAATGGCCTGCCGCAAGCGCGGATCCGCGTACCTGGGATCGTAGAGCGGGAAGGACACGGACTGCACGCCGAGGTAGGTGTGCGACAGGTTCCGCCCGGACAACTCGGACTTGTACCGGCCGCCCGCCAGCGCGTCGGCGGGGACGAAGTCGAGATAGTCCAGCTCGTTCGCCACCACGTCGGCATAAGCGTCCTCGAGCGCCTTGTAGAACCGGAACTCCACGCCCTCGATGTGCGGCTTGCGCGTGCCGCCGTAGGCCTCGTACCGGTGCACGACGATGTTCTCGCCCGGGGTGTGCGAGACGAAACGGAAGGGGCCGTTGCCGACCGGTTCGGCCTCGAACCCGGCTCGGTCGGCGAAGAAGCTGCTCGGCAGCGGGAAGAACGCCGCGTAGCCGAGCTGGGTCGGGAACGCCGAGAACGGGGCCGAGAGGGTGACCTCGAACCGGCGATCGTCGAGGATCCGCAGACCCGAGAGCCGGGTCGCCGAACCATCTCGCAGCGCCTCGTAACCCTGGATGTGCGACAGGTACGTGGCGCCCTGTAGTTCGTTCGGACCGAATGCGGTGTAGTTCCAGGCGTCCACGAAACTCTGTGCGGTGACCGGTGTTCCGTCGTGGAAGGTCCAGCCCGGGGCGAGGGTGACGGTGTAGACGCGCGAATCGGCGGTGACGATGGATTCGGCCACCGCGTTGCGGGGTTCGGCGGTGGCGGTGTCGTATTCGACGAGCCCGGTGAACAGCGCGTTCACGATCTTGACGCTGTCGCGTTCGGTGGCGTCGCCCGGGATCAGCGGGTTCTCCGGCTCGGTCCCGTTGTAGCTCAGAATGTCTCGATCCGAAGAGTTCGCGGTGGGATCGCCGCCGCAGGCGACGGTGAGCAACGCGGCGGACGCGACGGCGGTGATCCCCGCGGCGACGCGCAGCGCTAGTGATCTGGTCGAGGTGCTCATCTGGCCAGCTCAGCAGAGCGCGAAATTGATCGGCAGTGCTGTGCCGCAGAAACCTTCAATCGACTGTCAGGCGCGACAGACCGGCCGAACGGCCCCGCTGTCGACAGGTTGTCGTGCGGATCGGCGCGCGGGTTTCGGTCAACTCACGCAGCGCATTCACTGGATCGGAGCAACTGATACCCATCGAGACTCAGGTGGAAATGTGAGCGATCACGAAGTCGACGTCCTGGCCATCGGCGCCGGACCCGCCAACCTCGCGCTGGCCGTCGCGCTCGAGGAATCCGACGCGCCGCGGCTGGCCCAGCGGACCATGCTGCTCGAACAGCACCCCGACGTGAAATGGCAGCGCAACCTGTTGCTCCCGTGGGCGCGCAGCCAGGTGTCGTTCCTCAAAGACCTGGTGACCCTGCGCAATCCGCGCAGCCGGTTCTCCTTCTTGAACTTCCTGTACGAGCGCAGGCGCCTGGACGAGTTCGTCAACCTGTCCACCTTCAACCCCTACCGCTGGGAGCTGTCGGAATACCAGCAGTGGGTCGCGCATTCGCTGGAGCAAGTCGCAGTGCGCTACGACGCCCGCGTCACCGCGATCGCGCCGCGGCGCACCAGCGACGGCAGGCTCGTCGGCTGGACCGTCACCCTCGCCGACGGCGACACCGTCGACTGCCGGGACCTGGTCATCGGCACCGGCCGCGACGCGCACATCCCCGAGGTCTTCCGAAACCTGCCCGAGGACCGGGTGATTCACAGCACCCAGTACTGCACCCGGGTCGCGCAGCTGCCGACCGACCGGCCGATCCGCCCGGTCGTGATCGGCGGCGCGCAGAGCGCCGCGGAGATGTTCATGGCGTTGCACACCGATCTGCCGCAGAGCGCGCCGACCATCGTCATGCGGTCCATCGGCCTGCAGAACTACCAGACGAGCAAGTTCGTCAACGAGCTGTTCTTCCCGTCCTTCGTCGACGAGTTCTATCACTCCGAGGCCGACGTGCGCGGTCGCATCCTCGACGAGGTGCACCTGACCAACTACGCGGGCCTGGCCCCACCCTTCCTCGACGAGCTCTACGCCATGCTCTACCAGCAGCGCATGCTCGGCCGGGAGCGCTCGACGGTCCGCTCGATGACCGAGGTGGCCGGCGCCAGGATGGACGGCGACGACGTCGTGCTCGAGCTGCGCGACCGCAAGAACGGCAAGGTCGAGCCGCTGCGCTGCGACGTGGTGCTGCTCGGCACCGGATACGAGCAGACGATGCCCACGCTGGTTCGTGATCTCGCGGACGAACTCGGGCTCGACGAGGTCTCGGTGAGCCGCCGCTACCGCCTCGATCTCGGCGAATCCGCTTGGGGCGCGGTGTATCTGCAGGGCGTCAACGAACAGACGCACGGCATTTCCGACACCCTGATCAGCGTGCTCGCGCACCGCTCGCAGGACATCGTCGACGACATCCTCGACCGCCGCCACGTCACCGCGGGCGCCTTCCCGGAAAGCCGCACGGCATGATCGAGATCCGCAGCCTGAACCGGGACGGCCTGGCCGAGGCCTACGGCGTCGCCTCCGAGCGGCTGCTGCCCTGGCCCGCGCTCAACGCGCCGTTCGAGGGCGCGTGGTGCGTGCTGCGTCCCGGCGACGTCTCCACCGCGCACGCCCACCACGAGTACGAACTGTTCATCGCGATGACCGGTCGCGCCGTCCTCGAAGTGGACGGCGAGCGGCGCGAATTCGTGGCGGGCGACCTCGCCCACCTGATTCCCGGCACCACCCATCACGTGCGTAACGTCGGCGACGCCGATTTCGAGTGGTACGCGATCTGGTGGGACACCGACATGTCGGCCGAATTCGTGCGCAGGCATACGACGGAGCCATCACGCAAGTCGAGCAACCTTGTGCCGCAGAAAGATT
This sequence comes from Nocardia sp. NPDC004654, assembly GCF_040609595.1. NCBI lineage: Bacteria > Bacillati > Actinomycetota > Actinomycetes > Mycobacteriales > Nocardiaceae > Nocardia > Nocardia sp. NPDC004654. The sequence continues at coordinate 817,296 of NZ_JBEXKI010000002.1, read as the reverse complement.
CGGTGACATCGTGAACGGCCCCACCGTCGTCATCTCCCCGGCGCCGACCGCCAACGGCGACCTGCACCTCGGCCATATCGCGGGTCCCTTCCTCGCCGCCGACGTCTACACCCGCTACGCCCGAGCGACGGGCGGGCAGGTGCTGTTCGGCACCGGCGTGCAGGACACCTCCACCTATGTCACCACCACCGCGCACCGCCTCGGCCTCGAGCCGCAGGCGCTGGTCGAGCGCTCGGCCAAGGAGGTCGAGGCGACGCTGGCGGCGCTCGGCATCGCCGTCGACGCCTTCACCGGATGGGAGCGGCGCTTCACCTCCTATGTCGCCAGGGTCGTCACCGAGCTGCGTGCCAAAGGCGCGCTGCGGCTGCGGCCGATGCCGTTCCCGTACGCACCGAGCACCGGCGAATACCTCGTGGACGGGCACGTCGCGGGCGGCTGCCCGGTCTGCCTCGCCGACAGCTGCGCCGGATTGTGCGAGAACTGCGGGCACGCGGTGACCGCAGGCGAACTGCTGGATCCGCGCTCGACGCGAAACCCCGAGGAGCGGTTGGAGATCCGCGAGGTCGAGGTGCTCGTCCTCCCCATGGAGGACTACCGCGAGCGGCTGCGCGCCCACTTCACCGAGGCCGCGGGGCTGCTGCGCCCGCACGCGGCGCAGGTGGTCGCCGAGCTGCTGAACCGTCCGCTGCCGGACTTCCCGGTGACCTACCCGATCTCCTGGGGCATCCCGGCGCCGGAGCTGCCCGGGCAGGTGGTCAATCCGAACGCCGAGCCGGTCGCCTGGACGATGTACTGCTCGATGCTCGCGGCCGAGAACCGCGGCATGGAGCCGAACTCGGAGGACGCGCTGTGGCGTCCCGAGGCCGCGGCGCAGGTCGTGTACTTCCTCGGCATCGACAACATCCATCCGTTCGGGATCTCGGGGCTGGCGATGCTGCTCGCCCTCGGCGACTACGCGCTGCCGAAACTGTTCCTCACCAACGAGTTCTACGAGCTGCGCCACGAGAAGTTCTCCACCAGCCGCGGACACCTGGTGTGGGGCCGCGACCTGGCGGCGCGGGCGCCGCGCGACCTGATCCGCTTCCACCTCGCGTGCAACAGCCCGGAATTCCAGCGCACCAGCTTCAGCCACGACGAACTGGTCGCGCTGAGCAAGACCCGGCTGGTGGAGCCGTGGAATCGGGTGGCCGCCAAAGCCGACGACTGGGTGTGGCGCGGTGCGCTGCCGATCTCGGATCGGGGCAGGTCCGATGCGCTGCGCATGGTCGAGCGGTTCGAGGTCGCCTACGAGCTGCCCGGCTTCAGCCTGCACCGGATCGCCGAGACGCTGACCCAGCAGCTGGCCCGGCTGGATCGCGTGCCGGTCGCCGACGGCGGGGACTTCTGCCATGAGGTGGACGTGCTGGTGCGCTGCGCCGCACCGTTGCTCGTCGATCTAGCCGAGGCGGCGCTGGCGGGTTCGGACATGCTGCCGGGAACCGGTTTGCGAGAAGTGGCGCGGCGCACCGTGATCGAACCAGTCCGGCTGCCCCGACTGCATCCGGTGCGGGGCTGACATGACCGACGTCGTCATCGCGGGCGGCGGTGTCACCGGCCTGATCGCGGCCGTGCGCTGCGCGCGGGCCGGGCACCGGGTCACGGTGGTGGATCGAGGCCCGATCCCGAACCCGGCGTCGAGCTCGTTCGATCATCACCGTGCGGTGCGGGCGCTGAGCCCTGGCGACCCGGGCGGGACCGCGGCCGCCGCGGAACTGCACCGGCGCTGGCTGCGGCTGCAAGCACTGCTCGGTGGCCCCTTCTACCGGCGTATCGGAGTGGTCACCGGCTGGTCCGCCGCGTCGATCGACTTCGCCCTGGCGGAGGCTCGCCGCAGCGGGTTGCCGGTGCGTGTCGTCGAGCCGAAGTCGTTGCCCCACATCGTGTTTCCTTCGGGTCACTACGGACTACTGGAGGCCGACGCTGGCGTGCTGCTCGCCGAACGGGTGCTGCACGCCGCCGCGCGCTGGTTGCGCGCGCAGCCCGCGGTCACGCTGCTGCCCTGGCGGCAGGTGGTCGAAGTGGACACCGACGCCGCCAGGCTCCGGTTGCGCGACGGCGCGCGACTCAGCGGTGATCTTGTACTGCTGGCGACCGGGGCGTGGACGGGCGAACTCGTCGACGTGCCGACCGTGCTGCACCGGCAGACCACCGTCTACCTGCGCCCGCCCGCCGATCTGGCCGCGTGGTGGGAGCAGGCGCCCAGCGCCGGGCGAATCGGCGCGGACGGCACCGGCTGGCTCATGCCGCCGGGGGCGGGCACCCTGCTCAAGCTCAGCTCCTCCCGGCTCTGCCGCACCGTGGACGACGTCGGCACGGACGCCGAAAGTCTCTATGCGGCAACCGACTACGTGGAGCACGTGCTCCCCGACGCGCACCGGTACCGCATCGCCGCGGTCAAACAGTGCCACTACACCGTCGACGCCGCGACCGGCGGCGCCACACTCGCCCGGCCGGGACCCGCGGTCTTTGCCCGCGCCGCCACCGGCGGCGACGGGTTCCGCACCGCACCGCTGGTCGCCGACCACCTCGTCGAACTCGCGGCCGACCGACCGGCCGCCTGATGCGGAAGGAACCATCATGACCCCCACCAACGACGTGCTGCTGGTGATCGGCAGTGGACTGCGCCTGTACCGGGAATACCTGGTGCGCTCGGTCGCGGCGCGGGCGCGCTCCCGCGGCCTGGATCTGGTGCTGCTCAACAACATCGAACCCACCTGGCAGCACGCCTATTTCGACGAGATCGTGGTCGCCAACGTCTTCGACCACGCCCTGCTGGCCGCCGAGGCGCGCGCGGTGGCCGCCCGCAGGCGGGTGGTCGGCGTGCTGTGCTGGGACGAGCCGCTGGTCCAGCCCGCCGCCGACCTGGCCGACGAGTTCGGCGTGCCCGGCCTGACCGCCACCGGCGTGCGCGGCTGCCGCGACAAGAACCGGACCCGCGCGGTGCTCACCAACGCCGGGCTGGTGCAACCTCGTTTCGAGCTCACCGGCACGCTCGAGCAGGCGCGGGCGGCAGCCGACCGCATCGGCTACCCGGTGGTGGTGAAGCCGCAGGCGCTCGGCGCGAGCATGGGCGTGGTGCTGGCCGCCGACCGCACCGAACTCGACGCCGCCTTCGCCACCGCCACCGGCGCGAGCGCCATCGGCGACGAACCGTTCCGCGGCACCGCCATCGTCGAGGAGTTCGCGGTCGGCCCGGAGATCAGCGTCGACGCCGCGGTCTACAAGGGCGAGTACTTGCCGATGTTCTTGGCGCGCAAGCGAACCGGGTTGGAGCCCTACTTCGAGGAGCTGGGTCATCTGGTCGACGCGGCCGACCCGCTGCTGGACGACGAGGCACTGATCGGCACGCTCGCCGCCGCGCACCGCGAACTCGGGGTGGAGAACGGCATCACGCACACAGAGGTGCGGCTGACCGCGCGTGGGCCGCTGATCATCGAGGTCAACGGCCGCCTCGGTGGCGATCTGATCCCGTTCCTGGGCAAGATCGCCACCGGTATCGACCCCGGCGAGGTGCTCGTCGACGTCGCCACCGGGCACCGCCCCTCGACCAGTCCCACCCGCAAGGCCGCTGCGGGCATCCGCTTCGGCTACCCCGAACACGACACGCTCGTGCGCTCGGTGACGGTGCCCGAGCACGCCCCCGGTCTGGTCACCGCCGCCGCGATGGTGGAGCCCGGCGCGGAGCTGCGGCTGCCGCCCGGCGGCTACATCGCCCGCCACTCGTTCGTCGTGTGCGAAGCCGCCGACGCGCCGCGCTGCGCCGAATTGCTCAAGGCGGCAAGCGCTTCGGTAGAGCTGGTCGGCGATCCGCTGGAGCCGCTCGCGCCCGGCGCCGCGTTCACCCTGCCCGCCGGACTCCTGGACGCCGACAAATGATCAACTACGACGGCCGCCGGTTCCGCAACCCGGACAGCGACGACGGGGTCGTCGCGCGCTACTTCCAGCGCGGCGATCTGGTGTGGGCGTCCTTCGCGGGCGGCAAGGTGCGCCGCGGCGCGCTCAATGGTCTGTGCGACGCCGACGGGGTGCTGCACCTGGCCTACACCATGGTGCTGCACGGCGGCGACATCGTCTCGGGCTTCACCCGTTCGGAACCGGAGCCCTCCGACGGCGGACCGCTGCGGCTGCGCGAAGAGTGGGAACGCTACGGGCCCAACGCGAGCAGCGGGATCTCCTTTCTGGAGGAGATCCGATGAACCGGCTGCTGCGCCGGTTCGGCGTGCGATCGTGGGACGGGTCCGCCGGTATCGACTCGCATAGAGCATCGGCATTGTCCGGCAACGAGACCGACGCGAGCTCGTCATCGACCGGGCGAGCCCCTTCCGATGCGGCAGAGCGCAGTCAGTTCGACCTGGATCTGCGAGTTGCCCTGTCCGGCAGCGCAATCGCACGTCCGGGTCCGGCCATGCCGGTGTCGACATGCCACGATGCGCAGCGCCGGACGAATCCGGCTCAGCCCGAGGATCTCCACGGTGTCGGCCCGCGGCAGGTGCCATTGCCCGGCACCGGAGCCGACCGGCGGTGGGCGGCGATCGGGCGCGGTACGCCCGACCTCTCATCCGCCGCCGCGTACGGCCACGCGACTTCAGCCGAGGTCGGCCGATGATCGCGAGCCTGGACCGCCTCGACGCCGGGACGGTGCGCTACCCCGGCGACGACGGCTTCGAAGCGGTCAGCGTCCCGTTCAACAAGCGCTATGCCGACATTCGGCCGAGCGCGGTGCTGTCGGTCCGCGACGCCACCGATGTCGCGCGCGCCATCCGCTGGGCGCGCGAGGAAGACGTGCCGCTGGTGGCGCGCGGCGGCGGGCACAGCTACGCGGGCCATTCCGTCGGCACCGGGCTGGTGCTCGACCTGCGCGGCCTCGGCGCGGTGCGGGTCGATCCGGCGAACGGTCTGATCACCGTGGGCGGCGGCGCGACCAACGGTGCGGTGTACGCCGCGCTGCAAGAGCACGATCTCGCGGTGCCGCTGGGCAATTCGAATCAAGTCGGTATCGGCGGCTTGGTGCTCGGTGGTGGCGTGGCCGCGGTGTCACGCGCGTTCGGGCTCACCGCGGACGCGTTGGTGGCGACCGAGATCGTGCTCGCCGACGGCAGCACGCTGCGCTGCGACGCCCGCGAGAACGCGGACCTGTTCTGGGCTTGTCGCGGTGGCGGCGGCGGAAACCTCGGGGTGAACACGTCGTTCACGTTCCAGGCCCGTGACACGGTGCCCAGCTCGACCTGCCTGCTGCTGTGGGAGTGGCGCGACGCCCGGCGGGTGCTCGCGGTCATGCAGGAGATCATGGCCGCCGCGCCCGACGAATTCGCGGCGCGCATCGGCGCGAGCCGCGCGGGCGACGATCCCGGCGTCGTGTCGGTGATCGGCCAGCACCTCGGTCCCGCAACGGAATTGCAGGAGCTGCTCGGCCCCGCGCTCGCGACCGCGACACCGCGCCGGGTCGACATCGCCGACCGAGACTACTGGCAGGCCAAGGACTTCCTGCACCACGAGACGTCCGGCGACCCGTTCGCGGTGCGCACCCGGTGCACGCCGAAACCGTTGACCGAGGCCGGGATCGACGTCCTCGTCGATGCCCTCGATCGCTGGCCGGGCAGCGCCAACCCCGACGGCGCGGGCGTCGCGCTGTTCACCTGGGGTGGCGCAATCAACCGAATCCCCGTCGGCGACACCGCTTTCCCGCACCGCGACACCCTGTTCCTCGTCTCCATGGACACCTCGTGGAGCACGACCGACCCGGCGCGCACGGTGTGGTGCAACCTCGAATGGCTCGACGGCCTCTACGCGGAGCTGGGCGGATACGCCACCGACGCCGCCTACGTCAATTTCACCGACCCCGCCCTCACCGACCTGTCCGCCTACTACGGACCCAACCACGCCCGCCTGGCCCGGGTGAAGCACCGGTACGACCCGGACGGCTTCTTCCGCTTCCCCCAGGCGATCACCGCACCCAGCAAGGAGACCCAGGCATGACCCTCGTCGACGAACCACCCACCACATCGCTCGGCGCGGGCGCCGAGATCCTGGCCCGCGCCCAGGCGCTGGCGCCCCGGTTGCGCGAACGCGCCGAGGAGATCGAGGCCGCGCGCCGCCTGCCCGCCGACATCGTCGAACTGCTGCGCGACGCGGGCGTCTTCCGCATGGCGTTCGCCCGCGACTGGGGCGGGCCCGAACTCACCTCGATCGAGCAGACCGAGGTGGTCGAGGCGCTCGCCTACGGTGACGCCTCGGTCGGCTGGTGCGCCATGATCGGCTCCGACACCGGCCTCTACGCGAGGTTCCTCGACGAGCCGGTCGCCAAGGAGATGTTCCCGAGCCTGGACATGGTGACCGCGGGCCTGCTGTTCCCGACCGGCCGCGCCGAGCGCGTCCCCGGCGGGTTCCGGCTCAGCGGACGCTGGCAGTTCGGCAGCGGCATCACGCACGCCGATTGGGTGGTGTCCGGCGCGTTCGTCGTGTGCGACGGCGAACCCGAGCGCGACGCGTCGGGCGCACCGGATTCGCGGCTGTTCATGGTGCCGCGCGCGCAGGTGGAGGTCGTCGACACCTGGCACACCACGGGCCTCGCGGGCAGCGGCAGCTGCGACTACCGCATCGCCGAGGTGTTCGTGCCCGACGAGCACACGCTCGAATTCGCTTCCGTGCGCCACGGTTTCGGCCCGCTCGGTCAGCCCGAGGTGCACATGCGCAACATGCCCGCCGTACCGTTGGGCGTGACGCGGGCCGCGTTGGACTACGCGCGCGCCGAATCGGCCGCCAAGTCCGACGACTACCGCGTCCAGGTGACCATCGCCGAATGCGAGGCCGAACTGCACGCCGCACGCTCCGGCGTCTACGCGGCGCTGCGCCGCCAGTGGGAGATCCTCGCGGCGGGCGGCACGCTCGACGAACTCACCCCGACCGAACGCACCGCGCTGCCTCTCTCGCGCCTGCACGCGTTCCGCACCGCCCGCACCATCGTCGGCCGCCTCTACGACCTGCGTCAGACGGCGGCCATCTACCGACCGTCCCCGCTGGACCGCTGGCTGCGCGACACCAACACCATGTGCCAGCACATCGTCGCCCAGGACCGCATCCTCCAGTCCGCGGGCGCGTACCTGATGGGCGGCACGCCCTCGTTCAAGCTCTGCCTCGGTGTGGTGAGCTGAACGCCAACGAAATTCGGAAGAGAAATGGCGGGGCCCGGAGCCGCCATTTCTCTCCGGCGAAACCATTTCTCGCGCCGGTAGACGAATGGTGGGAGGCGAGTCAATCCGAGGGGCGGCGGACCAGGATCTCGAGGCGGACGAAGGTCTGGTCGTAGGTGCCGTCCGGGCGGAGCAGTTCGTCGGTGGCGGCGACGAGCTCGTCGACCAGGCGGTGCGCGTCGGCGGCATCGGCCTGCCGGGTGAGGGATATCGACGCGGTCGTGCGCAACATGTCGGCGAGCTGGGCGCGGGTGAACGGGCGCAGCTGGGCGACCGTGCGGACGCCGTCGGCCGGGATGTCGAATCCGGTGGTCCGCAGCATGTCGAACACGGTCCCGGCGTCCGGGAACGGCCTGGGCGGTCGCAGCCCGTTGGCGACCGCGATGCGCTCGAGCAGCGCCATCAGGCCCGCCATATTCCCCGCGCCGCCGGATTCCGAGTGGAACCAGCCGCCCGGTCGCAGCGTCCGATACACCGCGCCGAAGACCGCGGGATAGTCCGCGACCGCGAGCCAGTGCAGCATGGACCGGCTCACCACCAGATCCGCGACGCCCGGCTCGAGCTGCCGATCGAACTCGGTGGCGGCGGCACGCACGAACTCCAAGTTCGGCGCCGAATACCGGTCCGCGGCCGCGAGCATGGACGGATCCTCGTCCACTCCGATCACCCGCCCACGCGGCACCGACTCCGCCAGCACGGCGGTGAACTCCCCGCTACCGCACCCGAGATCGACAACGGTGTCCTCCGGCTCGGGCCGAATCCGCGTGAGAAACCACTCGTCCACCGCGCGGTGATGCGCGGAAGTCTCCGCGTACTCCACACCGAGCCACCGCGCCCGCCGCTCGCCCACCATTCCCCGATCCTACGACCGGCGGATCGGAGCCGGGCTCCGAGCGAAGCGCTCGCCACCACCACTGTTCACGGCGCTCGCTATCGGCCGCCGCCCGGCTGAGACACCGCGTCTTGCCGTACGGCGCAAAGGCGCGCATGTCAGGCCGTCGGCTCCTCTTCCGGCACGTCTTCCTCCACGACCCTCTCGGCGTCGACCAGCCCGTCCCCGGTGAGTTCGAGCCGCCGGGTGACCCCGATGTCGTCGAGGAAGCGCGGGTCGTGGCTGACCACGATCAGCGCGCCCTCGAATCCGGCCAGCGCCTGGGTGAGGTGGTGCAGGCTGGGCAGGTCGAGGTTGTTGGTCGGCTCGTCGAGCAGCAGCAGTTTCGGCGCGGGTTCGGCGAGCAGCAGCATGGCGAGGGCGGCGCGCAGCCGCTCGCCTCCCGACAGCGCGCCCGCCACGACGTCGGCGTCGCCACCGCGAAACAGGAAGCGCGCCAAGTGGGACCGGACTTGCAGCGGCGTCGCGTGCGGCGCGGCGGCGGACACGTTCTCGAACACCGAACGACTCCCGTCGAACACATCCAGCCGCTGCGGCAGCATCCGCCACGGCACCTTCGGCGGCGCTTCCGCGATCCGGCGCAGCAGCGTCGACTTGCCGATGCCGTTGCGTCCGGTCAGCGCGATCCGCTCCGGTCCCGACACTCGCAGCGTGACCGTCGGCCCGCAGGCCAGCGTCACCTCGTCCAGCGCGAGCACCTCCTGCCCCGGGTAGAGCCGGGTGCCGGGCAGATCTATGCGAATCTCCTTGTCGTCGCGGACGAGTTCCTCCGCCTGCTGGAGCTGTTCTTTGGCCGTGTCGAGCCGCTCGATGTGGGTGTTGCGCAGCTTGCCCGCCGACACCTGCGCCGCCCGTTTGCGTGCCCCTGCGAGGATCTTCGGCATGTTGTCGGCCTGTTTCTTGGCGTAGCGCTGTCTGCGGTCGAGCTTGACGCGCGTCTCGGCCAGTTCCTGCGCCTGCCTGCGCACATCGTTGCGCGCCTCGCGCACCGCGGACCGCGCCGCCTGCTGTTCGGCCTCGACGATGCGCTCGTAGTCGCCGTAGTTGCCGCCGAACAGCCGCAGCTCGCCGGCCCGCAGCTCCGCGATGGCGTCCATCCGCTCGAGCAGTTCGCGATCGTGGCTGACCGTGAGCACCGTGCCGGAGAACTGCCCGATCACCTCGTAGAGGCGTTCGCGCGCAACGTGATCCAGGTTGTTGGTCGGCTCGTCCAGCAGCAATACATCGGGCTCGGCGAGCAGCTCGGCCACCAGACCGAGCAGCACCGTCTCACCGCCGGAGAGGGTGTCGAGCCTGCGGTCGAGTCCCTCGGCCGAATCCGCGACGTAGTGCAGCCCGAGCCTGCCGAGCAATGCGACGGCGCGCTCCTCGACATCCCACGCGGCGCCGACGGTCTCGAAATCGCGCTCGTCGCCCGCACCGGATTCGATGCGGTGCAGCGCTTTTCGCACCGCATCGATGCCGAGCACCGCGTCGACCCGCTGACCGTCGGCCAGCCCGAGATCCTGGCGCAGGTAGCCGAGATGTCCCGACACCGTGACCGATCCGCGCGCGGGTGTCAGCTCACCGGCGATCAGGCGCAGCAATGTGGATTTCCCGGCGCCGTTGACGCCGACGAGGCCGATGTGTCCGGCCGGGAACACCGCGCCGAGGCTTTCGAACACCGGAGTGCCGTCCGGCCAGGAAAAGGTGAGATCGGAAAGAGACAGAAAGGTCATGCGGAACCCCTGAGGTTGCGACGGAAACGCGGCGCGCAAGATGCGGGCCGCCCGAAGGCGCTACCTCGAGAAGATCAACACACGCTCCGATCGCCGGGGACAAGACTGGTCCAGGTTAGCCATACAGCCGGTGATCGCGCCAGTGCTATTTCGCTCACAATGCCGCGATACCGGTTCCTCTCTGGCGCGAATCATTCTGCGGCCGCGATGAAATCGCCCACCAGCATCGTCCCCGGCCCCCGCCGCGCGCCGGGCCCCGGCTCCCATCGCACCGTCTCCGCGGTGAGCGGTTCCCCGCATTTCTCGCACACCACAACACCCGAAGTGCGCCGCCCGCACGGGCGGTGGACCGAGACCACCGGCGGCCCCTCGGGCCCCGCGCTCCACTTGTCTCCCCAGGCGATCAGCGTCGCCAGCACCGGGTACAGCTCGCGCCCCTTGGCGGTGAGCAGATACTCCCGCCGCACCGGATTCGTCTGGTAGACCCGCGATTCGACGATGCCGTGCGCCCGCAGCGTGTCCAGCCGGGCAGCGAGCACGTTCGAGGCGATGCCGAGATCGCGCCGGATGTCCTCGAAGCGGGTCATCCCGACGAACAGGTCACGCAAGATCAGCGGCGTCCACCGCTCCCCCACCGCGTCCAGCGTGCGGGCGATCGAGCAGACGATCTCGGAAAGGTCAGCCTTGGCCACCGCCCCATCCTAGTCCGTTGCAAAAAACAAGCGACTCGGTTACGTTCACACCCATCGACCAACGGAAGGGTGCGACGACATGTCGGATGTGGTGGACCAGTTCTGCGCGGCGACCGAGACCGCCGATATCGATGCTTTGATGGACACCCTCGCCCCGGACGCCGAACTGCGTTCGCCGATCTCGGGCACCCTCGTCTTCCGCGGCCACGAGGACCTGCGCATCCTGCTGACGGTCGTCTACCGCGGCGTCTCCGGCCTGCGCTGGACCGCGCGGATCGGCGACGGTCCGCGCCGGGTGCTGCTCGCCGAGGCGAAGGTCGGCCCGTTCCGGATGACCGAGGCGATGGTCCTCGACTTGTCCGAGGACGGGCGCATCCGCAGACTCGACCCGCACCTGCGCCCCTGGCTCGCGATCAGTTTCCTCGCCGCCAAGCTCGGCCCCGGCCTGCTGCGCTACCCGGCGGTGATGCGGCGGGCACGAAGCGCCGAAGCACCCGCCGCCGCCTGATACCTAAGGGTTCGCCTGAAGCGGACGATCGGTCGGCAGATTGATGTAGCTCGGCTTGTCCGGATCGATGGCCAAGAGCTGCGGCTTGAGTTCGGTGTTGTTGAGCATCGGCCGGAACGGTAGCCCCTTGGGCGGGTTGCCCGCGAAGACGTCGACCCGCAGCCGATGTCCGGGCTTCAGCACCGCCTGGGTGGGGATGACGGCGATGTCGAGCGCGATCGGCTCGCCCGGCGTGACCGGCAGCATGCTGTCCAGGGTGATCGGGTTGTGCGGCGCGGAGTAGTCGCCGGAGGGCGACCGCTCGCTCTTCGCCTCGTCGACGGCGCGCATCGAGGTGGTCAGCTGGCCGGTGGTCAGGACCAGTGAGGTGCCGTCGGGCGCCACATCGTTGACGGTGACGTTCCAGTAGCCGTCGATGGCGTCGTGCACGGTGTTGAGGTGCACGTTGATCGGGCCGGAGATCACCGTCGGCTCGGTGACCGGCGGGCTGGTGAAGGTGAGCGCGTTGCGTTCGGCGATGCGGGAGTCCTTTGCGCACATGTCCAGGACCGCGCTGAGGCCCGCCGATCCCTGGGCGGTGTCGCGCGAGCAGATCATGGTGAGGCCCGGCGCGATGGTGAGCGTTTCCGCGTCGGCGGGGCGAGTGTGGATCAGCGAGCCGTCGTACTGCACGTGCTCGGCGGTGCCGCTCGGCGCCGCGGACAGGTAGACGCGGCGGTGCACGACGCCGGGCCGCGGAAAGCGTTCCAAGGTGACCCAGCCGCCGCCCTGCTCCCAGACCACGATCGGTCCGAAGCCGTCGATACCGTTGTCGATGCCCTTGAGCCACCGGTCGAACCACGCGCGCTGCAGCACGTCCAGCCGGGGCGGCGCGCCGGGCACACCGGTTCCCGCGCCAGGATTGGCGTGGTAGGTGTCGCCGACGACGAGTTTCTTCTGGTTGTCGGGCAGCGGCATGGCGTTGTACAGCTTGGTCGCGCTGTTGGCGAAGATGTCGTGCCAGCCGCCGTAGACGAAGGCGGGGACGTTCACTCGCTCCGGATGCCCGAGAATGCCCTGCCGGAACGGACTGTCGGCATCGAGCGCGGCCGCCAGCGCGGGCGGCACATCGTCGAGCGACGGCGTCGTCAGCGCCTGGGCGAGCAGGTCGAAGTTGGTGTTCGGGTCCGACACTCGCTCGCGGAACCACGCCCAGTCGAAATTGCCGTTGAGCATCGAGGCCACGTCGGGGATCAGCTTGAGCTGGTTGACGTTGCTGAGCCACATCGGAAGGAACATGGTGCCGATGCCGCCGCCGGGCGCGACCACGTCGCGCATCAGATCGCTGCCCGGTTCCACGGGGAAGATCGCCTTCAGCGGCGCGGGGGCGTCCTCGGCGGCGCGCAGCTGGTTGATCCCGGCATACGAACCGCCGCTCATCGCGATGTCGCCGTTCGACCAGGGCTGACCGGCGGCCCATTGGATGACCTCGCGGGTGTCGAGTTGTTCACGGGCGCCGAGGGTGTCCCAGCTGCCCTGCGAGTATCCGGTGCCGCGGACGTCGACCACGACCAGGTTGTAGCCGCTGCGGATCAGTTTGCGATCGATGCCGAGGACGGTCTGCACCGTGCCGCCGTCCAGCGCGTGCAGCAGATCCTCGAAACCGCTGATGGGCGTCCCCGAGAAGTTCTGCCGTCCCACGAAATCCATCGTGAGCTGCTGCAACCCCGGCACCGCCAACGCCGAATCGATGAGATTCGTCATCAGCTTGGTGTAGGGCGTGAGGTTCACGATCGTCGGCAGCGGCCGCGACTCCGGCGCGCCGCCGGTCTGGGAGGGCCGGTACACATTGGCCTTGAGGACGACGCCGTCGCTCATCTCGATGGGAACGTCCCACTGGATGTCCACATCCGAGTACGGCTGCGGGCCGTCGTGCAGTTCGGTCCACCGGTCGGCGAGAGCCGCCAGATCCGGCTGTTCCGACGCCGGATGATAGGCCCCGATCGCGACCACCGCCAGCACGACAGCGAACGCCCCGACCACCGACCTGATCATCGAGCCCGACAGCCCCCTCGGCTGCAATGTCCTGGCCACCCCTGCCCTTTCCATCGTCACCGGTCACATGAGACAGACTGGGACGATAGCAATCGGCTACCGGGGAATCGGGGACCTTCGGGCCGGTCGGCACGTCGAAACATGCCGCGTCAACGGTCCGGGGCGACCGCCTCGGGGGTCAGACCCGGACGATGGAGGTCAGCGGGTAGTCGCCTTGGCGGCCGCGGCCCTCCAGGAAGCTCAGCTCCAGCACGACCGCCGCCGAGACGATCTCGGCGCCTGCCGCCTGGAACAGTTCCGCGGCCGCGGCCAGCGTGCCGCCGGTGGCGAGCACGTCGTCGAGCAACAGCACCCGGCGGCCCGCCAGGTCGACGCCGTCACCGGGGATCTCCAGGGCGGCGGTGCCGTACTCGAGGCTGTATTCGCGCGTCAGCACGGGCGGCGGCAGCTTGCCCGCCTTGCGGACGGCGAGGACTCCCGTGCCGAGGGTGGCGGCGACGCCCGCGCCGAGCAGGAAGCCGCGGGCGTCCACGCCGGCGACCAGGTCCGCGTCCGGCGCGCAAGCGGCGAGGCAGTCGATGACCGCGCGGAAGCCCTCGGGATCGGCGAACACGGGAGTGAGATCGGCGAAGCGAACGCCGGGCGTCGGGAAATCGTCGCGCCAGCGGGTCAGGCGTTCGACCAGCTCGGCCGCCTTGGCGGTCCGCTCGGCGACAATCTCGTCGGACTCGACCGCCGCGTGCTTACTCATCGACACCTCTCCATGATCACTCACCCACCAACACCTGTCACCGCCGCAACACCCAGCGGTCCATGTTCCAGCCGGTGCCACCTGAAGTGGGACCGGCCACACCGTTGCGCAGACCGTCGCCGAAAGCGATCGTGCGCGGAGTGGCGAACAGGGGAATGCTCGGCATCTCCGACCACAACAGGTTCTCGGCCTCGGTCAGCAGACCCAGCTGCGCGGCCGAGTTGTCGTCGGCCACAAGCTGATCGGTGATCGCATCGTAGCGGCCATTCCCGAATCGTCCGAAATTGAGTCCGTTGCCGGTGCGCAACGCGCTGGTCGCCGCCACTCCGGTCAGCGAACCGGCCGGGCCGGGCGCGCCCGCGGTGCTCGCCAGCACGGCGTCGACGCGCCCCTCGGCGAGCTGGCCGGGGCGGAAGTCGGGCGCGCCCGCGTCCACCACGCCGATACCCGCGGGTTTGCACGCCTCGGCGATCATCTGCACCGTCTTGGCGCGGCGCTCGTCGGGGGCCAGATAACCGATGCGGATCGTCGGGTTGGCCGCCCGTGCCGAGGCGAGCGTGGCGGTGGCCGCCTGGACGTCGGTGCCGCGGTACCGCTCGGCGGCACCGGTAGTCGCCGGGTAGAACAGCGAATCCTGCTGCGTGGTACGGGAATTCAGCGGGCCCGCGCCGAGTCCGGTGGTCGGCACGTCGGCGGCCTTGCCCAGCGTGTCGAACAGGGCCTGGCGCGGCACGCAGAGCGCGAAAGCGCGGCGCGCCGCCACCGATCCGAACACGCCGTCGGTAGCCAGCACCAGCTGCTCGGCGCCGCGTCCCGGCACGGTCTTCGCCGAGAAGCCGCCCAGGTCGAGGTCTTTCACCGAGTTCGCGCCCACGTCGACCACGCTCACGGCGTTGTCGGAGACCTTGGTCTTCAGGTCGGCGGTCTTATCGAACACCACGATGCGCCCGGTCTCGGCCTTGTTGCCCCACCACCGTTCGTTGGCGATCAGCACCAAGCCGTCCTTCGCGCTGAAGGATTCGATCCGGTACGGACCCGAGGACGGGAACCGCGACAGGTCGAGCTTCTCCGCGCCGATCGTCCAGCCGGTGTTCCAGAAGTCGGCCAGCCGCTGCACCGCGCCGAGATCGCCGGACTGCACGGCCGACACCACATTCGGCACGTTGGCCACCCGCGCGGCGATGTGCGCGGGCATCACCTCGCCCGCGGTGAAAAGGTCTCGCCACGGGCCGAACCGCCGGTCCGGACGGAACACCACGGTGGCGTCCTTGGACCCGGGCTGACACTCGACCCGTTCGATGTCCGCGTAGCCCGCGGTGTCGGCGGCGTCGAAGAGCGAGCCGCCGTCGGGCTTGGTGAAGCGCCCGCTGTGCGCGGCCCAGGTCAACACCAGATCGTCGCAGGAGGTCGGCACACCGTCGGAGTACACGCCGTCGGGGTTGAGCCGGTACTGGATGGTCTGGGACTCGCCGGGCACCTCCTTGGCGGTGCCGACATCGGTGTCGGCGACCTGCTGCCCGTCGGGTCCGGTGTAGAAGAACCCGGTGAGCACGCGCTGGAACACCGCCGCCGAGCCGCTGCTCGCGCCGAGCGTGCTGCCGCCGTTGTAGCTGGCGATCACGGCGTCGACGGCATAGCCGATGGAGGGCACCTGGTTCTGGCCGGAGCACCCGGCCGCCATTCCGGCGGCCAGGGCGCCCGCGGCGACCACTCCGATCAGACGCACCGCAACGCTGCGTGGCTGTCGCATCGAACGAAACCCCCTACCGTTGGTTTGGTCAGTGCCTCTTCTTCTGCTGTCGCTTCCCGGAGGGCCGGGCGCCCGGACGCGGTGACTGGCTGCTCTCCCGGTACCGCCGGGCCGGGGCGTCGGGCAGACCGCGACCGGTCGCGGCCACCACGCGCTGTTCGGCGGCCGCGCCCGCCCGCGCCGCGGCGATGCTGGAACGCTTGCTCTGCACCTTCTTGGTGTGCGCTGCCACCGGACCCCAACGCTCCTTGATCGAGACCAGCAGCGGGGTGGCGAAGAAGATCGACGAGTAGGTGCCGACCAGCAGACCGACCAGCTGCACGAGCGCGAGGTCCTTGAGGGTGCCGACGCCGAGCATCCACACCGCGATCACCATCAGGCCGACGATGGGCAGGATGCCGATGAGCGCGGTGTTGATCGAACGCATCAGTGTCTGGTTCACGGCCAGGTTGGCCTGCTCGCCGTAGGTGCGGCGGCTCAGATGCAGGATGCCCCTGGTGTTCTCCTCGACCTTGTCGAACACGACGACCGAGTCGTAGAGCGAGAAGCCGAGGATCGTCAGGATGCCGATCACCGTCGCGGGGGTGACCTCGAAGCCGACCAGCGAGTACACACCCGCGGTGACCACGACGTCGAAGACCAGCGCGGCCAGCGCCGCGATCGCCATGTCGCGCTCGAAGCGGACGGCGATGTAGATCGAGACGATCACCAGGAACACCGCGAGCGCCCGCAGGGCCTTCTCGGTGATCTGGCTGCCCCATGTCTCACTGACATCCGAGGTGCTGATCGCGGCCCGGCTCGGGTTGCCGTTCTTGTCGAGGGGCTTGAACTCCTCGAACAGCGCGCCGTTGAGCTTGTCGACCTGCTGCACGTCGAGCGCCTCGGAGCGGATCAGCATCGTCGCGGTCGATCCGGTGCCGACGGTCTGCACGGAGACCGGGTCGGTGCCGATCGCCTCGTGATACACGGCCTCCACCTGGGAGGTGGTGGCGTCGCCCGCGGGGAACTGAATGCGGGAGCCGCCCTCGAAGTCGATGCCGAAGTTGAACCCGCGGAACAGGATGCTGCCCAACGAGATCAGCATGATCACGGCCGTGATCGCGTACCACATGCGCCTGCGGCCGATGACGTCGATCGCGCCGGTTCCGGTGTAGAGCCGGTTGAAGAAGCTGTGCTCGGACGCGCGCTGCCCGTAGGCGTAGTCGTCGAAGGGCCGTTCGGCGTCCTTGCGCAGCGAGGGGCTGGTCTGGCTGTTGGTCATCGCGTCCTCACGCCTTCTGCGACAGCGGCTTCTGCGGCACGGCGCTCACGCGCGACCTCTTGGATCGCGCCGAGGCCGTTGATCGACGGTTTCGACCAGAACGCACTCCGCGAGGCCAGCAGCACCAGCGGCGCGGTGACCAGGAACACGACCACCACGTCGAGGATGGTGGTGAGGCCGAGGGTGAACGCGAAGCCCTTGACCTGTCCGGCCGCGAGCCAGTACAGCACCGCGGCGGCGAGGAAGCTCACCGCGTTACCGGACAGGATGGTGCGGCGGGCCCGCTGCCAGCCGCGCGGCACCGCCGAACGGAAGCTGCGGCCCTCGCGCATCTCGTCCTTGATGCGTTCGAAGAAGACCACGAACGAGTCCGCGGTCATACCGATACCGATGATCAGACCCGCGATGCCCGCCAGGTCGAGCGTGAAGCCGATCCAGCGCCCGAGCAGCACCATGATGCCGTACACGGCCAGGCCGGAGGCGATCAGCGACAGGCCCGTCAGGAAGCCGAGCATGCGGTAGTAGACGAGGCAGTACAGCAGCACGATGGCCAGACCGATCGCGCCCGCGATGAGACCGGCGCGCAGCGACGAGAGACCGAGGGTCGCCGAGACGGTCTCGGCCTCCGAGGTCTGGAACGACAGCGGCAGCGAACCGTACTTCAGCGTGTTCGCCAGCTCCTTGGAGCTGCTGGCGGTGAACGAGCCCGAGATCTGGGTGGTGCCGCCGAGCTGCGGGCCCGCCTGGACCTGCGGCGCGCTGACCACCTTGGAGTCGAGGGTGAACGCGACGCGCTTGTAGAGGTACTCGCCGGTCAGGTCGGCCCAGGCATCGCTACCGGTCGACTTGAACTCCAGGTCGACCACCCAGCGCGACTGCTGCTGGTCGAGGTTGGCGACCGCGTTCTTGATCTCCTGGCCGTCGATGCGGCTCTTGTCCAGCAGGAAGACCTCGGTGCCGTCCTGCGAGCAGGTGACCAGCGGCAGGTTCGGGTCGTCGTTGCCCGCGAGCGGATCCGCCTTGGCGCAGTCCAGCGCGGCCATCGCGGCCTGCTGGGTAGCCGGGTCGGTGCTCTGCCTGGTCGCCTTGGCCGCCGCGATCTCGCGCTGCGCCTCTTCCTGCGGGGTCAGCGTCGGGTCGGCGGGCTCGGTGGGCGCCTGCGCCGGGAAGACGCGCTGCTGCGGCGCGGGCACTTCTTCGGCGGGCGGCTCCTGGGCGGGCGGCTCCGGCGCGGGCGCCTCGGGGGCGGGCGCCTCCGTCGGGACCTGCTCTCCGGCGGGCGGCACCGGCAGCTGAGCGGGCGGCGTCTGCGGCAGCGTCGCGCCCTTCGGCACGGCCTGCAGCACCGGGCGGATGTAGAGCTTGGCGGTGGTGGCGAGCGCGCGGGCCTGCTGGCCGTCGTCGCCGGGCACCGTGATCACGATGTTGTCGCCCTCGATGGCCACCTCGGAGCCGGAGACGCCGAGACCGTTGACGCGGTTCTCGATGATCTCCTGCGCCTTCTGCAGGCTGTCCTGGCTCGGCTTGCTGCCGTCCGGGGTGCGGGCGGTCAGCGTGACCCGGGTGCCGCCCTGCAGATCGATGCCGAGCTTGGGTGTCGGGGACTTGTCACCGGTGAAGAACACCAACGCATAGATCACGGCCAGTAGCGCGGCGTAGACACCGAGCAACCGGAGCGGATGCGCCGATCCCTGGGAAGGTGGCACAGTTCGTATCTCCTAGGCGGGAAGTCGAGGGTGGATCAGGCGCGCACACGCGTGCGCCGCCGAACGCTACAGCGTCCGGCGCGCGGTCGTGGCGCAGCCGACGTCAGTCCTTGGTCAGCCGGGTCTCGGTCTGCTCCGGCGTTTCCTCGGCGGTGGCCGTGGTCTCGTCGGTACCGGACTCGTCGGCGGTCGCCTCGTCGACGGTGCGGACCTCACGGATCGCCTGGCGCAACCAAGTGGTCACGACGTCCTCGGCGATCTCCAGGTCGACCGTGTCGTCGTCGAGGTCGACAACGGTGCCCCACAGACCCGACGTAGTAGTCACCGCGTCGCCGATCTTCAGGCTTTCCTGCATGGCCGCTACCGACTCGGCCTCCCGCTTCTGGCGGCGGATACCGAGGAACATCGGCACGAGCAGGGCTACCAGTAGCAGCGGAAACAGTAGTTCCATCGTCGAAGTCAGTCCCTGTCTTGTGGGTGGGATGGACAAGTACCACCACAGTCTGCCAGCTGTTGTCGGCACTGCCACACCCGCACACCCTTGACGTGCGCCACTCGTGTCGTCTCGAGCGGCGCGCGGCACGGCCACGGGCGTCCCCCGGCGCGAACGCCACGGCGTGTCGACCACCCGTTCCGGGCACAGCAAAGCCCCGCGACCAGGGGGTTTCCCGGTCGCGGGGCGAACGCGAAGATCAGGCCGACACCCCGTAGACGTAGTCGTCGAGCGGGAAGCTCACCGCTTTGCGGTGCGTGCTGACCGTGCTGTTCGGGCGCAGCAGCGCCGCCTCGCCGTGCTGGTTGAAGTAGTAGCTGCGCGCGCTCGCGCAGTCGCCGCCGTAGAAGACCGAGGCGCCGAGCTTGTCGGTGACGGTGTCCAGGAAGCGGGCGTTGGCCGCCTCGGTCACCTCGAAGGTGGTCTCGCCGCGCCGGAACAGCTCGCCGAAGAGCCTGCCCATGTGCTTCATCTGCGCCTCGATGGTGGTGAAGTAGGACAGACCGCTGTAGGAGTACGGGCTGTTGAGGCTCAGGAAGTTCGGGAACTTCGGCACCGTGATGCCCTCGTAGGCCTGGAAACGGTTGTCCCGCCAGAACTTTCCGAGGTTCACCCCGTCCCGGCCGATGATCTCCACGGCCGGGAAGTTCACGTCCCACAGGTTGAAGCCGGTGGCCAGGATCAGCGTGTCGATCTCGGTCTTGTGCCCGTCGGCGGTGACGATGCCGTCGGCCTCCACGTGGTCGATCGAGTTCGTCTCCAACCGCACGTGCGGCGCGTTGAAGGTCTTGAAGTAGTGGTTGGAGAAGGTGGGGCGCTTGCAGCCGAAATCGTAGTGCGGGGTGAGCTGCTGCCGGGTGCGCTTGTCGCGAACCTGCGCGCGCAGATGCGCCTTGG
Source organism: Nocardia sp. NPDC004654 (assembly GCF_040609595.1). NCBI lineage: Bacteria > Bacillati > Actinomycetota > Actinomycetes > Mycobacteriales > Nocardiaceae > Nocardia > Nocardia sp. NPDC004654. The sequence continues at coordinate 797,365 of NZ_JBEXKI010000002.1, read as the reverse complement.
CCAGCAGGCCCGCGCCCTTGTTCATCGCTTTGGCCTGCTTGAAGTGCAGCACGCCGACCACCATCAGCGCCTCCAGCAGGGAGGTGTTGACCATGCGCGCCGCCTTCTGGGTGGCGGGCACCTTGGCGAACAGCTTCTGCACCGACGGCGGGATCGGCGCGTCGACCTTGGGCACCACCCAGATCGGGGTGCGCTGGAAGACGGTCAGCGCCGCGGCCTTCTCGGCCACCTCGGGCACCAGCTGGACGGCGGTGGCGCCGGTGCCGATGATCGCGGCGCGGCGGCCGGTCAGATCGAAATCGTCTTCCCACGCGGTGGTGTGGATGATCTTGCCCGCGAACGACTCGATGCCGGGGAACGGCGGTGTGTAGGGCTGCGAGAGGAATCCGGTGGCGGTGAGCAGGTAACGGCCCGTGACGGTTTCACCGCCCGCGATCGAGACCACCCACTGCTGGTTCTCCTCGTCCCAGCGGGCGCCGTCCACCACCGTGCCGAAGCGCATCCTGCGCCGCAGGCCGTACTTGTCGGCGACGTGCTCGGCGTACTTCTTGAGCTCCTTGCCCGGCGCGAACAGCCGCGACCAGTAGGGGTTGGGCTCGAACGAATAGGAGTAGGTCACCGAGGCGATGTCGACCGCGAGGCCCGGGTAGTGGTTGACGTGCCAGGTGCCGCCGAGATCGTTCTCGCGCTCCAGGATCACGTAATTGCTCAATCCGAGCCGGTCGAGCTCGATGCCCGCGCCCATGCCACCGAAACCCGCACCAACCACGACCGCGTCGTACTGAGGCGCCACGTCGAACCTCCAAAGCTGTGAATCAGTTGTCACGGAATGACACATCATTCCGTTTGTGACGACTGTATCATCGTCAGGGTGACGAAGCCATCCACCCGAGCGACCCGGTCGGCGGCCGGAAGTGCGCTCCAGCGACGCAAGGCCGAATTGCGGCAGGAGATCATCGATACGGCGTTCGTCTGCTTCGCCGAGAAGGGCTATCACGCCACCGGCATCGCCGACATCGCCAACCAGCTCGGCATCGGTCACGGCACCTTCTACCGGTACTTCGCCAACAAGCGCGACATCATCGATCACGTCATCGACGACCTGTCGGCGCGCATCATCGACGCGCTCGGCACCCAGAACGCCCCGGACGCGGCGGGCTCACTGGACGAGTACCGCGCCCAGCTGGAGCGCATCGGCACGGCGCTGTCACACATCCTCATCGAGGAGCGACGCATCCCGCAGCTGCTGCTGTTCCACGCCACCGGCATCGACGACGAACTCACCGCCCGGCTCTACGGCCTGCTGGACACGGCCGACGCGCTCACCGCGGGCTACCTGGAGCACGGCGTCGACATGGGTTACCTGCGCGCCGATCTGGACACCGCCAACACCGCGCGCGCGGTGACGGGCATGCTGCTCGCCGCCGTCATCCACGGCATGCGCGACCCGGACGAGGCCGCGACCCAGGGGCTGAACCAGGCGATCCGCCGCCTGCTCATCGACGGCGTGCGGAAGGACTGACGACCCGCCGTGCGAGTCGCCCCCGGCGACTACAGTGTGGGTGCACAAGCCGGCACTGGTTCGCATGGGGGCGTTCGTGTTTGCAAGAGACGTGTTCGCGCGAGACCGCGCGGTCCGAAATACCGGCATTCGACCGGAACCGAGCGGCGACCCTGACACAATGTCGCGGATGATGACCCCCGAGGACGTGAGCCGCATCCATTTCGACATGCCGACATTCGGCCATCGCGGCTATCACGCCGAGGAGGTCGACGCCTTCCTCGAACTGGTCGCCGCCACCCTCGACGGTCACGGCGCACTCACCGCCGACGACATCCGCCACGTCGCCTTCGACGCGCCCCGCTTCGGCGCCCGCGGCTATCAGGCCGATCAGGTCGACGAGTTCCTTGATCGGGTGCGCGCCGAACTCGAACACCGCCAGAACGGCACGCGTCCGCTGCCCGCGGGCGGCAACGGGCCCGGCCCCGCGCCCCTGCTCACTCCCGACGACGTGCACCGTATGCGGTTCACCCAGTCCTCCGTCGGCCGCCGCGGCTACCACGAGGAGGAGGTGGACGCCTTCCTCGACCTGGTGGCCGCCAGCCTCGCGCACGGCGGGCCCGGCAGTCTCACGGTCGCCGACGTGCGCGCGGTCCGCTTCACCGAGGCGCGCCTGGGCACCCGCGGATACCAGCGCGACGAGGTCGACGCCTTCCTGGATCTGGTGGTCACCGCGCTCGAGCACGCGCACCACTGAGGCTGTTCCGACGCCGAATCAGCCCTGGATGCTGTGCAATTCGGCCTCGCGAAGGTCGTCCGGGAAGACGAAGCGGCGCAGCGCCCAGAACCGGAACGCCATGGCCAGCAGCACGCCGAGGATCTGACCGGTGACGAAGTTGGCCACCGCCTGGGTCACCGGTCCGACGTGCGGCACCCGCAGGTCGAGCACGTACAGCGAGATCGCCTGCGGGATCATCGTGACGCCGATGCCGAGCGCGCTCACCGCGAAGAACAGCGCGGCCTCGTGGTGGCGCTGACGGCCGCCCCTGGTGCGGAAGGACCACTCCCGGTTCAGGATGTAGGACGCGATGGTGGCGATCAGCACGCCGAGCAGGCGCGCGGTCAGCGGCTTGTCGCCGAGCACCGTCAGCTTGGTGGCGTACACGACGCCGGTGTCGATGAACCACGTGATCGCGCCGACCGTGGCGAATTTCAGCAGTTCGCGGTGCTCGATCGCCTTGCTGCGATACGGCTCGGGGATGCGGTCGAGCACGGAATGGACCACCGTCATGTCCCGACTCTATCGGCGCTCGCTGAAGCGCGCCGCTCGCGCGGATCCCGGCATCACTGGAGCAGGGCATTTACGTGCCGCACGCGAAAGACCGGTCAGTCGAACAGGTCCAGCGTGGGATGCGGTTCGCGGCCGCGCACCTCGATCGAGCCGAACACCAGGTCGGGCGGCGGCACCAAGCCGAGATGCTCCCAGGCCGCGGCCGTCGCGACGCGACCGCGCGGCGTCCGCGCCACCATCCCGGCGCGCACCAGGAACGGCTCGCAGACCTCCTCGACCGTGGCCGCCTCCTCCCCCACCGCGACTGCGAGGGTCGAGACGCCCACCGGTCCGCCGTTGAAGCTGCGGACCAGAGCGCCGAGGACGGCGCGGTCCAGCCGGTCCAGGCCGAGGGAGTCCACGTCGTAGACCTCGAGCGCGGCCTTGGCGATGGGACGGGTGATCAGGCCGTCCGCGCGAACCTCGGCGTAGTCGCGGACCCGGCGCAGCAGCCGGTTCGCGATCCGCGGCGTCCCGCGGGAGCGGCCCGCGATCTCCGCCGCCGCGTCGGTCTCGATGCCTACGCCGAGGATGTGCGCCGAGCGCAGCAGGATGCGCAGCAGTTCGTCGGGTTCGTAGAAATCCATGTGGCCGGTGAAGCCGAAGCGGTCGCGCAGCGGGCCGGTCAGCGCGCCGGACCTGGTGGTGGCCCCGACCAGCGTGAAGGGGGCGATGTCGAGCGGGATAGAGGTCGCGCCGGGCCCCTTGCCGACCACCACGTCGACGCGGAAGTCCTCCATGGCCAGATAGAGCATTTCCTCGGCGGGGCGGGCGATGCGGTGGATCTCATCGATGAACAGCACGTCGCCCTCGACCAGATTGCTCAGCATGGCGGCCAGGTCACCGGCCCGCTCCAGCGCCGGGCCGGAGGTGATGCGCAGCGCGGTGCCGAGTTCGGCGGCGATGATCATCGCCATGCTGGTCTTGCCGAGTCCGGGCGGGCCCGAGAGCAGGACATGGTCGGGAGTGCCGCCGCGCTGTTTGGCGCCGCGCAGCACCAGGGCGAGCTGTTCGCGGACCCGGGGCTGGCCGATGAAATCGTCGAGCGACTTCGGGCGCAGGCTCGCCTCGATCTCCCCGTCGGACTTCGAATAGCTCGCGCTGACCGGGGATTCGGCCGCGTCGGTTTCGTCGTACTCCATCACGGCCTATCGGTTCTTGCCGAGCAGCGAGAGCGCGGCGCGCAGCGCGGTCGAGGTGTCGGCGGCGGGCTGGTCGGCCAGCACGGTGTCCACCGCCTGCTCGGCTTGCTTGGCGGGGAAGCCGAGTCCGGTCAGCGCCTCCACGACCTGTTCGCGGACCGGGGTGAGCACCGGCGCGGGAGCACTGCCGGGCGGGCCCGCCTGCACCGGAACGAGATTCACCTTGTCACGCAGTTCCACCACCATGCGCTCGGCGCCGCGCTTGCCGATGCCGGGCACCCTGGTCAGCGCCGCGACATTGCTCTCGGCCAGCGCCTTGCGCAGCGCCTCCGGCTCGAGCACCGCGAGCACCGCCATGGCCAGGCGTGGGCCGACGCCGGAGACCGTCTGCAGCAGACCGAACAGGTCGCGCGCCTCGGTGTCGGCGAAGCCGTACAGCGTCATCGAGTCCTCGCGCACGATCATCGCCGTGTAGAGGCGGGTTTCCTCGCCGCGCGTCAGGGCGGCCAGTGTCGAGGGGGTCGCGTTGAGCCGGTAGCCGACGCCCGACGCCTCGACCACCGCGTGGTCGAGCGCGATCTCCAGCACCTCGCCGCGTACCGACGCGATCACCCGCGCACCGCCTTCCGTTGTTCCGCCAGTCGTTCGGTGTAGCGCCGCCGCGCCTCGGCCGCCTTGGCCTCGGCCGCGGCCATCCGCTCCAGCAGCGGCGCCCGCCAACAATGACAGATCGCCAAGGCCAGCGCATCCGCCGCGTCCGCCGGTTTGGGCGCGACTTGGAGGCCGAGGATGCGGGTGACCATCGCGGTCACCTGCGCCTTGTCCGCCGTGCCGTTGCCGGTGACCGCGGCCTTCACCTCGCTCGGCGTGTGAAAGGCCACCGGAATCCCGCGCCGCGCCGCGGCCAGCGCGATGACGCCGCCCGCCTGCGCGGTGCCCATCGCGGTGCGCACATTGTGCTGGGCGAACACTCGCTCGATCGCGACCGCTTCCGGCCGGTGGGTGTCCATCCAGTGTTCGGCGGCGTCGGCGACGCGCATGAGCCGCTGCGCCAGTTCCATGTCCGCGGGGGTGCGCACCACATCGACATCGAGCGCGGTGACCTTGCGACCGAGCCCACCCTCCACGATGCTGAGGCCGCACCGGGTGAGCCCGGGGTCGACGCCCATCACCCGCACGAATTCCCCTCTCGCAGACACGAACAACTGTTCGAGAGTCTAACGGAGCGCTGCGGTCCGGGTCACCAGCGACACGGTCGGGACCCCGTGGACGACGCCGCCGGACGCGGAGGCGAAGCGCTTTATGCGTGTTCGGCGAAGGCGGCGTAGGCGCGTTCGTCGAAGAGCACGAAGCGCACGGCCCGCACCGCGGTGTCGGCGGCGCGGACGGTCTCGACCGCGATGCGCGCGCCGTCCTCGATCGGCCAGCCGTAGATGCCCGTGGAGATGGCGGGGAAGGCGACGGTCTGCGCGCCGAGTTCGTCGGCGACCCGGAGGGATTCGCGATAGCAGGAGGCCAGCAGCTCGGAACGGTCCTCGGTGGCCGACCAGACCGGGCCGACCGTGTGCACCACCCAGCGCGCGGGCAGCCTGCCCGCCGTGGTGGCCACCGCCTGACCGGTGGACAGGCCCTTGCCGTAGTGGGAAGCGCGTAGGTCGCGACACTCGGACAGGATCTCGGGACCGCCTTTGCGGTGGATGGCGCCGTCGACTCCCCCGCCGCCGAGCAACGAGGAGTTGGCGGCGTTCACCACCGCGTCGACCGCCTGCTCGGTGATGTCGCCGCGCACGAACTCGATACGGACCATGCCGGGAATTCTTCCTCGCCCGACGGTCCGGCGAAAATACCGAGGTAGCGGCGGCGCCGGAACTACCATCGGACGATGAGCAACGGTGCGAAAGCCATCCTCGAAGGCGGGCCGGCGGACTTGCCGGAGCGGATCGTTCCCATCACTCCGCCGGGGATCGAGCTGAAAATCCCCTTCAAGGGCGGCTACGAACACTTCAAGGTCACCCAGCGCCAGGCCGACACCGAGTCGGGTCGCCTGACCGTCTACGAGTGGTGTGACCGCACGAAGATCGCCGAATAGCCCGAGGGCGATCCCTCCCGTGGGCGATCCCCGGATCGGTCGCCCGTCGGTACCGCACGATCGCCTCCGGCGCGCGTCGGTGACCGTCTGCGCACACGACGAATCGGCATGCGACCGTTGACATTCCACCACCACGCCGGACCGGACGCGGACTCGCTCTCGCGCGACGATCGACTCGCGAGCAAGTGGCATGCGTCTGCTCGAACTCGACGACCAGATTCGCCGCATCGGCCCCAACTCTGAGATCCCCATTTCGCCGTAGACAAACGCGTAACCAAGTGGTTACGCTTTTCGCGTGGACGAGGTGGCCGCGGCGATCGCCGACCCGGTGCGCAGGGAAATCCTGGAGATGCTGCACAACGGCAGGCTGACCGCGGGCGAGATCGCCGAGCGGTTCGAGATCAGCAGGCCCGCGGTGAGCAGGCACCTGCGGGTGCTGCGCGAGAGCGGGCTGGTGCGGGACGAACCGATCGGCCGACAGCGCTTCTACGCGCTGAACGCCGAACCGCTCGCGGAACTGGCCGGTTGGCTCGCGCGGTTCGAGCGGCCCGCGGGCTGGGCACAGCGCCTCGACGCACTGGAAACCGAGATCTACCGCACCCGCCGGGAGCGCAGGCAGCCTCCCGAGAATCGCACGACGAGGGAGAACACGGCATGACCAAGCAACCCACCGGACGCCTGCTGCGCGCCGCGCAAGGGCGCGATCTCGTCCTGACCAGGACCTATCGCGCCCCCATCGCGGATGTGTGGGCGAGCCTCACCGAATCGGACCGCACCGCGCGCTGGTTCGGCCCGTGGAAGGGCGAGGCGGGACCGGGCCGCACCGTGCAGGTGCAGATGGTCCACGAAGACGAGCAGCCGTGGATGGAGATGACCATCGACGCCTGCGAACCGCCGCACCGGCTGGCTGTCTCCGCGATCGACGAGTACGGATCCTGGATTCTCGACGTGCGGCTGACCGAGACCGACGGCGTCACCGAACTGCGCTTCACCCACCACCTGCGCACCGACGACGAGATCGCGCAGGCCCCGCAGGTCGGGCCGGGCTGGGAGTACTACCTGGACCTGTTCGGCACCGCGCGGGACGGCGCCGAACCGCCGAACTTCGACGACTACTACCCGCCGATGGCCGACTACTACCGCGAGCAGCTCGGCGCCTGACCTGGAAACGACAGCGAGCCCCGGACCGGTCCGGGGCTCGCCGCGGGACAGCTCAGTCTTCCAGCTGCGCGAGGACCTCGTCGGAGAGGTCCACGTTGGTGTAGACGTTCTGCACGTCGTCGCTGTCCTCGAGCGCGTCGACCAGCTTGAACACCTTGCGCGCGCCCTCGGCGTCGACCGCGACCGAGACCGACGGCTGGAAGCCGGATTCGGCGGAGTCGTAGTCGATTCCGGCCGCCTGCAGCGCCTTGCGCACGTCGATCAGATCGCTCGGGTCGCTGATGATCTCGAAGGACTCGCCGAGGTCGTTGACCTCCTCGGCCCCCGCGTCCAGCACGGCCATCAGCACGTCGTCCTCGGACAGCCCGTTCTTCTCCAGGGTGACCATGCCCTTGCGATGGAACAGGTAGGCCACCGAGCCCGGGTCGGCCATGTTGCCGCCGTTGCGGGTCATCGCGACGCGCACCTCGCCCGCGGCGCGGTTGCGGTTGTCGGTGAGGCATTCGATGAGCACCGCGACGCCGTTGGGGCCGTAGCCCTCGTACATGATGGTCTGCCAGTCGGCGCCGCCCGCCTCTTCACCGCCGCCGCGCTTGCGGGCGCGCTCGATGTTGTCGTTGGGGACCGACGACTTCTTGGCCTTCTGGATGGCGTCGTACAGCGTCGGGTTGCCATCCGGATCACCGCCACCCGTGCGGGCCGCCACCTCGATGTTCTTGATCAGCTTCGCGAAGAGCTTGCCCCGCTTGGCGTCGATCGCGGCCTTCTTGTGCTTGGTGGTGGCCCATTTGGAGTGGCCGCTCATTCCCTACTTCCTTCAGGTCGGTTGCACTGGGAGTGACCGCCGGGGACGGCGGCGCCCCGGGGAGGGATCGAGCCGCGTGCCAACCGAACGGACAACTCCTCCAGCCTAATGGACGCCGCCGAGACGGCATCCTCCCCAGCCCCTCAGAGCGAGACCACGTAGGCCTCCGGGAAGAAGGCGCCCTTGATGTACTTCGGCGACGCGTACGCGAAGCCCTTGTCGCCCCACGCGGTGCCCCAGCTGTTGCGGACGATGAAGTGCCCGCTCGGCAGGTAGCCCACGATGGCGACGGCGTGCCCGCCGCGTTCGGTCCCCGCCGCGAAATCCTCCAGGAAACCCCCGTTGGCGGTGGCGTTGTCCCAGGTGTCGTCCACCATGAACCCCGCGAGGATCGGGCGGCCGTCGGCCAGCACGGTCTTCCACTGGTTGAGGTTCTTGCCGACGTTGAAGTACGAGGCGATGCGCAAGGTGGCCGCGTGCGCCCAGAAGGTGTTCTCCTGGCCGCGGTACATCTTGGTCTGGATGTGGAACGGCAGCAACGATTCCTCGACGACGCCGTACTTCTTGCAGACCTCGACGGCCGACTTCAGCTCGGTGCCCGCGCCCTCGATGAAGGTCTCCGGCCGCTGGAAGAACGCGTCGGTCTCCTTGGAGGCCATCCACACGAACCGCGGCGAGACGCGGCGGTCGCTGTTCAGCTTGCTGGCGGTCACCAGGTGGTAGCGCATCAGTCCGTCGCCGGTCGCCCAGCCGACGCAGGACCCGGTGTCCTCCTGGTCGCCGATGGTCCACCAGTCGCGGCGCAAGTCCACCGAGGTGGGCAGTGCGGTGACGGCGCCGAGCGCGCCGACGGACAGCGCGTCGGTGAACGTCCAATCCCGCGCGGTGTCGCGGGAGGGGACGAGATTGCAGATCCGTGCCTCGGCGGGCACCGGTTCTTCCTTGTTCGCACGGGGTGCGGAGATGACATCGGTCATGTTCGTGCTCGTTCGTCCGGTGGTGTCGCCACCACGCCCGGGTCTGTCGGGATCGCCCGGATGGCAGCGATGATGCACCGCCCGGCGCGGCGTGGCGCGAGTAGCCGATTACCCGTTTCACCAGCGGGTTCGGCGCGAACTACGCAGCGCGGACCAGATCGACGAACATGCGGTGCACCCGCAGGTCGCCCGTCACTTCGGGGTGGAAGGAGGTGGCGAGCACCTTGCCCTGGCGCACCGCGACGATGCGGCCCGCGAACGGACCGGAGGGCACCGTGGCGATCACCTCGACGTCCTCGCCCGCCCGCTCGACCCACGGCGCGCGGATGAAGACCGCGCGCACGGGACCATCGGCCAGACCGGCGAAATCCAGATCGGTCTCGAAGGAGTCGACCTGGCGTCCGAAGGCGTTGCGGCGCACCGTCATATCGATGCCCGACAGATGCTTGGCGTCCGGCCGGGTGTCGAGCACCTCGGAGGCCAGCAGGATCATGCCCGCGCAGGAACCGAAGGCGGGCATGCCGTCGCGCAGCCGCGCGCGCAGCGGTTCGAGCAGTTCGAACGCTTCGAGCAGCTTGCTGATCGCGGTCGACTCGCCACCGGGCAGCACCAGCCCGTCCACGGCGGCCAGCTCCGACGCGCGCCGCACCAGAATCGGCTCCGCGCCGCACTGTTCCAGCGCCGCGACGTGTTCGCGCACATCGCCCTGCAAAGCGAGAACACCGATGGTGGGCCGGGACGGCGTCTGCCGCGCCTCGGTGGCGGGTGCGGCGACCGATGATGCGTTCACCCCGCCGAGCTTATTAGTCCCGCCGCTGTGGGCCCGCTCACGGTTGCCGTCAAGGTTGCGTCAACAGCGGGGCCGGATGGCGGGAGCCGACGCCACACTCGCAAAGGTGACTGCTGTAGTGCCGCGCCCCGCCGCAACGCCAGGCGGAGAACCGACTGTCCTTCCCCGCCGCGGATTGACGGTGCCGACCGGATTGGCCGGCCTTTCCCTCGACGCCATGGCGTCGGTGTCCTACGGTCCGGAGGCGATCGTTCTGGTGCTGGCCGCCGCGGGCGCGGCCGGGCTCGGCGCGACGCTGCCGGTGACGTTGGCGATCGTCGCCCTGCTCGCCGTGCTGATCGCGTCCTACCGCCAGGTGATCGCGGCCTTCCCCGACGGCGGCGGCGCCTACGCGGTGGCCAAGCGGCACCTCGGCCATCGCACCAGCCTGGTCGCGGCCGCCTCGCTGATCGTGGACTACGTGCTCAACGTCGCGGTCTCGATCGCCGCCGGCGTCGCCGCGCTGACCTCGGCGTTTCCCGCGCTGTACGGGTACAGGGTGTGGTTGTGCCTCGCCGTGCTCGCGGGCATCACTGCGCTGAACCTGCGCGGCATCACCGAGAGCGCCCGCGCGTTCATGCTGCCCACCGTCGTGTTCGTCGGCGGCATCGGAGCGGTGATCCTCGGCGGGCTGCTGCGCGGTGAACCGGCCTCGGTGGTCACCGGCGACCCGGCGGTCACCGATATGCACACCCTCGGAATCCTGTTGCTGCTCAAGGCGTTCTCCAGCGGGTGCGCGGCGCTGACCGGCGTCGAGGCGATCGCGAACGCGGTGCCCAGTTTCGCCGAGCCGCGGGTGCGGCGGGCGCAGCGGGCGGAGGTCGCGCTCGGCGTACTGCTCGGCACGATGCTGATCGGCCTCGCGGTGTTGATCGAGAAGTTCTCGCTGCGCCCCGTCGAGGGCGTCACGGTGCTCTCCCAGCTCACCGAGGCCGCGCTCGGTCACGGATTCGCTTACTACGTGGTGCAATTCGCGACGGTGGTGTTGCTCGCGCTGGCCGCGAACACCTCCTACGGCGGGCTTCCGACGCTGACCAGGATCCTTGCCGACGACAACTGTCTGCCGCACCGGTTCGCCGTCAGTTCGCCGCGCCAGGTCTACCGGTACGGCGTGCTGACGCTCGGCGTCAGCGCGGGCGCGCTGCTGATCGGCGCGGGCGGCGCGATGAACGCCCTTGTCCCGCTGTTCGCCATCGGCGTGTTCGTCGGATTCACCATCGCCCAGGCGGGGATGGTCCGGCACTGGTGGCTGAACAGGGGCGCGGGATGGCGAGTGCGGATCGCGCTCAACGGATTCGGCGCGCTGCTCACCACCGCGGCCGCGCTGATCACCACCGCCATGAAGTTCACCGAGGGCGCGTGGCTGATCGTGCTGGTGCTGCCCGCGCTGGTGTTCGCCATGCAGCGGGTCCGCGCGGCCTACCACCGGATCGGCGATCGTCGGGCCGCGGGCGCGATCCCGGCCCAGCCGCAGGCGACCGGCACCGCGATCGTGGTGCCCGTCTCGGAGGTGTCCGAGCTGAGCAGGGAGGCGCTCTCGGCCGCGATGTCCCTCGGCTCCGACGTCGTCGCGGTGCACGTCTGCCTGCCCGGTGAATCGACGCGAGCGTTCACCAAGGCCTGGGAGGCGTGGCACCCGGAGGTCCGCCTGGTACTGCTGGAAGACAGCGACGCCACCGTCGGCGGGCCGGTCGCCCGCTATCTGCGGGAGAACTTCGCGGGACGGCGCAAGGTCGTGGTCGTCGCCGAGGTGGACCCGCCCGGCGGCTGGGATCGGGTGCTGCCGAGCCATCGCAGCGACGAACTCGAGCGCGAGCTGCGCCGGATGTCCGACACCGTGGTCTGCCACCTGCGCGTCCAGGTGGTGTGAGCCCCGCTATCCCCGGAGGGTGCGGATCAGTCCCTCCTGCACGACCGCCGCGACCAGCTTGCCCTCGCGGTCGAAGATCTTGCCGCCGGTCAGCGCGCGGCCGAAACCGGCCGACGGCGAGGACTGGTCGTAGAGCAGCCAGTCGTCGGCGCGGAACGGGCGAAGGAACCACATGGCGTGGTCCAGCGACGCGTCCTGGGTTCGCTCGTCGGGGTGGGTGACCTTCGAGGAGCCGAGCAGCGTCATGTCGCTCATGTAGGCCAGCGTGCACACGTGGAACAGCGGGTCGTCGGGCAGCGGGTGCCGGTAGCGGAACCACACCTGCTGCTGGGAGACCACGCCGTCGCGGCGCGACACCGACTCCTGCGGCACGGTGCGGATGTCCCAGTGCTCCCATTCGCGCATCGCCCACAGCCGTTCCGGGCTCATCGAGGTCTGGGCGTCCGGCAGGTTCTCCGGCGCCGCCACCTCGAGCATCTCGTCCTGATGCTCCGGGCCCTCGTCGCCGACGTGGAACGAAGCCGACATGGTGAAGATCGCCGCGCCGTCCTGCACGCCGGTGACCCGGCGGGTGCAGAAGGAGCGGCCGTCGCGGATCCGCTCCACCAGGTACACGGTCGGTTCCTGTGGATTGCCGGGCCGCAGGAAGTATCCGTGCAGCGAATGCACCTGGAAACGTGGCTCCACCGTACGCACCGCCGACACCAGGGCCTGCCCGGCGACCTGGCCGCCGAAGGTGCGGGGGAGCTGGGTCTTCGTGGACGCGCCACGGAAGATGTCCCGCTCCAGGCGTTCGATCTCCAATGCCTCTTCGATTGTCGCCATGCGCTGAGGTTAACCAACGGCGTCCGATTCGCCCCGTTCGGCATCCGGTCGAGGAGCTCGACCGGATGCCAGAGAGTTGCTGAATGTAGCGCTCGTCACAAGCGGGGGCAGCGGAATTCGCGGCGGCTCGGCCTGCCCGCACGGGTCTCGCCGGGGCGCAGGGAGATACCGGCGGGGGTGTCTGCTGTGATGGAGCGGTGCCGCAGTTCGTGCCGATCACCCAGGACGGCCTCGCCGATCTGCTCGTCGATCGGCTCCGCGCGCTGCCGGGCCGCCGCGTGATCGCCATCGACGCGTCCGACGCCGCACAGCCCGTCGCGTTCGCCGAGCGCGCCGCCGAAAGACTGCGCGGGACAGGACGTTCCGCCGAAGTGATCGCCCTGCACGACTACGTCCGACCCGCCTCGCTGCGCATGGAATTCGGTCGTGAGGACGAATTCTCCTATCGCACAGCGTGGTTCGACTACGACGCGGTCCGCCGCGAGGTGGTCGACGCGCTGCGCGAGCACGGCCGCTGGCTGCCCGCGCTGTGGGACGAGGCCGCCGACCGCTCGGCCCGCGCGGCCGTCCGCGCCGCGCCCGCCGACCTGGTGCTCTTCCTAGCGGGTCCCATGCTGCTCGGCCGCGACCTGGTCTTCGATCTGACGGTGCGCCTCGACCTCAGCGAAGCGGCGCTGCGACGCCGCACACCGCGGGACGAACACTGGACCATCCCCGCGCTGCTGCACTACGACCGCGAGAATCCCGAGGTACCAACGTTTTCGGTGCGCTGGGACCATCCCGACCGCCCCGCGCTGAGCCGCACCTGAACCCCGCGCGCGTCCCCATATCCGTTGCACCGCATGTCGAATCAGCTGGCCTCACCGCCGGAGAACGAACACCCGGCCGCTATGCGCGACCGGGTGTGGTTGGCGGACTGGCGGTTCGGCCGTGTTCGACGAGTGGCACACACAGCGGTAGCGGAGCTTCCGCCACCCCCGACTTTGTGTGCCACTCGCCCGCCGAGGCGTGTGCGGCACGATCCGCGCTCCGGCGGATCAGCGCTGTCAGGCGCAGGCGGCCGACTGCTGGCCGAGGTTGGTCAGCATCCCGCAAGCCCACGCCTTCTGGACCTTCCAAGTGCCGTCCTCGGCGACGAACGGCACGTCCGCGATGTTCTCCTGGTTGTTCAGCACGATCTTGGCCTTGGCGTTGATGGTGTCGCCGAAGGCGGTCACCTCCGTGACCACGACGCTCGCTCCGGTCTGCTGGTAGGCCTGTGCCAACCGGCCGGGCAGCTCGGGATCGGCCTCGGCGCCCTGGATCATCTCCAGCTTCTCCTGGTTCGGCACCGCCGGGTCGAGCGCGCGCTGTAGCTGCGCGTTCAACTGCTCCACCGTCGGCACCGGCGGCACGTTCGCGGCGGTGGCCTTGGCGCTGGTGGTGGTGCGGGTCGGCGTGGTCGCGCTCTTGTCGTCGCCGCCGCACGCCGTCAAGCCCAGCGCGGCCGCGACGGCCAAGCCCGCGATCGCGATTCTTCCGGTGTTGCGAAGCTTCAACTCTTGGTCCTTTGCGTTCGACTCGGTCGGCATCACCGGCGACCCGTAACTGTTCGCCGTGCCCCGAAACCTACTCAGCGGCTCTGTGGGAACTCTGAGATCGCCGTGTGGCGGTTCGAAGAGTCGAGTCGCGAACGCGAAACGCCCGCTCCCTGGCTTGCGGCCAGGGAACGGGCGTCACGAAAAACCAAGCGTCGCTGGTTCACCAGCCGCGTTCGGCGAGCCGGTGCGGCTGGGCGATCTCCTCGACGTTGATGCCGACCATGGCCTCACCGAGGCCGCGGGAGACCTTCGCCAGCACGTCCGGGTCGTCGTAGAAGGTGGTGGCCTTGACGATGGCGGCGGCTCGCTGCGCCGGGTTGCCGGACTTGAAGATGCCCGAGCCGACGAACACGCCCTCGGCGCCGAGCTGCATCATCATCGCGGCGTCGGCCGGGGTGGCGATGCCACCGGCGGTGAACAGCACGACCGGCAGCTTGCCGGTCTCGGCGACCTCGCGGACCAGCTCGTACGGCGCCTGCAACTCCTTGGCCGCGACGTAGAGCTCGTCGGCGGGCAGTGCGGCGAGCTTGCGGATCTCCTGGCGGATCTGACGCATGTGGGTGGTCGCGTTGGACACGTCGCCGGTGCCCGCCTCGCCCTTCGAGCGGATCATGGCCGCGCCCTCGGTGATGCGGCGCAGCGCCTCGCCCAGGTTGGTGGCGCCACAGACGAAGGGAACGGTGAAGTTCCACTTGTCGATGTGGTTGGTGTAGTCGGCCGGGGTGAGCACCTCCGACTCGTCGATGTAGTCGACGCCGAGGCTCTGCAGGATCTGCGCCTCCACGAAGTGGCCGATGCGGGCCTTCGCCATGACCGGGATGGAGACGGCGCCGATGATGCCCTCGATCATGTCCGGGTCGCTCATCCGGGACACGCCGCCCTGGGCGCGGATGTCGGCGGGCACGCGCTCGAGCGCCATGACCGCGACCGCGCCGGCGTCCTCGGCGATCTTGGCCTGCTCGGGGGTGACGACGTCCATGATCACCCCGCCCTTGAGCATCTCGGCCATGCCGCGCTTGACGCGGGCGGTGCCGACGGTGTTGGTGGTCTCGGGCGTGGTCACGGCAAACTCCTGGGTCATGTGCGCCTATCAGGTCGCGCGGAACGAAACGACCTAATTCTAGGCGTGCCGAGAAAGCCACTTGATAGCCAGTTGAGGGCCACTGGACTGGTGGCGAGATCGGCCCGGGGCCAGCTCCGCGCGCCGTGACGCGCGCCACCCCTGGCCGAATCGACTTCCGGCTATCGGCGAACCCCGCGCAATCGAGCCCGGGCGGAATCCGCCGGACCGACCCGGCTCAGATCGGATTCACGACCAGTAGCTGCGCCCAGTATTCGGCGGCCGCCGGGCCCACGATCGGCAACAGGAAATCGAACAGCAAGTACGACATGGACTACCTACCTCCAACACCAGACAAGGACCGCCCCGCATCATCGAGGAGCACCGAATCCTGATACCCGCCGGGACGCGATCCAGTCACGAAGCTATCACGATCGTGAACCAGATCACAGCGCGCACGGCGGCGCTCAGCGGATGGAGCGGACCTCGGGGTCGTCGGAGCCCGCGGCGATCTCGGCGGCCTCGGGAAGCAGTTCGTCCAGGTGATAGGGGTAGACCGTCTCGCCGGAGCGGTCCAGGGTCGCGATGTCGGCGGGCGTACACCACTGGTGCCCCGTGATGGATCGGCGCTCGATCACCGTCAGGTTGCCCGGTTCGGGCGTGAAGGCGCGCACCCGCAGCACGAAGAACAGCTCCTCGGCGCGGATCAGCTGCCCGTCGAACGGGAACACCGCGACGCGCCGCCAGACCGGGCCGCGCAGACTCTCGGGATCGGCGCGATGCCCGGTCTCCTCCCACAGCTCGCGCACGGCAGCCGCGCGCAGCGACTCCCCCGGCTCCACACCGCCGCCGATCGTGAACCAGAACGAGACCGCCGGGGTCTTCGGGTCGTTGCCGCGCATCAACAGCACCCGGTCCTGTTCGTCGAGCAGGACGACGCGCGCCGAGGTGCGGATCGTGTCCACCGCGAGACCGGTCGAGGCGGCGGGCGTGGCGCGCTCGGTGATCTCGAAATAGGTGGGCAGCGGCGCGGTGCCGCCCAGGTGCAGCAGGCGGACCGGACGCCGGGTGCGCAGCGCGAGCGTGTCGCGGACCGCGTCGTTGTGGAAGCGCCGGGCGATCAGCACCCTGGCCTCGGCGTCGGCGAGTTCGGCGACCAGCTGCGGGCGCAGCTGGGCGATGTCGACGGCCGAGAGCGCCGAGGAGAGCTGGTTCTCCACCGTCTCGCGTTCCGCGCGTCCGGCGCGTTCGGCCCGATCGGCCAGGGTGGACAGACGTTTGGCCTGATCGGCTGAAGCAGGGTCGGAGACCGGACCCGCGATCGCCATCGCCACCGCCCGCGCCACCACCGCCCGCCTGGCCAGCGCCGAGTCCAGCGCCTGCCACGACTGGTCGGAACGCACGTGCAGCCGGTCCAGCCGATTCGCCGTGGAGTAGGCCCACAGACCGATCGCGACGACGACCGCAGCGATCAGCGCGAGAACGAGAACCGTTGTGGCCGAGAAGGTGATCATCCGGCGGCCCGCACCCGGGTGTCGCCGATGGTGACGGTCTCGTAGACCCGCAGGATCTGCTCGGCGACCACCGGCCAGTCGTATTCGCCGACCACCTGATTGGCGGTGTGCACCAGCGATTCCCTGCGCACCTCGTCGGTCAGCACGGTGTCCAGCGCGGCCGCGAGCCGCGCCGAATCCCCGACCGGGACGAGCATGCCCGCGGTGCCGTCGCGCAGCACCCTGCGGAACGCGTCGAGCTCGCTGGCCACCACCGCCGTGCCCGCGGCCATGGCCTCGATCAGGATGATGCCGAAGCTCTCACCGCCGAGGTTGGGCGCCACGTAGACATCGGCGCTGCGCATGGCCGAGGCCTTGTCCTCGTCGGAGACCTGGCCGAGGAAGCGCAGGTGCCCGGCGTTCGGCCCGGCCTCGCGCCGCAGCCGCTCCTCGTCGCCGCGACCGACGATCAGGATCTCCACGTCGGGGTGGCGGCGCACCAGCTCCGGCAGCGCGCCGAGCAGCACCTCCATGCCCTTGCGCGGTTCGTCGTAGCGTCCGAGGAACAGCACCGTGCCGCCCGCGCGCGGATAGCCCGGCAGCATCGGAGCGCGCGCGAAGGCGGCCACGTCGACGCCGTTGGGGATCTCCACCGCGTCCGAACCGAGCGCCTCCACCTGCCAGCGTCTGGCCAGCTCCGAGACGGCGATCCGGCCGCTGATCTTCTCGTGGTAAGGCCGGAGCACACCCTGAAAAGTGCTGAGCACCAAAGACTTCGTGGTCGAGGTGTGGAACGTCGCGACGATCGGGCCCTCGGCGATCTTGAGCGCGAGCATGGACAAGCTCGGCGCGTTGGGCTCGTGGATGTGCAACACATCGAAATCGTTGCCGTCGATCCAGCGGCGGATCCTGGTGTAGGCCATGGGGCCGAACGAGAGCCGGGCCACCGAGCCGTTGTAGGGAATCGCCACCGCGCGTCCGGCGGAGACCACGAACTCCGGCAGCGGGGTGCTCTCCGAGGCGGGCGCGAGCACGCTCACCCGGTGCCCGCGTTCGATGAGCACCCGCGCGAGTTCCACCACGTGCGCCTGCACACCGCCGGGGACGTCGAACGAATAGGGGCACACCATGCCGATCTTCACGGCGCCTCGTCTCCTCCACCCTGCGCTTTTCCACCCTGCGCGGCGAGTCCGCCCTGCGCGGCGGCGATCCTGGCCCGGCGTTCCTCGGACAGGTCGCTCTCCCACAGCGGTTGCAGCATGTGCCAGTCGGCGGGGTGCTCGGCGATATTGGCGGCGAAACGGTCGGCCAGCAGCTGCGTCGCCGCCTGGACGCCACCCGAGACATCCAGCCGCTCTTCGCATTTCAGGCCCCAGGCCTCCTCGCCGTCGGCATCGACGGTGAACCAGGCGTGCACCGGTATGAGCGCGGCGCCGGTCTCGATGGCCAGCTTGGCCGCGCCCGCGGGCATCCAGGTGCGCTCACCGAAGAAGGTGACCGGCACCCCGCGGCCGGTGAGATCGCGCTCACCCATCAGGCAGACGATCTTGTTCTCCCGCAGGCGCTCGGCCAGCACGGCGAACGGCGGCTGCTCGCCCCCCGTCAGCGGGAACACCTCGAAACCGAGGCTCACCCGGTAGGCGACGAAGCGCTCGAACAGCGACTCCGGCTTCAGGCGCTCGGCGATCGTGGTGAGACCGCCGTAGTTCTGGACGCACCACACTCCGGCCATGTCCCAGTTCCCCGAGTGCGGCAACACCAAGAGCGCGCCGCGCCCCTCGGCCAGCGCCGCGTCCAGGTGCTGCAGTCCGCCCACGGGCAGCCGCGACGACTTGCCCAGGGCCGCGTGGTCCATCGTCGGCAGCCGGAACGCCTCGCGCCAGTACCGCGCGTAGGAGCGCATGCTCGCGCGGATCAGATCGTCGGGCACCTGCTCGGGCGGCACCCCGAGCACGCGGGCGAGATTGCGCCGCAATTGGATCGGCCCACCGTTGCGCGCCGCCCGCTCCCCGCCCCAGTCGAACACCCGCCGGGCCGCGCCTTCCGGAAGCGCCCGGACCAATCGCCAACCCGCCGCGTAACCGACGTCGCTCAATCGTTCCCCGATACTCACCGTTCCCCCGATTCCACAGCACCGACGCTACGACCGAAAACCCGGACCGGTGCGCGGAGTCTCGGTGCGCTCACCGCGCCTCCTGCGGCGCGGCGGGCGGGATGACCTCGCGCGCCCCGGGCGAATTGCGCACCGCGAGCACGCGCTGGAACACCGTCACGATGCTGAGCACCGCGAGGATCCACATGGCCACGTGCACCGCCCAGGTCAGCCACTCGATGCCCCAGTGGCCGCCGAGACCGGTGAATCCGGCGCCGACGAGCACGATGATCAGCCGGTCCGGGCGCTCGATGATGCCGCCGTCGGCGGACAGGCCGCTCGCCTCGGCGCGCGCCTTGGCGTAGGAGATCACCTGCGAGGTCACCAGCACCACCAGCGTGGCGAAGAACAGCCACTTGTTGTGCTCGTGGTACACCGCCCACCAGGCCAGACCGCCGAAGATCGCGCCGTCGGCGACCCGGTCGCAGGTGGCGTCCAGCACCGCACCGTATTTCGTGCCGCCACCGCGCGCCCGCGCCATGGCGCCGTCGAGCATGTCGAACATGACGAACAACCAGATCACCATGGTGCCCCAGAACAGGTGACCGGTCGGGAAGAGCGTGACCGCGGCCGCGATCGAGGCCGTGGTGCCGATCAGGGTGACGGCATCCGGGGTCAGGCCGGTGCGCACCAGCGCCTTGCCCAGCGGAGCGGTGGCCTTGGCGAACGTCTCGCGGCCGAAGAAACTCAGCACCGGCTACACCCGCGCCCGGTCGATTCGGACGGACGACGCACAGCGGCGGTTGCTCACTCCGTTTCCTTCCACGCGGCGGCGAGCAGGGCTCTGGTCTCGCGCAGCAATTGCGGCATCACCTTGACGCCGCCGACCACGGTGATGAAGTTGGCGTCGCCGCCCCAGCGCGGCACGATGTGCTGGTGCAGGTGGTCGGCCAGCGAGCCGCCCGCGACCCCGCCGAGATTGAGCCCGACGTTGAAGCCGTGCGGGCGCGAGACGCTCTTCATCACCCGGATGGCCCGCTGCGTGAACGCCATCAGCTCGGCGCTCTCCGCGTCGGTGAGGTCCTCCAGGTTGGCCACCCTGCGGTAGGGCACCACCATCATGTGCCCGGGGTTGTACGGGTACAGGTTGAGCACCGCGTACACCAGCTCACCGCGGGCGATGATCAGGCCGTCCTCGTCGGACATCTTGGGGATGTCGGTGAACGGGTGCCCGGTGGCGTCCTTCGGGCGGGATCCCGCGGCCTCGGTGATGTAGGACATCCGGTACGGCGTCCAGATGCGTTGCAGCCGATCGGGATCGCCGGCGCCGATGTCCACGATGTTCCCCTGCTCCGTGTCGTCCAGGTCGGCGAGCCCGTCCGCGGTCATGCCCCACCCGCCGCGACGATCTCGAACCCCTCGGCGGTCGGCGAGGCGTTCTCGCGCCGCGTGATCCACGCGACGATGGTGGCCACCGCGTCGGCGACCGGCACCCCGTTGACCTGGGTGCCGTCCCGGAAGCGGAAGCTCACCGCGCCGGCGTTCACGTCGCGCTCACCGGCGAGCAGCATGAACGGCACCTTCTGCGCGGTGTTGTTGAAGATCTTCTTCTGCATCCGGTCGTCGCTGCGGTCCACCTGGGCGCGAACGCCCTCGTCGTGCAGCAGCTCGATCACCCGATCCAGGTGCGGCGCAAAGGCTTCCGCGACCGGGATGCCGACCACCTGCACCGGCGAGAGCCAGGCGGGGAAGGCGCCCGCGTAGTGCTCGGTGAGCACGCCGAAGAAGCGCTCGATGGAGCCGAACAGCGCGCGGTGGATCATCACCGGCCGCTGCTTGGTGCCGTCGGAGGCGGTGTATTCCAGGTCGAAGCGCTCGGGCAGGTTGAAGTCGAGCTGAATGGTCGACATCTGCCAGGTGCGGCCCAGCGCGTCCTTGGCCTGCACCGAGATCTTCGGACCGTAGAACGCGGCCCCGCCCGGATCGGGCACCAGCTCCAGGCCGGAGGCCGAGGCGACCTTGGACAGGGTCTCGGTGGCCTCCTCCCAGATTTCGTCGGAGCCGACGAACTTCTCCGGGTCCTTGGTGGACAGCTCCAGGTAGAAGTCGTCCAGGCCGTAGTCCTTCAGCAGATCCAGCACGAAGCGCAGCGTGTCGGTCAGCTCCCCGTGCATCTGCTCTTTGGTGCAGTAGATGTGCGCGTCGTCCTGGGTCATGCCGCGCACCCGGGTCAGGCCGTGCACCACGCCGGACTTCTCGTAGCGGTAGACCGAGCCGAACTCGAACAGCCGCAGCGGCAGTTCCCGATACGACCGGCCGCGGGCGCGGAAGATCAGGTTGTGCATCGGGCAGTTCATCGGCTTGACGAAGTAGTCCTGGCCCGGCTTGCGAACGGTGCCGTCCTCGTTGAGCTCCGCGTCCAGATGCATGGCCGGGAACATGCCTTCCCGGTACCAGTCCAGGTGGCCGGAGACCTCGAACAGGTGCCCCTTGGTGATGTGCGGGGTGTTCACGAACTCGTAGCCCGCGGCGACGTGGCGGCGGCGCGAGTACTCCTCGAGCTCCTTGCGGATGATGCCGCCCTTGGGGTGGAACACCGGAAGACCGGAGCCGAGCTCGTCGGGGAAGCTGAACAGGTCCAGTTCCAGGCCGAGCTTGCGGTGGTCGCGGCGCTCGGCCTCGGCGAGCAGGTGCAGGTGCTCGTCCATGGCCTCCTGGGATTCCCAGGCGGTGCCGTAGATGCGCTGCAGGTCCTCGCGGTTCTGATCGCCGCGCCAGTAGGCGGCCGAGCTGCGGGTCAGCTTGAAGGCCGGGATGAACTTGGTGGTCGGGATGTGCGGGCCGCGGCACAGGTCGCCCCAGACCTTCTCGCCGGTGCGCGGGTCCAGGTTGTCGTAGATGGTCAGCTCTTTGCCGCCGACCTCCATGACCTCCGGGTCGTCGATGCCGGACTTGTCGCTGATCAGCTCGAGCTTGAACGGCTCCTCGGCGAGCTCGACGCGGGCCTCGTCGATCTCCACGACGCGACGCGAGAAACGCTGGGCGCCTTTGACGATCTTCTTCATCCGGGATTCCAGCTTGGCCAGATCCTCGGGGGTGAAGGGCCGGTCGACGCGGAAGTCGTAGTAGAAGCCGTCCTTGATGGGCGGGCCGATGCCCAGCTTCGCCTCGGGGAACTCCTGCTGCACGGCCTGCGCGAGCACGTGCGCGGCCGAATGCCGGATCACGCTGCGCCCGTCCTCGGTGTTGGCGCCGACCGCCTCCACCTCGACGTCGGTGTCCGGGGTCCAGGACAAGTCCTTGAGCGCGCCCTCGGCGTCGCGCACCACGACGATGGTGTCGGGTCCCTTGGTCGGCAGACCCGCCTCGCGCACCGCGGCGCCCGCCGTAGTCCCGGCCGGCACCCGGACGAGGGTGGCTGGGCTGATCGGGGCTGAGGTCGTCACGGCGGCGCTCTCCTTGGCGTTCTCGTGGGCGGGCCTGTTCCCGCGCGTCGGCGCCGGGCGGCAATCGCCCGGCGCGACCAATGCTAGCTGTCCCGCCGTCCCTCGATTCGCGCCGGTCGCGAGCGCCTCGAGCGTGGCGTCACGAGCCGAGTGCCACGTCCCCGGCCGGGTTCTCGGCCTATCCGGCGCGGGGTCGGTGTGCGCGCGAAACCCGCTGTCACGGCGGGCTAGCTGGTTGTCGGCGTGTCGGCACCCATCTTGCAGGACATCCGGCCGGGCGCAACTCGAATACCGCCGCCGCGAGGCGGTCGGATCAGGACCCCGCGGCGAGCTTCGCCAGCAGCGCCTCGCGGTCGGCGGCGGGGCGTTTGGGGCAGCTCGTGCACATCTCGCAGCCCGGGATCTCGAAGACGAGGCAACAGGAGATCCGCCGGACGAAGGTGCGGCCGCCGATCTCCACGAAACGCGGCACCGGCAGCTTCCCGCCCACCTGGGCGGCGAGTTCGGCTCCCGCCGCGCCGTCGCCCGCGTCGAGGGCGCGGTTGCCCATCGCGTCGGCGGCGATCGCCCACAGCGCGGGCACACCCGCGCCGGAGACGGCCGCGACGGCCGGGATCACCACGGCTAGGGTCTCCCGCAGCACGGCCGCGGACCGCGCCGCGTCGGGAGCGTCGCAAGCCGCGATGCGGACGCGTTCGACACCACCGTCGGGCCGGATCTCGCAGTCGATGCGGTCCAGCGCCGGTTCGGGCGGCAGCTTGCCGGTCGCCGCAGCGCGCGCCAACGGCTCCACGAGCGCGGAGGCGACCATGCACCACCACAGCGTGCCCGCAATGCGAACCGAGGAGGTGCCCCAGGACCGGCCCATCTCGATGATCCGTGCCGTCAGCCACTCCGGTGACGTGAGCGTCGCGCCGGGGACCGTGCTCACCACTTCAGGGGACTGCGCAACCATTCCGCTTCGACTCCGATCCAGCCGCCGACCAACTCGTACGTACCGAGCACCCAGAGCGTCCCGACCACCAGCAACGCGGTGGCCAGCGCCGCGGTCGCCCGCATGGCCAGGCCCCGCGCGGAGTACCAGGCCATGCCCTGCCGATACTTGTCTCGCAGCCAGGTCAGCGCCCGGCGCGCCCAGGCGAATTCGGTCGCGAGAATGCCGAGTCCGGCGAACACGATCGCCCAGCCGGGACCGGGATACGGAATCGCCAGGATGCCGAGGGTCAGCACCAGCACGCCGATCACCGCGACGCCGATCCGGTAGGCGAGGTTCAGCGTAGGGCGGGTGGCCACGCCGGTACGAAAGGCGCGCCACCCGGTCGGCTCGTCGGTCGGTCTCTGGTCCAGATCGGCACTCACATCACTCAGCGTACGAGAAAGCGAGCGGCGGGAATCGCCCTCCGATGCTGGCAAACGCAGAGAAAACCCGCGGGAGCCGCGAGGGCGCCCGCGGGTCGTCCCCGCTTGTCGATCAGACCAGCTCGGGCACGGGACGCTCGTCCACGTCATCGATGTGGGCGAGACCGTCGATCGTCACCTCGACGACCCGCGCGTTACCGATGTCGAAGAACAGGCCCGACACCCGCACGCCCCGCTCGATCACGGCTCGGCGCACCGCCGGGTGGCGGTGCAGCGTCTCCAGCTGCAGCGCGACGTTCACCATGCTCAGCTGGTCCACCTCGCCGTAGCCCGCGGCGCGCGCCGCCTCGGCGACCGGGTGGCCCGCACGGAACTGCTCCAGGCTCGGGTGCGCGTGCGCCAGCCACGGCCCGATGCCGGGACCGACGTCGGCGCCCGAGTACAGCGCCTTCATGGCGCCGCAGGACGAGTGACCGCAGACGACCACCGAACGCACGTTCAGCTCCTCGAGCGCGAAGACCAGCGCCGCCTCCACCGAGGCGTCGCCCGTCTCCGGCACCAGGTTGCCGACGTTGCGGACGGTGAACAGGTCGCCGGGCCCGCTGTTGGTGATGACGTTGGGCACGATGCGCGAGTCGGAGCAGGCCAGGAAGAACGAGTGCGGGTCCTGCCGGTCGGCCAGGCCGTCCAGGTGCGGGCGCACCACGTGGGCGTGGCTGCGGTGGAAGGCGGCGACGCCCGCGGCCAACGGGTTGGGGTGCTTGTCCTCGCTGCGCCACGGCCCGAGGATCTCGTCCCACACCGCGCGGCCGAAACCGCGTGCGGGCGGCCCGGTCAGCGCGTCGGCCATCCGCGCCGAGCCGATCTCCACGAACTCGACGCTGCCGCCGCCGTGTTCTTGCTGGCGCACCCACTCCTCGATGGCCTCGAAGGCGGCGTGGTCCAGGAAGTCGACGGTCATCTCGACCGTCACGTCGGCGCCCGCGGGCACCTTCGCCAGCTCGGCCGAGAGCTTGGGCAGCGCGAGGAAGGTGCAGGAACCGTCGATGCTGACCAGCCAGCGCTGCGACTGCGGGATCTGCTCGGCGGTGATCGCCACCCGCACCACGCGCCACAGCAGTAGGCCGAAGGCCAGCAAGAGGCCGATCAGCACGCCCTCGAGCAGGTTCAGGAAGACCACGCCGAGGATCGTCGCCGCGTAGACGAGCAGATCGCCGGTGCGGCGGGCCAGCTTGATGTGCGCCAGCTTGACCAGCTGGATGCCGATCACGATCAGCAGACCGGCCAGCGCGGCCTTCGGGATCTGCTGCACGACAGCGGTCAGCGCCACCGAGAACAGCAGGACCCAGACGCCGTGCATGATCGCCGAGGCGCGGCTGCGCGCGCCCGCCTGGACGTTGGTGGCGCTGCGCACGATCACGCCGGTGACCGGCAGGCCACCGAGCATGCCGGACAGGACGTTGGCCGAACCCTGGCCGATGAGCTCCCGGTCGAAGTTGGTGCGGCGGCCGTTGTGCATCTTGTCGACCGCGACGGCCGAGAGCAGGCTCTCCACGCTGGCGATCAGCGCGATGGTGAGCACCATGAGCGCGACCGCGGACCAGCCGCCGTCCGGGATCTGCGGCAGGCCGATGGCGTCGAACAGCGAGCCGTCTAGCACGATGCGCTCGACCTCGGTCGGCAGCACCATCGACAGCACCGTGCCGATGAACACCGCGACCAGCGGGCCGGGCACGACCCGGATCTTCTCCGGCGCGTACTTCCAGCCGAGCATCACCGCGATCACCACGGCGCCGACCAGCGCGTCACCGCCGTGCAGCGACATCAGCTGGCCGGGTAGTTCGGTGATGTTGTTCCAGGCCGAGCTGTGCGACGACCCGCCGAGCAGCACGTGCACCTGCTGCAGCGCGATGGTCACACCGATGCCGGCGAGCATCGCGTGCACCACGACCGGTGCGACGGCCAGCGCGGCTCGCGCGATTCGGCTGAGCCCGAAGATGATTTGCAGGATGCCCGCGGCCACCACGATGAAGCCGGTGACCTTCCAGCCGAACTTGTCGATGGATTCCGCGACGACGACGGTCAGGCCCGCGGCCGGACCGCTCACCTGCAGAACCGAGCCGCCGAGGGCGCCCGCGACGATGCCGCCGACCACGGCGGCGATGAGGCCGGCGAGGACGGGCGCGCCGGAGGCCAAGGCGATGCCGAGCGAAAGCGGCAGCGCGACCAGAAAAACCACGATCGAGGCGGGCAGATCGTGGCGCAAGACGGATGTCAGACGATCGGACAGATTGCCCGGGCCTTTGCCCGGCACACGTGGGGACAGCGGTGGAGCCAGATCGCTCTCGACAGCCATGACTTCTCCTTCGCCGACTCGACGCCGCGGCGTCGAGGTCGGTTGACGATCAACATGTCCAGCAGGGCAATAGACCGCGAACCGGCATCTCGCGGTGAAGCAGTTCTCGACACGGCACTGGGCCGAGATGTAAACCCGTTCAAGGGTATTGGTAAAGACTTAGCAAAGCCTGAGAACTGCGGTAGAAGTGGCGCTTCCCATATGATGTTTTCGATGTGAAATCGTTCACATCGCCGTCGAAATACGCCGTCCGGCAACCCCTTCCGTTCGCGACCGCGACCCGCCGCCGCGGGATCGGACGGGCTCGGCCGTGACATCGCGGTCCGCATCGTCGAATTCCGCGATCCCGTCCACCCGAACCTCGATGACCCGCGCGGTCGCGATGTCGAAGAACAAGCCCGAGACCGCCACCCCGCGTTCCTCGATCCCTTGGCGCACGGCGGGATACGCGTACAGCGTCTCCAGCTGCACCGCCACGTTGACCATGCCCAGCTGGTCCACCGCACCGAACCCGGCGCGCGCGGCGGCCTCGGCGACCGGATGCCCGAGCCGGAACCGCTCCAGCGCGGGCCTGGCGTGAGCCAGCCAGTCCCCCAACCCCGGACCGGCCTGCACCTCTCGATGCAGCGCCTCCATCGCGCCGCATCCGGAGTGCCCGCACACCACCACCGCGCGCACGTCCAGCTGTTCCAGCGCGTAGACCAGCGCGGCCTCGACCGAGACGTCGCTGCCGCCGACCGGCACCAGGTTGCCGACGTTGCGAACGGTGAACAGGTCGCCGGGGCCGCTGTTGGTGATGACGTTGGGCACGATCCTGGCGTCCGCGCAGGTCAGGAAGAACGAGTCCGCGTCGTGGTGGTGGCGAAGACCGTCCAGGTGCGGGCGCATGAGGTGCGCGTGCCCGCGGTGGTAGGCGGCGATGCCCGCGGCGATCCGGTCCACCCGGTTGCCGGTGCGCCGCCACGGCCCGATCACCTCGTCGAGCACCTTGCGGGAATGTCCGCGCTCGGGCGGGCCGTGTACGACGGCCGCCATGCGCGCGGCGCCGATCTCGGCGAAATCGACTGCGGCGCCGGCGTCTTCGCGCTGGCGCGCCCAGTCGGTGATCAGTTCGTAGGAGGCGTGGTCGAGGAAGTCGACCATCATCTCCACCGTCACCGGGACGCCGGGCGGCACCTTGGCCAGCTCCGCGGTGAGCTTGGGCAGCGCGAGGAAGGTGCAGGTGCCGTCGATGGTCACCACCCAGCGCCGCGCGCCCGCCACCGGCTCGGCCAGGATCGTCACCCGGACCACCCGCCACAGCAGCAGCGCCACCGACAGAGCGAGCCCGATCGCCATGCCCTGCAACAGATTCAGGAAGACGACACCGAACACGGTCGCCAGGTAGACCGCCAGGTCGCCGTTGCGTCTGGCGAGCCGAATGTGCGCCAGCTTGATCAGTTGCACGCCGATCAGGATGAGCAGCCCGGCCAGCGCGGCCTTTGGTATCTGCTGGACCAGACCGGCCAGCGCTACGGCGAAGACCAGCACCCAAAGACCGTGCAGGACGGTAGCGGCCCTGGTCTGCGCGCCCGCGTTGGCATTGGTGATGCTGCGCACGATCACCCCCGCGACGGGCAGTCCGCCGAGCATGCCGGAGGTCATGTTCGCCGCGCCTTGGCCGATCAGTTCGCGATCGAGGTTGGTTCGATGGCCGGGGCGCGCCTTGTCCACGGCCACCGCCGAAAGCAGCGTCTCGACGCTGGCGATGAGCGCGATGGTGATCATCGCGACGCCCACCGCGAACCAGCCGCCCGCGGGGACAGCGGGCAGTCCGATGGCGTCGAACAGCGAGGCGCTCAACACGATTCGATCCACGTCACCCGGAAGACACAGCGACAACAGCGTCGCCGCCACGACCGCCACCAAAGGACCCGGCACCGCGCGCAACGTGCGCGGCAGGAAGCGCCAAGCGATCAGGATCGCGATGGCCGCCAATCCGACGCAGAAGTCCCCGTGGTGCACCGAGACGAGTTGGTGCGGCAGCTGGACCAGGCTTTGGAACGGTGAACTCAGCGACGCGCCGCCCAGCAGCACGTGCACCTGTTGCAGCGCGATGATCACGCCGATGCCCGCCAGCATCCCGTGCACCACCACCGGCGCGATGGCCAGCGCGCCCCGGGCGATTCGACTGAGCCCGAACAGGATCTGCAACACACCGGCCCCGACGGTAATGAAACAGGTTGCCGCCCAGCCGAAATGGTGCACGCTCTCGGCCACCACCACGGTCAGGCTCGCCGTCGGCCCGCTGACCTGGACAGCAGAACCCCCGAGCAGCCCGGCCACCACGCCGCCGACGACCGCGGCGATCAGACCCGCCGCGACGGGCGCGCCGGAGGCGACCGCGATGCCTAGCGAAAGAGGAAGTGCGACAAGGAAAACCACGACGGAGGCCGGGACATCGTGATGCAGGATCCGAACGAGCTGCGACGTCCGTGGTGCGGGATCGGTGTCGGTCGACATAGTTCTCCTTCGCCGTCTCGGCGGCAGCCGATCCGGTTCATCGGGGCAACATGCACTGGCATCGAAAGCGAGCGGCGGGCGAAGCTTGGTGGAGCCGTGGAGCGAGCGGGTCGAGCGGCACTTCGGTGAAGCGGCGACCTTGAGGCGCACAGGTCACCCTGATAGTAAAGACTTCGCAAAGCGCATGGAAAGTTATATGGTGCCAACGGGGACAACTGCTATCAAAATGTGATGCAAGTCACATTTTGACCCAGGCGCGACCGCCTCTCCGACGGCGCGTGCACCGCGGAGGCGCGCGACGCTAGCTGGCGGACAGTTTGGCGGGCATGGAGCGGTAGCTGTTGAGGTTCACCAGGCCACGCGGGATCGGCGGGCCGTCCAGACGCAGATCCGGGTACCGCTCGAAGAGGGCTCGGAGCCCGATGGCGCCTTCCAATCGGGCGAGGTGGGCGCCCAGGCAGCTGTGCAACCCGCTGCTGAACGAGAGATGTTCCGTGGCGTTGGCTCTGGTCACGTCGAATCGTTCGGGATCGGGGAAGACGCCGGGGTCTTTGTTCGCACCCTGCAGCAACAGCAGGATCAGCGAACCGGATTCGACGTGCTGATCGGCGATGTCGACGTCGCAACTCGCGATGCGGCCCGTTATCCGGATGGGACCGTCGTAGCGCAGGATCTCCTCGACCGCGCCCGGCCACAGCTCCGGCTGCGCCATCAGCATTTCCAGCTGGTCCGGATGGCGTCTCAGCAAGGCGATTCCGTTGCCGAGCATGTTCACCGTCGTCAAGAATCCGGCGTCGAGCAGCAGGGCCGCGTTGGCTATCTGCTCGCGACGGGTGAGCTCACCACCCGTTACCAGCAGGCTGAGCACATCGTCGCCCGGTTCGGCGGCGAGCCCGGTGATGTGTTGGTCGAAATACCGCTGCCCCTCGGCCAAGTCCTCGATGGCGCGGCGGAAAGTGGCCCAGGTCAGGCCACGGTCGAGCAGCGGCGCACCGGTGTCTCCCCACCTCAGCAGGGTCGAATGCATGTCGGCGGGCAACCCGAGAATCTCGGCGATGATCGCGATGGGCAACCGCTCCGAAAAATCGGAGATCAGATCCGGTCGCGGCGTCGATTCCAGGCGTTCGAGCAGGTCATCGGTCACTTCTACGACCCGCTCCCGAAGTTTGGCTATCGCCTTCGGAGCGAATGCCTGCCCGACAAGGCGTCGGTACTTGGTGTGGTCCGGCGGATCGGTCACCAGCATCGAGGGCGGTTCCGCGAGGTTGGGAAGCCCCAGGTCCGTCTTGGTCAGCACCCATCGCATCGGCTCCGGCAGGGCTCGATTGCTGGGCGTGACCGTGCCGAAGCGACGGTCCCGCAGGATGAGCCGGCACAGTTCGTGGTCCGCGGTCACGCGCACCTGCCGCGATATCGTGGGCATCCGGCCCTGCTGCCGGACCGCCTCTACCGAGCGCGGCGCGCCGCGCACGCGATCCGGGCCGACCACGATCTGCGCGAGGGGATCGCCACGACGTGCCGCCACCAAGAGGTAGGTCCGTGCCAAGCGATGGAGGACCAGCCACCGTATCCACGCGCGCGCCAACATTTGCCACCTCCCACGCCGGATCTTCCCATCGTAGAACGCCACCACCCCCGGCTGGCTAATACTTGGCTAGCATCGTCATGTACCGGCTCGCCCGCGCGTAACCGAGTTTCCCAACACACACCACGAGGTATGGGGATGTGATGGAGCGACCTTCAGATCCCGTGAGGGCCCCACTGGACCGGCGCGGTTTCGTCAAGGGCGTCGGCCTGGCCACCGCGATGCTGGGTCTCGCGGGGGGAAGCACGCTCGCGCCGGGCACTTCTCCGGCGTGGGCCGATGACTACCGCCTGAGCCCGAACGCGTTGCTGTACCGCGCACTGGTGCCGGAGATCTTCGCGCCGCTGCCGGACCCGCCGGACCATGTGCCCGCGATCGTCGTCGGATCGGGTTTCGGGGCGTCCATCGCCGCGCTGCGCCTGGCACAGTCCGGGATCGAGGTCGCGGTGCTGGAGCGCGGGTCGCGCTGGCCGAATGATCTGTGGCGCAACATCTTCGCCATCGACACGATTCCGGATGGCCGTGGCTTCTGGCATCGCACCACGTTCACCGGCGTGACCAGGGCCACCATGTCGTTCGATTTCTTCGGCGGGGTCCTCGACGTTTCCAGCTACCCGGGCATGGATGTGTGGCGCGGCGCGTGCGTGGGCGGCGGCTCGGTGGTGTTCACCGGGGTGATGCTCGAGCCCGAGCAGCGGTTCTTCGACCATGTGTTCGGCGGCGTGGTCGACTACCGCGAGATGCACGACATCTACTACCCCCGAGTCCGAGACACGTTGCGGCCCAGCCCGATACCGGACGACCTCTATCACTCCATCGCGTTCGCGCACTCGCGGGCCTGGGACGGCCAGGTCCGCGCGGCCGGCTACACGCCGCAGCGAATCGACGGCATGTGGAATTGGCACATCATCCGCGACGAGCTGGCCGGACGATCCCAGCCGTCGGCGACGGTCGGCTGTTCCAACCTCGGCAATTCCAACGGCGCGAAGTTCGATCTGAACCAGAACTACCTGCGCTATGCCGAGGGCACCGGCCGCGCCCGGATCTACCCGGGCCATCGCGTGGACGCCATCGCCAAGGAACCCGGAGCGTCGGGTCGCTATACCGTTGCCCTGACCAAACTCGCGCCTACCGGCGAGGTGCTCCGAACCCGGACACTGACCTGCGACCGGCTGTTCCTCGGTGCGGGCTCCATCGGCACCTCCGAGCTGCTGGTGCGCGCGCGGGACACCGGCGCGCTGCCGAACCTGAACGAACACATCGGCGAAGGCTGGGGCAGCAACGGTGATGTCGGCTTGGCGCGACCGCTCAGCTCGCTCGACCTGGGCACGCAGGGCGCACCGTCCGCGAGCCGAATTCTGGACGAGGCGGGGGCGCCCGTCTCGCTGGAGAACTGGTTCATCCCCGGCGTGACGCCTTTCGATATCACCACACTCGCATCGCTGGGCATCGTGCTCGACGACACCCGCGGCCGGTTCGTCTACAACCCGGCCGATGGACGGGTGAACCTGCAGTGGCCGGACAACGGCGCGGCCGGCTACCTCGCGCGGGCGCTGGAAGTCAACGACAAGGTGACGTGTCCCTGCCCGCCCATCGCCCTCCGGGTCGTGGGCGGGGACGCCTCGTTCACCTCGCATCCGTTGGGCGGCGCTGTGATCGGACGCGCGACAGACAGGTACGGCCGGGTGCGCGGTTATCGAGGCTTGTACGTGATGGACGGGGCGGCTGTGCCCGGCAGCACCGGAACAGTGAACCCCGCGTTGACGATCAGTGCGCTGGCCGAGCGCAATATCGAAGAGATCATCAGCTCTGGGGAGTAGATTCCCCGAACCCATTGTCGCCGAATACGGACAAACAAGACGCAAGATCGTGCGACGGCGCAGCGGACCTGCACTTATTACGTGTCCACATATCGCCAAGGGCATCGGAGTTTTCAATCCCGCTTTCGAAAATTCGCGCATCGAGATGGCGAATAATTCATAAGTCGAGCGGATCACAATACGGACCCATGCGCTTCCAAGATCGCCGCGGAGAAGCAGCGGAGCGCCGTCCAACACTTTCGCGAGTATTCACCTTATGAGGCGATGCGGAGAGCGAGCCTCCGGGGGTATACGCATACCAATCAGTCGGCTTATACTGGGCGCGGTCGGGTCTGGAGGCAAGTGATGACCGTTCCGCGACCGCAGTCCCCGCTCGACCAGGGGCCGGGCGGGGACGCCGAGCCCGACGTGTCGGTCACTCAGCCGGTGCCGCTGTCCGCTGGACAGCGGGGGCTGTGGCTGGCGCAGAAATTGAGCCCGGATGTGCCGATATGTGAGGCACAGTATCTCGAGTTCCATGGGGATCTGGATCTCGACTTACTTCGCAAGGTTTCGATTCGAGCGGGCCACGAATTCCAATCCGGATATATGCGACTGGTCGAGATCGACGGTGAGCCGCATCAGTTGTTCGACCCGTCGCTGGATTCGACGGGGCCGCTCATCGATATGCGTGGCGAACCGGACCCCATGGCGGCTGCCTTGCAGTGGATGCGCCGGGAGTACACCTCGCCTTTCGATATGATGCGAGACCGGTTGCTGACGTGGGTGATGGTGCAGGTCGGCGATCGGCATTTCCTGTGGTACCTCAAGGGTCACCACGTCGCAGGGGACGGCTACGCCGCGATGACGGTGATGAACCGGGTCGCGGCGCTGTACACAGCGGCGGTGGAGGGCCGGACAGCGGAGCCGAACCAAGCGGCGGACCTGCGCACCCTCTACGAGGCCGATCGCAGTTACCGGGAGTCCAAGCGATTCGCCAGCGACCAAGCGTATTGGCTCGACCGACTCGCCGGCGTCGAGGAGGAGTCCAGCCTGGCCGCCGGATACGCGCCCGCCCGCGCGGACAGTGTCGTGG
The DNA here is from genome assembly GCF_040609595.1 of Nocardia sp. NPDC004654. Lineage (NCBI taxonomy): Bacteria > Bacillati > Actinomycetota > Actinomycetes > Mycobacteriales > Nocardiaceae > Nocardia > Nocardia sp. NPDC004654. The sequence goes on along the minus strand of NZ_JBEXKI010000002.1, from coordinate 764,468 downwards.
CGAAGGCCGAGCTGCCCGCCGAGACGGTGGGGCGGATCGATCGTTCCGCGCAGGCGTTGGACGCGACCCCCGCCGCGGTGGTGATCGCCGCGTTCGGAAGTTATCTGGCCCGGATGACCGGCCGGGACGAGGTCATGGTCAATATTCCCGTGTCGGGTCGCACCACCGCGGTGCTGCGGCGGTCCGCTGGAGTCTTCGTCAACGTTGTGCCGCTTCCGATCGCGCTCGGTACGGGCGACACGATCGCGACGCTGGTGCGGCGCGTGCAGTCCGACCTGATCGGAGCGTTGCGGCACCAGCGGTGCGGCCTCACCGACATTCGCGCCGCCGCGGGACACAACGGACAGCGGCGTTTCGCCGGCCCGGTGGTGAATGTCATGTTCTTCCACCAGGAACTCCGGCTCGGGTCGATGTCCGCGGAATTCCACATCCTCAGCTCCGGGCCGGTCGAGGATTTGCTGGTCGACCTCTACCAGGCAGGCGACCCGCCACAGACGATCCTGCACTTCATGGCCAATCCGAACCTCTACACCGGCCCCGAACTGTCGGCGCACTACACCAGATTCGTCCAGTTCCTCGACGCGTTCGCCGCCGCCGCACCGGACACCGATCTCGGCCAGGTCCACCCCGACAGCGCCCGGCACGGCGCCGGAATACGGCGCCGCCGCGAGAACCTGGCGTTCTGGCGAGCCACGCTCGCGGACCTTCCCGAGGAGCTGTATCTCCCGGTGGACAGGTCGCCCGCGGTGAGGTCGGATCGGCGTGCCACCCTCGGCTACTCGATGGGCGCCGAGTTGGTTCTGTCCTTGGAAAAGTTTGCACGGCAACGTGGTTCGCCACTGCCCATGGTGATTCACAGCGCGTTGGCTGTCCTGCTCGCCCGGTTGAGCGGTTCGACCGATATTTCGATCGGCACGCCGGTCGCCGTCCGCCTCGCGGCCGAGCTCGACGACGAGGCCGATATGTTCGTCAACACCCTGGCGTTGCGGACCGAGGTCGATCTCGACGAGTCGTTCACCGACCTACTCGGCCGGATCGGGCAGGTCGACCTCGATGCCTTCGGGCACGCCGATGTTCCGTTCGAGCAACTGGTCGATCAACTCGCTCCGCGACGGTCGCAGGCTCGCCACCCGCTGTGTCAGGTGATGCTGGCTTTCCAGAATTTGGAGCGGGCGGAACTGGAGGTGCCCGGTCTGGATGTGTCGGTGGTCGATTTGCCCGACGAGGCGTCTCGTTTCGACCTACGGGTCGTGCTGTCGGACGATCACGACAGTGGCGGCATTGCGGTAGCGCTCACCTATGCCACCGATTTGTTCGATGCCGCGACGATCGATTCGTTCGCGCACCGGTGGATCCAGATACTCGAGTCGGTGGCCGCCGATCCCACCGCCGCGGTGGGGGGCATCGAGGTGCTCGAGCCTGCCGAGCGAGCCGACCTACTGTCCCGCTCTGGTGCGCCCGCGGTGGCGCCCACTACTTTGGCCGACTTGGCGACCGCAGCGGTCGCACGGGATCCCGACGCCACGGCGATCGTTTTCGAGGGGCGGCAGCTGAGCTACCGAGAACTCGACGAGCGTTCGAATCGGTTGGCCCGTTTACTGATTCAGCGCGGCGTCGGCCCGGAGGATATCGTCGCGATCGGCATGCCGCGCTCCGCGGATTCCGTACTCGCGGTATGGGCGGTCGCCAAGTCGGGTGCCGCGTTTCTACCGATCGACCCGACCTATCCCCGCGAACGCATCACCCACATGGTGACCGATTCCCACGCGGCGATCGGTCTCACGGTCACCTCGGCGCGAACGCGATTGCCCGACGACATCGACTGGTTGACACCGGAGGACCTCGACGACGTCGAGGACCGCCCCGTCACCGACGGTGACCGGGTACGCCCGCTGCGTGTCGATGACCTCGCCTATGTCATCTACACCTCCGGATCGACCGGACTGCCCAAGGGTGTCGCGGTCACCCACCGCGGACTCGCCAACTGCGCCACCGAGCACCGGCACGCCATGGGCATCGAACCCGGTTCTCGTATCGTGCATTCGGCTTCGCCGAGCTTCGACGTATCGGTACTGGAATTGCTGTTGGCGTTGTGCGCGGGTGCGACCATGGTCATCGCCCCCAGCGACGTCTACGGCGGCGACGAACTCGCCGAACTGCTCGACCGCGAGCAGGTCAGTCATATGCTGATCACGCCTTCGGCGTTGTCCACCATCGACCACACTCGTTGGCCGCTAACGTATTTGCGATACCTGCTGGTCGGCGGCGAGGGCTACGGCACCGAGTTGGTCGAGCGCTGGAGCGACGGCGACCGGAGCGTATTCAACGAGTACGGCCCTACCGAAGCCACCATCGCCGCGACGTTGACTCCCCCGTTGACGGCCGGTGAGTTGGTGACGATCGGTGGCCCGATTCGCGGTGTCTCGGAATGGGTTCTGGATCAGCGGCTGCAACCGGTGCCGGTTGGTGTCGCGGGTGAGTTGTACGTCGCGGGTGCTCTGCTGGCCCGCGGATACCATCGCCGGACCGCTTTGACGGCCGAGCGTTTCGTAGCGTGCCCCTGGAGGCCCGGCGAGCGGATGTATCGCACAGGGGACGTGGTCCGGTGGACCGCCGATGGAGCGATCCAGCATCTCGGCCGATCCGATTTCCAGGTGAAGATTCGTGGCCGTCGTATCGAACTCGGCGAGATCGATGCGACGCTCTCCGCTCACGAGAGCGTCGGTTTCGCCGTGACGATCGGCCACCGCAACGATGCCGGGACCGAGTCGTTGGCTTCGTATGTCGTTGCCGCGTCGAGCAATTCGATCGATACCACGATCCTGACCGAGTACCTGGCCGACCGGTTGCCGTCCTATATGGTCCCGTCCGCGATCATGGTGCTGGAGCGTATCCCTTTGACGTCGGTGGGCAAGCTGGATCGCAAGGCGCTGCCCGATCCGGTATTCACCGACTACAAGGCCTTCCGCGCACCGCGGACACCCCTCGAACGCACGATCGCCGGATCGTTCGCCGAGGTATTGCGAATCGATGCCGTCGGCCTCGACGACTCGTTCTTCGCCCTCGGCGGGGACAGCGTGGTCGCGACCAGGGTCGCCGCGCGGCTGGGGGCCGCGCTGGACACCGAGATTCCGGTGCGGCTGTTGTTCGAGGCGCCCACGGTAGCGGCGCTGGCTGCCCGCGTAGAGCAGCATTCCGGCGCCGGTCGGCAACGCCCACCGCTGATCGCCGGGCCGCGCCCGGACCTCGTGCCCTTGGCGCCTGCCCAGCAACGGATGTGGTTCTTCAACCAGTACGACACCGGCTCGGGGGCGTACAACGTGCCGATCGCCATCCGGTTGCGTGGCGAGTTGAATGTCGAGGCACTGCGATCGGCCATGGTCGACGTCCTGCGCAGGCACGAGTCCTTACGGACGCGGTATCCGGACCACGACGGAATGCTGATCCAGCTCATCGAACCCGCCGACGAGATAAACCCCGAGCTGGCCCTGGTATCGGTTCCTGCGAGCCACGTGGACACGGCGGTAACCGAATTCGTCACCGCAGGCTTCGATGTGAGCGCCCGGCCGCCGGTCCGTGCCCGATTGTTCCGCGCTGCCGACAGCGAGGAGCCCGAATACGTGCTGGCCGTCGTCGTGCACCACATCGCCGCGGACGGTTTCTCCATGGCACCGCTGGCCCGCGACGTGACGACCGCGTACACCACCCGAACCCGCGGCGAAGTCCCTTCGTGGACACCGCTGCCCGTCCAGTACGCGGATTACGCACTGTGGCAACGAGCTACTCTCGGCTCGCCCGACGATCCGGAATCGCTGAGCGCCCAGCAGATCCGGTACTGGACCGAAACCCTGGACGGAGTCACCGAAGAACTTCGTCTGCCGACCGACAGGCCGAGGCCGGTGGTGGCGTCCAATCGAGGCGCCACCATCGACTACACCCTGGACGCCGAGTTGGTGCGGACATTGGAAAGACTGGCGCGGCACCATAGTTCGTCACTGTTCATGGTGATCCACGGCGCGCTGGCGGTCCTGCTCGCCCGGTTGAGCGGCACCACCGATATTCCGATCGGGACACCGATCGCCGGGCGCGGCGCGGCCGAACTCGACGACGTGATCGGCATGTTCGTCAACACCCTGGTCTTGCGGACCCGGATCGATCCCGACGAGTCGTTCACCGATCTGCTCGATCGAGTCAGGCAGATCGATCTGGATGCCTTCGGACACGCCGACGTGCCGTTCGAGCAACTGGTCGATCAACTCGCTCCCCAACGATCCCAGTCCCGGCACCCCCTGTTCCAGGTGATGCTGGCATTCCAGAATCTGGAACAGGTGAAGCTCGAACTGCCCGGTCTCGATGTATCGGTGGTCGACCTTCCCAACGAAGTGTCTCGTTTCGACCTGCAGGTCGTCCTGTCGGACACCCACAACGGTGGCGAGATGGCGGTAGCGGTCACCTACGCCACGGAGCTGTTCGACACCGCGACGATCGACTCCCTCGTACAGCGGTGGATCCGGATACTCGAGTCGGTGGCCACCGATCCCACAGTCCCGGTCGGGATGATCGAGGTGCTCGAGGCCGCCGAACGTGCCGACCTGGTGTCGCGCTCCGGCGGGCCCGCGGCGGCGCCCGCCACACTGGCCGACCTGTTGACCGCGGCGGCCGCACGAGATCCCCATGCCGCGGCGATCGTTTTCGAGGGGCGGCAGCTGAGCTATCGGGAGGTGGACGAGCGTTCGAATCGGTTGGCCCGGATATTGATTCAGCGCGGTGTCGGCCCGGAGGATATCGTCGCGATCGGCATGCCGCGCTCCGCGGATTCCGTACTCGCGGTGTGGGCGGTCGCCAAGACCGGCGCCGCTTTTCTGCCGATCGACCCGACCAATCCCATCGAACGCATCACCCACATCGTGGCCGATTCCAAGGCGGCGATCGGTCTGACCGTGCCATCAGCGCGAAGCCGATTACCCGACGCCATCGACTGGTTGACACCGGAAAACCTCCCCGAGACCGAGAACCGCCCCGTCACCGATAGCGACCGGATACGCCCGCTGCGTGTCGACCACGTCGCCTACGTCCTCTACACCTCCGGATCGACCGGACTGCCCAAAGGCGTCGCGGTCACCCACCGCGGACTCCGCAACTGCGCCACCGTGCACCGGCATGGCATGAGAATCGGATCAGGTTCTCGCGTTCTGCATCTGGCTTCGCCGAGCTTCGATGTGTCGGTACTGGAATTACTGGACGCGGTGTACTGGGTCGCGACCATGGTCATCGCGCCCAGCGATGTCTACGGCGGCGACGAACTCGGCGAATTGCTCGACCGGGAGCACGTCAGCCATCTCCTGATCACGCCCTCGGCATTGTCCACCATCGACCGCAATCGTTGGCCGCTACCGGATTTGCGAAATCTCTTGGTCGGCGGCGAGGACTGCGGCGCCGAGTTGGTCGCACGCTGGAGCGACGACCACCGGAACATGGTCAACGAATATGGGCCCACCGAGACCACGATCGCCGCGACGCTGGCCTCCCCACTGACGGCAGACGAACCGGTCACTATCGGTAAGCCGATCCGTGGTGCCTCCGTATGGGTGCTCGATCAACGACTACAACCCGTAACAGCCGGCGTGACAGGCGAATTGTATGTCGCGGGCACCTTGCTGGCCCGCGGATACCACCGCCGGGCGGGTCTCACCGCCGCGCGTTTCGTAGCATGCCCGTGGGCGCCCGGCGAACGCATGTACCGCACCGGAGACTTGGTCCGATGGACGGCCCACGGAGCGCTCCAACATCTCGGCCGGTCGGACTTCCAGGTCAAGATTCGTGGTCTGCGCATCGAGCTCGGGGAGATCGATGCGTCGCTCACCGCCCATGAGACCGTCGATTTCGCCGCCACGATCGGTCACCGCGGCGATTCCGGGTCCCAGTCGCTGGTTTCGTATGTCTTCGCCGCGCCGGGTAAGTCGATAGATACCACGACCCTGACCGAGTACCTCACGGGCCGGTTGCCGTCCTATATGGTCCCGTCCACGATCATGGTGCTGGATCGGATCCCCTTGACCGCGGCGGGCAAGCTGGATCGCAACGCACTCCCCGATCCGGTATTCGTCGGCGACAAGGCGTTCCGAGCACCCGAGACACCGCTCGAACGCACGATCGCCGAATCGTTCGCCGGTGTCCTGGGTATCGACACGGTCGGCCTCGACGATTCGTTCTTCGCCCTCGGCGGCGACAGCATCAGGTCGATCCAGCTGGTCACTCGGGCCGGGGCGGCAGGGGTGGTGTTCTCCGCGCGCGACGTGTTCGAGCGCAAAACCGTTGCCGGGCTGGCCCAGATCGCCGTCCTCGACAGCACCGCGGCGTCCGCCCTTCCGAAGGAACTGCCCGGCGGGGGTGTCGGGCCGATACCGCTGACGCCGAACATGCGACGGCTGATCGAAGGCGCGGAGCGGGGGTTCGACCGCTTCTCGCAGGCGATGATGCTGGCTCCGCCCGCGGGGATCGACCAGCGGAAGCTGGCGGCCACGGTGCAGGCGGTACTCGATCGGCACGACATGCTGCGCGCGCGGCTGCGCCCCGGCGCCGAGGGGAGCTGGGCCTGGGAGGTGCTGCCGATCGGGAAGATTCGAGCCGACGACGTCGTCCGCCGGGTGGCGATGGCGGGGCAGCCGGGAAGCGACGAGTTCCGTGCGTCGGTGGCGGCGGAATCGGCGGCCGCCGCGGATCGGCTCGATCCGGGCGCCGGGATCGTGATGCAGATGGTCTGGTTCGATCCGGTCGACGCGGCGGAGTCGAGCAGAGTGCTTGTGCTGGTGCATCGTTCGGCGATCGACAGGGCGTCCTGGCGGGTGCTGGTTGCCGATTTGGCGGTCGCGTGGGCGCGGATCGAGTCCGGCGAGCCACCCGATCCGGCCCCGGTCGGGACATCGATGCGCAGGTGGGCGCACGGGCTGGTCGAGGCAGCCCAACGCCCGGAGCGGACCGCCGAGCTCGACTTGTGGCAGGCGATGGCCACCCGGGACGATCCGGTGATCGGATCCCGGCCTCTCGACCCCGAGATCGATGTGGCTGCCACGATCCGTACGGTCGAGGTCGTCGTGTCCCCCGAGGTGACCGAAGCGCTGTCGACCGACGTCCCAGCGGCATTCCACGGCAGTGTGGGCGACGGGTTGCTGGCCGCGCTGGCGGTAGCGGTGACGAAGTGGCGGCGCCAGCGTACGACGGAACTCGCGGAGGTGGTGATCGATCTCGAAGGGCTCGGCCGTGCGGAGGACGCCGTCCCGGGCTCGGATCTGACCCGGACGGTCGGCTGGTTCGCCACGAGTTTTCCGATGCGCCTGGACCTTTCGGACATCGATCTCGAGGACGCGTGCGCCGGTGGCCCGGCTATGGGGGCAGCGGTCAAGTCTGTCAAGGAGCAGCTGCGCGCCGTTCCGGACCACGGAATCGGCTACGGCTTGTTGCGATATCTCAACGAAGACACCGGACCGATTCTCGCAACCCGGCCGACGCCGCAGATCGCGTTCGACTACACCGCCACGGATCTTCCCGAAGAAATACTTTCGGCCGGATGGATGCCGGTGGATGATCCCGCCGCTGCCGGTGCGCGGAATCCGGATATGCCGGTGTCGGCAGTGCTCGACATCAAGGCCTGCACCGACGACGAGGCGGGCCGTCCGCGGTTGCGGGCGATCTGGTCGTATCCCGCCGGGGTGCTCACCGCCGACGAGGTACGCGAGGTGGCGGAGTCGTGGCGCCGAGTCTTGACCGCGTTGGCCAGACATGTCCAGCACGCCGGGTCCGGCGGACGGACGCCGTCGGACCTAACTCTGGTCCGGCTCGGGCAGTCCGAAATCGAGCGACTCGAAGACAGCTATCCGGCGTTGAGCGACGTCTGGCCGTTGACTCCGTTGCAGGAGGGGTTGCTGTTCCATGCGCTGGTGTCCGAAGAGTCCATGGACGCCTACTTGGTGCAGTTGGTCCTCGAGCTGCGTGGGCGGGTCGACCCGGAGCGGCTGCGCCGAGCCGCGCAGGTGCTGCTCGACCGGCATGCGAATTTGCGCACCGCGTTCGTCACCGACACCGCCGCCGGACCGGTGCAGGTGGTCAACGAAAACGTCGAGGTCCCCTGGTCGGAGCTCGACCTGTCCGGGCTCGCGGACGGTGCCCGCGACCGCGAGTGGGATCGGCTGATGGCCGCGGACCGGGCGGCCCGGTTCGACCCGGCTCGTGCCCCACTGCTGCGCTGGATGCTGGTCACCACGGGGCCCGAGCACTACCGGCTGGTGCTGACCAACCATCACCTGCTGCTCGACGGCTGGTCGACGCCGCTGCTTCTGAAGGAGTTGCTGATCCTCTACGCCACCGACGGCGACGCCGCGATCCTGCCTCGCCTCCGTCCCTACCGGGACTTCTTGGCGGAGATCGGCGGGCGAGACCCGACCGCTTCGCTCGACGCCTGGGCTCGCGCGTTCGACGGCGCCGACGGGCCGACCCTGGTGGCTCCGGCCGATCCCGGCCGCCCGTACACCGAATCGCGTGAGGTGGTCGGCGAACTGACCGAGGAACAGACCGCGTCGCTGACCGGCCTGGCGCGCGCTCGTGGCGTCACCCTCAACACCGTGATCCAGACGGCATGGGCGATCGTGTTGGGCGCGTTCACGTCCCGGGACGACGTGACGTTCGGCGCCACGGTGTCCGGACGGCCCCCGCGGATCGCGGGCATCGAGTCGATGATCGGACTGTTCATCAACACACTGCCGGTGCGCGTCCGCCTCGATCCCGCCGAGAGCTTGGGCCAGCTGCTCGACCGAATCCAGGCGGAGCAGGCCGGACTGCTCGATCACCACTACGTGGGTCTGACCGACATCGAGCGGGTGGCCAGGCCCGCGGCGGTCTTCGACACGATCACGGTGTTCGAGTCCTTCCCGATCGATCGCGGCGGGCTGACCGCGGACACCGATATCGCCGGCATGCGGCTGATCGACGTGACCAGCGTCAACGCCGCGCACTATCCGCTGGGAGTGGTCGCGCGGGTCGACACCCGACTGCACGTCGAGATCAACTACCTGCCCGAACTCTTCGACCGGGACACTATGGACGCGACCCTGCGGAGGTTCCTGCGCGTCATCGGCGCCGTCGCCGCCGACCCGGATCTGCCGCTGGCGCGGCTGGACCTGCTCTCCCCGGCCGAACACCGGGAGTTGACGCCGGTTTCGGGCGATCCAGCGGTGCGGGAGCGGGTGCTGCCGGAGTTGCTGGCGACGGCGGTGCAGCGGGATCCGGGGGCGGTCGCGGTGGTGTGCGGGGATCGGTGGTGGACGTACGGCGAGCTGGACGCGGAGTCGAATCGGTTGGCCCGCTTGTTGATCGGCCGGGGTGTCGGGCCGGAGGCGAGTGTCGCGGTCGGATTGCCGCGGTCGGTCGATTCGGTACTGGCGGTATGGGCGGTGGCTAAGTCGGGGGCAGCGTTCGTGCCGGTGGATCCGCAGTACCCGGCGAGCCGGATCGAGCACATGCTCACCGATTCCGGTGTGGCGGTGGGGATCACACGGCCGGAGTGGCGGGATCGGCTGCCCGGGACTGTTCCGTGGTTGATCCTCGGCGAGGTCGAAACGGAGGCCGCGGGGTTGTCGTCGGCGCCGGTGACCGATGCGGAGCGAACATCGGCGGTGCGGGTCGACAACGCGGCGTACGTGATCTACACGTCCGGCTCGACAGGTGTGCCGAAGGGTGTGGTGGTGTCGCATCGAGGGTTGGCGAACCTGGTGGCCGAGGAATGTTCGCGGTTCGGCACCGGGCCGAGCGCGCGGGTGCTGGCTTTCGCGTCTCCGAGTTTCGACGCGGCGGTGCTGGAACACCTGTTGGCGTTCGCGGCGGGCGGTCGGCTGGTGATCGCGCCCCCGACCGTCTACGGCGGAGACGAGCTGGCGCGGATCCTGTCGCGCACGAAGGTGACCCATGTCGCGCTGACGCCCGCGGCTTTGGGGACGGTCGATCCCGCCGGGCTCGACGACCTCGGCACCATCGTGACCGGTGGCGAAGCGCCCACACCGACACTGGTGTCGCGGTGGGCGCCGGGCCGGAGATTCTTCAACACCTACGGCCCGGCCGAGGCCACGATCCTGACCGATGCCGGTGCGCCGATAGTGGCAGGTGAGGCGGTGACGATCGGTGGACCGATCCGCGGGGTCGGCCAGGTCGTGCTCGACGCGTGGTTGCGGCCGGTGGCGATCGGGGTCGTCGGCGAGTTGTATCTGGCGGGCCCCGGCCTGGCCCGCGGCTACCGCAACGGGACGGGTCTGACGGCATCGCGGTTCGTCGCCGATCCGTTCGAGGGCCCGGGACAACGCATGTATCGGACCGGCGACCTGGTGCGGTGGGCGCGACTACCTGACCGGAGTCTGGCGCTCGAATATGTGGGCCGGTCGGATTTCCAGGTCAAGATTCGTGGTTTCCGCGTCGAGCTCGGCGAGGTCGAATCGGCTCTGGTCGCCTGCCCGGGTGTGGCCCGAGCAGCGGCGACTGTGCACCGGGACCCCGCCACCGGCGACCGGTTGATCGGGTACGTCGAGCCCGAGCACCGCGCGGACCTCGACGCGGCCGCGGTCCGCGCGTTCGCCGCGGAGCGGTTGGCCTCGCACATGGTGCCCGCGACCGTGATGGTGCTCGACGCGCTCCCGGTGACGGCGAACGGCAAGATCGACCGCGCCGCTCTGCCCGAGCCGGACTTCACCGCGGGCCGAGCCGAATTCCGGGCACCGGCCACCGACGTGGAGACGACGCTGGCGCGACTGTTCGCCGAGGTACTGGGTATCGACACGGTCGGTGCCGACGATTCGTTCTTCGCCCTCGGCGGCGACAGCATCATGTCGATCCAGCTGGTGACGCGAGCGAGGGCTGCGGGTGTGGTGTTCTCCGCGCGCGAGGTGTTCGAGCGCAAGACGGTCGCCGGACTGGCCGAGATCGCCGTTCTCGACGACAGCGCCGCGGCGACCTCCCTTCCGGCGGAACTGCCCGGCGGGGGCGTGGGACCGGTACCGCTGACGCCGATCATGCATTGGATGATCGAGCGCGGCGGCTTCGATCGCTTCTGCCAGTGGGTGATGCTCACCCTGCCGACCGGCATCGATGCCACCGGAATCGGCGCCACCGTCCAGGCGGTGATCGATCACCACGACATGCTGCGCGCTCGGCTACAGCCGGAACCCGCGCACCCGTCGGGGTGGACGCTACGGGTGCAGCCGACCGCGATGCCCGCCGCCGGGCTGATCCGGCGGGTGCCGGTGGATGTGGCGCCGGACAGCAGCGCCTTCGCGGCGCTCGCCGACGCCGAGGCGAACGCGGCGGCCGAACGCCTCGACCCCGCGGCCGGAGTCGTGCTGCAGCTGGTCTGGTTCGACTGGGCCGGACAACAGGGACGGCTGCTCGTCGTCGCGCACCACTTGGTGATCGACGGCGTGTCGTGGCGGATCCTCGTCCCCGATCTCGCCGTGGCGTGGGCCCAGCTGAGTGCCGGACAGCGGCCGCGGCTCGCGCCCGTCGGCACGTCGGTGCGGCGCTGGGCGCATGCGCTGAACACCGCCGCCGGAAGCCTCGACGAACTCGACTGGTGGCAGTCCACGCTCGCCGCCGACGATCCGCCGATCGGTGCCCGCCCGATCGACCCGTCCGTGGACGTGCAAGCCACCACCGCCACCGTCGAGGTGGCGCTTCCCACCGCGGTGACCCGCGCCGTACTCACCACCCTGCCCAGGGCGTTCCACGGCAACGTGGACGACGCCCTCGTCGCCGGGCTCGCGCTGGCGCTGACCCGATGGCGGCGCCGCCGCGGCGATACCGTCGCCGAGACGCTGCTCACCCTCGAAAGCCACGGCCGCCACGACACGGTGCTTCCCGGCGCCGACCTCACCCGCACCATCGGATGGTTCACCACCACCTACCCGGTCCGGCTCGACGTGTCCGGTATCGACATCGACGACGCCTTCGCCGCCGGGGATGCCGCCGCGGCGGTCGTCAAGTCGGTCAAGGAACAACTCCGGCGGGTCCCCGACCACGGGATCGGCTACGGACTGCTGCGTTATCTCAACGCCGATACCGCCCCCGTCCTGCGTGAATTGCCCACTCCCCAGGTGAGTTTCAACTACCTCGGCCGACTCGACACCACTCCCCCGACGTTGCGCGACATCGGGTGGATGCCCGCAGGCGACGGACCCGAGGGCGGCAGCATCCAGAACCCCGACGCGCCCGTCGCTGCCCTGCTCGGCATCAACGCGGTCACCATCGATACCTCGGACGGGCCCACCCTTACCGCGGCCTGGGAGTATCCGACCGGCGTGCTCACCTCCACCGAGGTCACCGACCTCGCGGAACTGTGGCGCGACGCGGTGACCGCACTGGCCGCACACGCGTCCCGCCCCGACGCGGGCGGGCTCACCCCTTCCGACGTCGGCCTCGTCGACCTCGACCAAGCCGCGATCGACCGGCTCGCGGCCGGACGTTCGACACTGGACGACATTTGGCCGCTCACGCCGCTGCAAAAAGGGTTGCTGTTCCACGCCCAGCTCGCCGACGGCACCCTCGACGCCTACATAGTGCAACTCGGTCTGGAACTCGGCGGGCGCGTCGACGCCGACCGGCTGCGCCGCGCCGCGCAGGCTCTCCTCGGACGTCACCCGAACCTGCGGACCGCATTCGTGCGCGATGGCGCCCGCGAAGCGGTCCAGGTGGTGCACCAGCACGTCGACGTGCCGTTCACCGAGATCGACCTGGCCGGGCGCGACGACACGGAAGCCGCACTCGAAGAGTTCATGGACGCCGACCGCCGCGCATGCTTCGACGTGACCACCGCGCCGCTGCTGCGACTCACCCTGATCAGCACCGCGCCCCGGCGGTATCGACTGCTGCTGAGCATGCACCACATCCTGATAGACGGCTGGTCCACGCCACTGCTCATCCGAGAACTGCTGACCCTCTACGCCGCCGACAGCGACCCCACGGTGTTGCCCACGGTGCGCCCCTACCGCGACTACCTGCGGTGGCTGAACGCCCAGGACCGTGACGCCGCGGAAGCCGCGTGGGCGCGGGCATTCGAGGGCATCGCCGAGCCGACCCTGCTGGCGCCCGCGGATCGCGGCCGCCGACCCACCATCGCCGCGCGCGAAGTCCAGGTGCGACTGAGCCAGCAGCGCACCGCGGCCCTTGTCGCGGTGGCCCATCGACAAGAGGCCACGCTCAACACCCTCGTCGAAGCCGCCTGGGCGATCGTGCTCGCCACCTCGACCGCCCGCGAGGACGTGGTCTTCGGCACCACCGTCTCCGGGCGCCCGCCGCAGATCCCCGGCATCGAATCGATGATCGGGTTGTTCGTCAACACCGTGCCCGTCCGGATCCGGCTCGATTACGACGAAACGCTCGCCGAGCTACTGCGGCGAATCCAAGCCGAACAGGCCGCGCTGCTCGACCATCACCACCTCGGGCTCACCGAGATCCAGCGCGTGGCCGGTCCCGGCGCGATGTTCGACACCGTGACCGTCCTCGAGTCCTACCCGGTCGACCGGGCCGGTCTGTCCGAAGACACCGACATCGCGGGGATGCACGTTCTCGACGTCGACGGACGCGACGCCGCGCACTATCCGCTCGGCCTGGTCGTCCATCAGGACACCCGAGTGCACCTGACCTTCAAATACCTGCCGGAACTGTTCACCCGACACCAGATCGACGCCATCGCCGACCGAATGCTGCGCGTGCTCGACACCCTCGCCGAACACATCGACCTCCCGCTGACCCAGCTGGAGTTGCTGTCGCCGGAGGAACGAGCCACCTTGGTCCCCGTTCGCGGTCGCCCCGGTCTGCCGCTATCGATCTTGCCGCAGGTGTTGACGGCCGCGATGACGCCGGACACGGAAGCGGTGGTCTGCGACGGCTCGAGGCTGTCCTACCGCGAACTCGACGAGATTTCGAACCGGTGGGCGCGGGTATTGATCGAGGCGGGAACAGGACCGGAATCGATGGTGGCCATAGCGTTACCGCGCTCCGTCGACGCCGTGATCGCCGTGTGGGCGGTCGCCAAATCCGGTGGCGCGTTCGTCCCCATCGATCCCGCCCATCCCCGGGACCGGATCACCGGCATGCTCACCGATTCCGGTGCCGCCGTAGGGCTGACACTCGGGATCCACCGAGACCAGCTGCCGGACACCACCGATTGGCTTGCCCTCGACGACCCGTCCTTCGCGGCGACGACAGCGTCGGCGTCCCCCGCCGCGATCACCGACCGCGACCGCACGACCACGCTACGGCCACACCACCCGGCCTATCTGATGTTCACCTCGGGCTCCACCGGGATTCCCAAAGGCGTCGTGGTCACCCACAGCGGAATCGCGGACCTGGCCGCCGAAACGCGGGAACGGTTCGGCCTCACCCCGGCCTCTCGGGTGCTGGGCGCCGCCGCCCTGACCTTCGACGTCTCGGTCCTCGAATGGCTCAGCGCCGCGGCCGCGGGCGCCACGCTGGTCCTCGCACCCGCACCGGTGGTCGCGGGCGCAGACCTGGCACAGGTGATCAAGACCGAACGCGTCACCCACGCCGCCTTCACTCCGACAGTGCTCGCCTCGCTGCCCCCCGACGAACTCGACACCCTCGGCACCCTGATCCTCGGCGGCGAGACATGCCCACCGGACCTGGCAGCGCAGTGGATTCCGGGCCGGACGGTGATCAGCTCCTACGGTGCTACCGAAACCACCATCATGAGCTGCGCCGACGCTCCCGCGACCACCAACGCTCCGATGACGATCGGCGGCCCGACCCGCGGATTCACCGCCGTCGTACTCGACCGCAGACTGCGGCCAGTCCCACCCGGAGTCGTCGGCGAACTGTACGTGTCCGGACCGGGCCTCGCCCGCGGCTACCACAGGCAACCCGTAACCACAGCAGCCCGATTCGTCCCCGACCCGTACGGGCCGCCTGGGACACGGATGTACCGCACCGGCGACCTGGTGACCTGGACCGCCGACCGAACCCTGCGATACAAGGGCCGCAGCGACCTGCAACTCAAGATCCACGGACACCGCATCGAACGCGGCGACATCGAAGCCGCGCTACGCGGCCACCCCGACATCACCCACGCCGCCGTCACCGTCCACAGCCGATCCAACGGCTCCGGCCAACTCACCGGCTACGTCGTCCCCGCCCCGCACACCACGCCCGACACCCTCGCGCTGACCACCTATCTCGCGACCCGGCTACCCACCCACATGATCCCCACCGCGATCCTCACCCTCGACCGGATCCCCCTCACCTCCACCGGCAAACTCGACTACAAAGCCCTACCCGCACCCGACCGGCGGCATTCCCGATTCCGGCCGCCGTCCACCCCACTCGAGACCACCGTCTGCGACGCCTTCGCCCGGACTCTCGACATCGAACGCGTCGGCGTCGACGACGGCTTCTTCGCCCTCGGCGGCAATTCGCTGGCCGCCACCCAGCTGGTTGCGCGGCTGGCGGAATCGACCGGCGCCGACGTGCCGATTCAATGGGTCTTCACCGACCCGACACCGCACTTGCTGGCTCGCCGCATCGATGCCCGCCTGCGCGGCCTCGAGGAACAGGATTCCGGCGACGCACTGTCGGTGCTACTCCCGCTGCGTGCTGCGGGAACCGGCCCACCACTGGTCTGCGTCCACCCCGCCATCGGATTGGCTTGGGGCTTCAGCGGACTCGTGCAGCACGTCGACCCCGACCGTCCCGTGTACGGACTGCAATCCCCGACGCTGACCGATCCCACCGCGCGGTTCGACACACTCGACCACCTCGCCGCCCGCTACGTACGGGAGATGCGGTCCGCCCAGCCGCACGGCCCTTACCACTTGCTCGGCTATTCGCTCGGCGGCACCATCGCCCACGCGATCGCCGTCCAACTCCGCCGAGACGGTGAACAGGTGGCGACCCTGGCCATGATGGACACCCGAGTCGTCACCGACCGCATCGTCGGCACTCTGGCCCCCACCACCGCGGACTTGCTGACCGAGTTCGGCGGCCTCGCCGCTTTCGAGCTTCCCGCCGACCTCACCTTCGAGGTCGCGGCCGAGTTGCTGCATCGGCAGGGCGGACTCTTCACCGCCCTGACCGCCGAGCATCTCGTGACCCTGCACCGCGACTACACCCGGCTCGTCGACCTCACCCGAAACCACCGGCCCGCATCCTTCGCCGGTGACCTGATCTACTTCAGCTCCACTCCGGACCACAGGGACAACGGCCCCTCTCCGGCTCTCGCATGGAACAAACACATCACCGGCCGCATCACCGAACACCGCATTCCCGCCCGGCACGAACGGATGACCGACCCGGACGCACTCCGCACAATCGGCCTCGTCCTCACCGAGCACTTCCACGAGCTACACATCGATCGAGTTCGTGGCTGAGGGGTGATCGTGAGCAAGACACGCTGGAGCAGAGGACTGTCGCGGGCGCCCTCGGTACGAAGCCGCGCCTGCATAGCTACGCTCGCTCAATTGCGGTGACGGGGCGATGTCGGCTCCGAGTCGAGCCCAGGATGGATGCGAATTGATCGCACCTAATATCGCTCACAGGCTGCGCTATTCTCTCGAAATAGCGCTGACCTGCGGCTTTTGAGTGGTCCCAGCTGGGATCGAACCAGCGACCTTCCGCGTGTGAGGCGGACGCTCTCCCGCTGAGCTATGAGACCGAACTCTCCGTTCGGGCGGCGACTGGAGTGGCCCTCCGAACGAGATGGAACATTAGCACGCTCTACCGGTCAGCCACCAAATCGCCACTTGGACAGCACCGATTCGTCGTGTTGCGGGTGAGTGGTCGTGTTGCGCGTGAGCCACGGCGCCGCCCCGCACCGAACCCCGGTCTTCACCCCAAGCGACCGACCGAACGAGATGCCGCGCTCGCGGGTCGAGGGCGACTCCTCGGCCCACACACCTCCCCAGTCCCCCACACCCCACCGGCCGCATCGGCCACATTCGCAACTTCGCCGTTTCCGGCCGTTCTACCAGCGGATTTGTACCTTTCGCCGGGCGTCGGCTAATGTTCTGTCTCGCACCGAGGAGGCCGGAACGGAAGCCCCCGAGATGCAAATGCGGATGTAGCGCAGCTGGTAGCGCATCACCTTGCCAAGGTGAGGGTCGCGGGTTCGAATCCCGTCATCCGCTCGAGAGGTAGGGCCAGGCAGTGTAAACAGCCTTCCCCCTTTGCGCGGTGGAGTGGCCGAGTGGTGAGGCAACGGCCTGCAAAGCCGTGCACACGGGTTCGATTCCCGTCTCCACCTCGCGCGATTAGCTCAGCGGGAGAGCGCTTCCCTGACACGGAAGAGGTCACTGGTTCAATCCCAGTATCGCGCACCACCGTCTCACAGATCGGACCCGGTTATCACCGGGTCCGATTTTGTTTCTGTCCACTACGGCACTACCTCGACGCGCCGGATGGTCGGCGCCCAGCCGGGCCGCACTGACGAACCGAGGCTCGCAGCTGCACTGCACGGCTAGGATTCCGCGGGGTGGATACTGTGTTCGAATCCGCGCCCTACCCGACTAGTTGCGGCCAATGCGGATCCCCCGCCGAGGTAACAGTCATCGAAACTCTCGTAGGAAACGACCACGGGTGGGACATGGTGACAGATTGCTCGATGTGTGAAAACGTCTGGCACGAATGCGGTTACGAGCCTCCGCTGCCCGAAAGTGTTCGCGATGCCCTCCTGGCCGCGAATGGTCCGACCACCCTTTCACGGTCGAGGCAGGCAGCACATCCACGGCGGCAGTCATGAAAGCCCTTCGCGCCGCGCGGTCGCTATCCCTGTCGGAGGCGCGATCGCTGGCCGATACAGCCTTCGAGACCGGGCTGGAGGGGACTCTCGTCGAAATGCAGGTGATAGCGCGGCTACTTCGCAGGGCGGGGGCGAGCGTGAGCGTTCAGAGGCTCAGCGGCGACCTATGATTCGCGGCGGGGTGCCGCTGGTTGTGTGGGTGGCTCGGCCTCGTAGGGCCGGGATTGTCGGTGGTTCTCGTTAGGCTGCGGGTTGTGGCTGGTGAATTGGGGTTTGGCGGCGAGGGGGACGGGGGGTTGTTCGTGGACGACATTCGGGGGGAGGTGTCGTTCGGGCTCGAAGAGGTGAACGAGGGGGTGGCGGGGATGGTGGGGGTGTTCGCGGAGCGGCGGAAGCGGGATGCGGAGATTTTGGGGTATCGGCTGGGGATCGGCGGGGAGGGGCCGGAGACGTTGGCGCGGATCGGGGCGCGGTTCGATTTGGCGCGGGATCGGGTGCGGCAGTTGCACACTCGGGCGGTCGGGCAGATGTTGCGGGAGGCGGCGCTGAGCCGGGGGCAGGCGGAGGTGTTCGCGCAGCGGTATCCGGTGGACTGGCGGGATTCGGCGCTGGTGCGGGCGCTGCTGGTGGAGACGTACGCGACCGACACGGATTTGGCGGCCAACGAGTTGTCGTATCTGAAGCTGCGGCTCGCGGGGCACGCTCCGGAGGACGCGAAGCGGATCGCGGGCTACGTCATGCAGCGGATCATGGCGTGGCAGAAGAAGACGAATCGGCAGCTGGCGAAATTGCGCGACGCCGAACCCGCGGCCGCCACGGAGGTCGGTGAGTGGTCGGCGCGAATCGAGTGGCCTTCGCGCGCGCCCGCCGCACTGCCGACGAGTTCCGCGCGGACAGTCGACGGTGACGACGACGGTCGCGGACGGTTCTACCTGGACAAAGTGGGCCGCGACGTCGGCTTCGACTCCGCGCTTCAGGCCAGGCTATTGCGAACGCTCAACGCGGCGGACCTGGTCGAGACGTTCCAGGAACATCCGGTGGCGGTGCCGTACGACATCGACGGTTCGGAACGTGTCCACTACCCGAGCGTCGGCGCACGTCTCACCGACGGACGGGTGGTGCTGATCGACGTGCAGCCGCTCGGCCACGTCGCCTTCCACGTCAACCGCGCCAGGTCCGCCGCCGCCAGAGCCCGCGCGCACGCGGAAGGCTGGGGATGGCTGGTCTGGACGGGCAGCCGCCTCGGTCTACCGGAGCTGGCCCGCCGCAAGGTGGATGCCAGTCACGAAAAGGGACTCACCGAACTCGTCGAACGCGGCCCGGTGCCGTGGCAAGAAATACGGCGGCTGCACCACGAGACCGGCTTCGAACTCCTCGACTTCGCCGCGCTGGTGCTGCGCAACGAATGGCGTTGGGACCGCGGCCCCTTCCGCCTGACCAGCGCCTGATCCGCTACTCCCAGCCCCGTATAGCAATCGAAACTCAGCGCACCACCATCGCCGCCGCGAGGAACGTCACGATCAGCAGCATCGCGCAGTAGGTGATCAGTTGCCAGTGGCTGACGGTTTGCTGAAGGCCGGCGATGGTGGTGCGCAGGCTGTTGTCCACGCGGTGGTGATCGGCGAGCTTGCGGTTCACCTCGGCCAGGGCGTCGGCCTGTTCCTGGGCGTCGTGTTCGGCGCGCTCCAGGCGGGCGGTCAGCTTCATGACCTGTTTCTGCTTGTCTCTGACCGATTTCCGGGAGAGGGCGAGCGCGGTGCGCTGGTTCATCAGCTCCTGCCGCTGCCGGGCGATCACCGCGGCCTGTGTTCTCGTGTGATGCTCCCAGTCGGTCACGGTGGCCCATCCTCCCGTCATCTCGTCGCGAAAACCCCAAACGATCTCACCCGACACCCAGCCGCGCAAGAACTCGCGCAGTTCGAACGGCGCCCGCTTGGGCATCGCGACCGCGCTGTGCTCGGCGTCGAGCATGCCCATGTCGGCGAGGTAATCGCAGGCGGGCGGGGCGAAGTCGGCGATGCCGAGCGCGGGCAGGTGAGCGACCCAGTACCCGGGCTGGCACAGCCACAGCACGCCGTCGCAACCCGCCTCGCGTAACCGGGCCGTGTGCTCCAGGGCGAGGGTCCGGTCCAGCGGCCCGCCACGCACCTCGATGGCGTAGGTCCGCTCGCCGATCCGCCACAGGATGTCGACGCGGATGCCGCCGATGCGCCGATCCACGTCGGCCTCGTCGGCGCCGAACGCGACCAGCCTGCCGCACAACCAATACTTGAGTCGCTGGAGATCCCATTGGGCGTGAGCGCATCCGGGACACCGGCAGCTGTACCGGGACCGATCACTCACCGCGGTACGGATCTCGTCCGGCACATCGGCGATGCCCAATTCGGCGAGCACCGCCCGACGCCCGCAAGCCTGCTCCACGCGCTGCGTCGTTCTCACGCGATCACTCCCCTGCCCAACACCGCACGGTCTCGCGACCTACTCCATAGATCAAGAGTGCGCCTATCTTTCTCCGCTCGCCAGCCCCCTTTACCCCGCGCTCGGGTGCGCCGCGTCCGCCGCGACGCCGCTCACCAGGCGTTGTGCGCTGCGTCACAAGGGATTTCGCAGCGACATGCGCGAGAAACACCACAGAAAGTTTGGTCGATTGATACTTGCCGCCAATTCGGTGACGCGGCCGGGCGCGCCGGATCGCCCGCCCGCTGCCGCGACCGCGACGGCCGGTGCTCGCCCCGCACCCCCGAGGGGCTGCGGATAGAATCGCCGGGCCACGCACGCAGTTCGGGCATCGACGGGGAAGAAGGTACGCATGGAGCACGGCCAGCAGGGCGCCGAGTCGGTCGGCGCGGTCTTGTCGGGCATCGCGGAGCTCCTGCGCGAGGTGAGCGACAAGCTCGACAGCGTCGCCGCCCGGGTGGGCGACGACAACGGCGTCGAGGCGCGCCTGAAGAAGCTGGAGGCTTGGGCCTTCCGCACCGAACAGAGTGTTTCGTCGCTGGAAGCCCGGTTCGACGACGTGGCATCCGGCGCTGCCGTCGAACGCACCGCACCGCGCGCGCGTGCCGAGCACCGCGCGCCCACGGCGCGAACCGACGCGACGCGGCCCGAGACGCTACGGCCCGATACTCCTCGCCTCGAGGCCACGCGCTCCGAGACGCTGCGGCCCGAAACCACACGCCCCGAAACGCTGCGCCCTGACACCACACGCCCCGAAACGCTGCGCCCCGAAACCACACGCCCCGAAACGCTGCGCCCCGAAACCACACGCCCCGAAACGCTGCGCCCCGAAACCACACGCCCCGAAACGCTGCGCCCTGACACCACGCGCTCGGAAACGCTGCGCTCCGAAACCCCACGCTCCGAAACGCTGCGTCCTGACACCACGCGCTCCGAACCGCTGCGCTCCGAAACCACCCGCACGGAAACACCGCGTCTCGACACGCCACGCGCCGAACGCCTACGACCCTCCGCGCCACCCCGCCAGGAGCCCGCACCCGAAGCGCCGCGCACCGACAGCTTGGAAGCGGCCGCCGTCGCGGCGCGGGTCGAGCAGCAGCCCGCCGCGTCGAATGGGTTACCGCGCAGAGAGTCTGTCTCCGTCCCGCCCGCGCTGCACGATTGGGTCGAACCGAACGTCTCGCGAGGCGCGCCCTACGACGCCGCGCCCGAACCGATCTCGAACGCGCACGCGGAGCCCGCGGAGATCGCGCCGCGGCCGGAAGCACCGCAGGAACGCCTGGACTACGGCAGCGTCGGCACGCCCGGCGTCGACTCCGCACCGCGGCTGAACGGCCGCTTGGAGGCGCCCACGCTGACCAGCCGTCCCGAGACGAACCTGACCGCCCCGCGCGCCGACCGCGAGGAACCGGCCGCCGCGCCCACCCAGCACCGCTCGGCCATCGAGGACAACTCGCACGTCGACAAGTTGCAGGCCATGCTCGACGAACTCAAGCGCAACCCGTCGGGCCCCTTCGGCAGACCGCTCAGCACACCCCCTGGCGATCTGCCCTCCCAATAGTCACCCGCTGGCGCTCGGCACGAGCAACCCGCGAATCGATTCCCGCAACCACCGATGCCCGCTGTCGGCGGTGTTGCGCGGGTGCCACGCCATGCCGATCGTCACCTCGGGCAGCGGCAGCGGAATGTCGAAGGGGCGCAATCCCATGGCCCGCAGCGCGGCGGCGGCCAGCCGGGCTGGCGCCGGGCAGACGAATTCGCCGGAGCGCACCGCGAGCAGCGCGGTGCTGAGATCCGGGACGATCGCGACCACCCGGCGCGTGCGTCCGTGCAGTGCGAGGCGGTCGTCGATCGGGCCGCGGGCGCGACCCTGTCGTGAGATAGCGAGGTGGGCCGCTGCGGCGTAGGCGGCCACGGTGACCCGCTCGGTGATCAGCGGATGGTCGGGCGCGGCGACGCCGACGAGACGATCTCCCAGCACCCGCTGCACGGTGATCTCCGGATCGCTGCGTTCCAGGACGCCGACCGCGATGTCGGCGCGGCCGTCTCGCAGCGCCGACGACCCCTCGGTGCCGTCGGGCAGAAAATGCACGGTGACGCCGGGCGCCCGTTGCCGCACGGCGGCGAGCAGTGGGGCGGCGAGGTGGGCGCGGACGGCGTCGTCGGCCTGCACGGTGAACCCGCGCCGCAGCCCGGCGGGGTCGGCCTCGGCGCGGGTGTCGAGCAGCGCGCGTCCGCGCTCGACCAACGCGGCGACCTCGTACCGCAATTCGAGGGCTCGCGGCGTCGGAACCAGGTTCCGCCCGGAGCGGACGAGCAACGGATCGTCCAACACGCGGCGCAGCCGCGCGAGCGTCCGGCTCATGGCGGGGGTCGAGGTGCCCAGGCGTTCGGCGGCTTTGGTGACGCTGTTCGTGTCGAGCAGCGCATCCAGAGCAACCAGCAGATTCAGGTCGAGGGCGTCCACTCGCGGATTATCACAGACACAATTCGGACGCGAGCGCGTTGCGCCGAGGACAATCCGCGAGCACCGCGGCTCAGGCCTGTGATGGGTGCGGGTCGCGCCGCGGCTCCGGGTAGAACTCGGTCGGAGCCGGGGCCGTCTCGGTGGGTGCCGGGCCGGGCGGCGTCGGCGCCGCCGGAGTCTTCCCGCGCTCCGAGAGCCCGCGGTATGCGGCGGGTTTCACGGGCCGGAACCACTGGGCGAGCCGGGCGCTCAGCGGGAGCCGGAACTTCAGGTCGGCCAGCATCTCATCGATGTTGTGCAGGGCGAACGGAGTGATCGTGGTGCCGTGCGCGTGATGGCCGCCGGTGCCCGCCGCCATCCACCCCAGGCGGGCGTCGATCTGTTCGCCCATCTCCTCCTGCGACGGCAGCGTGAGACGGCCGCGCAGCAACGCGGCGATCCAGTGCGCGCCGACCTCGGCGCTGAGCGTGCCGAGCAGCGAGGAGTTGTAACCGGCGAAGGTCAGGTTCGGTACCTCGGTCGGCAGAATGTGCCGGTAGAGGCGGAAATTGCCGTCGTCGTCGGTGAGCCTGCGCTGAATGTACGGGGTCAGGAACGGCACCCGCTGCTGGAAGCCGGTGGCGCACACGACGATGTCGGCGGGAAGCACCTGCCCGTCGGACAGCCACGCGGCACAACCGGCGGGCGTGCCGGACAGCTCGGTGACGCTGGTGTCGCGCAGCACGGTGATCCGGCCGTCGCGGACCTGCTCGAAGAATCCCTCGGTGGCGATGCTGGCGGTGCTCTGCGCGATCTCCTCGAACCGGCCCTCGGGCACCAGGTCGAGCTCGCGCAGGCCGAGCTTCTTGGTGGCGAGTTCCTGGATGACGTCGAAATCGGTGTCGCGGAAGCTGTGTCCTGCGCCGTGCAGGAAACGTTCGAAGCCGCGCGGGCTGTGGTAGCGGAAGTGCGCCTCGCCGAGCCGGGTGAGGAACAGCCGCTCGAAGTCCAGGCCGGTGCTGAGCTTGCGCGGCATCTTCCACAGCAAACGCCGAGCGACCACCGTGGTCTCGGCCGCGACGTGGCTGACCGCCTCGGCGATGTCGCAGGCGGACTGACCGTATCCGACCACCACCACCGACTTCCCACGCGCCTGCTCGACGTCGAGGAATTCCGAGGAATGATAGAGCTGCCCGCCGCGCGCGAGGAACGCCTCGGCGCCGCGGTAGTCGGGCATCGCGGGTTCGCTGAACACGCCGTTGGCGACGACGAGGTGATCGCACGAGGTGCGGTGCACACCCGTCTCGTCACGGATCTCCAGCAGCCAGCCGCTGTCCACCGGGTCGGCGGCCACCACCTCGGTGCCGAGGCGGAGGTTCTCGCGCAGCCCGAAGTGCTGCACGTATCCCTCCAGGTAGGCCTGCATTTGGGCGCCGTCGGGCACGCGCGGGTAGTCCTCGGGCATGGCGTAGTCCGAGAAACGGTAGGTGTGCTTGCTGTTCAGCGTGCGCAGCCCGGG
Source organism: Nocardia sp. NPDC004654 (assembly GCF_040609595.1). Taxonomy (NCBI): domain Bacteria; kingdom Bacillati; phylum Actinomycetota; class Actinomycetes; order Mycobacteriales; family Nocardiaceae; genus Nocardia; species Nocardia sp. NPDC004654. The sequence continues at coordinate 740,264 of NZ_JBEXKI010000002.1, read as the reverse complement.
ATAGCGCCGGGTCGCGCTCCACACACCACCGACATCGGGCGCCCGTTCGAATACCTCGACCGGAAAACCCGCTCGGTTCAACACCTTCGCGCAGGCTAGGCCTGCGATGCCCGCACCTACGACCGCGATGCGGTTACCGCTCGTCATGGCCACCGAGATTACCCGCCCGCGGCGCGGCGCAAAGCTGGCGGGCGCAGATTCCCCGGATCCAGGCGTACCTCCGCCTCCGCTGCGGCCATGCGCGAGCTGACGACGGACTCCGTCCGGCGGCGTCGTCTACTGCGGTGTGACCATGATTCTGGCCTTGCCGCGTGGCACGGTGGTGATGTTCCGCACCCGTCCGCGCTCGGGGTGCGAGTCGGCCGGTGCCAGCGTGTGCCTGGTGAGGACCTCACGCAAGACCGCCGTCCTGTCCATCAGCGCGAAGCCCGCGCCGCACCGGTGCGCGCCGCCGCCGAACGACAGCCACGTGTTCGGCTCGCCCTCGCCGTCCAGAACCGGGCAGGGCGGAAGGCGGAACCCTCGTCGGCGCCGCTGTGCACCACCGCGGGCCTGTGGATGCTTCGCCGAATCGACCCGGCGACACTCAGCGCAGCGCGGGCGACTTGGTCGTCTCCACCGGCAGATCCAGCACACCGCGGAACAGGACGCTTTCCCGCCACAGGATGTCGTCGGCGTCCACCGCGAGCCGCATATCCGGATAGCGCTCCAGCAGCCGCGAGATGGCGATCCGCGCCTCCAGCCTGGCCAGGCCCGCGCCGAGGCAGAAGTGGATGCCGTGCCCGAAGGCGAGGTGGCCGTTGGCGTTTCGCTCGTCGTCGAACGTATCCGGCGCCTCGAAGTGCTTCTCGTCGTGGTTGGCCGAACCCAGCGCGACCAGGACGAGTTCCCCGGCCGGGACCTCGGTCTCGCCGATGACGGTCGGCACCGTCGTGTAGCGCAGCGTCGCCATGTTCACCGGGCCCTCGAAGCGCAGCATCTCCTCGATCAGCGCGGGCACCCGCTCCGGATCCTCGTGCAGGGCCGCGTATTTCGCCGGATCGGCGAGCAGGGTGAGCATGGTGTTGCCGATCAGGTTGACCGTGGTCTCGTGGCCGGCGATGAGGATGAGGAAGGCCATCGAGATGATCTCGTCGTCGGTGAGCTTGTCGTCGGCTTCGCTGGCGCTCAGCAGATCGGAAAGCAGGTCCGCGCCCAGGCCCTCGGCGCGGCGGCGCGCGAGCAGTTCCTCGAAATACGCCACGATCGCGTCGGTGGCCACGCGCATCCGCGCCGGGTCGGACAGGGTGATGTCGGAGACCACCGCCGACCACTCCTTGAACTGCTCGCGATCGGCGGCGGGCACGCCGAGCATCTCGCAGATCACGGTGATGGGCAGCGGAAAGGCGAACTCGGCCATCAGATCCACCGGACCCTCGGCCCCGGCGAGGCGGTCGAGCAGTTCGTCGGTGATGGCGGTGACGCGCGGCGTGAGCGCCTCGATGCGGGCGGGGGCGAACGCGGGGGTGACCAGTTTGCGCAACCGGGCGTGGTGCGGCGGATCGGTGTTGAGCAGGTGGTAGCTGAGCCGGGCGTTGACGGCGCCGACGCCGCTCTCACCCGCGCCCTCCCTGCGGGCTTCCGCACCGGTGTCGGTGTGCGGGTCCTTGCGGATCGTCGGATTGCGCAGCGCCTCGCGCGCCGCGTCGTAGTCGACGATCAGCCAAGCGCGCACACCGGTGCGCAGCTGGATCTGATGCACCGGGCCCTGCGCCCGGAGCTCCTCGTAGAAGGCATACGGTGTACGAAAGAATTCCGGTGGCAGCTGTCTCATGATCGAATGGCCTTCCCCAGTCGCGAGTTGTGTTGCGCCCCTTCGATAGTGGCACGGGTCACGGGGATCGGCCAGTATCGGCCGCGTCACCCGAGCAGTCGCGTCGATGCGGAGCTCGGACGGCCTGTTCGGCTCGACACATCACGCGCGACCCCGGGCGCTGAGGCGGCGGCCGCCTCGATGGCCGCCCCTCGGATGGATGCCTGCCTTCGCGGGATGCGTCCGTCGTCGTCCCCCGGTACGGCCGCGAAAGAGCCGATCGGCCTGCGCCGCCGATCCGGTGCGGCGATGATGACCACTATGGGCACGAAACTGCGGGGTAGCGCGGCTATGCAGCCCGAGCGGACGACCCGGGCGCCGCGATGAACGGCGAGGCGCCGATCGCGAGGGTGGACAGAATCATCGAGGAGGCCCACCGCGTCTACTTCGGTAACCGTGCCGTCACCGATCGCCTCGAGGCGGGTGCGCGACGACTGCGTGAACCGCTGCGAATCGCCTTGGCCGGAGCGCTGAAAGCCGGAAAGTCGACGCTGCTCAACGCACTTGTCGGCCAAGACATCGCCCCCACCGACGCGACCGAATGTACGCGCGTCGTGACCTGGTACCGGCACGGCCCGACGCCGGCGGTCACCGCACGGCTCAGCGGCGGGCGGTCGGAGAACGTGCCGATACACCGGGCGGAAGGTGGTCTGACGTTCGACCTCGGCGGGCTCACGGCGGCGCAGGTGGATCGAATCGACGTCGACTGGCCGGTGCGCCGCCTCGAGCGCACGACGATCATCGACACGCCAGGGACCGAATCCCTCTCGACGGACGTATCCGCGCGCACGCTGCGGTTACTGGCTCCCGACGACGGCTCCGCCGGAGTCGACGCGGTGGTCTATCTGTTCCGCTCCCTCGATGATTCCGACCTCGCACTGATTCATCGAATCGGCGAGCATGTCGGCGGCAGCGCCGGTCCGCTCGGAATCATCGGTGTCGTCTCGCGGGCGGACGAACTCGGTGCGGGCCGCCCGGAGGCGATGCAGTCCGCCCGCGCGGCAGCCAAAGATTTCACTCGCGAGTTGGAGAGGACGGGCCTCTGCCAGGCCGCGGTCCCGGTCGCGGGTTTGCTCGCGTTCACCGCGAAGACCCTTCGACAGGCCGAGTTCGCAGCTCTGCGCCGGCTTGCCGAGGTCGCTCCGGCGGACATGGAATCGGCCATGCTCTCGACGGATCGGTTCCAGCGAGCCGGCGGTCTGCCGGTCGATTCCGTGACGCGACAGCACCTCGTCAGACGTCTGGGGCTGTTCGGCATTCGCATGACGCTGACTCGATTGCGGGCCGGTACCAGCGATTCGTCGACCCTGGTCGACGAACTGATCGCCCGCAGTGGCATCGGCGAACTCGAGCGCGTGATCGATACTCAGTTCGGCCAGCGTGCCGACGAATTGAAGGCACATACCGCCCTGCTGATGCTGAAGCAGATACTCGACGCCAACCCGGCCGCGCAGGCGACACCGCTCGGCCGGGAAGTCGCACAGCTGCTCGCCAACGTGCACGGCTTTCATGAACTCCGTCTGCTCAGTCGACTCCGTTCGACCGAGACGGCGCTGTCCGAGGAGGAACTCGCCGACCTGCAACGCGTGATCGGCGGCCAGGGAACCGGACCCGCCGAACGCTTGGGAATCGAACCCTTCGCGGTCGCGGGTGTCGGCCAAGACGTCGCACTGGCGGAAATCAGACGATGGCGATCCCGTGGCGAACATCCGCTCGCGGATCAGTTCACGGCCAACGCTTGTATGGTGGCGGCACGCAGCGCCGAAGGCGTCCTCAGCGAGCTGCGTCGGCGTTGAGCGCTCGCCTGGTCGAGGAACCAGCGGCGAGGCCTATTCGCTGGCAGCGGCGAGACGATCAACCTGGATTCGCACCACTCCCGCCGGTACCCGTGCCCGTGCCGTTCGTCCCGCCCGCAGCGGTGCCAGTCGGAGCGGGCCCCGTACTCGGGCCAGTGCCGCCCGCGCCCGTGCCACTCGTCTCCCCCGTACCGGTACCGGTCGAGCCGGTGCCGTTCGACCCGCCGGTATCGGAGCCGCCGGTCGGAGCCGGGCCCGTACCACCGGCGCCCGTACCCGTCTCGCCCGTACCGGTACCGGTCGAACCAGTGCCGCTCGTCCCACCGGTACCTGCACCGCCACCGGCTGGAGCCTGACCCGCACCGCTTCCAGTCGAGCCGGCATCGCTCGTTCCACCCGAACCAGAGCCGGTCGAACCGGCGCCGTTCGACCCGCCGGTACCTGGACCGCCACCGGCGGGAACCCTGCCCGTGCCCGAACCATTCGTCCCAGCTGTACCGGTACCAGCGCCAGTCGTCCCACCGCTATCCGAACCGCCGCCGACCGGAGCCCGGCCGGTGCCCGGTCCATTCGTCCCGGCTGTATCGGTACCGGTCGAACCAGAGCCGTTCGTCCCGCCGGTATCCGGACCGCCAGCTGGAGATCGACCCGTGCCCGCACCATTCGTCCCAGCTGTACCGGCCGAACCGGTGCCATTCGTCCCACCGGTACTTGGACCGCCACCGGGCGCGGACTGACCCGCATCAGAGCCCTTGCCGCTATCGCTCGACCCACCGGTGCCCGCGGGACCGGTTCCTATGCCGGTGCCGTCCGGTCGTTCTGCGATCGGCCCGGCCGGCGGAATCAGCACCTGCTCGTTCACCGTGGGCTTCGGCCCGGTTGCCGACCCGCCGATCGCGACGCCTCCGACAATCGCCGCGGCGAGAGCGGCAACCGCCGCCGCGGCAAGAATTGCCCACTTACGACGACCGCCCGCCGCCGCACTGTGGTCCGCCGCCACCGAGTCCGGGGGTGCGATGACCAACGGCGGCTTGCTCGCGACCATGCCCGCGGAAGGATCCGGCTCGAATTCTCGCCTCGGAGTATGGGGTTTCGCTTCCGGAGTGGATGGCACCGGCACCGATGCGATGGCATTCACCGAGGAACGGGCCAGCAGAGCAGCGCCCATCGCCGAGGTGAGGAGAGATTCGGGCTCCCCCATCACCGGCACGTGGAACTCCGCGGACAGCAACTCGGCCACGAGCGGGGTTGCCGCGGCACCACCGGCCAGCACGACCGCTCGCACCTCACGAGCGTCGATGTCATTGGCGCGCAGAGCCTCTCCGACAAGTCCGAGGGAGCCGGCGACCGGCTCTCTGATCAATTCCTCCAGCTCTGGGCGGACGAGTCGCACATCTTGGCGCACGCGTCCCAGTTCCACCTCGACCACCGCCGCCGTTTCGGCGGAGAGCGTTTCCTTGGCTTGCCGACAGCGCGCACGCAATGCGCGCAACGGCGTCAGCAAAGCGGGATCCGCGAGATCCACGTCGGTGAGTTCTCCGTCCAGAACCCGAAGAACATGCCGCACGATGGCGTCATCGATGTGCGCACCGCCGAAATCCACGGTCCGGATGGTCCCGCCGATCTGCTCGGTACCGCGGGCGAGCGACACGCTGAGGCCGTTGCCGCCGAGGTCGTACACCACCACAATGCCGTCGCTGGGGAGCCCGCGGATCGACTCGACCTGAGCGAGGATCGATGCGACTTCGGGCACGAGTGCCACGCGGGTCATGTCCAGCCGGTCGAGCGCCTCGCGCAGCGCCTGCACTTCGTGCGTCTTCCAGTGGCTGGGATAGGTCGCCGCGATCGCGGGGGTCCCGGCGAACGCACCGGCCGAATACCGCGTCAGATACCGAACCGCGGCGGCGACGAGAACTTCCGGCCGATGGGGGGACCCGTCGGCGGCGATGAGATCGATCGGATCACCGATCCGGTCGACGAACCCGTTGACGGCGAGTCCATGGCCCACCGGACCTACGCCGTCGGCGAGCGGAGCGAGGGTCGGCGCCATGTCGTGCGACATGAGCAAAGTCGCCGCATGCCGGGTTGTTGCTGGACGCGAGGCGGCGCGCACGGAAGCCGCCGGCCGCACCGATCCCGCTTCGGCGGCGGTAGCGAAACAGGCGGAGCCGATCTTGACGCCAAGGCTTCCCGACATGTGTTCCTCTCGATGATTGGTCGCGTTCACCTGCGCATATGACTTTCGCTTCCGCATCCATCGACGGCCAGAGGCACAAGGTGCCGAATCAGCCCACACGCGGTGTGAGATGTATTCACCCAAGGTGTGCTGGCACCTGGCCGCCGCGATCGGCAATTCGCGATCGCGGAGCAGGCAATCGGGTGATCCCTTCGCGGATTTTGGTCAGCACTGCCAATTTCTTCTCGATCTCGGCCGCACGCTTTTCCCGCTCGGCGAACTCCATGCCGACCGCCTCTTGCGCCGCCTTCATCGAACTCTGCAGCGACGCCAAGGCCTGATCGGCGGATTCCTTGAAATGATCGCGTAGCTCCCGCTGCACATTCCGGAGCCGATCCCGGGAGAGCTTGTGCACCTGGAAGGACACGTCATCGATGTACTTGCGCAATGTGGCCTGCGCTTCGCCGCGGCGGCGCGCGATCCGGCTCGCACGGTCCTGCTGATATGCCTTCACACCGAGCACGACACCGGCCCCGATCGTGATCGGATTCATCATCGCCGCGCCGATCATCGTGGCGCCCATGCCGATCATCATCGCGCCGCTGTAGCCACCGCGAACCGCGGTCAAGCCCTTGTCCGCCAGCGAAGCCTTGGTATCGCTCAGCTCGCCGATCCGCAGACCGGAGTCGACGAGATCGCCCGCGCAGACGGCATCGAGTGCCGGAAAATCGGTGCGGACGCCGTCCACGCCGAACGATGCCGCCACCCGCTCGGCCAGTACCTGAGCAGACTGGAACGCCCAGACGAAATTGTCGCTGACCGCGACGCTCACCTGCTCCTGCACCCAACCGGTCAGCAGCGGCCACTTCTTGTCCGGATCACCGTCCGCGAGCTCGGACTCGATGTGCTTGTTGATGATCCGCAGCCGTTCCCGCAGATCGTGGTCGATCTCGGAATTGAGGTCCGCGACACCGTCGTTCAGTACTTGCTGCCACGACTTCGCCGCCTTGACCTGCTCGTCCGACATCTCCTTCCGAGCCTTCAACTCGTCGGCGACGCACCGGCGGAACTCCGGATCGCGCAGCGACTTCATCTCCGCCTCGAACGGAACGGCCAGGTGGTGCGCGACGGACTCGAGATCCCGCGCCGTGCGGACGCGCCGCTTGGTTTCCACGTCGACGAGGACCTCGGTGCGCAGGAACCGAAGCAGTTCGGGACAGCCGGATTCGGCGTTCAGCTCCTTGTCACGGAGGCGCATCGCATGGCCGCGCAGTGCCGCCGAGACCGGGATGATTCGGCAGCTCACCCCACCGCCGGCGAGGTGGCGTCGGTTCGCGTCCGCGATCCGACGCCACTCGGGGTAGAGGTCGACCTTGGTCGCCGCGATGACCGCCGTGGGGCACAGGCCGAGCACCTGCCGCACGAACCGGAATTCGGGTGCGGTGAACTCCTGGCTGGCATCGCTGACGATGACGACCGCGTCGGCCAGCGCCACCTCGTTCAATACTCGTGCGACATGCCGCTGGCCGGGGCCGCCGACACCGGGGGTGTCGACGATAGCCAGACCGCCCGCCAGCATCGCGGAATCGACGCCGACCTCCGTGTGCAGCACCCGCCACCCTCGCGCTCGCGGAGAGGTCGCCAGATCGGTCTGTAGTTCACCCGGCGGCAACGGAACTGCGGCGGAAGTCGCGCCGCCGGGCTTCTCGACGACCAAGTGGGCGGCTGGTTCGTCCCTGTGCCGGACCACCGTGACCACCGAGGTGGCTCGACGGTCACCGGCCACGCAAACCTGTTTGCCGAGCAGGGCATTGATCAGTTGACTCTTGCCCTGCTGACGCAACCCGACGAAGGCGACCCGCACGGAAGCGTCGGCGGACCGGCGCCGCACGGCGTCGAGCGTGCCGAGCAGGTCTGCCCGATCGGCCGACCGCGCGAGGCGAGCCAGCTGCTCGATCAGAGCCGGGACGGCCGCGACCGCATCGCGGCCGTCCCGCTGCTGTACTGACATACCGGTGTCCTCCCGATCTGCGCGCCGGATCGCACCACCCGCCGGTGCTCGCTGGGCCATCAATCCCAGAAGCTGAGGGCGTCGCCGATATCACTGGCGACAGATCCGATGGCATCGCCGGCATCGCTGACCGCATCACCGACGTCGTCGACCGCCTCTTCGGCCCACTCGGCCGCGTCGGTGGCCGCTCCATCGACCCAGTCGGCCGCGTCGGTGGCAGCGCCTTCGGCCCAGTCGACGGCGTCGGAACCCGCGTTGTAGACGTCCTCGAGTCCGCCATCGTCGATGAAGTTGTAGGCGGACAGGCCCCAACCGACCGGAGACGCGCTTGCCACGGCACTGGTGATGCCATTGAGGTCACCCATGGTCTCGACGACGTCGTAGATCGCCTGACCGGCTCCGTCACCGAGGACTTCGTCTGCGGTGTCCAACGCGCCGCCGATGTTGTCGTTCAACATGTCGTAGCCGAGCGAGGACTCCTGCGCGGCTTCGATGACCCCGCCGTTCGGGTCGAGGAGATCCTCCGGTCCGAACGTCTGCTCCAGGTTGTCGATGATCTCGGTGCCGTACTGCTCGGCGTTCTGGGCGTAATCCAGGTACTCGCCACCCGGGATCTCGTCCACCGGCAGCTGATCCAACGGAAGCCCGTCCAACGGCAACTGGTCCAACGGCAGCTCATCCAACGGCAGCTCGTCCAACGGCAGCTCGTCCAACGGAAGCTCATCCAACGGCAACTGGTCCAACGGCAGCTCATCCAACGGCAGCTCGTCCAACGGCAGCTCATCCAACGGCAGCTCGTCCAACGGAAGCCCGTCCAACGGCAACTGGTTTAACGGCAGCTCGTCCAACGGCAACTCGTCCAACGGCAACTGGTCGGGAACCGGAATGTCGTTCAGCCACGGCATATCTCCCAGATCGGGTGCGCCGCCGAGCCCGGTCGGGATGTCCCCCAGGCCGGGCACCTGGCCCAGCTGCGTCATCACATCCTGCAGATTCGTCATCATGTCCCCGAGGCCGGGCACCTCGCCCAGCTGAGTCATCACATCCTGCAGATTCGTCATGACGTCACCGAGGCCGGGAATCTGGGTCGGGTCGATACCCAGATCCCCGAGATCGTGCCCGCCGGGAAGCACCGAGCTCAGCGGGTCGACGACCTCCTCGGGAAGCACCGAGCCGAGCGATCCGGCGAGATCCTCCGCAGCAGCGGCACCGAGAACGTCCACCACGCCCTCCGGCGCATCCCCATGCTCGAGATCAGGGACATCGACGACGCCTGTCCCGGGGTCGCCGATGTCCTCGGCCACCGGGCTGGAGAGCGATCCGCCGAGCCCGGGGATGTCGTTCAACTGTGTGAGGACGTCCTGGAGGCTGGCGTGAGCGTTCTCGAAACCGGGGGCCGACCCCAGCTGGGTCACGACGTCCTGAATACTCGTCATGACGTCACCGAGGCCTGGGGCCGCACTCGGGTCGATCACGGAAGCCTCGTCGAGCGGATCCGAATCGACGCTTCCGCCGTTCTCGATGTCGCTGATGTCGACGTAGAACGGGCCGTTCGGAAGATTGCTGACATCGACGGGCTCCGAGACGAGAGTTTCTTCGACACCCGAAGCGGATTCACTCGTATCCATGCCATCGGAATTGGAATCTGTGCCGTCCTCGGGGCTCTCGTAGTCCTCGGTCTGCGGCTCCCATCTGTTTCCGTCGGGATACTGCGCCTGATATTCGTAATCCTCGATATGCAGATCCGGCGCAGCGCCGAAGTCTTCTCCCATTCCCAACGGCTCCGCGGCAGGCGCGTCCTCGGTCCAGTCGGGCTCGTAGATGGCGTGCTCGACGACCGGCTCCGTCTCCGCCACCAACGGCGTTTCCGCGACAATCGGCTCCTCGACCGACACGCTCGTGGTCGTCTCGACCGGCGCTTCCTCGGCGACATAGGCACTTTCCGCCGTGGTAGCCGCAGCGGTGTATTCGGCTCCGCCGGAGGCGTTTTCCGAATCGACCGGAGTTTCTGCCGCGACTTCTGTCGCCGTGCCATATGTGTAGTCGTCTGCCATTCGATCTCCATGGATTTCGGTAGTGGAAACAGTGCTGAGCCGATCCGCGCCCGGATTTTGGACGCCAGAAGTTTGCTCGCGATCCATGGTGTGAACTTCGGCAGGCGGAAAACAGGCACCCGAGGGGGAAGAAACCACCACCCTTGGTTCGGCAAAGGTGGTGGTGTGCCGAAACTACCCTGCTAACCGATTCGGTCGCCGATCCGGACGACGGCGAACGATTCGGCGGGGTGGCGGCGCAACATTCTGCCGAAAGCGCGCGCGGAGGCGGGCCACGGATTGGTCACCCGGCCGGCGCCGTGCTTGTACCAGCTCTGCTCCATCGCGGGCCAGACGGTATCGGCCATGGCCTTGGCCAACCAGAGCTGGTGGCCGCGCGCCGCCTCGGCGGTCACCTCGATCGCGGCGGCGCCGAGTTCGGCACGCCAACGCAGACAGCGCACGATGAAGTCGACCTGGCACTCCTTCATCGTGGGGTTGCTCCCCGCCGGATTGAACGTGTTCGGTCCGGCGATGAGGAAGGCGTTGGGATAACCAGGTACCGCCACACCGAGGAACGCGGACGCGCCGGTCGCCCACTGTTCGTGCAGCACCGCGCCGTCGCGGCCACGGATCGCGATCGGGACGAGGAACTCCGAGGCGCGAAAACCCGTCGCGTAGATCAAGACGTCGCAACGGCGCAGCGCTCCGTCGACAGTCTCGACGCCGTCGGCGGTCACCCGCTCGATCGCCTCGGTGACCAACTGCACGGTGGGGCAGTTGAGCAGCGTGTAGAACCGGCTGTCGAAGACGATGCGCTTGCCGCCGATGGGATAGCGGGGCGTGAGCTTGGCGCGCAGCGCGGGATCGAGTACCTGCCTGCGCAGGTGCCTGCGCGCCGCCCATTCCACCGGCCGAGCCGACCAGCCGCGCCGCATGACCGGAGCGAGCACGCGGTCGGCGCCGTGATAGAGCATCCGGCGGTAGAGCTGGTGCGCGCCGGGAACCCGCAGTGCCGCACGGGAAACCGGGCCGAACTCCGGCCGCGGTTTCGGCAGCACCCAGTGCGGTGTCCGCTGGAAGACGAACACCCGGCGCGCCGTCGCCGCGAGATCCGGCAGCATCTGGGCGGCCGAGGAACCGGTGCCGATCACCGCCACGGTCCGGTCGCGCAAGTCCACACCGTGATCCCATTCGGCCGAGTGGAACGCGGGCCCGGCGAACTCCGCGCCGCCGGGCAGGTCCGGGATGTTCGGGCGGTGCAGCTGGCCGACCGCGAAGACGACCACTTCGGCCACCGAGCGGTGACCGCACGCGGTGCCGAGTCGCCAGGATCCGGTGTCGTCGAGGTAGGTCGCCTCGGTGATGGCGACACCGAGCCGGAGATGCCGTGCCAGGTCGTGTTCGTCGGCCACTCTGCGCAGATACGCCAGGATCTCCGGCTGACCGGGGTAACGCACGCGCCGGTCGCGGTAGGGCGCGCACGACAGGGAGTACAGGTGCGAGGGCACATCGCACGAGCAGCCCGGATAGGTGTTCTCGCGCCACACGCCGCCGACCTCGTGCCCCTTGTCGAAGATCAGGAAGTCCTCGATTCCGGCGCGCTTCAGCGCGACTCCCATCGCGATGCCGCCGAATCCGGCTCCGATCACCGCGACCGCGCAGTCCAGCATTCCGCTCAATCCTCCTCACTGTCGGATAGACTCATAGACAACATCTAGCTACCTTGAATCTTCGTCTCGCGAGTGGCGAAGGATTGCCGCGAATCCCGCTCGGCCTCACGGCAGGTCACGAAAAGGACTCAGCACACGGGCCGGAACGAACTACCGCGGCAGGATCTCCGAAGATCGGAGAGCACACCTAGAGCTAATCATTGCCCGAAGGCCGAATGGATCGTCGTGCGCCGTTCCCCGCGGAACGTGCTCTACTGGACGCATGAGCAACATCCCAGTCACCGTCGACCGGGCCGGATTGTGGGACGCCGAAGCCCTCAGTGACGTTGCGGCCACGACCTTTCCGCTGGCCTGCCCGCCCGACGCGACCGCCGACGACATCGAGATCTACCTGACCGAGGTGCTGTCCGGCGAACGATTCGGCGAATACCTGACCGATCCCGCGCGTACGGTGCTGAAGGCGGTGGCGGGTGGGGAGATCGTCGGCTACGCGATGCTGCACGCGGGCGAGCCCGCGGACCCCGAGGTGGCGCGGGCCGTCGACCTGCGGCCGGTGATCGAGATCAGCAAGATGTACGTCCTGCCCGGTCACCACGGCACGGGGGTGTCGACGGCGCTCATGCGCGCCGCACTGGAGCGGGCCCGCGAGGAGGGCTACGCGGGCGTGTGGCTCGGCGTCAACCAGGAGAACCCTCGCGCCCAGCGCTTCTACGCCAAGCACGGTTTCCAGACGGTCGGCACGAAGACCTTCCCCGTCGGCAACCAGCTCCACCACGACTACGTGATGCGCTTGGCCTTCTGACGGCGACGAGACTCAGCGCACGAAATCGACCAGGGCGTCCTTGAAGCCGGGATTCATCACAGCAAGCATGTGATCGCCGGGAACGACAACGCAGCGACCGTCCGGCAACGCTGCGGCGAGGCGCTCGGGTTCGGCGGCCAAAGGATCCTCGGCGCCCGCGAGAACCAGCGCGGGAACGGTGATGTCGTCGAGCCTTCCGATCGGACGGTCGTCGAGACCGGTGACCATGGCGCGGATGGCGTCCCGATCGGCGCCGACCGCGTCGGCGAGGACCCGGAACAGGCGGGCCGCCCGTGACGCGGCCCCGCCGTCGCCGCTCATCGCCAGTCGAATCTCCTCGGGATCCACCACCCGCCGGTCGACGCCGCCGCAGTCGAGCACGCCCGAACCAATCCCGCCCACAGCTAGTTTCGCGACCCGCTCGTCGGCCGCGGCGACCATCAGCGAGATCACTCCGCCCATCGAATAGCCCACCTGCGCGACGTCCGCCAGGTCGAGCTCGTCGTAGAGCGCGCGCACGTCCCGCGCCATCGCCGACCACGAGTACCGCGCCGCGTCGTGCGGCTTCTCCGAGCGCCCGTGCCCGCGCGCGTCCAGCGAGACGACCCGGTGTCCGGCGGCTTGCAGCGCGGCCACCACGCCCATGCTCATCCAGTTGGCGTTGGTATCGGCGACAAATCCGTGCTGCAGCACCACCGTGCGACCTTCGCCGTCCCACACGCGGTAGTTCAGCTCCAGCCCGTCCCAGGTCTTGAACTTCGACATGTTCGGATCGTAGGCAGCGCCCGGCTGATGGTTGACAAGTTCTGTGTGTTCAGTCTTTACTGAACACATCGGTTATCGCCGAACCACGTCGAAGGAGCACCATGTCCGCCGCGATCCTTGCCGAAGGCCTCACCAAGCGCTACGGCAAGCACGTCGCACTCACCAACCTGGACCTGGAAGTCGCCCAGGGCGAGGTCTTCGGCTTCCTCGGACCCAACGGCGCGGGCAAGTCCACCACCATCCGGATCCTGCTCGACCTGATCCGCCCGACCGCGGGCCGCGTCGAGGTGCTCGGCATGGATCCCCGCGTCGGCGGCGCCGAACTGCGCGCGCACATCGGCTACCTGCCCGGCGAGCTGGAGATCGAGGGCCGCAACACCGCGAGCGAGCTCCTCGGTTTCCTCGCCGACCAGCGCGGCACCGTGGAACCCGGCCGCATCGCCGAGTTGGCCGACCTGCTCGACCTCGACCTGTCCAGGAAGGTCGGCGCGATGTCCAAGGGCAACAAGCAGAAGGTCGGCATCATCGCGGCGTTCATGCACCGCCCCGAGCTGCTGATCCTGGACGAACCCACCTCCGGCCTGGATCCACTTCTGCAGCAACGCTTTCTGACCCTGGTCAGCGAGGCCAAGGCGAACGGTCAGACGGTCTTCATGTCCTCGCACATCCTCAGCGAGGTGCAGCAGACCGCCGACCGCGCCGTGATCATGCGGGCGGGCAGGCTGCTCGGCACCGAGAACGTCGAGGATCTGCGCCGCCGCTCCCCGCGCTCGGTGCAACTGGTCTTCGACGAGGACGTGTTCGCCGACGATTTCGCGAATCTGCCCGGTATCCGCGACCTCTCGGTGGTCGACCGGACGGTGCGCTGCACCACCGAGGGCGAGGTCGACGAGTTGTTCAAGACGGCGGCCAAATACCGAATGGTCAGCGTGCTCTCCACCGAACCGGACCTGGAGCAGATCTTCTTCAGCCTCTACGGCCGCTGAACCCACCGACGAAAAATCTCACGCACAGGAGAACTCGAACATGACACGCTCGGTCTTCACCCAGACGCTGAAGGAACAGCGGCGCGGCCTGATCGGCTGGTCGATCGGCCTGTCCATCATCCCGATGATGTATCTGCCGTCCTACCAGTCGCTCCGGGACCAGGGCACGCTCGATATCGGGCAGAACGCGATGTACGACGCCATGGGTCTCAGCGATTTCGCCAGCGCCACCGGCTATCTCAACTCCACGGTGTTCTCGCTCATGGGTCTGCTGCTCATGCTGATCTTCACGGTCACCTTCGCCACCCGGTCGGTGACGCAGGAGGAGAACGGCATGCTCGATCTGCTGCTCGCCCAGCCGATCGGCCGGAAAAACCTGCTGGCGCAACGGTTCGCGGCGCTCGCGGCGCAGACCGCGGCGGTCACCACGGTGCTGACGCTGAGCGTCCTCGCGGGCGCGAACAGCGGTGGCTTGGATATCGCCACCGGGCACATCGTGGCCGCGAGCGCGGGGCTCGGCCTGCTGAGCCTGCTGATCGGGGCCATCACCCTGCTGCTCGGCGCGGCGACCGGAAAGCGCCCTCTGACATTGGGTTTCGCGGCGCTCGTGACGGTCGCGGGCTATCTGGCGAACAACCTCGGCGGGATGTTCGACGGGGGTGAGTGGCTGCGCAGGCTCTCACCGTTCTACTACGCCAACGGTGACTCGCCGCTGGTCAACGGCGCCAACCCCGTCCACCTGGCGGTGCTCGTCGCGCTGGCTGCGGTGGCCGTCGCGGTCGCGCTGGCCGCGTTCGAGCGCCGCGACCTCGCGGTGTGACCGCTGCGCACGGGGCGGGCCGACACGGCCTGCCCCGTTTTCCCGTTTCTCCGGAACGAAAGGGATACTCGACCGATGACCAGCACCGAACACGACCGACCCGCGCCAACGCCCGAACAGTTGGCGTTCGTCGAGGATTTCGCGCTCGTGCTCGAACGCATGGGTCTGGTCCGGATGACCGGTCGCGCGGCGGGCTGGCTGCTGGTGTGCGATCCGCCCGAGCAGACCTTCGCCCAGATCGCCGACGCGCTACAGGCGTCCAAAGGCTCGATCTCCAACTCGCTCAAGCAGTTGACCACCATGCGCTGGGTCGACAAGAGCTCCAAACCCGGGGACCGCAAGGACTACTACTCCATCCGGCCCGGCATCATGCCGGAGCTGATCCGTTCGCAGGCCGGCCAGTACACCGACCTGACCGCGATGACCGCGCGCGGACTCGCGCTGTTCGAGGACCCGCAGAGCGAACAGGCCGCGCGCGTCCTCGACATTCACGAGTTCTTCGTCTGGCTGAGCAAGGAGATGCCCGCCCTGGTCGACCGGTGGTACGCCGAGCACCGGTCCTGAACCGAACGCTCAGGCCAGCATTTTGGCCCGCAGCGCCGCGATGTCGGCGTCGGTGAGGCCGAGACCGTCGCGCGCGTACGCGTCGAAGCCGCCATAGGACTGGTTCACCTGATCGAAAGCGGCGTCCAGCCACTCGGATCGCACGCCGTTGAGCGGATCGTTCGGCCCCGCGTCGCGGTACTGGTTGGACAACAGGTAGTCCTCGGTGACGGTGGCGCGATCGACGCCGAGCAGCGTCAGCAGCACCGCCGTGGCCCAGCCGGTGCGGTCCTTGCCCGCGGTGCAGTGGTAGAGCACGGCGCCGTCGCCGGTCTCGATGACGTCGCGCAGCACCGACGCGAAGGCCGCGTTGGCGCCCGGTGCGGTGACGAAGGCGCGGTACAGGTCGCCGCCGCCGGTGAGCGCGGTGACCAGAACCTGCGGCGGCGCCTGGCCGATGACATCGTTCCAGCGCTCGCCGGACCCCGCCGGGACGCGGTCGGGCGCGATCGCCCGCTCGTGGCCGGTGCGCAGATCCGCGACGACGCGAACTCGGCGCTCACCGAGCGCGGCCATATCGGCGGGCGTCGCGTTGTTGAGCTGCCCGGTGCGATAGACCAGACCGGTGCGCACGAGGCGGCCGTCGACGGTGCGGTAACCGCCCACGTCCCTGGCGTTCTGGACACCTTGCAGGCCGAGCGAACGGTCCAACACGGTGTCCGCGGCGACCACCGGGTCGGCCACGGCGACACCGGCCACCGGGCCGAACGCGATGGCAAGACCGGTCGCGGCGGCGAGCGAGACGCGCAGTGCGCGAACCGAAGTCACGTCGACGGGTTCCCTTCCTCGCGCCCGCCGAGTCGGCGGGCAGTTCGTACGGGCCGCTCAGGCCGCGGCGGCCTCGAAACGGGACAGCGCCAGCAGACGCGAGATGGCGCGCAGGTACTTCTTGCGGTACCCGCCGTCCAGCATCTCCTGGGAGAAGATCTCGTCCAGTTTCGCGCCCGAGACGGTGACGGGGACGCTGGCGTCGTACAGGCGGTCGGCGAGCACCACGATGCGCAGCGCGACGGCCTGGTCGGTCACGGGGTGTACCCCGGAGATGAACACCGCCGAGAGCCCGGAGATCAGCGCGCCGTACTTGGACGGGTGCAGCGTGCTCAGGTGCTTCAGCAGGGCGTCGAAGTCGTCGAGCGTGGAACCCGGTGTGGCCGAGGCGCGTTCGGCGAGCACGTCGGGCGAGGTCGGCTCCGGCGCGGGCGGCAGGTCGCGGTGCCGGTAGTCCGGTCCGTCGACGCGCACGGCCTCGAAGATCGCGCCCAGCTTCTTGATCTCGCGCATGAAATCCTGCGCGGCGAAACGTCCTTCGCCCAGCTGGCCGGGCAGGGTGTTGGAGGTGGCGGCGATGGACACGCCGCGGGCGGACAGCTCGGTCAGCAGGCGCGACACGAGCATGGTGTCGCCCGGATCGTCGAGCTCGAATTCGTCGATGCACAGGACGCTGTTGGCCGCGAGCCGCTCGACGGCGTTGTTGAAGCCGAGCGCGCCGACGAGGTTGGTCAGTTCGCCGAACGTGCCGAACGATTTCGGCGCGGGCGCGCTGTGGAAGATGGAGGCGAGCAGGTGCGTCTTGCCGACGCCGAAGCCGCCGTCGAGGTACAGGCCCGCGCCGCTGACCTGCTTCTTCTTGCCGAACAGGCTCTTCTTGCCCGCGGACTTGTGAATCTTGGCCACCTGCCCGGCGAAGTCCTCGGCCTTGCGCACGGCGGCGGCCTGGCTGGGCTCCTTGGGGTCCGGGATGTAGGAGGCGAAACTGACCTCGTCGAACATGGGCGGAGGCACCATTTGGGCGACGAGCTGGTCCGCCGGAACCTCCGGATGGCGATCGACAAGGCGTTCTTGCATGGACGAAGCCTAAAGACGTGGTGTGATCTGACTTCATGCAGCGTATCCACAATGCGATCCAGCTCACAGAGCTGAGCCGCGAAGACCTCGCCATGCTCTACGCCTATCCCTTCGACCTCCAGGCCCCCTGGGTCCGCGCGAATTTCGTCGCCAGCATCGACGGCGCCGCGACCAGCGAGGACGCGACCGCGGGACTCGGCACCCCGGCCGACAAGACGGTGTTCATGCTCCTCCGCGAACTCGCCGACGTGGTCGTGGTCGGCGCGGGCACGGTCCGCGCGGAGAACTACGGCGGCGCGCGCACCAGCGCGACCCGCCGCAGGGAGCTCTACGACCGCGGGCTCGGCGGACATCCGGACGGCGCGCCGCCGCCGATCGCGGTGGTCACCGCCAGCGCCGCCCTGGAACCGGGCTGCCGCCTGTTCACCGACACCGCGGTGCCGCCGCTGATCATCACCACCAGCATCGCGCCCGCCGACCGCAAGCTCGCGCTCGCCGAAGCAGGCGGCGTGGTGATCGAGGCGGGCGGCGTCGCGGTGACCCCGAAGGGTCTGCTCGCGGCGCTCGCCGAGCGCGGGCTCACCCGGGTGCTGTGCGAGGGCGGGCCGCACCTGTTCGGCGAACTGCTGGAAGCGGACGCGATCGACGAGCTGTGCCTGACCACCGCGCCGGTGCTGGTCGGCGGCACCGCTCGGCGAATCTCGCTGTCCGCGCACGAGTTCCGGATGCCGATGGAGCGCAGGCACATCGTGCTCGACACCGACGGCACGATGCTGACCCGATGGGCCCGTCGGTGAAACACGCGTCCGAACCTGGCAGGCTGTAGCGCATGCGCTGGACTCGAGCCGCCGTGCTGGCCTCGGCACTGTCGATGATGATCGCCGGATGCGGCGCGGGCCCGTCCGATCGTCCCGTCGTCGCCGTCGAGCATCCGGCCGTCGGCGGCGGAGAGACCTCGGCGTCGACCCCGCCCCCGCCGCCCAACGCCGAGGTGCCCAAGACCGACCTGAGCTGGCGCGAGTGCACCGCGCCGACCCTCGATCTGCTCGGCCTCGGCCCCGCGCCCGCCGGTCTGGTGCTGGACTGCGCGGAGTACTCCACGCCGATCGATGCCGCGGGCAGCGTGCTCGGCAGCTTCCGCACCGGCGCGATGCGGGCCCGGCTCCCCCAGACCCCGACCGACGTCGCACCGCTGGTCCTGACCTCGGGCACGGACCGCTCGTCCACCGCGACGCTCGCCGGTCTCGCTGTCGGTCCGGCGAGCGCAGTGCTCAGCGCGCGCCCGATCGTCGCGGTGGACCGGCGCGGCCTCGGCACCTCCCAGCCGATCGACTGCCTGCCGCCCGACATCCGGCGCGGCCTCGCCGACAACGCCCAGTTCGGACCCGACGCGGCCGATCCGGTGCAGGCGGTGGCCGGGCTGAGCCGGGAGGCCACCATCTCCTGCCGCGATTTCCTGCAGCCCTACGAAGGCACCTTCGACGCGCCGCACGCGGCCGACGACATCGAACAGCTGCGCAGGCAGTGGCAGGTCGAGCACATCGACCTGCTCGGCACCGGCAACGGCGCGCGCGTCGCGCTCAGCTACGCGCGCAAGTTCGGCGATCACCTGGCCCGTTTGGCGCTCGACTCCCCCGAGGCCGTCGGCGCCGACGCTGTCACCGCCGAGGAGCAGCGCCTGCAAGGCGCGGAAGCGGCGCTCACCGCGTTCGCCCAGCGCTGCACCGGGCTGGGCTGCTCGCTCGGGCCCGACCCGCGCGCGGCGATCACCGACCTGGTCCGCAAGGCGGGCGAGGGCGGTCTCGGCGACATCTCCGCCAACGCGCTGCTCACCGCGATCAGCGGCTTCCTCGGATCGCCGCGCGCCGATCAGTCCAACCGGATCACCGAACTGGCCGACGCGCTCTCGGCGGCCGGGCGTGGCGACCGGGCCGCGCTCGGCAACCTGGTGCTGCGCGAATCGGCGGCAACCGCGAGCGACGGCCAGTTCGTCAACCGCTGCACCGACATTCAGCAACCGCCGACCCCCAGCAAGGCGTCCGAGCTGACGGCCGCGTGGGGTCAGAAGTATCCGGTGTTCGGCCGGAGCGCGGCGATCGCGCTGATGGCCTGCTCGGCGTGGCCGGTCGCGGGCGCGCCGCCGCTGCCGGAGAAATTCACCCTCCCGGTGCTGGTGTTCGGCGGCATCGCCGACCCGGTGGTGGGCAACGGCGGTCAGGCCTCGGTGACGGGCGCGCTTGGCGCCGCGGGCGCGCGGCACGCGTCGACGACCTGGCAGGGCTGGGGGCACCCGGTGTTCACCCACTCGGGCTGCGCGCAGCGAATGCTGCTGGACTATCTGAAGGAGGCGCGGCTGCCGCAGGACGGCAGCGCCTGTCCGGCCTGAACGCCCCGGTCATAGCCTGATTGCATGGCGTGTCTCGCCGCGCCGAGACATATCCCGGCAACCTGAGCGCCGCCCATCCGGTGTACCGTGCCCCAGTGTTACTTCGACAGCTCGAGCCTCGCACCGCTCGCACCACCGCCGAGGTGATCAAGTTCGCACTCTGGCCTCTCGCGGTCATGACGGTGCTGAACAGGGTATTCATCAAGGCTGTCAACGGGTTCATCACCGACGACTACAAGCCGGTCTACAACGCCTCGCTGGCCTTCCTCAACGGCCGCCCGGTCTACACCGCCAACTTCGACACGGTGGACCCGCACTACCTGTATCCGCCGGGCGGCACGCTGCTCATCGCGCCCCTCGCGCTGATCGATCCCGAGAAATCGCGCTGGTGCTTCATCCTGCTGAACGCCGCCGCCATTCTGCTCGCCTGGTATCTGCTGCTGCGACTGTTCAAGTACACGCTGAAGTCGGTGGCCGCGCCCGCGCTGCTGCTGGCCATGTTCATGTCCGAGACGGTCATCAACACGCTGGTCTTCACCAATGTGAACGGCTGCATCCTGCTGGCCGAGCTGCTCTTCCTGCACCTGTTGCTGGCTCGGCGCGATTTGTGGGCGGGCGCGATACTCGGATTGAGCATCACAGTGAAACCCGTGTTGGCGCCGCTGGTCTTGATCCCGGCGGCACGCGGACAGTGGAAGGTCTTCATCACCGCCATCGGCGTGCCCGTCGCACTCACCGCGATCGCCTGGCCGCTGCTGAAGGACCCCGAGCAGTTCTTCACCAGGACCCTCCCCTACCTCATGGAGACCAGGGACTACTTCAACAGCGCGATCGCGGGCAACGCCGCCTACTACGGCCTGCCGGACGCGCTGGCCTGGGGCATCCGCCTCACGATGGCCGGACTGGTGGCGATCTCGCTGTGGATTCTGTACCGCTGGTACCGCGACGACGAACTGTTCTGCGTCACCACGTCTTCGGGTGTGCTGCTCACCGCCATGTTCCTGCTGCCCGGTCTCGGCCAGATGTACTACTCGATGATGCTGTTCCCGTTCCTGATGTCGGTGGTGCTGCGCAACTCGGTGCTGCGCAACTGGCCCGCCTGGCTGGCGATCTTCGGGTTCATGTCCTACGACAAGTGGCTGTCGGACCGCTGGCAGAGCTTCGGACGCAACCTCGAGTACCTGCGCATCACGTTCGGCTGGAGCCTGCTGCTCATCGTGGTGTTCTGCGTGCTCGGCGATCGCTATCTGGCCGCCCGCCGGGAAGGCCGTCTGCCGTTCGGCATCGATCCGGTGTGGATGCGGACCGCGCCCGACAGTCGCGACGGCGCCGAGGCGGACGTGGCGTCCGACGACGCGGGCGACTCCGTCGCGGCGCCCGCCGACCGGACGCGGGCCCAGGCTTCGCCCAGCTCACCCAACGGATCGGAGCCTGCCGAGGAGAAACGTATTAGCGTGGAGCAATGAGTTCCGACGCCGAAACGTCCCTGCCCGCGCCACGGCTCCAGCTGACGCCGCAGCAGTGGCGCGCCAAGCTGGACCCCGAGGAGTACGCGGTGCTACGCGAGGCCGCGACCGAACGTCCGTTCACCGGTGAGTACACCGACACCAAGACCGAGGGCGTATACAGCTGTCGCGCCTGCGACGCCGAATTGTTCCGCAGCACCGAGAAATTCGAGTCGCACTGCGGATGGCCGTCGTTCTTCGATCCGGCGAAATCCGACGCGGTGATCCTGCGTTCGGACAATTCGCTGGGCATGCACCGGGTCGAAGTGCTGTGCGCGAACTGCCACAGCCACCTCGGCCACGTGTTCGAGGGCGAAGGCTATCCGACGCCCACCGACCAGCGCTATTGCATCAACTCCATCGCTCTGCGGCTGCACCCCTCGGACAGCGCAGCCGGGTAGCCGACCGAACGCTCAGCGCAGAATACGGGTCCGCCGACGCGCCGTGCATGCCCCGAAATCTCGGGGCACGCACTGCGGCGTCTGTCAGGGCAGCGCCGCGATGAGCTTGTCGACCTCCACGCGCGGGCCGGTGAAGAACGGCACCTCTTCGCGGACGTGCAGGCGCGCCTCGGTGGCCCGCAGATCGCGCATGAGATCCACGATCCGGTGCAGTTCCGGCGCCTCGAAGGCGAGGATCCACTCGTAGTCGCCGAGCGCGAACGAGCTCACGGTGTTGGCGCGCACGTCCGGGTAGCCGCGGGCGGCCTTGCCGTGGTCGGCCAGCATCTTGCGACGCTCCTCGTCGGGCAGCAGGTACCACTCGTAGGAGCGCACGAACGGGTACACGCAGATGTAGTTGCCCGGGTCCTCACCGGCCAGGAACGCCGGGATGTGGCTCTTGTTGAACTCGGCGGGGCGGTGCAGCGCCACATTGCTCCACACCGGGTCGCTGGCCCGGCCCAGCTCGGTGGTCCTGCGGAAGTCCGCGTAGGCCGCCTGCAGGTCCTCCACCCGCTCGGCGTGCGTCCAGATCATGAAGTCGGCGTCGGCGCGCATGCCCGCCACGTCGTAGATGCCGCGCACCACCACGTCGCGCTCGGCGAGCCCGTCGAAGAACGCGCGCGCCTCCTTGACGGCCGCCTCGCGATCCTCGCCTAGCACGCCCGGCTGCACCTGGAACACCGAGAACATCAGGTAGCGAATGGTGGAGTTGAGAGCTTGATAGTCGAGTCGCGCCATGGTTCCTATCGTGCCACTGCGGCCACCACACCCCGGTGCTCGGGGCGGGCCTGTCGGTGCAGCGCATCGGGGTGCCCGCGCGGCGGAGCGGAATACCGGAACGATTCCCCCGTCGGTGCCCGTGTTGGACCCCGCAGTTTCGCGATTTGCGCACGACATCGGGACGACGCGCCACCGTCGGTGACGCAGCGCTCGGCGGGCCGAGTCGCGGCGTCGGGCGGCGCAGCACCGAACGGGAGTCGGATCGTTGTCGGCCCGTCGGCGCCGTCGCGGCGAGGGAGGTGATCAGGCGAGCGATTCGGCGATGCGGCGTGCGGCGTTCTCACCGGAGGCGACGCAGGCTGGGACGCCGACTCCGTGCAGGTAGGCCCCCGCCAGTGCGAGGCCGTCGAGATCGGCTGTGGTGGACTCGATTTCGGCGATGCGGTCGACGTGGCCGACGGCGTACTGGGCCAGACCGCCGGGCCAGCGTTGCACGATCGCTTCCTCCGGATCGATCACGGCCCCGGTGACGGTGGCGAGGTCTTCGGTGGCGGCGGCGATCAGGTCGGCGTCCGACCAGGACAGCGGTGCGTCGTCGCCGAACTTGCCGAAGGAGGCGCGCACCAGCGCGGTCTTGCGCTCGGCCAGGTGCGGCCACTTGCGGCTGGACAGCGTGAAGGCCTTGGCGCGCAGGGGTTCTCCGGTCGCCACCAGAATGCCGGAGTTGTCGGGCAGCGCGGTGTCCCTCGGCAGCGACAGCGCGACGACGACCGAGGACGACAGCTCGATCCCGGCGGCCGCGTCCGCCGCCCCCGGCGCGACGTAGCGCAGCAGCTTGGCGGTGACCGGCGCCGGGGTGGCGAGCACCACGGCGTCCACGCGACCGAGCGGATCGAGTACCCAGCCGCCGGTGGCGCGGGCGAGGCGGGTGGCCGGTGTCGCGGTGACGAACCGGGCGGCCGCGGCCTCCGCCAGCGCGTCCAGCAGCACCCGATACCCGTCGCGGATGCCGCCGAACACCGGCTCGTCCGACGGTGGGGGCAGCGCGGCGGCCACCGCGTGGGTGAGGCTCGGCGCGCCCGCGTCCAGCGCGGCGGCCAGGCCGGGCAGGGCGGCGCGGACACCGATGGAGCGGGAGCTGCCCGCGTACACCCCGCCGAGCAGCGGGTCGACGCTGCGCTCGGCGACCTGCTTGCCGAACCGGTCGGCGACCAGGCTGTACACGTCCAGGTCGGCGTCCGGGTACCAGGTCAGTGCGCGCTCGGGTTCGGCGGCGACCCGCGCCAGCGTGTCGGCGTCGACCAGGCCGCGCAGGGACTCGGCGTCGGAAGGAATGCCCATGAGGGTGCGCGGCGGCAGCGGGTGCGCCGTACCACCGGCCCAGACCAGGGGACGCCGCCCGGCGGGTGTCACCAGCTGGTCGGTCAACCCGAGTTCGCCGAGCAACGCGGGTACTTCCGGCCTGCGTCCGACGAACGCCTCCGCTCCCAGATCCAGTGGCTCCCCGCCCATTTCACCGGTGTGCAGGATGCCGCCGAGTCGTTCTGCGCGATCCAGCACCACGATGTCGGCGTCCGCGCCGAGCCGCGTGCGCAGCCGGTACGCCGCAACGAGACCACTGATCCCACCGCCGACAATCGCGATCCTCATGTCTGCGACGGTATCCCGTTCGCCGATCTTTTCCGCCGCCGCCCCGCTGTCCGATTCGTCACTCCCGGCCCGACCACAGCCCAGCGCAAGCGGTCCGACGCCCCGCGCGCACGAACGCCGCTGCACCCGCACGGCCGCTCGGCGCCGCGCCAACAGACCCGCTCGCCGCCGTGACCTCGGCGCGACGGCGCGACCGAAGCGGCGGTTCTAGAGCTCGTGGACGAGCTCGACCAGGGCGGTGAGGACGCCGGGGTCGGTCTCCGGCAGGACGCCGTGCCCGAGGTTGAAGATGTGGCCCGCCGCGCCCATCGTGATCGCCTGATCGGCTTCGCGGGCGATGCGCCTGGCCTCGGCTTCGACGGCCTCGGGTCCGGCGAAGAGGATGGCCGGATCCAGGTTGCCCTGCAAGGCTTTTCCGGCGCCGACGCGGCGGACCGCCTCGGTCAGCGGGACCCGCCAGTCGACGCCGACCACGTCAGCGCCCGCCTCGCCCATCGCGCCCAGCAGCTCGCCGGTACCGACGCCGAAGTGGATGCGCGGCACGCCCGCGTCGGCGATCTCGGCGAACACCCGCTCGGAGTGCGGCAGCACGAAGGTCCGGTAGTCCGCCAGCGAGAGCGCGCCCGCCCAGGAGTCGAACAGCTGCACCGCGTCCACGCCCGCGGCCAGCTGCGCCTGCAGGAACACGATGGTGATGTCGGTGAGCGCGCCGAGCAGTTCGTGCCAGGTCTTGGGGTCGGCGTGCATCATCGCCTTGGTGCGCTCGTGGTGCTTGCTCGGCCCGCCTTCGACGAGGTACGAGGCCAGGGTGAACGGCGCGCCCGCGAAACCGATCAGCGGGGTCTGGCCCAGCGCGTCGGTGAGCAGGCGCACGCCCTCGGTGACCGCGTGCACCTCCTCGGGCCGCAGCCGGGGCAGCGCGCGCACGTCGTCGTGGGTGCGCACCGGCGATGCGACGACGGGGCCGACGCCGGGCACGATGTCGAGGTCGATACCGGCCGCCTTGAGCGGAACGACGATGTCGGAGAACAAGATCGCCGCGTCGACGCCGTGCCTGCGGATCGGCTGCATGGTGATCTCGCACACCAGCTCCGGGTCGAAGCAGGACTCCAACATGCCGATGCCCGCGCGCAGTTCGCGGTACTCGGGCAGCGATCGTCCGGCCTGGCGCATGAACCACACCGGGCGCCGACTCGGGGTGGCGCCGGTGGCGGCGGCCAGGAACGGGGCGTCGGTCAACCGGCGGCGAGTGTAGGTGCTCATCACCGCTATCGTATGCGCGCCCGGCGGGCGGCCACGGACCGGCCGAACCGTGCCGTGACGGGGCGTCAGCGGCGCGCCTCCGCCCGCGCCGGGGGCACAAGGTCTACCGTCGCTTTTGTGACACCGCTCGACTTCCGCGACGGCGCCGCACCGACCGAAGGCCCCCAAGGCGAACCTGCTCCATTTCGCGCCGCGGTCGAGGCGATGGGCACCGCAACCGTGCATCCTCGGATCGAGCTCGCGCCCATCCGGCCGCCGCAACGCCTCGCGCCGTTCTCCTACGCCATCGGCGCCGAAGTCAAACATCCCGAGACCCCCGTGGTTCCGGTCGATTCCGAGGGTGACGCGTTCGGCAGGCTGATCCTGTTGCACGACCCGGACGGTGACGACGCCTGGCACGGGGTGTTCCGTCTGGTGGCCTACATCCAGGCCGATATCGACGCCGCGCTGGCCACCGACCCGCTGCTGCCCGAGGTGGCCTGGAGCTGGCTGGTCGACGCGCTCGAGTCGCGTTCCGAGCCGTTCACCGCGCTCGGCGGCACCGTCACCTCGACGAGTTCGGTGCGCTACGGCGACATCGCGGGCCCACCGCGCGCCCACCAACTGGAGCTGCGCGCCTCGTGGACCGCGCTGACCACGGAGATGCGTCCGCACGTCGAAGCGTTCTGCGAAGTGCTCGCCTATTCGGCGGGTCTGCCGCCCGCGGGAATCACCCATCTGCGCCCGCAGTCGTATACCAGCAACGACCACAACTGACCACAACGTAAAGTTCAGGTCTATGCCGGTAGGAGACCAGCCCGAAGACGGGCGCGCGGGAGACAGCACAGCGGAACCTCTGCTCGCCCCCGTCGATGGAGTGCCGCCGGTCCTTGCCACCGCGGACGAGGTCGCCGCGGCGGCCGCGAAGCTTGCGACGGGCACCGGTCCGCTCGCGGTCGACGCCGAACGCGCCTCGGGCTTCCGCTACTCCGCGCGCGCCTACCTGATCCAGCTGCGCCGCGCGGGCGCGGGCACCTTCCTGATCGACCCGATCCCGGTGACGGACGCGCTCACGCCGCTGGGCGAGGCGATCAACGACCTGGAGTGGGTGCTGCACTCGGCCGATCAGGATCTGCCGGGGCTCGCGGAACTGGGGCTGCGCCCCGCGCGACTGTTCGACACCGAGCTCGGCGGCAGGCTGGCCGGATACGAGCGGGTCGGATTGGCCGCGATGGTCGAGAAGCTGCTGGGACGGGCGCTGCGCAAGGGCCACGGCGCCGCCGACTGGTCGACCCGCCCGCTGCCCGCCGAATGGCTCAACTACGCCGCGCTGGACGTGGAACTGCTGCTGGAGCTGCGCGCCAAGGTCGCCGCCGACCTGGAGGTGCAGGGCAAGACCGATTGGGCGGCACAGGAATTCGAGCACATCCGCACCACCGAACCGCCCGCGCCCAAGGCCGACCGTTGGCGGCGCACCTCCGGCATCCACACCCTGCGCCGCGCGCGTCAGCTCGCGGTCGTGCGCGAGCTGTGGACGACGCGGGACGCGCTGGCCCGCGCCCGTGACGTCGCGCCCGCCCGTATCCTGCCGGACTCTGCCATCGTCTCCGCCGCGACCGGCGACCCGCGCACCATCGCCCAGCTGCGCGCCCTCCCGGTGTTCGGCGGCCCGCGCCAGCGCCGGTATTCGCGGGAATGGCTCGGCGCCATCGATCGCGCCCGCGGACTGCCGGACAGCGAGCTGCCCCCGCTGACCCAACCATTCGACGGTCCGCCCCCGCCGAACCGCTGGGAGCGCCGCGACCCGATCGCCGCGGCCCGCCTGGCCCGCGCCCGCGCCGCGATGGGCGAGCTCTCGCTCGAGCACGCCATCCCGGTCGAGAACCTGCTCTCCCCCGACCTGGTCCGCAGACTGTGCTGGGACGGACTGCCGGAATACGATCGCGGCGACACCGCCGAACTCGCGGCCGCGGTCGACGGTTTCCTCAAGTCCGGCGGGGCCCGTCCTTGGCAACGTGAACTCGCCGTCCCCCGTCTCACCACCGCTCTGGCGCCGACACCCGCCTGACCGCGTGGTCGCGGCCCACCCTGGCAGCGCGAGCCGATCGCCCTCGGCTCACCACCGCACACCAGCCACCACGCTGCCTGACCGCGCGTGGTCGCGGCCCGCTCTGGCAGCGCGAGCCGATCGCCCTCGGCTCACCACCGCACACCAGCCACCACGCCCGCCTGGCCCTGCGTGATCACGGCCCACCCTGACAGCGCGCCACCGCCGCTCTGGCTCACCGTCGCACTCATACCTGCGGCTGCCCGACCTCGCGGGGTCGAACGTCCCACTCGACGGCCTTCTGCCTCGGTAGCGTCGAACTCGCCCTCCCCCGGCTCACCGTCTTGCTCACGCCTGCCGCAATGACGTCGCGGCCGACGGGCCGCGGACTGTCCCACGCTCCCGCGATGATCAGGATCCGAAAGCGACGCCCTCTCGGGCGGCGAGGGCGGCCGAGCGAGGATTTCGGGCCGACAACCCAGCGCGCCCCGCGCTCGGGATCCGAGGCGGGGCGCGCGAGATCGCGGGATCAGCTGGCGTCGAGCCAGCCGGTGATGCGCCGGGCGATGTCGATCGGGGTCAGGCCGAGTTCCTCGTGGACCTGGTTGCGCGAGGCGTGGTCCAGGAACTGCTGCGGGACGCCGAGGTCGCGAGTGGGGACGTCCAGACCGGAGGAGCGCAGGCGGGCCGAGACGGTGGAGCCGATGCCGCCGTGCAGGCCGCCGTCCTCGAGGGTGACCACCAGGCGGTAGTTCTCCGCGAGCTTCACCACGGTGTCGGAGACCGGCAGCACCCAGCGCGGATCGATCACGGTGACCGAGACACCCTCCGGCGCAAGCAGATCCGCGACCCGCAGCGCCGTCTCGGCGAACGAGCCGACCGCGACGACCAGCACGTCGCCGCGCTGCGCCTGCGCCGAGCCGCCCTCGGCGTCCGGCAGCCGCAGCACGTCCACGCCGTCGAGACGTTCGACCGCCGGGATGTCCTCGGTCACACTGCCCTTCGGGAAGCGCAGCGCGGTGGGCCCGTCGTCGACGGCCAGCGCCTCGCCCAGTTCTTCGCGGAGGGTGGCGGCGTCGCGCGGGGCGGCGACGCGGATGCCGGGGATGATGCCGAGCACCGACAGGTCCCACATGCCGTTGTGGCTGGCGCCGTCGGAACCGGTGATGCCCGCGCGGTCCAGCACCACGGTGACGGGCTGCTTCAGCAGCGCCACATCCATCAGCAGCTGATCGAAGGCGCGGTTGAGGAAGGTCGAGTAGATCGCGACCACGGGATGCAGACCGCCGAGCGCGAGACCGGCCGCCGACGCCATGGCGTGCTGTTCGGCGATGCCGACGTCGAACATGCGGTCCGGGAACCGCTCGCCGAACGCGGCCAGACCGGTCGGGCCGGGCATCGCGGCGGTGATGGCGACGATGTCGTCGCGCTGTTCGGCGTGCGCGATCAGTTCCTCGGAGAAGACCGAGGTCCAGCCGACCGCCTTCGGACCGCCGACCGGACGACCGGTCAGCGGGTCGATGGGGTCGCAGGCGTGCATCTGGTCGGCGACGTGATTCTCGGCGGGCGCGTAGCCGCGCCCCTTCTGGGTGACCGCGTGCACCACCACCGGACCGCCGAAGTCCTTGGCGCGGCGCAGCGCCGCCTCCATGGCGGCGACGTCGTGGCCGTCCACCGGGCCGACGTACTTGAGCCCGAGATCGCTGAACAACTCCTGCGGGCTCACCGCGTCCTTGATGCCCGCCTTCACCGCGTGCACCATCGAATAGGCCGATTCGCCCACCCGCGGAATGCTCTTGAGAATCCGCTTGCCCGCGTCCAGGGCCACCTCGTAGGCGGGCTGGGTGCGCAGCGCGGTGAGCCGCTCGGCGAGGCCGCCGATGGTCGGGGCGTACGAGCGGCCGTTGTCGTTGACGACGATCACCACCGAGCGGTCCGGCGCGGCGGCGATGTTGTTCAACGCCTCCCAGCACATACCGCCGGTGAGCGCGCCGTCGCCGACGATCGCGACGACGTGCCTGCCCTGTCCGGTGAGCTGGAACGCCTTGGCCAGACCGTCGGCGTAGGACAGCGCCGCGGAGGCGTGCGAGGACTCCACCCAGTCGTGCGCGCTCTCCGCGCGGCTCGGGTAGCCCGACAGCCCGCCCTGCTTGCGCAGACCGTCGAACTGGTCCTTGCGGCCGGTGAGGATCTTGTGCACGTAGGCCTGGTGGCCGGTGTCGAAGATCAACGGGTCGGCGGGCGAATCGAAGACTCGATGCAGCGCGATGGTCAGTTCCACCACGCCGAGGTTCGGTCCCAGGTGACCGCCGGTAGCGGCGACCTTCTGCACCAGGAACTCGCGGATCTCCTCCGCCAGCTCCTTCAGCTCGGCCACGTTCAGCCGGCGCAAGTCTTCGGGCGTGTCGACCCGGGAAAGCACTCCCACCTGAACTCGCTCCCTCCGGATAGCGCTTCTGATCCGATCAGTCTACGGAGCGGTGACAGTGCCACTTTCCGACAACTGCCTGTCACCAGCCGACTTCGTCGCGACATGTGAGACTGGACACGCGCGAGCCGGACGAAAACGTCCGGCCGTGCGCTCTACGGTACCTGTCGGCCGCGCGGGGCTGGACGGAGTAGCCCCAAAGTTCGCGCAAGCCCGCGGCGAACGGCCATACAGTGGTCGGGTGGCCGAGCCCGAGCGAGTGGTTCCGCGAACGACCGATTCCGGTGTGGTGGCACGCATCGTCGCCGACGTGTACGCCGAGTGCCTGGCCGACCGGTCCGGCGAGCCGGCGGACTACATTCCCGAACTCGCGGCGGTGCAAGCGGATTCGTTCGGCCTGTGCGTGGCCACCGCCGACGGACGGGTGTACGGCGCCGGTGACGTGCACGTCCCCTTCACGATCCAGTCGATCTCCAAGCCGTTCAGCTACGCGCTGGCGCTCGCCGATCGCGGGCCCGCCGCGGTGGCCGAGCGAATCGACGTGGAGCCCTCCGGCGAAGCGTTCAACGAGATCAGCCTGGACCCGGTGACCGCGCGTCCGCGCAATCCGATGATCAACGCGGGCGCCATCACCGCTTCCGCACTGATCGACGGTCGCGACGCCGCCGAGAGGTTCGAGCGGGTGCGCCGCTGCTACTCCCGTTTCGCCGGGCGCGAGCTGCGCGTGAACGAGGCCGTCTACGCCTCCGAGGCACGCACCGGTTACCGCAACCGCGCCATCGGCTACCTGCTGCGCTCCTTCGGCGTCATCGACTCCGATCCGGACGAGGCGGTGGACCGCTACTTTCGGCAGTGCTCGATCGACGTCACCTGCCACGATCTCGCCGTGATGGCCGCGACACTGGCCAACAACGGCGTCAATCCGCTCACCAGGGAGCGGGCCCTGTCGAGCACGCTGACCGAACAGGTGCTGAGCGTGATGACGACCTGCGGCATGTACGACGCGGCGGGCGAGTGGGTGAGCACCGTCGGCATGCCCGCCAAGAGCGGGGTCGGCGGTGGCATCCTGGCGGTGCTGCCCGGGCAGATCGGGATCGCCGTCTACTCCCCGCGCCTGGACCGGCACGGCAACAGCGTGCGCGGTGTCGCGGCCTGCCGGGAACTGTCGCGGCGGCTGGAGCTGCACTTCCTGCACGTCACCCGGTCGGCGCGCACGGCGATCCGCGCCGACTACACAGTGGTGGAGGTGCCCTCCCGGATGCGGCGCAGCACCGAGGAGATCGCGGTGCTCGACGAGCACGGACACCGAGCCAGGGTCTACGAACTGCACGGCGATCTGCTGTTCGCGGGGGCCGAGGGCGCGGTGCGCGCGATCGAGAAGCGGGCCGAAGACCTGGACGCGCTGGTGATCGACCTGCGCCGGGTGGGTGAGGTCAGCGTGATCGCGGTGACCATGCTCGACGAGCTGCGACGCGAACTCGCCGCGACCGGGTGCCTGGTCGCGCTGGTGGATCCGGACGCCAAGCTGGGGCGTCTGGTGTCGAGCCTGGACCCCGCCGACCCGCGCGGCCGGGTCTTCATCGACCGCGACACCGCCACGGAGTGGTGCGAGGACATCGTGCTCGCCCGCCACCGTCCCGCCGACGAACCGGCGTGCACGTCGATCACGGTCGAGGAGCATCCCGCGCTCGCGGCTCTCGACCGCGAGGCGCGGGCGCGGCTGGCGGAGGATTTCGAGATGCGCACCGTCGCGCGTGGCGAGGTGATCGCCCACCGCGGCAGCAGCCGTTCCGGGCTGTATCTGATCTTGGAGGGCCGGGTCCGGCTCAGCTTCGAAGGCGCAGACGGACGCGCCCACCGGCTGGTCACCCTCTCGGCGGGGATGTCGTTCGGGGAGATCCCGATGCTGGTCGGCACGCCGTTCGTGAACGAGGCGCGGGCCGAGACAGCCGTCCGAGTCGCGGTGCTGAGCCCCGCCCGCTTCGACATGCTCGCCGAACGCGCGCCGGAGCTGAAGCTGGCGCTGCTGGAACGGCTGGCGGCGGGCGCGTACGCCCAGATGGACGCCGCCGTGCGGGCGATCGCGGTACGCGGCGGGGACTATTGAGCCGATTCATCCGTTGAGCCAGCGACGAGGACCGACACCGCCGAGCGAGGAGCGCAGCGACGTGAGCAAGAAGAAGTCCGACACCGGCACGGTCACCACCTTCGGGCAGGGCAGCGTGCGCGCGACCCCGGATCTGATGCGCGTCACCATTTCCCTCGAGACGAGGGCGAGCAAGGTCGCGCTGGCCTACGGGCAGGCGGGCGAGCGGGTCGCGGCGGTCAGCGCGGCGCTGCGCGCAAACGGCGTCGCCGACTCCGACATCGCCACGAGTGGGCTGTCGGTGCGCACCGAGACGGTGTGGACCGAGGGGCAGGGCAACCGCATCACGGGTTATCTCGCGACCGCCGACCTGACGGTGGCGCTGCGCGACATCGACGCCGAAGCGGGGGCCGACACCGGGCCCGCGACGATCATCGCCGACGCGGTGGAGGCGGGCGGCGACGACGTCCGGCTCGGCGGGCTCACCCTCACCTTCGCCGATCAGGCGGGTTTGCTCGCGCGGGCCCGCGACGCGGCGTGGGACAACGCGCTGGCCAAGGCCGAGCAGTACGCCGCGCGGGCGGGCCGGGCGCTGGGCTCGGTGCTGGAGATCACCGAGAACGCCGCGTCCGCACCGCCTTTCGCGCCGCGGATGCGCGCCATGTCGGCGCCGGTGGGTGAGGTCGCGTTCGCCGCGGCGGTGCCGGTCGAGCTCGGCGAATCGGAGGTGTCGGCGAGCGTGCGCGCCACCTGGGAATTGGACTGAGGGAGCCGCGGATTCGCCGCGATCGGCGCGCGGGCGACCCTATAGTGAAGGCGCGCGGCGGACCGGGCGCCGCGGGTCAGGAGCCGCCATGTCCTTCGTGCTCGTCGACCGGCCGCGGCCGCATATCGCGCTGGTGACGCTGAACCGGCCGGACCGGATGAACGCCATGGCCTTCGATGTGATGATCCCGCTGCGCGAGGCGCTCGAGCAGGTGAGCGCCGACAACGACGTCCGCGTGGTGGTGCTGACCGGTGCAGGACAAGGCTTCTGTTCGGGCGCCGACCTCCAAGGCGCCGGGCGGGTGCCGAACACGGCGGGGCTCACTCCCACTACGGTCGCGCGTCGCTCGATGGACCTGCTCAACGACGGGATGATCACGCTGCGCCGGATGCACCAGCCGGTGATCGCCGCGGTCAACGGCGCGGCCATCGGCGGCGGGTTCTGCCTCGCGGTCGGCGCCGACATCCGCGTCGCCGGCGAGGACGCGTATTTCCGCGCCGCGGGCATCAACAACGGCCTCACCTCGACCGAGCTCGGCATGAGCTTCCTGCTGCCGCGCGCCATCGGCTCCGCGCGCGCCTTCGAGATCATGCTCTCCGGACGCGACGTCGACGCCGTCGAGGCCGAGCGGATCGGTCTGGTCTCGCGCACCGTGCCCACCGCGAAACTCCTCGACACCTGCTACGACCTCGCCGAACGCATCATCGGCTTCAGCCGGGTCGGCACCGAACTCACCAAGCGGATGCTGTGGAGCGGACTGGAGGCGAGCAGCTTCGAGTCACATATGCAGCAGGAGGGCCTCGCCCAGCTCTACGTCCGCCTCACCACCGACAACTTCGACGAGGCCATCCGCGCCCGCCGCGACCGCCGTCCACCCCATTACGAACACTGACCGGACGGAGCTCTGGCTCGGCCATGTCCGCCGCGGCCCGAGGGAACGAATCCGGTGTTCAGTCCGCCAGAAACTCGAGCCGATTGCCGACGCCGTCCTCGGTGAAGAAGCGGCGGCGCCCCGGGATTTCGGCGGGATCGGCCCAGCGCACCGGATGACCCGCGCTCGCGACCGCCTCGGCCGTCGCGTCGATGTCGACGACGAACGCGGGATGCGCCTTGGCGGCGGGGCGGAAGTCGGCCTCCACTCCCACGTGCAGCTCGCCATCGGGTCCACCGTGGCCGGGCACCCGGAACCAGCAGCCGCCACGCGCCGCCAGCAGCGGCGGCTTCGGCAGCTCTGGCCAGCCGAGCACACCGGTGTAGAACGCGCGCTGCGCGTCCTCGGATCCCGGCGGACAGCTCACCTGCACGTGATGGATCACCACATCCCTCCCGCCGAGTCGACCAGTCCCCCACTGGCACAGGGACTCCCGGCGCCGACTCTACGCCGACCCGCGGTCGTCCGGATCCCGCCGCTACTGCACCCCGGCCGGTCAGCGCTCCAGCAGCGCAAGGCATTCCACGTGGTGGGTCGCGGGGAAGGCGTCGAAGGCGCGCAGGTCGACGAGGCGGTAGCCGTGCGATCGATAGAGGCCCAGGTCGCGGGCGAACGCGGCCGGGTCGCAGCCGACGTGGACGATGCGGGCGGGAGCGGCCGTGGCCACCGCCGCGACCACCTCCTTGCCCGCACCCGCGCGCGGCGGATCCAGTACCACGGCCCGTGGCGCGGCGCCGCCCACATGCTCGGTCAGCCAGCGTTCGACACGTTCCGCGCGCAGATCCACCCAGGGCAGGTCGTGCAGTGCGGCCTGTCCGTCGGCCACGGCGGAACGCGCCGACTCCACCGCGAGCACCGAGCCCCGCGCGCCCACTCGGTCCGCCAGGCGCGCCGCGAAAACCCCTGCACCGCTGTACAAATCCCAGGCCAGGTCACCGTGGTCGAGACCCGACCAGTCCGCTACCACGTCCGAATAACATTGCGCCGCAAGGCGATGCGCCTGCCAGAACCCGGTCGCCGCGATCTCCCAGCGCCGTCCGGCGACGTACTCCACGGCCCGCCCTGTGCCGTCGACCACCCATTCGTCGCGGGCGGCGTGCGTCGCGGCGCGGCGCGCCACCGCCTCGCGGCGCGCCTCCTCCGGATCCTCGACCCGCTCCTCCCCTCGGCCCGAGGGTCCCGCGGCACCGCGCGGCCGCTCCGAGCCCTGGTTCCCGCCGCGCCGCCCCCGCGGTCCGCCACCGTGCCGCCGCCCCCGCCGGGCGGTCACTTGCTCGGCGGGCGGCAGTTCCACCAGGTGCCGCACACCGTCCCCGTCCACCGCGACGACCAGATCCGCGCCCGGCGTCCAGATCCGGTCGGCGATGCCGTTCATCGCACCCGAAACCGGTTGCGGGCAGCGCAGATCCGCGATCACCTCGGTGCTGCGATAGCGGTGCACACCGGCCCGCCCCTCGGCGTCGACCGGCAGCCGGATCCTGGTGCGCCAGCCGCCGCTCGCGTCGTCCGGATAACCGGCGATCGGTTCGACGACGATCTCGCGCTCGATCCCCGCGAGCCTGCGCAACTGTTCGGCGACCACCATCGCCTTCAGCTCCCGCTGCGCGGCGGGCGTCGCGTGCGAGAAATCGCAGCAGCCCGCGCCGCCCGGCCCCGACACCGGGCAGGTCGGCGGCACTCGGTCCGGCGAAGGCTCCAGAACCTGCACGGCGTCGGCACGGCAGAACGAACCGCCGCGGTCCTCGGTGACCGTGGCGCGCACCAGCTCGCCAGGCAGCCCGTGCCGCACGAACACGACCCGGCCCTCGTGCCTGCCGACACAGAACCCGCCGTGTCCGGGCGGGCCGAGCCGCAGGTCGAAGGTCCTGCCGAACCAGTCGGTCATCGCGCGGGCCCGCTCGGGCAGGGCTGCGGCGCGTTCATACCCGATCCTCGTAGCCGCGCCGTACCGCGCCGGGCGCGTTGATCTCGCCCGCCTGTCCGGCCCGCGTCGTCGACGAACTCAGCTGCCACGGCACCGAGGTCACCATGACACCGGGCTCGAAGAGCAGCCTGCCCTTGAGACGCAGCGCGCTCTGGTTGTGCAGCACCTGCTCCCACCAGTGGCCGACGACGTACTCGGGAATGAACACCGTCACCACGTCGCGCGGGGCGTCGCGGCGCACCCGCTTGACGTAGTCCAGCACCGGCTTGGTGATCTCGCGGTAGGGCGATTCGATCACCTTGAGCGGCACGGTGATATCGCTCTTCTCCCATTCCCGCACCAGCGCCCTGGTGTCGGCCTCGTCGACGTTCACCGTGATCGCCTCGAGCGTGTCGGGGCGGGTGGCGCGCGCGTAGGCCAGCGCGCGCCGTGTCGGCAGGTGCAGTCGGGAGACCAGCACGATCGAATGCGAACGGCTCGGCAGCACGCCGTCCCACTCGTGCTCGTCGAGCTCCCTGGCGACCGAGTCGTAGTGGCGGCGGATGCTCTTCATCACCACGAAGATGGAGACCATGGTCAGGATCGCGATCCAGGCGCCCGCGAAGAACTTGGTGATGAGCACGATGATCAGCACCGCGCCGGTGGCGCTGAGGCCGACCGCGTTGATCACCCGGGAACGCTGCATCCTGGCCCGCTGCGCCGGATCGGTCTCGGTGCGCAGCAGCCTCGTCCAGTGCCGCAGCATGCCGGTCTGGCTGAGCACGAACGAGACGAACACGCCGACGATGTAGAGCTGGATGAGCTTGGTGACCTCGGCCCCGAAGACGACGACGAACGCGATCGCCGCGCCGGACAGGAACAGGATGCCGTTGCTGAAGGCCAGCCGGTCACCGCGGGTGTGCAGCTGGCGCGGCAAATAGCGGTCCTGCGCCAGAATCGAACCGAGTACCGGGAAGCCGTTGAAGGCCGTGTTGGCGGCCAGCACCAGGATCAGCGCGGTGACGATGGTGATGAAGAAGAACCCGATCGGGAAGCCTTGGAACACCGTGTCGGCGATCTGGGCGATCAGCGTCTTCTGGTGGTAGTCGTCGGGCGCGCCGATCAGGTTGTGGGTGTCGTGGGCGTACACGATGCCGATCTTCTGCGCCAGGATGATGATGCCCATCAGCAGCGTGATCGCGATGCTGCCCAGCAGCAGCAGCGTGGTCGCGGCATTGCGCGACTTGGGCTTGCGGAAGGCGGGCACGCCGTTGCTGATCGCCTCGACACCGGTCAGCGCGGCACAGCCGGAGGAGAAGGCGCGCGCGAGCAGGAAGGCGAAGGCCACGCCGTAGAGGTGCTCGTCCTCGGCGGCGAGGCCGAATCCGGACGACTCGGCCCGCAGTTCCTCCCCGAGCACCACGGTGCGGAACAGGCCCCAGCCGAGCATGACGAACATGCCGAAGATGAACGCGTAAGTCGGGATCGCGAACGCGGTGCCCGATTCCCGGACGCCGCGCAGGTTCATCGCGGTCAGCAGCGCGATGGCCACCACCGCGAACAGCACCTTGTGGGTGGCCACGAAGGGAATGGCCGAGCCGATGTTGGAGGCGGCCGAGGAGATCGACACCGCGACGGTGAGCACGTAGTCCACCAGCAGGGCGCTGCCGACCGTGAGTCCCGCGGTGGGGCCGAGGTTGGTGGTCGCGACCTCGTAGTCGCCGCCGCCGGACGGGTAGGCGTGCACGTTCTGGCGGTAGCTGGCCACCACCACGGCCATCACGAACGCGACGGCGAGACCTACCCAGGGCGTGTAGACGTAGGCCGAGATACCGGCCGCCGACAGCACGAGAAAGATCTCCTCCGGCGCGTACGCGACCGACGACATGGCGTCGGAGGCGAACACCGGAAGCGCGATTCGCTTGGGCAGCAGTGTGTGCCCCAGCGAATCGCTACGAAAGGGCCTGCCCAGCAGCATCCGCTTGGCTGCCGTCGTCAACTTGGACACTGAAGCGAGCATAGATCCCCCGGCCCTCGATCGCCCGCGGGGTATCGATGCGCGTCTGCGCAGGCCCGCGGGTCACAAAGAGGTTTGCCCGCCCCCCGAAGGGGGAAAGTGGGCCATGGACACACAGGGCGGGTACGGTTCTGCGGACAGGTGAGTAGACCGAACGCCAGGTCCAGGAGCGAGGTTGCACGGTGTACGTAGTGATCATGGGATGCGGTCGCGTCGGCTCGTCGCTGGCCCGCGCCCTGGTCCGGGTTGGCCACGAGGTCACCGTGATCGACCGGGATCCGAGCGCGTTCCTGCGGCTGGGTGACGATTTCCCCGGCGAGCGCCTGGTCGGCGTCGGCTTCGACCGAGATGTGCTGACCCGCGCCGGAATCGAGCGGGCCGAGGCGTTCGCCGCGGTCTCCTCCGGCGACAACTCCAACATCATCTCCGCAAGGGTGGCCCGCGAGACCTTCGGCGTCGAGCGCGTTGTCGCCCGGATCTACGACGCCAAGCGCGCCGCGGTGTACGAGCGGCTCGGCATCCCGACCATCGCCACGGTGCCGTGGACCACCGACCGTTTCCTGCGCACCCTCGTCGGCGATTCCAGCACGACGACTTGGCGCGATCCCACCGGAACGGTCGCGGTGACCCAGCTGACGCTGCACGAGGACTGGTACGGGCGGACGGTTCGCGATCTGGAGCGCGCGATCTCCGTCCGGGTGGCGTTCATCATCCGGTTCGGCCAAGGCCTGTTGCCCGACAGCAAGACCATCGTCCAGGCCGACGACATCGTCTACGTGGCCGCGAACTCGGGCAGCGTCGGCGAGGTCGTCGCGCTGGCCGTCAAGCCCCCCGCTAGCGAGGACTGATCATGAAGGTGGCCATCGCCGGGGCAGGCGCCGTCGGCCGATCGATTGCCCGCGAACTGCTACGCAGCGGACACACGGTGATGCTGATCGAGCGTCAGCTCGACCACATCGACGCGGAAGCCATTCCGGACGCCGTCTGGGTGCACGCCGACGCGTGCGAACTCGCGCTGCTGGAGGAAGCCGGGCTGGAGACCTACGAGGTGGTCATCGCGGCCACCGGCGACGACAAGGCGAACCTGGTACACAGCCTGCTCGCCAAGACCGAGTTCGGCGTGCGCCGCGTGGTCGCCAGGGTCAACGACCCGCGCAACGAATGGCTCTTCGACGAGTCGTGGGGCGTCGACGTGGCGGTCTCCACGCCGCGCCTGCTCGCCTCGCTGGTCGAGGAGGCGGTCTCGGTGGGCGACCTGGTCCGCCTGATGACGCTGCGCCAAGGGCAGGCGAACCTGGTGGAGATCACCCTGCCCGCCGACACCGCGCTGGCGGGCAAGCCCGTCCGCACCCTGACCCTGCCCCGCGACGCCGCGCTGGTGACGATCCTGCGCGGCGGCCGGGTGATCGTCCCGCAGGCCGACGATCCCTTCGAGGGCGAGGACGAGCTGCTGTTCGTGACCTCGGTGGAAGCCGAGGAAGATCTGCGGGTGGCGCTGGCCGACCACGGCATCAAGCCATAACACCCCGATACGGTTTGCTGCCGCGGTTCGGGCTCAGGCCACCGGCTGCAGCTGCGCCCGCAGCTTGCTGAGGGCGCGGTGCTGCATCACCCGGACGACGCCGGGGCTGGTGCCGATGGCCTCCGCGGTCTGCGCGGCCGACCAGCCGAGCACGATCCGCATCACCAGCACCTCGCGGTGCGCGGGAGCCAGTATCTTCATCAATTCCCTGGTGGCCGAGCGGCGTTCGAGCGCGAGCGCCCATTCTTCCGGCCCAGCGGCCGCCGACGGGGAGTCGGGGACGTCCGCGACGGGATACGTCGGGTGCATCTGCGAGCGCCGGAACGCGTCGGCGATCTTGTTGGCCGCGATGCCGTAGACGAAGGCCAGGAAGGACTTGCCCTGATCCCGGTAGCGCGGGATGGCGTTGACGGTGGCCAGCAGGATCTCCTGCACCACGTCGTCGGCGGTGACGTGCAGGTGGGCGGTGTTGCCGAGACGGGCGCCGGTATAGCGGCGGACCAGCGGGTGCACTACCCGCACGATCTCCGACACCGCGTGCTTGTCGCCCGCGGCGGCGGGGCCGATCAGCTTGTCCAATTCGGCCGCCACCCGGCGGCTCTCCGTCAGCGCGGGGCTGGGGTGGGCGTGGGTCTTGGTGGTCGAAACCTTGTGCTCGGTAGCCAATGTCCGAGTCCTTTCTAGCCGATCGTTGCGTTTCTCGTGTTGCAAACGATCGTCCGATGAACTCGTGGCACCAACCAGGTACCCCAGGGTGGAGAGTGCCCCACCTCGGCGGTGGGGCGGACCCCACCCCTGTTCCGTATCAGGCGGTTTCGGCCTTGGCGCGCGGCAGATGACCCGCCCGGCGCACGGCCCAGATGGTGACCGCGAAGGCGACGGCGGTCAGCGGCCAGCCCATGGCGATGCGGGCGACGGCGAGCCAACCGGTGCGGTCGGTGTCGTAGAGCTCGGACTGGACCAGATACCTGGCGGCGAAGACCACGACGAAGGTGGCGGTCGCCAGGTCGTAGAGGCGCAGCGCCCTGCGGTCGGCGCGCCAGCCGGAGCCGTGGCCGTTCAGCACGCCCCAGATCACGCCGACCAGCGGCCGGCGCACCAGGATCGAGGCGAGGAACACGCCCGCGTAGATCAGGCTGGTGTAGATGCCGAACAGGAAGAAACCCTTGGCCTCGCCGACCCGGTAGGCGATCAGCGCGCAGACGCCGACGCCGAGGAAGCCGGAAATGGCGGGTTGCACCGGATCGCGTCGCACCAGCCGCCACACGAGCACGGCGGTCGCGACGCCCAGCGCCGCCCAGATCGCGGCGGTGAGCCCGGCGAGAGTGTTCACCGGGACGAAGACGAGCACCGGCAACGTCGAGTAGATCAGGCCGCTGAATCCGCCCAACTGCTCGAGCAGCGTCTGTTGGGCGGCTTCCTCACGCACGGCCTCTTCGGCCGAGGCGGGACGGTCGTCCGTACGCCTGCGAGCCGCGGCGTCGATCGGTCGCTCGATATCGGTCGGCGTGCCTAGATCGGCGCCGTGGTCGTTGCTCGATGGCATACGTGTCAGCTGTTCCCGCGCAATTCGTAGTAGGGGTTGAAGATCACCTTACGGCCGTCGCGGTCACCGACCCGGCCGCGGACCAGAATTCGCCGCCCCGGTTCGATGCCGGGGATGCGCCGGCGGCCGATCCACACGAGTGTGATGGCGTCGGTGCCGTCGAAGAATTCTGCCTGAACACTGGCGCCCACCGACTTGGGGCAGGCCTCCACACTTCGTAGACGACCGAGCATCGTCGCTTCGTCACCGCGACGACACTCCGACGCCCGACACGCGCCCGACGCCTCTGCGGTCTCGGCCAGCTCCTCGGCATCGAGTCTGTCGATGTCCTCGGTAAGCCTGCGGCCCAGACGTCGAAAATACCCTGAGGCTGCGGATGGCATTACACGCTCTCCTGCTGCACAGATGGCGCGGGTCTCACGCCATCGTGGTTGTTCGGTGACGACCGGCTGTTGGCCGTACACCCGCCACTGTAGATGCCTACGGTCACCCCCGCTACGCTCGACCCGGTGTTCGACTCCACACATGTCACGACGGCCACACGACCTGCGGTTCCGCTTGTCGTCGCGCTGCCGGGCACCGGCTCCGACGCCGATTTCGCCCGGCGCGCCTTCGACCCGGCGAGCGTCGCCCGCGGGTTCGAATCGATTGCCGTGGAGCCGGATCCGCGGGCGGTCGTGGCCAGCTGCCACGCCGCGCTGGACGCCGCCG
Source organism: Nocardia sp. NPDC004654 (assembly GCF_040609595.1). Classification (NCBI taxonomy): domain Bacteria; kingdom Bacillati; phylum Actinomycetota; class Actinomycetes; order Mycobacteriales; family Nocardiaceae; genus Nocardia; species Nocardia sp. NPDC004654. The sequence goes on along the minus strand of NZ_JBEXKI010000002.1, from coordinate 698,999 downwards.
CCGCGCGGGGCCCGGTACTGGCCGCGGGCATCTCGCTCGGCGCGGCGATCGCGCTGGAATGGGCGGGCGCGCACCCGGAATCCGTCGCGGGCGTCGTCGCCGCGCTGCCCGCATGGACGGGCTCGGACACCGCCCGTTGCCCTGCCGCGCTCAGCGCCGCCGTGACCGCCGAGCAACTGCGCGCCGACGGCTTGGAGACGGTCATCGCCCGGATGCGCGCGAGCAGCCCGCGCTGGCTGGCCGACGCCTTGACCCAGTCCTGGCGTTCCCAGTGGCCGCACTTGCCGCAAGCCCTCGAGGAAGCCGCCGACTACAAGTGGCCGAGCACCGACCGCCTCGCCACGCTGGACGTGCCGGTCGCGGTCGTCACCGCGACCGACGACCCGGTCCACCCGCTCGCCGTAGCCGAGGAGTGGGCCGATCTCATCCCCGGCGCCCGGCTGTTCCGCACCACGCTGGACGAATTGGGCGCCGACCCGGCGATCCTGGGCCGCCTCGGATTCACGGCATTCGACTGACGGGCCGGTCTTCCGCTGACGGGCCGGTCTTCCGTACCGCGGCCCGTGGGCGAACTCCTCGCCGAGACCGGACGGGCCACGCCGTTGCGGCAGGAGACCGTCCACCCGCCTCGCAGTGCGGACAACCTCCGCGAGGCGGGTGCGAAGCGATCAGTTCAGGCCGAGCTGCTGCATGGCGGAGCCGTCGGCGCCGCGGCGCGGCTGGGGCGGCAGCGTCTGCGGCTGGGCGGGCACCGGGTTCTGGGCCGCGGCGGCCTGGGCGGCCAGCTGCTGCTGTTGCGCCTCGATCTGCGCGTGGTGCGCGGCGGCCAGCTGCTCGGCGAGCTGCTGCGGCAGGACGACCGGCAGCGGATCGCGCACCGGCAGCGGATCGGTGCCGCGCCGGATGACCGTCTCGCTGAGGATCGCCCGCGCCGCGGACACCAGCGGCGTGCCGTCGTTCACCGCGCCCGAGGGGCCCGCCGCGACCAGGCGCACCATCCAGCGGTAGCCGTCCACGCCGATGAAGCGCAGGTCGGCGCCCTCCGTGATGGCCAGGACTTCCCGGCCCCACGGACCGGTCTCCACCGCGACCCGCGCGCCGTCCTTGCGCAGCGAGTCGGCGAGGTCGGCCGCCACCGCCCGCCACTGGCCCGGCGATTTGGGCGCGGCATAGGCGGCGACGGTGATGCGGCCGTGCTCGGTGGCCAGGTGCACCGCCTGCGGAGTGCCGTCCGGGGTCATCTCGACCTGTAGCTGGCCGCCCGGCGGCACCGGAAGGATGACCGAACCCAGGTCGAGGCGCTGATCGACGACTCCTTCGAGCAGCTCGGCCACTTCGTCGTAGTCGTAGGGGCCGGTCCGATCGCCCTCCGGGCGTTCCGCGAAACCGGCGCTGTCCTCGGCGAATTCGTCGTAGGACAGCTCGTCGTACTCGGCGTCGTAGTCCACGTCGTCGTACTCGGCGCCGTATTCGTCGTACTGGTCCTCGAACCGGTCCGACCGCTTCTTTCTCTTTCCGAACATCGTCGCCTCACGCCTCCCGGCCGGTCACCCGGCTCACCCCGTCGGTCTCCGCGCCCAAGCTGGCGTGACCGCCGCTGGACCCGTAGCCGCCCGCACCCCGCGTCGTGTCGTCGAGCTGATCGACCTCGACGAAGTCCACCAGCTCGACCCGCTGCACGAGCAGCTGCGCGATCCGGTCGCCACGGCGCAACTCGATGCGCGTGCGCGGATCGTGATTGATCAGACACACTTTGATCTCACCCCGGTAGCCCGCGTCCACGGTCCCCGGCGTGTTCACCACCGACAGCCCGGTCTTGGCGGCGAGCCCGGACCGAGGATGGATCAGCCCGACCGTGCCGACCGGCAGCGCCACGGCGACGCCGGTGCCGACGAGCACCCGCTCCCCCGGCTCCAGGATGACGTCCTCGGTGGTGCACAAGTCCACGCCGGCGTCGCCCGCATGGGCGCGCGTCGGCACGGGAATGCCCGGATCCAGCCGCAGCAGGGGTATCGGTGAAAGTGCGCTCACGTTGGTCGAGCCTACGCGTACCTCGGCGTTCGCCTGGCGGGACGGTGGCCTACTGTTGAGTCGTGTCGGACAGGCCCAACCCTTCGGTGACGGACAACGAGAAACAGGCCCGCCGGCCATACGTCGAGCGGCTCTGGGTACCGCTGTGGTGGTGGCCGGTCGGGTTCGGCATCGCCGGGTTGCTCGCCGCCGAAATCCACATGGGCGCACCCGGAATCCGGGCCTGGCTGCCCTATGTTCTGCTGTTCCCGGTCGCGGCCTGGGTGCTGGTGTGGTTGAGCCGCCACAAGCTGGCGGTGAACGCCGACGCCTCGGGCACACCGGAATTGCGCGTCGACCGCGCGCACCTACCGGTGAATTTCGTGTCTCGCGCGGCGGTGGTCGCCCCCTCCGCGAAGAGCGCGGCCCTCGGCCGCCAGCTCGATCCCGCCGCGTATGTGCAACATCGTCCCTGGATCGGTCCGATGGTGTTGTTGGTCCTCGACGACCCCGATGATCCGACGCCGTACTGGTTGATCAGTACGCGCCGACCAGAGAAGGTCCTTGCCGCGCTCGGGCTGCCGAGCGCGGGCTGACAGTTACCTTCGGCCGAACCCGCGGTCCGGCCGGATTCCGCGTCCCGCGAACTATCAGGCGGCGCAATCCATGCAGATCATCTGGCCGCCTGCCTCGCTGGCCAGCCTGCTGCGGTGGTGAACAAGGAAGCAGCTGGAACAGGTGAACTCGTCGGCCTGCTTCGGAATCACCCGAACCGAGAGCACTTCCTCGGACAGATCCGCGCCGGGAAGCTCGAACGACTCCGCGGTATCGGATTCGTCGATATCCACGACGGCGGACTGCGCCTCGTTGCGACGAGCCTTCAGCTCCTCCAGCGAATCTTCCGACACATCGTCGGATTCGGTGCGCCGCGGTGCGTCATAGTCGGTTGCCATGTCGTCTTCCCCTCGTCCTTACTCCGTATATCCCGGACCGGCTGCCGCCACTCCGATTCCTCGCCGGAATCGAGCGCCCGCACCGCCCCGCCGGTGGTGCACATCACACGTGCACCGGTCACCTATCAGGGGGGATCACTAGGATCCATACCCGGTAGCGCTCGGTAAACGCAGGACATGCCCTACTTGTTCCCGCGACCGACCCACCGTTTTCGCCGCTGGTGATTCGATCTGGGCCGCCAGACAATAGCGGACCGCGCGACAAAAGTCGCAATCAAAACACAGCCGAGTCGAAACTGTCGGGGAATCGACACCAACGCTGGAACTCGCCGAGACCTTCCGCACCGGCCTCGCGACATTTTCGTAGAGTGTGGCTCGTGGTTTCACTGATCACCGAAGGCAGCGCTTCGGATTCGCAGGGACGACCCTACGCTCGGCGCCGCCCCCAACCCTGGCTCATCATGCTCGGCGTCATGGCGCTGATCTGCGCGATCGTGTGGATCAAGGCGCTGACGACGCAGGACACCGACACCACCGCGATGGCCTGCAACTCGCCGAGTCCCGCCAGCGATCCGGGCGCGGCCCCGGCGCCCAAGCTGGGTCAGCGGGTCGGCGCGTCGCGGCTGGAGGACGTGGAACCCGCACCGCTCGCGGCGAGCAAGGTGCGCGTGCTGAACGCGAACAACCAGCGTGGCCAGGCCGCGCACGTCGCGGCGCAGCTCGGTGATCTCGGCTTCGCGAGCGCACCCGGCACGCAGTACGGCAACGATTCGATATACGTCAACGGCGACCTGGAATGCACTGGGCAGATCCGCTTCGGCGTGAACGGCAGGCCCGCCGCGGCGTCGGTGCAACTCGTCGCGCCGTGCGCCGAGCTGATCGAGGATCAGCGTGAGGACGACAGCGTGGACCTGGTGCTCGGTTCGCTGTTCCGGGATCTGCGGCCGAGCAACGACGCCGAGGAGGTGCTGCGTTCGCTGAAGAACCCGGCGCCCGGCGCCAGCACGGCGATCGACTCCGAACTGCTCGACGCCGCACGCTCCGCGCACTGCTGACGCCGCGCTAGCCGCGCATTTCCGACCCGGCGCCGAACCGACACTCCCGGCGCCGCGATCCCGGATCACCGATCCGGGATCGGCTCCGTCGCGCCCACTTCGGCGAGCAGTTCGCCGAGTTCCCGTGCGATGCCCGGCGCCGCGGCGACGACGAGATCGCCCGCCGCGCCGGACGCGGTCGCGGGCGGAAGCGTCAGACGCGCGCCCGCTTCCGCGGCGATCAGCGCGCCCGCGCCCCAGTCCCAGGCGTGCAGCCCGTGCTCGTAGTACGCGTCGACGCGCCCGGCGGCCACGTTGCACAGGTCGAGCGAGGCCGCGCCGAAGCGGCGGATGTCGCGGATCCTCGGCAGTACCCGCCCGACCATTTCGGCCTGCCGCGCGCGCCGGTGCGCGCCGTAGGCGAAACCGGTGGCCACCAACGACATCGAGAGATCCTCGACCGGGTTGCACCGCAACTGTTCGACCGTGCCGTCGGCGGCCGTCGCCGTGGCGCCCAAGTCGAGCCCGGCGCTGTAGGTCACCGCCCGCGCGACGTCCACCACCGCGCCCGCGACGGACCTTCCGTGGCGCATCGCCGCCACCGAGACCGCGTAGCCGGGGACGCCGTAGAGGAAGTTGACGGTCCCGTCGATCGGGTCGACGACCCAGTGCACCGCGTCGTCGTCGACGGTCATGCTGCCGCCGCCTTCCTCGCCCACGATCGGGTCGCCCGGCCGCCGCTCGGCGAGCAGCGCGCGGATCAGTTCCTCGCTCTCGGTGTCCACCACGGTCACCGGATCGGTCGCGTGGCCCTTGGCCCGCACAGCGCCGTCGGTCACGGCTCCGGCCGGGCCGAACACCTCGGGGCGGCGGGCGCGGACATGGGCCGCGGCTCGTTCGGCGAGCTCGACCGCCACGCGGCGGAGTTCGGACGCGGTCCCCCCGGTCTCGGCGGCGGACTCTTCGGCTACTGGGGTACTGGATTCCGGCACGCCGTCCATCGCATCACAGATGCTTCCACGTGCGCAGCCTCGATCGCGCATTACTCTTGTCGTGCACGACACAGCGCCGTCGTCGGGCACCCCACCGCACCCGCCCGCAGGCGGCCGCGTGGACCCGGTGCGGCGGGCGCTGTGATCACAACCGGCCAGCTAAGGGAACGAGGGGTTAGCCATGTCCGCTCGGGGGCACGCATTCGGTATCGATATCGGCGGCAGCGGCGTCAAGGGCGCCGCGGTGGATCTGGCCACCGGCGAGCTGTTGCACGAGCGGATCAAGATCGCGACCCCGCATCCGTCGACACCGCACGCCGTCGCCGACGCGGTGGCCAAGCTGGTCGCCGAGGCCGACTGGCCCGGCCCGGTGGGCATCACGCTGCCCTCCGTCGTCCTGGAAGGCGTGGCGCGCACCGCCGCCAACATCGACAAGACCTGGATCGGCACCGACACGCGCACCCTGTTCTCGGCGGCCCTCGGCGGCAGATCGGTCACGGTGCTCAACGACGCGGACGCGGCCGGGCTCGCGGAGGACCGCTACGGCGCGGCAAGGGATTTCGACGGGCTGGTGCTGCTGCTGACCTTCGGCACCGGCATCGGGTCGGCGCTGCTCTACAACGGCACGCTGGTGCCCAACACCGAACTCGGCCACCTCGAGGTCGGCGGCATGGAGACCGAGCACCGCGCCGCGGCCTCGATCAAGGATCGCGAGGGTCTCAGCTACGAGCAGTGGGCCGCGGAGGTCAGCACCGTACTGATCGGTCTGGAGAACCTCTTCTGGCCGAAGGTGATCGTCGCGGGCGGGGGCATCAGCCGCGATTCGGACCAGTGGATTCCTTTGCTGACCAATCGGACTCCGGTGGTTCCCGCCCGGCTGCGCAACACCGCGGGTATCGTCGGCGCCGCCATGGCGATCGCCTCGGGCGTAGTCCCGTGACCTGCTGGCGGCGCGCGGGCGACGGGTCGGCGACGACGCGGAACACGCTCGAGGCGGGCGTGCGACAACTGGCATCGTGCCGTGAGTACCCTGGTTGGATCGTTACAATGGAACATGCCCGGCGGTGAGCCGGAGAAACCCGACCGGCCCTCCGCCGGTGAAACCCGACAGACCGCTCCGCCGGAACACCACTCTGGCGTGACGCCGCACGAGACCGTCACGAAAGGGCGTACGTGGTAGCCACGACCCGTCAGACCGCCGAATCGGCCGACGCCGACTCCACAGATGTAACCGCAGCACGGCCGGTCCGCAAGGCTGCCGCCAAGAAGGCACCGGCCAAGAAGGCCGCTGCCAAGAAGGCGCCCGCGAAGAAGGCCGCCGCGAAGAAGGCGCCCGCGAAGAAGGCCGCCACCAAGAAGGCGGGCCCCGACGGCGAGCCCGGCGCCGAAGAGGCGTTGGAGGACGAGGCTCTCGATCTCGAGGATCTGGACGATCTGGAGGTCGACGAAGGCGATCTCGCCGAAGACGCGGACTTGGCGGACGACACGGCCGAGGACGTCGCCGAGGACGAGGAAGCCGAGGGCGCCGAGGAGCCGTCGGAGAAGGACAAGGCCTCCGGCGATTTCGTCTGGGACGAGGAGGAGTCCGAGGCGCTGCGGCAGGCCCGCAAGGACGCCGAACTCACCGCCTCCGCCGACTCGGTGCGCGCCTACCTCAAGCAGATCGGCAAGGTCGCGCTGCTCAACGCCGAGGAGGAGGTCGAACTCGCCAAGCGGATCGAGGCCGGCCTCTACGCGGCGGAGAAGGTGCGCGAGTTCGCCGAGGCGGGCGAGAAGCTGCCCGTCGCGATGCGCCGCGATTTCAACTGGATCGTGCGCGATGGCAACCGGGCCAAGAATCATCTGCTCGAGGCCAACCTGCGACTCGTCGTGTCGCTGGCCAAGCGCTACACCGGCCGCGGCATGGCGTTCCTGGACCTGATCCAGGAGGGCAACCTCGGTCTGATCCGCGCGGTGGAGAAGTTCGACTACACCAAGGGCTACAAGTTCTCCACGTACGCCACCTGGTGGATCCGGCAGGCCATCACCCGCGCCATGGCCGACCAGGCCCGCACCATCCGCATCCCGGTGCACATGGTGGAGGTCATCAACAAGCTCGGCCGCATCCAGCGCGAGCTGCTCCAGGACCTGGGCCGCGAGCCCACCCCGGAGGAGCTGGCCAAGGAAATGGACATCACGCCGGAGAAGGTCCTCGAGATCCAGCAGTACGCGCGCGAGCCGATCTCGCTGGACCAGACCATCGGCGACGAGGGCGACAGCCAGCTCGGCGACTTCATCGAGGACTCCGAAGCCGTGGTCGCGGTCGACGCGGTGAGCTTCACCTTGCTGCAGGACCAGCTGCAGTCGGTTCTGGAGACGCTGTCCGAGCGCGAGGCGGGCGTGGTCCGGCTGCGCTTCGGCCTCACCGACGGCCAGCCGCGCACCCTCGACGAGATCGGCCAGGTGTACGGCGTCACGCGTGAGCGCATCCGCCAGATCGAGTCCAAGACCATGAGCAAGCTGCGCCATCCCAGCCGCTCCCAGGTGCTGCGCGACTACCTGGACTGATACGCACGGACCTACGGGCCCGCATTCCTTGTGCCACTTGCCATCTCGGCGGCGTGGCGGGGAGGCGGGCCCGTTGTCGTTCGCCGTGGGGTATTGCGCTGTCCCATACCACTTTCCAGATGGAACAAAACTGAAAAGTGATTCAAAACACTTCGGGGAACTCGGTTTTGCGCGGTCCGCTGCCGTACTGTCTGACGCACAAGTTTTCAATCGCCGGGCGGTCTCGGCCCGGCCATGGGGTTCATGTGCTCGACATTCACCACTTCACGTACGGGTCGTTGACACCGCTGCTGGCCTACATCATGTCCTTCACCGGATCGCTGCTCGGATTGCAGTGCGCCGCGCGGGCCAGGGCTGGTCGAAGTAGGGCCGGTTGGCTGGTGCTCGCCGCGTTCGCGATCGGCGGAACCGGCATCTGGGTCATGCATTTCATTGCGATGCTCGGCTTTTCGATCGCCGGAGCGGAGATCCGCTACGACGTCCCGCTCACCCTGCTCAGTGCGGCGACCGCGATCGTGGTGGTCGGCATCGGGCTGTTCGTGGTTGTCACCCCGCAGCCGACGCTGGTCGCCCTGCTCGCGGGCGGCGCCGTCATGGGTCTCGGCGTGGCGGCCATGCACTACATCGGCATGTTCGCGATGAAGTCCAACGCGACCATCGGCTACAAGCTTCCGATGGTGGCGCTCTCGGTGGCCATCGCGGTGGTCGCGGCGACGGTGGCGCTGTGGTTCACGTTGCGGGTCAACGGTTTTCTCGCCACCACCGGCGCGGCGGGGATCATGGGCCTTGCCGTGTGCGGCATGCACTACACGGGCATGGCGTCGATGCACGCGCACGCGCACGGCTCGGGCCATGGCGGGCCGGTCGCTGGGACGGGAGCGATGCAGTTGCTCGCGCCGCTGATCGTCGGCATCAGCATCGTGACCATGCTGCTGCTGATCGCCGTCAGCCTCACCGCGATCGAGCGCGATATCGAGCTGCCGCCGCTGCGCGCGGCCACCGTCCGTCCCGCCGCCGAGGACCTCGCCCCGCTGCCCAAGCCCCGCGTGGCCCCCGCGCGTTCCGCCGCCGACGATCTCGCACCGCCACCACCACCTCGCCCCGCCGCGGTGCACGTCACCCCGGAGCATCTCGCGGCGCTGTCCCCGTCCACCGCACGACCGACCGCCGAAGATCTCGTGCCCTCGCTCCCACCGCACGTGGCTCCCGTGCACCATGCCGCCGAGCACCCCGCGCCCGATCTCGAGCCCGGTCCGCAGTCGGCCGTGATCTCCGCCGCGCCGGTCACGGGGACACCGTATTGGCCGACGACGCACGACGTTCCGCGTCGGAGGTAGCGCGCGAATCGCCGTACGGAGTCGCCCCGCGTCGAACGGGAACGTGCCGCGACGCAGGACCACGAACCCTGACTTCGCTACGGCCGTGCGCTGGACTTCCGTCCCCCTCAGGAGGTGACCGCGGGACCCGGCTCGGGTTTCACGAAGGCCACCAGTGGCTCCACCACTCGTGCCGCGATGGGGCCGAACACCGCCATCAGCAGTACGTAGGCCGAGGCGAGCGCGGCCAGTTCGCCGGCGACCGCGCCGCCGGTCACCGCCAAACCCGCGATGACGATCGAGAACTCGCCGTGCGCCACCAACGCGGCGCCCGCCCTCGCCCGGCCCATCCGCCGAATGCCCTGCCGCTGGGCGGCCCACCAGCCGGTCGCGACCTTGGTCACCGTGGTCACCACGGCGAGCAGCACCGCCCAGCCGAGTACCGGCGGGATCGCGCGCGGGTCGGTACTCAGCCCGAAGGCGACGAAGAAGATGGCCGCGAACAGATCCCGCAGCGGCTCCAGCAGTTTCGCGGCCTGGTGCGCGGTCGACCCGGAGATCGCGATGCCGAGCAGGAACGCCCCGACCACCGCCGAGACGTTCAGCGCCGAGGCGGCTCCGGCCACCAGCAGCGCCGCTCCGAGCAATTTGAGCAGGAACACCTCGTTGTCCGAGCTGTCCACGATGGCCGAGACGTAGCGGCCGTAGCGCAGCGCCACCACCAGCACGATGGTGATCGTCGCGAGTGCGATGCCGAGCCCCCGCAGTCCGCTGATGAAGCTCAGGCCGGCCAGCAGGGTGGTGAGGATCGGCAGGTAGACCGCCATGGCCAAGTCCTCGAACACCAGAATCGAGAGCACGACCGGGGTTTCCCGATTACCGAGCCGACCGAGATCGTTGAGCACCTTGGCGACGATGCCCGAGGACGAGATGTAGGTGATCCCGCCCATGGTGAGCGCGCCGACGAGGCCCCAGCCGAGCAGCAGCGCCACCACCACGCCAGGAATCGAGTTGACGACGATGTCGACCACGCCCGCGGGCCACGACCGTCGCAGACCGGTCACCAGTTCGGCGGCGGTGTATTCCAGTCCGAGCAGTAGAAGCAGCAGCACCACGCCGATCTCGCCCGCGACATGACCGAACTCGTCGGCCTCGGCGAGATCGATGAACCCGCCCGACCCGAACGCCAATCCGCCGAGCAGATAGAGCGGGATCGGCGACATGCCGACCCGTCCCGCCACCCGGCCCAGCATGCCGAGAGCGAAAAACACCGCTCCGAGCTCGAGCAGGGCGAGCGCGGTCGTGTTCACGGGTCAACCGTGCGAGAGGATCTTCGCGGCGGCGTCCAGGCCGTCGGGAGTACCGACGACCACGAGCAGATCGTCTGCGGCGAAGGTGAAATCGGGTCCGGGCGACGGGTGCAGCTGACCCGCCCGCATCACCGCGACGATCGAGACCTTGGTGCGGGTGCGCATCGCCGTCTCGCCGAGCGTGCGGCCCTCGTACGGCGATTCCTCGGCGATCGGCAGCTGCCGGGTGGTGATACCGGGCAGGTCGCGGTGGTCCTCGCGGAGCTTGGCCACCAGTTGCGGTGCGCCGAGCAGATTGGCGAGCACGGCCGCCTCGTCGCTCGTCAGCGGCACCTGCGCGGCGCAGGCGTCGGGGTCGTCGAGCTTGGAGACGATCAGATCGATGCTTCCGTCCCGATGGTCGACCACGCCGATCCGGCGGCCCGACCGGGCCTCGAAGTCCTTGCGTACCCCGATGCCGGGTAGTGCGGTGACGTCGACGTTCACTCGTTCAGCGTAGCCCCAGCCGAACGAAATCGGCCTGAAGCCCCGCGCAGGTTCGGGCGCAGACCACGGAAACTCGATCAGCGCGTCACCGGCGAGCAACGCTATGGGCGAGTCTCGTGCCCGCCGGGGTGCGCCATGTCGGCCGTCGGATCGTTCGCGCGTCATCACTTCGGCGGACCCGCACCCCTCGACGGGTGTGCTGTGATGGGTCGGTGAAGCAGTGGCGCGCGTTGTCGGCGACCGCGCAGGACGCGTTGGTCGCGCTCTTCGCGTTCACCTTCGGCGCGTTCCTGTATCTGTCCGGGTTGTATCCGACGACCCAGGCGAGCCTCGCCTCGTCCCTGGGCACCCGGTTCGGTGTGCTCGCGCTGCTGTGCGCCGGGACGCTGCTGCGGCGGCGCGCGCCGCTGGTGGCGCTGGCGGCGGGCGCGGTGCCGGTCGGCATCGATCTGGCGCTGGGCCCGACGGTGCCGGTGTGGATCGTCTACTCGGATCTGATCTACGCGGCCGTCCTCTACGGCACGCGCGCCGTCTCGCGCTGGGTGACGATCGGCTGCGCCGGGCTGACGACGGTGATCACGATCGGGGTCTTCGTCGGCACCGGTGACTGGCGGGCGCTCGTGCTCTCGGTCGCCGCGGCGGCCGCGTTCGTCGGCACGCCGATCTGGTGGGCGCTGTCGGTGCGCACGCACAAGGAGATCGCCGAAGCCGAACGCGCGCGGGGGCAGGCGATGGCCTTGGTGGCCGAGCTGGATCGGCGCGCCGCCATCGCCGACGAGCGCAAGACGATGGCGCGCGATCTGCACGACGTCATCGCGGGGCACCTCTCGGCCATCGCGATCCAGTCCGAGGCGGCGCTCGGCGTGCTGACCCGCGAGAACTCCGATCCCGCGATGGCCGGGATCCTCGGCTCGATCCGGGCCAACAGCGTCAACGCGCTCCAGGAGATGCGGACCATGATCGGTCTGCTGCGCCGCGACGACGGGAGCGAGGACGAGCCCGCCGCGCCGCGCACCCTGGCCCAGTTGCCGATCCTGGTGGACGCCGCCCGGTCGGCGGGAACGACGGTGCGCGTTGCCGATTCGCTCGACGGGGCCGTGCTGCCCAGCGCGGTGGACCAGGCCGCCTACCGAATCGTCCAGGAGGCCTTGACGAACGCGATGAAGCACGCACCCAGCCGACCGGTCGACATCGCTGTCCGCGCCGATCCGTCGACACTCGACGTGTCGGTGCGCAATCCGGCGCCGGCGAACTCGCCCGAATCCCCGAATTCCGAAGGGGCGCACCGCGGCCTGGTGAACATGCGCGAGCGGGCCGCCGCGCTGGGCGGCAGCTTCACCGCAGGACCGGAAGCCGGAGGATGGTCGGTGCGCGCCAGACTGCCGCTCGGCATGCCGCAGCCGAGCGCCAGCGAGGCGGAGGCATGAGCGAACGAAGTGAGCGAATCGTGTGCCAGCGCGCTTCGCGCATGCCGGAACCGAGCGCCAGCGAGGCGGAGGCATGAGCGAACCGTCTGGCAGCCGAACAGCGGAGGTGGCATGACGATTCGCGTGCTGATCGCCGACGACCACGGCGCGATCCGCGCGGGGTTGCGGATGATCCTGGACAGCGCCGAGGGCGTCGAGGTGATCGGCGAGGCCGCCGACGGCGACATCGCGGTGGCGCAGGCCAAGGCGTTGCGTCCCGACGTGGTGCTGATGGACGTGCGGATGCCCGGCGTGGACGGCATTACCGCCACCGAGCGCATCACCGCCGACGCGCTGGCGCGGGTGCTCATCCTCACCACATTCGACTTGGACGAGTACGTCTTTCGCGCCTTGCGGGCCGGCGCGTCGGGGTTCGTGCTGAAATCCACGTCGGGACAAGCACTCCTCGACGCGGTGCGCGCGGTCGCCGCGGGCGACGGCGTGCTGGCGCCGGAGGTCACCCGGGCGGTGATCGCCGCGTTCGCGTCCTCCGGCGCCGACGCCGCACCCGCCGCACCGGACGGACTCGCCGATCTCACCGAACGCGAACGCGAGGTGCTGGACTGCCTCGGGGAGGGCTTGTCCAACGCGCAGATCGCGGCGCGGCTGTTCATCGGGGAGACCACGGTGAAGACGCACGTCTCGCGGGTGCTCACGAAACTCGGTGTGCGGTCCCGTGTTCAGGCGGCCATCCTGGCGCGGCAGGCGCGCGAGCGCTGAGCGGCGGCGCTCACTCCGCCAGCGGCGCGAAAGTTCCGTCCGGGCCGGGCAGATACTCGTCCACGGATGTGACGGTGCTCACAGGAAGCGGACCGTACAGGTGCGGGAAGAGCATCGACGCCGGATCCGTCGGCACGCCCGGCTCCCATTTCACCGGATCCACGAGCAGTTTCGCGTCGATGCGCAAGAGCACCAGGTCACGTCGTCCCACGTACAGGCGGTTGGCGGGCAGGTGCACCTGCCGCGGCGTGGACAGGTGAACGAATCCGACCTCGGCCAACGAGGGCGGCCGGTGCGCACCGGTTTGCCGTGCGTTGCGCCACTCGTGCAAAGTACAAAGGTGAACCAGCGTGTGAGTGTCGTACGTCACGGGTAATCTCCCAACAGACCAACTGGATAGACGTGTTCGTGGGTGATCGAGTGCGGTTCGATCCCTGAGCTGGAGTGTTCGCCATCAGCGAAATCCCAGGTCGTGTTAGAGAAAACACACAGAATCACTTGCGGGAACAATGCCCCCGTCCCGAACGTCTGACAGAGTAGTCATACCACTGCTGGGAAGTAGCGGTAGCGAGCTCGTGGTGAGTGACCACGGGCCCCACACCAGGTGAACGGACTGTAGTGCCGGGAGCCAGGACGGAGGAGTCATGCCAGGAACCCTGACAAGCACCCCACTGACCGCGGTCGATCGTTGCGACCGTTGCGGGGCGGCTGCCCGAGTGCGTGCCGTTCTGCCCGCAGGTGGAGAGTTGCTCTTCTGCCAGCATCACGCGAACGAACACATGGATCGGCTGCGTGAGCTCGAGGCCGTGATCGACACGGAGTCGGCTCCCGCCCTCTGACCGGAATTCGCGTCCCGACACAACAGCATCGAACAACAGAACACAGCTTTCCCCGCAGCGGGCGACGAAACGTCGCCCGCTGCGGGCATGTTCGGACTTCACTGTGGTGGAGGTCACAGTGGCGTACTTCCGCCTTCGCTCCGGCCACGCGCGAGATCGGCGGACCGTGTCCGACTGTGCGCCAGGTCACATCATTCGAGTTCGGCGAGGATCCCATCCAGCAACCGGGCCAGCCCGAACTCGAACGCGCCATCCGGATCCGCGGGCGCCTGATACCGCTCCCCCACCGCCGCGCCGACCCGTCCGGCGAGCGGGAACTCGCCGAGCGGCATGACCCGCGCCAGCTCGGGCCCGTACCGCTCCCACCACTGCGCGTCGGTCAGCTCCGCCGCGCCGCGGGCCGCGGCCACCGCCATCCGCGCGTTCCCGGTCGCGAACTCGGTCAGCACCGCGATGGCCCGATCCATCGCGAGATCGGTGAGCCCGATTCCCTCGATGGCCGCCAGCTGACGCTCGTAGCGCCGCATCCGCCCCGGCCCGAGCACCGCCCGCCAAGGCGACACCTCCAGCAGCCACGGGTGCGCCAGCACCTCGGCGCGGACCTGTCGCGCGATCGCGGCCATCCGCTCGCGCACCGGCAGCGCCGCGGGGATGGGCACGTCCTCCGCGGCGACGGCGTCGACCATCAGCACGGTCAGCGCCTCCTTGCTCGGCACGTAGGTGTACAGGCTCATCGGCCGCAGTCCCAGCTCCGCCGCGACCGCGCGAATCGACACCTTCTCGTACCCCTCGCGGTCGGCCAGTGCCACGGCCGCCGCGACCACGGCGTCGACGCTCACCGTCTGCTTCGGACCGCGCCCGCCCGTGCGCGGCGGCATCGACTGCCGCCACAGCAGATGCAGCAGTCGCCTGGCCTGATCGTCGTCGCTCTGCTCGGGCAAGGGACTCCTCGGAACAAACCCGGTACGGTGTACGTTGTCACGATACTCCGTACGCCATACGAGGATCTAGGGGTTCGCTCTGCCCAGCACACAGGCCACCTACCTGCCCGACCGTCACCTCTTCGCACTGTGGACATGGACCGGTCGTGGCGCCGGACGCGCGCCCGCCGAACTCGGTGATCGAGAGACCCTCGAGCTGGCGCTGCCGATCGGGCCGCGCGGGGCCATCGAGATCGCCGAGGTCGACTGCGCGCTGATCTCGCCCGCCGAACTCGCGGCGCTGGATCTGGGCAACGGATCGCCCGGCGAGGACGGTCACTCGAATCGGGCGCACTCGACCGACTCGACCCCGACGGCGGCCGCCGACCACTTGGCGACACCGCGGCTGCCCGACGCGGGTTCCGCACTACGGGTATGGCAGACAATCCTGCGCGAAGGCGAGCCCGTCGGCGCACTGCCCACCGCCGCGCACGCCGTACCGGACGCCGCGGGCACCGCGATCGTGTCCGCCGACCGCGCCCTGCGCACCCTGCTCGGCACCGAGGCGGTGGCCGCCGAGCTGGCGACGGCTCTGCACGCTGACCTGCGCCCCTACCAGGCGCGCGGGATCGGCTGGCTGACCGAGACCATCGCGGCGTACGGCGGCGCGGTGCTCGCCGACGAGATGGGCCTCGGAAAAACGGTGCAGGCCATCGGTTTTCTGCTCGGACGCGCCACGGCGGGCGCTCAGCTCGTGGTCTGCCCCACGTCGCTGGTCGGCAACTGGGCGCACGAGATCACCCGTTTCGCACCGGAACTGCGCCCGGTCACCTGGCGCGGCGGCGAACTCGCGGCAGCCGCGGGCGACATCGTGGTGGTCGGCTACCCGACGCTGCGGCTGCACGGCCACCTCCTCGCCGGACAAGACTGGGCGACAGCGGTGTTCGATGAGGCGCAAGCGTTGAAGAACCCGCGCACGCAGCTCGCCAAGGCCGCCAGGGACGTCACCAGCCCCGCCAAGGTCGCGCTGACCGGCACGCCGGTGGAGAACCACCTCGAGGAGCTGTGGGCGTTGCTGCACTTGGTCGCGCCGCGCCTGTTCGCCCATCGCGGCCAGTTCCGCCGCCGTTTCGTCCGGCCGATCCAGGAGGGTTCGGCCGCGGCCGCCGCCCGCCTTCGCGACACCATCGAACCGGTCGTGCTGGCGCGCAAGAAGTTCCAGGTCGCCGCCGCGCTGCCCGCGAAGATCCACACCGATCTGCTCTGCGACCTGACCGCCGAACAGGAGAAGCTCTACGACCAGCTACTGGAGCGGGCCATCGATGACGGCTTCGGTTCCGGCGCGCAACGCCAGAGCCGGGTGCTGGCCGCGCTCACCGCGCTCAAGCAGGTGTGCAACCACCCGGGCCTGATCACCGGCGATCTCGCCGAGCTGCCCGGCCGTTCGGGCAAGCTCGACCTGTGCACCGACATCGTCGCCACCAACCTCGAAACCGATTCGCCGACCCTGATTTTCACCCAGTACCGACAGACCGGCGAGTTGCTGGTCCGGCACCTCGCCGAGCAGTTCGGCGTCACCGCGCCGTTCTTCCACGGCGGACTGAACCAGGCCCAGCGCGCGGCGATCGTGCGCGACTTCCAGTCCGCTGACGGACCGCCCGTGCTCGTACTGAGCCTGCGGGCGGCGGGCACCGGCCTCACCCTGACCCGCGCCGCCGACGTGGTGCACTTCGACCGCTGGTGGAACCCTGCCGTGGAAGCGCAGGCCTCGGACCGTGCGCACCGGATCGGTCAGACCCGCACGGTCACCATCACCACCCTCACCTCCGGCACCACCGTCGAGGAGCACATCGCGGGCATGCACGATCGCAAGTCCGCGCTGACCGACCTGTCGGACTCCGCGGGCATCGCCGCGCTGGCCCGCCTCGACGACGACCAGCTCGTCGAGATCCTGCGCCGGAAGCGAGAGAACTGATGGCGGACAACGAATTCGGCTACACGGCATGGGGCATGGACTGGGTGAGGCTCGCCGAGCCGCTGCGCCAGACCCGGCCCGATTCGCTGCTGCCCCGCGCCCGCAGCATCGCCCGCAACCACGGCGTCCAGGCCACCGTCGAAGGCCGCGTCGTGCGCGCGCACATCCACCGCGGCGGGCAGGCGTCGGTGACACACCTGGAGGTCGCGCCGCTGTCCCGGCAGGCGGTGGCCGCGATCGCCGAGGTGATCCCGGACCCGACGGTGCTGACCGACGAGACGCACCGCGCGCTCGCCGCGGCAGAGGTGCGGCCCGCCCCGGTGCTCGCCGCCGTCGACTGCTCGTGCTCAGCGCGCACGCAACGCTGCGTCCACGTGCTGGCGACGCTCTACGACATGGCGCGGCGGGTCGACGAGAACCCGCGGCTCGCCCTGGAGATCCAGGGGTATTTCGAAGCGGCGCACAGCGATTCGGAGATCGTCGTCGAACAGCCGCGCTGGACGCCGATCAACACCCTGGACCCCGATCGCTTCTTCGAACCGGCCTGAGCCCGGCCGTCAGACCGCGGGCCGGCGGACCCTCGGCGTCTCACCGGGCCGGTATTTCACCGGGTGAGCGTCAGGCGTTGGTGCCGCTGTCCACGGTGAGGATCGCGCCGGTGATGCTGCGGGCGGCCGGGCCCGCCAGGAACGCCACAGTGGCGGCGACATCGTCGGCGGTGCCGAAGCGCCCGAGCGCGGTGAGGCAGACCTGGGTCGCGGCGTGTGCGCCGTCGGCCGGATTCATGTCGGTGTCGGTCGAGCCGGGCTGCACCAGATTCACCGTGATCGACCGCGGGCCGAGTTCGCGCGCCAGTGCCTTGGTGAATCCGTTGAGCGCCGACTTGCTCAGGTTGTAGAGCGCGAGACCACCGAACGGGGCGTGCTCGGTGAGATTGGTGCCGATGCCGATGATCCGGCCGCCCGCGCTCATGTGCGCGACCGCCGCTTGAGCGCCGACGAACGCGGCGCGGGCGTGCACGTGCAGCGCCCGGTCGATCTCCTCGACGGTGAACTCCTCGAACGGCTTGCTCGGGAAGATGCCCGCGTTGTTCACCAGGATGTCGAGCCCACCCAGTTCGGCGGCGGCGCGGTGCACCGAGTCCGCCACCTCACCCGCGTCGGCGCTGTCGGCGCGCAGCGCGATCGCGCGCCTGCCAAGCGCTTCGATCTCGGCGACAACGGTTTTCGCGGCGGTCTCGGCGCTCCGGTAGGTCAGCGCGACGTCCGCGCCCGCGACGGCCAGCTGCCGGGCGATGGCCGCCCCGATCCCCCTGCTGCCGCCGGTCACCAGTGCCACCTTGCCGGTCAGGTCGGACATCAGTACTCCCTCAATTTTTGTGTCGATCAGTACATAAATAGCTAAGCCCACGGCGACCGGCCCGTCAAGGGGTATATTTAACGATCGACACAGAAAGGAGCAGCCGTGGCCGAACGAGGTCGTCCCCGCGCCTTCGACCGCTCGGTCGCGCTGCGCCGGGCCATGGAGGTGTTCTGGGAGCACGGCTACGAGAGCGCGTCGATGAGCGACCTCACCGCCGCGATGGGCATCAACTCGCCCAGCCTCTACGCCGCGTTCGGCGGCAAAGAGGCGCTCTTTCGCGAGGCCATCGAGCTCTACGGCCGCACCGACGGCGGCTACACCGAGCGCGCACTGCGCGAAGAGCCCACCGCACGGGCAGCCATCGAGGCCATGCTGCGCGACAACGCCGCGGCCTACACCGTCGAGGACAAGCCACACGGCTGCATGGTGGTGCTCGCGGGCGCTACGTACACGACCCGCAATACCGGGGTGCGCGATTTCCTCGTCGAAAAGCGCAGGGAGACCACTGATCACATCCACGCGCGCCTGTGCCGCGGGGTCACCGAGGGCGATCTGCCCGCGCATACCGACACGGCGTCGCTGGCGGCCTTCTACACGACAGTGCTCTACGGGCTGTCCATCCAGGCCCGCGACGGCGCGGCGCTGGAGGACCTCACCCGATCCATCGACTGCGCGATGGCGGCGTGGCCCGCGAGTTCTCCCTGAGCGCTGACCTCCGCCGACGCGACCACTTGGCACGCGACTTCGGCCAGCGCGCGACTCGGCCGTCCCGCGACGCGGGGCAGCACGCGGCCGGATACCCGCGCTATCGACGACGCAGCGCGGCGATCCGCTCGTGCAGCTGGTCGGCCGTGGCCAGCGCGGTCGGCGGACCGCCGCACTCGCGCCGCAGCTCGCCGTGGATCACCCCGTGCGGCTTGCCGGTGCGGTGATGGTGCATGGCCACCAGACTGTTGAGTTCCTTGCGCAGTTCCCCGAGCCGGTCCGCGGTGGCGACCCGCTCGGCGGCGGTCGCGACCTGCGGCGCGGGTTCCACGATCTTCGGCTCACCACGGTCGGCCAGCTGACGCGCTTGGCGCTCGCGCAGCAGCGCGCGCATCTGATCGGCGTCGAGCAGGCCGGGAATGCCCAGGTAGTCGGCCTCCTCGTCGCTGCCCGCGAAGGTGGCGGTGCCGAACGAGGAGCCGTCGTAGATCACCTGGTCGAGCTCGGCGTCCGCGGCGAGCGCCACGAACTTTTTCTCTTCCTCGCCCGGCTCGTCCTTCTGCTTGGCCGCGTCGGTCAGCAGCTCGTCGTCGAGGCCGTTCTTCTCCCGGTGCGGCTTGCCGATGACGTGGTCGCGCTGCAATTCCAGCTGCGCGGCCAGATCCAGCAGCACGGGCACCGAGGGCAGGAACACGCTCGCCGTCTCGCCGGGGCGGCGCGCGCGCACGAATCGGCCGATGGCCTGGGCGAAGTAGAGCGGCGTCGACGCGCTGGTCGCGTAGACGCCGACGGCCAGGCGCGGCACGTCGACGCCCTCGGACACCATGCGCACCGCGACCATCCACGGCTGGGTGTTGTTGCTGAACTCGGCGATCCGGTTCGAAGACGCGGGATCGTCGGAGAGCACCAGCGCCGGCCGCTCGCCGGAAATGTGTTCGAGCAGTTCGGCGTAGTCGCGGGCCCGGTCCTGGTCGGTGGCGATCACCAGGCCGCCCGCGTCGGGCATGCCCGAGGCGCGCTTCTGTCGCAGCCGGATGTCGGCGGCGCGCAGCACCGCGGAGATCCAGTCACCCGCCGGGTCCAGCGCGGTCCGCCAGGCCCGCGCGGTCTGTTCGGCGTTGAGCGGCTCACCGAGGCGGGCGGAGTGCTCCTCGCCCGCGCTGTCGCGCCAGTGCGCGTCGCCGGAGTAGGCCAGGAAGACCACCGGCCGGACGACGCCGTCGGCCAGCGCCTCGGCGTAGCCGTAGGTGTGGTCCGCGCGCGACTTGGGGAAGCCGGATTCATCGGGCTCGTAGACGACGAACGGGATCTGGCTGTCGTCGGAGCGGAACGGCGTACCGGTCAGCGCCAGCCTGCGGGTCGCGTCGCCGAACGCCTCCGCGGTCGCGTCGCCCCAGGTCTTGGCGTCGCCCGCGTGGTGGATCTCGTCGAGGATCACCAGCGTCCTGCGGTTCTCGGTCCGCACCCGGTGCCGGGACGGATGCGAAGCGACCTGCGCGTAGGTGACGACCACGCCGTGGTAGTCGCCGGAGGTGCCGCCGGTGGCGTTGGAGAAACGAGAATCCAGCTGGATGCCGCTGCGCGCGGCCGAGGCCGCCCACTGGTGCTTGAGGTGTTCGGTCGGCGCGACCACCGTGATCTGGTCCACCGTCCGATCGGCGAGCAGCTCGGCCGCCACCCGCAGCGCGAAGGTCGTCTTACCCGCGCCCGGCGTCGCCACGGCGAGGAAGTCGCGCGGCTTCGTGGCCAGGTATTTCGTGAGCGCGCGCCGCTGCCACGCGCGTAGCAAACCGCCCCCGGCTGCCGACTTTCCCGAATCGCCCGGCGTCGCTCCATCTCCCGCCGCAGCGCCATCCGACCCAGTCACGCAGAAGACAGTAGCGGCCGGGGACGGCGTGTCGCCAAACCGACGCGGCGGTCGCGATCCGCGTCACACATTCCCTCCGTGCCGCCCCGTGTTCACCTGTTGCCCGCCGACACGATGCGGGGACGAGCCGGTGCGCGAGCGTCCGGTGCGCGATGCTGTAGGCACCATGAACGAAGCCAGTCCCCTACCCGCGCACGGGCCCGAGCCGATCCACAGCGGCGGCGCGGGCACGCCGCCGCGGGGTCCGGACGTCGTCGTCCGGCGGGTCCGGCATGCCGGACGGCAGGCTCGCAGGCTGGTGGTCCGGGTCTCGGGGAAAGCGTGGGACGATTCGATCTTCGCCAAGTCCGCGTCCGCCGCGTTCTGGCAGACCCTGTCGCTGGCCCCGCTGCTGCTCGGGGTGCTCGGCAGCCTCGGTTACGTCGGCGGCTGGTTCGGGCCCGACACCGTCGAGATCGTGGAATCCAAGATCATCACGTTCAGCCGGGAGCTGTTCAGCGAGGCCGTCGTCACCGACCTGATCGAACCGACCGTCGGCGACGTGCTCGGCCGCGGGCGCGGTGCGGTGGTGTCGTTCGGCTTCGTGCTCTCGCTGTGGGCCGGATCCTCGGCGATGGCGACCTTCGTCGACGCGATCGTGGAGGCGCACGACCAGCAGGACGCGCGGCATCCGGTGTGGCAGCGCATCTTCGCGCTGCTGCTCTACGTGCTGTTCCTGGTGGCGGCGGTGTTCATCCTGCCGCTCGTCGCGCTCGGTCCCAGCCTGATCGGCCGGGTGCTGCCGGACGGCTGGCGGGAGCCAGGCTTACGGCTGATCGACAGCTTCTACTACCCCGGCGTCGGCCTGTTGCTCATCGTCGGCCTGACCACGCTCTACAAGCTGGCGCTGCACCGCACGCTGCCCTGGCATCGGCTGTTCGGCGGGGCGCTCGTCGCGGGCGTGTTCTTCATGGCGGCCAGCGAGGGACTGCGCCGGTACCTGTCCTGGATCACCGCGACCGGCGTGAGTTACGGCGCGCTGGCGACGCCGATCGCGTTCCTGCTCTTCACGTTCTTCCTGGGCTTCGCGGTGATTCTCGGCGCCGAGTTCAACGCCGCGGTCCAGGAGTTCTGGCCTGCTCGCGCCACCCGCATCGAGCAGATGCGGGAATGGATCTCCAACCAGGTGCGCGGCGAGACGCCGGACGAGGAGACCGACGCCGACGCGCCGGACCGCGCGGACTCGGCACGCGCGATCACCCCGCTGCGTAGCTCGGGGTAACCGCGCGGTCGAAGGTCGCGGGACTCAGTCGCCCTTGCGCAGGCTCTCGTAGACCTTCTTGCACTCCGGGCAGACCGGCGAGCCGGGCTTCGGCGAGCGGGTCACCGGGAACACCTCGCCGCACAGGGCCACGACCACGGTGCCCATGACGGCGCTCTCGGCGATCTTGTCCTTCTTCACGTAGTGGAAGAACTTCGGGATGTCGTCGCCCGTCGTCTCGTCGGTGGTCGTATCCGGGCGAACCAGGGTGTCGGTACTCACGGATTCCATGATGCCGTATGACGGTCCCGCGGGTCGCCTGCGCCCGAAGCCGGTGGCGAATCGACCTGGTGTGTGCGCCGGGAACACGGGAGTGGAAGACTCGGGGTATGCAGCAGAACGGCGACTCCTCCGACGCCGACGACATCGGCCGCGGTGTTCGCCCGGACGTCTCATCCACACCTTCCGCGTCGCGCGGGTACTTCCCCGGAAACGACGACAAGCACCCGGTGCTCATCACCGAGGCCGCCCCTTCGCTCGAGGATCAGCACCGCGCGCGGGTGCGCAGGTACACGATCCTGATGGCGTTCCGCATTCCCGCGCTGGTGCTGGCCGCTGTCGCCTACAGCGCGTGGGGCAGCGCCCTGCTCTCGCTGCTGATCATCGGCGCGTCGATCCCGCTGCCGTGGATCGCGGTGCTCATCGCCAACGACCGCCCGCCGCGGCGCAAGGACGAACCCAGCCGGTGGGACCGCCCCCACAAGGCCATCGAATCCCGTCCGCACAACGCCATCGACGGGTGAGTTCGTTCATGCGCCGACCCGCCTGCGGATGACGATCGACATCGACGCCGCGAGTCCGCACAGCGCGCCAGCCACGTACCAGGCCGTGTCGTAGCTGCCCTGCACGTCGCGGATCACGCCCGCGCCGGTGGCCGCGATCGCCGAGCCGATCTGGTGCGAGGCGAAAACCCAGCCGAAGGCCACCGGCCCGTCCTCGCCGAACAGCTCGCGGCACAGCGCGACCGTCGGCGGGACGGTCGCGATCCAGTCCAGTCCGTAGAAGATCACGAAGACCCACATGCTCGGCTCGGTGTGCGGCGCGAACAGCGAGGGCAGGATCAGCAGCGAGAGCCCGCGCAGGCTGTAGTAGGCCAGGAGCAGATAGCGCGGGTCGACCCGGTCGGTGAGCCACCCCGAGGCGATGGTGCCCGCGACGTCGAACACGCCGACCAGCGCGAGCAGTCCGGCCGCGGTGGTCGGTGGCATCCCGTGGTCGTGCGCCGCGCTGACGAAATGGGTGCCGACCAGACCGTTGGTCGAGGCGCCGCACACCGCGAAACCGCCCGCCAGCAACCAGAATCCGCGCGTCCGCGCGATCCGCGCGAGCACGGTGAGCGCCCGCGTCGCGCCGCCTCGCGCGGTGGTGCGCATCCCCGCCGCCGAGCCCGGTTCCGCGCCGTACGCGGAAACGCCCACGTCGCTGGGGAAGTCGCGGATGAACAGCAGCACCAGCGGCACCACCGCCAGCGCCGCCCCCGCCACCACCAGCGCGGGCAGCCGCCACCCGTGCTCGTGCGCCAGCGCCGAGACCAACGGGAGGAAGACCAGCTGCCCGGTCGCGCCCGCGGCCGTCAGGATGCCGGTGACCAGGCCGCGATGGCGCACGAACCAGCGCCCGGTGATCGTCGCCACGAACGGCATCGACATCGAGCCGACACCGACGCCGACCAGTAGTCCCCAGGTCGCGACGAGTTGCCAGGCCTGGGTCATGAAGACGGTCAGTCCGCTGCCCGCCGCGACGAGCACCAGCGCGCAGGCCACCACCCTGCGGATGCCGAACTTGTCCATCAGCGCGGCGGCGAACGGCGAGATGAGGCCGTACAGCAGCAGATTCAGCGACACCGCGAGCCCGATGGTCCCGTGCGACCACCCGAATTCCGCGTGCAGCGGGTCCATCAGCACGCTCGGCACGGAACGGAACGCGGCCGCGCCGAGCAGCGCGACGAAGCCGACCCCCGCCACGATCCAGGCGGGATGCAGCCGTCGCGCCACCGGGTCGAACGGCTCGGCGGGCTGGGCTGGTGAGGTGCGCAGTTCGGTCACCGGCCGAGCTTGCCGGAAAACCGCGCGCCGAACGAGTGGCACGAATGCCATAGAACACCGAGATTCGGCCAAACCGGTTCGACAGTCTCCCGGCCGCCCCCTACTGTGTCCCCGGGGCACGGCGGCCGTGTGGCCTGCGCCGCACGTCACTTGTCGTGTCCCGCAACACCTTGCTCGGCGCACTCGCCGGGCCACCACGTCTGCGGTCGCGGGTACCTCCCGCACGGCACAGGAGAGAACATGATTCGCTGGGTCTGGGCGTTCATCGACCGTCCCGCACAACGTTTCGACGCCTGCGCGACCTTCTGGTCGACCATCACCGGCACCCAACTCTCCCCGCGCCGCGGCGACGACAACCAATTCCTCACGCTGCTGCCGGATCCCGCGCTGTTCGCCGCGGCCGGGGTCAAGATGCAGTCGGTGAACGGCCTCGGCGGCGTGCACTTCGACTTCGACGTCGACCACATCCCCGCCGCCGTACGCACCGCGCTGGACCTGAACGCCGAATTGGTCGCCAATCACCCCGACTACGCGGTGCTTCGCTCGCCATCCGGGCAGATCTTCTGCTTCACGCCGAGTGGACGCGCCAAGGGCCGCCCCGCGCCCGCGTTCCGCGCGCCCGACGGCACGCTGAGCCGCCTCGACCAGGTCTGCCTGGACATCGGCGCGGCCGATCACGACGTGGAGACGCGCTTCTGGGCCGACCTCACCGGATGGAAGCACACGCCTGGCCGACTCGACGAGTTCTCCCGGCTGCGCCCGGTGGAGCCGATGCCGGTCCAGTTTCTGTTGCAGCGCCTCGGCGAGAACCGGCCGACCAGCGCCCACATCGACCTGTCCTCGTCCGATATCGAGGCCACCGCGGCGTGGCACGAGTCGCTCGGCGCGACCGTGGTGCAGCGCTACGAGCACTGGATCGTGATGACCGATCCGGGCGACGCCGTGTACTGCGTCACCGGACGCGACCCGAACGGGGTGTGAGCCGCGACCCCGGTGGCAACGGGCTACGGATGCTCACGGCTAGCGGTGGCAGAGTACGTGTGTGCCTACGAACCAGACGACCACCGGATCCCTGCTCACCGCCTTGTGCCCGGAGCTGCGGACCGCGCTGACCCGCGTCGGCTACGACGCCGACACCCTCGTGTCGGCGCTGGGGCCGGACACGCACGCGGCGCTGGGCCGGTCCGAGCCGGTGCCGGTGCGGCGGGCCGCGCGGGCGGCGGGTGAACTCGGCACGCTGATCCGGCTGTTGCTGCTCGGCGACGCCCTGCCCGAGCGCGAGGTGGCGGCCGCGCTGGCGCCGGTGGGCATCGACCGGGCCGTCGCGGCCGGGCTGCTGGAGCGCGACGGCGACGAGGTCCGCGCGGCACTGGACCTGCGCCCGCTCGACGCCGGCGAGGGCAACCGCTGGATCCTGTCCGATCTGGACGACTCGATGCGCAGGCGCACCCTCACCGAGAATCACGTGCTCGGCGTCGGCCACGCCTCGCTGTCGCTGCTGCGTGCCACGCCGACCCGGCCCGTCGGATCGGTTCTCGATCTCGGCACCGGCTGCGGGGTGCAGGCGGTGCACGCCGCCTCCTACGCGCACACCGTCACCGCGACCGACGTGAACCCGCGCGCGCTGTGGCTGGCCGAGGCGACGGCCGCCCTCAACGGCCTCGACATCGAACTGCTGGAAGGTTCCTGGTTCGAGCCGGTGGCCGGGCGACGGTTCGATCAGGTGGTGGCGAATCCGCCGTTCGTCGTCGGCCCCGCGCGCATCGAGCACACCTACCGCGATTCGGGCCTGGCCTTGGACGGCGCCAGCCAACTGGTCGTCTCGCGCGCGCCCGATCTGCTCGCGCCGGGCGGCACCGCGGCCATGCTGGCGGCCTGGGTGCACGTGGACGGCGAGGACTGGCGCCAGCGCGTCTCCTCCTGGCTGCCCGCCGACGGCGTCGACGCCTGGGTGGTGCAGCGCGATGTCGCCGATCCGGCGCTGTACGTCGGCACCTGGCTGCGTGACGCGGGCCTCGATCCGCGCGATCCGGCGGCGCAAGCCCGCGCCGAGCAGTGGCTGGACGCGTTCGCCGCGGCCGACGTCGAGGGCATCGGCTTCGGCTTCGTCTACCTTCGCGCCATCGACGGGCCCACCGAGTTGCTCGCCGAGGACCTCGCGCACGGCTTCGACGACCCGCTCGGCGCCGAAGCGAGCGCGTATTTCGAGCGGTCGGCCTGGCTGCGCGCCGTGGCGAGTGACGAAAACCACGCCTGGACCGCGCGTTTCGCGGTCGAGCCCACGACGGCGCTGGAACGGGTGTCGCTGCCCGGCCCCGACGGCTGGGCCGAGCGCGTCGCGCGGCTGCACCGCGGCGACGGTCCGCGCTGGCAGCACGAGGTGGATGAGACGACGATCGCGCTGGTCGCGGGAATGCGGCCGGACGGACTTCCGTTGTACGAGCTGGTCGAACTGCTGGCGCTCGCCCACGGAGCCGACGAGGTGACGCCGGAGTTCGCGGCCGACGCGCTGACCGTCGTCGCCGGATTGGTCCGGCACGGGCTCATCGCTCCCGTGTAAGCACGGGGCAACCGGGTATGCGTCGGCGGAGGCATCGGACAGGGAGTCGTTCCCGCCCGCGGGGGTTCTCAGGAACTTCTCAGACGTAAGTGACCGAAACCGCAGTTCAGAAGCGGTTTATCGGCGCGGGAGCGGGGAACTTTCTCTCTGTCGGGTCCGTTGATCGGAGTGAGACACCACCGACAGGAGGCAAGTCATGACCAGCCCCGCCACCACTCGAGTGCGCACCAGCGAATCGGACCTCGACGCCCAGAGCCCTGCCGCCGACTTGGTACGTGTGTACCTGAACGGAATCGGCCGCACCGCGCTGCTCTCGGCCGCAGACGAGGTCGAGCTGGCCAAGCGCATCGAGGCGGGCCTCTACGCCCAGCATCTGCTGGAAACGGGCAAGCGGCTTTCCGCCAGCCGGAAGAAGGATCTCGCCATCATCGTGCGCGACGGCCAAGCCGCACGGGCGCACCTTCTCGAAGCCAACCTTCGCCTCGTGGTCTCGCTCGCCAAGCGCTACACCGGCCGCGGCATGCCGCTGCTGGACCTCATCCAAGAGGGCAATCTGGGCCTGATCCGGGCGATGGAGAAGTTCGACTACGCCAAGGGATTCAAGTTCTCCACCTACGCGACGTGGTGGATCCGCCAGGCCATCACTCGCGGCATGGCCGATCAGAGCCGCACCATCCGGCTGCCCGTCCACCTCGTCGAGCAGGTGAACAAGCTGGCCAGGATCAAGCGTGAACTGCACCAGCAGCTCGGCCGCGAAGCCACCGACGAAGAGCTGGCCAACGAGTCGGGCATCCCGGTCGACAAGATCTCCGATCTGCTCGATCACAGCCGCGACCCGGTGAGCCTGGACATGCCGGTCGGCAACGACGAAGAGGCGCCGCTCGGCGATTTCATCGAGGACTCCGAGGCCACCTCGGCCGAGTCCGCGGTGATCGCGGGCCTGCTGCACCACGACGTGCGCAGCGTTCTCGCGACCTTGGACGAGCGCGAACAGCAGGTCATCCGCCTGCGCTTCGGCTTGGACGACGGCCAGCCGCGCACCCTCGACCAGATCGGCAAGCTCTTCGGACTGTCCCGCGAGCGGGTGCGTCAGATCGAGCGTGAGGTCATGGCGAAGCTGCGCAAAGGCGAGCGGGCCGACCGTCTGCGGGCCTACGCCAGCTGACCCATCGACGCCGGGTGTTTTCCGAGGCGCCCGGTCTCCGACTTGGTGGCCTAGCGGTCACCGCACAGACGCCGACCGGTGCCCGCGCGACCCGTCCCCTCCGGGTTCCGCGCGAACCGGTCGGCGAACTCGTTGTCAGGCCGGATCGACGGCGACGTCGTAGTTGACCGTGTCGTCTTCGACCGAGGTCACCGTGACGGTGAGACCGAGCGTTTCGCCGCCCGCGGTCAAGGTGCAGCGCATGGTGGTGCCGACCTTGCCCTCCAGGTCATCGGGGCAGTCGATGCTGTCGGGTTTCTTCCCGACCTCCTCGGTCAAGGTCTGCTGAACCGACTTCTCCAGCTCGCTTTCCTTCACCTGGGGCGTGGAGGAACCGACCTCCACCGAACATCCCGCTGCCAGGAACGCAAGGGCGAAAAGCCCGGCGAGTGCAGTGGTTTTCATGTCGACACCTCTCTGGTCGAATCTCTCGGATCTTCACCAGATCGGGTGCCGCCCGAGCGGCGTTAACGCCGCTCGACAGCAGTACCTCATGCCAGCCGCCGCGGGCCGACGTCGAACCGGCTCGGCTCGGGACCGACTCGGCCGCGCGCGTAAAGGATTTCCGCCGAGGTCGGCGAGGCGAGCACGGGATCGAAGGACAGCTCGCGCATTTCGGGGAGGTCGTCGAACAGCGCCGAAATGCGTTGGGCCAGTTCGGCGAGCGCGGCCTTGTCCACGCGCGGGCTCGCCGGCGTGCCGGAGAGCAGCGGGGCCGCGCGCGGAGCGTCGATCAGCGCCGCCGCCTCGTCGCGGGTCAGCGGGAGCGCGCGATAGGCGCGGTCGCCGAGCATTTCGATGATCGTGCCGGACAGGCCGAACTCGATCACCGACCCGAAGGACGGGTCGTCCTGTACGCGCAGGATGCAGCCGACGCCCTTGGTCGCCATCTTCTGGATGTGCAGCACCGGATCGCCGCAGATCTCCACCAGGTCGGTGTAGGCCTGACGCACCGCCTCCGGCCGCCACAGGTCGAGCCGCACACCGATCAAATCGGGCCTGCGCCGCCACATCTCGCCGGTGGCCTTCGCCGCCACCGGATAGCCCAGCTCCTCGGCCGCGGCCACCGCCTCCTCGGCGTCGCGCACCTCACGGAACTCGACGACCTGGATGCCGTAGCAGGTGAGCAGTTCGGCGGCCTCCAGATCGGTCAGCCAGCGACCGCCGGAATCGCCCATCCACTTCGCCACCAGTCCCCTGGCTCGCTCGGTATCGATGCCGTCCGGGCGTACCACCGCCGACACGGGTTTGTCCCGCCACTCCGCGTAGCGGCGGACGCGGGCCAGCGCCCGCGCCGCCCGTTCGGGATCCGGATACGACGGAATCGATCCGTGCACCGCCATCCCGCCCTGACCGCGCACCGCGAGCAGATTCGGAATGCCCTGCTCGGCGATGAACGTGGTGAGAATCGGTTTGTCCGCCTCGGGCACCGCGGCCGCGGCGGCCCGGATGGCGTCGGCGAACCCTGCCATCGGCAGCGGTACCGGCGGCGCGAAAACCACGATGACGGAATCGGTCTCGTCGGACCGCAGGGCGGCGACGACCGCGTCGAGGTACGCGCCCGGCGTCGCCTGCGGCCCCAGATTCACCGGTTCGGCCGCGTCGAGGCCTTCACCGCGGGCCGCGTCGACGGCCAGCCAGCTCAGCGCGGTGCTGTTGCTGATCACCGCGAGGCGCGACCCACGGGGCAGCGGTTGATAGCCGAGCAGCGCGGCGCAGTCGAACAACTCCGAGATCGAGTCCACCTGCACGATGCCCGCCTGTGCGAACAGGTCACGCACGATCGAGCGATCCATATCGCGCGGGGGCTGGCTGTGCCCGGCCTGTCGCCCGCTGCTCACCGCGACGATCGGCTTGGTGCGCGCCACTCGTCGCGCGATCCGGGAGAACTTGCGCGGGTTACCGAAGCTCTCCAGGTACAGCAGGATCACATCGGTGTCGGGCGCGGTGTCCCAGTACTGGAGCAGGTCGTTGCCGGACACGTCGGCGCGGTTGCCCGCCGAGACGAACGTCGACAGACCCAGGTTCCGCGCGGCCGCCTCGCCGAGGATGGCCGCGCCCAACGGCCCGGACTGGCAGAAGAACCCGATTCGCCCGCGCGCGGGCAGCACCGGCGCCAGCGTCGCGTTCAGCGACACCGCCGGATCGGTGTTGGCGATGCCCAACGCGCTCGGACCGACCACCCGCATACCGTGCACCCGGGCGGCCGCGACCAGGTCGCGCTCGGCGGCGAGCCCCTCCGGGCCGGTCTCGCCGAACCCGGCCGTCAAGACCACCAAACCCTTGACGCCCTTGGCCATACAGTCGTCGAGAACCGAGTCGATCGCGGCGGCGGGCACCGCGACCACCGCCAAGTCCACCTCGTCGGGAATCTCGCGCACGGTAGCGTAGGCGCGCACGCCGCGCACGAACTTCCTGGTGGGATTGACCGGATACACCGGCCCCTGGAACACGCCCGACAGCAGGTTGGCCAGCACCACGCCGCCGACCCGGCCCGCGGCGGGCGTGGCGCCGATCACCGCGACCGAACCCGGCGCGAGCAGATTCCCGACGCTGCGCGCCTCCGAGGCGCGTTCCCGCGAATCCCGCACCGACACCAGCGCTTCGGTGGGGTCGATGGCGAACTCCAGGTGCAGGACCGAACCGTCCCTGCTGCGCTCGACCTGATACCCGGCCTCGCGGAAGACGGTGACCATCACGGTGTTCTCGGCGAGCACCTCCGCGACGAAGGTCTCGATCTTGTTCTCCGCCGCGGCGCCCGCCAGGTGCTCGAGCAGGATGGAGCCGAGTCCGCGGCCCTGGTGCCCGTCGGCCACCACGAAGGCGACCTCGGCGGCGCGAGGACCGGTGCGGTCCAGCAGTTCGTAGCGGCCCACCGCGATGATCTGCTCGCCCAGTTCGACCACCAGACCGACCCGGTCGTGATAGTCGAGATGGGTCGTCCGGTACAGATCCTTCGGCGAGATGCGTGGATAAGGACCGAAATACCGCAGGTACCTGGTGCGCTCGGAGAGCGCGGCGTGGAACTCCTGCAACCGGTCGCCGTCCTCGGGAGTGACCGGACGCAGCCGCACCACCCCGCCGTCGGAAGCGAGCACGTCGGCGAACCAATGCTGTGGCGGCGGGGGCGGCGTCGCCGGTGTGGACGGAGAGTCCGGGACGGGAATCTGCTCAGTCACGGGGGTCCTCCGGATCCAAGCCGAGCAACCCGAAGCATGCTCGGCGCGTGGCCAATACGGCCGTGTCGACGGCCCGCTGCGCCCGATCGGCGCGCGCGTCCCCAGTCTCCCCCGTTCCCCCCGGCCCGTCCCACCGACGGAATGTGATGTCGCCCCCTTCACCCATGGTGCGCGGCGGCTCGGTGTTCGGCGCCATCGTGCGCACCAGATCGGTCCAGTCCTGCGGCACCGGCGTTTCCGGCGCGATGTCACGGTCGAGAGCGGTGGCCAACAGGTGCGTCCAGGCTCGCGGGACCACCCGGACCAAACCGTACCCACCGCCGCCGACGGCGAGCCAGCGTCCCTCGGCGTACTGATCGGCGAGATCGCGCATGGCGCGGAACGCCGCGCGCTGTCCGTCCACCGTGAGCTCCAGATCGGCGAGCGGATCCTCGCGGTGGGTGTCCACACCGCACTGGCTCACCACGATCTGCGGGCGGAACGCGGCGACCGCACCGGGCACCACCGCGTGAAAACCGCGTAGCCACTGGGCATCCCGGGTTCCGGGCAACATCGGCAGGTTGATCGCGGTGCCTTCGGCCGCGCCCGTGCCGATCTCCTCGGCCCAGCCGGTGTTGGGCCACAGCGTCGCCGGGTGCTGATGGATGGAGACGGTGAGCACCCTCGGGTCCGCGTAGAACGCGCGCTGCACGCCGTCGCCGTGGTGCACGTCGACGTCGAGATAGGCGATGCGGTCGAAACCGTGGTCGAGCAGCCAGGAGATCGCCACGGCCGCATCGTTGTAGACGCAGAAGCCCGAGGCGGACGAGGGCATCGCGTGATGCATGCCACCGCCGATGCTGACGGCTCGCCGGGTGCGGCCCTCGGCGATCTCGCGTGCCGCGGCCAGCGTGCCGCCGACGATGATCGAGGCCGCCTGGTGCATGCGCGGGAACACCGGGTTGTCCGGCGATCCCAGACCGTAGGGCGGGGCGAGCGGCTCGCCCGCGGGCGCCACCGCGTGCTGGACCGCCTCGATGTAGTCGGCGGTGTGCACGCGCAACAGTTCGTCGCGGCCCGCGGGCTCCGGCTCCAACGGCTCGACACCGTCGAGCAATCCCAGACTTTCGGCCAGCGCCATGGTGAACTTCAGTCGCGCCGGTTTCATGGGGTGCTCCGGTGTCCAGCTGTAGTCGAGGAAGCGTTCGCTCCACACGACGGTGCCCGAACTCCGGTGCGCCCCTGGTTCGCGGGACGACGCCGAGGGTGCAGTGGCCATGCTCGCAACGGTACGCGGGAAGCTACCAGCCCCGTCGGGCGTTTGTATGCAGTAGAAATGACGCAAGTGCGAACACGGCGACAGGCCGTGCGCCGACACGGTTCCGGCGGTGGGACGCGAACCGACATGGCACACGGTGCTGTCGCCGTGCGTGGGTAGAATTCGTGCCGACGAAGGGGTAACAGGTGAAGGATCTGGTCGACACCACGGAGATGTACCTCCGTACCATCTACGACCTCGAGGAGGAGGGCGTGGTGCCCCTGCGCGCGCGGATCGCCGAGCGCCTCGAGCAGAGCGGCCCGACCGTGAGCCAGA
This sequence comes from Nocardia sp. NPDC004654, assembly GCF_040609595.1. Lineage (NCBI taxonomy): Bacteria > Bacillati > Actinomycetota > Actinomycetes > Mycobacteriales > Nocardiaceae > Nocardia > Nocardia sp. NPDC004654. The sequence continues at coordinate 666,636 of NZ_JBEXKI010000002.1, read as the reverse complement.
CGGTCGCGCGCATGGAGCGCGACGGGCTGCTGCTGGTCGCGGGCGATCGCCATCTCGAGCTCACCGAGAAGGGCCGCAGCATGGCCGTCGCGGTGATGCGCAAGCACCGGCTCGCCGAACGTCTCCTGGTCGACATCATCGGCCTGGACTGGCAGAACGTGCACGCCGAGGCGTGCCGCTGGGAGCACGTGATGAGCGAGGACGTCGAGCGGCGTCTGGTCGAGGTGCTCAACCACCCCACCACCTCGCCGTACGGCAACCCGATTCCCGGCCTCGACGAGCTGGGCATCACCGCGCCGGTCACGGTCGAGGAGACCCTGGTCCGGCTCTCGGATCTGCCGCACGGCCAGCTGCACGCCGTCGTGGTGCGCCGCCTGGCCGAGCACATCCAGACCGACCCCGAGGTCATCGGCCAGCTGCGCGAGGCCGGTGTGGTACCAGACGCGCGAGTGACCGTCGAGACCAAGCCCGGTTCCGTGGTCATCAGCGTGCCCGGCCACGACAGCGGCTTCGAGCTGTCGGACGAAATGGCCCACGCCGTCCAGGTGAAGCTGGTCTGATCCGTGAAACTTCTGGTCACGGGTGGCGCGGGCTACGTCGGGGGCGTTTGCGCGCAGGTGCTGCTGGAGGACGGCCACGAGGTGGTCGTCGTCGACGATCTGTCCACCGGTAACGCCGACGGCGTCCCGTCCGGTGCGCGGTTCGTCGAGGGCGATGTCGCCGAGGCCGCGCCCGCGCTGCTGCGCGGCGAAACCTTCGACGGCGTCCTGCATTTCGCGGCGCAGTCGCTGGTCGGGGAATCGGTGCAGCAGCCGGAGAAGTACTGGCAAGGCAACGTCGTGAAGACGCTGGAGCTGCTCGAGGCCATGCGGCTGGCGGGCACGCCGCGCCTGGTGTTCTCTTCGACCGCCGCGGTGTACGGCGAACCCGAGCAGGTACCGATCACCGAGGACGCGCCGACCCGGCCGACCAACCCCTATGGCGCGTCGAAGCTCGCCATCGATCACGCGATCACCTCCTACTCGATCGCGCACGGCTTGGCCGCGACCAGCCTGCGGTACTTCAACGTCGCGGGCGCCTACGGCGGGCTCGGCGAGAACCGCGTGGTCGAAACGCATCTCATTCCGCTCGTGCTGCAGGTCGCGCTCGGGCACCGCAAGGCGATCTCCGTCTTCGGCACCGACTGGCCGACTCCCGACGGCACCGCGGTGCGCGATTACATCCATATCCGTGATCTCGCCGAGGCCCACCTGCTGGCCCTGCGCTCGGCCGAGGCAGGCGCGCACCGTGTCTACAACCTCGGCAGCGGCGCGGGTTTCTCGGTGCGCGAGGTGATTTCGGCGTGCGAACGCGTCACCGGCCTGCCCATCGCCGCGCAGGACGCGCCGCGCCGTCCCGGCGACCCCGCCACACTGATCGCCTCCAGCGAACGGGCGATCGGCGAACTCGGTTGGCGGCCCGAGCACAACGATCTCGACGAGATCGTGGCCGACGCCTGGGAGTTCCTGCGCTCGCTGGGTGAACGCGCGCACAGCGCGAAGTAGCCACTCGGCGTATCGAAGACGCAGCCGCCGCGGCAAGGCATCGGCGCGCCTCATCGAGACACAGGCGCGCCGCCTCATCGGACAACAGGTCCGAGGTCGACGCCCAGCCAAGCCGCGGCGTCACGGCCGCTGCTGGCGAGCCTGCGCAACTGTTCGGGGCGCATGCCCGCGCGCAGCGAGGTTTCCAGCAGGATCGCCATCGCGTTGCCCGAATCGGCCGCCAACGCCGCCTCGAGGGCGATGCCCGCGAACGGTCCGTCGCCACGGAAATAGGCGCTGTAGCCGAGCAGAGCCGCGATCTCGGCGCGGTCCCGCCCGGGCGGCAGACCGCGGACGAGGGTCAGCCACAGCCGTTCCGCGGCCGCCGCGTGATCGGAGGCGGCCAACGCGAACATCGCGTCGCGCACCACCCGATCACGCAGCGCGGCAACGACTTCCGCGATCTCCGGCGCGGCGAGCACGGCGCCGGATTCGATATTGGCCACCTGCCACAGCACGTGTTCCAAAGCACGCCTGCGATAGCCGGTGACGTCGTCGTGCCGCACCGCCCTGGCGAACCGGTCTCTGGCCACCGCGACGGCGCTGTCCAGTTGGACGCCGACCTCCGCGCACAGCGCCGAGTCCGCGGCCACCCGCTCGGTGAGTTCCGAGCGGGAGCTCAGGATCGGCCGTCCGTCCAGCACGTGCGCCAGCGCCACCGTGGACGCGCTCGGGTCGGGTACCGTACCGCGGTCGGACCCGCCCCGCAGACTCCACCACGGTCGCCCCTCCTCGATCGCCGTCACCGCCCACGCGCCGCCGACCCGGATGCCGTCGGCGCCGAGCCGACCGGCCAGCGCGGCGATCAACGCCCCCGGCGGCGAACCACGCCGCCCGCGCCCCGCCTTCCCGAGCGGTCCGCCGAGCCGGTCGTCGACGACCACCGCGAGCGTCTCCGTCGCCCGCTCGGCGGCGCAGATCTGCCCGATGAGGTCCGCGAACGACCCGACGAGACCGCGGCGCGCGCCGACCGGCTCGAGATCGAATCGCAGCACCGCCGCGATTCCGTGGCTCGCGCCCGGTTCCGCGGGCCCGAGCACCGCGACGACCAGCGAGCGATGCGGGTAGAACCCCACCATGGCGGGCAGCGCGGCGATGAGTTCTCCGGGATCGTCCACCCGGAGTGGTCGCGCCGAATACCCGGCGCGGTACAGCGGTGACGGCTGCGCGAACACCGCGCTCGGCCCCGAGTCGTCGTCGTTCCCCGTCCGGCGGATTCGCGAACCGGCGGCGGATGGCCGTAGACACAATCGCTGGTGCGGCGGCCGCCAGTGCACCCGCCCCGGCGGAAGCTCGGAACGCATCGGGTCGCCCGGGTAGCGGCCGGGCGGATCGACGGATTCGCTGCCCTCGCCGCCGCGCCGGGCGCCCGCGCCGAGTGGCGGATTCGCTGAAGTCGTCATGTCGCCATAGTGCGCATCGCCCCTCCGTCCGCCGATCGCCCGACCTGCGCGAACAGCTCCCCTGTGGACAACCCGCAGCCTGTGTACGAAGCACGGCGACGGCCCCACCCGGTGGCACTGATTGTCGGACCGGGCGAGTACACGGCCCCGTTCGACCGGGCCGCCTACGCCTCGCGCACCTTCCGCACCGCCGTCGTGAACAACTCGTCCAGCGCCGCGGTGTCCGGCGGCGCGTCGCTGAATGTCATGTAGGTCACCGCGATTCGCACATCGCCCACCTGCCCGACCAGCGTCCGCATGGTCTGCGTCAGGCCGGGCCCCCCGACGTCGGGGGCGACGGTGCGGCGCAGCGCCAGCGTGTCGTCGGCGTAGAAGGGCGGCGGCGGATCCAGCTCGGTCGACACCGTTGTGGTCGCCCCGGCCCTGGCCACCCGCATCTCGCCGCAGCGAAGCACCTGTTCGCGCAGCGTAGACAGCGGCTGTCTGGTCCGGGTGAGCTCGACGGTGAGCGTGGCGCGCGACGTCTCGTCGCTGCCGACCGCGATGGCGGTGTGGTCGGGGCCGAACTGCTGTTCGTCGGGGGCGCAGCCGTCCGGCCGCACGGTCGCGCCGCGGATCACGCCGTTCAGGTCTCCCGCCGCCTGGGCCGCCGCCTCCGGGGGTAGCACCACCGCGGGATAGCGCGCCGGGAACTGCGCGGGCTCGGGCAGTAGCGTGGTCAGTCCGGCGGCGATATGCCGCACGGTCGATGGCCGCGCCGCGACGGGCTGCCCGGTCACGGTGGAGCCGCACCCGGTGAGCAGCAGCGCGCACACGGCCGCCGCGCAGGCGCCGAGCGCGCGCGTGCGTCCCGTCGAATCCGGCACAGTCACACCGCCCACTGTGCCAAAAGCGGGTTCGGCGCTTCCCGCGCCACGCCGACCCGCCCACACGACCTGCGCGCACCCGACCTGATTTCGCCGTAACCGGTGTCACCCGTCGCGACGAGGGAATACAGGTATCTACCCGGTGGGGAATGCCGGGCGTTCGGGCGCTGTTGGCTCGTTCTATGGGTCGGTGTCCGCACCGTGCGCGGTGCGCGACATCGCCATGGGGGACAATGGACATGGGTTCCCCGCGGTGCTGCCCTCGATCGGCCGCCGCGGTGGACCGCGCAGGAAGGAGTGACGCGATGGACTACGAGTCGCGAATGTACGAGCTGGAGTTCCCCGCTCCGCAGTTGTCGTCCGCCGACGGCGCGGGTCCGGTCCTCGTGCACGGGCTGGAAGGCTTTACCGACGCCGGGCACGCCGTCCGCCTGGCCACGACGCACCTGCGCGAAAGCCTGGAAAGCGAACTGGTCGCCTCGTTCGACGTCGACGAACTGCTGGATTACCGCTCCCGCCGTCCGCTGATGACGTTCAAAACCGATCATTTCGCCGATTACGCCGAACCCGAGCTGAACCTGTGGGCGCTGCGCGACACCGCGGGCACCCCGTTCCTGTTGCTCTCCGGTCTGGAGCCGGATCTGCGGTGGGAGAAGTTCACCACCGCGGTACGGCTGCTCGCCGAACAGCTCGGCGTGCGCCGCAGCATCGGCCTGAGCGCGATTCCGATGGCGATTCCGCACACCCGCCCGCTGGGTGTCACCGCGCATTCCTCGGATCGCGACCTGATCTCCGATCACCAGCGCTGGCCGGGAGAGTTGCAGGTACCGGGTAGCGCGTCGTCGCTGCTGGAGTTCCGGATGGCCCAGCACGGGCACGAGTCCGTCGGCTTCTCGGTGCACGTGCCGCACTATCTCGCCCAGACCGCCTACCCGGAGGCTGCCCAGACGCTGCTGGAGAACGTCGCCGAGAACGCGGGCCTGGAGCTGCCGCTCGCCGCGCTGGGCGAGGCCGCGGCGCGCGTCCGTGAGCAGGTCAACGAGCACATCTCGGGCAACTCCGAGGTCGAGACGGTGGTGCACGCGCTGGAGCGCCAGTACGACAGCTTCGTCACCTCCCAGGAGCGCCAGTCCAGCCTGCTGGCCGGTGACGGCGAGCTGCCCAGCGGTGACGAACTGGGCGCCGAGTTCGAGCGTTTCCTCGCCGAGCAGGGCGGCTACGACGGCGACAACACCTAGACGCCGGCGCCGCGGCGCGCCGATCGCGGTGACGGCCGCGGCGAGGCCTGCCCTAAGCTGGTCGGAGTGGATCTGACCGAACTGCTCGACATTCCAGGAACCGACGCCGACGCGCTCTACGAGTCGTTCGGCATGTGGGCCGCCGAGCAGGGCACGCCGCTGTATCCCGCGCAGGACGAGGCGCTGCTGGAGCTGGCGTCCGGATCGCACGTCATCCTGGCCACGCCCACCGGTTCCGGCAAGTCGCTGGTGGCGGTCGGCGCGCATCTGTTCGCACTGACCCGCGGGCAGCGCACCTACTACACCGCCCCGATCAAGGCCCTGGTCAGCGAGAAGTTCTTCGCGCTGTGCGAGGTGTTCGGCGCCGACAAGGTGGGCATGGTCACCGGCGACGCGTCGGTGAACGCCGACGCGCCGATCATCTGCGCCACCGCCGAGATCCTGGCCAATCTCGCGCTGCGCGAGGGCGCGGACGCCGAGGTCGGCCAGGTGGTCATGGACGAGTTCCACTTCTACGCCGACCCGGACCGCGGCTGGGCCTGGCAGGTGCCGCTGCTCGAGCTGCCGCGCGCGCAGTTCCTGCTGATGTCGGCGACCCTGGGCGAGGTCGACTTCTTCGCCCGCGACCTGGAGCGCCGCACCGGTCGCGGCACCGCGATCGTCGCGGGCACCGAACGCCCGGTGCCGCTGAGCTTTTCGTATGTGCGGACGCCCATCACCGAGACCTTGGAGGAGCTGGTCACCACCCACCAGGCGCCGGTCTACGTGGTGCACTTCACCCAGGCCGCGGCGCTGGAGCGAGCGCAGGCGCTGACCAGCGTGAACTTCGCCACCCGCGCGGAGAAGGACGCCATCGCCGCGGCGATCGGCGACTTCCGCTTCGCCGCGGGCTTCGGCAAGACCCTGTCGCGGTTGATCCGGCACGGCATCGGCGTGCACCACGCGGGCATGCTGCCGAAATACCGTCGGCTGGTGGAGCGGCTGGCCCAGGACGGTCTGCTGAAGGTGGTGTGTGGCACCGACACGCTCGGCGTCGGCATCAACGTCCCGATCCGCACCGTGCTGCTGACCGGACTGACCAAGTTCGACGGCGTGCGCACCCGCAGGCTCAAGGCCCGTGAGTTCCATCAGATCGCGGGACGGGCCGGACGCGCGGGCTTCGACACCATGGGCACCGTGGTGGTGCAGGCGCCCGAGCACGAAGTGGAGAACGCCAGGCTGCTCGCCAAGGCGGGCGACGATCCCAAGAAGCAGCGCAAGGTGCAGCGCCGCAAGCCGCCGGAGGGTTTCGTCTCCTGGAGCGAGGAGACCTTCGACCGCTTGGTGGCGGCCCAGCCGGAGCCGATGGTGTCGCGGTTCAACGTCACCAACGCGATGCTGCTCAACGTGATCGCCCGGCCGGGCAACTGTTTTCAGGCCATGCGCCATCTGCTCGAGGACAACCACGAGCCGCGCCCCGCGCAACGCAGGCACATCCTGCGCGCGATCCGCCTCTATCGCGCGCTGCGCGACGCCGGGGTGGTGCAGCAGCTGCCCGAACCCGACGCCACCGGCCGCTACGCCCGCCTCACCGTCGACCTGCAACGCGATTTCGCCCTCGACCAGCCGCTCTCGCCCTTCGCGCTGGCCGCGCTCGACCTGCTGGACCGCGACTCCCTCGGCTACACCCTCGACGTGGTCTCGCTCATCGAGTCGACCCTCGAAGACCCCCGCCAGCTGCTGATGGCCCAGCAGCACAAGGCGCGCGGCGAGGCCGTCGCCGAGATGAAGGCCGACGGCATCGAGTACGACGAGCGCATGGAGCTGCTCGAGGAAGTCACCTGGCCCAAGCCGCTGGCCGAGTTGATCGAGCCCGCCTACGAGACCTACCGCGCGGGACATCCGTGGGTCTCGGAGTTCGCGCCCTCCCCCAAGTCGGTGGTGCGCGACATGATCGAGCGCTCGATGACCTTCGCCGAACTCATCTCGCACTACGAGCTGGCCCGCTCGGAAGGCGTGGTGCTGCGCTACCTGGCCGACGCCTACCGCGCGCTGCGCCGCACCGTGCCCGACGCGGCGCGCACCGAGGATTTCGAGGACCTCACCGAGTGGCTGGGCGAGCTTGTCCGGCAAGTGGATTCGAGCCTGCTCGACGAATGGGAGCAGCTGACCAGCCCCGGTGCGGAAACCGACGCCGAGCAACTGGCCTTCGGCGCGGAGACCATCCGCCCCATCTCCGCCAACGAGCGCGCCTTCCGCGTGATGGTGCGCAACGCCATGTTCCGCCGCGTCGAGCTGGCCGCGCTGCGGCGCTGGGACGATCTGGCCGAGCTCGGCACCGGCCCGGACTGGGCGGACGAGCTGGCCCCCTACTTCGAGGAGTACGAGCGCATCGGCACCGGCCCCGACGCGCGCGGTCCCCAGCTGTTCCAGATCGAGCAGCGACCCGGCTTCTGGCATGTGCGGCAAGTTCTCGACGACCCCGCGGGCGACCACGGCTGGTCGATCGAGGCGGTGGTCGATCTCGCCGCGTCCGACGCCGCGGGCGAGGTGGTGTTCGACGAGGTCACGGTGTCCGAAGGGTAGGCGGGCAGCCCCTGCTCGAATACGGGTTTCGACGGATTCGTATCTGGGTAGGGGCCGCTGATACTCTCTCCGCTGCTGCCCACGCGAAAGATCAACTATGCCCGAATCTCCGTACCTTGTCATCCACTCCGAGCGAGTTCGCGAAAATTACCGCGCGCTCGATGCCGCCGTCACCGTCCGCGGGGACGACAAGGCACGCATTCGCTTCGCGGTGAAGGCGAGCCCGGTGCCGGAGTTGATCATTCTGCTCGATGCCGAGGGCGCGGAATTCGACGTGGCGAGCATCGGCGAGATCGAGCTGTGCCTGGACCTCGGGGTGGCGCCGGACAAACTCTGCTACGGCAACCCGATCAAGAAGGCCGCCGACATCGCCCGCGCCTACGCCAAGGGCGTGCGCCGCTACGCCTTCGACACCGAGGACGATCTGCTGCGCATCGTGGAGCACGCACCGGGTTCGGAAGTCGAATGCCGCTTCCTCGCCGCCACTCCCGCCTCGCAGACGCCGTTCGGCACCAAGTTCGGCTGCTCGCCCGCCGAGGCGCTGCGCCTGCTGGTGCGCGCCCGCGATCTGGGGCTGGTCGTGGCCGGACCCTACTTCCACGTCGGCTCCCAGCAGCTGGATCCCGCGGCATGGCGGATCGGCATCCAGCAGGCCGGTGAGATCGCGGAAGCGTTGGCCGCCAAAGACATTCACATCACCTCGGTGAACATCGGCGGTGGGCTGCCGATCTCCTACGCCGAGGCCGCCCCCGCGCTCGGCGAGATCGCCGCGGTCGTGAACGCCGCCGCCGCCGAATTCCTGCCCGAAACCGCCGGACTGGTCGTCGAACCCGGTCGCGCGCTGGTCGGCAACGCGGGCACCATTCACGCCGAGGTCGTCGGCGTCCGTATCGCGCCGGACGGACGGCGCTGGGTGTATCTCGACATCGGCCGCTACAACGGAATGGCCGAGACCGAGAACGAGTACATCGCCTACCGGTTCGTCACCGAACGCGACGGAGACCCCGTCGACGAGGCGGTGGTCGCCGGTCCGACCTGCGACGGCGACGATGTACTGTATCAACGCACACGGGTCCTTCTGCCGACCACGTTGCGAGCCGGTGATCGCATCACGATCCTCGACACCGGCGCCTATACCGCGAGCTATTCGTCGGTGTCCTTCAATGGTTTTCCGCCCTTGACCGTTCATGTCTCGGGCGCTGAGCGAGAGTGAGTTTGCCTATGACGGCGGAATTCACCGGCTGGCATGTGCTGGCCGAGTTCGGTGGTGTCGACGCAGATCTCTGCGACGATCTCGAACGACTCGAATCGGCGTTGCGTGAGTCTCTGATCGCGGCGGGCGTCACCATCTGCGATGTCGTTCACAAGAAGTTCGATCCGCAGGGGGTGACCGTCCTCGCGCTGTTGTCGGAGTCCCACGCCTCGATTCACACTTATCCGGAGTCCGGCGACATCTTCGTCGACGTCTTCACCTGCGGCAGCATCGGCGCGGGCGCGACGAAGGCCGTCGAGATGTTGCGGGACAAGCTGTCTCCCAAAGACGTTCGCATGAAGGTCATCCAGCGGGGGCACGGCGCGCAGAAGATCGAGGAGCCGGTGGGCGCGGGCCTGACCCGGATCTGGGATCTGCACGATGTGATCATCGACACCAATACCCCGTTCCAGCACATGGTCATCGCGCGCACCGAACAGGGCATCAGCCTGTTCTCCGACGACGACCGCCAGTCCACCGAGTTCTCCCAGCTGACCTACCACGAGGCGATGATGGTGCCCGCCTTCGTGCTGGCCGAGAAGCTGGACAGCGTGCTGATCATCGGCTCCGGCGAGGGCGTCGCGAGCCAGATGTCGGTGGCCGCGGGCGCGACCCTGGTCGACCACGTCGACATCGACCAGCTCGAGGTCGAGCTGTGCGCCGAACACCTGCCCTACGGCTACACGACCGAGGAGCTCGCCGCGGCGGTCGCGGGCGAGGGCCCGATCAAGGTGCACTACGCCGACGGCTGGGACTTCCTGGCCAACGCGCAGCAGGCGGGCACCCGCTACGACGTCATCGTGATCGATCTGCCCGACGAGCGGGTCGAGGACGCGCAGCACAACCGGCTCTACGAGTCGGAGTTCCTGTCCCGATGTCGAGCCCTGCTCGCGCCGGGCGGCGTGCTCAGCGCGCAGGCGGGTTGCGCGACGATGTGGCGCAACGAGACCCTGAAGCGGTCCTGGCAGCGTTTCCACGAGCAGTTCGGCACGGTCGTGCACTACGGCAGCGACGAGCACGAGTGGTCGTTCCTGTTCGGTCTCGTCGACGCGATCGAGGACCCGGTGCCCGGCATGGTCGACCGCCTGGCCACCTTGCCCTACCGCGCGGAGACCATCGACGGTCGCGCGCTGGTGCGCGGCGCCATCGAACCGCACGCGCTGCGCGCGGCCGAATAGGTCCCGACCGACGAACGCCGAATCGCATCGGCGCCAAGGAGTTTCGACATCCTCGGCGCCGGTGCGATTCGTCTTTTCCGGCGCCCCGCGGCGAGCCGAGGCCTGACCGGCGCGGTTCATGCGCGCCCGCGCCGATCGCCCCAGCGCCCCGCCCCGGTCGACCCAGCAGCCGCGCGAATCGACCCAACGGCCGCGCGAATCGACCCAGCGGCCGCGCGAATCGACCCAGCGGCCGCGCTGGTCGGCCTAGCGCCCGCTCACGTGGCGACGGGCGCCGGTTCGCCGGAACGCTCCGGCTCGCCGCCCGGCTCCTTCCCCGGCGTCTCCGGCTTGGGCTGTTCGCCGTCCGGGCCGAAGACCAGACCGGCCTTCCACGCGTTGCGTTCGAAGATCCGCTGCACCGGCGTCGCCATGAACGTGGTGATGATCGTCATCAGCGCCAGGATCGTGTACAGCTCACCGGTGATGAGCCCGGCCCCGAGACCGATGTTCAACAGGATCAGCTCCATCAGGCCGCGGGCGTTGGCCAGCGCGCCCATCGACGCGGCCTCCCGCTTGCTCATGCCCTGCCAGCGCGCCGCGAGTCCGACGGCGCCGAACTTGCCGACGAACGAGACGATCAGCACGATCGCCGTCACCAGCAGGACCTCCGGTTCGAAGATCAGGCTGAGTTCGGTGTTCAGGCCGGAGTAGATGAAGAACGCGGGCAGCAGCAAGTAGGCCACCAGCGGCTCGAAGCGCGCACGGATGGTGTCGAGCAGGTGGCCGCGCGGCATCACCGCGCCCGCGACGAACGCGCCGAACACCGAGTAGATCCCGCACCAGTCGGTGAACCAGCTGGCGAGCAGCACCACCAGCAGCACAACGGACAGCTGTGCGATGGGCAATCCGCCCGCGCGCTCGGTGTCGCCGCGCTTGGGCTGCCAGGTCTCGAGCCTGGCCAGCCAGCGCCGCGCGACGAACATCATGAACAGCAGGTAGGCCAGTCCGCCGCCGACAGCGAGGAACGCGCCGTTCATACTGTCCTTGGTGGTGGCGACCACGGTGGCCAGCAGGATCCAGGCGCACGCGTCGTCCACCGCGGCGCACGCCAGCGACATGGTGCCGAGCCGTGTGTTCAGCAGCCCGGAGTCGTAGATGATCCAGGCCAGCATCGGGAACGCCGTGATGGCGACGGCCGCGGCCACGAAAAGCCCGCCCTGCCACTGCTCCACCTTGTCGGTGAAATATCCACCGCTGCCGACCATCCACCAGCCGAGCGCGCCGCCGAGCACCAGCGGCACGGCCACGCCCGCGGTCGAGGTCGCGCCCGCCTTGCGCAGGTGCGAGGACAGGATGTCCACCTTGAACGATGCGCCGACCAGGAACATGTACAGCACCAGACCGAGCTGGCCCACGACGTAGATCGCGGTCAGGTTCGGGTGCGTGATGCTCGCGCCTCCCACCGCGAGCGTGGTCGGGAACAGCCATTCCTGGGCTTCGGGCCAGATGAGGCCCAGAATCGAAGGCCCCAAAACGAATCCGGCGACCATGATGGCCACGACCTGTACCTGACCCAACCGGCGGAACACCGGCCAGAGCAGGCGATAGGTCACCAGGATGACGGCGACCTGTAAGAAGAAATGAGTGGTGATTTCCAAAAGCGATGGCATCGCAGCTCCCCTCCGTCGAGCTGGATCGTGCACTGACACTGTGAGATCGCGGGCACTCTCCGTAACGCAACGCCGTGCCGAATACGGTACCCGAACCCCTTGCCGTGCGACCGCTTTCCCGCCGCGCCGCCCTGCGGCGAACCACCCGGAAACGCCGACGCCCGGCGGCGCGAGGCCGGAACCGCGTTCCGGGCCGATCGCGTCCGCCGGGCGTCCCGCTCAGGAATTGCGCGCGCGCCAATCCGCCACGTTCATCCCGCCGACACCCCAATCGGTCAGCGGCACTTCGTCGATCACCACGAACGTGCTCGCCGAATCCTTGCCGAGCACCTCCCGAAGCAGGTCGGTGACGCCCTTGATGAGCTGGGTCTTCTGCTCGGCGGTCACGCCTTCGTCGGTGACCTTGATGTTGACGTACGGCATTACGCTGCCCTCCCGGAGATGAACCCGCCGTCGACGGGGAAGATATTGCCTGTGGTGAATTCCGCGTCCGCCAGATAGAGGACGGCTGCGGTGGTCTCGGCGACCTCGCCGATACGGTTGAGCAAAGCCAAACGGCCCGAGGCTTTTTCGTCGCCGTCACCGAAGAGCGGGGTGCGGACGATGCCCGGCGCGACCAGGTTGACCCGGATGCCGTCGACCGCGAGTTCGGCCGCGAGGCTGGTGGTGAGCGCGTGTACGCCACCCTTGCTGACCAGCGCGGCGGAGGCGGGCAGCCCGGCGAGCGCGTGGTTGATCAGGACGGTGCCGATGTTCACGATGCTGCCGCCGCCACCCTGCTCGCGCAGCCTGCGCACCACCGCCTGGGTGGTGAAGTAGGTGCCCTTGAGGTTGCCGTTCAGGTAGCTGTCCAGTTCCGCCTCGGTGACGTCGACGAACGGCTTGGCTCCGAAGATGCCCGCGTTGTTCACCAGCACGTCCACCCGGCCGAACCGCTCGACCGCGGTCCGCACGAGCGCGGAACCCGTTGCGGCCGAGCCGATGTCGCCGATCACCTCGGCCACCCGTTCGGGCGCGCCCAGCTCGGCGGCGACCGCGGCGAGCTTGTCCGGGTCGCGCCCGTTGATCACCACGTTGTCGCCGCGGGCCACCAGCGCCCGTGCGACATCGCGACCGATCCCGCTGGAGGATCCGGTCACGATGACCGTTTTGGCTGTCATGTTGATTCCCTTCTCATATGATACGACCGGTCGTCTTGGAATAGACAAAGTAGTCAGCTGCCCTGCTGGGCAAGCGAATTCAGGGGCGGAAGTAGTCGTCCAGGAGACGCCGCAGACACTTGTGCAGCGGTTCCAGCGAGCGGTCGATCTTCATCCGGATCACCGCCCCCTCCCAGGACTCGATGAGCAGGTCGGCGAGTTCCTCGGCCGGGATGTCGCCGCGCACCAGATCGCGCTCCTGCGCCTCGAGCAACGCCTTGGCGACGCCGTCGCGCCAGCCGCGGAACGCCCCGGACAGCGACTCGCGCAGCGTCTCGCTGCCCTCCAGCTCGCCGCCCAGGTTGGCGATCAAACACCCACCGGTGAAATCGGTTTCGACGAACTCGTCCATCTGCTTGGCGAAGAAAGTCCGCAGCCCGGTCACCGGATCGGGGGCCGGCCCGAGCGCCTCGGCGAGGTTTCGCTGGATGCAGCGGGAGTGGTAGTCGATGACCGCCTGCCCGAAGCTCTCCTTGCTGTCGAAGTAGTTGTAGAACGAGCCTTTCGGCACGCCGACCGCGTCGAGCACCTGCTTGATGCCGGTGCCGTGGTAGCCGTTCGCCAGAAAACCGGCGGCGCCCTCCTCCACCAGGAGCTGGCGGGTGTCGCCACTACGTCGCGGTCGTGCCATACGGAGAAATATACGACCGGTCGTCTAGGAATTGCAATCGGTGGGCTCGACAGTGCGGCGCCAGCCCGCGCACCGCGTGGCGAATACGGTCAGATGTTCGGCGGCGAATTCCTCGGCGCGCCAGTCGTGCGGGGTGACATCGGCGGTCCACACGTAAGTCCACACCACGCCGGGCGCAGAGCGCGCGGTCCCCGCGAGATCGGGATTCTCCGGCCGACGCCCCCAGCGAGCGCCAGGATCGCCGCCGAAATCCACCGGGCGCAAGTCGTATTCGTCGTCCTCGAAGGCATCCAGCACCGCCCACTCCCCCGCGCTCAAACCCGAGAGCACGACGCCACGCACCGTCGCTCGCACCGAGGAGACCAGCCCTGGATACACCCGGCCGGGCAGCGCGGCCGCCCGCCATCCGGTCAGTTCGACGGGCGCTAGATCGGGGCAGCGTCCGAGCAACGGGAGCAGCACCTCGGGGAATTGCAGGGTGCCGTAGACGAAGAGCGCATGCTCGGTTGTGGACACCCGCGCGAGGCGTCCACCGGGGCGGTTGCCGATCACCTCCACACCTCACTCCTCTCCGGCGTTGTCACCACTGTGCCCGATTCGAGTTTGCCCCATTCGACGCCGCGCCTGATCCCCACCGCCACCGACCGTTCCACCAGGCGAACCGGAACGGCGTCAATCCCGCCCCGCCAGCCGGGCGAACGCGTCGGGGTCGTGGGACGAGAACACGGCGATCTCCGCACCGTGCGCCCGATTGAGTTCGAGGAGACGTTCGCGGTTCTGCCGGAAGTCGTTCGAGCCGAGCGAACGCAACTCCATCAACTGCCAGATCAGCGGGGTTCGCGGGCGCACCGGGTCGATCTCGCTGCCGACGTAGAAGGCGTCGCCCGCGTGCAGCAGCCAGCCGTCGCCGGTGTCGACCGCCACGCCCACGTGTCCCTCGGTGTGGCCGTACAGCGGGACGACGAGAATCTCCGCGGGCAGGCCGGGCAGGTCGCGGACCGCGCGGAAACCGAACCAGTCCGCGCCGCCGTCGATCTCGTTGGTCAGCCACTTCGGCCGGTGCGCCCACTGCGCCGGTTGGTAGCGCAGCCGGTCGAACAACCCCTTCGACGAATTCGCCGCGCGCAGTTCCGGGCCGTGCACGTGCACGGTCGCGTCCGGGAAATCGACAAGCCCACCCGCGTGGTCCAGATCCAGATGGGTGAGCACGATATCGCGGACGTCGGCCGGGTCGTAGCCGAGCGACTGGATCTGCCGTATCGCCGTCTCCCGTTCGAGCAGCTTGGCGCCCAGCGAGAATCGCGCTGGCCCCATCATCCGTCCCGGATCTCGCACGCACTCCAGGCCGTAGCCGGTGTCGACCAGGACGAGCCCGGTATCGGTCTCGATCAACAGGCAGTGGTCGACCATGCCCAACGTCATCGACCCGCAGTTCAGGTGGTGAATCCGCACCAGCCGAGCGTCCCAGCCGCCGAACCCGCGGTCAATGCCACGAAGAGCTCGTTACGGGGGACCGCTCGATGCCTCACATCGGCCGATGCGCGCGGATGATGGCGGCGAGGTATTCGTAGTCGTCGCTGCGGGCGCTCGAGGCGCGGAACGCGAGACCGATGGTGCGGCCGGGCGCCGGATCGGCGAAGCGCGCGGTCTCCAGTGTGCCCCTGGCGGTTTCGGCGGGCACGGCCATTTCCGGGATCAACGTGACGCCGAGGCCGCCCGCGACGCATTGGACGACGGTGGCGAGCGAGGCGGCGCGGGTGTCGCCGACCGCGCCGGGGTGGACGTCGACCGAACGGCACAGGTCGAGCGTCTGGTCGCGCAGACAGTGCCCCTCGTCGAGCAGCAGCAGCGGCAGCGTGCCGAGCACCGCGGGCGCGATGTCCTTGCGCCCGGCCAGCGCGTGGCCGCGCGGGGTCACCAGCACGAATTCCTCGGTGTAGAGCGGAATCTCCACCAACCCCGGGTTCTCGGTGGGCAGTGCGAGCAGCGCGACGTCGAGCACGCCGGTGCGCAATCCCTCCAGCAGACGCGCGGTCTGGTCCTCGACGACCTGCGGCACCAGCGCGGGCAGTCGCTTGCGCAGCTCGGGCAGCAGAGCGGGCAGCACGTAGGGCGCCACGGTCGGAATGATCCCCATCCGCAGCGTGCCGCCGAGCCCGTCGCCGGTGGCCGAGGCGACGAAGCGGTCGGCGGCCTCCAGCGTCGCCATCGCCTGTGGCAACAACCGCATTCCGGCCGCGGTGACGAGGACGCGGCGGGTGCTGCGCTCGATCAGCTGGAGTCCCAGTCCGTTTTCGAGCGCGGCCAATGCTTGCGATAACGTGGGCTGGCTCACACTGAGCCGGGCGGCCGCGGTGCCGAAATGCCGGTATTCCGCGATCGCCACGAACGCACGCAGCTGCGAAAGTGTCGGCTGATAAGTCTGATCAGTCACGCCTATCAGTGTAGTGCGACTGATCACCTTTACCTTTCACTGCCCTTTGTGCAAGATCACAGAGAACTTCGCACGCCCAAAACCCCACGAAGGACGAGGAGACAAAGCATGGCCCTGCTGACCATCGGCGACCAGTTCCCGGCATACAACCTCACCGCGGTCATCGGCGGTGATCTGTCGAAGGTCGACGCTCAGCAGCCTGACGACTACTTCACCCAGGTCACCAGCGACGATCACGCGGGCAAGTGGCGGATCGTCTTCTTCTGGCCGAAGGACTTCACCTTCGTCTGCCCGACCGAGATCGCCGCGTTCGGCAAGCTGAACGAGGAGTTCGCCGACCGCGACGCGCAGGTGCTCGGCGCCTCGGTGGACAACGAGTTCGTCCACTTCCAGTGGCGCGCGCAGCACGAGGACCTGAAGACCCTGCCGTTCCCGATCCTGTCGGACCTGAAGCGCGAGCTGGCGACCGCCACCGGCGTGCTCAACGCCGACGGTGTCGCCGACCGCGCGACCTTCATCGTCGACCCGAACAACGAGATCCAGTTCGTCTCGGTCACCGCCGGTTCCGTGGGCCGCAACGTCGACGAGGTGCTGCGCGTGCTCGACGCCCTGCAGTCCGACGAGCTGTGCGCCTGCAACTGGAAGAAGGGCGACCCGACCATCAACGCCGGTGAGCTCCTCGCCGCCAGCGTCTGATCCGGAACACCCACTCCCCGAACAGATCCCGCTCCCCGCTCCGGCGGGGAGCGTCTTCGAGAACATCCCCGCGCTCGCCGGGCCTGACACACACAGAGGAAACGTCGAATGAGCATTGAGAACCTGAAGAACTCCCTTCCCGAGTACGCCAAGGACCTCAAGCTCAACTTGTCATCGATCGCGCGCACCACCGTGCTGAACGAACAGCAGCTGTGGGGCACCCTGCTCGCGTCGGCGGCCGCGACCCGGTCGGCGACCACGTTGCGTGAGATCGCCGAGGAAGCCGCCGACATCCTGTCGGCGGAGGCGTACAACGCCGCGCTCGGCGCCGCCTCGATCATGGGCATGAACAACGTGTTCTACCGGGGCAAGGCGTTCCTCGGCGGCCGCTACGACGACCTGCGGGCCGGTCTGCGCATGCAGATCATCGGCACTCCCGGCGTCGACAAGGCCGATTTCGAGCTGTGGTCCTTCGCCGTCTCCTCGATCAACGGCTGCGCCCACTGCCTGGAGGCGCACGAGCACACCCTGCGCGAGGCCGGTGTCTCCCGCGAGGTGATCTTCGAGTCGCTGCGCGCCGCCGCCATCGTGGCCGGTGTCGGCCAGGCCGTGCAGTCCACCGAGACGCTCGCCGCCGCGTCGGTCTGACGCCGCGACGACCCGGAAGCCCCGTCTTTTCTCGGACGGGGCTTCCGGCATTTTCCACCTAGACCGGCCTCGCGCGGAGTGATCGGCGCCACGTTTGCTCTGCGGTAGCCGATGGTACGAGCCGGTAGGCTCGCGTGCATGGGCACACAGGATGAACCGGAAGCCATGGGCACGCGGGTCGAGGTGGTGCGCGTATTCACGGATGCGACCGGACGCCTCGGCAATCCACTGGGCATCGCCCGTGCGAAGGACGTCGGCGAGACCGATCCGCAGGCTCTCGCGGCGCGGGCCGGCTACAGCGAGACGGTCGTCGTCGAGGACCCGGTCGCCGAGATCGCCCGCATGCGGATCTACACCCCGGCCGTCGAACTCCCGTTCGCCGGACATCCGTCGGTCGGCACCGCGTGGTGGCTCGCCGAACAGGGCATCCCCGTGCGAGTGCTCGACATGCCCGCCGGACCGGTGCCCGTCGAGGTGGCCGACGGCCTGACCTGGATCAAGGCGCGCGGCGAGTGGGCGCCGGACTTCACCTTCCATCAGCTCGACAGCCTCGACGAGCTGGCCGCGGCGCGGCCCGAGGAGTTTCCCGGTGGACCGCACTACCTGTGGTGCTGGACCGAGGAGCACCGTGCCACGCTGCGTTCGCGAATGTTCGCTCCCACCATGGGCATCGAAGAGGACGAGGCCACCGGCGCGGCAGCGGTCGCGCTCACCGCTCGGCTGCGCCGCAGCCTGATCATCACGCAGGGCCAGGGCTCGCAGTTGTTCACCGAGTGGGACTCCGACGGCTGGGTGCGTCTCGGCGGTCGCGTCGTCGCCGACACCGTCGTAGAAATCTGATTCCCGGTCTCATCCGAGCGCCGCGGCGACGAGCATGTACGCCATACCGAGATCCATCACCACGTGCGGCACGACGGCCGCTGACCGGATCGCGCCGACCGAGTGCGCGATCCGGTGCCATCCGCTGCCGCGCAGGAACAGCACCGCGAGCGCGTCGGCGAGGAAAAGCGCGGCGAGCGCAGAGGCCGCGACGGGCGGCGGTCCCGCATGGCCGGCGGCCGAATGCCCGGACATCGCGTAGAGCATGGCCGCGGCGGCGAACGCGTGATACCCGATCGCGAAGATTCGTCCCGCCGAGGCGTTCTCGCGCGTCGCGCGCCATTCCACGATCCGGCCGACGAGCAGCGCGCCGAACGCGACCGTCATGGCGATCAGCACGCCACGCACGGCGTGCGGGCTGGCTCCGGTCGGGAAGAGCAGCATCGCCAGCATGATCAGGCACATGACCAGATGGGCGGCATCCGACTCTTGGTGTGCGGCCTGCGGGTGAGATGAGATGCGCTGGGAAGCAACCCGGTTCGAACCCGCGGGCGATTCGAGGATTCTCGCACCACCTATCCCCTGATCGACCGAGCCCGCGTTCCCGCGAACGGGTCCCGCCAACCGCAACGTCACGATCGCGGACGCCACCAGGAACGCCGCCACCACCGACCACCGCAACGCGGCGTATTCCTGCACGAACTCGGCCACACCCCACCACCTTTCGCCGCGGCGATCGTGAGACAGCCCTTCCATGCTCGCATTCCGGACGGGGTTAGGGTGCCCTTTCTCGCTACTCCGAGCGTGAGCTACCGACGCCGTCCTCGGACACCCCGGCTCACCGCATCCGGAAGACCGGACCATTCGGCCGAAACGGCAGCGACGCGCCCGCGGGCACGAGGTAGGCGTGCTCACGGCGCACCCGCAGTACATCGCAGGCGCCGTCGGTGATGATCAGAATCGGTCCGTCGGCGGGAAAGTCGTCGGCGCGTTCGAGCAGCCGAACTCCGGGCTGCAAGACCGTGCCGCCGCGGCCGCGCACGCGCACGCCGCGCGCGATCTCCTCGACCGGCAGGTATCCGGCGTCGTAGGCCGCGGCGTCGCAGTACACCACCCGGGCGCGCGGCACGTCTCTGGCCAGCGCGTAGGAAGCGATGGCGCCCAAGCCTTTTCCGAGCAGCGCCGCGTCCATCGAGCCCGAGGTGTCGAGGACGACGCCGAAGGTCGGCAGCCGCGCGCTCTCCTCCGGCCGCACCCAGGCGGGGCGGGGGATGTCGGGCGTCGACGCCTGCCTGCGGGAGGCGCGGGCATAGCTGCGGCGCTTGTCGACCGAGGGGACGTGCTCGTCGAACCAGTGCGCCAGCTGCGCGTCCCACGGCAGCGGCGGCTGGTCCATGGCGCGGATCGCCTCTTCCAGCGCGGCGGGGAGGTAACCGCGCCCACTGTTCAGGTGATAGGCCAGGCCGGTGGTCAGCGCGTTGCGGTAGTAGTCGTCCAGGTCGACGTAGCGTCCCGCGCCGCCGGAGTGCGGCAGCGGTTCGCCGAGCACGTCGCCGCGGCCGCGCCCGCGCAACGTGGCGAGCTTGCGCAATCGCCGCAGATCCGTCGCGATGCGGTCGTACACCTCTTCCGCCGAGCAGCCTTTCAGCGCGGGGTCGTAGAGCAGGCCCTCGGGCATGACCCCGACTCCCAGCTCCACCAGCCAGCCGTTCACCACGTAGTCGCACGCGATGTTGAACAGGTACGGGTCGCGCCAGGCGGTGCGTTCGCCGTGTCACAGTGCGGCGTGCAGCATTTCGTGCGCGAGCACGAAGCGCCACTCCTCCTGGGTCAGCCCGGCCAGCGGGTTGACGTAGATCTCCGCCGCCTCCGCGTTGACCGCCGCGATGGCGATATCCCAGCCGCGCGCCAGATCGGCGTCGGCGACCAGCGTCATCCCGGCCGCCAACGCGCCGAGCAGCGGGTACGAGGAGACGAACCAGCTGAGCGCCGCGTCCCAGGCCTGCTGCGGCCGACGCCCGTCCGGTGTCGAATCGCCGCCCGCGACGGTCAACGCGTCGCGGGCGGCGGCGGCGATGCCCGCGGCGAAGCGCGCGGGGTCGTCGGCGCGCTCGGCCGCGGCGGCGCCGCTGATCAGGAAGTCCGGCGGGTCGTCGCGCCGGTACTCGACGGGGACGGCGGTGTCGCGCCAGCGCGCCGCGGTGGCGTGCTCGTCGGAAATGCTCGGCGTGGCAGGAAGTTCGGTCGGCCGACGCCCGATCTTCATCGTGGTCAGATACTGGTCGACGACCGCGCAGCAGGCGGCGCGATAGGCTGGGTGCGGTTCGGCCGCGTCGCTGGACCAGCTTTTCGCCAGATGGCTGTCGGTGACGATATTCGCGGGATCCACGCCGCGCGGATCCATGTGCCCGAATCCGGCGTGCAGCAGGCAGTGCGCGAAAACCCAGGCCCACTCGGCGGATTCGGCGCGGCGCTTCGGGTGGTAGCCGATGCGCCCGCCTGCGATGCGCGCCCACACCTCCGGCGAAGTCTGGCGCGGGTCGAGCTCGTAGAGCCGACCCGGCAGATATCGGAAGGCGCGGTGCGCCATGACCATGCCCCAGCCGTCCAGCACGGCCTCGCGCCAGGGGTCGACGGTCGCGCGGCGCTTCCCGCGCGCGGCGCCCACGACTATCGCCGCGCGGCCAGGCGCGGCAGGTCGCGGGTCACCTCGACCAGGAACCAGGAGGGCAGTACCGGCACACCGTCGGCGTCCGAGGCGATCACCAACTGCGCGCATTCGACCGAGATCTCCGCCAGCTCGACGAGCATCGTCTTGGCCCGCAACACGAATCGGTGCGTCGCGGCGGAGACGTGCTTGCGGGAGCCGGGCAGGTCCTTGATCAACCGCGCGCGGAAGGTCTCGGACAGGAAGTACAGCAGATCGCGGTCGCCGGGATCGCGCGGCCAGTCGGCCTCGCCCTCGAGCACGGCGTCCAGATCGTACGCGTGCCGGATGGTCCTGACGAAGGCGCGGAACCCCGAGGCGTGCGCGGGGGTCAGCGTGCCCGCCGCGAGCACCTCGAGCAACGTGTCGTCGAGATCGTCGCCGCAGGAGTGCAGCGCGTCGGAGAGCATGTGCCAGCCGCGCGGGGTGGAGAAGGGCGCCTCGGTCTTCGGCGCCGCCGACCACAGGTGATCGGGGCGCTGGGTCACGTAGCGCACCACCCACGGGTGAATGTCGTTGTGCGCGGCCCACTTCAGCCAGTCGTCCACGTCGGCCCGCAGGTGCAGGTGCACCATGCGGTTGACCAGCGCCGAGGCCATCGGACGGGCCAGCGCGTTGTCGGTGGCGCGGTTGCCCGCGCCGATCACCACCGAACCGGCGGGCAGCTCGTAGCCGCCGATGCGGCGGTCCAGGATCAGCGAGTAGAACGACTTCTGCACCTCGGGCGCCGCCGCGTTCAGTTCGTCGAGGAACAGGCAGTACGGCGTCGGCCGGGCGATGAGCTCGGGCGGCGCGAAGCGGCTGCGGTCGCCGACGATTTGCGGCACCCCGATCAGGTCCTCCGGCGCGAGCTGGGTGCCGAGCAGCGTGACGCACTCCAGCCCGAGCGATTCGGCGAACGAGCGCACCAGCGAGCTCTTGCCGATACCCGGTGCGCCCCAGAGAAACACCGGCCGCACCGAGGCGACATGCAGCAGCAACTCCGGCAGCTGGTCCGGAGTCACCGTGACCGTCGCCTCCATAACTTTCCTCCCCCGTCGAGAATTACGAGGGTCGAAGGTACGCGCGCCGACGCCGGCTCGGCCACCGGTTTTTCGCGTCAGATCGGTCGGCCGTGCCGTTCCGCGGCCGCGCGGGCGAACCGGCCAGGGGAGACGCCGCGCCACTGTTTGAACGCGTTGGAGAAGCTCGGCGCGCCCGAGTACCCCATGCGGTAGGCGACGTCCTCGACGGTCAGGCCGGTGGTGAGCAGTTCCTCGGCCAGGTTGCCATAGGTCTCGCTGCACAGCCTGCGATACGACGTGCCCTCGTCCGCTAGGCGGCGGCGCATGGTGCGCAGACTCATGTGCAACGCGGCCGCCACGTCCTCCTGCGAGACGCGCCCGCCCAGCCGGTGCAGCAGGACCTCCCGTACCGATCCGGCGATGCCCTTGGCAAGCCCCCGCCGTCGCAGCAGGTCCGCGCACTGCTCCTCGAACAGCGCCGCGGTGAGCGGGCTGGCTTGCGGCAGTGGGTCGTCGAAGCCCGCGGTGTCGAAGACGACCAGGTGCGGGCCGGCGCCATCGGTTGCCGTGAGGCCGTACTGGTCCAGGATCGGTTGCAGCCGGGGACGCAGTCCCCAGGCGACCTGGCCGCCCAGAATCGGCGCTGGCGCGTGGTACACCGCCGTCCAGTTCGTCAGCAGCACAGCGACGTCCCGCTCCAGCAGGAAGCCGCGCAGTCGCGACGGCACGGCGCGGTCGTCGGCGTAGAGCAGCAGCGTGTCGTCCTGGTAGACGTGCCGGGTGCGGGCGAAAGTCGTGGTCATCCGGATGTAGCGCATCAGCAGGTCCACCGCCGAGCGCGCCGTCGGACTGCTGAGCAGCGCCAGCCCGAGCGCGCCGTAAGTCGTGACGTGCGTGCGCATTCCGGCTTCCAGGCCGAGGCCGGGTCGGTCGTCGAACCGGGTGACGATATTGCCGATGAGAGCCAGCTCCTGCGCGGCGGTGACTTCCATGCCCGGCGTCGTGAGCTGCGCGGGCTCGATCCCGGTGTCGCGCAAGCATTCCGCGAGCGGCAGACCGTGGTCGCGCGCCACTTCGACCAGCACAGCCGACAAGGTCACCGAGCGCCGCCACTCCCACGAGGACACCGCTTCATCGTCGTCCGGCATGGCCGGATTCCGCATGGTTTTGGCCGGACATCGCAAGGACAGCCGGACGTCCTGTCCGTCCGGACGGTGGGCGCGGCGAACACCTCACGGTCGGGCGGCACAAACTGGCCGATATCCGAAATGTCCTGACCCGACATCGCATGGCATCGACACCGCGCCGCGCCCTACCGTCGAGGCCCGAGGCGAAAGCGGGCGAAATCACATGTCGAAGAAGACACTTGTGGGCAAACGGGTAGCGATCACCGGAGGCGCGCACGGCGTCGGCCGCGAGATCGCGCTGGCCTTTCTCGCGGCCGGAGCGGACGTGGCGCTCGGGGACTGCGACACGGGACGGGCCCGCGCGGTGGCCGAGCAGTTCGCGCGAATGCACGGCGGCACCGCCGTGGGCCTCGCGCTGGACACCGCCGACAGTGCGCGGTTCGCCGAGTTCCTCGCCCGCGCCGAACGCAAACTCGGCGGGCTGGACGTGGTGGTGAACGCCGCCGACACCGCGCCGAGCGGATCGTTCCTGAGCGAGTCCGAGATCGAATCGGATCACCAGATCGACGTCAACCTGCGCGCGGTGATCAACGGATCCCGTTTGGCCGGAAGACGTTTCGTGGAGCAGGGACACGGCCACATCGTCAACATCGGCTCGGCGGTCGGCGTCACCGCGG
The DNA here is from genome assembly GCF_040609595.1 of Nocardia sp. NPDC004654. Classification (NCBI taxonomy): domain Bacteria; kingdom Bacillati; phylum Actinomycetota; class Actinomycetes; order Mycobacteriales; family Nocardiaceae; genus Nocardia; species Nocardia sp. NPDC004654. Next base: position 642,957 of record NZ_JBEXKI010000002.1, on the reverse strand, counting down.
CACTCGGCGCGGCCGTCTACAGCGCGACCAAACACGCCGTCGTCGGCCTCGGCACCGCGCTGCACCGCGGCCTCGCCGAACAAGGCGTGCTGGTCAGCACCATCGCCCCCGGCTATGCCCCGGCCCCCGAACTGGTCGCCGACGCCATCGTCGACTGCGTCGAACACCGCAGAAGCGGACTCGTCGTGGTCCCACCCGACGGCTGGCTCCGCACCGCACTCCCCGACCGCGCCCGCCTCCGCCACACCATGCGCCGCCTGTTCGGCATGGACTGACCCATTCCCGTGTCCCAGCCGGACTCGTTCTAACCCATCTCCCGCAGGACGCGTTTGAGGACTTTGCCGGTGGGGTTTCTCGGGAGTTGGTCGACGAAGAGGACGTCGCGGGGGACCTTGAAGCGGGCCAAGTGGGTTTTGACGTGGTCGCGCACCTCGACTTCGGTGAGTGTGTGGCCGGGGCGGACGACGATGACCGCGCGCAGGCGCTGGCCGTGTCGGTCGTCCTCGACGCCGAAAGCGCTCACTTCCTCGACCGCGGGGTGGGCGGCGAGCAGTTCCTCGACTTCGCCGGGGAAGACGTTCTCGCCGCCGGAGACGATCATGTCGTCGTCCCTGCCGTCGATGAAAAGCCGTCCCGCGCTGTCGAAATGGCCGACGTCGCCGGTGGACATCAGGGAGCCGATGCGGTCTTTGTCTCCCCCGCCGGTGTAACCCTCGAACTGGTAGTTGTTGCCGACGAAGATGCGTCCGGTGCGGCCTTGCGGCAGCTCGGCGTCGTTCTCGTCGAAGATCTTGACGGTGGTGCTGGGCACCGGGGTGCCGACACAGCCGGGCTCGACCGCCAGGTCGGCGGGCGTGGCGATGGTCGCGTACGCCACCTCGGTAGAGCCGTAGACGTTGTAGACCACGGGACCGAACGCCTCGGTGACCCGCACACACAGCTCGGCGCCCAACTGCGAGCCCGCGACGAAGACGATCCGCAGCCGCGAGAAGTCGAGTCCCGCACGGGCTTCCGCCCCGAGATCGACCAGCCTCTGCAGCATCACGGGCACGGTGATCAACGCGGTGGCGCGATTGCGGTGCAGGCTGTCGAGTACCGCCTGCGGATCGAAGCGCCGCCGGATCACCAAAGTCGAGCCGAAAGCGACGGCCATGATGGCGTGCGCGAAGCCGAGGGTGTGGAACAGCGGCGCCGGGCATTCGGTGACCTCTCGGGCGCGGAACGGTACCCGGCCGAGGATGGCGCCCAGCGGCGCCAGCGAGGTCGGCTCCCGGCGCGGCGCCCCTTTGGGGGTTCCGGTGGTGCCGCTGGTCAGCAGGATGATCCGCGCGGCGGTGCTCGGTCGGCGCGGCGGTTTTCTGGAGCCGCCCGCGATCAGGTTCTCCAGCGTGTCGACCGCGGGCGCGTCGGTCCAGGCGCGGTAGCGGCCGCGCGGTGTGCGCAGATCGCCAAGGATGCCCGCGTATTCGTCGTCGTAGACCAGCAGATCGGCGCCTTCGCGCGCCAGGACCTCGCGCAGCTGCGGCCCGGCGAAATCGGTGTTCAGCAGGATGATCTTGGCGCCGCATTTGGCCGCGCCGAGCACCGCGTAGTGGAAGCCGCGGTGATTGCGCGCGAGCACGGCCACGCCCTCGCCGTCGCGTAGACCGCGCGCCCGCCAGGCGTTGGCCAGCGCGGTGGTGCGTTCGTCGAGTTCGCGAAAGCTCACCGTGCCCAGTTCATCGATGATCGCGGCCCGGTGCCGGTAGCGCAGCGCGGCCACCGTCACCAGTCCCCCGAGCATGCCCGACCGCAGCACCGCTAAACCGATGCGCGCCAGCCGATCCGGCCGTTGCGGGGTGGCCAGGCCCGCGCGCACCGCGAGGCTCGCGTAGTAGGTCTCGTCGGCGACGCGGCGGGCCGCGCCGACCACGACGGAGCCGAGGCTGTTGACACGGTTCATGGATCCACCTGAGCTGAAGCGCGCGGGACGAGGACGAGTGTCCTCACAGTAAGGTGTCTCACACAGTTCCGTCGAGGGTTCGCTTCGCGACCATAATGGTCGGTATGTCGAGCCACGCCGAGGAACAGCGCACCGCCGCGCGCATCGCCGTCGACGACCTCACCGGCTCCGACATCATCGCTCTGCTGGCCACCCACTTGGCCGAGATGCGAGCCAACTCCCCCGACGACAGCATGCACGCGCTCGACCTGTCCGAGCTGCGCCATCCCGACATCACCTTCTGGAGCGTGCGCGAGGAGGCAAAACTCCTGGGCTGCGGAGCGCTGAAACAGCTCGACGCGACCCACGGTGAGATCAAGTCCATGCGCACCTCGGCCGAGCACACCGGTCGCGGCGTCGCCGCCACCCTGCTCGCGCACATCGTCGACGAGGCTCGCGCCCGCGGCTACCGCCGACTCAGCCTGGAGACCGGCGCGGCACCGTATTACCTTCCCGCCCAACGCCTTTACGCGCGCCATGGTTTCGAGGTCGGTCCGCCCTTCGCCGACTACACCGAAGACCCGCACAGCGTGTTCATGACGCTGGCACTGTGAGCCGGAGGATCAGGCCGGCGCCCGGCCGAGGTTCAGTCCACCGGCCCGGCCGAGGTCAGCCCAGCTCCGGCCGAGATCAGCCCAACGCCCGGGTGAACGCGGCGGTCAGCTCGTCGACCTGAGGGTCGGTCATCACGAACGGCGGCGAGACCTGCATCGCCCCCTGTCCCGCGGCACGACTCGAAACGCCCTGGGCGCGTAGGTCTTTGACGAACGCGGGCGCTTCGGCCGGATCCGCCAGCTGTACCGCCGCCACCGCACCGAGCCCGCTGCGCACCTCCGCCACCCGCGGATGCGCGGCCAACGGCGCGAGCTTCTCGTGCAAGGTCCGTTCCAGCCGGGCCGCCTCGGCGAGCAGGTTCTCGCGTTCGATGATGTCGAGGTTGACCAGCGCCGCGACGGCCGCGGCGGCGTGCCCGCCGTAGGTGTACCCGTGCCGCCACCACACGCCGCCGCCGAAGAACGGCTCGGCCAGTTCCGGCGCGACGAACACCGCGCCCATCGGCAGATAGCCGCTGGTGAGCCCCTTGGCGGTGGTCATCATGTCGGGCCGCAGGTCGAAGCGGCTCGAGGCGAACCAGCTTCCGCCGATGCGCCCGAATCCGGTGACGACCTCGTCGGCGACGAACAGGATCTCGTAGTCGTCGCAGATGCGCCGCACCTCGTTCAGGTACCCCTCCGGCGGCAGATACACCCCGCCCGCGCCGATGATCGGCTCGCAGAAGAAGGCGGCGATGTGTTCGGCGCCCACCTCCTCGATCAGCGCGAGCAGCGCCTTGGCGTCGTCCCACGCGACGGTGCGCGCGTCGGGCATGAGCTCGCCGTATCCCTCGCGGTTGAGCGGCAGTCCCGCCAACGCCGTTCCGGCGACGTGCATTCCGTGATACGCGCGCTCCCTGCCCACCACGATCGTCTTCTCTGGCCTGCCCACCTGGTGCCAGTAGCGCCTGGCCAGTTTGGCGGCGGTGTCGATCGCGTCCGATCCGCCCGAGGTGAAGAAGATCTTGCTGCCCGGCACCGGCGCGATCGCCGCGAGCCGCTCGGCGAGTTCCCGGGTGGGCGCTTCGGCGATGTCGCCGAAATTCGAGTAGTGCGCGATCTCGCGCAGCTGGGCGGCGACCGCGTCGGCGATCTCGCCGCGGCCGTGCCCGATGTTGGCGAACCACAGTCCGGCGGTGGCGTCGAGATATCGAGCGCCCGACTGGTCGTAGACGTAGGCGCCCTCGCCGCGCGCGATCACGAACGCGCCGTCCCGTTCGACGGCGCCCATATCGGCGAATCCATGCCACAACGCGCTCATGCCTTCGCCTCGCTGACGCTCGGCTCCGGCACGCGCGAGGCGCGCTGGCACATGATTCGCTCACTACGTTCCCTCATGTCACCACCTTTACCTCAGCGAACCCGAGATCGGACCGACCGCGACGCGGCTCACCCGCACCACGCCACCGCGACCGCCGCCACCGGAGCCCAGCCGCCGGGGCCGGGCCGACGCCATCGCTCGGCGCGCCCACCCGGCGCGGCCACCACACCGAGTACACCGAAGGCAACACCGCGTCCGCGCACCGCCGACGCCGCGTCCGAGCCCGCGTCCATGGGCCGATCCTCGCATACCTCGGCACGCCCGACCCGCCGATTCGGCACCCTCGGCACACGTTCGGCTATCGGTGTGGGCGCCCGCGGCAGCCCGGCAGCGGCTTGCGGTGAGGCCCGGCCCGGTAGGCTGGACGACGCAATGACCAGGACAGCTGATACCGGAACCCGCGAGCTCCGCACCCGCCTGGCGAATCTCTCCCTCCGCGACGAGTACCGGCTGCGACGTCGGCTGGACCGGGCGCGCGGCACGGACCTCGAGGAGATCGCCGCCGACATCACCGCCGCCGAGCTGCGCGTCGAAGCGCGCCGAGCTGCGGTGCCGCGGATCCGCTACCCCGAGCAGCTGCCCGTCACCGCCCGTCGCGCCGACATCGCCGAGGCGATCGCCGCCAACCAGGTGGTGATCGTCGCGGGCGAGACCGGCTCCGGCAAGACGACGCAGATCCCGAAGATCTGCCTGGAGCTGGGACGCGGCATCCGCGGCGCGATCGGGCACACCCAGCCGCGCAGACTGGCCGCGCGCACCGTGGCCGAACGCATCGCCGAGGAGCTGGACACCGAGCTGGGCGACGTCATCGGCTACACGGTGCGGTTCACCGATCAGGCCTCCGAGCGCACCCTGGTCAAGCTGATGACCGACGGCATCCTGCTCGCCGAGATCCAGCGCGACCGCCTGCTGCGCCGCTACGACACGATCATCATCGACGAGGCGCACGAGCGCAGCCTCAACATCGATTTCCTGCTCGGTTACCTGAAGCAGTTGCTGCCGCGCCGCCCCGATCTGAAGGTGATCATCACCTCGGCGACCATCGATCCGGAGCTGTTCGCCAAGCATTTCGCCGACGAGAAGGGCACGCCCGCACCGATTGTCGAGGTGTCGGGCCGCTCCTACCCCGTCGAGCTCCGGTACCGGCCGCTGAGCCTCGAACTACCCTCCGCCGACGAGGACGACGAGGACACCCGCGTGGTGGACCGCGACCCCGTCGACGCGATCGGCGACGCGGTGCGCGAGCTGTTCGCCGAGGGCGACGGCGATGTGCTGGTCTTCCTCTCCGGCGAACGCGAGATCCGCGACACCGCCGACGCGCTGCGCGACCTGAAGCTGCCGCGCACCGAGATCCTCCCGCTGTACGCGCGGCTGTCCACCGCCGAGCAGCACCGCGTCTTCGCGCCGCACACCGGCCGTCGCGTGGTGCTGGCCACCAACGTCGCGGAGACCTCGCTGACCGTGCCCGGCATCCGCTATGTGATCGACCCCGGCACCGCGCGTATTTCCCGCTATTCGATGCGCACCAAGGTGCAGCGGCTGCCGATCGAACCGGTCTCGCAGGCCTCGGCGCGGCAGCGGTCCGGGCGCTGCGGCCGCGTCGCGGACGGCATCGCCATCCGGCTGTACTCCGAGGACGATTTCGAATCCCGGCCCGCGTTCACCGAACCGGAGATTTTGCGCACCAACCTGGCCGCCGTCATCCTCCAGATGACCGCGCTCGGGCTCGGCGACATCGAGAACTTCCCGTTCGTGGAGGCGCCGGACAAACGCGCGATCCGCGACGGCATCGCGCTGCTGGAGGAACTGGGCGCGCTGGCCCGCGGCGCGGCGGGCCCGGATGCCGCGTTGGCGCTGACCCCCGTCGGTCGCGAGATGGCGCAGCTGCCGGTCGATCCGCGCATGGCGCGGATGCTGGTGCAGGCCAACGGCAACGGCTGCCTGGCCGAGGTGCTGATCATCGTCGCGGCGCTGTCGATCCAGGACGTCCGCGAGCGGCCCGCCGAGTTCCAGCAGGCCGCCGACACCAAGCACGCGCGTTTCGTCGTCGAGGGCTCCGACTTCCTCGCCTACCTGCGGCTCTGGGACTACCTCACCGAGCAGCGAAAATCGCTGTCGTCCAATCAGTTCCGGCGAATGTGCCGGGAGGAGTTCCTGCACTACCTGCGGATCAGGGAGTGGCAGGACCTACACGGGCAGCTACGCACGATCACCAAGGGGCTGGGCTGGTCGGCCGACGGCCGCGGCTCCCGATCCGCCCGCGCGACAACGGAATCCGCCGATCGCGGTGACGACGCCGCCGCATCGAACCGGCCCGGCAAGCGGCGCGGCGGCCGAGGGACGGTCAAGGCAGCGGACGTTCCGGTTGTCGCAGCCGAGAACGACGGCCTCCCTTGGGATTCCACCGCGATCCACCAATCGCTGCTGGCTGGCATGCTCTCGCACATCGGCGTGCGCGAGGCGGAGAGCCGGGAATTCCTCGGCGCGCGGGGCGCCAAGTTCATGATCTTCCCCGGCTCGTCGCTGGCGAAGAAGCCGCCGCGCTGGGTGATGGCCGCCGAGCTCGTCGAGACGTCGCGGCTGTTCGGCCGCATGGCGGCCAGGGTGGAACCCGAGTGGGCCGAGCGGCTGGCGGGCGATCTGGTCAAGCGCACCTACTCCGAGCCGCACTGGTCGTCCAAGCGCGGTTCCGCGCGGGCCTACGAGCGGGTCACGCTGTACGGGGTGCCGCTGGTGACGAGCCGACCGGTGGACTACGGCCGCATCGACCCCGAGGTGTCCCGCGAGCTGTTCCTGCGGCACGCGCTGGTGCAGGGCGTGTGGCAGACCAAACACGAGTTCTTCCACCGCAATCGGGAGCTGCTGGACGACGTGGCCGACCTCGAGCACCGGGCCCGCCGCCGCGACATCCTGGTCGACGACGAGGTGCTGTTCGAGTTCTACGACCAGCGCGTCCCCGCCGACGTCGTCTCCGCGCGGCATTTCGACAGCTGGTGGCGGACCGCGAAGCGGAAAGACCCGGCACTGCTGGACTTCTCGAAATCGACGGTCGTCAACGAGAACGCGGCGACGCTGGATCCGACGGACTTCCCGGACGCGTGGCGCCAGGGCGAGCTGAGCTTTCCGCTGACCTACCAGTTCGAGCCGGGACAGGAGGACGACGGTGTCACCGTGCGCATCCCGGTCGAGCAGCTGGCGCACGTGCGCGCCGTCGGCTTCGACTGGCTGGTGCCTGGCATGCGCGAGGAACTGGCCGCGGCGCTGATCAAGACGCTGCCGAAGTCGTTGCGGCGCAGCGTGGTTCCCGCGCCGGACTTCGCCGCCGCCGCACTCGCCGCGCTCACCCCGCGCGCCGAACCGCTGCGCACCGGTCTGGCCAGGGAGCTGTCCCGGCTCGGCTCGGTGACGATCACGCCGAACGACCTCGATCCCGCCGCGCTGCCCGACCACCTGCGCATGACCTTCGCCGCGGTCGACACCCGTGGCGGGGTGCTGGCCAAGGGCAAGAGCCTGGCCGCGCTGAAGACGCGACTCGCCGAACAGGTCTCGGCCTCCGTGGCGCGCGCGACCGCGGGCGCCGAGCGCGCCGCGGCCACCGTGTGGACCTCGGAGTCCCTCGGCACCGTCGAGCCGACGGTGCGGCGGAAGGTCGCCGGGCAGACCGTAACCGGATACCCGGCACTGGTGCCCGAAGGCGAGGGCGTGGCGGTGCGAGTCCTCAGCTCGCCCGCCGAACAGGCCACCGCGATGCGGGCCGGCACCCGCGCCCTGGTCCTGCACGCGATACCGACCTCGGTGCGCACCGTCACCGCCGGACTCTCGCCCACGGATCGTCTTGCGCTGAGCCAGAATCCGTACGGCTCGCTGGAGGCGCTCGTCGAGGACTGCCGCGCGGCGGCCGCCGACGAACTGATCGCGGGCGCGGGCGGCCCGGTGCGCAGCCCGGACCGATTCGAGGCCCTCGTCGGCGCGATCCGCCCCAAGCTCGCGACCGAGGTGGCCCGCATCGTCCGCGCGGTGGTGCCGGTGCTGGCCGAGGCGCACAGGGTGACCTCGGCGCTGGGTGGCGTCGCCGAGCGCGACATAGCCGACGACGTCCGCCACCAGCTCGACGATCTGGTCTTCCCCGGCTTCGTCTCCGAATGGGGCAGCGCGCGCCTGCGGGACCTACCCCGCTACCTGCGCGCCGCGCTGGTGCGGTTGGAATCGCTGCCCGGTTCCGCCGTGCGCGACCGGCAGGGCATGGCCGAGATCGACCGTGTCCTCGCCGCGTACGACCGCTTGGTCGCCGCACTGCCCGACGGACGCAAGCAGGCGCCCGATGTCACCGAGATCTGGTGGATGATCGAGGAATTCCGGGTCAGCCTGTTCGCCCAGAAGCTCGGCACGCCGTATCCGGTGTCGGCGAAGAGGATCGAGAAGGCGATCGCGGCGATCCGCCGTTAGCCGGACCCGCGCGGACGATTGCCGGACCAAGCGACCGCGAGCCCGCCGGATTGCGTTCCGGCGGGCTCGGAGTCGGAGCGAATCAGTCTGCGGCGACGCCCGCCGCGGCGCGCGCCTCGCGCATCTCCCGTATCTCGCGTTCGAAGTCCTCGGCGGAGGTGAAGGACCGGTAGACCGAGGCGAAGCGCAGATAGGCGACCTCGTCGAGATCGCGCAGCGGGCCGAGGATCGCGAGACCGACCTCGTGGCTGGGCACCTCGGGCGAACCGGTCGCGCGTACGGCGTCCTCGACCTGCTGGGCCAGCAGGTTCAGAGCGTCGTCGTCGACCTCGCGGCCTTGGCAGGCGCGCCGCACGCCACGGATGACCTTCTCCCGGCTGAACGGTTCGGTGACGCCGCTGCGCTTGACCACGGACAGGATGGCGGTCTCGACCGTGGTGAAACGCCGCCCACAGTTCGGGCAGGAACGTCGACGGCGGATGGCCGCGCCTTCCTCGGCCTCGCGCGAGTCGACCACCCGCGAGTCAGGGTGTCGGCAGTACGGGCAATGCATCCGAGAGATCCTTCGTCGATGTACCCGGCACAAGGTATACCCCGGTTGACACGCGGTATACCTCCATAGCTCTTCGAGAATACCCGGGTCGTTACCGGGAGTTCCGTCCGGCGGGCCGCATCACTCGACTAGTTGCCACCGGGCGGTCAGATCGGCGAGCAGTTCGGGCAGACGCGGCACGAGCCGCCCGCGGGCGAGTTTGTGCCAGAACGACTCGCCGAGCACGGTCGCGGCGAGCACCGCGTCGGACTCCATGTCGATGTGGCGCGGCACCAGGTCGCCCATGATGTAGGTCCAGCGGTCCTCCCGGTCGGCCCAGTTGAAGGCGGGCAGCGCGGTGCGCAGCGCCATCGACCGGCCGCCGAGATCGGCGCGCACGGTGGCCGGTGCGAAGACGCCGGGCGCCCGCACGCCGGGCACCGCGGGTTTGCCCGCGATCGTGCTGACGTAGGTGAGCACGCGACCGATGCCGTCACGGCCCGCGGAGGTGACGTCCCACTGGTCGGCGATGACACGGTTCTGTTCCCGGTCGGTCATGCGAATCAGCGCGTCGATGTAGCCGTCGCGGGTGCCCGTCGTGATCGAGTGCCAGGCGGCGCGGATGTCCGCGTCGATGATCCCGGCGGCGAACATCTCGTCGATCCCCGGCATGCCGAGCGCGACGAAGGCTTCGTGCATCGGAACCAGGTCGGTGAAGATGTGCTTCTGCATGATCATCAGCCGGGTCTGGTACCACGCGACGTCCTCGGCGGACAGCCGCGCGCCTTCGGTGGCGAGCAGCCGGATGTCGGCGGGCAGTTCGCCGACCAGTTCCTCGGGGGTCCCGCGCAGCAGATCGGCGACCGCGTTGCCGAGTTGATGAATGCCGGGCACATCGAGGACGATGCCGACATCGCTCATGTCGAAGAAACCGGAAGCGAACGAGCCACCCGCGATCCCGGCGAGACCCGCCCAGTAGAACTCCGGGTGCGACGTGGTCAGCCGCAGGTAGTTGACATACACCTGATTGAACGTGCGCTCGTTGGCCCGCACACCCCGGCTGGGATCCCACCCGGCCAGATCGATAGCGGCATTGCCGGTCGCCACCACGAGCCAGTACTGATGCAGCAGTGTCGCATAGCGTTCCGGCGCGATGCCGTCGGCGCGCGCCTGGTCCAGCGCCGCGCGCAACGTCGGTTCGTCCAGCGGCAGTGCGGGATTCAGTCCGCCGCCGTACTCGCCGTCGCCGTTGACCGACGGAAGATCCAGATAGCCGTGGTAGGTGGCGTTCGCGTGGGCGGCGGGAATCGCGCCGAGTCCCAACAGAAGACAGAAGAACAGCCCGGCGAAAGCCCGAAGCGCCCGGCCCGCTGTGTGTCGCTGCGTCATTGCAAGTGGTCCCGAAATCGTTCGAGGCAGGTGTTGCCTGGGTCACGTTTTCAGCACAGTAGCAACGCGTTCTAGTTCTGGATCGAGATTTTCGGCCACGCCCCTTGGCCGACTCCCTGGATGTCTTATACGCCGCAAGGGAAATGGATTCGGAGCCCATCCCCCGCCGGACGATCCCGACGGCGCCGTCGGCGCCGACGCGACACCGGCGACCGCCCGTGCGCGACGAACTCGATGGCAGCGGGTTCACCGAATCAGCGCGTGAAGTTGCCGTAGTGCGACTGCTGTCCGATTTCCGCGGGAATCGAAGGCGACGGCGCGGGTTCTTCGAAAGTGCCTGCTCGCCAATGGGCCAACGCGAGGAAAGCCACGACTACCAGCGCGCTGAGCAGGGCCGCGACGGCGAGCACCGCGAATCCGAGTTGCGCCTGCTCGACACTCGGCGCCGGATGCGCGCCGCGAGGCCGCCGGGCCGCGAGCGTGCGCACGGAACCACGCCGATACAGTTCCACAGCCCCGCCCGGCCTGCTCGCGCGCGGGCGGCGATTCGCCACCGCGCGACCCGGCCCGTCCAGCGCGCGCAGTCCGCCGCGGCGCGCGCGCCGCACCCGCGGCACGGAGTCGAAGCCCAGGTCATCGATCGGACCCTCGGAGGCCGGAGCGGATTCGGTGGCGCGGATTTCGCGGATCGCTGTGTTCATCGGACAAACCTCCGTGTGGATACAGGCGGGATGGCTCGAAGGGAGTCGCTTTCGATCACATGTTCGAAGAACTGATGTTCGATTTCTACCACGCGGCGGCGCCGAAGTCAGCACGAAACGCCCGACATGCGTCGAACAGATGTTTGAAACCTGGGCGTGACCGGACTAAATTCGAAAAGCGACATCAACGACAGGAAGGGCGGTTGCGGTGAGCCACACAGACGACACGGGCGATGAGAGCGGAGTCGGCGGCGACCCGTCGCCGACCGGGGCAGATCTCACCGTGCGTCAGCGCAAGGTGCTGGAGGTCATCCGGACCTCGGTGAGCGAGCGCGGCTACCCGCCGAGCATCCGCGAGATCGGCGACGCGGTCGGACTGACCTCCACCTCGTCGGTCGCCCACCAACTTCGGGCCCTGGAACGTAAGGGCTATTTACGCCGCGACCCCAACCGCCCCCGCGCGGTCGACGTCCGCGGACTCGACGAGGCGGTGCGTGCGGTGACCAGCCTGCCCGGCGCCGCGATCGAGGACGCCGAGGCCGCCGCGATCGATCCGAGCCGTCCGACCCCGACCTTCGTCCCGGTGCTGGGCCGGATCGCCGCCGGTGGGCCGATCCTCGCCGAGCAGGCCGTGGAGGACGTGTTCCCGCTGCCGCGCGAATTGGTCGGCGACGGTTCGCTGTTCCTGCTGAAGGTCGTCGGCCAGTCGATGGTCGACGCCGCCATCTGCGACGGCGACTGGGTGGTCGTTCGCCAGCAGAACGTCGCCGACAACGGCGACATCGTGGCCGCGATGATCGAGGGCGAGGCCACGGTGAAGACCTTCAAGCGCAGCGGCAAGGACGTCTGGCTGATGCCGCACAACCCGCTGTTCGAGCCGATCCCGGGTAACGACGCCCGCATCCTCGGCAAGGTCGTGACGGTCATCCGCAAGATCTAGGTCAGGGTCGAACGGAATGTCTGCCGCGGGAACGGAATTCCTGCGGCGGGCACCCGTTCCAGCGCCGGAAGGCGCGGATGAACGAGGCCGATTCGGCGTAGCCGAGTCTGCTGGCGACCTGTTCGGTGGTCAGACGCGTGTGGCCGAGCAACTGTTCGGACCGCGCCCGGCGCACCTCGTCCACCAGCGCGCGAAACGACGTCCCCTCCGCGTTGAGCCGCCGGGAGAGCGTGCGGCAACTGAGGAACAGGGCCGCCGCGACCTGCGGCAGGTCCGGGATGGCGGCCGGGTCCCGGACCAGCTCGTCGCGCACCGCGCCCGCGACGTCCGCGCGAATCCTTCTGCCCGGCAGTCGATCACGGCGTCCGACGGACACGCTTCCCGATAGTTCCGAGCCGGACATCTCCGCGAACCCCCATCGACCTTGCCTAACGCACCCGCGCGGTTCCGCGAAAACTACCAATTCCCGGTCACTTCGGCGGCGGAATGCGCGAATTCCCTTCTGGGAGAACGTCTATGCCCCGCAACGCGCCGCTGCGGGCGCCGTGCGGCAGCGGTGGCCTCCTCGACAGGCCGAGGCAACCTCGGACAGCCCCGTCGGACGGCGGTTCGTCACCAGACCGCGCATGGCACGAGCGAATTCGGAGGTACGCAAGACGCGCATGGCCGGAGCGAATGCGGAGTACGCCTAATCCCCTCCGAGCGCCTGTGTCCGGGCACTGAACGAACGACCGAGCCCGGCCACCTCGGCGTCGACCTCGGGCAGCCAGTCCGGGGTCGTCTTGCCGCTCGAGCGCTCGACGAGCCGCGTCTGCAGCAGCGGCCGCAGCCAGCGCAGCATGCCGACCCACACGGGAACGTTGATCCGCCTGGCGCGCCGCGCGATGCCCCGCTCGAACCTGGCGCCGCACTCCTGCACCGAGGTCGTCTTGCGGATCGGGCTCGGCAGCGCGGCGAGCCCGCGCGCGACCGCGGGCAGATCGGCGAAGCTCTCCCGCACGAGCGGGGTATCGATCCACGACATGTGCGCGGACCCGACATCGACGCCGAGGTGGGCGACCTCGAGCCGCAACGCGTTCGCGAAGTGCTCGACCCCGGCCTTGGCGGCGTCGTAGGGCGCCATCCCCGGCATCGCGAGATAGGCCGCGAGGGAGGACACGATCAGCACGTATCCACGCCGCTCGACGACCGATGGCAAGGCGGCCCGGACGGTGTGGAAGCAACCGACGAGGTTGACCTCGATCACCCGCCGGAAAGCGGCGGGATCCACGACAAGGACCGACCCGTAGCTGGCGATGCCCGCGTTGGCCATCACGATGTCGATGCCGCCGAACCGCTCGATTCCCCGCGCGACCGCGGCCTCCATCGCGGCGAAGTCGCGCACGTCGGCGGGGACCGCCAGGACACGCTCCTCGCCACCCAGTTCCGCCGCGAGTTCCCGCAGCGGGGGCGGATCGACGTCCACGAGGATCAGGTGCGCGCCGCGCGCGTGCAGCCGCCGGGCGACTTCCGCACCGATGCCGCGGGCGCCGCCGGTGATGAGTACGACCTTGCCGGTGAAGGCGGTCATGGCTCTAAAGCCTAAACCCCTCGGGCGCGCTTCGGAACGCGTTCAGGCAGCGGTGCGCACGTGCGCGATCGCGGGCGGGATGTCGCGCAAGACCGGCAGTCGCTCGAACAGCGGCAGCGTGGCGGGCAGCGGTCCGTGCGACGGGCTGTAAGACGAGACCGTCACCTCGGTGACCTTCGGACTCCACGAGCGCACCAGGTCCGCGATGTCGCTGCGCCGGACGCCCCACGGCATCGGCGGCGCCTCGTAGTGTGGGGTCTTGTGGAAGCCGCGCACCGTCTTGTGGGAGAACCAGGGCGGGATGGTGTCGAACATCAACTCCACGCCGGGGAACCGGTCCAGGATCGCGGAGCACAGCTGTCGCACTTGCTCCGGCTCGAAGTACATGAAAAGCCCTTGCGCCGTGACGAATACGCCGCGCGACGGGTCCACCTGATCCAGCCAGGCGGTGTCCAGCGCGCTCACGGGCAGATGCCTGCACCGCTCGCTCGGCGGCAGGAATCGTTCGCGCACCGCGATCGCGTCCGGCACGTCCACGCACAGCCACCGCACCTGCCCGTCGTCGCAGCGCTGGAATTCGGTCTCGAGTCCGGCCGCGAGTTCCACCACCGTGCCGCCGGGGTGCGCCGCGAGCCAGGGCCGCAGCACCGCGTCGAACTTCTTCGACCGCACCGCGTGCGTGCCGTCCGGCTTGCCGAAGGTCCGCTCGTAGTCGAAGGCGATCGCGTCGTAGATCCGCTCGCAGTCGGGGTCGCGCAGGATCGCGTCGGGTCGTTTGGACTCGCTGGCCCGGTTGTGCAGGGTCCAGAGCATGGTCAGCGGGATCCCGTCGAGTTCGACATCGGCGCCCATGGATTCGTCCTCCCACTCGGTCGGTCGGAGTCACCCGCGCACCCCGGCCGCATTAGTGAAATCGATGTTCAACAACAACTAAGGACAACCTAATTCAGCGCAGCCGTCGCCGCAACGACTTCCGACTACGAGGTCATTTCACGTCGACCGCCAGCGAGCGCCCCGCCAAACCGCGGGGGCGTACGGCAAGCCGCTGTGCCACAGCGCGGAGCGCGCTCGCGGCCGTGGAGTTGGGCTCCGCGACAACGATCGGTGCACCCCGATCCCCCGCCGCGCCCACGTCGGGATGGAACGGGATCCGCCCCAGCAGCGGACACGCGGAGCCGAGCAGGGCGGTCAACCGATCGCTGACCGCGCGGCCACCGCCCGCACCGAACAGTGCCTGACGACCACCCGCGGGATCGTCGTACCAGGACATGTTCTCCACGACACCGACCACCCGCTGCCCCGTCTCCGCCGCGACGGCGCCCGCCCGCACGGCGATGCCCGCCGCCGTCGGCTGCGGCGTAGTGACGATCAACAGTTCGGCATCGGGCAGCAGTTGCGCCAGCGAGATCGCGATGTCACCGGTGCCGGGCGGCAGGTCGACGAGCAGCACGTCCAGATCGCCCCAGAACACTTGCGCGAGGAACTGCCGCAGCGCGCGGTGCAGCATCGGTCCACGCCACACCACCGGCTTGTCGGCATCGAGGAACATGCCGATCGAGATGACCCGGACGCCGCGGCCCGTCGGCGGCATGATCATCCGATCGACCTGAGTCGGTACGCCCGTGACGCCGAGCATCCCGGGAATCGAATGGCCGTGAATGTCGGCGTCCAGCACACCGACCGCGAGCCCGCGCGCGGCCATGGCTGCGGCGAGATTGACCGTGACCGTGGACTTTCCCACGCCACCCTTGCCGGAGGCCACGCAGTAGACGCGGGTCCGGGAGTGGGGCTGGGCGAACGGAACGACATCGTCCTGTGCGTCGCCGCGCAACTGGGAGCGCAGCACGGCCCGCTGCTCGTCGGACATCACGCCGAACTCGACGCTCACCTCCGTGACGCCAGGAACGTCGAGCACGGCCGCTCGGACGTCGCGGTCGATCGTGGTCCGCATCGGGCAGGCGGCCACGGTGAGCAGCACCCGGACGGCGATCCGGTTGCCTGCACGCACGTCGATGGCGTCGATCATGTTCAATTCGGTGATGGGACGGTGGATCTCGGGATCCTGGACCAGCGCCAGCGCCTGCTCGATTCGTTCCTTCGATACCAACGGCTCGGTCATCACGGTTGCCTTTCAGTTCGGGGTCGGGGCATGCGTCAGCCGAGACTCGCGCGGAGCATGTCCTCGCGCTCCACCACCTTGACGCGCTCGCGGCCCTCGGGCTCGCCGAGCGCGCGCTCGTGCGCGTCGAGGCGGTACCAGCCCGCCCAGGTGGTGAACGGGATGCCCTTGCCCTCGAGGAACTCGGTCACGGCCTGCGGGTCCGGGTTCTCGGCCGGGGCGAAGCCGGGGGCGTCGTCGAGCAGGCAAGCGATGGTCTCGTTGGCGTCGCCCTTGGTGTGGCCGATCAGGCCGACCGGGCCGCGCTTGATCCAGCCGGTCACGTAGGTGGCGGGCATGTAGCGCGCCGGGCCGTCGGCGTTCTCGTCGGCGATGACGCGACCCGCCTCGTTGGGCACGGTGCCCGCCTGGTCGTCGAACGGCAGCTGGTTGATGTTCTGCGACAGGTAGCCCACGGCGCGGTAGATCGCCTGCACGTCCCAGTCCTTGAACACCCCGGTGCCCTTGACGTTGCCGGTGCCGTCGAGCTGGGTGCGCTCGGTGCGCAGACCGACGACCTTGCCGTTCTCGTCGCCGAGCACCTCGGCCGGGGACTCGAAGAAGTGCAGGAACAACTTGTGCGGGCGGTTGCCCTGGTCGCGGATGGCCCACTGCTCGAGGGTGTTGGCGACCATGTCGACCTGCTTGGAGTGCCGCCGCGCGGCCTCCGAACCCTCGTCGTAGTCGATGTCCTCCGGATCGACGATGACCTCGATGGTCGGCGAATGATCCAGCTCGCGCAGCTCCAGCGGGGTGAACTTCGCCTGCGCCGGACCGCGACGCCCGAACACGTGCACCTCGACGGCCTTGTTCTGCTTCAGGCCCTCGTAGACGTTCGGCGGGATCTCGGTCGGCAGCAGCTCGTCACCGGTCTTGGCCAGCACACGCGCCACGTCCAGCGCCACGTTGCCCACACCGAGCACCGCGACCTTCTCCGCCTCCAGCGGCCACGAACGCGACACGTCCGGGTGCCCGTCGTACCAGGACACGAAGTCCGCGGCGCCGTAGGAGCCATCCAGGTCGATGCCGGGGATCGGCAACGCGCGGTCGGCGTTGGCGCCGGTGGAGAAGATCACCGCGTCGTAGAAGCGACGCAGGTCCTCCAGGGTGATGTCGGTGCCGTAGTCGATGTTGCCCAGCAGTCGCACCTGCTCCTTGTCGAGCACCTTGTGCAGGGCGGTGATGATGCCCTTGATCCGCGGATGGTCCGGCGCGACGCCGTAGCGGATCAACCCGAACGGCGCGGGCATACGCTCGTAGAGGTCGATGCTCACATCGGCATCGGACTTCATCAACGCGTCGGCGGCGTAGATCCCGGCCGGTCCTGCGCCCACGATCGCGATGCGGAGCGGGCGAGCCGCGCTCACCGCTGGTACTCCGCGACGTACGGCGTGTCCACCCCTAGTTCGCCCACCTTCGCGGCGCTGCCGGGCGAGCCGAGCGCGGCGTCGCGGCCGGGCAGTGGCTCGCCGAAGAACCGGGCGTTCTCGGCCACAAAAGCCCGTTGCGCTTCCGGGATGTCGTCGTCCAAGTAGATCGCCTCGACCGGGCAGACCGGCTCGCACGCACCGCAGTCCACGCATTCGGTGGGATGGATGTAGGCCATCCGCCCTCCGGTGTAGATGCAGTCCACGGGGCATTCCTCCACGCACGCCCGGTCCATGACGTCGACACAGGCGGCGCCGATCACGAAGGTCATGACGCGCTCCGCACATCGATCGCCGCGTCGGCCGTCTCGGCGGACTCGCCGAGCGCGGCCAGGATTTCGTAACGCCTGCGGGCGAATTCGGGTTCGAAGCGGGCGCCGGGCGCCCGCGGGTGCTCGATCTCGACGACAAGCTGGATACGGGCCGGTCGCGGCGTCAACAAGACGATGCGGTCGGCGAGCAGCAGCGCCTCGTCCACGTCGTGGGTGACGAACAGGACGGTGGTCTCGTGCCGCTGCCACACCGAGATCAGCAGCCGCTGCATGTCCGCGCGCGTCTGGGCGTCCAGTGCGCCGAACGGCTCGTCCATCAGCAACACCCGGGGATGCGCGGCCAGGGTGCGGGCCAGCTGCACCCGCTGACGCATGCCGCCGGACAACGCGCCGGGCAGGTGATCGCCGAAGCCCGCGAGACCGACCTGATCCAGCAGGTCGAGCGCTTCGGCGCGGCGCCGCCCGCGCGGCACGCCCCGCAACTTCAACGCGAACTCGACGTTCTTGCGGGCCGTGCGCCAGGGCAGCAGCGCGTCCTCCTGGAACACCATGGCGCACTGATCGGCCGCCGCGCCGACGGTGGCGCCGTCCACCGACACGGTGCCGCCGATCGGCGGGAGCAGTCCCGCCATGGCCCGCAGGATGGTGGACTTCCCGCATCCCGAGGGCCCGAGCAGCACCACGATCTCTCCCGGATCGACCGTGAGATCGACTTCCGCGGCGAGGCTTTCGCCATAGGCGATGCGCAGACCGGTCAGCCGGACGGCCGCTCCGGCGCTCATCGGACGGCCCTAGGCAGCCAGCGGTTGACCCGGCGGCCGACCAGTTCGACGAGGAACGCGGTGGCCCAGCCGAGCACGCCGATGGAGAGCATGCCGACCACCACGCTCGGATAGTCGAGCAAACCGTAGGACTGCCAGGTGAAGTACCCGATCCCGAACTGGCCGGAGATCATCTCGGCACTGATGACGCAGATCCACGCGACACCCATGGCGACCGAGAGTCCGGAGAAGATGCCCGGTAGCGCACCCGGCAGTGCGATCTGGAACAGGATGGCCCCGCGGCGCGCACCGAGCGTGCGGGCCGCTTCCTCCCACACTTTGGGCAAGGCGTGCATGGCGTGGATAGTGCTGACCGCCACCGGGAAGAACGCGGCGAAGAACGTGATGAACACGATGCCCTGTTCGCCGGTGGGAAACAGCAGGATGGCGAGCGGCACCAGCGCGATCGCGGGAATCGGGCGGAACACCTCGACGACGGGGCGCACCAGCGCGCTGACCAGTGCCGACCGGCCGATGGCCATGCCGATCAGCACACCGGCGACGGTGGCGAGGCCGAAGCCGACCAGGATGCGCCGGGTGCTGGCGAGGATGTTGCTGTAGTACGAGCCGGTGCCCAGTTGCGCACGGAGCGACTCGAACACCGCACCTGGCGTCGGGATCTTGTCGAAGCGCAGCCAGAACACCACCTGGTTGATGGTCAGCAGATACCAGAGCAGCACCAGCGCCGCCAGCGGAATCGCGGTGAGCAGCGCGGCACGCAGCTTGGGCGGAATAGGGTTTCGGAGGGATCGCCCACTGCTCGGGTGGGTCGTTGTCGCGGCGTCGGTGGACGCGGCGGGGACGGCGGAAATCGGTTCCGCGGATACCGTCATGGTCGGCTCCTCGATCTCGAAGATGATGCGGGTCAGCGCGCTTGGAGTGCGGCGCGGTAGTCCAGGACCGTGCTGCCCGGATGGGCCCCTGCGTACGCCTTGGCGTCGGCCTCGACGGCGAACGGCCGGAGCCGCTGCTCGGGCGCGGCGGCCGGATCGCTCACCCAGGTGGCGGTGGCGGCGAAGATCCGGATCCCGGTGGCGGCGTCGGGCACATAGGCGGCCCGGACCTCGCCGCCGCGCTCGGCGATCTGGCGCAGCAGACAACTCGGCGTCCTTGCGACGGAGGTGCCCTCCTGTCCGGCGAACCACACCTCCGAGGCGGTGGCCGGATCGTCCAGCTGCCCGCCGCAGACCGGGTCGACGCCGGTCAACGGGCTCGGCGGCGCGGTGCCGGCGCGCTCGGCGTCGTACTCGGTGCCGTAGAGCGCACGCAGATACTTGTCCTCGACGAATTCGTCCAAGTCCAGATCGGCCAGCGCGCCAAGGCTTTTCAGGAACGGCAAGAGCGTGCCGAGCCCGTCGACGAGCGGCTGCTTGATGGTTGGGTCGAAGCTGACCAGACCGTGCGGGCCGTTGTACAGGTAGACGACCTCGGCCGGTAAGCCGGTGATCTCGGCGACACGTTGCGCCGCGGCCAGCGGATTGCGGTTGAGATAGTCGGTCGTTTCGCGCTGCGCGGCCAAGAACGCCGCGACGACGTCGGGGTGATCGGCGCCGAACCGCTTGGTGGACACCACGGCGTGGAACGTCGGGATGTTCGCGTTGCCGCCGTCGTAGAGCAGCCGTGCCTTGCCGTCGAACACCAGCTTCTGCGGCCACGGCACGAACTGGGCCAGCGCGGCGACCTGGTCTCCCTGGAGCGCCGAGGCGCCGACAGGCGGATCCTGGCCGAGCAGCTTCACGTCGTCGAGGGTCATGCCCGCGGCGGACAAGCCGGTGGCGAGCATGCCGTGCGCGGCCGAACCGACGCTGGTCGAGACCACCTCACCGCGCAGGTCGGCGAGCGTCGAGGCGGGCGAATCCACCGGTACCACGACCTGATTCAGTGAGCCACGCAGGTTGTAGCCGGTGACCGCGATCAGCTCCGAGGCGACGTCGGGATGGTCGCGGGTCTTGGAGCCGTTCACCAGGATCGGAGCGTCGCCCATCGAGCCGATGTCGACCTGGCCGGCCAGCATCGCCGCGGTAAGTGGCGGGCCGGAGGCGAAGTCCTTCCATTCCACGCGGTAGCGCACGCCTTTGGCCTTGCCGAGTTCGTCCAGCTTGGCCTCGAAGGCGGCGCGGTCGCGCAGCAGCGTGCCCGCTGTGACGGTGTTGATGGTCTTGGACTGGTAGCCGATGTCGACGGTGATCGTGTTGTCGTCGCTGCCGGAGCCGCAGCCCGTGAGCAGTGTGGTCGCGGTGGCGGCGCCGAGCAGCAAGGCCGCGAGCCGGGTGGGTGGTTTCCTCATCGTGTGTTCCTCCGCCCGGATTCAGCGCAGCAGGTACGGGATGTTCACGGTGACCGCCCCGACCGGGCAGCGCGCGGCGCACGGTCCGCAGTACCAGCACTCGTCGACGTGCATGTACGCCTTGCCGGTGTCGGGGTGGATCGCCAGCGAGTCGAGCGGGCACATGTCGACGCAAAGCGTGCAGCCGTCGATGCACTTGGCTTCGTCGACGGTGACCGGGACGTCGATGCGAGTGGTGACCTGGGCCATCAGAGTTCCTTTCCGGAGTTGGCAATGCCGATGCGTGCGAAGGCGCGGACATCGGCGTCCGGGTCTTCCAGTGCGGTGCGGAGGGCGGCGGTGACCTCCGGTCGTTCGGCGATTCGCTCGGCCAGACCGCGCACGGCGGCCTTGCGGACGTCGAGGTTGCCGTCGGTGACGGCCGAGATCAGCCGCGGGGCGGCGAGTTCGGGGTCGGCGACGGCCAAGGCGATCGCCGCGCCCTGGCGTACCTGCCAGGCGGGGTCGTCCAGGGCGGCCGACGCGACGGCCGCGGCGTCGTCCCCGCAGCCGGTCTGCGCGAGCGCGGTCAATCCCGCTGCCCGCACCAGCGGTTCCGGATCGCCCGCCAGCCGGAGCAGGGTCGCCGTGCCGCGCGGGTCACCCACCGCGGCAATGCCTTTCGCGACCGCGATGCGTACGTTCGGTGCCGGGTCGGCGGCGGCGGCGTCGAGTTCGACGAGCGCGTCCACCGAGGTGAGGCCCGCCACCACGGTGCGGCGCACCGCGGCGTTGGCATCGGCGAACCAGCCGGCCAGTTCCGTCGCGTCGGTGCGGCGGTGCCGCCACAGCGCCTCGATCGCGGCGGCGCGCACCGCGGGCTCCTGCGCCGTCGCGGCGGCACGCAGCGCGGCATCGAATTCCGTTCCGGCGACCAGCACTTCGAGAAGCTCGGTGAGCAGGCCGATGGCGGCGTGGCGCACGGACACGTCCGTATCGGACAGGCCCGCCGCGACCAGAGGTGAGGATTGCGCCCACTCCTCGGTGGTCTCGCTGAGCACCGAGAGCGCGGTGCGGCGCACCTCCGGGTCGGGGTCGGTCAGGAACGGCCGCAGCTCGGACAGCTGCGGGCATTCCTCGGCGAGGTCCATCAGCTCGAGCAGCCGGGCGCTCATCGGGCGCTCCACGCGCCGACCAGCTCCGGCGCCGCGACGTCGGGAACGCCGTCGGGCCGCGTGAAGCCGGGCACCGGAACGATGTAGGGCGCAACCGGACGGGTCAGGAACCGCATGTCGCCGGACTCACCACGGTAGAGGTTGAGGTGGCAGAACCACTCCGCGTCGTCACGCGCGGGCCAGTCGGAGCGCTGATGGTAGAGGCCCCAGCGGCTTTCGGTGCGCCGCAAGGAGGCCCGTGCCGCCATCTCCGCGCAGTCGCGGATGAATGTCACCTCGGCGCAGCGCATCAGCTCGTGCGGGGTGTGCCCGCTCATCTGGGCGATGTCGGCGTGCATCCGCTCGAACGCGGCCAGACCGAGCGAGAGGTAGCGCTGGGTCTTCGGGGGTTGCAGGTAGTCGTTGACGAAGCGGCGCAGTTTGTATTCGACCTGCGACTGCGGCGGGCCGTCCGGATTGCTCAGCGGACGGTAGATCAGCGCGTGCGCCGCCTCGATCTGATCCTCCGGCAGCACGGGCCGCGCCGCGCCCCGCGCGTATTCGGTCGCGCTCTCCCCCGCGATGTCGCCGTAGACGAAGGCGCCGATCATGTAGTTGTGCGGCACCAGGGCCATGTCCCCCGCCGCGTAGAGCCCCGGCACGGTGGTCGCCGCGTGCTCGTCGACCCACACGCCCGACGCGGAATGTCCGCTGCACAGACCGACTTCGGAGATGTGCATCTCGATGTCGCTGGTGCGGTAATCGGTGCCGCGGCCCGCGTGGAAGGTGCCGCGAGTCGGGCGCTCGGTGGTGTGCAGGATACCCTCGATCTCCTGGATCGTGGCGTCGGGCAGGTGGCTCAGTTTGAGATAGATCGGGCCGCGCGCGCTGTCGAGTTCTCGCTTGACCTCGGCCATCATCTGCCCGGACCAGTAGTCGCAGTCGACGAACCGGTTGCCCTCGGCATTGACCTGGTAGCCGCCGAACGGGTTGGCGACGTAGGCGCAGGCGGGTCCGTTGTAATCCTTGATGAGCGGGTTGATCTGGAAGCACTCGATACCGGAGAGCTCCGCGCCCGCGTGGTAGGCCATCGCGTAGCCGTCGCCCGCGTTGGTCGGGTTCTCGTAGGTGCCGTACAGGTAGCCGCTGGCGGGCAGCCCGAGACGACCGCACGCGCCGGTCGCCAGGATCACCGCGCCGGCCGAGATGGTGACGAATTCGCCGGTGCGCGTATCGAATCCGACAGCGCCGACGGCTCGGCCGTCCACCGTGAGTACCCGCACGGGCATCACTCGGTTGCTGATGGTCACCTTGGCGCGGACGTCGCGGGCACGCAGGGTGCGATACAGCACTTTCTTCACGTCGCGTCCCTCCGGCATCGGCAGCACATAGCTGCCCGAGCGGTGCACCTTGCGCACCGCGTACTCGCCGTGCTCGTCCTTCTCGAACTTGACGCCGTAGCTCTCCAGCCGCTGCACCATCTCGAAACCGCGGGTCGCGGTCTGATAGACGGTGCGCTGGTTGACGATTCCGTCGTTGGCCACGGTGATGTCGGCGACGTAGTCCTCCGGAGTCGCCTTGCCGGGCACCACCGCGTTGTTGACCCCGTCCATGCCCATCGCCAGCGCCCCCGAATGGCGCACGTGCGCCTTCTCCAGCAGCAGTACGTCGGCGCCGTGCCTGGCGGCGGTGAGCGCGGCCATGGTACCCGCGGTTCCGCCGCCGACGACCAGTACATCGCAGCTCAGCTCCCGGCGCTCAGCGACGGGTGGAATGTCCATCGACATCCGAATCAGCCCCTTTCCTTCGGTTCGGCCGCACCGCGATTCGGTGTGACCGGGATGCGGTGCAGCCGGCCGGACAGCGAGAACCGGTCGCCGCGATAGCGCACGTACTCGAGGTCGACGGGCCGGCCGGAATCGGTGTAAGTGAGTCGTTCCAGGAACAGCAGCGGCGAGCCGGGCCGCACCGCGAGCAGCCCGGCTACCGTCGGATCGGCGGCGACGGCCTCGATGGAGACCGCGGCCGAGCCGAGCGGCAGCCCGAGTTCCGCCTCCAGCAGGCCGAAGACGTCGCAGCCGGTGAGATCGCACTGCAACAGCGGCGCGCCGACGTCGGCGGTGAGATAGCTGGCGTCCAGCGACAGCGGCGCGCCGTCGAGATGGCGGACGCGTTCCAGCGCCACCACCGGTGTGCCCGGCTCCAGCTCGAGCCGCTCGGCGACGATCGGTGTGGCGGGCACGAGTTCGGCCAGCAAGACCGTGTTGACCACGCGGGCGCTGCCCGTCTCGAAGGTCTCGGCCAGGCCGCGCAGTCGGTCGAGACCTTGCACTGCCTTGTCCGCCACCACGAAAGTGCCCGCGCCGGGCACCCGGTCGACGAGCCCCTCGTCGCGCAGCAGGGTGAGCGCGTCGCGCACGATATTGCGGCTTGTGTCGAAGTCGGCCGCGAGTTGGCTCTCCGAGGGCAACGGCAGATTGCCGTAAACACCGCTGCGGATCCGTGCCCGCAGAATGTCCCTGACCCGCCGGGCGGGCGCCGAGCGGCGTCCGGTGCCGGGATACGTTCTGCCTGTCATGCGGCAAATGCTGGGAACGGATCGTTACGCGCGACGTTTCCGGTGATTACCAGGTGGTTACGCCAGTTCCGTTACCGAGCGCGGAGCTCTCACCTGCGAAAACGCGTGGGCTCCCGCGAGTATCACCAGTTGACTCAGCCGTCCGATTCGGTTCGCTCGGCGATCTCGGCCAGCAGACGCGCCGGACCCGAGAGCGGGAAGCGCGGCCGCCACACCACACGGAACCGCCGAGTCAGCGCGGTGGATTCGGTCAGTGATACCTCGACGAGCGTCCCGCGCTCGAGTTCGGGCGCGGCGATCAGCCTGCTGACCACCGCCGGCGCCACCGCGGTGCGTGCAGCGGCGATGATCGTGGCCGCCGAGCCCAGTTCCGCGGCCGGTCGGGCAGGCTCGCCGAATCCCGCCAGAACCTCCCGGACCGCGTCGCGAGTTCCGGATCCCGGCTCTCGCCACAGCAATGGAGTGGCGGCCAACTCCCGCGGCGATACCCCGCCGCGGCGGCGTGCCCACGGGTGAGCGGGAGAAACCACGACGACGAGTTCGTCCGTACCGAGCACCCGGCTACCGAGATCGGCGGGCGGATGCGGCCCCTCGACGAAGCCGAGGTCGGCGGCCTCGCGGCGAACCAGTTCCAGCACTTGACTGCTGTTGGCCACCTCCAAGGCGACCGCCACTTCCGGGTGGGCGCCGCGCAGCACCTGCAACCACTGCGGAATCCGATGGTCGGCAATGGTTTTGGAGGCGGCGATGCGCAATCGCGGAACGTTGTCCGCGCGCAGGGCGGCGACCGCCGTGCCGAAGGAGCGAGCCGACTCGAGCACGGGGCGCGCGTGGTCGACCACCGCGCGACCCGCGTCGGTCAGCGCCGAGCCGGTCGGCCCGCGGTCCAGCAGCCGCAGGTGCAGCCTGCGTTCCAGTGCGCTGATTCGCATGCTCGCGGCGGGCTGGCTGATGCCGTGGCGGCGGGCCGCCGCGCCGAGACTGCCTAGTTCCGCGACAGAGACGAGCAGATCGAGAACATCCAGATCGGGCGTTCCCGGTGGCAGCGTCATGAGCACCGATTATGGGCCCGGCGGCGACCCGGTGCGTGACCCAAGGACATAAGCGAATCTTATGAGGTCCTCGGGATGCGCTCTCTACCGGGGTGGCCTGGGTGGCGCGAGGGTGACAAGCGTGCGCCGTCTACCTCGTCTTCTCCCCGGGCTCGCGCTGGTTGCCGGGCTCGCCACCGCCGCGACACTGATCGACCGGGCGGCGCCCGTCGTCGGGGCGCCGGTGTTCGCACTAGGCGCGGGCGCGCTGGTCGGACTCGCGCGCAGAAGGGCGGTCGACGAGGACGGCGTGTTCGGCCCAGGACTGGCGGTGACCAGGCAGCGTGTGCTCGGGCTAGCCATCGTGCTGCTCGGATTGGGGCTGCCTTTCGGCGCGGTGCTGAGCGTGGGGCGGCAGACGGCGGTGGTGTTGGTCGGCACGGTGATCGCGGGCGCGACCGCCGCGGTCGTGGTCGGCAGGCTGCTGGCCCTCGACCGGGAATCGGCGACGCTCGTCGCGGTGGGGTCGACGATCTGCGGAGCGTCGGCGATCGCGGCGGCGACCGCCGTCATCAAGCCGGACCGGGAGCGGGTCGCCTACGCGCTCGGCACCATCTTCGTCTTCAATGTCCTTGCGGTGCTGGCATTTCCGCCGCTCGGCCGGTTGCTCGGCATGTCCGAGGAAGCATTCGGGTTGTGGGCGGGCACGGCGATCAACGACACCTCTTCGGTGCTGGCGGCGGGCGCGATCTTCGGCCCCGCTGCGGCGCAGTTCGCGGTGATCGTGAAATTGGTGCGCAGTCTGCTGATCGTGCCGATGTGCGTGGGGTTGCATCTCGGGCAGCGGCGGGTTGGGACGTCCGGCGGTGGGCGACACGGCGCTTGGCAGCGCGACGACAGCCTGCGACTCAGCGCTGGCCATCGCGACGACAGCCAACCCGACAGCGGGCGATACAGCGCCGGGCAATCCGACAACAACCCATCCGACGACGGGCTGCACGGCGCATGGCAAGCCGACAGCGGACCCGGCAGTGGCCACTGGAGAACGCGGCAAGCCGACGCCGACCACCGGCCAGCGGCATGGCGGGTGATCCCGCTGTTCGTGGTGCTCTTCGTGGCAGCCTCGGTGATCGCCGGGTTCGGGTTGGTGCCGGAATCGTGGTCCGGGCCGCTCGGCGCGGTGAGCGCGTGGTTGATCGCGGCGATGCTTGCCGCCATCGGGACGTCGCTGTCGTGGCAACGGGTGCGAGCGGCGGGTGTTCGGCCGCTGGTCTTCGGGGGAGCGCTCAGCCTGGTACTTGCGTTGTCCTGCTTGGCCATCCAGCAAGTCACCGGGTGGTTGTGAGGACGTCGACCGGGCCCGAGCGAGTGTGCAGGTGATCGCCGCGCCCCGGACGGCGATCGAGACTCAGCTCTTGCTACGCAGCACACATAACGGCCGGTCCCGCTGGTCGCGGCGGGACGATCGGCCCGTTACGCGCGGTGTCCTGCCCTGAGACCGATCGGATGGCTATGCGGCCACCCGATCGCGGCCATCGAGCAGACATCCGCCGACACGAGGGACAATGTCAGGGTGACGTGCCTCGTGTGGTACGCCGCCTACGGCTCCAACATGCATCACCGCCGTCTGCACTGCTATCTGGAGGGCGGCCGACCCGAAGGCGGCGCGATCGAACTTCCCGGGTGCCGCGACCATTCCGCGCCGCAGCGATCCCGGCCGCTCATGCTGCCCGGCCTGCTCTACTTCGCCACCGAATCGCTCACCTGGACCGGCGGCCGCGGCTTCTACGCGCCGGACGCCGCGGGCGAGACCGCCGCCCGCGCCTACCTGCTGACGGCCGCGCAGTTCTCCGACATCGTCGCCCAGGAGATGTACCGCCCGCCGGGCGACGACCTCGACCTGACCGACGTGCTCGCCAACGGCCGCACCGCGCTCGGCCCCGGCCGCTACGAAACCCTGGTCCGCGCAGGAACTCTCGACGGCCACCCGATCCTCACCTGCACCGCCCCTTGGCGCCACACCGACCTCCCCGGCAACCCGCCCTCCCCCGCCTACCTGCGCCATTTGGCCGCGGGCATCACCGAATCACACGGCTGGCCGCTCCCCCGCACCGCCGCCTACCTGGCCACCCGCCCCGGCGCCGACCTGCACTGGACCCCTACTTCCGTCGCCAACCTCCTCCGCACCACCGATCCCCCGCCGGTCCCCGCCGAATGACGCCCGCAGGTTCACAAGCCTCGCGGAGCTGTGCGTTCTGCGAGCGCCGAAGGGGTCCGCGTGGTCGTTCGCCCGCCACGGAAAAGCATCCGGCCGCACGGGTTTCCGTGCGGACGGAGACGTACAGGCGAGAGATCAGGACAGGTTCAGCGAGCGGCCGATGATCTCCTTCATGATCTCGGTGGTGCCGCCGTAGATGGTCTGGATGCGCGCGTCCATGTAGGCCTTGGCGATCGGGTATTCCTTC
Organism: Nocardia sp. NPDC004654; assembly: GCF_040609595.1. Taxonomy (NCBI): domain Bacteria; kingdom Bacillati; phylum Actinomycetota; class Actinomycetes; order Mycobacteriales; family Nocardiaceae; genus Nocardia; species Nocardia sp. NPDC004654. The sequence continues at coordinate 615,312 of NZ_JBEXKI010000002.1, read as the reverse complement.
ATGTAGCCGTAGCCGCCGTGCAGTTGGAGGCAGCGGTTGATGAGGTCGAGCTGTTCCTCGGTGCTCCACCACTTGGCCATGGCGGCGTCTTCGACGGAGAGCTTGCCCGCGTTCAGGTCCTCGATGAAGCGGTCGACCATGATGCGCACGGCGGTGGTCTTGGTGGCCAGCTCGGCGAGCACGAAGCGGGTGTTCTGCAGGGCGCCGATCGGCTTGCCGAACGCCTTGCGGTCGCGCACGTACTGACAGGTCATCTCCAGGCAGGCCTCCATCGCGGCGGCGGCCATGACGGCGATGGACAGGCGCTCCTGCGGCAGGTTGTGCATCAGGTGGATGAAGCCCATGCCCTCGGTGCCGAGCAGGTTCTTGCCGGGCACCCGCACGTCGGTGAAGCTCAGCTCGGCGGTGTCCTGGGCCTTGAGGCCGATCTTGTCCAGGTTGCGGCCGCGCTCGAAGCCCGCCATGCCGCGCTCGACCACCAGCAGGCTGAAGCCCATCGCGCCCTTCTCGGGATCGGTCTGGGCGACCACGATGACGATGTCGGCGTTGACGCCGTTGGTGATGAAGGTCTTGGCGCCGTTGAGGATCCAGTCGTCACCGTCGCGGACCGCGCGGGTCTTGATGCCCTGAAGGTCCGAGCCGGTACCGGGTTCGGTCATCGCGATGGCGGTGATGATCTCGCCGGAACAGAAGCCGGGCAGCCAGCGCTGCTTCTGCTCCTCGTTGGCCAGATCCAGCAGGTAGGGCGCGATCACATCGTTGTGCAGCGTGAAACCGAGGCCGGAGTACTGGCCTTGCACGGTTTCCTCGGTGACGATCGCGTTGTAGCGGAAGTCCTTGACCCCGCCGCCGCCGTACTCCTCCGGGACGGCCATGCCGAGGAAGCCCTGCTTGCCCGCCTCGAGCCAGACCTCGCGGTCGACGATGCCCTGCTCTTCCCACTTCGCGTGGTTCGGTGCGACGTGCTGATCGAGAAACTTGCGGAACGACTCCCGGAACAAATCGTGTTCGGGCTCGAACAGTGTGCGCTCCACACCAACCTCCTAGTGACCACACCGGGCGGTCCACACCAGCCCGTCGTTACCGCATACGGTACCCGGAACCGGAATGGCAGTTCACTTCACGTCCGAAATTCGCGGGTTCACCTGGTCTGGCAGCTTCGAAACGGGCGCAGACGTGACGATTCGCGACAAACCTGAGGCAAGATTAATACATAGCGTTCCGCTATGAAAGTCGGTTCAGGCCGGTAAGTCGAGGCCCTTGGCCAGGATCGGCCAGGACGCGACGAGAGCGTCTTCCCAGTAGCCCCACGAGTGTGTGCCGACCGGCTGAAAATCGAAGGTCGCGGGGATGCCGAGCTGGTTCAGGCGGGCCTGCATGTTGTGCGTGCAGTAGTTCGAGGCAGCCTCGAGCGCGCCGCCGACAGTGAGCTGATTGGCCAGCCCGCCGACGCCGGGCAGGGTGTACGGGCCATCGAGGGTGTCCCATTGTCCCGGGATGCCACTGCCCGTCGACAGGAACAGCTCGAGCCCGCGCAAACCCTCGGCGTTCAGGTAGGGATCATTGGCCGCCCACAGCGGATCACCCTGCGGGCCGTACATGTTCGCGGTGTCGCCGCCGCCCGCGGAGACCACCGTCCTGACGAAGTTGTAGCCGACCGGGTCGCTGATCTGGGCGCAGCCGCTGTAAGCCGCGGCCGCGCGGTACAGCCCGGGCGCGGCGATCGGCAGTTGCAGCACCGACGTGCCCGACATGGACAATCCCGCGATGGCGTTGGTGCCGTTCGTGCCGAGAGCGCGGTCGATCAACGGCGGCAGTTCCTCGGTCAGGAACGTTTGCCACTTGTTGACCCCGAGCGCGGGATCAGCCGAGCGCCAGTCGGTGTAGTAAGTGAACGCCCCGCCGACCGGCTGCACGACGTTGACATCCTTTCCGGCCAGGAACTGCAGCACGGTGGTGCGCTGTTGCCAGGTCGCCGTGTCCTCGCCACCGCCCGCGCCCGCGAGCAGGTACAGCGTCGGACGAGGCGACGAGGCGTCGGCCGGACGCTGCACGTCGATGTCGATGGTCCGGTCCATGGCCGCCGAATACACCTGAAGCCGCAGGTTGCGCTCGTCCAGCACGGTGGTGTCGACGATGCGGGAGCCGTCGGCTTGCGTCCTGAAGCCTTGCGCGGCGAGCGAATCGTCGGCTGCCGCGATCGCCGTCCCGCCGCCCGCCGTGGCCGCGCCGCAGAGAAGGGCGATGGCGGCGGCCGCGGCGGCCGATCTGCTTCGTTTCCTGCGCATCTCCCCACGCTACGTACCCGTAGCTGAGAGATTGCCAAGTGAATTCTCGAGATCTTCTCAGAAAGGTTCAGAACGGCAGCAAGCCGCGCACCCGACCGATCAGGGTGCGACCGGAATCACGGTCGCGCTCGCCGAACAGGAACTTCAACTCCTCTTCCAGCGCCTTGCGTACCACGTCGCGCAGGTCGGAAGCCGCGACGTCGAGGTCGTCGGCGTCGCACCACGGCGCCGGGTCGATCGGGGTGCCCGCGGAGAAGTAGAACCGTTCGGGGCGCGGGATCAGGGTCGGGCCGACGCCACGCAGCAGCGGCGGGGTGAGGTCGCGCTTGAGGCCGAGCGCCTCGACCGTCCAGCGCAGCGGACGCATCACCGGGTGATCGCCGTCGAAGACGATGTCGAAGGCGTCATCCACGCCGATCATGGCGACCGGAACGATGGGCGCGCCCGCCTCGATCGCCATCCGGGCGAATCCGGTGCGCCCTTCCCATTTGAGCACGTACTTCTCGTTCTTGCGGCGCACCGCCTCGCGGCCGCCGCCGGGAAAGACGATGACCGCCTCACCCTTGGCGAGCAGCGCCATGCAGTTGTTCCGGTTGCCGCGGACCGCGCCGTAGTAGTGCAGGAAGTGGCGCAGGCCGGGCACCGCGATCAGCACGTTCTCGGCGAGGCCGCGGATCAGCCTGCCGCGGCGACGCAGCACCTCGGGCATCAGCAGCGGGGCGTCGATGCCGCCCATCAGGTTGTGGTTGCCGACCAGCAGCACCGGGCCGTCGGCGGGAATGTTGTCCAGGCCGTAGAAGCGCGGACTCGTCCACGCGCGCACCGGCGCGAGCAAGGCTTCGATCAATCGGATGTCGGTCTCGTCGAGACGCACCTCCAGCGGCGCCCCGTCGGTCAGCACCGCCGCGGTAGGCGAGGATTCAGGCATTGGTGGCTACCCCATCGCATGTCGGATCCCGGCACATCGTCGTACGGAATTAAGGTCCCCTGCGCCGCAGTCGAATACGGCATCCGGGCCGATGCTACCGGATGACGTTGTAACAAGTTGCAACATGGGTGGTCGTCAAGTGTGACCCGCCACAACCTTTGCCACGACGGAGTGGCGACAGGGCCGCCAACCGAGCATCGAAAAATACTGTGGGCGAACGGGATACGGCACCGAAACGGATCAACGCCCGGCGGAACGACAAACCGTCACGTCCGTTATCGGCACGATAGCGAACGTGACGGTCGGTTCTATTTCCGTCCGATTCCGCGGTCTACGCGGACGGCCCTTCGTCGGGGCCCGCGCCGTCGCCGCCCGCGTGCGCGTATTCCGACAGCGCCGCGGCCAGCGCGTGCGGTACCCGCGCCCGGACCCGGGTGCCCGCCTCCTCGTGAGTGGAGGACAGGATCCGGCCGTCGGCGTGGATGCGCGCGAGCAAGTCGCCCCGGGTGTACGGCAGCAGCACGCCGACCTCGACGTCCAGTCCGCCGAGCACCTCGGCCAGCCGGTCGAGCAGGCTCTCGATGCCCTCGCCGGTCTGCGCCGAGACGAACTCGGCGTCCGGCAGCAGCGCGCGCAGCCTGGTCAGCTCCATCGGATCGACGGCGTCGATCTTGTTGAGCACCAACAGTTCCGGCGGTGCGGCCGCGCCCTGCTCCTTGATCACGTCGGTGATCACCTCGCGCACGGCCTTGATCTGCTCCGCGGGCATCGAGTCGGAGCCGTCCACCACGTGCAGCAGCAGATCGGCGCCGGTGACCTCCTCCAGCGTCGAGCGGAACGCCTCGACCAGCTGGGTCGGCAGATGCCGCACGAAACCGACGGTGTCGGTGAACACGACCTCGCGGCCGTCGTCCAGATCGGCGCGCCGAGTGGTCGGATCCAGGGTGGCGAACAGCGCGTCCTGGACCAGGAGGCCCGCGCCGGTGAGCGCGTTCATCAGGCTGGACTTGCCCGCGTTCGTATAGCCGACGATGGCGACCTGCGGAATGCCCGAGGACGTCCGCCGTGCCCGCTTGGTCTCGCGCGCGGTCTTCATCTCCCGGATCTCGCGCCGCAACTTGGCCATCCGCTCGCGGATGCGGCGGCGGTCGGTCTCGATCTTGGTCTCACCGGGACCGCGCAGACCGACGCCGCCGTTGCTGCCCGCGCGACCACCGGCCTGCCGGGACATCGACTCACCCCAGCCGCGCAGCCTGGGCAGCATGTACTCCATCTGGGCCAGCGCGACCTGCGCCTTGCCCTCGCTGGAGGTGGCGTGCTGGGCGAAGATGTCCAGGATCAGGGCGGTCCGATCGATCACCTTGACCTTGACCACCTTCTCCAGCGCGGTCAGCTGGGCCGGGGTCAGCTCACCGTCGCAGATGACGGTGTCGGCGCCGGTCTCCAGCACCACCGAGCGCAGCTCGTCGGCCTTGCCGGAACCGATGTAGGTGGCCGGGTCCGGCCGGTCGCGGCGCTGGATGAGCGCCTCGAGCACCTCCGAGCCCGCGGTCTCGGCGAGCGCGGCGAGTTCGGCCATGCTCGCCTCGGCCTGGGCCGCCGAGCCCGAGGTCCACACGCCGACCAGCACGACCCGTTCCAGGCGCAGCTGCCGGTACTCGACCTCGGTGATGTCGGTGAGTTCGGTGGACAGACCGGCGACGCGGCGTAGCGAGCTGCGTTCGTCCAGCTGCAGCTCACCGACCGTCGGCTCCATCGTCCAGCCGTTGCGCTTCATTCGGGCGGCACGCTCGGCCACCACGTCACCGGAGCGCGCGGTGTCGTCGGCCGAGTCGACGAAGTCGAAGTCGTCGTCGGCCGGATTGATGTCGTACGTCTCTGAATTCCTCATACACCATCCATGCTGCCAGGTGCGACGACCCGGCGCATTCCGTTATTTCGGGGCGCGCTCAGCGCCCGTTCCACCACTGTTCGGCCAGCGTGCCGGTGGCGAGCAGCACCGAAGGTCCGCGCAGCCATGCCGCGCCGCCCTCGAGGCCCACGGTGACCGCGCCGCCGGGCACCCGCACCGTCACCTGGCCGGTGTCCTCGGCGATGCGGAAGCCATCGGCGGCCAGCGCCGCCGCGGCCGCCGCGACGGTTCCCGTTCCGCAGGAACGGGTTTCGCCGACGCCGCGTTCGTAGACGCGCATGTCGACCGAACGGTCCGCGTCCAGCGAGGTCAGGATCTCGACGTTCACCCCGTGCGGGAAGAGATCCGGGTCGTAGCCGGGCGGGACGCTCAGATCGAGTTTGCCGAGCGCCTCGGCGGTCAGACCGGAGTCCACGCAGGCCAGATGCGGGTTGCCGACATCGATGCCGATCCCCTGATAAGCCCAACCAGCGATGGTCGCCGTTGATTCCCCGAGCTCCTTCGCTCGGCCCATCGTGACGGTGACCTCGCCCTCGACGGGTCCGCCCGCGTGCACGACGACCGGCCGGGCGCCCGCCCTGCTGCCCACCACGTACTCCGCGCGCGATTCCCGCCCGGTCGCGGTCAGGTAGTGGGCGAAGACGCGCACGCCGTTGCCGCACATCTCCGCGATCGAGCCGTCGGCGTTGCGGTAGTCCATGAACCAGTCGTCCGCGCCGACGCCCTCGGGGAGGTCCGCGAGCACGCCCGCGTCCCGCAGCGCACCGGCGCGCGCGACCCGCAGCACGCCGTCGGCTCCGAGGCCGCGCTGCCGGTCGCAGAGCGCGGCGACGCGGTCCTCGGTCAGTTCGAGCCGGACATCCTCGTCGGGCAGCACCACGAAGTCGTTCTGGGTGCCGTGCCCCTTCGTGAACTCGATGTCCGTCACGTGTGCGTTCTCCTCGTCGTCGTCATCTGGCAAACGTCCGGCGCTGCCGGGAAATTTCGTACAGTGCGACCGCGGCCGCCGAGGGCGCGCCGAGCGAGCTGGCGGTGCCGCCCATGGGGATGGAGACCAGGTCGTCGCACGCATCCTGCCAGGCGGCGCTCATCCCGCTGGTCTCGTTGCCGATGACCAGGATGGTCGACTCGGTGAAGTCCTGGTCGAACACCGCGTGCGAACCGTGCTCGTCGGTGCCGACGATCCTGGTCGGGATGCCGCGGGCGACCTGGCGGTCGCGCAGCGCGAGCACCTGCGCGGGTCCGGCGGCGCGATAGACCGGGACCGCGAACAGCGAGCCGGTGGAGGCGCGCACGGACTGCGGGTCGTACTGATCGGCGCCGTGACCGGTGACGATCACCGCGCAGGCGCCGAAGGCGTCCGCGGACCGGATCAGGGTGCCGAGGTTGCCCGGCGAGTTCGGGCGGTCGAACACCACGATCACCGGCGCGTCCTCGCCGGGTTCGCCGGGTTCGAAGGTGTCCAGCTCGGGCTGGCGCGAGATCGCGACGGCGACCAATTCCGGTATGTTGCTCGCCTTCTCACCGAGTTCCGCCATCAGCTCCGGCACCAGCCCGACCTGCGGCACGTCGGTGGTGTCGAGCACCTCCCTGGCCCAGCCGGACAGGTCGGGCGCGCCGAGCCGGTAGAGCAGGGTCTCCAGCGGCCACCCATTGGCGATCGCCTGGGTGATCGGTCGCACGCCCTGCACCAGGAACCGGCTGTCGCGGTGGCGCTTGGTGCGATTGTTCAAGTAGGCCTGCCACACCTGCACCGAGGCGTTTCGGGTGCTGACACGTCGGGTCACAGCGAGTTCCGTTCTGTGTTGTCGATCTGCCGCATCGCCGCGCCGAGCAGGTCGGGATCGGCGCCGTCCACCCAGCGCACCCTGGGATCGCGGCGGAACCAGGAACGCTGTCTGCGCACGTAGCGGCGAGTGCCGATCAGGGTGCGTTCCCTGGCGTGGTTCAGGTCGTATTCGTCGTCCAGGTAGGCGAGGACTTGCGCGTAGCCGATGGCGCGGCGCGCGGTGACGCCCTCGCGCAGGCCGTGCTCGAGCAGGCCGCGCACCTCGTCGACGAGTCCGGTCTCGAACATGAGCGCGGTGCGCCGCTCGATGCGCGCGTCCAGCTCGGCGGTGTCGCGGTCGACGCCGAGGATGACGGTGTCCCAGCGCGGCGCGCCGATGGTGGGCGCCGAGGCCGCGAACGGCTGCCCGGTGAGCTCCACGACTTCCAGCGCCCGCACCATGCGACGGCCGTCGGTGGGCAGGATGGTGTCGGCGGCGACCGGATCCGCCGCGCGCAGCGCCGCGTGCACGGCGGCGACGCCCTGCTCCGCGAGCACCTGCTCCCAGCGGGCGCGCACCACCGGATCGGTGGCCGGGAACTCCCATTCGTCCAGCAGCGCCTGCACGTACATCATCGAGCCGCCGACGATGACCGGCGTGCGGCCGCGAGCCAGGATGTCCTCGACGTCGGCGGAGGCCGCGCGCTGATAGGTGGCCACGCTCGCGGTCTCGGTCACCTCGAGCACGTCGAGCTGGTGGTGCGGGATGCCGCGGCGTTCGGCGACGGGCAGCTTGGCGGTGCCGATGTCCATGCCGCGGTAGAGCTGCATGGCGTCGATGTTCACGATCTCGCCGTCGAGGCGGGCCGCGAGATCCAAGCCCAGATCGGACTTGCCGGTGGCGGTGGGGCCGACCACCGCGATCGGCACTCTCATCACACCTCCCGTTCCGGTCGCCAGACGCTCACGTGATAGCCAACTCCGAAAGGCGCGGCCCGGTAATGGGTTTCGACGGAAGGATCGGACGGATCCACGGCGAACAGACCGCCCAGAACTTGATAGGCGGCGCGCCCCGACACGGCCAGCTCCGCGCACAGCGCCGGATCGAGCGCGCGCAGCGCCGCCCGGTCCCCCGCGCTCAACGCCCGGTCGAGCTCGGCTTGCAGCGGGACCGCGCGCTCATCGAGATATCCGGGCGACTTGACGGTCAAGGTGGCGGCGCCGTCGGCGACGACCAGGACGCCGCGCGGCTCGTCGTCCGCGTCGAGCTCGGCACGTAGCTCGGCGCCCAGTTCCAGGCACCGCGCCGCCGAAGTGTCGGCCGCGGTCAGGCGCGCGGTGGCGCGGGCGTCCGGCGCGACCCGTCCCCGCAACCATCCGGCGATCAAGACGGGCAGCGGCAGCCGCGGATCGGCGGCAAACCCGGGCGCGGTGGCCGAATCGGCCAGCGCGACACGGAGATCCACGCCGAAACCTTCGAAGGTTCCGGCGGATTCGGGTCCGAACACATCGTCGGCGGATCCGACGCCGAGCACCGTCCACCGCCGCGTCACCGCCGCGAGCGCCCGGGCCGCGTCGAGCGCGGCGGTGCGCAGTACCGCGGGTGGGTCGTCCGGATCCGCCCCGCTGCCCATCGCCGCGGCGCCGCCTAGTTCGGGCACCAGGATCGGCGGCGACGGGACCAGGGCCGCAATACTGAACACGCGGTAAACCGTATCTGTTCGGGCAGCGGGGCCGGCGCACGGCGGTACCGAGACGCACGCCGGTCGGCTTCGAGTGTCTGTAGCGTCAATTCGCCACGAGATTGATAGTGTCGACATGCGACAACCCAGGTCACCACGGGTTGCCGGTCCCGGGTCCCAGCCCGGGAAGAGCGTAGATCAGATGGTCTCGAGGGCTCGGACCGGGTTCAATGGGATGAGCTAGGGCGTAACCAGGCAGCCGTGACGCGCGGCAGGGACGGAGAACAATGACCGACAGCAACGGAACCGCGAAGGCCAATCCCGGCACGACACCGCGCCCCTCCGGTGCCCCGAAGCCCGGTGGCCCGTCAGCCCATCCCAAGCCGCACGCGGTCAAGCCCGCCCCGGGCCCGGCCGCCCAGCAGCACCCGCATCCGGTGGTCGTACCGACCGTCACCGACCCCAGCCGCTGGGGCCGGGTCGACGAGGACGGCACCGCCTGGGTGAAGACGGCCGAGGGCGAGCGGATCGTCGGCTCCTGGCAGGCGGGCGACGCCGCCGAGGGCCTCGCGCACTTCGGCCGCCGCTTCGACGACCTCGCCACCGAGGTCGCGCTGCTGGAAGCGCGGCTCGCCGCGGGCGCCGACGCGCGCAAGACCAAGGCCGCCGCGCTCGCGCTGGCCGAATCGCTGCCCACGGCCGCCGTCATCGGCGACATCGACGAGCTGGCCAAGCGACTGCAGGCGATCACCGAGCACTCCGAGGAAGCGGCCGCGCACGCCAAGGAGGAGAAGGAGCGCGCCCGCCACGAGCACACCGAGCGCAAGGAAGCGCTGTGCGCCGAGGCCGAGCAGATCGCCGCCGAATCCACCCAGTGGAAGGCCGCGGGCGATCGGCTGCGCGAGATCCTCGACGAGTGGAAGTCGATCCGCGGCGTGGACCGCAAGGTCGACGACGCGCTGTGGAAGCGCTACTCCAAGGCCCGCGAATCCTTCAACCGCCGCCGCGGCGCGCACTTCGCCGAACTCGACCGCGAGCGGGCCGCCGCCAAGGCGCGCAAGGAAGAACTCTGCGTGCGGGCCGAGGAGCTGTCCGGCTCCACCGACTGGGTCGGCACCGCGGCCGTCTTCCGCGATTTGCTGACCGAGTGGAAGGCCGCGGGTCGCGCCCCGCGCGAGGCCGACGAGGCGCTGTGGCGGCGCTTCAAGAGCGCGCAGGACGTGTTCTTCGCGGCGCGCAACGCCGCGGTTTCCGAGCGCGACGCCGAGTTCGAGTCGAACGCCGCCGCCAAGGAAGACCTGCTGCACCACTACGAGCACATCGACCCCGCGGGCGGTCTGGACACCGCGCGGGCGCAGCTGCGCGAGTTGCAGGACAAGTGGGACGCCATCGGCAAGGTCCCGCGCGAACGCATCCAGGAGCTCGAGGGCAAGCTGCGGACCATCGAGAAGCGGGTCCGCGACGCGGTGGACGCCCAGTGGCGCCGCACCGACCCGGAGGCCGTGGCGCGCGCCGCCCAGTTCCGCGAGAAGGTCGCCCAGTTCGAGGAGCAGGCGGCCAAGGCGCAGGCGGCGGGCAAGCAGCGCGACGCCGAGAAGGCGCTCGAGCAGGCCAAGCAGTGGCGCGAGTGGGCCGAGGCCGCCGAAGGCGCTGTCAGCAACCGCTGATTTCGCTGGCGGCCAAGGTTTTTCGGCCGCTCCGGTAGCGTCGGCCTGGTGCGACAGGTGTGGGATGCGTGGGGCCACGTATTGACCGTGTGGGCCTGCGCGGCGCCCGCGGTGCTCGCGGCGATCTGGTGGACGACGCGCTGGCGGCTGCGGCGCGGGTGGGACCGGAATCTCGCGTTGCGGTACACGGTGGCCGAGGTCGGTCTGGTCGCGGGCACGCTGCCGTGGATCTGGATGATCTTGACTCCGGTCGACGGCGTCGGCTCGATCAGCGCGGTGCCGCTGCGGGATCTCGTCGCGACGCTGACCGACTCGTCGTCGAGCGCGGTCGTTCAGGTCGGGGCGAACACGCTGCTATTCGTACCGCTTGGTTTCTTTCTTCCGCTGCGCCTGCCTCGGTTCGCGGGCGTGGCCCGGATGGTGTTGGTGGGCGCGGCGGTATCCGCGACGTTGGAAATCGCCCAGTACGTGTTCGACCTGGGCCGCGTCTCGTCCGTGGACGACGTGCTCATGAACGCGGCGGGGGCGGGCTTGGGCGCGCTGCTCGCGCGGACGCATGTCACACGCCGCGAGACCGGCCGCTCACAGAGCGAGCGAATGTTGCTTCGCCTCGGCTGGAGCACCTGACAGCGCACATCGTGTAGATCGACGCGCGCACGGGGCGGGATCATCGCGTCGAAGGCGCACGATCGCCGCGACGACAATCGCCTCACGCACGGCGCGGGATCATCGCGTCGAGGGCGGACAATCGCCTCGAGGCAATCGCCTCGCGGGGCGGATTCAGTCGCCGAGCAAACGGCGGCGGTCGCGTTCCTCGGCGGCGGCCGCGGCGTTGCGGCGCTGCTCCTCGGCGGCCAGTTGCATGGCCGTGCGGCTCCACACCACGCGGATCCAGTGGAAGGTGAGCACCATGACGGCCAGCGTGCCGAGGATCAGGCCGATACCGGGACCCGCGCCGATGTAGTTGCCGAGGCCCGGGGTCTGGCGGTGCCAGATGGCGAAGACGCCGAACACGCTGGCGATGGCCGAACCAGCGACCGCGATCCAGGCCAGCACCCACCGCCTGGTCATCAGCGCCAGCAGCGAGAAGCCGATGCCGAACACCACGACGAACCAGACGAAGATGCGCGAGGGCAACCCGATGTGCTCGATGCGGGTGGTGTCGGTGCTGAGCAGCACGTCGAAACCGCGCGCGCTGCCCGCGTGCGAGAGCACCAGCGAGAACAGCAGCAGGAACACCGCACCGGCCACCACCATCGCGCGCACGCCGGGATCGATCTCCCCGGCGATGCGTCGCTCGACGGCGTCGAGGTCGTCGCGGAACTGCTCGAAGTCCCCGCTGCTCTCGACCGAGCTCACAGCACTGTTGTCTCCTTCGCGCACGGCGCTGTCGTCTCCTTCGACTGGATGATCGTGCTTGTCCGGGTCCACTGTGCCAGCACCGTCGGTCGCCGCGTCGGCCGACCCACTACGCGCGGTAGTACCGGATTCCGATTCGGGCGTCGCGCCTTGCGCGGAGTCCGCGCCCCGCGCGGAATCGTCGGAGCCCTTGCGCGGGTTCTCGTCGTCTCCCGCGCCGGGGCGCGTGCTCATGCGTCGCAGCCTGTCGCGCAGCCGGAGGCGACCGGCGCGAGGACCGGCGCGCCGATCCTCGGCAGTCCGAGGCCGACGCCGATCGGTTCGGTCTTCGGCGTGACGCCGCGCTCGTGTGCGTCGCCCGCGCGGGTGCGGCGGTGGGTCTTGATCGGCGCGTCCGCGATCAGGTGGTGCGGCGCGGCCTCGGTGATGTCGACGGTGATCACGTCTCCGGGGCGGACCGTCTCGGCGGTGCCGCCGGGCCGGAAGTGCACCAGCCTGCCGTCGCGGGCGCGCCCGCTCATCCGCGCGGTCGCGGCGTTCTTCTTGCCCGCGCCCTCCGCGACGAGCAACTCCACTTCGGTGCCGATCAGCGCGCGGTTGGCCTCGAGCGAGACCTCCTCCTGCAGCGCGATGAGCCGGTCGTAGCGCTCCTGAACCACCTGCTTGGGCAGCTGGTCGGGCATGTCGGCGGCGGGAGTGCCGGGCCGCTTCGAGTACTGGAAGGTGAACGCGCTGGTGAACCGGGCCTGCCGCACCACGTCCAGGGTCTCCTGGAAGTCCTCCTCGGTCTCGCCGGGGAAGCCGACGATGATGTCGGTGGTGATGGCGGCGTGCGGCATGGCCGCGCGGACCTTCTCGATGATGCCCAGGTAGCGGGCCTTGCGGTAGGAGCGCCGCATGGCCTTGAGCACCCGGTCCGAGCCGGACTGCAGCGGCATGTGCAGCTGCGGGCAGATGTTCGGCGTCTCGGCCATCGCCTCGATCACGTCGTCGGTGAACTCGGCCGGATGCGGCGAGGTGAAGCGGACGCGCTCGAGACCGTCGATGTCGCCGCAGGCGCGCAGCAGTCTCGCGAACGCGCTGCGGTCGCGCGGCTCGGTCGGGTCGACGAAGTTGACGCCGTAGGAATTGACGTTCTGACCCAGCAGAGTCACCTCGAGCACGCCCTGGTCGACCAGCGCCTGCACCTCGGCGAGCACGTCGCCGGGACGGCGGTCGACCTCCTTGCCGCGCAGCGACGGCACGATGCAGAAGGTGCAGGTGTTGTTGCAGCCCACCGAGATCGAGACCCAACCGGCGTAGGCGGATTCGCGCTTGGCGGGCAGGGTGGAGGGGAACGCCTCCAGCGATTCCAGGATCTCGACCTGGGCCTCTTCGTTGTGCCGCGCGCGCTCGAGCAACACCGGCAGCGAGCCGATGTTGTGCGTGCCGAACACCACGTCCACCCACGGCGCCTTGCGCACGACGGTGTCACGGTCCTTCTGCGCCAGGCAGCCGCCGACCGCGATCTGCATGCCCGGTCTGCCCGCCTTGATCGGGGCGAGGTGGCCGAGCGTGCCGTAGAGCTTGTTGTCGGCGTTCTCGCGGACAGCGCAAGTGTTGAAGACCACGAGGTCCGCCGTATCCCCCGGCGCGGCCTTCACGTAGCCCGCGTCCTCCAGCAGGCCGGACAAGCGTTCGGAGTCGTGCACGTTCATCTGGCAACCGAAGGTGCGGACCTCGTAACTGCGTACTCCCGCCACAACCTGTTCGATCGAATCCACCCATTAAGGGTACGGGGGCCCGTCGAGCGGGTTTCCAGCGCATCGCCGCAGGCTCCGGGCCTCGCCGCGGTCGGAGCGCGGAAGCCGCCGCTAGGTTACAGAGCTGTGACGACGCGGTGTGGCGTCACGGTGTGTCGCGGAAACCGGGGCAAATTCGGTTTTTCCCCTTAAGGTCGAGAACCATGACCGACGCCGCCGCCGCGCCCGACACGACCGGGGACGCCACGAGCTTGGACAAGGGCCCCGCCACCAGCGCGCCGCCGATGATCTCGATGCGCAACGTTGACAAGCATTTCGGTGACCTGCACGTGTTGCGCGATATCAACCTCGAGGTCCCCAAGGGACAGGTCGTCATCGTCCTCGGCCCTTCGGGTTCCGGGAAATCGACCCTGTGCCGCACCATCAACCGGCTCGAGCCGATCGACTCCGGCGACATCGCCATCGACGGCGTGCCGCTGCCCGCGGAGGGCAAGGCGCTCGCCGCGCTGCGCGCCGATGTCGGCATGGTGTTCCAGTCGTTCAATCTGTTCGCGCACAAGACCATCGTCGAGAACGTGATCCTCGCGCCGCTCAAGGTGCGCAAAGTCAAGAAGGACCAGGCACGAAGCCGCGCCATGGAGTTGCTCGAGCGCGTCGGCATCGCCAACCAGGCCGAGAAGTACCCGGCCCAGCTCTCCGGCGGGCAGCAGCAGCGCGTGGCCATCGCCCGCGCGCTGGCGATGAACCCGAAGGTGATGCTGTTCGACGAGCCGACCTCGGCGCTGGACCCGGAGATGGTCAACGAGGTGCTCGAGGTGATGGTCTCGCTGGCCAAGGAGGGCATGACCATGCTGGTGGTCACCCACGAGATGGGCTTCGCGCGCCGCGCGGGCAACCGGGTGCTGTTCATGGCCGACGGTCAGGTGGTCGAGGACACCGAGCCCGAAACGTTCTTCACCGCGCCGAAGTCCGAGCGCGCCAAGGACTTCCTGGGCAAGATTCTCAGCCACTGACGCGCCCGGCACAGACGACGGCATCGAAACACAAGGAGTTAGGAACTCGATGAGGATCAACCGTGCACTTCGACTCGGTGTCGGGGCGATCGCCCTGGCTTTGGCCGCTACCGCCTGCGGCGGCGGTGACGAGGGCAGCGCCCTCGATCACGCCAAGGAAGGCAAACTGACCGTCGGCATCAAGTTCGACCAGCCGGGTCTCGGTCTGCGCAACAAGGACGGCTCCTACAGCGGCTTCGACGTCGAGGTCGCCAAGTACGTCGCCGGGAAGCTCGGCGTGCAGCCGGATGCCATCACCTTCAAGGAAGCGCCGACGCCGCAGCGCGAGACGCTGATCGAGAACGGCCAGGTCGATTTCATCGTCGCCACCTACTCGATCAGCGACAAGCGCAAGGAGAAGGTCGATTTCGCGGGCCCGTACTACGTGGCGGGCCAGTCGCTGCTGGTGAAGGCCGACAACACCGACATCACCGGCGTCGAATCCCTCACCGGCAACAAGAAGCTCTGCTCGGTGAAGGGCTCGACGCCCGCGCAGAACGTCAAGGAGAAGTACGCCAAGGACGTTCAGCTGCAGGAGTTCGACACCTACTCACTGTGCGTGGAGGCGCTGCGCAACGGCTCGGTCGACGCGGTGACCACCGACGACATCATCCTCGCGGGTTTCGCCGCGCAGTCGCCGGGCCAGCTGAAGGTGGTCGGTAAGCCTTTCACCACCGAGAACTACGGCATCGGCCTGAAGAAGGGCGACCAGGAGACTCGCGACAAGATCAACGATGCCATCGAGGCGATGATCGCCGACGGCTCCTGGGCCAAGGCGATCCAGCAGACGGTCGGCGGCGCGAGCTTCACGCCCTCGCCCGCTCCGCAGGTCAACCGCTACTAGAGATTCCACACACGGGTGGTCCGGGGCGATCCTCCGGACCACCCGCTCGGCTCACCACCGATGAACCACACCGCACCGATGGGAGGGACGCGCCCGCCGTGTTCGATCTGATCTCGGAATACGACACCAAGATCCTGGAAGCCTTCTGGGTCACGATCAAATTGACCGCGTTCTCCGCGGTCGGGGCGCTGATACTCGGCACGATCGTCGCCGCGATGCGCGTGTCCCCCGTACCGGTCGCCCGCTGGGTGGGCACCGCCTACGTCACGATCTTCCGCAACACCCCGCTGACGTTGATCATCGTCTTCTGCTCGCTCGGCCTGTACTCCGCGCTCGGCTGGAAGCTGGCGGGAGATTCCATCGAGGACAACAACTATCGCTGGGCGATCGTCGGCCTCAGCGTCTACACCGCCGCGTTCGTCTGCGAGTCGCTGCGCTCGGGCATCAACACGGTGCCGCTCGGCCAGTCCGAGGCGGGCCGGTCGCTGGGCTTCAGCTTCACGCAGAACCTGCGGCTGGTGGTACTCCCCCAGGCCTTCCGTTCCGTGATCGCGCCGCTGGGCAGTGTGCTGATCGCGTTGACCAAGAACTCCACCATCGCCGCCGCGATCGGTGTCGCCGAAGCCGCCAAGCTCATGGCGGAGATGATCGAGGTGGAGGCCGCGCTGCTGGCCATCGGCGCGATCTTCGCCCTCGGCTTCGTCATCATCACCCTGCCGACGGGCCTGCTGTTCGGCTGGCTCGCCAAGCGATACGAGGTCGCCCGATGACCAGCGCTTCCGTTCTCTTCGACGCGCCGGGCCCGAAGGCACGGCTGCGCAACAACCTCTACACGGCGGTGGTCATCGTCGCCGTGCTGGCGGCCGGGTACTTCCTGTTCCGCGCCTTCGAGCAGAAAGGCCAGTTCGAGGCCGAGAAGTGGAAGCCGTTCCTGGAGGGCGACGTCTGGTCGACCTACCTGTGGCCGGGCCTGAAGGGCACCGTCGTCGCGGCGCTGATCTCGATCGTCTTCGCGCTGGTGATCGGCATGGTCTTCGGCATACTGCGCCTCTCGGAGCACCGCTCGGTGCGGCTGATCGCGGGCGCCGTCGTCGAGTTCGCCAGGGCCATCCCCGTGCTGATCCTGATGATCTTCCTGTTCGCCCTCTACAGCGAATACGACCTGTTCAAGTCCGACGACCTCGCGCTCGCCGCTGTGGTGACGGCGCTGACGATCTACAACGGCTCGGTCATCGCCGAGATCGTGCGCGCGGGTATCCGCTCGCTGCCCAAGGGCCAGACCGAGGCCGCGGTCGCGCTCGGCATGCGCAAGAACCAGCTGATGCGGCTGATCCTGCTGCCGCAGGCCATTACCGCCATGCTGCCCGCGCTGATCTCGCAAATGGTTGTGGCGCTGAAGGATACGGCGCTGGGTTACCAGATCACCTACATCGAGATCGTCCGCTCGGGCCAGCAGCTCGGCGCGGCGGAGCGGAACACTATTCCGGCGCTGATCGTCGTCGCGATCATCATGATCGCGCTGAACAGCACGCTGACGCTGGTGGCGACCAAGTTGGAGCGACGGCTTCGGGCCCGCAAGCGCGGTAAGGGCGGGACCGTCCTGGCGGCGGATTCGATCATCACCGACGCCGCGCCGGGTGTCGACGTGGTGAAGAAGCCGTAAGGCGTCAGCGACAAGGAAGTTCGGGAGAGAAGTGGTGGCTCGCCGTGGTGGGTTACCACTTCTCTCCCGTCGTTTTTCCGGGATGGGCGCTAGTACCGGTAGAACCCTTCGCCGGTCGCGATACCGAGCTTGCCCTTGTCGATGTAGTTGTCCTTGAGCCAGGACGCCAGGCGCTGCGCGTCCTCGTCGCCGTGCACGAGGATGTTGTAGGGGGTGGTGAGGCCGATGACGTCGAGGATCTGGAACGGGCCCATCGGCGCGCCCGTGGCGATCCGCCAGGTCTTGTCGACCGCCTCCGGGTCGGCGTAGCCGCCCGCGCCGAGCGCCATGGCCGAGTTCAGGAACGGCACGAGCAGCGAGTTGAGTACGTAACCCGCCTTCTCTTTGTGCACTTCGATCGGGACCATGCCGATCGCCTCGGCGAAGTCGACGAGGGCGCGGAACACCGCGGGATCGGTCTCGGGCGTGCCCATGATCTCGGCGGTGTTGAACTTCCACACCATGTTCGCGAAGTGCAGCGCCAGAAACTTGTCGGGACGACCGGTGGAGTCCTTGATGTCGCTGGGCAGCAGGGTCGAGGAGTTCGTCGCGAAGATGGTCCGTTCGGGGGCGACCTCGCCGAGGTGGCGATAGAGCTCCTGCTTGAGGGTCAGCACCTCCGGCACCGCCTCGATCACCAGATCGGCGTCCTTCACCGCGCCCGCGAGATCGGTGGTGAGCGCGAGGCTCGATGCCGTCTGCTCCGCCTTGCCGCCCTCGGCGCCCGCCACCTCGGCCACGTAGATCGCCGCGAGCTTGGCGAAACGCTCCCGCGCGGCCTCCAGCGCGGGTTCGTCGATGTCGTAGGCCGTGACGTCGAAGCCGCGGAACGCGGTCTGAAACGCGATCTGTGAACCCAGCACCCCGGTCCCCAGGACCGTCACCTTACGAATATCGATGGCCATACTCGTTCTCCTCCCTTGTCGCGGGGCACGAACCACCCCGACATGTGCACGGCAGCGAGACGGACCCCACGATCACCGGAGCCACGGCGCGGACTTCGCGCGACACGACCCCACTTTCCGTGGACTCCATAACCTCATCATCGTCGCGCGCACCCCGTCCCGCCGCCGAACGACCGCCCGGTATCGGACATAAGCGACAGGCTCGAGTAACAATGCGGCAAACCGCCCGCCGCCCACCGGGCGAGGGAGATCAGTCCGGTGGGTCGTCCGGCTCGTCGAGCGGTTCGGAGGCCCAGTCGGCTTGGGCGAGTTCGGCTTTCACCACGGTGAAGGCGGTGGATTGGCCGTAGCCGCGGCGGGCGAGCATGCCGACGAGGCGGCGGATGGCCTTGTCACGATCGAGGTCGCGGGGCAGGGTCCGGAGTTTGCGGCGGACCAGTTCGATGGCGCGGGCTTGTTCGTCGTCGGAGCTGATCGCTTCCAGTGCGGGCGCGGCGTCAGCGGGGGCGACGCCCTTGCGGCGCAACTCCTGGGCGAGGGCCTGTTTGCCCTTGCCGGAGAAGGCATGCCGGGAGTGCACCCACTGTTCGGCGAAGGCGGCGTCATCGATGAGACCGACCTCGACGAGGCGGTCGAGCGCGTGCTCGGCGACCTCGGCGGTGTATCCCTTGGCGGCCAAGCGCTGCGCCAGTTCGGCGCGGCTGCGGGCGCGGACGGCGAGCAGACGAAGACACGCCTCCTTCGCCTGCTCGACCGTCCCGCCTTCGGGGGTGCGTTCCGACGTCGACCGGCTGGCGCCCGCCTCCGTCTCCCGCGCATCCCCTTCGGATCCGGCCGCCACCGGATCCACCCGTCGGCCGGTGTTTCGACCAGTATCGACCGATCGGGAGTCGTTGCGGCGGTAGGTGTTCCGCCGTTCGCGCCGGGACTGGTGCGGGGCCCCGGTCGAGCCCGCCCGCTGCGGATCGGGCGAGCTCGACCGGGCTCCCAGGATGTCCGAATCGGCCGAACCACCATCGGCCGACCGGACCGGTCCCGGCTCCCGTCCGACGGGGCGGGGTCCGCGGCTTTCCACGGATCGCCCCTCGGCGGACAGGAGTTCGTGCAGTCGGCGCCGCATGTCGTGCACCGGATCGGGCCGCTCGGTGGCGGCTCGATCGGTACGGCGTGGCGGCCGACCGGAGGCGGACTCAGAAATCGGCGGGCACCTCGCCCGCGGCGTCCGCGGTCACGTCGGCGCCGATACCGAGCTTCTCCTTGATCTTCTTCTCGATCTCGTCGCGCACGTCGGTGTTCTCCAGCAGGAACTTGCGGGCGTTCTCCTTGCCCTGGCCCAGCTGGTCGCCCTCGTAGGTGTACCAGGAGCCCGACTTGCGGATGAAGCCGTGCTCGACGCCCATGTCGATGAGCGAGCCCTCCTTGGAGATGCCGTGTCCGTACAGGATGTCGAACTCGGCCTGCTTGAACGGCGGCGAGACCTTGTTCTTGACGACCTTGACGCGGGTGCGGTTGCCGACCGCGTCGCTGCCGTCCTTGAGGGTCTCGATGCGGCGCACGTCCAGACGCACCGAGGCGTAGAACTTCAGCGCCTTACCACCGGTGGTGGTCTCGGGCGAGCCGAACATGACGCCGATCTTCTCGCGCAGCTGGTTGATGAAGATGGCCGTGGTGCCGGAGTTGTTCAGCGCGCTGGTCATCTTGCGCAGCGCCTGGCTCATCAGGCGGGCCTGCAGACCCACGTGGCTGTCGCCCATCTCGCCCTCGATCTCGGCGCGCGGCACCAGCGCGGCGACCGAGTCGATGACGATGATGTCGATGGCGCCGGAGCGGACCAGCATGTCGGCGATCTCCAGCGCCTGCTCACCGGTGTCGGGCTGGGAGACGAGCAGCGCGTCGGTGTCGACGCCGAGCTTGCGCGCGTAGTCCGGGTCGAGAGCGTGCTCGGCGTCGATGAACGCCGCGACGCCGCCAGCCGCCTGCGCGTTGGCCACCGCGTGCAGCGCGACGGTGGTCTTACCCGAGGACTCCGGGCCGTAGATCTCGACGACGCGGCCCCGCGGCAGACCGCCGATGCCGAGGGCGACGTCCAGCGCGATGGATCCGGTCGGAATCACCGAGATGGGCTGACGGGCCTCCTCGCCCAGCCGCATCACCGCGCCCTTGCCGAAGCTCTTCTCCACCTGGGCGAGCGCGAGCTCGAGCGCCTTGTCGCGGTCGTACGCCTGTGGTGCCATGTCCTTGGTCCCCTTTTCGACGGGTAAGTCTCTCGATCTGTGGTTGGCGCCCACATTAGAGGGCGGCACCGACAAGTTCTGGGGACAAGACTAGACGAACAGGTGTTCGAGTCAAGCGACGCGCCCGGCGACACGCGCCGCGCGTTCCGCGAGCAGCAATTTCCGCGCAATCCGGCGGCGGGCACCCGGCGAATCCACCCGCCGCCCAGGCTTTCGCCTACCGCTGCGGCAGTACGGCGTCCGCCTCCTCCGGCGCGCGCGGACCGAAGATGCGGCGCTCCGATTGCTCGATGCGCACGTCGTCGATGCTGGCCTCGCGCCGCGCCATCCGTCCGTCGGGCGCGAATTCCCACTGCTCGTTGCCGTAGCTGCGCCACCACCGGCCGGATTCGTCGTGCCATTCGTACTGGAAGCGCACGGCGATGCGGTTCCCGTCGAACGCCCACAGGTCCTTGCGCAGCGCGTACCCGTTCTCCTTCGCCCACTTCCGGGTGAGGAACTCGACGATGGCGGCGCGCCCGGTGAAGAACTCGTCGCGATTGCGCCACACCGAATCCTCGGTATAGGCGGCGGCGACGCGTTCGGGATCGCGGGTGTTCCAGGCGTCTTCGGCGGCGCGCACCTTCACCTCGGCGGATGCGCGGTCGAACGGCGGCAATGGGGGTCTCATGAGTCGACCTTTCGGGGATCAGGGGTTGAGAGGGGACAGTTCCGGCGGGCTCCAGCGCAGGGGGCCCGCGGCCCGCCACACCACTTCGGTGATGGCGAAGTCGATCGAGCACTGCGCACCGGCGGCGAACGTGCTCGAGTCCCAGTTCAGTTCGGCCGTGCCGGTGAGCTGGAGCGCTCCGCCGGTCCGCCAATGCGGGATCAGCAGTCCGCAGTGCGGGCGCACCGCCAGATTGCCGAGCGTCATGAACATCGAGTTGCCGCGATAGTCCGGCCAGCGCAGCCGCGTCGGCGAGAGGACGCGCAGCACGCCGGGATTCCCGCCGCGATGCGAGGCGTCGGCGTGCCCTTCGGCGTCGGCACTGGCCACGAAGAAGGTGTCGGCCGCCGCGACGATCCGCCGTTGCCGGGCGTCGAGCGCGGGCCCGCGCCGTGCGTCGCTCGGCGCGGCCCCGGGGTCGTAGGCCGTCACCCACCGGCGTGCGATGTACTTGGGGCAGTTCGAATACACCTGGTCGGTGGCTATCCGCAGCCCGTCGTCGTGCGGGCGCGCGACCCCGTTGACCCGCATGCGCCTGCGCCGTCCCGGCTCCAGCGCGATCATGCCGACCCGCCCCGGCCGGGTCAGCGCCTCGGCCAGCGGGTCGCCCGCGTCGGGCCGCGCGTCGACGGCGATCTCGGCGTCCACGGCGCGGACGAACCCGGGCCTGCCGACGAGCGAGCTCGCCCACAGCCGCCCGGCGAGGTCGGCGGCGGCGAGCACCACCATCGGCTGTGCGGCGAGGAAATCCGCGGCGACCGAGGGGATGTCGCGCCGGATCATGCGACCGACCTTCGCCGCGACATCCGCCTGCCCCATGCGCCGCTGCACGGCCAGTTCGCCCGGGTGGTAGAGCGCCATCTCGAAACCGCTCGTCTCAGAAGAATCCGCACGTGGGTGCGGCGCCGCTCGGCGCGGGCGCGGATTCCGCCCCGGCGGGTGCGTACACCTCGAGCCGGATGCCGTCCGGATCGGTGAAGAAGATGCCGCCGGAGGCCACTCCTTCGCCGTGCGCGACCACACCGTCGTGCACGAAGCGCACAGACAACTCGCGCAGCGCGGATTCCACCGCGCGCACCTGCTCGATGTCTTCGACCTGGAACGAAAGATGGTGCAGCCCTGGCGTTTCCGTGGAGAAGACGCCGTCGGACTGCTCCCACAGGGTGATCACCAGCTTCCCGTCCGCACCGAGAAACGCCCACCTACGCCCGGCCGCGTCGCCCGCGGCGAGTTGTTCGAAACCGAGCGCGCGCCGGTAGAAGTCCACCGAGCGGTCGAGATCCGAGACGTTCAGTCCGATGTGCCCGGTCGCGAGAACAGGTGCGGTCACCGCGGTCATGATGTGTCCTCCTGGAATTGTCAACCACTGTTCATTGTTTCAACGGTTAGAAGATAATCCGGCGTGACCCGTTCGGTCAACCCTTCATTTATGTTTTATCGGTTAGAACGGTGGTGGTCGACCTGACTCCCCGAGACGGCTCGTTACCCTCAGTCATGCTCGATCCACGCCCCCACCTCGGTGAACCGCTGGCGCTCGACCTGCTGAACACGCGGTGGATGGAGGACGGCCCGCAGGATCTGCTCACCGATGTCGACGGCCTGCGCGTCTGGCTGAGCTCGGCGGGCTTGGCGGACAAGGCGCCCGCCGACGAACGGACTCTTGCCGCGCTACTCGCCGCGCGCAGCGCGATCTACGAAGTCGTGCGGCACGGTACGCACGCGGCGCTCAACGACGTGCTCGAACACGGCAGGATCAAGCGCCGCCTCACCGACGACGGACCGGACGACCTACCCGAAGTGACCGACCCGGCCTGGCTGCCCGGCTGGCTCGCCGCCGAGAATCTGCTGCACCTGATCGCCAAGGCCCCGGACCGAATCCGCCAGTGCGCGCACCCGGAATGCGTGCTGTTCTTCTACGACACGTCCAAGAACGGCACCCGCCGCTGGCACTCGATGGCGACCTGCGGCAACCGCACCAAGGCCGCCAGGCACTACGCCAAGAAGACCTGAGGCTCAGAACAGCTCGTCGAGCAGACGGTAGTAGTCCAACCGCGCCCGATCCGGCGCGTCGAGGCCGTAGGCGGCGAAGAAGGCGCGGACCTCGTCGTCGCCGAAATCCTCGCGCAGGTCGCGTTCGGCAAGGGCCAGATCGCGGTAGCGGTCCGCGACGCCGAGACCGCCGACATCCAGCAGGATCCCGTTCTCGAGCACGTTGGGCGGCGTGAAATCGCCGTGCGCCACCACGAGGTCCTCGGTCCGCGGACGCTCGGCGAGCAACCGATCGAGGACCTGTTCGGGGGCGAGGTCGCTGTTGTCGTCGTCGAAATCGTCCGGATCCACCAGGCCTTCGAGCACGTGCCTGCGGGCCTGCGCCAGCACGGTGTCGAGCCTGCCGTCGAACGGGCATTCCGCGATGGGCAGCGCGTGCAACCGCCGCAGCAGCTCACCCATGATCGTGCCGATCGAGGGCGACGCGGTCCGGCCGTCCGACTCACGTGCGGCGAGGCTCGGCGCGCCCGCGTCGGCGAGCACGAGCACGTCCTCGGCGAACGCGGCCACCTCCGGCACCCGGATTCCCCTGGCGCGCAACCAGTCCAACCGATCGTGCTCGGCGGTCGCGCGCGGTCCGCGCTTCACCCAGTAGGCGCCGTTCACCAAGGCGACGCCGCCGCTGAGACCCTCGTGCTCGCTCGAGAACTCCGGGTCCGCACCGACCACCGCCAGCACGGCGGGCGGCAGCGGAATACGCAACTCCGCGAGTCCCTCCAGCGCGGTGCGACTGGATTCGATCAACTCGGCGTCACCCTCCGCGACCCGCAACTTCAGCGCCTCGGTCAGTAGTTCGCGAGCCTCGGCGAGGCAGCCCTGTTCGGCCAGCGCCTTGCCGAGGTGCTGGGCGGCGAAGGAGAGCGCCTCGGCGTCGGTGCCGCGGGCGGCCTCGACGGCGCGCCGGTAGAGGATCTCGGCGGTCGGCGCGTCGCCGCGATACCGGTACACGTCGGCCAGGTTGATCCAGACCGAGATGCGCTGGCGCGGCGTGCCCGCCAGTTCGAGCGCCCGGTCCAGGTGATCGAGCGCCTCGTCGTGGCGGCCGAGCAGCATCAATTCGAGGCCGGTCTGCCGGAAACTCGGGAAATCGTCCGGGTGCGCCTGCGCCACGCGTGCGGCCAGCCCCTCCGGGTCGACGGGGACCATCCGCAGTCGCTCGTCGAATCGGTACGGCCTGCGCTCGGCCACCGGGTCGGGGGCGGTCACCAGCGCACCTTCGGTACGTCGAAGTCGGCGCACAGCGCGCGCCACACATCCCGCGGATCCACCCCGGCCTCGATGGCGGCGGCGCCGGTCCGGCCGCCGAGGGAGGGAATCACGTGGTCGGTCAGCAGCGCGTCACCGCGCGCCACTCCGAATTCGGTATGCAACAGTTCCTGGAACTCAGTCAACCGCACCGTATTCAAGATACTCCGGTCCCCGCGATTGACATCAAACGGTTGTCCGACGGCGCTCTCGCGGCGGTAGACCCGCGTGCTGTCGGTACTGCGACCGGCCGCCGAAGCCGTTCCGGAGTAGACGGGCGCATCGTTACCGTATACGATACGGCACGTGTCGTATCCAAAAAGCGCTTCCGCGACAGAACCGCGACAGACCCGACGCGGAGGACGTCCACGAAACGACGAACGCGAGAGTGAGATCCTCCGGGTAGTAACCGCGTTGCTGACCGAACGCGGCTACGACGGTGTCACCTTCGAGGAGGTGGCGCGCCGGGCTGGTGCGTCGAAACCCACCCTCTACCGACGCTGGAAGTCCAAGCGAGACATGGTCATCGCCGCGTTGAAGGCAGGCCCTGCCGGTCGAGAAGGACCGGACGACATCGACACGGGCAGCCTGCGCGGTGACCTGATCGCCTTGTGCCGACGACTCGTCACGACGATGCGATCGACAGACGGACAGACCGCGCTGCTGCTGCTTCAGGCGGGTCTGGAAGACCCCGAGCTCTGCGAGGAGATCGAACGCGCGGTCGGCCCGACCGGCGCACGGCTACCCACCTCGGTCGTGGACGCCGCCATCCGTCGCGGAGAGCTACCCGCGACCACGGATCCGTTCGCCTTCGAGGAAGTGGCCGGGGCCGTGCTGCTGCTGCGGCGGCTCAACGGCCTCGATACCGGCGACGCCTATCTCGAAGCACTCGTCGATTCGATCCTCATCCCCGCGTTGCG
Source organism: Nocardia sp. NPDC004654 (assembly GCF_040609595.1). NCBI lineage: Bacteria > Bacillati > Actinomycetota > Actinomycetes > Mycobacteriales > Nocardiaceae > Nocardia > Nocardia sp. NPDC004654. The sequence goes on along the minus strand of NZ_JBEXKI010000002.1, from coordinate 590,306 downwards.
GGCCGAAACGACCCGCCCGACACAGCTACCCGCCGGGATCTTCTCCGGACGCCCGTCCGCGCATTCGACCACAACCAGTGAAGGACGCCCATGACCACACCGACCATCGACGGATTCCGCTACCAGACCCTGCCCGGCGCGGGAGGCGTCGAACTCAACGTCGCGGTCGCTGGCGCCGGACCGGCTGTTGTTCTGCTGCACGGCTTTCCGCAAACCCACTACATGTGGCGCGACGTCGCGGCAGACCTCGCCGAGGATCACACGGTCATCGTCCCGGACCTTCGGGGCTACGGCGCGAGCGGCAAACCGCCGGAGAACGGTCCCCACACCTACTCCAAGCGCACCATGGCCGAAGACATCGTTCAGGTCGCCGACCGGCTCGGGCACGAGCGCTTCGGACTGATCGGCCACGATCGCGGCGCCCTGGTCGGCGTCCGGGCGGGCCTCGACCACCCCGACAGGATTCGGTACCTCGGGGTGCTCGACGTCCTGCCCACTCTCGACACCTGGGAAGTGCTGCACGGGGTCGACGCGAAAGTCGCCTGGCACCTGTATCTCATGGCGCAACCAGCCGGGCTGCCGGAAAAGATGATCGCGGCCGTGGCAGACGAGTTCTTCGCTTCCTTCCTCGACGCCTGGGACACCGACGGTTCCACCTTCGCACCGGAAGTACGGCAGCACTACATCGACAGCTCGGTCGGAGCCGTCGACTCGATCGTCGCCGACTACCGCGCCAGCGCGAGCATCGACCTGACCATGGACCGGGAGGACCGCCAAGCTGGCCTGACGCTCACCATGCCGGTCGGTGTGATCTCTCAGGACTGGGGCGCCCGGCTGGGCTTCGACGCGGCCGCGCTGTGGCGGGCGTGGGCGCCGGACCTGACCTACGAACCGATCAGCGCCGGGCACTTCATGGCCGAGGAGCAACCGGGCGAGATCGCGCGCTTCGTTCGCGAACTCGCGACCAGGTGCACAATCTGATCTTTGCCAACCGACCGTGCGCGCGCAGCACTACGACGCGCGCACGCCCTCGCGCACCCGGTGGCACAGTTCGACCGGGTCGGCGACGTCCGCGATGCTCATGGCCGCTTCCTCGGCCGCGGCGGTATAGCGAGGATGGTCCAGCACCGCGAGCACGGCGGCACGCACGGACTCCACGGTGAGCGGTCGCACCACGATCGAACTGCCCTGGCGGGCGGCGCGATTGGCCAGTTCCCACTGGTCGCCGCCGCCCGGAACGGTGACGATCGGCACCCCTGCGAGCAGCGATTTGGCGAGCAGCCCGTGCCCGCCGCCGCCGACCACGACGGCCGCGTGCCCGAGCAGTTCGTCCTGGCGGCCCAGGCCCGCGGTGGCCCAGGACGGGAGCCCGGTCGGCGGAGTGTCGATCATGGAGACGGCGACGCGGACGCCCGCACCGTCGAGAGCCTCGAGCACCGTCTCGACCATGCCCGTGACGCCGGTGTGAGCGGTGGACGGCGCGACCACGACCAGCGGATCGTCGCCGGGCGGCGGCGTGAGGATGTCGTCTGTGGGCTCCCACAGCAGCGGGCCGACGACGTGGGCGTTGTCGGGCCAGTCGGGGCGCGGCACCTCGAGAGCGGGCAGCGTGGCCAGCAGACGGGCGGCCGGACCCGGATCGACGGCGGGCAGCCCGACGCTCTCGCGAGCCCTCGCGCGCTGCTTCGAGCCGTTGTGGATCGCGCGCGAGGACATGGTGCGCAGCACGTGGTCGCGCAGCCTGCCGAGCAGATCCTCCCCTGGCGCGAGCCCGCTGCCGATCGGCGGCAAACCCTTCGACGGCAGGTAGAGCGGATGCGGCGAGAGCTCCACCCACGGCACACCGAGTCGCTCGGCGGCCATTCCCCCGCCTGCGGTGAGCACGTCGGAGACGACGAGTTCCGGCAGCATCGCGCTCAGGTCCGGCAGGATCTCGGTCGAGATGTGCGCGGCGCGCTGGTGGATACGCTGGCCCGCGTCACCGTCGTCGTCGACCGCGCGCGGCGCGAGGCCCTTGAGCCTGCGCACCGCGATACCCGCGTTCTTGGCGGCGTCGAACCAGCGGGGTCCGGTGAACAGCACCGGCTCGTCCCCCGCGGCCAGGAAGCGCTCGCACAGCGCCAACGCCGGAAAGGCATGCCCCGGATCGGGACCGGCTACGACGGCAACACGCATCCGCCCAGCCTGCCACACCGCCCCGACGAACCGACGGCACCCGCCTTGAGATGCCCATCCGCTCCCGCGTGCACCGCGCCGCCATCCCGGCGCAACGCCGTAGATCGACGCCGAAGACATTCTGGCGCAGATCATTCCGGCAGGGACAGTCCTGGTGCGCCGTGCTCGAGCGTGGCAGCCGAAACCGTTCAGCCGAAGTAGTACAGCTCGAAACCCACGGCGCGCTCGGCGGGGAACCCCTCCTTCGGCCCGGTGGCCATGTCGACGATGGCCTCGACCTGAGCGGCGACCGGCTCGGAGCTGAGCACCTCCAGGTACCGGCGGTGTTCGGTCAGGGAAGCGGCGGCCCGCTCGACGGTGGCGGTGACGTCGACGGCGTGCGTCGCGACCGGGCCGACGACCGCGGCCCAGCGCGGCGACCAGGGCGGCAGATCGGACAGCTCCGGGAAGATCCACTCGTTGCCCGCGTCGGAGACGGCGTCGAGTCCGGCCCGGCCGACGGCGCGGTGGTCGGCGCTGTTGGCGTAGCCGGGCGCCCAGGTGTCGCCGAAGTTGAACAGCACCAACATCTCCGGGCGGTGCCTGCGGATCGCGGCCGCCAGATCGCGGCGCAGCTCCAGGCTCTCCTGCACCCGGCCGTCCGGATAGCCCAGGAACTCCACCTGCTCGACACCGACCACCTTCGCCGACGCGATCTCCTCGGCCTGGCGCAGCGGACCGGCCTCCGCCGGCGGCATTCCGGCGATCCCCGCCTCGCCGCTGGTGACGAGCACGTAGCGAATGTCCTTGCCCTGCCCTGTCCAGCGCGCGACGGCCGCGGCCGCGCCGTATTCGATGTCGTCGGGATGCGCGACGATCACCAGGCCGCGCTGCCAGTCCTCGGGAACCTGCTCCATGGCCCTATTGAAACACCCAAAACAGCCACGCGGCGGGTCCGGTTGCCCGCCCGAATCGGTGCTGCTGTAGACAGTGTGGCCATGACGAAGATCACACGCGCCGCCGCTGTCCTCGGTCTCGCGCTCATCGCACTGTTCAGCCCCGGTCCGCTGACCGCGGCGCCCGCCAAGGCCGACCCGCTGCCCCGGGTGTTCTTCGATGTGTCGGTGGCGGGCATCCCCACCGGCCGCATCGTGATCGAGCTGCGCTCGGACGTGGTGCCCGAGACCGCGGAGAACTTCCGCGCGCTGGCCACCGGCGAGCAGGGCTTCGGCTACAAGGGTTCGGTGTTCCACCGCGTGATCCCCGGCTTCATGGCTCAGGGCGGCGATTTCACCAACGCCGACGGCACCGGCGGCAAGAGCATCTACGGCCCGACCTTCGCCGATGAGAACTTCGAGCTGACCCACGCCGTTCCCGGCACGGTCAGCATGGCCAACCGCGGGCCCGGCACCAACGGCTCGCAGTTCTTCATCACCATGAAGGACACCCCGTGGCTGGACGGCAAGCACGTGGTGTTCGGCACCGTGGTCGAGGGGATGCACGTGGTGCACGCCATCGAGCAGGTGGGCTCGCCCTCCGGAGCGCCGGGACGCCCGATCGTCATCGACAACAGCGGTCAGCTCTGACCCGAGAACACCACGGGCCGTGCGTCATCCCTTCCGGATGACGCACGGCCCGTTCGCTTTTCGACGCTGCCGCCCCTAGCCGCGCACGGCCGCAACGGAGGTACGCACTTCGCGCTACAGCTTGCTGACGGTGGAGTTGTCCGAGCCCGACACCGCCTTGTACAGCAGGTACAGGCCGAACACCACGGCGCTGATCACCAGGATCGGGAACAGCCCCTTGATCAGCGCGCCGATGATGGCGAGCGCGATCCATACGACCGCGACGACACCGATGATCTTCCACAGCATTTCCAGCCTCCTGGACGTTTCTCCCGAACCGCCCGTCCGGCGATCCGATATCTCCATGCTGGCAGCCGCGAGACCGGAAATCACCAGGTCAGCAGCGATATCCGGGTGTAAATCAGGGTTCACCCCGACACCGCGCGAACGCGGGACGCTCAGTTCGGCAGTCCGTGAGGCGGCGGGGAGACGGTGAGAGTGGGGCGATCGGCGATCTCGGTGAGCGCCTGCGCCCAGCCGTCCAAGCGGTCCGCGGCGTGCCGCAGCTCCGCGACGATGCCGTCGAATTGGTGTGCGACGACAGTGGTTTCGGGCACCGCGAGCACACCGCTGGCCGCGGCGACGACCTGCTCGTATTCGGCGATACCGGATTCCAGCCTGGTCATCGCGAACCGCACGTTGCCGGTGAGCGCGGCGGTGGCCTCCGGATTGGTCCGGCCGACCACGGCGGCGGCGCGCTCCATCTGGACGATGTCGGCCGCGAGCGCGTGCAACGCGGCGGCGCCGGAGGCGGCCGTCTCGATCATCTCGGCGAGTTCTTCGTGGGGCAGCCTGCGCGAGGCGGCGATCTGCGCGGTGAGCCCGTGCAGCGCCCGTTCGGCCTGCATCAGGCGCGCGATCGGGGCGCGGGCGGCCGAGCGCAACGGCGGCTGCTTGCGCGGCAGGAAAGCGGCCTGCGGCAACGGAGTTCGGCGCAGCCGCAGGTAGCGCCGCGCGCTGAGCGCGGCCCCGGTGACGAACGCGACCGCGCCGCCGCCGAGGACGACCACCGCCCAAGCAGGCGCCGAGACGACGACCAGACCGACGGCGCCCGCGGTGGTCAGCCCGGAGACGGTGCCGAGCTGATAGCTGCGCCGCCGGGCGCGGCGGCGTTTACGGAGTTCCCGCTCGCGGGGGTCGGCCCAGCGGCGCACCGCGACGAGCGCGTGTTCGCCCATGTCGCGCAACGTGTCCGGGAGCGGGCCCTGCGGCATCCCGAACGTCGGCTGCGCCGGTACCGCCGGAACACCGGTCCTCGGGGGGATTCGCTTGCGAATCATGCGCTTTCCTCACACCGTTCGAGCCGGATCGCAGTCCGGACCGGCCGACGACGCGGCGCACGCGTCGCGGCCGCGGGGCGTGACGAGGGCGCCCCTCGGCGATGCGCCGATATCGCGCTGCCCGCGTCCTGCACCCCACTTGTCCTTGCCTGTATCGAGCTGTTACTGCTGGGCGGCCTGGCCCTTGTTCATCTGCGGCTGCGCTGGATTCGCCTGCGTCTGAGCGGGATTGATGGCGGACTGGCCGCCGCCCGCGGGCAATGCCTCGCCGCGCATCGAGGCGCGGATCTGCTCCAGCTTGCTGTGACCGGCCATCTGGATGCTGGCCTGCTGCACCTCGAGCATGCGGCCCTGCACCGAGTTCTGCGCGAGCTCGGCGGCGCCGAGCGCGTTGGCGTAGCGGCGCTCGATCTTCTCACGCACCGCGTCCAGGCTCGGGGTGGTGCCGGGCGCCGACAGTGTCGAGTCCATCTGCTGCAGCGACGCGGAGACCTGCTCCTGCATCTTGGCCTGCTCCAGCTGGCTGAGCAGCTTGGTGCGCTCGGCGACCTTCTGCTGCAACAGCATCGCGTTCTGCTCGACGGCCTTCTTGGCCTGGGCGGCGGCCTGCAGCGACTGGTCGTGCAGCACCTTCAGGTCCTCGACGGACTGCTCGGCGGTGACCAGCTGGGCGGCGAACGCCTCGGCGGCGTTGGTGTACTGGATCGCCTTCTCGGTGTCGCCCGCCGCGGTGGCCTGGTCGGCGAGCATGACGGCCTGGCGCGCGTTGGCGTTGAGCTTTTCGACCTCGTCGAGCTGGCGGTTCAGCTTCATCTCCAGCTGACGCTGGTTGCCGATGACCGACGCGGCCTGCTGGGAGAGGGCCTGGTGCTGGCGCTGAGCTTCCTCGATAGCCTGCTGAATCTGCACCTTCGGATCCGCGTGCTCTTCGATCTTGGCATCGAAGAGGGCCATCATGTATTTCCAGGCCTTGACGAACGGATTAGCCATCGATTGATCCCGCCTCCATCTGATGTACCGCTTGACGCGGCCCGGGTACACGACCCTCGCGCACCCGCTTGTGCCTATCCTCCACCATGCGGCACGTGGACCGGGGCGACCCGGCCCAACCGACGCCTACTTACAGAATCTATCCGTTTTCGGCGTCGGCCCGCAGCGTTGCCGGCGGCTGGGCGTCCGGCGTTCTGTTGTCAGTTGTTCCTCACCAGGACCAGCATGTCGGCCTTCGGCGCCGGGATGACGATCCGGGTGTCCTCGGCGATCTGCGGCGGGGCGGCCGACATGGAGGCGGACGCCGGAGCCAGCGCGGGCGCGGCCTCGGCGGATTCCGCCGCGGCGGTCGTCTGCTCGGCTTCCGCGGCGGGTGTCGCGGCGGCCTCCGCGGGCTCGCCGACCGGTAGCCCGTCGACGCCCGCCATGATCGTGCTCACATCCCATAAGACCCGAGACAACGGCACGTCCAGTGCGGCGCAGATCGCGGCGAGCAGTTCGCTCGACGCCTCCTTGCGACCCCGCTCGACCTCCGACAGATATCCGAGGCTCACGCGCGCCGAAGTGGACACCTCGCGCAGGGTCCGGTGCTGGGCGAGACGAGCACGCCGCAGACTGTCCCCGATCGCCTCTCGCAGCAGCGTCATCTCGATCTCCTTCGCTCCGAACACCGGGCGCCGCGTGGCGCAGTCGCCTGGCGAGCACCGTTCTTTCTGGCACAACGTCCGGGGGCGCCCGGTTGGTTCCCGGCGGGCGAACTCGTCACGCGAATCCACGCGCCACGCGCTCAGCCGCCCTGAACGCACCGAAGCAGTTCCCGCACCGCGCTCTCGGTCGCGGTGAGTCTGATGGTCCACCGGTCGCCGGACAGTTGCAACCGCATCACCTCGGTATGCCACGGACTGGACAGCCCGAGGAAGACGGTGCCGACGGCGTGACCATCCTGGTCGTCGGGTCCGGCGACGCCCGTCAGGCCGATTCCCCAGTCGGCGGCGCAGCGGGTACGCGCGCCGACGGCCAGCTGTTCGGCGGTGCTCGCCGCCACCGGGCCCTCGGCGGCGAGCAGATCCGCGCTGACACCGGCCAGGCTGCTCTTGAGATCGGTCGCGTACACCACGAGTCCGCCGCGTAGCACCTTGCTCGCGCCGGGCACTCCGGCGATGGTCGCGGCCACCAGCCCGGCGGTGAGGGATTCGGCGGTGGCCACGGTTCGGCCCACCGAGCCGAGGGCGCGCACCAGTTCCGCGGCGGGAACGGACGCGGTCAGCGGATCCGTCATGCCCCGCGCGCCCGGCCTCCCGCGAACCACACTCGCGCGGCCTGCCCGACGTAGTCCAGACCGGTGACGACCGTCAGCAGCACCGCCAGGTACATCAGCGCCATGCCCGCGGTCTCGAAGCCGCCGGACAACGGCAGCAGCAACACCGCGATGGCCAGCGACTGCACCAGCGTCTTCAGCTTGCCGCCTCGTCCCGCGGGAATCACCCCCCGCCGCACCACGAGCAGCCGCAGCAGCGTGACGCCGACCTCGCGCCCGCAGATCACCAGGGTGATCCACCAGGCCAGATCGCCGAGCACGGACAGTCCGATCAGCGCCGCGCCGATCAGTGCCTTGTCGGCGATCGGGTCCGCCAGCTTGCCGAAATCGGTGACCAAGCCGTATTTGCGCGCCAGCTGTCCGTCGAAGCGATCGGTGATGGCGGCGAGCCCGAACAGCGCCGCCGCGGCGATCCGCCACGCGGTCTCGTGTCCACCGCCCGCGAAGAGCGCGGCGACGAACAGCGGAACGATCGCGATGCGCGCCATGGTCAGCACGTTCGCGATGTTCATCAGCGGCACGGCGGTGTCGGCCGGAGTGGCCGCCAAGCCACCGGAACGCTCGGCTCCCTGACGCAGGACACCCGCGTCGGGCCAGCGACGATCGATCTCTTCCGGTTGCACGCTCATGCCCTCGCCTCGAGGGCGCGCGATCCGAGGACGGCCACGTCTCCATCCGGTTGCGCTACCCCGGCGCGATGCGGTGAGCGGAACGACAGGATGTGCGGCACATGTTCAGACTATCGGTAAGGGTGCCGACTACTGTGCACCCCATGACCTCTCGGGGACCACTAGGTGGTTCGACCAGCGACGCGAATACCAGCGCGGCCTCCGCCGTGCCCGGCTCCGGCCCGGTTGTGCGACGCGCCCGAACCTCGGACGTCCCCGAGATCAAACGCCTCGTCGACGTCTACGCGGGCCGCATCCTGCTGGAGAAGAACCTGGTCACCCTCTACGAGTCGGTCCAGGAGTTCTGGGTGGCCGAGGTGGACGGGCGCGTCGTCGGCTGCGGCGCCCTGCATGTGCTGTGGGCCGATCTCGGCGAGGTGCGCACCGTCGCGGTGCATCCCGACGCCAAAGGCACCGGGGTGGGCAAGCTCATCGTGCAGCGGCTCGTCGCGGTCGCCAGGGAACTGGAACTGCGCAGGCTGTTCGTGCTGACCTTCGAGGTGGAGTTCTTCGGCAGGCACGGCTTCGTCGAGATCGACGGAACGCCGGTGACCGCCGAGGTGTACGCCGAGATGTGCCGGTCCTACGACACCGGTGTCGCCGAGTTCCTCGACCTGAGTTATGTGAAGCCGAACACGCTCGGCAACACCCGCATGCTGCTGACCCTCTGAAGCGCCGACCGAGAAAGCGACACGCCGTGCCGATCTTCGCCGTCCACTACACCTACTCCGAGGCCACCGTTCCTGGCCGCGACACCCACCGTCCCGAGCACCGCGCCTGGTTGTCCGGGCTGGTCGAGGCGGGCACGCTGCTGTCGAGCGGGCCGTACCCGGACGGGTCGGGCGCGTTGCTGATCTTCCGAGCCGCGGACGAGGCGGCGCTGAAGGACCTGCTCGCGCAGGACCCCTTCGCGCGGGAGGCGCTCGTCGACTCGGTGCGCGCCGTGGAGTGGTCGCCCGTCATGGGCGCTTTCGCCGACTGATCGCACGACGCCGACCGATCGCACGACAGAGCCCCGCACCCGTGTCGAGGGTGCGGGGCTCTTCGCGGTCTACTCGGCGTCTTGGCGCGCCGCGCCCCGCGTCTTGACGAGGCTGGCGACGGTGGCCACGACCAGCACGCCGATGATCACGCCCAGCGAGACCGGGGTGGAGATCTCCGGCACGCTGACGTGTTCACCGCCGTTGACGAACGGCAGCGTGTTCTCGTGCAGCGCGTGCAGCACGAGCTTGATGCCGATGAACGCGAGGATCGCGGCAAGGCCGTAAGACAGGTACACCAACCGGTCCAGCAGGCCGCCGATCAGGAAGTACAGCTGGCGCAGGCCCATCAGCGCGAACGCGTTCGCGGTGAAGACCAGGTACGGCTCCTCGGTGAGGCCGTAGATCGCGGGGATGGAATCCAGCGCGAACAGCAGGTCGGCGAAGCCGATCGCGAGCAGCGCGAGCAGCAGCGGGGTGACCGCCCTGCGGCCGTCGACCCGGGTGACGAGCTTGTCGCCGTCGTACTCGTCGGTGGTCGGCAGCACCCGCTTCGCCAGCGCGACGATGCGGCTGTCGCGCTTCTCCTCGGCCTCCACCTCGTGCCCGCTCTCGCGCAGCAGCTTGACGGCTGTGTAGATCAGGAACGCGCCGAACAGGTAGAACACCCAGCTGAACGCGCTGATCGCGGCCGCGCCGACGGCGATGAACGCACCGCGCATGACCAGCGCGAGCACGATGCCGATGAGCAGCACCTTCTGCTGGTAGATCCGCGGCACGGCGAAGGTGGTCATGATGATCAGGAAGACGAACAGGTTGTCCACCGAGAGCGCCTTCTCGGTGACGAAACCGGCGAAGTACTCCCCGCCGAAGGTCGAGCCCCATCGCCAGGCGACGAAGCCGCCGAAGGCCAGGGCGAGACTGATGTAGACCGTCGACCAGAAGGCCGACTCGCGGAAGGTCGGTTCGTGCGGCGTGCGCACGTGAGCGAAGAAGTCGAAGACGAACAAGCCGAGGATCACCGCGATGGTGATCCCCCATTCCAGTGCGGTCACCTGCATGCTGCGGCCCGATCGGAGGCGGTAGTCATGACGGCCATCATGCCCGATTTGTCCGTTCTTGTCGGCTAGCGGGTCGGTTGCTGACCATCCTGTCACACTCCCGCGGCAGCCTCGGGCGCGCATAAGACGTGCGTCCAGCGCACCGGACACCGCGTCACAACGATTGCGAGCGCGTTGCGGCACCCTCCGAAATAATTCGCCCGACCAGTCTCGAAAAATCGGTTTCCCCAGGCGGATCGGGGTGTTAGCGTCGAAGACGACGAAGAACCGCTCCCGAAAACCCGAGAGGCACAGGCGATGACAGCGCGAACCCGGCAACAGCGACAGTGGTCGCTCGGCGCCGCGCGCCCGAACGCCGCCCTGCGCCTACTCGACGCCCACTGGATGCGCGTCCGGAGCGGTCCCTGAGTTCTCGACACCCGAGAACCTTTTCGAGGGGCCATTCCGCGGCGATCCGCCGGGAACGGCCCCTTTTCGTATGCGGGGGTAGCTCAACTGGTAGAGCACCGGTCTCCAAAACCGAAGGTCGGGGGTTCGACTCCCTCCCTCCGCGCCGTCCAACTTCATAGTGAACGGCAGCACACGCGAGCCGACTAACGATCTGCTCGCGCACTCGAAACTCCTGCTGCCACATGAGTTTCGGCCTCCGGGCCGCACTCCCTCGTAGCCCAACTGGTAGAGGCACCGGCATTAGGAGCCGGGAGTTGCGAGTTCGAATCTCGCCGGGGGAACTGGTTCGCATACCAGCGAACAAGCGTTTGTAGCTCAGCTGGAAAGAGCGCCTGCCTACGAAGCAGGAGGTCGGAGGTTCGAGTCCTCCCAAGCGCGCTGATGGGGCGTGGTGTAACCCGGCAGCACGGCGGACTCTGATTCCGTTGGTTCAGGTTCGAATCCTGGCGCCCCAGCATCGATGGAGTGTGGTGTAAGGGCAAGCATGGCGGATTTTGGTTCCACCGGTTCAGGTTCGAATCCTGGCACTCCAGTCCCGGCTCACGCAGGCTGGCCGCTGGGCTCTCATAAGGCCCGGTCGCGTTGGTTCGATTCCACGGTGAGCTACAGACGCGCTCGCGCGATCAGCGAAGAGGAAACCGGTTCGACGCCGACATAAGGGTCGGACAGTGCGGAAATCGTTGACCGGACTGATCGTCCGGCCCGGCGGGATCGCGCGGCACCGCATACCGCCGTGAAGCTGCTCGAGCAGCAGGATCCGGCCGAGGCGAACAACTTCCGCGACACCGTTCTCGTCGCCGTCGAAGCGGCCGCCCATAGCCAGCCCAGCCCGGCCGTGGCCGCGATGACCCGCAAGATCACCGCGGCCCTCGACGCCGCGTAACGGGTAAGCCCGACCATGCAGCTCGCGACGGGGTCCCGCCGGGACCCCGCCCGGGGTACGGCGTTCACCGAGACGAAGTCGAGGCCGTCGATGCCCCACCGAAGCATCGCGGGCTTTGGTTGCACCGATTCGGGGGTCGAAATATTCGGGTGCGGCGGGGCCGGTGGCCGTGCGACAGTCGGTGACTATGGCCGACGACTATCGCACCCTGAACAGGGCGAACTGGGATGAGCGGGCGCCGATGCATGCCGCGTCGCCGGACTATCGGGTGGCGCGGTTCGTGGCGGAGCCGGAGTTTCTCAGTGCGGTGGTGCGTTTCGATATGCCACTGCTCGGTGACGTGCGCGGGTTGCGCGGCGTGCACCTGCAATGTCACATCGGCACGGACACGATCTCGTTGGCTCGACTCGGCGCTCGGATGACCGGTCTCGACTTCAGCCCGGCGTCGCTGGCGCAGGCTCGCGAACTCGCGGAGCGAACAGGGGCCGACGTCGATTTCGTCGAAGCCGATGTCTACGAAGCGGTCTCGGCGCTCGGCAAGGAGCGATTCGATCTGGTGTTCACCGGTATCGGCGCGCTGTGCTGGCTGCCGAGCATCGAAAGGTGGGCGCGGACCGTGGCCGGGTTGCTGCGACCGGGCGGTCGCCTGTTCCTGCGTGAAGGCCATCCGATGCTGTGGACCGTCGACGAGTCCGTCACCGACCGATTGACCCTCGGCTACCCGTATTTCGAGACGCCCGAGCCGATGGTGTTCGCCGACGACAACCTACGTGGAGACCGACGGTCGCCTCGAGCAGACCACTACCCACGAGTGGAACCACGGCATCGGCGAGATCGTCTCGGCGCTGCTGGCCAACGGCCTCACACTCACCGGACTCACCGAACATCGCAGCGTCCCGTGGAATGCCCTGCCCGGCCGGATGACCTGCGACGAGCACGACGAGTGGCGGCTGATCGAGCATCCCGAGCGCGTCCCGCTCAGCTACACCTTGCGGGCGCGCAAGAGCTGAGACCCACAATCTGAGGGCGGACCCACGCCGCGAGGCCGATCGGGGCCACCAGATCCTCGCGTATGTTCGGTGTGGTCATGGTGACTCTGCTCTTGGCGCTGACCGGCTTCGCCTTCCTCGATTCGCTCGATCTGCTGCTCGTCGGCGTCACGGTGGCGATCGTGTACGACAGCAAGCTCGCGCGCCGGTCCCCGCTGCCGGGCGGACTGAGTTTCGTCGCGGGCGTGTTCGCGATGACCACCACGTTCGGGATCTGCGCCGTCCTCGGCATCACCTGGCTCACCTCGCTGCTCGGCTTCGAACTGACGCCGACCATCCGCTACTGGGGCGAACTGGTGGTGGGCGTGGTGCTGCTCGTGCTCGCCGTGCTGCCGTCCGGCGCCCGCCGCGACCCGCCCGCGTGGGCGACGAAAGCCCGGCGACGGCCCTGGGTGCTCGCACTGGTGGGCATCGCCATCGGATTCGCTCAGGCGCCGACGGCGGTGCCGTATCTCGCGGGCCTGGCCATGCTGTCCGCGCACGACCCGCTGCCGCCGCTGTGGCCCGCGATCATCGTCGCCTACTGCGCGGTCGCGCTACTGCCGCCCCTGCTGATCCTCGCCCTGTCCATGCGCGGCACCCCGCGGGCCCGCCGGGTGTATCGCGCGATCGTCCGCGTTCTGACCGAGTACGGACCGCTCTCGGTGCGAATCATCTTCGGCCTGTTGGGCGCCGCGCTGATCACCGACGCGCTCGTCCACCACGCCCATCTGTGGTGAGGGATCCCTACTCCTCGTCCTCGCCCGACTCCGCACCCCCGCCGCGAATCGACCACAGCAACCCCTCCAGCTCGTCCGGCTTGACGAGCACATCCCGCGCCTTGGACCCTTCGCTGGGACCGACCACCCCGCGGGTCTCCATGAGATCCATCAGGCGGCCCGCCTTGGCGAAGCCGACGCGCAGCTTGCGTTGCAGCATGGAGGTGGAACCGAATTGTGAGGTGACGACCAGTTCGATGGCCTGGAGCAGCACGTCGAGGTCGTCGCCGATGTCGGGGTCGACGTCCTTCTTCTCCCCGGCCTTCGCGGCGGTGACGCCCTCTTGGTACTCGGGCTCGGCCTGGTTCTTGGTGTAGTCGACGACGGCGTGGATTTCCTCGTCGCTGATGAACGCGCCTTGCAGGCGGGTGGGTTTGTTCGCGCCCATGGGCAGGAACAGTCCGTCGCCCATGCCGATCAGCTTCTCGGCGCCCGGCTGGTCCAGGATGACCCGGGAATCGGTGAGCGAGGACGTCGCGAACGCCAGGCGGGATGGCACGTTGGTCTTGATCAGACCGGTGACCACGTCCACCGACGGCCGCTGGGTCGCCAGCACCAGGTGGATGCCCGCGGCGCGCGCCTTCTGGGTGATGCGGACGATCGCGTCCTCTACGTCGCGCGGCGCGGTCATCATGAGGTCGGCGAGTTCGTCGACGATGGCGAGGATGTAGGGGTAGGGCCGATAGACCCGCTCGCTGCCCAGCGGCGCGGTGATCGCTCCCGACTTCACCTTCTTGTTGAAGTCGTCGATGTGGCGCACCTTGTTGGCCTGCATGTCCTGGTAGCGCTGCTCCATCTCCTCCACCAGCCAGGCCAGCGCGGCGGCGGCCTTCTTCGGCTGGGTGATGATGGGCGTGATCAGGTGCGGAATGCCCTCGTACGGGGTGAGTTCGACCATCTTGGGGTCGATCAGGATCATCCGCACCTCGTCGGGGGTGGCGCGCTGCAGCAGCGAGACCAGCATCGAGTTGACGAAGCTGGACTTACCCGATCCGGTGGAACCCGCGACAAGCAGATGCGGCATCTTCGCCAAATTGGCAGAGACGAATTCGCCCTCGATGTTCTTGCCCAGACCGATCACCAACGGGTGGTGGTCGTTTCGGGTGAACGGCGCTTTCAGCACGTCGGCCAGCCGCACCAGTTCGCGGTCGGAGTTGGGCACCTCGATGCCGACGGCGGACTTGCCGGGGATCGGCGCGAGCAGCCGAACATTCTCGGTGGCGACGGCGTAGGCGATGTTGCGGGCCAGCGCGGTGATCTTCTCGACCTTCACGCCCGGGCCGAGCTCCACCTCGTAGCGGGTGACCGTCGGGCCGCGCACGAATCCGGTAACCGCCGCGTCGATCTTGAACTGCACCAGCACCTCGGTGATCGCCTCGATCATCGATTCGTTGGCGGCGCTGCGCTTCTTGGGCGGGTCGCCGTCGGTGAGCAGGGTCAGCGGCGGCAGCGTGTAGTCGCCCTCGATCACTCGGTCCGCGACGAACTCGGGTTCCTTGGGCGGCGGCGGGGTCTGGTCCTGCACCTTCGGCGCCGCGCGCTTCTTCGGCTTGGGCGGTTCCGGCGGCGGTTCGGTGGCGATCGGCTTGGCATCGCGCAGCGGCGGCTCGCCCAGCGATTCGGTGACCGCGTCGGATCCGGCGAATTCGTCGGGTGGATAGTTCTCGACCGGGGTGCGGCCGCGGCGCCGAGACGCGGTGCGGTGCGCGGGGAAACCGTCGGCGTCGTACTCGGCGGGGTCGTAGTCGCGTCGCGGCTCGAAGTCGCCGTACTCGTCGCCGCCAGCGGCGGTGCCGAAGTATTCGCGCAGCCGCTGTGGCACCTCGCGGACCGTGGTCCCGGTGAGCAGCAGCACGCCGAAGACGATGGCGAGCAACAGGATCGGCACGGCCAGCCACGCGGTGAGCCCGCCGGCCAGCGGGCCGCCGATCACGTAGCCGACGAAGCCCGCGGCGCGGGAACGACCGTGCGCGTCGGTGGGCGCGCCCGCGGCGAGATGCCAGATACCGAGCAGCGGCAGGCCGACCAGCAGACCGCCGAGCACCAGCCGCGGCCGGATCTCGGGATGCGGTTCCGTGCGCATGAGGACGATCGCGATGCCGGTCGCGACGAACGGCAATGCGGCCGAGGCGGAACCGGACACGGCCCGGATCGCTTCTTCGACCCAGTGCCCGATCGGACCGCCCGCCGAGAGCCATACCGCGGCCGCGATGACGCCGCTCAGCGCGATCAGCGCGAGCGCGATGCCGTCGCGCCGGTGTCCGTGTTCGATCTCGCCCGCCCTGCTGAGCGTGCGGGTGGTGGCGCCGAGACCGCGGGCGAGCATGTTCCAGCCACTGGTGATGCCGCGGCCGAAGACGGCCAACGGCGCGGTGTCGGACTTGCGGCGAACGGGTCTGCGGGCCGGTGTGGCGCGCCCGCGCGGTGCGGAACCACCCCGGGGTGTGGTGGAACGAGACCGCGCCGTGGTGGTCCTCCCCCGGGCCGATCCCGCCCGCGCACGAGGTGTCGTGGTGCTGCGGGACTTACCTGCCATGGACCCAGGCTAGCCGCAAACGCCCCATCCAGACCATCCGCAACACCCGCATCGCGTGCCTCGAGCGCCCCGAAGCACTATCGGATGCCCCGCTCGAGCACCGGTTCAGACCGACCGGTCGAGTTTCAGCACGGCTTGCACGGCGTCCGGTTCGCCCGCGGTCTCGAGGCGCACCTTGTCGCGGCCGAACGCGTGCAGCACCAGCTCGGAGGGTTTGCCGGTGAGCGTCACCGCGGCGCCGTCGGCCGACTTCACTTCCGCCCTGCGCCCGTCGGGCGTCGCGAGCACCACCGGCACCGGGGATTTGCGATAGGCCATCTTGCCGACCCGGCGCGCCAGGTCCCACAGCTTGGACTCGTCGGCGTCGGCGAGTTCGCGTGGCTCCCAGTCCGATCCGGCGCGGCGCACGTCCTCGTGGTGGACGAACATCTCGCTCAGATTGATCGTCGCGTCCACCGGTTTCAGCGGCGACCACCAGGGCGGTCCGGTCCGCACGAGCTCGAGCAGCTCAGGAAACGGTTTGCGCGCCACGCGCTCCTGCACGGACTCGAGGTAGCCCGCGAACGGCTTCAACAGGATGCCGGGTGCGGCGTCGGGGCGGCGTTCCCGAACGATCAAGTGCGCCGCCAGATCTCGCACCGTCCACGTGCCGCAGAGGGTCGGCGCGTCCGGACCGGCGGCCGACATCGCGACGACCAGCGCCTGACGTTCCCGTTGTGCCATGCTCACGTGCCGACCTTATCCGACACCAGGACTGGCTTCCCGGATGGTTGCTAGGTAGCTTGTCACTGGTCCATAAGGGTCGTGGACTCTCAGTTCGAAGGGATTCACCTTGAAGAAGTTCTTCACCGCTGCCGCGGTCATCGTGGCAACGGTCGGTTCGATGCTGGCCACTACAGCACCGGCGCAGGCCGCGTACGGGTACTACGGCGCGATCGCCGTGTCGAGCGACGGCGCCTACGGCATCGCCAACAACTACGGAAGTTACAGCGCCGCAGAGGATGCCGCGGTCGAGGTCTGCGGGTACGGCTGCTCCACCCTGGTCTCCTGGACCAACGGCTGCGGCGTGCTCGCCAGCTCCAACACGCGCTGGAGCGCGTCGGCGCGGCCCAGCTACTCCGAGGCCCGCGCGGCGGCGATGTCGCGCCTGTCCGGCGGCTGGGTCGTCGACTGGCGTTGCACCGCGGGCTACTCGCTGTAAATCCGACACGTCGCGTCGTCCGCTTCGAGACCGCGACACCACTTCACCAGGGGAATATCGTGAAACACCGCTCCATTCGGGCCGCGGTCGCCGTCCTGCTGACCGCTTCGGCGTTCGCACTCGGCGCGTGCAGCTCCAGCAGTGACTCCTCCAGCACGGGCACGAGCACCTCGCCCGCGGGCAAGTTCGAGGAGGGCAAGAACGAGGACAAAGCGGTCGAGGGCAAGGCGCCCGCGACCACCACGGCGCCGAACCTGCCCAAGCCGGCCGCCTCGCTGCTCAACGAGCGCATCAACCGCGCGTTCGATCCGTCGGTGAGCTCCGAGGAGAAGATCAGCTGGATTCAGGACGCCGAGCGCGATCCGCAGCTGGTCGACAAGCTGGTCGACGCGGCCAAGCGCAACAAGGTGACCGTCGAGATCACCAATGTGCAGGACCCCAAGGACGGCAAGCTCAAGGCCGACGCGAAGGTCACCATCGACGGGCAGCCGGTGGAGAACGCGTTCGTCGAGTTCGTCGCCGAGGGTAGCGACTGGAAGGTCTCCCACCAGTTCACCTGCAACATCGTGCGCTCGGCGAAGCTGGACTCGGCGGCCTGCCAGGCTCAGTAGACCGGAAACGAAAAGCGCCGGAAGACAATGTCTTCCGGCGCTTTCGCGTTTCGGGATCAGACGGCGATGACGGTGGGCACGATCATCGGACGACGGCGGTAGGCCTCGGCGACCCAGCGCCCGACCACCCGGCGCACGCCCTGGGCGATGCGGTGGGTGTCGGTGACGCCCTCGCCCGCCAGCCGCAGCAGCTCGGCCTCGACGAGTTCCGCGGCGGCGGCCAGCGCGGTCGGGTCGTCGGAGAAGCCGCGACCGCTCAGCTCCGGCGTGCTCACGGCCTTGCCGGTGGTCTCGTCGATGGCGACGGTGATGCTGATGAAACCGCCCTCGCCGAGCACCAGACGATCCGACAGCGTGGACTCGCCGACGTCGCCGACCGACAGGCCGTCGACGTAGACGTGGCCGACCGGCACCCGGCCGACGATGGACGCGATGCCGTCCACCAGATCGACCACCACACCGTCCTCGGCGAGCACCACCCGGTCCTCGGGGACGCCGGTGGCCACCGCGAGCGCGGCGTTGGCTCGCAGGTGCCGCCATTCGCCGTGCACCGGCATGGCGTTGGTGGGCCGGACGGCGTTGTACAGGTACAGCAGCTCGCCCGCGGAGGCGTGTCCGGAGACGTGCACCTTGGCGTTCTGCTGGGTGATGACCGTCGCGCCCAGCCTCGACAGCCCGTTGACCACGGCGAACACCGAGTTCTCGTTGCCGGGGATCAGCGAGGAGGCCAGCACCACCAGATCGTCGGCGCGGATGTGGATCTGCCGGTGATCGCCGCGCGCCATCCGGGACAGCGCCGAGAGCGGTTCGCCCTGCGAGCCGGTGGAGATGAGCACCAGCCGGTCGCCGGGCAGGGTCGCGGCCACGTCGAGGTCGACGACCACGCCGTCGGGCACCGTGAGGTAGCCGAGGTCCTGGGCGATCTGCATGTTGCGGACCATCGAGCGACCGACGAAACAGATTCGGCGACCGTACTTCTGGGCCACGTCGACGACCTGCTGGATGCGGTGCACGTGACTGGCGAAGGACGCCACGATCACGCGGTTGCGCGCCTTGCCGATCACGTTGTCCAGCACGCCGCCGATCTCGCGTTCGGGCGTGACGAAACCGGGCACCTCGGCGTTGGTGGAGTCGACCAGGAACAGGTCCACTCCCTCGTCGCCGAGCCGGGAGAAACCGGCCAGGTCGGTGAGCCGTCCGTCCAGCGGCAGCTGGTCCAGCTTGATGTCGCCGGTGTGCAGCGCGACGCCCGCCGGGGTGCGGATGGCGACCGCGATCGCGTCCGGAATCGAGTGGTTGACCGCGAAGTACTCGCACTCGAACGGACCGTGGATGGTGGTCTCGCCCTCGACGACCTCCATGAGCTTGGGGTGCAGCCGGTGCTCGCGGCACTTCGCGGCCACCAGCGCGAGGGTGAACTTGGCGCCGATGACCGGGATGTCGCCGCGCATGCGCAGCAGGAACGGCACCGCGCCGATGTGGTCCTCGTGACCGTGGGTGAGCACGATCGCGACGACGTCGTCCATCCGGTCCTCGATGGGACGGAAGTCGGGCAGGATCAAGTCGACGCCGGGCTGTTGATCCTCGGGGAAGAGCACGCCGCAGTCGACGATGAGCAGCTTGCCGCCGTACTCGAAAACGGTCATGTTGCGGCCGATCTCGCCGATACCGCCGAGCGCGAAGACGCGCAGACCGTTCTTGGGCAGCTTCGGCGGAGTGCCGAGCCGGTCCTGCGCCGCCACCACGGGCGTCGGGGCGGGCGGCTGTTCGCCGCGGCGGCCCTGGCGACCGCGGCCGGATCTGCGGCTCTGGCCGTTCTGCCGTGCTTGCTCCGGCTGCCGTTCCTGCGGGGCCTGCGATCTCTTGGCCTTGTCGGACCTTCTGCCCGACTCCGCACGCGGGGATTCGGCGGGCTCGGGCCGCTGTGGGGTTTCGGCCCGGCGCTGGGCGGCGGTCTCCGGCTGCGCGGCGACTTCAGGTTGCGTGGAGACCTCGGGCTGCGCCGGGGTCTGCGGCTGCGCTGCGGTCTCGGGCTGCGCGGCGGTCTCGGGCTGCGCTGCGGTCTCGGGCTGCGCGGCCACCGGTTCGGCGGCGGGTCTTTCGGTGCGTTCCCGTTCGACGGGAGCGGGTTCGGGCGCGCCCGCGGGGCGGGACGCGGTGCGACGGGGGCGGCGCGGAGTCGTCATGCCGACACCTCCTGTGCTGCGGCGGATTGGTCCCGTAGGTCGTTCATGCCAGCACTCCCGCGGTCTGCAGGTCCGCGGCGAGGCGGTCCAGGGCGTCGGTATTCGGCATCAGCTGCGGCAGTCGCGGCTCGCCCACGTCGACGCCGAGCAGGCGCAGCCCGCCCTTGGTCATCGCGACGCCGCCGAGGCGCGCCATCGCGTGGTTCAGCGGGACGAGTCGCGCGTTGATGTCGCGGGCCCGCGCCACATCGCCCGCCTGGTAGGCGTCGACGAGTTCACGCAGCCGTTCGGGCACCAGATGGCCGATGACGCTGATGAATCCAACGGCGCCGATGGACAGCCACGGCAGGTTCAGGCAGTCGTCGCCGGAGTACCAGGCCAGACCGGTGCTCGCGATCAGCTCGGCGCCCGCGTTCAAGTCGCCCTTGGCGTCCTTGACCGCGACGATGCGGGGATGCTCGGCGAGCGTGCGGATCGTGTCCGGACCTATGGGGATGATGGAGCGCGGCGGAATGTCGTAGAGGGTGACCGGCAGGTCGGTGGCGTCGGCGACCGCGGTGAAGTGCGCGATCAGGCCCTCCTGCGAAGGGCGCGAGTAGTACGGCGTCACCACGAGCAGACCGTGTGCGCCCGCCCGCTGCGCGTTGCGGGCGAGTTCGATGGAGTGGGCGGTGTCGTAGGTGCCCGCTCCCGCGATCACGGTGGCGCGATCGCCAACGGCGTCGACGACGGCGCGCAGGAGGTCGTACTTCTCCGACTCGGTCGTGGTCGGCGATTCACCGGTGGTTCCGGAGATCGCGAGCAGATCGACACCGCGGTCGACGAGACGGGCCGCCAGCGCGACCCCGGCATCGACATCCAGCTTGCCGTCGGCACTGAAGGGGGTCACCATCGCGACACCTACTGTGCCGGACGCGCGCAGCTCCGCTGGCGTCGATTCACCGTTCGTCATGGTCAGAAAGGCTACCCGGTCCACAGGGCACCCTCGACACCCTGACCGGCGATCCGGCTGCCCGCGCGGGTGATTCACCTCCCACCGACGCCGCCGAGACATCAATCTTTCCTTGAATGATGTCATTTTTGACGCCACACTGATGTCATGGATCTGAACAAGTACACCGCGCAGCTGCGCGAGAACCTGGTGGCGGCCGCGGCGCTCGGCGACGAGAAGACCCAGGCCACCGCCGCCGCGCTGGCCTCGGCGACCGAGGCGTCGGCCCGGCTCGTGCTGCTCGCGGCGCTGTCCGAGCTGGCGGGCGAGGTCAGCTCGGCGCTGGAGGACCGCACCGTGCACGTCTCGGTGGATGGCACCGACGCCACGGTCGACGTCCGCAAGAACGCCACCGCCGAGGAGCATCCGACCTTCGAGGAGATGACCGGTGACATCAGCCGCGTCACGTTGCGCTTGGTCGAGCAGATGAAGGCGAAGGCGGAGGAGGCGGCCGCGGCGAGCGGGGTCTCGCTGAACTCGTGGCTGTCCAACGCGGTGCACGGCGCGTTGCGCGACCAGATGCGAGGCTACGGACCCAAGCGCGACTTCTGATCTACAGCAGCGCGGCCAGCTCTCCGCGCTCGCCGATCACCACCTCGTCCAGCTCGAGCCAGTCCGCCATCTCGCGCAGGGCCGTGCGCAGCGCCGCCGCGGTCTCCGCGTTGGCGCGGCCGGGCTCGGCGAACGCGCCCGGCACGAGCAATCGTCCGCTCGCACGTTCGGCGCGCAGGTCGACGCGGCCGACCAGCTCCCCGTCCAGCAAGAAGGGGAAGACGTAGTAGCCGTGCACCCGCTTGTGCTCGGGGGTGTAGATCTCGATGCGGTAGTGGAAGTCGAAGATCCGCTCGGTGCGCGGCCGGAAGAAGATCAGCGGGTCGAACGGGCACAGCAGCGCGGCCCCCTCGACGCGGCGCGGCGTGGCGGCACCGGACCGCAGGTAGGCGGTCTTGCCCCAGCCCGCGACCTCGACCTCTTCCAGTTCGCCCGCGTCGACCAGCGCCGCGATCGCCGGTTCGGTCTGCGAGCGGTGCAGGCGGTAGTAGTCGCGCAGGTCGGTCTCGGTGCCGATGCCCAGCGCGGTGGCGGCTCTGCGGACGAGTTCCACGACGGCGTCGGCCTCCGAAACGTCGCGTGCCAACACCTCCGGGGGTAGCACCCGCTCGGCGAGATCGTAGTGCCGGGTGAAGCCGACGCGCTTGTCGACGGAGAGCTCACCCGCGGCGAAGAGTTGTTCGCAGATCATCTTGGTGTCGCTGAGATTCCACCAGGATCCCTTGGGCCGCGGCTTGTCCAGCTCCAGATGCCGCTCCACCTCACCGGCGGTGGCGGCGCCGACATCCCGGATCACGTCCAGGATGTCCTTGCCCAGCGTCGGATTGCGGTCCAGCACCTTGCGCATCCCCGACCAACGGCCGTGCTGGTACTGCACCATCCGCCAGCGCATCAGCGGCCAGTCCTCGACCGGAATGAGGGCGGCCTCGTGCGCCCAGTACTCGACCAGCCGCCGCGGCCGCTTGGCGCTGTGGCTCCAGGCCGCCTCGTCGAGCAGCGCGCGGTCGTAGCCGCCGATCCGGCTGAACACCGGGGCGTAGTGCGCGCGGACCACCGCCGACACCGAATCGATTTGCAACAGCTGGGTTCTGGCGAGCACGTCGGCCATCGTCCGGCGCGTGACGGCGGCCGGGCGCCGCCTGCCGAACCCCTGCGCGGCCAAGGCCGTTCGCCGCGCGGCCGCCACACTCATCTTCCGCATATCCGAAGGATGCCATGGGGGTCCGACATTGTTCGGTCGGCGCATTTCTACCCCGAATCCTTCGATGAGGCGCGATGTGTCGAGCGTCACATGTCGCGCGGTCACAGTCTGCACGGTCGCTGTGTCGAAACGGGTGCAAGCAGCTGAAAGGAGCTTTCCCGTGGCCACCATCGACGTTCTCGATTCCTTCATTTCCTACACCGACACCGGCTCGGGGTCCGTGCCCGTGGTGTTCCTGCACGGCAACCCGACCTCGTCCTATCTGTGGCGCAAGGTGATTCCGCACGTCACCGACCAGACCAGGGCGCTCGCTCCCGATCTGATCGGCATGGGCGACTCGGGCAAGCCCGACATCGGCTACCGGTTCGTCGATCACGCGCGCTACCTGGACGCCTGGTTCGACGGCCTCGGGTTGGACGAGGTGGTCATCGTCGGCCACGACTGGGGCGGCGCACTCGGCATGGACTGGGCCGCGCGCCATCCCGGCCGGGTGCGCGGCATCGCGCTGATCGAGACCTTCCTGCGGCCGATGGAGTGGTCCGAGATGCCGCCGCTCGGCGCCGAGCTGTTCCGCAAGTTCCGGACCGCCGAGGGCGAGCGAATGGTGTTGGAGGAGAACATGTTCATCGAATTCAATCTGCCGAGGGGTGTGACGAATCTGTCGCAGGAGGTCCACGACGTCTACCGCGCCCCCTACCCGACCCCGGCCACACGCAAGCCGCTGCTGATGTGGCCCAGGGAGATTCCGCTCGGCGGCGAGCCCGCCGACGTGGTGGACATCGTGCGGAACTACGGCCGGTACCTCGCCGAGACACCCGAGATCGCGACGCTGATCATGGTGTTGGAGAACGGCGTCGGTCTCGGCTCGGCGGAGTCGGCGCGGTGGGCGGCAACCACTTTCGCCAGCGCGGAGGTGGTCTCCATTCCGCCCGCCGGGCACCACGCACCGGAGGATCGGCCGCACGAGATCGGCTCGGCGGTCGCCGAGTGGTTGCGCGAGCACGCGCTGGTCTCGGCGGTCGCGCGATCTTGAATCCGCCCGCGCGGTCCACGACGCCCCGGACACTCGTGGGGCGCACCACGGTCATCGCAGGTGCGCCCAGGTCCACGCGGAAACGATCTGATGGAGCTGCACGGCTCCGCGCACGGAAGGGGGTTCACGTACCCGACATTCACGCCGAAAGCCAGAGTCACAGCGGGCTTGCGGGACCGCGGCAGGCTACCGAAGATGACCCGATGAGCAGTGCAGACGTCGCGGCGGGCGACGATCCGGTCGACGACACCGCGACAACCGAGGAAGTCCGGCGCGCGGAAGCGGAATTGGTCGCCCGCGCGGTGGACGGCGATCGGGACGCGGTCTCCGCGATCATCCGGATGCTCCAGGACCCGATCTACCGGCTGGCCCTGCGGATGGTGTGGCGTCCCGCCGAGGCGGAGGACGCCACCCAGGAGATCCTGATCCGCGCGGTCACCCGCCTCGCCACCTTCCGCGGCGAGGCGAAACTGCTCACCTGGGCGTACCGCATCGGCGTCAACTACCTGATCAATCTGCGCACGCGGACGCCGCAGGAGGAGCGCCAGCTCAGCTTGGAGGAGTTCGGCGCCGGTCTCACCGACGGCTTGGCAGCGGAGGACTATCAAGGGCCACAGGCGGCGTTGCTGTCGAGCGAGGTCCGGCTCACCTGTAGCCAGGGCATGCTGCAATGCCTCGCTCGTGCGGAACGCGTCGCGTTCGTGCTCGGCCAAGTCTTCGAACTGAGCTCGCCGGACGCGGCGTGGATCCTCGACATCACTCCCGCCGCGTACCGAAAACGACTGGAGCGAGCCAAGAAACGTCTCGGCGCGTTTCTCGGCTCCTCGTGCGGCCTGGCCGACCCGCGGGCGGCGTGCCGCTGTTCGAGACGGGTCGAGAAAGCGGTGCGGCTCGGCCGCATCGATACGGCGGCGCCGCAATTCGCCACCCACCCGGTCAGCCCCGGCGGGCGGACGGTGCTCGAAGCCGAGGAACAAATGATCCGCTTGCACGATGTCGCCGCGGTGCTGCGCGGGCACCCGGATTACGCCGCGCCACGGGAACGGATGGACGCCATCGCCGGGCTGTTGCGGTCGGGGCACTTCCCGCTGCTGACCTGAGCGGGCCAGCCGGACGCTGGGACGAACTGCCGCAGGGCTCGGCCGACATCTTCCGCACCTTCCGCTCGACGGCGAACCCGCCGACGTCGCGCAGCGGGTCCGTGACTATGGACGATGGATGGCGGAGAGCGCGGAGGTGCCCAAGCTACTGATGCGCGTCGAGCCCGGAGTCGGCCTCGGGTCGCCCGAGGTGATCGCCTGGGCGGCAAAGACTTTCGCCGCCGTCGAGGTCGAATCGGTGGGGCCGGGCGCGCACCACAGCCCGGAAGACCAGCCCGACGCCATCGGACAGGCGGTCGCGAGCTGGCTGCGCAGGCACGCATTGGTCGCGCGGCCCGTCACGGTGTGACAGACGCGGCCCGCCGCGGTGTGAGCAGAGAGGAAGAAGAACGATGCACGAGGCGCGCGAGCCGATCGACCGGCCCGGCGAGAGCACGATCGGGGGCGCGCCATCGGGCACCACGACGGATGCGGCTCGGCGCGCCCTGCGGCGCCCAGCGCGCGGCGTCCATGGCTGTGCCGCCTCGCCGGACACGATCGGCTTGCCCGATGAACTCGCCGACGTCGCGACCGACGACAGTGCGACCGGCCCGGACCAGGAAGAACTGCGGCTCGTCGCGCTGGCCGTCGACGGTGACACGGCCGCGCTGCGCGAGGTGATCGGCCGCTTGCAGGATCCGCTGTACCGGCTGGCGCTGCGCATGGTCGGGCGGCCCGCCGATGCCGAGGACGCCGTGCAGGAGATTCTGCTGCGCATAGTCACTCGGCTGTCCACTTGGCGCGGCGAGGCGAAACTGCTGACGTGGGCCTACCGGGTCGGCGTCAACTACTTGCTGAACCTGCGCAGGCGATCACCGCAGGAACACGCCGAGATCGGCCTGGACGACTTCCGCGACGACCTCGCCGACGGTCTCGCCGCCGCCGACTACCGGGGACCGGAGGCCGCCCTGCTGGCCGAGGAGACGCGACTGAGCTGCACGCAGGCGATGCTGCAATGCCTCGGCCGCGAGGAGCGCGTCGTCTTCGTCCTCGGCGAGATCTTCGAGCTGACCGCCGCCGAGTCCGCCTGGATCCTCGACATCACCCCGGCGGCCTGCCAGAAACGGCTGGAACGGGCCAAGCAGCGCCTCGGCGCGTTCCTGCGTTCCACCTGCGGACTGGCCGAGCCGAAGGCGTTCTGCCGCTGCTCGCGCCGCGTCGACAAGGCTCGCGCCCTGGGCCGTGTCGACCCCGGCAAGCTCGCCTTCGCCACCCACCGAATCAGCCCGGGCGGCCGCGATGTCGCCGAAGCCGCCACCCAGCTGCACCGGCTCCGCGACGCCGCGGGCGTGCTCCGCGCCCACCCGGATTACGCCGCGCCGCAAGCGAAGATCGACGCCATCACCGGCTTGCTCACCTCGGGTCGTTTTCCGCTGCTCGAATGAGCGGACTCAAGTGGTGACGGTGACCTCGCCCGCCGCGTCGATCTCGGTGCGGCGGGCGGTGGCGGGGGCGTTGGCGAGGACCGTCGCCAGGATGCGGCGGCCCATCGGAAGCACGCGGACGGTGACCGTGCCCGCGTTCGCCGCGTCCAATTCCTTGATCGCGGCGTCGATCACCCGTTGCCGCACCCAGCGCGGCACACCGGCGAAACCACCGTCGTCCAGCAGCACCACCTCCACGCCGCGGGACCGCGCGCCGCGGGCGGCGCTGCTGAGTTCGTCCGTGACCAGCTGGGGCGCGCGCAGGCCGTCGCGCAGTTCGGCTTCCAGCAGTCGGCACTGTTCGCGCTCGGCGGCGGTGAGCTCGACGCCGTCGGCGATGCGCTCCAGAATCGGCCGCGCCACCTTGTCCAGCCTGGCCAGCTGCCGATCGCGTTCGCCGTTCTCCGCGGCCATGGTGGCCTCGGCCGCCGCGCGCATGGTCGCTTCCTCGCGCAGCAGACGCAGTGAGCGCTGGGTTGGTCGCATGATCGCGGCGCACACCGAGACTCCGGCGACCGTCGCGATCGGCACGACGGTCCCGGCGATGAACCCGCCGCGCAGCCCGGCCGTTGCGCCGACGGCAGCGACCACAACGGCCACGCCCGCGACACCGAGCCACGCGGCGCCGAGCCTGCCGCGCAACACGAGCACCGCGAGCACGTACGAGGAGGCGAACGCCGACCAGACCGGCTTCGACCAGCCCTGCTCGATGTGCGTGGTGGTCAACGCGGTCGCCACCGGCCCGGACGCGGCCACGAAAACCGTTGCGGGCCATGGCAAGGGATCCACGGGGATGACCAGCACCAAAAGGCCCGCCACCGCGAGCAGGATCAGCCCCGTGACGGCGGCGAACGGCGACGCGTCGGAGAAGTTGCGGACCATGTACAGGACGATGGTCACCTCGAGGATGAGCAGGAACAGCCAGGCCGCCGCGTCGCGCAGACCGAGCAGATCACGCACCCCTAGGTTGGAATCGGCGTCAACCATCGCTACCCCACACCAGCGTCACCGACGTGCCCTCTCCCGGCTGCGATTCGACGAACGCCGCGCCGCCGGGCAGCTGCCGCATGCGACCCAGGATGCTCACCGAGATGCCGAGCCGGTCCGCGGGCACCCTGCCCGGGTCGAAACCCGCGCCGTCGTCGCGAAAGACCACCCGGATGCCGCCCGCGCTCACCGTGACCGTGACGGTGCGCTGCACCGTGCGCCCTGGCACCGTGCCGTGCCGCAGACTGTTGCGCATCGCCTCGGCCAGCGCGGCGGCGATCGTTCCCGCCGCGTCCACCGGCAGCCGCAGGTCGTCCACTCCCGACCAGCGCCGCGCGCTGAACCCGATGCCCGGATTGACCTCGTGCACCGCCGCGCGCAGGAAACCGACCGCGCCCTGCGCGTTCAGCCGGTCGGGTTCGGTCTCGCCGCCGCGCAATTGGTCGAGCTGGGCGAGTGTGCGCTCGGCTTGCTTGCGCAGCACCGGCGAATCGGTGCCGGTGCGCGAGGCGTCCAGCAACGTCGAGAGCACCGCGTCGTGGATCAGCGCCGCGAAACGGGCCCGCTCCCGGTCTCGCGCCGCGGCGCCCGCCACGGCGGCGGCCCGGCTGCTCGCGATCGCCGACTCCCGGTCGACTCGGGCGGCCGCCGCCCTGGCATAGACCGCGCACCACAGGAACAGCGCGCACAACCCGACCGATCGCGCGAAATCACCGAGCAGCGCGAAGGTCGATCCGTCCGGCACCACGTACTTGTTGGCGACAGCCGCCACCGCGCCGCCGACGATCAGATAGCCCACCGCGACCAGCGGCCGCCACGCCAGCGCCGCCGCGAGCACGCCGAGCGCGAACACCCGGTACAGCCACACCGAGGTGGCGTCGGTCGCCGGCTGGCGGTAAGCGAACGGGATCAGCGCCATCGCGACGACGTAGCCGATCGCCGCTGCGCCCGCGACGGACTGGATGACGTACCTGCTCATGCCGACCGACACCACGGCGAGCACCGGGAACAGCCCGAAGGCCAGCACGAACGCGAGCACGGTCCAGCCGAACGGTGCGAAGCGACTCTGATCGGCGATCTCCGGCAGCTCGACCACCGCGGCGATCATCCCCGCGATGCCGAAGGTCAGTCCGAGCCTGCGCAGGATCCGGTCCGAGGCGGCCTCGTCGATGTCGCTTCCGCCCACCACACGCAGCAGTCGACGCCACCGGCACGCCGACGTCGAGTCGGGTCCGGGTTCGAGTGCGGTCGATGCGGTGTCCAGCGCGCTGGACGGGATCATCCGCGCGGATGCCGCTCGGGAACCGGTAGCCATCCGTCCTCCACGGCGCGCTTGTAGAGGTCGGTCTTGGTCGGGGCGGGACGACCCGCGTCGGCGTACTTCTGGCGGATGCGGCCGAGGTAGTCGTTGACGGTCTGCTCGGACAGACCGGTCAGGCGCGCCACGCGGGAGGCCTTCTCACCCGAGGCGTACAGGGTGAGCACTTCCTCCTGGCGCGGGCTCAGACCGACATCGGAGAGTTGCGGGTCGCCGTCGATGGCGGCGGCCCAGTCGGTGGTGACGACCTGCTGACCCGAGGCGGCGCGCCGCACGGCCGCCACGACCGTCGGGACGTCCTCGGATTTGCGCACCACCCCGAGTACACCGGCGCGGGCCGCGGAACGGACCAGGAAGGCGTTGTCGGCGCCCGTGAACACCAGCACCTCGATGCCGCGTTCGCGCAGCGCGCGCACGTTGTCCTCCGGCGCGGAGCCGTCGGCGAGGCGCAGATCCAGCACCACCAGGTCCAACGCCGGAGCCGGTCCGGCCGCCGCGAGCAGCTCCGGCACCGTTCCGGCCGTACACACCAGATCGAGGTCAGGCTCCGGCGCAAGCATCGCGGCGAGACCGATCGCGACCGATTCGTGGTCTTCGACCAGCCCGATCCGTCGCACCGCTCTCTCGCCGCCGTCGGCCCACGTCACCCTCGACACTCCCATCCCGAGCAAATCGCCCACAGTCCCCCCGCTACAACGTCACCACGCAGTATGACCGCCGCGGGCGCCCGGTGGTCAGACACCAAAAATCGGGGCCGACAGGTCCGTGGTCACCCACGTCAGCCCATCAGCTGCGCCGCGACGGTCGCCCCCAGCTCCCAGCAGCGCTCGATGTCCTCCTTCGACGGCGGCCCCGAAACCACCACCGGCGCAACCACCTTCACCCAGCCGAGGCCGGTGGTCACCCGGTCGACCCCGCGCTCGGCGCCCTCGGTGCCCTCGTTGCCGTGCAGGTACAGGCCGAACGGGCGGCCCTTCGTGGAATCCAGGCACGGGTAGTAGAACGTGTCGAACGCGTGCTTGAGCGCACCCGACATGTAGCCGAGGTTGGCGGGGCTGCCGAGCAGGTAGCCGTCGGCCTCGAGCACGTCGGGCGCGGTGACGGCCAGTGCGGCGCGGCGCACCACCTCGACGCCCTCGATCTCCGGGTCGGTCGCGCCGGACACCACCGCCTCGAACATCGCTTGCATGTGCGGGGACGGGGTGTGGTGAATGATCAACAGTCGGGCCACGTTTCGCTACCCTTCGCGCTGCTCGCGTTCCAGTTTCTCCAGCGCCACCGCGCGGCGCATGGTCTCGCGGGCCCTGGTGCGGTCGCCCGCGTAGTCGTAGGCGCGGGCCAAGCGGTAGGAGACCCGCCAGTTGTCCGGGTCGGCCTCCCATTCCCGCTTCACCTGCTCGAACAGTTCATCGGCCGCGCCGCGCTCGATGCGACCGGACGGTCGCCGCGCCAGCGTGGAGGTGTCCAGTTCCAGACCCTCCTCGTGGATGCGTCGGGCCAGGTGCTGGTGGGCCAGTGCGGCACGCACGGTGGCGGCCGTGACCCACACGCCGAGAATCGGCAGCAGCAGCACGCCGACGCCCATCGCGATTCCGGCCGCCTCGCCGGAACCGATCAGCGCGAACGCGATTCGGCCGAGCAGCAGGAAATAGAACCCCAGCGCGAACACCAGCGCCGCGATGAGACCCACGACGCGGAAGATCTCACCTCGGCCGGCATTGGCCTGCTGTTCGGCGTTCACGGGCATGCCTTCGGCTGTTCGGCGTTCACAGGTCCAGGAACGGATCGAGCCCCACGGTCAGGCCCGGCCGACCGCCGATCTCCCGGACACCGAGCAGCACGCCCGGGGCGAAGGAGGAGCGGTCGATCGAGTCGTGCCGGATGGTCAGCGTCTCGCCCTGGGTGCCGAAGAGCACCTCTTGGTGCGCGACGAGTCCGGCCAGCCGCACCGAGTGCACCCGCACGCCGTCGACGTCGGCGCCGCGCGCGCCCTCCAGTTCGGTGGTGGTCGCGTCGGGGCTGCGGCCCACGCCCGCGCGCTCCCTGGCCTCGGCGATCAGGCCCGCGGTCCGGTAGGCGGTGCCGGACGGCGCGTCGGCCTTGTTCGGGTGGTGCAACTCGATGACCTCGACGGATTCGAAGAACCGCGCGGCCTGCTCGGCGAAGCGCATGGACAGCACCGCGCCGATGGCGAAGTTGGGGGCGATCAGCACGCCGGTCTCGGGACGCTCGGCCAGCCAGCCGCGCACCTCGGCGAGCCGCGCGTCGTCGAAGCCGGTGGTGCCGACGACAGCGTGAATGCCGTGCTCCACCAGGAACTTCAGGTTGCCCATCACCACGTCGGGGTGGGTGAAGTCGACGACGACCTGGGTGCCGCTCTCGGTGAACGTCTCCAGCGCGTCGCCCTTGTCGACCTCCGCGACCAGTTCCAGATCGTCCGCCGCCTGCACCGCCGCGCAGATCGCCTGACCGACTTTCCCGCGTGCTCCGAGCACTCCGACCCGAATGGTCACCGCACCTCCTCGTTCCGCTGGTGTTGCGGCAAGCCTATCGAGGGGTGTGTGGACCGCACCGCCCCGGGTTTCCACCCGCTCGCGCCAGCCGCGTGGCAAGGTGCGGCGGCGCTGTCGTCCAGCCGCCGATGTGCCATACGGGTCGATCCATCAATTGATGCGCATAGCCCCATATGGCTATGTCCAGGGCCTCCCGCTTCGGATAGCAAGTCCACTCCCTTGCGGATCCCCCCCTAGCTTGCGACGGCCAGATTTCCGATCATCCGTTCCAAGACCCGCAGGGTGGTCGCGAATTGATCGGGTCCGATTCCCCGCGCCATCGCGCGGCGGCGATCGCCGATGCGGAGGAAGGTGGCGTCGTGGATCGCCCGGCCTGCGACAGTCAGGGCAAGCGCATCGGCGTCCGCGGCGACCAGGCCAGCCGACGACAAGGCGCGGATCTCGATGGCCCACTCCCCCTGGGCTTTCCAGAAAGGAGCCAGCGCCTCGCGCAACTCCGCCGCCGAGCGCGGCCCCTCGGACAGCGAATGCAGCAACTGCCAGTGCCGTCGGCTCAGCCCGCCCACCGCGAGGTCGTCGTCGAACCGCGCTTCGATCAGGCGGTCGAGTTCCTTCAGCAGGTATCCGATTCTGCGCTCGGCCATCGGGCCCTCCATATACATGTAGAATTACATCTATATGTAGTCTGACATGGAGATGAGTTCGATGGAAGAGCGCGATGCGTGCACCGAGGCGGTCGCGGCCGCAATGGTCCGAATCCGGCGCAGGCAGACGCGCGGCGCGCTGGCGGGCGAGAGTCGGGTTCCCCCTGCGGTTTTCCGCGTCCTCGACGCCGTGTCGTCCCTCGAAGACGCCACCGTCGGAGCGCTGGCCCCGGCCCTCGGCGTGGACCAGCCACGCGCGAGCCGGCTTGTCGCCCAGGCAGTTTCGGAGGGCTGGCTGGAGCGGGTCGCCGACCAGCACGACGGCCGCCGGGCGGTGCTGCGGCCGACCGCGCTCGGCGACCGGATTCTCAGCGAAGCCCACCGGCGTCGCGCGACGGCGACCGCAGCCGCGATGGCCGACTGGACCGAGCGCGAACGCGCCGAATTCACCAGGCTGCTAAGCCGTTTCGTGGACGCGATGGATACCGCGGAAGCTACGCCGCCGGGGTCTTGAGCACCTCGATCAGCGCTGTCACGCTGTGTTCGCGGTGCCCGCGCGCGATCGCGCGGCGCAGCAGTTCCGCCATCGGCGCGTGCCACGACATGTCGACGCCCGCTTCGACACCGATCCGCACGTCGCTGTCGATGGTGTCGTGGAACAGCCCGACCGAGGAACCGAGCTTCGTGTAGTCGCCGGTGTCGATCTCCTCGGCAAGCAGCGGCAGCAGCGACTCGATCATCCGCAGCCACTTGGTGGAGTACGGCACCATCGCGCGGGCTTCGATACCGCGCGAGGCGAGCACCGCGGCGCCCTCGAAGAACCCGAGCAGGGTCGGCAACAGCGTCGCGCCGACGGCCGCCTCGTACAGCGCGGCGAGATCGGGTTCGGCACCCAGGTGGACGTTCTCGCCGCCGAGAACGCCCAGGACGGAACGGTATTCGTCGTACACGCCGCGGTCGCCGCCGTAGTACAGCAGCGTGTCGGCGGCGCCGACGGCCGCGGGCACGTTCTTGATCGCGCCGCCGAGGAACCGCGCACCGTGCGCGTCGGCCCATGCGGCGACATCCCGCGCGCCCGCCGGTGTGCCGCTGTTCAGCGTGATCAGGGCGCGTCCGGCCAGCGCCGCACCCGCCGGGGCGAGCGCGTCCAGGGTGGCCTCGAATCCGGTGAGCACCGAGACGATCAACGGGCTCGCCGCGACCGCCTCGTCGATCGTCGCCGCGTGCGTCGCGCCCAGTGCCACCAGCGGCGCGGCCTTGCCAGAGGTGCGATTCCACACGGTGGTCGGGTGCCCGGCCGCGACGAACGCCGCGGCCACCGCGCTGCCCATCGAACCGAGACCCAGCACGGTCACGGGCCCGCGTGTCTCGTCGGTCATCTTGCCTCCCAAGCTGTTTCGTCCCTTGCGAAGGCGAGTCTGCGCGGGGCCGCGGGTGGCCGACAAGTTCCTACTTTTCGGTCGAATACGCACGTCCGGGTAAGGAACGAGCTACCGGCGACGAGGTGGTGACGACCGTCACCGGTCAGTCGAAGACGATCACCTGCCGCAGCGCGTGTCCGGCCGCGAGTTCGTCCATGGCCCGGTTGATCTCGTCCAACCCGATGTGCGCCGACACCAGCCGCTCCACCGGAAGCCGACCCTCCCGCCACATCCGCACGTACTCGGGGATGTCCCGCGAGGGCACCGCGGAGCCGAGGTAGCTGCCGACGATCGAGCGCCCCTGCGCCACCAACGCCAACGGGGAGATGCTCGCGCGGGCGTCGGGGGCGGGCAGACCGACGGTGACGGTGGTGCCGCCCGCCGCGGTCGCCGCTACCGCGGTCTCGAACGCGCGCACGTTGCCCGCGGCCTCGATCACCACCTCGGCCTGCACGCCCTGCTCGGCGACCTCCGCGGGGGTGTAGGCGGCAGTGGCGCCGAGATCCTTTGCCAGCGCCAATTTTTCGGGGACGGTGTCGACGGCGATCACGTCCTTCGCCCCCAGCGAGACCGCCACGAGCACCGCGGCCATGCCCACCCCGCCGAGACCGACCACCATGATCCGGTCCGCGGGCCCCGGACGCGCCGAATTCAGCAGTGCGCCACCGCCGGTGAGCACCGCGCAACCGAGCACGGCCGCGACCTCCGGCGGCACGTCGTCGTCGACCGGGACCACCGAGCGACGGTCCACCACGGCGTGCGTCGCGAACGCGGAGACACCGAGGTGGTGATGCACCTCCGCGCCCGCGCGCCGCAGCCGCCGTCCGCCGTTGAGCAGCTCTCCGGCGTTGTTGGCCGCGCTGCCTGGCACGCACGGTGTGCGGCCCTCGCTCGCGCAGCCCGCGCACTCGCCGCAGCGCGGCAGGAAGGTCATCACCACGCGCTGTCCGATCGCGATGTCGCCGTCGCCGGGGCCGACCGCCTCGACGCGGCCCGCGGCCTCGTGGCCGAGCAGCATGGGCACTGGCCGCACCCGGTTGCCGTCCACGACCGAGAGGTCGGAATGACACAGCCCAGCAGCCTCGATCCGCACCAGCAGTTCGCCCGGACCGGGTTCGCCGAGCTCCAGCTCACAGACATTGATCGGCGCCGACTCGGCGAACGGTACCGGCGCCGCGATCCGCTCCAGGACCGCCCCACGAATCTTCATGGCTGCGACGCTACCGGGCACGGCCCCGAGCGGAGCCAGCACCGCCGAAACTCGGTCGGGCGCGAACAGCCCCGGTAACCGGGGGTTGGCGAGACCGGGAATCGACCGCTATCGTCGATCGACGTGACGGTGCTCCTGTAGGCCGCCTTGTACCGAGCCCAGGGTCGGGACCGTCACGATTCGAGGAGAAATCCACTGTCCATTCAGTTCAATCACACCATCGTCGGCTGCCGCGACAATCGAGTTTCGGCGGAATTCTGGGCCGACATCCTGGGCCTGGAAGTAGGCAAGGAGTGGGGTCCGTTCATCGAGCTCCGGATGAGCCACGGCGTCGGTTTCGACTTCGCGGTCGTGCCGGGCGAGGACCCCGAGATCCAACCCCAGCACTACGCCTTCCTGGTCTCCGAGGCCGAGTTCGACGCGGCCTACGCCAAGATCCAGCGCTACGGGCTGGCGCACTGGGCCGATCCGCGCCAGCAGGCGCCCGGCGAGATCAACCACAACGACGGCGGGCGCGGGGTGTACTTCCTCGACCCGAGTGGTCACTTCATGGAGTTGATCAC
Source organism: Nocardia sp. NPDC004654 (assembly GCF_040609595.1). Taxonomy (NCBI): domain Bacteria; kingdom Bacillati; phylum Actinomycetota; class Actinomycetes; order Mycobacteriales; family Nocardiaceae; genus Nocardia; species Nocardia sp. NPDC004654. The sequence goes on along the minus strand of NZ_JBEXKI010000002.1, from coordinate 555,560 downwards.
CGTTCCGTACGGCGGTTGGCCGGAGTAGCGGCCTGAAGCCGAGTGCACAGCGTGGGGCGTAACCTGGCGGCGTCCGTCGATCGACGCGGCGTTCGCCGCTGGGTTACGGCCGCAGTACGCTCCAGCGGCGGGTGGAATTCCTCGGAGAGGCCACCCGCACGTCATGCGCTCGGCGTGGGTGCGGATTCCGGGACCGGCGGCCACGGATTCGGCTTGACGGAAGTCGGTTTGCCGGTGGGATTGTCGTCCCAATCGAAACGCACGCCCACCCACGCCTTCGGCCGGTCGAAATCGGTTTCGCCCGCGGTGAAGCGGGTCGCGGCGAAGGAGATCTCGCCGAAGAAATCGCCCTCGCGGAAATCGGCGGCGCGTCCGGCGATGGTGCTGCGGGCGAAGCTCACCGCGCCGTGGAATTCCGCTCCGACGAAATCGATCTCTCGAGTGCCGCGGCCACGCAGGCGCGGGGCGGCGCCCAGCTTGGCTTCCTCGAAGCTGACGGTCGTGGCGTAGAGCTGTGTCGCGGTGAACGCGAGGTGTTGGCCGGAGAAGACCGCCTCCTCGAAGGAGACGTGCTCGCCGTCCAGGGTCGCCTGCGCGAAGGAGGTCCGCTCGGCCTGGAAAGCGGCTGCCCGCCAGGATGATCGGGCACCGAGGAAACGGGTTCCGATGAAGCCGGTGCGCGGGCCCGCGAAGGTCGCTTCGTCGAAACGGGTCTGCGGGCTCTTGAATGTCGCTCCGTCGAAGGTGGTTCGCGCCGTACGGAACTCGGCGCTACCGAAGTGTGCGATCGGAACGGTGAAGAGGGCGTCGCGGAAAGTCACGTGCTGGCCGGTGAAGCGGGCCCGGTTGAAATCGGCCGAGCGGTCGCCGACGAATCGCACACCGGTGAAAGTGGTCCGACGCCCCGCGAATTCGGTCGCCTCGAAGTCGGCGTTCTCCAGAACCGCGCCGGTGAAGTCGAAATCGCAGCGCGACCAGGATGCTTCGCCGTACGGCCGCAGGTGTGCGGCGATCACGCGGACGATGGTGCCGCGCACCTCACGATCGTTGTGCCGCACCCGGTAGACGCGCTCGATCTCGCGACCCGATTCCTGCGCGGTCTCGGCGCGCGAGATCAGATGGTTGGCTCCGTCGTCCGGTTCGTAGGGCAGGCGCAGGTACCCGCACAGCACGTCGACGCACTGCTGCCGTCGCACGGGTGCCGAGAACTCGTCCGCCACACCGGCCATCGCGTAGACACCGGCGAGCCGCACGGCCGGATCCTCGTCGCCCAACTGCCGCGCCGCCGCCCCGAACAGTTCGGCGAACCGGCCGCGCTCCAGATCCCGCTGCCGCCGGTATGCCACGACCAACGCCACCGCGCCGCCGACGCCCGCCGTCACCGACAGCGCGATCTTGGTGAGATCCACCTGATTCGGCGTCTCGGCCTCGGCGCCGAGCCCCAACCACAACAACCACCAGGTCAACCCGGCGACGGCCAATCCACCGAGCACCGCGGCGAGCACCGCGAACAGCAACGCCGCACGGTGCAACCGGCGCCCCAACCTCCCCCACCATCGCATGAGCTGCATGGTAGCCCGATTGCGGTACGCCGCGCAGCCGGTGGGCTGCCGCGCGGCATGTGAAGCGCGGCAGCGGCTTTCGTATGATGCGGAAGTGGACGTCAAGGACTCGATCGACTCACTGCACGCCGACCTCGCCGCTTGGCTGGGGTCGCCCGCACCGTTCGAGGTCTTCGAACGGTTCGCCGCGGCGCAGCATGAGCAGTTCTCCATGGTCAGCGTTTCCGGCGCGCTCCTCGAGCGCGATGCACTGCTGGCTGGGTTGCGGGAAGCGCGAAATGCGCGGCCCGGATTGCGGATCGAGATTTCCGAGGTCACCGAGCTCGCCCGCTTCGGCGAGCACGTGCTGGTGCGATTCTTGGAGCAGCACCTCACCGACGACGACAAGTCCTCACGTCGAGTGACAGCGGTGCTGCGCACGCCGGACGACACCACCGGTGCATACCAATGGCTGACGGTACACGAGACCCCCGTGGAAATACCTGACCGAACCGCCACACCCTGACGCGCCGGGTCCCCACCGCCGCACCTGCTCCCACACACCCGGTGTACGCGTCACATAGCCAGCGCCTGTGTGAGGAGTGCGAACCCTGTGTGGGATGACCCACTTGTGCGGGATTTGGGGAGGGCCGGGTGACTGTAGGGTCTGGTTCGGAGTTACACCGGCTCGATCGCTTTCTCGCGGCTTCCGCGCAGGCCCAGCGCCGCTGCTACCAGGCACGCCATCGCGACCACTCCCACGAACCACGGGAACACCGTCTTCAGGCCCCAGGTTGTCGCGGCCCAGCCTGCCAGGATCGTCGGCAACGCCATCGCCGAATACGCCAGCAGGTAGTACGCCGACATCGTCTCCCCGCGCTTGTGGGGTGGCACGACGTTGGACAGATGCCGTAGCGATCCGCCGAAGCCGAGGCCGAAGGTGGCGCCGAGGGCAACGCCGGCGCCGAGCACCGCGACCCAGCTGTGGGTGGCCAGTGCGGGCACCGTGAGCAGCAGGGCCAGCGCCATGCCGGTGTCGCCGAGGATGGCGGCCCTGCGGGCCGGGATGCCGGTCGCGAACAGCTGGGCGGTCGCGCCGGAGAGGGCGGTCGATGCGACGACCGCGCCGCCGAAGACCAGGTTGTGGATGCCGGTCTGCTGCGCGGCCAGCGACGGGTACAGCGAGAGCAGCACGCCGAGCACCGACCAGGCGGCCATCACGCCGATCGCGGAGAACCAGAAGTCCGCGCGGATCTCGTGGGGCACAGCGGGTTTCGCGATGCGGATGCGTCCGGCCTGCCTGGCGCCGTGCGGTTCGCGCAGGGCGAGCACGCCCGCGGCGATCGCCAAGCAGACGACCGTGATGACGACGTAGGGCGTGCGCAAGGGATGCGGCGCGTATTGAGCGAGCAGCGCCGAACCCAGAATCGCCACGGCCATACCGACATTGAAGGCGACGCCGCTGAGCTGCCCCGACCGCGCGCCACGATGCGGACGCAGGTCGAGCAGCGCGGCGGCGCCCGCCACGACGGTGGAGCCGACGGCCATCCCGTGCAATGCCCTGGCCAGCAACAACATCGGGACCGAGTCGGCGAGCACGAACACCACCAGGCCGGCGATCATGGTGGCGAAAGCGCCGAGCAGCACCGGCTTTCGGCCCACCACATCGGAGATGCGACCGGAGACCAGCACCGCGCCGAGCGCGGCGACGCCGTACACGGCGAAGACGATGGTGGTGGTCAGCGGCGTGAAGTGCCACTGCGTTTCGTAGATCCCGTACAACGGCGCGGGCACGCCCGACACGCCGAGCGCCACGCCGCTGGCGACCAGTACCAGCCCGTAGGCCCAGCGTTGCGTGGTCTGTTCGTCGGCGGCCACTGCCATCGGCGCTGCCATCGATAACCCCGATCAGGTAAGTTTGATATTGATCGAACTCCATCGACCATACAACCCGGTTCGATGATCATCAAACCCCCGAGTGAGGTAGATCATGACCGACGCCACCGAAGCCGCTCCGCCCATCGCACCGCTGCCCACCGTGCTCGGCGCCTTGCAGGATCCGGTTCGCCTGGAGATGGTGCGCCGACTGCGGAACGCCGGTACCGCGGTGCGCTGCGGCGCCCTATACGACGTGATCAACAAATCCACCGCGACCCACCATTTCAAGATCCTGCGTGAGGCGGGCGTCATCGAGCGCCTCCTCATCGATGGCCAGACCTGTCAGCGGCTGCGCACCGAAGACCTCGACGCCGCGCTCCCCGGACTACTCGACGTGGTGGTCGACGCCGCCAATCGCGCCCACGACAGCGCGACAGCCGCGGTGCATCGCTGACGGGCTCGATCGCCCCCGGAGACCAGTACACACGCGGCAGCCCACACGCACCTCTGACGGCTCGGTCGCCCCGCCGAGCAGCAAGGGCGCGACGGCCGAGGCTCCCCGACCACGCCGGACCGTCGGGTCAATCCGATCCGGTGAACGTCTCGGACGCCATCCACAGAAAACTCCACCGGGTCCCCAGCACGGCGAGGGCCAGTAAGGTCAGCAGCACGGTGCAATAGGCCACCGGCCGTCGCCAGTCCCTCGGCCCCGTCAGGAAGACGATCAGCGACTCCGCCAGCAACGTCACCACCACGATGCCGAGTAGCCCCGCGAGGACCGGATAGGCCTCCGGCGCGCGCGCCCACGACCGCAGCACCCCGAGCACGCCGAGCACCACGAAGCCGAAGCCGACCACCGCGATGACGGTGAACAGGGCATAGCTGTCCGCGGCGTCGCGGTCGGTCTCGTCGCGGAAGCGGCGCAGCCACCCCGCGAACAGCATCAGATGCGCCAGACTCGCCCCGAGCACCCCGACGATCAGCAGCGCGTAGCCCACGCCCGCCACCACCCGCAACGCCACCGCGCCGAGATCCGCCAGCAGGCTCGCGAAGAACAACACGCACAGGCCGAGCAGCGCTTCGGGGCGGCGCAGCAACCGTTCTCGCAGATAACGCGGCGGCAGCTGCCTACGCAGGTGGCGGAACACCCGGAACCAGGCGACGAGCACGATGACGAACAGCACCGGGGTCACCACTCGCAGTACGCCGGGACCAGCCCACATCGCGAGCGCGGCGACCGCGCACGCGAAGAACCACACCCAGACCGCCAGCCGCAGCAGCGCCCGCCACATGATCTCGGCGAGGAGCCGCCGCGCGGGTGCGTGGTTCGGGCTGGCGCCGAGCAGGCCGCGTAGCGTCGCCACCGCCTTGTCTCTGGTGGAGAAGTCCGCGAACTCCAGCCGGGCGCGCAGTGCGAGCAAGCCGATGTGCGCCGGGTCCTCGGCGAGGCCCCGCTCCACGTGGCGGCGCGCCTCGGCCGAATCCGGCAGGTTTCGATAGCTTTCGGCGGCGTGGGCGAGGACGTCCGCGTTCTGCGGCGCGTAACCACACGCGCTCTCCAACGCCGTGCGAGCCTCGGCGCGCATCGCGTCCGTCATCGGCCCACCGACGATGACCCGGGCGAGGACGAGCAGCGCGCCGACGTCGTGCGGCGCGCGCCCCACCCCGGCGCGCGCGTATCGCAACGCCTCGTCTCGCTCGTCTTCGTAGTGGTGAACGAGAGCGGCCGTCAGGTAGGGATCGACCCGGTCCGGATTCGCCGCGATCGCCGCTCGCGCATGACGCAGCGCCGCGGCGTGATCGTCCAGCCGATACTCGACATCGGCAAGTTCCGCGAGCACCACCGGATCCTCCGGCGCCGCCGCCAGCGCCTCCCCGAGAATTCGCCGCGCCTCCGGCAACCGATCCAGTTCGCGCGCGGCCCGCGCCCGCGTCACCGCCTCCCATGCCGTGCGCATCGACTCCCCCTCCGCAGCATTCGTCGACCGCACGCTACCCCCTCGACTTCAGTACAAGCACGCCGATATCCGAGAAGGCGCCTGCCGCACCACCGCCGCCTCACGAGTTCCGAGCCGCCAATCGGCGATACACACGAGAACCAGCGCCGAGACCAGCACGAGCCGCGCGACGCCGACACCGCCACGGAGCCGCTGCCGCGGCGGTAGCATCAGCGCCACGCGGGACTCGAGCTCGAAGGCGATCGCCACTCCGCAGCCGAGCACGACGAGGCGCAGCACACCTGGCCCGGCCCATGCCGAGACCACCGTGACGACGGCCGAGTACACCCATACACACGCGGCCAGACGCAGCAACGCCTGCCACACGAGTTGCTCCAGCAGCACCAGGGCCTCACTCGAACCGGGCCGATCGTCGAGGAGGCCGCGCACGACACGGAAGGCGGTCCGGCGCTGGTGGCGCAGAGTACTCATCCGCGCCTGTGCCAGCAGTAGTCGGGTGTCCTGCGGCGCGAGCGCCAGACCGGCCTCGACCCACGGCCGCGCCATCGGGTAATCGCCAAGGCGCAGGGCGGTTTCCGCGGCGTGGCCGTAGACCCACGGATCGTCGGGTGACCACGCCACCGCAGCCTCGAGCAGGTCCCGCGCCTCGGCGCGGGACAGCCGGTCGGCTCCGCTGTCGGCGATCGCCCGCGCGAGCATCAGCGGGCCGCGCTCGTCGTACGGATCCAGCGTGGCCGCCCGCCTGGCGTGAAAACGAGCCTGATCGTGGTCGCCGATCATTCCGTACAACTCGGCGGCGGTCAGATGAGCGTCCACCCACTCCGGCGCGGCGGCCAGCATCGCGCCCGCGTGGTCCTGGCTCTCGGCCGACCGCGCGACAGCTTACGCGGACGCGGCGGTCAGTGATCGACCAGGCGGCGTACCGCGGCGGGGAGGTCACGGGTGCGGCGGTAGGGTCCGGCGACCGAGGCTCCGAACGGCCGGGCTAGCAGGGTACGGGCGATGGCGGTGACCTCTTCGGTGGTGACCGCGTCGATCCGGGCCAGCGTCTCCGAGACGCTGCGGTGATTGCCGTAGCTCAGTTCGCTGCGCCCGATCCGGTTCATCCGCGACGCCGAATCCTCCAGTCCCAGAACCAATCCGCCGCGCAGCGAGCCCTTGGCCCTGGCGCATTCGGCGTCGGTGATGCCGTGCTCGGCGACCTCCTCGAGCACACCGCGCGCCAAACCGGCGACCTTGCCGAGGTTTTCGGGCTGGCAGCCGATGTACACCGAGAACGCGCCGGTGTCGGCGAAGGTGTCCACGCTGGAGTACACCGAGTACGCCAGGCCGCGCTCCTCCCGGATCGCTTGGAACAGACGGGAACTCAGCCCGCCGCCGACGACGGTGTTGAGCACCGACAGCGGCCATCGGCGATCACCCTCGTGGCGGCCGAACGCGCGAACGCCGAATGCGAGGTGTGCCTGTTCGCTGTCGCGGTGGTTCCACTGCAATTCCGGGTCGCCGTGCGGCCGAAACCTGCCCTCCCTGCGCGGCGCCGGTTGCGCCTCCGGATCCAAGCGGCTCTCGAACGCACGGTGCACCAGCTCCACCGTGTGGTCGTGCTCGACATTGCCCGCGACCGCGACGACCATCCGATCCGGCCGGTACCTGCGAACGTGGAAACCCCGCAGCTGACCGGCCTGCATGGCCTCGATGGACTCCACGGAACCGATCACCGGGCGGCCGATCGGATGGTCGCCGAACAGCGCGGTGAGGAAGGCGTCGCCGACCAGGTCCTCGGGATCGTCGTCGCGCATGGCGATCTCCTCGAGCACCACCTGCCGCTCGACGTCCACGTCCACCGAACGGCACAACCCGTTGAGCACGACGTCGGAGACCATATCGACCGCCAGCGGCAGATCCTCGTCGAGCACGTGCGCGTAGTAGCAGGTCTGCTCCTTGGCGGTGAAAGCGTTCAGCTCACCTCCGACCGCGTCCATGGCCTGCGCGATGTCCAACGCGCTGCGGGTCGGAGTCGCCTTGAACAGCAAGTGCTCCAGGAAATGCGCCGCGCCCGCGACCGTGCGCCCTTCGTCGCGCGAACCGACGCCCACCCAGACGCCGATCGAGGCCGACCGAACACCCGGCACGTGCTCGGTGACCACCCGCAGTCCACCCGGTAGCACCGTGCGCCGCACGCCGGTATCCGCCATCCGCGCCTCGTCCACCCGCCGCTGTAGTGACGAACCCCCCTGCCCGGTCGGGAGCAGGGGGGTTGCCGTCTTCTTCTTCGTCACACCGACAAGTACTACTCGTTTTCGGCGTCGACGGCATCCGTGGCGGCGGACTCCTCGGCGCTCTCGTCGACCGGGATCAGCGAGATCTTGCCGCGGTTGTCGATGTCGGCGATCTCCACGCGCAGCTTGTCACCGACGTTCACCACGTCCTCGACCTTGGCGACCCGCTTGCCGTTGCCCAGCTTCGAGATGTGCACCAGACCGTCGCGGCCCGGCAGCAACGAGACGAACGCGCCGAAGGCAGTGGTCTTGACGACCGTGCCGAGGAAGCGCTCGCCGACCTTCGGCAGCTGCGGGTTGGCGATGGCGTTGATCGCGTCGATCGCGGCCTGCGCCGACGGGCCGTCGGTCGCGCCGACGAACACGGTGCCGTCGTCCTCGATGGAGATGTTGGCGCCGGTGTCCTCGGTGATCTGGTTGATGACCTTGCCCTTGGGGCCGATCACCTCGCCGATCTTGTCGACCGGGATCTTGATCGCGGTGACGCGCGGCGCGTACGGGCTCATCTCGTCCGGGGTGGCGATGGCCTCGGCCATCACGTCCAGGATCGTGGTGCGAGCGTCGTGCGCCTGGCTCAGCGCACCGGCGAGCACCTGCGAGGGGATGCCGTCCAGCTTGGTGTCGAGCTGCAGCGCGGTGACGAACTCGCGGGTGCCCGCGACCTTGAAGTCCATGTCGCCGAACGCGTCCTCGGCGCCGAGGATGTCGGTCAGCGCGACGTAGCGGACCTCGTCCTCGCCCTTGTCGTTGGTGACGGTGTCGGAGACCAGACCCATCGCGATACCGGCGACCGGGGCCTTCAGCGGCACACCGGCGTTCAGCAGCGCCAGGGTGGAGGCGCACACCGAGCCCATCGAGGTGGAACCGTTGGAGCCCAACGCCTCCGAGACCTGACGGATCGCGTACGGGAACTCCTCCTGGCTGGGCAGCACGGGGATCAGCGCCCGCTCGGCCAGCGCGCCGTGGCCGATCTCGCGACGCTTCGGCGAACCGACGCGACCGGTCTCACCGGTGGAGAACGGCGGGAAGTTGTAGTGGTGCATGTAGCGCTTGGAGGTCTCCGGGCCGAGCGAGTCGACCTGCTGCGCCATCTTCACCATGTCCAGCGTGGTGACGCCCAGGATCTGGGTCTCACCGCGCTCGAACAGCGCCGAACCGTGCGCGCGCGGCACCACGGCGACCTCCGCGGACAGCGCGCGGATATCGGCGAGGCCACGGCCGTCGATACGGAAACCGTCGGTCAGGATGCGCTGGCGCACCAGCTTCTTGGTGACCGAGCGAAAGGCGGCGCCCAGCTCCTTCTCGCGACCCGCGAAGTCGTCGCCGAGGCGCGAGAGCACGTCGAGCTTGATCTCGTCGATCTTCGCCTCGCGCTCCTGCTTGTCGGCGATGCTCAGCGCCTCGTTCAGCTCGCGCTTGGCGGTGCCCTCCACGGCCTCGAACACGTCGGCCTCGTAGGGCGGGAACAGCGGGAACTCGCCGGTGGGCTTGGCGGCCAGCTCGGCGAGGTCGGCCTGCGCGCGGCACAGGCGGGCGATGAACGGCTTGGCGGCCTCCAGGCCCTCGGCGACGACGGCCTCGGTCGGCGCCTGCGCGCCGCCCTCGATCAGCTCGATGACCTTGTCGGTCGCCTCGGCCTCGACCATCATGATCGCGACGTCACCGGACTCGACGACACGACCCGCGACCACCATGTCGAACACGGCGCTCTCGAGCTGCTCCACGGTCGGGAACGCGACCCACTGGCCCTCGATCAGGGCGACGCGCACGCCGCCGACCGGGCCGGAGAACGGCAGGCCCGCGATCTGGGTGGACGCGGACGCGGCGTTGATCGCCACCACGTCGTACAGGTCCTTCGGGTCCAGGCTCATTACGGTGACCACGACCTGGATCTCGTTCCGCAGGCCGTCGACGAACGACGGACGCAGCGGGCGGTCGATCAGGCGGCAGGTCAGGATCGCGTCGGTGGACGGACGGCCCTCGCGACGGAAGAACGAGCCGGGAATGCGGCCCGCGGCGTACATGCGCTCTTCGACGTCGACCGTCAGCGGGAAGAAGTCGAACTGATCCTTCGGCGACTTGCTCGCGGTGGTCGCCGACAGCAGCATGGTCTCGTCGTCCAGGTAGGCGACGACCGAACCGGCGGCCTGGCGGGCCAGCCGACCGGTTTCGAAACGCACGGTGCGGGTGCCGAAGGAACCGTTGTCGATCAGCGCGACGGATTCGAACACACCCGGCTCGACCTCTACGGCCGAGGACTTGCGTTCAGTTGTTTCGGACATTCTCTTCTCTCAACCTCTCGTCTCGCCGGCTCGAGCGCGCGGTGGCGCGAACCGGCTGTCGTCAGCCGTACCCGGGTACGGACGCGCGGCAACCCTCCTGGCTGCGACGCGCACACCCGGCCGAATCCCCTTGGACGCGGCGACGCGGAGGCGGTCATCGATCGAAGCCCGCCGGCGACGCCGGGAGGCCACTACCGAAGACCGACGCCACGCGGGCGGGTGCATACGGCTGTCCATGTTGTCGTACGACGGGATGCTCTCCACCCCTCATACACAAATAGCCAACGGGGAGATTGTACGTCTCGCCGTTGGCGATGTGACCACCGCCTCTGGTAGGCAGCGTGTCGCCGGGACCCACCGCCTCGCTCGAGGCCGTCGAACCCCGGCTCATCCCCGCGGGCGCGGGGAGCACAGCGCGATCCGGGAGATGGAATCCCGCGGCATTCGCGGTCCGCGCCCCGCGGTCGTTGGACCGCGGGGCGCGGAAGCCGGGAATTACGCCGCGCCGTGGGCGCGGCGGGAGATCACCTGCGCAGACCCAGGCGCTCGATCAGCGAGCGGTAGCGCTCGATGTCGTTGTCCTGCAGGTACTTCGAGAGGCGCTTGCGACGACCGATCAGCGCCATCAGGCCGTGGCGGGTGTGGTGGTCGTGCTTGTGCTTCTTCAGGTGCTCGGTGATGTCGGCGATCCGCTTGGACAGCAGCGCGATCTGCGCCTCCGGCGAACCGGTGTCCTTCTCGTGCAGGCCGTACTCGGCGAGAATCGCCGACTTCTGCTCGGTGGTCAGCGCCACGTGGCATCCACTCCTGTTTCTCAGTTCCGCGTTCGAAGGTTCCGGTTACCCGGGGCGGGCGCCACCGCGGACCGCAGCAAACCCGAGGATCCACCCTACCGGAGCGTCTCGCGCGAACCCAATCGCGGTGCGGGCGCCGGATCGACGTGTTGCAATCGAGCCATGGACCCCGCCGTGCGCGACGTGTTGGACACCCTTGCCCGCGAGGACTACGCGGCGTTACGCCCGCTGCTGCACCCGTATCTGCGGTGGACCGACGGCCCGGACACGATCCGCGGGCGCACCAGGGTCCTCGCGCACATCGCGGCGAATCCGACCAGCGCGCCGCCGGTCTCCTACGAACTGCGCGACGGTCAGATCTACCGCTGGACGGTGCCCACCGAGGAACCCTCCGCCACGTCCGACGGCGCTCAGGACACAGCGCTCGACTGAACTCGGGCGACCGACCTAGGACTCGGTGCCTGACGGGGCTTCCGCGTCGACGGCGGTGAGCACCTTGCGCGCGTTCTCGACGTCGCGGCCCATCGCCTCGATCAGGTCGTGCATCGTGTCGAACTTGCGCATGCCGCGCAGGTGCTCGACGAAGTCGACCGCGACGTGCTGGCCGTAGAGGTCGGCCTCGCCGTCGATGACGTACGCCTCGACGGTGCGGGCGCGGCCGGAGAAGGTGGGATTGGTGCCGACCGAGATGGCGGCCATCGCCCGCTCACCGGGAGTGACCGTGCCGATCGTCGGCCCGGGGCCGAGCACCGTGAACCAGCCCGCGTAGACGCCGTCGGCCGGAATCGCGGCGTGCATGGGCGGGGCGACGTTGGCGGTGGGGAAGCCGAGCTCGCGGCCGCGCCCGTCGCCGTGCACCACCACGCCCTCGACGCGGTGCGGTCGGCCGAGCGCCTCGGCGGCCGCGGCCATGTCGCCCGCGTCGACACAGGCCCTGATGTAGGTGGAGGAGAACGTCACCGCGTGCTCGGCGAGCAGCTTGACGCCGTCGACCTCGAAACCGAAGCGCTCGCCGAGTTCGCGCATGGTCTCGACGGTGCCCGCCGCCTTCTTGCCGAAGGTGAAGTTGTCACCGACCACGACCTCGGTGACGTGCAGCCGCTCGACCAGCAGGTCGTGCACATAGCGGCCGGGGGTGAGCTTCATGAATTCCTGGGTGAACGGCATCACGCAGAACACGTCGACGCCCAGTTCCTCGACCAGTTCCGCGCGCCGGGTCAAGGTGGTCAGCTGCGCGGGGTGCGAACCAGGCCGCACCACCTCCATGGGGTGCGGGTCGAAGGTCATCAACACCGAGGGGACACCGCGCGCGGCCGCGGACTTCACCGCTCGGCTGATCAACTGCGCGTGACCGCGATGCACTCCGTCGAACACGCCGATCGTGAGCACGCACCGTCCCCAGTCCGCGGGCACCTCGTCGAGACTTCGCCATCTCTGCACGTTCGCAGCCTACGCAAGTCGAGGTCCGAACAGTATTCGGGCGTACCAGATGTCACAGAACGCTTGCCCGCCGTCCACCGGGGCCATGTCCGATTCCCTCGATACTTTCGCGCGCGGCCTGCGATCGAATGGTTCTCGACGCGCCTCCGCCGCGCGCCGTCCATGCGTCTTCGCGCTCGAGCACGGGTCGCCGCGCGGCGCGAGTCGCGCGGCGGCTTGCGCACGACGCGCTCGTCGACGTAGCCGCCGAGGACGGCTCGAATCGGCCGAGGGCGCATGAACTTCCACTGAATTCTGTCGCGCTCCGCACCGTCGGATGGCATCGACGACCGCGTCCGCGACCTGCGATTCCACGCTCGAAATGGCAGCGAGATGGCCGGTCCGCGACGGGCGGAACACGAGTGGCGAACGAGTTCGCCGCATCCCGGCGTCCGACTGTGTGAATCGCGACGGAAATGCATAAGCTCGGGTATGTGCCCGGTAAACGAGATATCGCCACCCGCCGCGAGCTGACCGACAGCTCCGCGCCGGGCGAGCCGCACGGCAGCACCGCCACGCTGGCGCCGGAGCTGACCTCGGTCGCCCAGGACTACCTGAAGGTCATCTGGACCGCACAGGAGTGGTCGCAGGAGAAGGTCTCGACGAAGCTGCTCGCCGAGCGCATCGGCGTCTCGGCCTCCACCGTCTCCGAAGCCGTGCGCAAACTCGCCGACCAGGGCTTGGTCGAACACGCACGCTACGGATCGATCACCCTCACCGAGCACGGTCGCCGCGCCGCGGTCGCCATGGTGCGCAGGCACCGGCTGATCGAGACGTTCCTGGTCAACGAGCTCGGCTACGGCTGGGACGAGGTACACGACGAGGCCGAGGTGCTCGAGCACGCGGTCTCCGAACTGCTCATGGCCCGCATCGACGCCAAGCTCGGCTATCCGGACCGCGACCCGCACGGCGACCCCATCCCGTCGGTGGACGGCGCGGTGCCGACACCGCCCGCGCGCCAGCTCAGCGATTTCGAAGCGGGCCAGGCCGGGCGCGTCGCCCGCATCTCCGACTCCGACCCGGACATGCTGCGCTACTTCGACTCCGTCGGCATCGCCTTGGACACCGCCATCGCCGTCGTCGAACGCCGCGATTTCGCGGGCACCATCGCCATCCGCATCGGCGACGGCGACGCCACGACCGACCTCGGTCGCCCCGCCGCGGAAGCCATCTGGCTCACGACCTGAAATCTTGTACGCCTCGCAAGAGGCCAGGCCCTGTAGGCGGCCGTGCCCAGCCGTGGCGCGGGTAACTGGTTCGGAGAAGGTTCAGCAGGGCTGGAAGTAGGACTCGAGCCGGGCGGGGACGCCGTCGGCGGCGGCCGTGGACCAGCAGACGTCGTGCGGGAAGGCGACGTAGGTGCGCCAGCCGTCGGCTGTGCGGTGGACGATGCGCTGGCTGTCGCCGGGGACGTCCCAGACGATCACCGCCCAGGTGCCGTCACATTCGCTGACCGTCGCCCCGTCGGCGGTCAGGTCGCCCACGTCGTCCAGCTCGTCGACGATGGTCTCGGCGGCACACGCGGCGGGGGCCGGATCGTTGAAGCGCAGCTGACCGGTCACGACCTGACCGGCCGCCGTGACGAACAACGAGTGCATGCCCTCGGGCACCGGATCGGTGCCGAGCGGTGGATCCATCCGGAACCGGAAGCAGCCGACCGGAACCACGAACATCGCGCGCCCTTCGGCATCGGTGACCGCGTCCCAGCCCGCGATCTCGGTGGCGCCCAACGGAATATCGAGCTGGGCCATATCGCACGGCCGCATCTGACGCACGCTGACCGGAACGTCGGGCACCGCGACGCCGCCGAGCGTTACCGTCTCGATGATCGCGGTGCCGAGCACCGGTGAGGTGGGCGGTCGCGGTGCGGGAGCGGGCGCCGGCGGCGCGGGTCGGGGTTGCGGTGCTTTGGTAGCGGCGGGCGCCTCGGCGATCTCGGGTGTGCGATCGACGGTCGTCTCGCCCATGGTGACGCTCGCCCGCGGACGCTCCGCTTCGTCGGCCTCCCCACCGCACCCCACAACGAGCGCGCAGACCGCGCACACCACCCCGACGATTCCCACCGCACGCATCGCCAAGCCTCCGAGTCGAGCCACTTTACCCGGGTATCGACCGGGATGAAAGCGCGTTAACGCAGGTCAACAGGGCTGTACGGGGTGTTGTGCCTACGTGTTCCACCCGTAACCAGACCGTGCTCGTGCGGGGCACGTCCGCCGACGCGGAATCAACTCCGCGTCGAGCAGACAGACGATGATGCGGCAGCCGGATGCATCCGTGGCTCAGATCGCCGCGCAAGGCGGAGGAGGAGCCGATACCGGAGTGGTATCGGTGGCGACGACAACGCGGCCAGGCGGCGATCTGAGCCGCGGCGCCGGATGGGACTTCGAGACAGTGCCTAGCTCGCCGCGTCGAGGACGCGCACGGTGGTGGGGGCGGCGAGGGGTTCACGGTGTTCGGTGAAGAGTTTGGCGACCAGTTCGCCGCGGCTGGTGACGCCGGCTTTGTCGAAGATCGACTTGAGGTGGTCGCGCACGGTGTGCGGGGAGAGGAAGAGGCGGGCGGCGATGTCGGCGGTCGGCAGGCCGCGGGCGACGAGTTCGGTCACCTCCAGTTCCCTCGGCGTGAGCTCGTAGGCGGCGGCGATCAATTCGGCCACCTCGGCGGGTTTCGCGGGTTCGATGACGAGAGCCGTTGTGCCGGTGCGGCCTTCGGCGTCGCGCAGGCAGGTCGCGTGGCATACCAGCCAGCGCCCTGCGGTCGTGCGGACCCGGATCCGCGAGGCCGCGCCGGTGAGCCGGGCGCGGCCCGCCGTGTTCAGAATCCAGACCGGCAGCGGTAGATCGATGCCCAGCGGCGTCGGCGCGGCGGGACCGGGCGGCATCTCGGCTAGCAGGTCGCGGGCCTCGTCGTTGAGCGACAGCAGTTCGCCGCCCGCGCCGAACAGCAGCAGGCCGGGGGCAGTGGCGGCGGACGGTGGCGTCACCGCTGGAAGCCCGAAGGCTCGCAGCCGCTGCGCCATCGGCGTGCAGAGCGCCTGGACCACGGCGATGTCCGCGGCGCGGAACGGCGGCCGTCCGCGCTCACGGAACAGGCTCAGCTGTCCCCACGGCTGGCCGTCCACCCGGAACACGGCGCGAAGTTCGTCGTCGAACCCGCGCGGACGCATGAAACCGCGGTACAGCGGGCTCAGTGTGGGCCGGTCGCCCGTCACCTCCCGCAGCCCGGCGACCGGGACCTTCGCCACCGCCAGATCCCGGAACAGATTCACGTGTTCGGCGAAAAGCTCCGATTCCCAATAGGTTCCGCAACCGCCCTCGTGCAGGTTCTCCACCCGGACGGGAGCCGTGGTGAGGCCGTTGACCGGATCGGTCGCCACCCACACCGCGGCGTCGAACGGCGTGATCCGCCGCAGGCGAGCCGAGGTGTCGGCGAACAGCGCGTGCGCGTCGGGCGCGGCGGTGATGCTCGCGAGCAGTGCGTCGAGGGCGGGCGTACCGGTCATGGGTGCCATCGTCCGCTGTCCGTCGCGTGTCCGCCATCCCGCAGATGAGGGGGTGCGCGTCCAGCGAAATTCCGGCACCGCGAACCCCTCGATCGCGGGATGTTCCGCACCGCCGATTCCCGCGACGCTGGGCTTTCCCGATCACGAAATCGAAGGAGCCCCATGCACATCGGAATCATCGGAGCGGGCGCGGCCGCCGTCGCGCTGCTCGACGCGCTCGCCGCGGCCGACGACGAACCCAGTGGCGTCACCGTGTTCGACGGCGCGCCCGTGCCGTGGCGGGGTCGTCCGTATCAGCCGGATCTCGACGCGGTTCGAGTGAACGCGCCTCCGCCGATCATGTCGGTGCGGGCGGGCGATCCGGGGCACTACCAGCGCTGGCTGGAGGGACGCGATGTAGCGGGCTACCTCGACGAAGGGCTGGGTCAGCCGCTCGTTCCCCGGGCGGTCTACGGCGAGTACCTCGAGGACACCGCGCGCGAGGCGATCGCACGACTGAGCCGGGCGGGCTGCCCGGTTCGAGTCGTGCGCTCGGCCGTCACCGGATTCTCCCGTGACGGACGCCCGGTGCTGCACACCGCGAGCGGCGAGCGAGTCTCGGTGGACCGTGCTGTCCTGGCGGTCGGCGGCGGAGGTCCGCGCGACCACTACGGGCTCACCGGCGCACCCGGTTACGTGAACGAGCCCTATCCGCTCGCCCGCACCCTTGCCGAACTCCCCGCGGACCGGCACGTCGCCGTGATCGGCAGCGGACTGACCGCGGTGGATATCGCCGTCGCCCTGACCGCCAACGGTCACACCGGTCCGATCTGCTTGCTCTCGCGCGGCGGTCGGCTCCCGTTCGTCCAACAGCGCCCGGTCCGGATGGATGCGGTGCACCTGACACCCGCGGTGGTGCGCGAGCATGCTGCGCACGGCGAACTCCGCTTCGCCCAGCTGGTTTCGCTCATGCAGTCCGAACTCGCCGCGCTGGGACAGGATTTCGACACGCTAGCCGCCGAGATCACCGACGACGAGGATTCGGTCCTTCGGCTGCGCCGCCAGCTGGAGGGCGTCGACGCAGCGCACCTCGGGCGACGCCTGCTCGCCATGGTCATCCGCACAGTTGGCCCGACCGCCTGGCCGCTGCTCGCGGAGCGTGATCGAGAGATGCTGCGCTCCAGACATTTCCGCACGATCAACAGCCTGAGCTCGCCGATGGTCCCGCACAACGCGCGTATCGTGCTGCGGCTGCTGGATTCCGGTCAACTGCGGTTGTGCGCGGGTGTCACCAAGATCGAGGCGCGCTCCGGCGGCGGTTTCACCGTGCACGACGGGCGGAGCTGGACCGCGGACACCGTGTTCAACGCGGTCAACCCGCCCGCCTACACGACGCCCACGGAAACCCAGTCGCTGATCAGCGCGTTGCTCGCGGCGGGCGCGGCCGAAACGCATCCGGCGGGCGGTCTGCGCGCCGAACCCGGTTCCCGTCGGCTACTGGTCGGCGGCACACCGGATCCGAGCTGGCACGTACTCGGCAATCTCGCGGCCGACTCGATGTTCATCGCCACGAACCCACCGGGGCTGGCGGCCGAGGCGTCGGGACTGGCCCGGGCGCTGCTCGGTGGTCGATCGATCCCGGCTCAGCGGGCGAGTTCGTCCAGCAGGGCGCGAAATTCGGCCGGGGAGAGATAGCCGTCCGCGTCTCGGTCGGCGGCGGCGAGCAGGTCGGCCGCGGGGATGTCGACGAGGCCCGCGCCGACGTGGCGGATGAGGGATTCGAGTTCCTCGACCGAGATCCGCCCGTCGCCGTTGGTGTCGAACACGCGGAAGGCGGCGTCCGCGTCGGTCACCTCGAGGCGTCCGGTCACCAGTGCCGCGTCGAATTCGGCCTTGGAGACCAGGAAGTCGCCGTTGGTATCGGCCGCGGCGACCAGGCGCTCGATCGCGTCGGCGTCGACTTCCAGCCCGAGCGCGCGGATTCCGTCGGTGATGTCCTCGACGGAGACGAGTCCGTCACCGTCGCGGTCCCACAGCTCGAACGTGTCGACCGATTGTTCACTCATGCCACTGCCTTCCCACGGCCGCCGGCGATTTCGGACGGCGAACCCACGACCACTGTACGGTTCCGTTGTCGGCGTGGGCGTACCTCCGCATCCGCTCCGGCCGTCCGTGGTCTGTCGACGGACTCCGTCCGGCAGCGCCTGCCGTGTTCGGTATTCGCCGCTAGGGAACGGCGACCCGCTCGGCCGCCACCCGCTTCTCATCGGCATCGGCCAGCCAGAAATACACCGGAGGGAAGGCGAATTCGATGACGGTGAGCACGATCTGGAACCAGTGCGGCCACCCGTACACGGCGACGGACAACACCCGCCCGACCGCACCGAGCAGGAAGATACCCGCCAGCCACCGCACCGCCAGCGCCGGAATCGGCGTGCGGCGCGCGGTCCAGATCCACGCCACTCCGTACCCGACGAAAATGGCGCCGAAGAAGCGACTCTGGCTGTCGGCGGTGACACCGGAGGAACCCATGTCGGGCACCGAGTCGATGCCGAGCGCCAGGTGGAGGAAGCCGATCGCGACGCACGCTACGCCCATCGTCATCGCCAGGATCTTCAGCAGCTTCGCCATGGCTTCCCTCCAGAAAACATAACCCCTTGCCGCACAACGGTCTTGACCTGGAAAATCGCGCCGATGTGCGACTACTACAAGCGATAGTAGGGCCAGGGCAGACCTGCGTCAACATCCGGAAACCGGACGAGCCGCGCGGCCTGTCCGATGACCGTCGGCGGCCGGAGTGCCGTCAGTCCACGAGTCCGCGCGGGCGGATGACGAAGACCGGCGAGGAGCGCTTGCCCTTCTCCTCGAGCAGCGCGATGGCGGTGCCGTCGGCGGTCAGCGCGGCATGCACGCCCGCGATGCCGATCGGATCCAACCACCGTCCGTCGCGCAGGGATTCGGCTTCGCGGTCATCGATCGTGCGGTGCGGGAACGCGATGCGGACCGCCTCGTCGATGCCGAGGTTCAGCGTGGGATCCTCGGCGAGCCGATCCAGCGTTCGCGCGTGTTCCAGGGTGAAGGGGCCGACCCTGGTGCGGCGCAAAGCGGTCAGGTGACCGCCGACGCCCAGCGCGGCGCCGAGGTCGCGGGCCAGCGCACGCACGTAGGTGCCGGAGGAGCACTCCACCACGACGTCCAGATCGACGAAGCCGTCCGAAACATCGTGCCGGGCAAGCACATCGAAGCGTGACACGGTCACCGGACGGGCGGTGAGGCGCACTTCCTCACCCGCGCGGTGGCGGGCGTAGGCGCGTTCGCCGTTCACCTTGATGGCGCTGACGGTGGCTGGCACCTGCTCGATGTCACCGGTCAGTTCCGCGATTCGCGTGGCGATGTCCGCGTCGGTGAGGTGCAGCGCGGAGACGGTCGCCAGGGTCTCGCCCTCGGCATCGTCGGTGGTGGTGGACTGGCCGAGCCGGATGGTGGCGGTGTAGGCCTTCGTGGTGAGCGTCAGCAGGCCGAGCAGCTTGGTGGCCCGTTCGACGCCGAGCACCAGCACCCCGGTCGCCATCGGGTCGAGCGTGCCCGCGTGCCCGACCTTCTTGGTACGCAACAACTTCCGGCACTTGGCCACCACGTCGTGGCTGGTCCAGCCCCCGTCCTTGTCCACGATCAACAGGCCGCCGAGCAC
This sequence comes from Nocardia sp. NPDC004654, assembly GCF_040609595.1. Taxonomy (NCBI): domain Bacteria; kingdom Bacillati; phylum Actinomycetota; class Actinomycetes; order Mycobacteriales; family Nocardiaceae; genus Nocardia; species Nocardia sp. NPDC004654. Next base: position 536,177 of record NZ_JBEXKI010000002.1, on the reverse strand, counting down.
GTCGGGGCGCTGCGCCTGGGTGGTCGGCTCGGTCATCAGCCGTGCGCGATCGCGGTCAGGATCAGCCCGTCGGCGATCAGCCAGCGTCCGTCGAACGAGGTGAGCGGCAGCCCGCCGTCGTTGGTCTGGCCCGGCACCAGCAGCTGGCTGCGGAAAGTGCCCGAACCGGTGCCGTCGGCGTTCTCCTCGACGGTGAAGGTGATGTGCGCCTCCTCGAAACCGAGCCAGCGGGTGGTCAACGGGAACCACGCCTTGTAGGTGGCCTCCTTGGCGCAGAACAACAGCCGATCCAGGTGCAGGCGAGAATCGATGTCGCGCAACCACTCCCGCTCGGCGGGCAGACTCACCGAGTCGAGCACGCCGTCCGGCAGCGCGCCGTGCGGTTCGGCGTCGATGCCGATCGAGCGGAAGCGCATCTTGTGCGCCAGCGCCGCGGCGCGGTAGCCGTCGCAGTGCGTGAGGCTGCCCGTGATGCCGCGCGGGAACATCGGCATGCCCCGCTCGCCCTTGCCGATCGCGACCGGCGGCTCACCGAGTTCCTCCAAGCACAGCCGCGCGCAGTGGCGCGCGCCGATGAAATCGCGACGCCGCTTCTCCACCGACTGCGCGATGAGATGCTCTTCGGCCGGATGCGGCTTCAGATCCTCCGGGTACGCCAACAGTTCGGCCGAGGCGACGCCATTGGGCAGAATGTTCTCGATCATCGGCTCCGAGCCTAGTCGAGGCGAACCTCCGCATGCGCTGCGGTCGTTCGCGGGCCGACGAAGGACTTCATCCGGCTGTCCGGTCGGGCGCACCTCCGCATGCGCGACGAACTCGGTCCGACAGCGCCTGTCAGGGCCGGATCAAACGCCGCGCCTGCGCTGGGCGCGGCTGCGCATCTCGGCCGCGGCCGCCTCCATCTCGGGGGTGACCTTGAAATGACCGCCCCACTTGTTCAGCGTGCCCGGCGGATACTCCGGGGCAGGCAGGATCTGGCGCAGCAGCTTGTCGGGCAGGCCGCGGCGCTGCCATTCGCGCGGGTAGCCGAGCGAGACCTCTTCGAAGCGGACGCCGTCGTAGTAGGAGGTGCGCGGAATGTGCAGGTGCCCGTACACCGAACACACCACGTTGTAGCTGGTGTGCCAGTCGGCGGTCAGGTCGGTGCCGCACCACAGCGCGAACTCGGGATAGAACAGGACGTCGGTGGGCTGGCGGACCAGCGGGAAGTGGTTGATCAGCACCAGCGGCGTCTCCGGCGGGAGCGCGTCCAGCTTGCGCTTGGTGACCTGCACCCGGGCATGACACCAGGCGTCCCTGGTCAGATACGGCTCCGAGGAGAGCAGGAACTCGTCGGTGGCGACCACGTTGCGCTCGCGGGCGATGGCCAGGCCCTCGGCCTTGGTCTTCGCGCCCTCGGGGAGGAACGAGTAGTCGTAGAGCAGGAACATCGGGGCCAGCGTCACCGCGCCGCCATGTGCCTCGGCGCCGGCCCCGCGCCACACCGGGAACGGATCCTCGGGTGTGACGACGTCCAGGTCGCGGCATATCGACACCAGGTACTCGTAGCGGGCGACGCCGTGCATCTGCACGGGATCCTTCGCCGTGGTCCACAGCTCGTGGTTGCCGGGCACCCAGATCACCTTGGCGAAGCGCTGGCGCAGCAGTTCCAGCGCCCAGCGGATGTCCTCGGTCTTCTCCCCCACGTCACCGGCGACGATCAGCCAGTCCTCCGGCGAGTCCGGCTGGATCTGCTCCACGATCGGCCGATTCCCCTGATGCCCGACGTGTACGTCGCTCACCGCCATCAACTTGGGTATCACCACACCCACCTTGTCACATCCGAGACGACCAGCCGCCGCCCGCCTCCGCCAACACGATTCATCCCCGATCGGAACGCGGTGAACGCGGGCGGCATTCCGCAGTGCCCCGAGGCTCGGCGCGGTGATCAGTGGATCCGAGCGCCCGGCGCGAAGCCCGCCGCCACGGTCGATTTGCCGTTGGGCTCGCGGCGGCACGACGCCACGGCGAGTGACACGGACGCGGTAGACCCGGGCGGAACCCGGACGCCGCCGTCGACTACGCGTGCGTCCAGTGGATCCGGGCGCCCGGCGCGAAACCCGCCGCCACGGTCAATTTGCCGCTGGGCTCGCGGCGGCACGACGCCACGGCGATGTGGCAGGGGCGCGGCAGGTCCGGCGGAACCCGGACGCCTCCGTCGAGCTCGTATCGCATGTTGGTGACCTTCCACGCGCGTGCTTCCGGCTCGTCCGGTGCGAGGGGCGGACGGTCGGGACGCGCCACCACCATCACTTCGGTGATCCCCGTCGGCCACACGAAGGTCAACAGACCCGCACGCTCGGCAAGATCGGTGACCACCGGGATGCCGCTCGGCATGGGATCGTCCGGCACCACTGGCGCGGTGGGCTCGATGCCGGAGCCGGTCGCGGTCTCCGCCTCGAACTCGGCAGACTCACCGGACCCCGCCGACCGCGCGACCGGGCTGGACTGAGCCGAATCCGGCGACCACCCCTGCTCGGTCGAACCGGACCAAGGAACTCCGCTGGAATCGGCTGTCTCGCCCGACTCGATCGCCGAGCCGGGCAGACCGTCGGCATCCTGCCGAACCGTGGGTTCGTGTGTCGGAGAGCCGGACCGATCGACAACCTCGTGCGGCATCGCCTGCGAATGCCCGCCGGTCGAGTCGGGCCGCCTCATCGGGGCGGGATCACCGGCAGCATCGGCGTCGGCTGCTCCATCGTGCCCGTCCACCGGCGCGGACTGGCTCGTGGTGGCCGGTTGGAGCACCGAGCTCGGCGGCACCGGCGTGGAAGCGGCTGGGGCGGCCGAACCAGACCGGTCCGGCGAATCGGGCTGGCCCGCGTGTTCGCCGTCGGCACGCGCGCCCGGCACCATCGTCGCGCTGGGCTCAGCCGTCGAACCCACGTCGGCAGCCCGACCGTGCCCATCCACCGGCGCGTGCTGACTCGGGGCCGAGCCGGTTCGCTCCAGCAACTCCGCTTGGGCCGAGTTTTCGCCGTCGGCACGCCCGCCCGGCACCATAGTCGTGCCAGGAGGAACCGCGGGAGTGGCCTGGTCGTGGCTGCCCACCGGAGCGGACTGGCTGGCCGAGGCCGGTTGGACGACCGAACTCGGTGGCATGCCGGAACCGCCTGAGTCGGCCGACCCGGAGCGGTCTACCGAGGCGTGCCCCGACACCGGAAGTGGTTGCGCGGCTCGGCCGTGCGTGTCCGTCGAGGCGGTCGGCAACGACCGCGGATCGGGACCGGCGTCCGAACGTGTGGCTTCGGAGTAACTCCCCGATATAGCGGCGGCGACGGCGTACACCGGCACTTCGCCGGGCGGAGCGCCTCCGTCTTCGAGTTCGGTGCCTCCGGTGCGGCCGACCACGCGCCAGGAGCCGTCCGGCTGGAGGCGGGTGACGCGGTAGGCCACGTCGTCGGCCGGAGCGGGCGTCCAGACCACCTGCACGGAGCCGTTCGTCATGCGGGTGGCCGTCACGCGGCCGGGGGCGGGCACGGGGGTGGCGGCCAGCGCCTCGCTCGCGCCCGGGTGGTCGACGCAGGCGGCTTGGGCAGCGCGCAGGGTGCGGGAGCGTTCGGCGGACGGCCCCGCGGCCGCGGCCGCGACCAAGCGGTCGGCCTCGGCGACGGCCCGTTCCGCCTCGGCGAGCAGTTCGTCCAGGCCAGCGGCCGATCCGGTGGGCGGCGGCACGTCGGCGGCGACGCGTCGCAGCTGCCGAAGGTGTTCGAGCGCCTCCACGTAGCGTGTCGCCGCGCGGGCCGCGAGGGCGACCCGCCAGAGCCGGGCCGCGTCGGCGAGCACCCGTTCGACGTCGTCGGACACCGAGCGGATCGGTGTGGTGCCCTCGTTGTGCGGATCGAGGCCCCTGGCCTCGGCGATGTGGCGCGCGGCCTCCTGCGGACGACCGCTTCGCAACGCCGCCCGCGCGGCCTTGAGCGGCTCCTCCCACTGCCGCCGCGGCGGAGCGGGCGCGACGGGTGCCGCCGATCGGCCCGTGCTCGACGCGGAAGGCGCGGGCGTCGGCCGCGCGGATCCGACTGCGCGCGAACCCAATTCGACGGCCAGGTCTTCGAGCAGTCGTCCCGCGGCGTGCGGGTCCATGCCGAGCGCGATCGCCTCGTCGAGCAGGAACTCGTAGTCCTCCCCCACCAACTCGTCCTCGACCAGCACGGCGGCCCGCACCTTGGGCCGCAGCTCCGCGGTGACGTCCTCGACGATCGAGGCGACGTACTCGGCCACCTCGGGGCCACCGGGCTCCAGCAGGTCCTGCACGTGCACGAGCAGTTCGTCGAGCACCACGCGCATCCGTCCGGGCGGCAGCTCGCGGGACCGGGCGCGCAACGCGTCGGCGCGCAGCCGGATCTCGCCGGTGTGCGTGGCGCGGCTCGGATCCAGCCCGAGCAGCCCGAGCAACGTCGGCGCGGGCGGACCGTCCACCAGGCGCCCCCATTCGGCGAGCAGCCCGCGAATCTGTTGACGCCGTTGGTCGGTGAGTGTGCTGGCGGACGCGGTGGGCCGCGGCGCGTCCTGGATGATCCGGTGGCGGCGCAAACGGGTGGCGACCTCGGCGGCGGACAGCCCGCCCATCGCCCCGATCTCCTCCAGCCCCGGCACCTTCGCGGCGGGCACCCCGCCGTGGCGCTGCACCAGCCGGGAGATCGCGGTGTCCAGCATCTCGTAGCGTTCGGCGTCGCGCTGTTCGCGCTCCTGCCGGATCCGGATCGCTTCGGCCCGCCGCGTCGACGCGTCGAGCAGCAGATAGGACAGGTGGTCGTGGCTTTCCACCAGCAATCCGACGAGCACGCGGTACTTCGGATGGTCGCGCTGGCGCTGCCAGAAGCCCCACACCTCGCTCACCCGAGCGGAAACCTCCGCGTCGCTGAGGGTCTCGGCCTCGTCGAGCGGAATGTCGTAGAGCTCGAACGGGTCCGACTGGTCGATGCCGCCGCGGCGCTCGACCGCGGCGAGCACCCGCTTGCGGTAGTCGTTGGGGTCGAAAGCGTGCATGGCGGCTCAGCTGTCGCGACGCCGGGAACGCTGCACCTGGTCGAGCTCGCGCGCGACATCGGCCTGGGACAGGGTTGCTCCGGTCTGCGCCGACAACGTCAGCGGCATGTCGGCGTCGACGTGGTGCGCTGTCACGTGCAGCACGCCGTCGAAGCCCATCTCGAAGGTGACGCGCACCTCGCTGCCCGCGGGGTAGCCCGGGGGAATGCCGCGAATCCGGCCCTCCACAAGCACTTTGGTGTCCTCGGGACGCATCGAGGCGGCCTGTCCCTGCTGTTCCACGATGGTCAGCTCGATCTGATCCTGGTCCTCGCGCACCGTGCCGAACGACCGACGCACCCGAACCGGCAGCGTCTGGTTGCGGTGCACCAGCCAGGCGGCCGCCAACCCGTAGTGCGAATCCAGTGCGAGCACACCGAATCCGCGCGAGACCACCGTGTCGACCTGGATCTCCAGCATCCGCCGCACCAGGCTCACCGGCTGGCCGAACGACTCCGCGACCCGCGCGACCGACTGCTCGAGATCCGCGGGCGCCGCCTCGTTCAGACCGGAGCCGTCGCGCAGCCGACCGCGGGTGACGAGATCGGCAACGATCAACCGCTCCATCTCGAGCTTCTCGCCGTAGAGCGCCGCGCCGCGCGCCACCGACAGATCCGGGTCGCGCAACTCGCCGATCAGGCCGAGTTCCTTCTCCAGCTCACGGGCGACCATCGGCATCCGGGAGGAGCCGCCGACCAGCAGCAGCCGGTCGACCGACGCCACGCCGCGCTTGCCCGCCGCGGCCAGACAATCCCTGGTGAGATCGAGCGTGCGGCGCATCAGCGAGGCCGTCATCGACTCGAGTTCGTCCCTGGTCAGCGTGATGACGGCGCGGGCGCCGTCGTGCGCGACGACGACCTCCGTGCTCTCCTGGACACTGAGCTCGCGCTTGGCACGCTCGGCGGCCAACACCAGCGTCTGCGAACCCGCCGAATCGTCCAGTGGGTCTTCGGCATCGGGATTGGCCGCGCAGAACCGCTGGGACAGATACAGGGCGATCCGCTCGTCCCAGTCGGCGCCGCCGAGCTGGTGATCGCCTTCCACGGCGAGCACTGAGATGCGGCGATCGGCCAGCTCGATGACGGTGGCGTCGAAGGTGCCGCCGCCGAGGTCGTAGACGAGCACGGTCTCGCGCGCACCGGTTTTGCCGATGTCGACGCCGCCGTCGAGCCTGCCGAAACCGTAGGAGAACGCCGCGGCGATCGGCTCGGACAGCACGCCAGCGACATCGAAGCCCGCGTAGGTCCCCGCCTGAATGGTGGCGCGCCGCTCCTCGTCGCCGAAGTACGCGGGCACCGTGATCACGGCCCGGCGCACCGGCTCACCGCCGCCGAATTCCGCGTCGGCGGCGAGACTCTTCAGGATCAGCGCGGAAACGGCGGGCGCGGACCAGGTCTCGCCGTGCGCGGCGAAACGCCACTCCGCGTCGCCCATTCGACGCTTCACCAGCGAGCACACGTGCTCGGGATCCAGCCGGGCCTGCCGTCGGGCGCCCTCGCCCACCAGATGATCGAACGCGGACGCGAACAGCACGACGGAGGGAACCGTCGGTTCCCCGTTCATGCCGATCATTACTTCGGGCCGACCGTCGGCGTCGATCCGCGCGATCGCCGAGTTCGTTGTGCCCAGGTCGATGCCGTAGACCCCCATGGCAGGCGATGGTATCAGCCACCGCCGACAGTGGCGCAGCGACCGATGGGCGAATCCGGCTGACGCTCAAAACAATCGACTCGCGTCCGGGCTATGGTGCGAGCATGACGGAACCAGTCGCGGAATCGCTCGCCCAACTCGTCGAACGCGTCGAGGACCTGTCCCGGATCGTCGCCCGCCAGGCCGCCACCATCGAGCGCCTCGCCGACGAAGCGAAGGCCCGCGCCCGCCAGGACCGCGCTGGCGCCGATCTTCCGCTGGTCGTCGAGCTGTTCGCCCTGCACAACGACACCGCCGCCTGCGCGGCCACCGCCGAATCGCTTAGAGAGCGGGCGGCGTTCGAGGTCATCGGCGCACGCGTCGAACGGCTGCTCACCGGTCGCGGGGCGGCGATCGTCATGCCGCGTCCCGACGACCCCTTCGACTCGCTCACGATGGAGGCCGCCGACGTCACCGCCACCACCGACCCGGACGCCGACCGCACCGTCGACGGGCTCGTGCACCCCGGGCTCACCGTGGCGGGCCGGTCGGTCCGTCCCGCGGGTGTCGTCGTCCGCCGCTATCGCGCGGTCGAAGAATCCGCGTGAGTCAGCGGCCCCGCTCGTAGGAGTGGTCGGGCCGTTCGACGCGGTGGTACTCGCGGACGACGAGCGTCGGGATCGAGTCGCGGTCGCGGCGCGCGCTGCCCGGTTCCACTACGCCGCGCACCTCGAGCCAGGTGTCCTCGTCGAGCGGCTCCTCGATGCCGGACAGGTGCAGCCGAATGTAACGGGCATCGGCCACACAGCAAGTGATCACCACGCGACCGAGGTCGATGCCGTAGCCGCGCATGCGGCGCAGCACGAAACCGCTGACGGTGATCTCCCGGCCGTCCAGCGACCGGGTGGAGTCGAGCGTCGCACGGTTCACCACCTCGGAGATCGAGAGGAAAGGAGCGGGCTCGTCGGGCAACGGCGGGTAGGCGATCAACTCCGGTTGCGCGACAACGGTATCCGGCGGACGAATCGCCGAGCTGGTCACCGCCGCCCCCGCGCCGAGTGCGGGCGGCGCGACCAGCAGCAGGGTGGCGACCGGCGCGAGCAGCAGCCACTGCACGCGCCCATGCCCGTGCTCGTGTCCGTGCTCGTGCTGATGGCGATGGTTGCTGCCGCGCGACGACCCGCGATACAGGTCGCCGATGACCGCCGCGGTGCCGAGCGCGATGATGCCGATCCCGCTGACCAGCAGGAACGGAAAGAGACCCGGCTTCACGTAGCGCAGGTAGGTGCCGTCGAAGGTGATGCGCAGCACCGCGATTCCGATCAGCAGCAACAGCAGGTTCTGCGTTTCCCGCCTCATCGCGCACCCCCGAGGAAAACGTAACCCGCCACCGTCGCGCAGACGATCGCGACCGCGAAGGTCGACGGCGCGAACCACAGCGCGAACCGCCGCCCGAACGCGCCCGCCTGCATCGCGAACAGCTTGACGTCCACGGCGGGCCCAACGACCAGGAACACCAACCGCGGCAACAACGGCAGCGTCGACATGCTCGCCGCGACGAACGCGTCGGCCTCCGAACACAACGCGAGCACCACCGCCAGCACCGCGAGCACCACGATGGCCAGCAGCATCCGGGTGGCCAGGTGCTCGAACCAGCGCGGCGGAACCAGGACGTGCAGCGCCGCAGCGGTCGCCGCGCCCAGCACCAGGAACGCCCCTGCTTGGAGCAGATCGTGGCGGGCCGCCTCGGCGAAGACCTCGGCCCGGGTGCGGCCGGTCACGCAGTGGTCCGGTCCGCCGCGCGGCAGCATCCAGGCGGGGCTGCCGAACCGCGACCACAGCAACCCCATGACGAGGGCGGTGGCCAGCGAGCCGGCGAACCGCGCCGCCACCATTCCCGGTTCGCCGGGAAACGCGACCGCGGTGGCGATCAACACCACCGGGTTGATCGCGGGCGCCGACAGCAGAAAGGCCAGCGCCACCGAACTCGGCGCGCCCTGATCGATCAGCCTGCGCGCGACCGGAACGACGCCGCATTCGCAGCCGGGCAGCGCGAGCCCCGCCAGCCCGCCGACACCGATCGCGGCGGTCTCATTGCGCGGCAACACCTTCCGCAGCAGCGCGGGCGAGACGAACGCGGCGATGGCGCCGCTGACCACCACACCGAGCACGAGAAAGGGAATGGCCTGCACGAAGACTCCGACGAACATCGTCAGCGCGGTCTGGAGCCGCAGCCGCGCGTCGATCGCCGAGGCGAGCTGGGCCTGCCAGACGATTCCCGCCACCAGCAACCCGGCGAGAACGTAGGTCGACGACACCCGGATTCGCGTGCGGCGCGCTGGCAGCTGCTCGAGCATTCCCCCATCTTGCCAGGAATGAATATCGTTTTCGAAATAGCGAACCGGACGGTCAGCCGCTGCCGCGCGGGATCTCCGCGCCCACCTGCGCCCAGCGACCCGTCAGCGTCCGCCAGACCACCGCCGCGAGCCGCAGCACCATGAAAGCGACCAGACCGGACCAGATGCCCGCGATTCCCCAGTCCAAGACGAGCGAGAGCCAGATGGCGGGCAGGAAGCCGATCAACGCGGCACCGAGCGTCGCGGTCCGCAGAAACGCGGCGTCACCGGCGCCGAGCAGCACGCCGTCGAGCGCGAACACCACACCGGCGACCGGAATGATGCCCACGAAGAACCACCACACCACGTGAGTGCGATCCAGCACCGCAGGGTCGTCGGTGAACAGCGGCGGGACGACCGCGTACCCCGCGGCGAACGCACCGGCCAACGCGAGCGCGAAGACCTCCGACCACCGCGTGACGCGCCACGCGAGCCGCCGCGCACCCACGGCGTTTCCACCGCCGAGCGCCGCACCCACCAGAGTCTGGGCGGCGATAGCCAGCGAATCCAGCGTCAGCGCAAGGAAGTTCCACAGTTGGAGGACCAGCTGGTGCGCCGCGACGGACGCCGCACCGAACCGCGACGCCACGGCCGCCGCCGACACGAAACATGCCTGAAAGGCCAAGCTGCGCATGATCAGGTCGCGGCCGAGCACCAGTTGGGCGCGCATCACCGCCCACTGCGGAACCAGCGAAACGCGTTCGCGCACCAAGGCTCCCAGGAACAGCGCGGCCGTCACGGTCTGCCCGGCGACATTCGCCACCGCCGAGCCGGGCAACCCGAGTGTGGGCGCGCCGAGCAAGCCATGCACCAGCACCGGGCACAGCACGGCCGAAAGCACAAGACCGGCAACCACATACAGCAGCGGACGGCGGGTCTCTTGAACACCGCGGAACCACCCGTTGCCCGCCATCGCGATCAGAATGAGCGGCACGCCGAACAGCGCGATCCGCACCCAGGGCAGCGCCTCGGCGGCGATGTCCCCGCCGCCCGCGATGGCGCTGGTCAGCGGAACGGCGAACGCCTGCACCGTGATCAGGATCAGCAGGCCGACCAGCACCGCGAGCCAAGTGGCCTGCACGCCCTCGGCCACCGCGCCGCGCTCGTCGCCCGCGCCGTGCCTGCGCGCGGCCCGCGCGGTCGTTCCGTAGGACAGGAAGGTCAGTTGGGTGCTCACCTGCGCGAGGATCAAGCCGCCGACGGCCAGTCCGGCCAGCGCCAGCGCGCCGAGCCTGCCGACCACCGCGAGATCGAACAGCAGGTAGATCGGTTCGGCGACCAAGACGCCCAGCGTGGGTAGCGCGAGGCCGAGAATGCGCCTCGGCCCGGCCTCGGCGGGATCGGCATCGCTCTCGGCACTGACGCCCGCGATATCCCGCGTGCTCATCCGAGCGCCGCGAGCAGGGCCCGCACCACGTCCTCCGGGCGTCCGTCGGTGGTGTACCCGGCCGCGTAACGGTGCCCGCCGCCGCCGAGCGCGGTCGCCACCTCCGCAACGTCGACACCGTCCTGCGCGCCGGGCCCGGAATCGCGGGACCGCAGCGACACGGTCCAGCGGCCGTCGACCGTGCGCGACTCCTTGAACACCGCGGCCACCCCGGCTTCGGCCGTGGTGCGAACGATATCGATGACGCTCTCGACCTCCTCCGACCGCACGCCGGTGACGTCGTCGCGGCGCACGAACGCGTACGCCAACCCGGTGCCGCTCCGCGCGCCGGGCTCCAGCCGGGCCGTGCCGAGCACCCGTGACAGCATCGGCAGCCAGTCGAACGGATGGGTGTCCAGCAGCGTGCGCGCGATCTCGGCGCCGTCGATCCCGGTGGCGAGCAGCCGTTCGGCCAGCTGGTGGGTTCCGGGCCGCACCCAGCGGAACGAGCCGGTGTCGGTGACCAGGCCCGCGTACAGGCAGTGCGCGACCTCGGCATCGATCGGCACGCCCCAGGCGTCGAGCAACCGGGCGATCAGGCTGGTCGTCGATTCCGCGCCCGAGTCCACCACGTTGATCGCACCGAAGCGGGTGTTCGAGCGGTGATGGTCGAGCACCAGCGTCGTCACCGCGCCGGACAGCCGGTCAGCCAGCGCGCCGAGCCGCCCCGCGCTGCCGCAGTCCACCGCGACGAGCAGGTCCACTGCGCGCGGCACCTCCGCGGGCCGGACCAGATGCTCGATCCCGGGCAGCGAGCGCATGGAAGCGGGCAGTTCGGCGGGCTCGGCGAACGACACCCACACCGGGATCCCGCGCCGATGCAGCACGAGCGCCAGCGCCAGACCGCTGCCGATGGTGTCGGCGTCGGGTTGCACATGGCACAGGATGGTGACCGATCCGGCGGCGTTCAGCGCCGCGACGGCCGCGTCGAGTTCGGCCTTGTTACCGCTCGTCGTCATCCGTGTCGCGCGTCACTCGGCGCTGTCGCGCTCGACCTTGTACGGATCGGCCTCGCCCGCGGGCCGCGCGTTGGCGGCCGTCCTGGCCACCGCGTCGTCGGCGGCCCTGGCGCGGGCCAGCAGCTCCTCCATCTCGCGCGCGGCGTCGGGCACCTTGTCCAGCACGAACGCCAGCGTCGGCGTGAACTTCACCCCGGTTCCCGCCCCTACCTTGGAACGCAGCACACCCTTGGCCTTCTCCAGACCGGCGGCCGCGGCCGCGTAATCCGGTTCGGCTTCGAGGGTTTCACCCATCACCGTGTAGTACACCGTGGCCTCGCGCAGATCACCGGTGACCTTCGCGTCGGTGACCGTCACGAAACGCAGCCGCGGATCCTTCACCTCGTATTCGATCGCGGTGGCGACGATCGAGGAAATCCGCTTCGCGAGTCGGCGTGCCCTGGCTTGATCCACCATGGCCGTCTCCTCCTCACTGTTGTCTGTATTCGGTTGGCGTCGCGGGGCTCAGTCTTCGGGCCCGAAGATCCGGCGGCGTACTGCCAGCAACTGTAACTCCGGGCGCGCCGCGACGTGCCTCTCACATTTGTCGAGCACCTCGGTCAGGTGATCCATGCCGGCACTGACCATGGCCACTCCCAGCAACGAGCGCCGGTACCGATCGTGTTCCCCGCCCTCGGCCGCGCTCACGCCGAAGCGTTGCAACTCGGCCAGTATCGGCCGGATGACCGACCGCTTCTCCTTCAGCGAATGGACGTCGCCGAGCAGGATGTCGAACTCCAGTGCACCTAGGTACACCCACACACCTTTCAGTGTTCTAGGCCGAACCGAACACCGCACCTCGCGCCCGGCGCCCCGCCGTAGGAGCGGGGCCTCGGACGCTGGTGCGGTGTTCGAATACTCGGACCGGTCAGTCGCGCGGCTTCTCGCGGAGCTCGTACGCCTCGATGACGTCGCCCTCCTTGATATCGGAGTAGGTCAGCGTCATACCGCACTCGTAGCCCTCGCGGACCTCGGTCGCGTCGTCCTTCTCCCGCTTCAGCGAGGAGATGGTGACGGTCTCGGCGATCACCACGTTGTCGCGCAGCAGACGCGCCTTGGCGTTGCGCTTGACCGACCCGGAGGTGACCATGCAGCCCGCGATGTTGCCGACCTTCGACGAGCGGAAGATGGCCCTGATCTCGGCGCGACCCAGCTCGACCTCTTCGTAGATCGGCTTGAGCATGCCCTTGAGGGCCTTCTCGATCTCGTCGATGGCCTGGTAGATCACCGAGTAGTACCGGATGTCGACGCCCTCGCGGTTGGCCAGCTCGGTCGCCTTGCCCTCGGCGCGCACGTTGAACCCGATGATGATCGCGTTCGACGCCGAGGCCAGGTTGACGTTGGTCTCGGTGACGCCACCGACACCGCGGTCGATGACCCGCAGGCGCACTTCCTCGCCGACCTCGATACCCATGAGGGCCTCTTCGAGGGCCTCGACGGTACCGGAGTTGTCGCCCTTGAGGATCAGGTTCAGCTCCGAAGTCTCCTTCAGCGCGGCATCCAGATCTTCCAGGCTGATCCGCTTGCGGCTGCGCGCGGCCAGCGCGTTGCGCTTGCGCGCGTTGCGGCGGTCGGCGATCTGGCGAGCGATACGGTCCTCGTCGACGACGAGCAGGTTGTCACCGGCGCCGGGCACCGAGGTGAAACCGACGACCTGGACGGGCCGCGACGGCAGCGCCGCCTCGACGTCGTCGCCGTGCTCGTCGACCATGCGGCGCACGCGACCGTAGGCGTCGCCCGCCACGATCGAGTCGCCGACGCGCAGCGTGCCGCGCTGGATGAGCACGGTCGCCACCGGACCACGGCCGCGGTCGAGGTGCGCCTCGATGGCGACACCCTGGGCGTCCATGTCCGGGTTGGCGCGCAGGTCGAGGGCCGCGTCCGCGGTGAGCAGGACGGCCTCGAGCAGTGCGTCGATGTTGGTGCCCTGCTTGGCGGAGATGTCGACGAACATCGTGTCGCCGCCGTACTCCTCGGCCACCAGGTTGTACTCGGTCAGCTGCTGCCGGATCTTCTCCGGGTTCGCGCCTTCCTTGTCGATCTTGTTGACCGCCACGACGATCGGCACGTCGGCCGCCTGGGCGTGGTTGATCGCCTCCACCGTCTGCGGCATGACGCCGTCGTCGGCGGCGACCACCAGGATCGCGATGTCGGTGGCCTTCGCACCGCGGGCACGCATGGCGGTGAACGCCTCGTGACCCGGGGTGTCGATGAAGGTGATCAGTCGGTCGTCGTCGCCGAGGTGGGTCATCACCTGGTAGGCGCCGATGTGCTGGGTGATGCCACCGGCCTCGCCCTCGCGGACGTTGGCCTTGCGGATGGTGTCCAGCAGTCGGGTCTTACCGTGGTCGACGTGACCCATGACGGTCACGACCGGCGGACGGACCTGCAGGTCCTCCTCGTCGCCCTCGTCCTCGCCGTAGGTGAGGTCGAAGCTCTCCAGCAGCTCGCGGTCCTCGTCCTCGGGGCTGACCACGTGCACGACGTAGTTCATCTCGCTGCCGAGCAGCTCGAGGGTCTCGTCGTTCACCGACTGGGTCGCGGTGACCATCTCGCCGAGGTTGAACAGCGCCTGGACCAAAGCGGCCGGGTTGGCGTCGATCTTCTCCGCGAAGTCCGACAGCGACGCGCCACGGGCGAGCCGGATGATCTCGCCGTTGCCGCGCGGCAGCCGCACGCCGCCGACGGCGGGCGCCTGCATGCTCTCGTACTCGGCGCGCTTCGCCCGCTTCGACTTGCGACCACGACGCGGGGCGCCACCGGGACGACCGAACGCACCGGCCGCACCGCCACGGCCACCGGGACCACCCGGGCGACCGCCGCCGCCACCGGGACGACCACGGAAACCACCGGCCGCGGGAGCACCCGCACCGGCACCGGGTGCACCGGTGCCGCCGCCACCACCGCGGTAGCCGCCGCCACCGCCGGGACGACCGGCGCCACCGGCGCCGCCACCCGGACGACCGGGACGACCCGCACCGGCGCCGCCGGGACCCGGACGGGCCGAACGCTGCGGCATCGCACCGGGATTCGGACGCGGAGGCATCGAGCCGGGGCTCGGACGGGGACCACCGGGACGGGGGCCGCCACCCTGGGCAGCGGCCGGACGCGGACCGGCCTGGCCGGGACCCGGACGGGGACCGCCCTGAGCCGGACCGGGACGCGGTCCACCCTGCGCGGGACCCGGACGCGGGCCGCCCTGGGCCGGACCCGGGCGGGGACCGCCCTGAGCCGGACCCGGACGCGGACCGCCCTGGGGCGCCGGACGCGGGGCGCGCTCGGGCGCGGGCGTCGACGAGTAGGGGTTGTTACCGACGCGCGGGGTCTTGGGGCCGGGCTTCGGCCCACCGGGACGCGGACCACCCTGTGCGGGCGCACCGGGACGCTGCTGCTGGCCCGGACGCGGCGCACCCGGGGTCGGGCGCGGACCGGACGGAGCGGGCGCGGCCTTGGCGGCGGGCGCCGAGTCCTGCGCGGGCGCGGCGGGGCCCGGCTTCACGGCCGGACCGGGGCGCACACCGTCACCGGGACGGGTGGTGGCCGGGCCGGGAGTCGCGGCGGCCTGGGCCGCGGGCGCGGCCGGGGACGACGCGGCGGCTTGCGCCGGAGCCGGGGTACGTGGGCCGGGGCGCGGACCGCCCGCGGCGGGCTTCGCGGCCGGACGGGCCGACGAAGCGGGCCCGGGGCGCGCCCCGGACTTGGCGTCTGCCGCCGGCGCGGACTTCGCCGCCAGCGACTCGCGCAGCCGACGGGCGACGGGCGCTTCCACCGTCGAGGACGCCGACTTCACGAACTCGCCCTGCTCCTTGAGCGTTGCGAGTAGTTCTTTGCTCGTGACACCGAGTTCTTTGGCCAACTCGTGCACGCGGGCCTTGCCTGCCACTGCTCTCCTCACTGAGAGGTCGAGCAGTGCCACCGTTTCAGGGGACGGCGGCCCGCACGACCTCGGGTTATCTCCGATGGACGTTCATCGTTGGTACTTCACGGTGTGCTCATGAGTGCTCGTGCCTGTTCTCGAGGTAATGCTCCAGGGCTGAGATATCCAGATGTCCGGACACTCGTAGTGCTCTGCCGAATGCTCGGCGCCGTTCTGCGGTGCTCAGACAAGACGAAAGGGGGTGCAACCAGGCACCCCTCCCGGGAAGTCTGTGCCGCGGATCGGGAACGATCACGACGATACGGGATCCGTCGCCGGTTTCCCGATCTTGTGCCACGATCCGCAACAGATCGACGGCCAACTCGCGCTTCCGGCATCCGATACACGTGCGCACCGGGGCCGACCGCCGCTCGGAAGCGGGGAGTCGATCGGTGGTGCGTTCGAGCGAAGAAGCCGAAGGCTCGTGCTGAACCTGGGACCACTGTACCGCTGCCCGGCCCCGAACGCCGAACCCCTCCCCCGCGGAAGTTACCAACATGTCATCCCCGGGGCGGGATTCCCTGTTCGCGGTGTGAGCTTCGCTCAACTGCGATGCGCCTCCGTCCGCACGCCGCCGCCCACGTCCGGGGCCGCGTCGCTGCGAATATCGATCCGCCAGCCGGTCAAACGCGCGGCCAAGCGGGCATTCTGGCCCTCCTTGCCGATCGCGAGCGAGAGCTGGAAGTCGGGCACCACCACGCGGGCCGCGCGGGCGTCGGGGTCGACGATAGTGACGGAAACCACTTTCGACGGCGAGAGCGCGTTGCCGACGAAGGCGGCCGGATCCTCGGCGTAATCGATGATGTCGATCTTCTCGCCCGCCAGCTCGCTCATCACGTTGCGCACGCGCTGGCCCATCGGGCCGATACAGGCGCCCTTGGCGTTGACGCCAGGCACGGTGGAGCGCACCGCGATCTTGGAGCGATGCCCGGCCTCGCGGGCCACCGCGACGATCTCGACCGAGCCGTCGGCGATCTCCGGCACTTCCAGCGCGAAGAGCCTGCGCACCAGGTTCGGGTGGGTGCGCGAGAGGGTGATCTGCGGGCCGCGCGGGCCGCGGGAGACGCCGACCACGTAGCACTTGATGCGGTCACCGTGTTCGTATGTCTCGCCGGGCACCTGCTCGGCGGGCGGGATCAGCCCCTCGGTGCCGTGCAGCTCGCTGCCGATGCGCACCACCACGGTGCCGCGGGCGTTGGCGCGCGCGTCGCGCTGCACCACACCGCCGACGATGTCGCCCTCGTGGGTGGAGAACTCGCCGAAGGACTTCTCGTTCTCCGCGTCGCGCAGCCGCTGCAACACGACCTGGCGCGCGGTGGTCGCCGCGATCCGGCCGAAACCCTCTGGGGTGTCGTCCCATTCGGAGATCACGTTGCCATCGGCGTCGAGTTCGCGCGCCATCACCCGGACCACGCCGGTCTTCTGGTTGATGTCGATGCGCGCGTTGGGCTGGTGACCCTCGGTGTGTCGATAGGCGGTCAGCAGCGCCGACTCGATCGCGGAGATCACCGTCTCGATCGAGATCCCCTTGTCGGCGACGATCGCGCGCAGGGCTTCGATTTCGATGTTCATTCCACGATCCCTTCGGTCGAATCGGACGCTGTTACGGGTAGTGCATCGGTGTTTCCTCGGGCATCCGCGGCGTCGTCGACCGCGAGAGCATCGTCGTCGTGCCCCGGTTTGGGACGACCTGGCGTCACCCCGCCCGCCAGCTCCAGCTCTCGCTCGCCGGGCGCGGAGAACTCGACCTGGACGACGGCCTCTGCGATATCGGCCAGCGGCACGTGCACCCGGTGCGGGTTGCGTTTGCCGCCGAGCACCAGCGCCACCGAATCCTGCGCCAGCGCACCGACTCGCGCCTCGAACCGCGCCGAACCCCCCGGTTCCGGTGGTTCGGCCCCCGGTCTGAGCGTGACGCGGACCTTGCGGCCCTGCGCGCGGCGCCAGTGCCGGTCGGCGGTGAGCGGGCGGTCGATGCCGGGGGTCGTGACTTCCAGCAGGTAGGGCGTCTCGCCGAAATCGCCCGCGTCGTCGAGCAGCAGCGAGAGTTCCGAGCTGAGGGTGGCGATGGTGTCGAGATCGGCGGTACCGTCGCTGTCGACGGTGACCTTCACCTTGGCCTGCGCGTCCGCGTGCTTGCCTGCCCTCGAGATCTCGACGCCCTCGAGGTCGAATCCCCGGCGTTCGACGAGCTCAGCAACGAGCTGGCTCACCCTTTCCTCGGTCGGCATCGGCATGTGGGGCGGCTCCTGGTTCAGTTGTGACGCGGTCGGAATTTTCTGTACCGAAGGTCTAGCGTAACGCGCCACGAGAGTGTAAAGGACCAGCGGCCCGAGACATGCGTCCCGGGTGCGCGGCGCGCAGGGCGGGTCGCTCGGCGTGACCGGAGTGGTCGGACCGGTCTGGCACGATGGTGCCGTGCCTCTCCGCCTCCTCGCCCCGCCATCGGCCGGGCGCACCTTCGGCAGCCGGGTCGACCGGCACGCGTCCCAGGACCCCCTAGCGCATCGCGTCCCCCTCGTCGACCGCCGCACCGCGTTGCGGCTCGCGGGCGGCGGAGCGTTCGGCGCCCTCGCGCTCGGCGCCGCGACGGGCTGCGCGGACGAATCCGTATACGAACCCGATCCGCTTGCCGCACAAGAGATCTCGGCCCGAACCGACGCCGCGGCGGCGACCGCGGCGATCGCGCTCGCTCCCCAGCGGCAGGCCGCGCTGAGCACGATCGCGAACGAACGCACCGCGCACGCGGACGCGTTGCGAACCGAGATCGCCCGCGCCGTCGGCGTCTACGGCGACGGGACCACCCCGGCGCGCAAGACCCGGGACAACGCCCTGCCGTTCGCCGCGGTCACGACCGGCCCCGAGACGACAGGTACGGACGTGCCACCGATCTCCCCGCCGAGCCTCGACCAGTTACGCGAGCAGCTCGCCCGCTCCCGCAAATCCGCGGCCGATCTCGCGGTGACCCAATCCGGTTACCGCGCGGGCCTGCTCGCCTCGATCAGCGCGGCCTGCGCCGCACACGCCGGGGTGTTGCTGGCATGACCGACGCCGAACGCCAAGCCCTGCTCGACGCGCTCACCGCCGAGAACGCCGCGGTCTACGCCTACGGCGTGATCGCCGCGTTCGCCTCCGCCGAGCGGGATCGCCTCATCGCCGAGAACACCGCGGCGCACCGGGCCCGCCGCGACACCACCGTCGACGCGCTGCGTGCGGCGGGAGCGAGCGCACCGCCGCCGGAACCCGCCTACACGATGCCGTTCCCGGTGGACGGTCCGATCGACGCGGCGAGACTGGCCGTCACCGTCGAGAAGGACACCGCGATCGCCTGGCGCGCGGTCGTCGAGCACGGCGAATCCGAACCGACCCGCCGCATCGGTGTCGACGCGCTCACCGAATGCGCACTGCGCATGGCCGCGTGGCAAGCGATTCTCGGCGCGAACCCGCCGACCGTCGCCTTCCCCGGCCAGCCCTGAGACCGGCCCGGTAGCCCGACGTTCGCCGCTCGCTCGGCGAGCCGCCCACGCGGCTGAGGTCTTCCAGCTGCGCGACGGTCTTTCAGCTGCGCGCGACCTGGCAGCTTCGACCATCGGTCGCTGGGCGAAGTCCCGACTCGCGCGCCTCGGCCACGGTCCGATCGAGGTCCGAAAGCGGGTGTGGCCGAAAAGTATTCGGCCGCACCCGGCTCGCTCAGGGGCGCATCTCGTAGGCGCCGTCGTAGGACGCCACCTGCGCCCACACCCGGTCGAAACGCTCCCGGTCGACCTCGGGGGTGCGCAGCGCCGCAACCGCCCACTCCCGCTGCGCGGCGGTGGCGGACGCCTTGCCGTACAGGGTGGTGGCGTGCGCGTTGAAGTCGCGGATCTGGAAGTCGAAGATCTGGTCGAGCACGTCGCGGTCCAGGCCGGTGATCGCGGCCTGTTCCAGGATCAGCTGGCCGTAGACCACCAGGGAGAACAGGTGGCCGATGGTGAGCATGAAGTCCAGGTCCTGCTGCTGCGCCTCGTCGGGGGCCGCGGTGGCCATCAGGTCGCGCAGCGCCTTGGCCTGCTCGTAGAAGCGCGCCACGTTCGCGGCGTCGGAGTGCTTCTGGTACACCGGGTTCCAGTCCGCGAACTGCACTCGGCCCGCGCCGCGAGCCGGGCCCTGCCGCCAGAAGAACTCGTCGTCGGCCGCGTCCTGGCGGGTGCCGACCTCGGGGTAGTCCTTCGCGTTGAACAGGTAGTTGGGCAGGAACTTCAGGATCTGCCCGACGTTCACGTGCACCGT
This sequence comes from Nocardia sp. NPDC004654, assembly GCF_040609595.1. Classification (NCBI taxonomy): domain Bacteria; kingdom Bacillati; phylum Actinomycetota; class Actinomycetes; order Mycobacteriales; family Nocardiaceae; genus Nocardia; species Nocardia sp. NPDC004654. The sequence goes on along the minus strand of NZ_JBEXKI010000002.1, from coordinate 516,473 downwards.
GCCCTCGAGCCGGGGCAGGGTGTTGATCAGGCGCTGCACCTCGTTGAAGTAGGTGTTCTTCTCGAAGCCCTTGGCCGCCAGGACATCCAGCAGCAGGGTCATGACCACCTCGCCCTCGGAGGTCACCTTGGACTTGGTCATCGGGTTGAACAGCAGGTAGCGCCGGTCGTCCAGGCTCGCGGTGCGGAAGTAGTCCACGGCGCGGTCGCTGAACAGCTTCATCGCGATGATGCGGCTGTAGGCGTCGACGAAATTGCCACGCACATGCGGGAAGTCGGTGACGAGCTTGCCGTAGAGCACGCGGTTGTTGGCGTGCGTGATGGCCTCGTAGAAGGAGTGCTCCACCATGCCGATACCGCCGTGGCACAGGTTGAACTTGCCGACGTTGACGGTGTTCAGCGCCGCGGAGAACGCCTCGGGACCGGTGTGCAGGATGTCCTCGGCGCGCACCGGGTAGTTCTCCAGCCGGAACGTGCTCACGTACATCTGCTCGTTCACGACGTTGTCGATGAGGTGGTAGTTCTCGTGGCGGCTGTCCGCGGCGAACCAGATGTAGCCGTCGGCGCCCTCGATGTCACCGCGCCGGGAGAACACCGAGACCATGCTGGCCACATTGCCGTTGCCGATGTAGTACTTGGCGCCGTTGGCGCGGAACAGGATTCCGGCCTCGGCGTCGGCACTGCCCGGCTCGGTGGGGGTGAGCACCATGTCGGTGTTGTAGATGTCCGCGCCGTGCGACTGCTCGGACAGCGCGAAGGCCATCACCTGTCCGTCGGCCAGGTCGGCGGCAGCGCGCCGCTTGGCCGCCTCGTTGTCGCTCTGCCAGATCGGGCCGAGGCCGAGGATGGTCACCTGCTCGGCGTACCAGTACGCCAGGCCGTAGAAGCCGAAGATCTCCGAGAGCGCGGCGTTGCGCGCGGCGTCCCAGCGGCGGTTCTCGTCGCCGTCGGCGTACGCCGCGGGGGTCAGGAAGGTCGCGAAGAGCTTCTCCTTGGCGACGAACTCGAGGAAGTCCGCGGTGAACACGGCGTTGTGATCGTCGGCTAGCAGCTGCCGCTTGCCGCGGCTCTCGAACCACTCGATGGTGGCCTTCAGCAGGCGGCGGGTCTCCGCGTCGAAATGCTGCGGATCGTAGGTGGCCGGGTTGAACAACAACGCCTCGGTGTTCGTCATGCCGGTTAACTTACCAGCGGGTAACAGCAGCGTGTGGTGGGTATGTCAGTTAGCAGACCGGCAAATCTAGCCTACGGAAGCGTAAGGAGAGGGCGACTGTCCAACCTTCTCACGCCGGGCGGACCCGGATGCGAGACTCAGTCGAGGCCCGGAGTTTCCGAGACAGTCCGAAAACGAACGCCGCCCCGGTCCCACCGTGGGGACCGGGGCGGCGAACAGAATGCTCGGGCGAATCAGCCGCGGATCTTCGCGACCACCGTCTCGACGGCGGAGCCCGCCGGAATCTCCTCGGCCTCGCCGGTGAAGCGGTTGCGCAGCTCCACCTTGCCCTCGGCCCAGCCGCGGCCGATGACGAGAACCCAAGGCATGCCGAGGAGTTCGGCGTCCTTGAACTTCACGCCGGGCGAGGCGGTGCGGTCGTCGAAGAGCACGTCGAGACCCTGCGCGTGCAGGCCGGACACCACGTCCTCGGCGCCCGCGCGGGCCGCCTCGTCCTTGTTCGCGATGACGACGTGCACGTCGAACGGCGCGATCTCGGCGGGCCAGCGCAGACCCTTCTCGTCGTGCTGCTGCTCGGCGATCACCGCGACCATGCGCGAGATGCCGACGCCGTAGGAGCCCATGATCAACCGCACCGGCTTGCCGTTCTCGCCGAGCACGTCGACCTCGAAGGCGTCGGTGTACTTGTAGCCGAGCTGGAAGATGTGCCCGATCTCGATGCCGCGCGCGGACACCAGCGTGCCGCGCCCGTCCGGTGAGGGGTCGCCGTCGCGGACCTCGGCGGCCTCGATGGTGCCGTCCGGGGTGAAGTCGCGACCCGCGAGCAGGCCGACCACGTGCTTGCCCTCGCTGTCCGCGCCGGTGATCCAGGACGTGCCGGTCACCACCCTGGGGTCGACCAGGTAGCGGATGCCGTTCTCCTGCAACGCCTTCGGACCGATGTAGCCCTTCACCAGGAACGGGTTGGCGGCGAAGTCGGCCTCGGTGAGCAGCTCGACCTCGGCGGGCTCGATCGACGCGCCGAGGCGCTTGTCGTCCACCTCACGGTCGCCGGGGATGCCGATGCCGACGATCTCGGTCTTGCCGTCCGGGTGGCGCAGCTTGACCATCACGTTCTTCAGGGTGTCGGCCGCGGTGACCGGCCTGCCGTACTGCTCGGCGATGCCCGCGGCGTTGGCCCACTCGACCAGCGTGGCGATGGTCGGGGTGTGCGGGGTGTCGTGCACGACGGCCTCGGGCCTGCCCTCGATCGGCTGCGCTTCGGGAGCGGGCGTGATCACCGCCTCCACATTGGCCGCGTAGCCGGACTCGCGGCAGATCACGTAGGTGTCCTCACCCACGGGGCTGTCGGCGAGGAACTCCTCCGAGGCGCTGCCGCCCATCGCGCCCGAGGTGGCGGCCACGATGACGTACTCGACGCCGAGCCGGTCGAAGATGCGCTGGTAGGCCTCGCGGTGCGCGTTGTAGCTGGCCTTCAGGCCGTCCTCGTCGAGGTCGAAGGAGTAGGAGTCCTTCATGACGAATTCGCGCCCGCGCAGGATGCCCGCGCGGGGACGCTCCTCGTCGCGGTACTTGGTCTGGATCTGGTACAGCGCGACGGGCAGATCCTTGTACGAGTTGTACTCGCCCTTCACGGTGAGCGCGAACAGCTCTTCGTGAGTGGGGCCGAGCAGGTAGTCCGCGCCCTTGCGATCCTGCAGCCGGAACAGCGCGTCGCCGTATTCGGTCCACCGGTTGGTGGTCTCGTACGGGTCGCGCGGAAGCAGCGCGGGCAGCGAGATCTCCTGCGCGCCGATGCCGTTCATCTCCTCCCGGACAACGTCCTCGATCTTGCGCAGCACCTTCAGACCCAGCGGCAGCCACGAGTAGACGCCCGGGGCGATGCGGCGGACGTATCCGGCGCGCACGAGAAGTTTGTGACTGGGCACCTCGGCGTCGGCGGGGTCGTCGCGCAGGGTACGCAGGAAGAGGTGGGAGAGGCGGGTGATCACGGGTCCACAGCGTAGTCTCCGGCCACCGCGTCTCCGCAACGCGTTATCCATTTCGGGGCGCGGGGGCCGTGTTCATGATCGCGTCGCGCTACCGCGTCCGGTTCGCCACTACTCGCGCCGGTACCGTATCGCCTCGTGCTGGTGCTGCTACCTCCCTCCGAAACCAAGTCCGACGGCGGCGCGGGCGGGCCCCTGGACCTGGACTTGCTCGCCATGCCGCAGCTCACGCCGGTGCGCGACAAGCTGGTGACCGAACTGGTGCAGCTGGCCGCCGATCCGGCTGCCTCCCGCGCGGCGCTCGGGCTCGGCAAGGGGGCCGACGCCGAGATCGCCAGGAACGCGGCGCTGCGCACGGCCGCGACCCGGCCAGCGCTGGAGCGCTACACCGGCGTCCTCTACGACGCGCTGGACGCGAAGTCCTTCACCAAGGCGCAACGCGCCAAGGCGTACGCGCGGCTCGGCATCGGCTCGGCGCTGTTCGGCGCGGTGCGGGCGGGCGATCCGATCCCCGCCTACCGTCTCTCCGGCGGCTCCAAACTGCCGGGTCTGCCGACCCTCTCCGCGGTCTGGCGCGACGTCCTGCCGGACGCCCTGGTGGCCGAAGCGGCGGGCGATCTCGTCGTCGACCTGCGCTCGGGCACCTACCAGCAACTGGGCCGCGTCCCCGGCGCCGTCACCGCGAACGTCCTCACCGAGCACCCCGACGGCAGCCGCACCGTGGTGAGCCATTTCAACAAGCACCACAAGGGTCTGCTGGCCCGCGCGCTGGTCCTCACCCGCGCCGAACCGACCGACGTTCGCGGTGTGGCCCGAGTCGCGGAGAAGGCCGGGCTGCGCACCGAGATCGCCTCTCCCACCGAACTTCTCATCATCACCTGAGGCGCTCGGGCAGCTTGTCGTCGACTCACCCACGTCGAGAGGTCACAGCGTCTGCGCGGCGTGGCCTGCGAACCGCGGAGCTCAGCGGGGCGGCTCGGCCAATGCGGCGATCTCGCGGCGGAGGTTGCCGCGGGCGGCGGATTCGTAGCGCCGCCTGGCGGATTCGGTGTGGAACAAGTGGGGTTGGCGGGCAAGGCTTTCGAGGACGGCGGCGCGGCCCGCGCGGAAGAGGTCGTCCGGAACGTGGGCGTATTCGGCGCGGACCGCTGCCGCGTACGCGGCATAGCCGGGCTCGTCGGCGGCAAGCACGGCGAGGTCGGCGTCGCACAGGACGCCGCCGTTGTGGTCCTCCGGTTCTGGGTCGTGGGATTTCGTGAGACGCACCAGACGGCCCACTTCGCGCACGAGTTCGGTTGGCGCGCCTATCTTCTCGAGCATCACCTCGGCGAGTTCGGCGCTGAGCTCCTCGTTGTCGGCGCGGTCGACGGCGTACACCGCATCGTGGAAGAACGCCGCGTAGCGCACGGCGGCCGCGTCGTCGGCCTGGTCGGCCAGCTCGTCGATGACGCGGAGCATGGCCGCCAAGTGCTCGACGGTGTGATAGCGCCGGTGCGGTTCGCTGTAGCGGCGCACCAGGTCTTCCCCGACCGGCTCGGCAGCGGGACCGGCCAGCGCCGTCCACCGCTCCAACAGCGCCCGCTCCACCTCAGGTGACATCCGCCCAGTCTTCTCCACGGGAACGCTGGCGACAACGCCTCCGGCAATGGAATTCGTCACCGCACGAACCCATTCACTGTCGCCGCAAGAGCACGGGCCAACCGCGCTGATCGCACCACCGCGACAGCCGACGGCCCACCGACTACCTGCTCGGAAAATGAGATGCGCCGTCCACCACCCCGCCGGTACCGTCACCACAGCGACGACGGGGGGATTCCGAAATCTGGCGTCGCCCGAATTCAATCGAAGCGTCCGGGCACCTCGCCGTGGCGCGATCGGGGAGGACGAATGACCAAGCTGAATCAGATCATCGCGGTGGAGAAGGGCGTCAAGAGCGCCGCGTTGCGCGAGCTCGCCGAGACCCAGAACCTGCTGCAGAAGCCGTCGCTACTGGCCGGCATCACCCGCACCTACCAGCCGAAGGACGAAGAGGGCGAACAGCTTCCGCCGGAGGCGACCCGGGTGCAGGTGAAGTCCGAGGAGGTGCTGCGGCAGACCGCCGCCACGCTGACCCGCCTGTTCGACGTGACCGCGACCAAGGACTGGGCCAACCGCACCGCCGCGGCCGACGTGGTGGTGGACGGCGAGACCATCCTCGACGACGTCCCGGTGCCGTACCTGCTGTTCCTGGAGAAGCAGCTCGCCGAGCTGCTGACCTTCGTCAAGCGGCTCCCGGTGCTCGACGCCGCCGAGGCCTGGGGCTTCGACGATTCCTCCGACACCTGGCGCACCGAGCCGGTCCGCACCATCCGCACCAAGAAGGTGCCGCGCAACCACGTGAAGGCCGAGGCCACCGACAAGCACCCGGCCCAGGTCGAGGTGTACTACGAGGACATCGCCGTCGGCTACTGGACCACGGTGAAGTTTCGTTAGAGGGTGCAGCACTCTGACCTGGAAGAACATTCGAGAAAGTAGCTACTACCAGGGAATTTGACAGGTCTATGATGTGCATCACAACAGCCTCTGCCCAGGTGATTGGTCGACCCGCAAAGTTTCGATACCCTCGGATCATTCGCGCCAACGGATGATCGTAGCCGCACCGCATCGCGCGACGTTTGATTTGGTCGCTCGACCTGCAACGTACCGCGACGAACCGCCAGATAGCTAGTGGCACAATGGCGGTCGTGAAACACATTCATGCCGACGATGGCTCGTGGTGGTCTTACGACGAGATGTCTGAGCCGCTAGGGAAAGGCGCTTTCGGAACTGTCTTCTCTGGCGAGTCGAAGACCGGGCGGGCTGTGGCAATCAAAGTAATCCGACCACAAGCTTATGACGGCCATCTTCTTCCCGCGCGTGAAGCTGAGATTTTCTCGATTGTAAGTAAAACTAGTCCTGCACCGAAGTACGTATTAGTACCTTTTGCTGTGGTAAACGATAGTGAAGATCTGGTTATCGTTATGCCACATGCCGAAATGTCGTTGGCGAAGGCGATCACCGAATCCCCTTTCGACCAGGTTTCTGCGATCACGGCTTTGCTGGACATCGCGAAAGGTATCGATGAACTCGCAGGCATGGGCATACTTCATCGCGACCTGAAGCCGGAAAATATCTTAAAGTTCGGCAATCACTGGGAAGTGACCGATTTCGGGATATCGCGCGATACAAACACGTCAACGGCACCGATGACTTTTACAATCTGGGGCACGAAAGAGTACATGGCCCCAGAAAGATGGATGCAGACACCACAGACAGTCAAGAGCGATCTTTACGCCTTCGGTATCATTGCGTACCAAATTCTTGCTGGCCGATTGCCTTTCGTTGGCACACGAGATGAGGTGCGACGACAGCACCTGACTGTTGCGCCTGCGCCGCTTCCTACTGATATACACCCGAGGCTGTCTCGTCTAGTATTGCGGCTACTTAGCAAGGTGGCGGAAGAACGTCCACCGGATGCGCGGTATGTTGTTGAGACGCTTGAAGAATGCCTGAAACAAGCGCAGTTGAAATTGTCTCCATCCCTGCACAGGCTGGGCGCATCATCGGTGGCCGCCGAATCGAGGAGATTGCAGGCGGAAAGTGCAGTAGCAGAAGCCCGAGAGAAGCAATCAGAAGACGCGCGAATTCGACTTGGTGCATTAATCGAGCTCGATGAGCTCTTCCAAAGATCAGTCGAGGATATTCAACACATCCTGCCGGAGGCTCAACTCAAGACACTGCGGCCACGCATAACGCCTCGTGGTGTCACCTATCCGCCACATGGGTGGGAATTAACAGTGAGCGATGGCGGGCTCCGAGTCGAAGTATGGGAAGTGGTGATAGCGGCGGAGTGGGAGGATTACCCTGACCTTTGTGTCGCTTGCGCAGTTTATCCATACAGCGGATCAGAACGACGGGAGCCTCTCGCGAATATCGTTTGCGAAGTCCGGGGCACCGCTTGCAGCTGGCATTTGGTGACAATGAGACGACGTGGAAAACTGGAGGGAGTGTCTAAAGAGAGTTTTCCGCATGTGTGGAGGAACCTGAATTCCCCCGGTCGCACAATACATACGCAAATCGGCGGTGCCGCCAGCGGCGCTACTAAGGAGCCATTTACCGTCGATTCAATAGCAGATCTACTTGGGCAGGCAATCGATCAGATCGAATACAACAACTAAACGTATTCTATTGCGGCTGCAACCGCACTAATTGAGGTGTGCCAAATCGTAAACTAGCTACGATGGCCAGTATGGCAAGCCCCGAAGGGGTGCGGCAGCACGTTCGCGGACCGGTCTCGACGGCGGTCAGCGATTCGCCATGTGCTGCATGGATTGGGTGTGGTGGTTCGGTCCCTGCTCCTGGTGCTGGGCCAGGGTGCTCCGTCCGGAGCGGAGCGGAGGGCGGGGCAACCCTGGGCGGCGCGCGCATGCGCGCCGCTCTTGAACTCTGTAGAGAGAAATTCGGCAAGTTCTGATCTGTTGGGTTACCGGTTATCTCTTCCTTCTTTCCTGCTGATTCCCGGGGGTTCCCAACTTCTCTCGCTCTCTCCCTAACAGAGCCTTCAAGCTTGCGGCACAACACATTCCGCGAATCAGACCATTGGTTGCCTTGCTTCACGCGACGCGACGGAACGGCCCAGCCCTGGGGCCCGGGGTACCAGTGAGACGGTGACCGGATCCGGCACGGTTAGCCGTCGCGCAGCCGCCAGGCCTTGAGGTCAGGTGGCGCCGGGGTTGCGGCCGTGTATTCGTTCCTGGCGTGCGCGTTCGTCGCGTTCGCGGGCTTCGTGTGCGCCACGTTCGCGGCGTGCCAGATCGGCGGGTGTGATGGTGGTGCGATCGGGGCCCGGCATTGGTTGGGGGCCGCTGAGGTTGAGGACGTGGGTGACTTCCGGTGTCAGTCCGAGGGCGTGGTTTCGTTCGCGGGTCTGTTCGCGGTTGGCGGCTTCTTTGGCGCGTTCCTCGGCGACACGTTCGGCCTCGCGGGCGGTGGCTCCGATGGCGTCGATGCCCCGTACGGTTTCGGCGCGTGTCGCTTCGCGATTCGCGCGCAAGATCGAATCCATCTGTTGGATGTGGTCGCGGGTCAAGCCCGCGGATTCGAGCGCTTGGCGGGCGTGCGTGTTCTCCGTCTCGCGGATGATGTGCAGCTGCTGGGACAGGTTGTTGTGGGTCTGGCGTAGCTGCTTGGTCGGTATCGGGTTGCCGCGTTCCTGGGCTTCTGCCAAGCGTCGGGTCTGCTCGGCTACTTCCTTGGCAAGAGCTTGCTTCTGGTCGGCGAGCACCTGTTGCGGGGTGCGGGCGGGTGGCTGCTTGTCGCGGGCCTGCACCTGTTTGGCGGGGCCGCGTGACTCGCGCTCCTTGGCTTGAGCATTCCGCTCTCGCTGCTCTCGGGCCTTCTCGCCGACACCGGGCAACTCGAGCTGCTGACCGCGTTCCAGTTGCAGCCCTATCGCCCAAATCCTCTGGGCATCACTTCGCGAGATGACCTGATGCGTGAACCGATCCGGGAAGTCGCGCTTCAGCCCGTCGATGAGCTTTTGCACGTCTTTCGCTATGAATTCGCCTTCGACGGAGCGAAGTGTGTGGTGTTCGATTTCCTCCCTGGCGAGAAGGTCTCGTACGACCTCCAGTTGCTTCCTGTCTTTGCGTCCTTCCATCCGGCCAGATTTTTCTTCGATGGTAGAAGTGCGCTCTCGTTCGTCTTTTTCTTTGTCGAACTCGATTTTCTGGCCGCCGGACTCGTACCCCCGCGATTGTTTGACATAACCATTCTCACGGTCGCGGAAGAACCGATCACACCCGTTCTCGAAAACCCGTCCACGTATGTTGTTTTCGACCTTTTCGCGGTCTCTGTCGTAGCCATCTGGCATGGCTTCGCCCACCCCCAAAGCGTGGAACGGTGTGATTATGTGCGAGAGGCGTACTGGTTACGCGCCGGATGCGGCTTCCTCGCGACGCTTCTCTTCGTGATATTCGGTGTATTCACGCAACGTCGCAGCCATGCAGGAGAACATGCCGTCATAGACTTCGGGGTGATAGTTGATCATGTCTTTGATCAGTGCCCACGCGGTGTCCTCGTCTTCGTCCAAGGTGTCGTATCTCAACGCTGGATTCACGTGGTCATAGAAAGTGTGTTCGCGACCGAGCCACGTGAATTCGATCCACTCCGCGCCCGCGAACTTGATGAACAACTCGCCGACGAAGCAGATGAAGGCGTCGACCGTGTCCGCGTTCTCGGGAGTCATCGCCGTTTCCATGTCCGGGAACAGCTCCGCAACGATCGGGTCGAGCCGCTTCACCTCCGGTGAGCCTTCTGGCCACGGCTCGGACGGAATCTGTCGTATTCCTGCGTAGTCCATGAACTTCCGCGCCTGGGCCTTCCGCCGATCGGGGTCGGCCCACTTCCCCCAGGCGGTCTGCTCGACTTCGAACCCGAGGTCCAACTGCTCCTCGCCCATGCCGTTCCTCCTTCGCTGTGTATTCGGTTGCCGCCCATGCTCGTGCCGCCAAACACCAGGCTCCACGAAGCGCCGTATAGAGGGTAGGGGCGGCGGCGCTGCGGCGGCGCGCAACACAGGCCGACCTCCCCGGCGTTTGGCACTCTTGCGGGCGAGCCTCATAGCGTGTGGGCTTCCAACGGGGCAATGGTGCCTGCGGGTGTCACCAGGGCACAGGCCAGAGCGACCGCGTTTTGGATGCTGGTGCTGGGAAAGTGCGCCACACTCGGGGCGACGACGACGGTTGCGGTGTGCTGGTGTGCGGTCCACACGATCAACGTGGTTGGCATGTAGGTGTCGGCGTCGATGGTCACCGTGTGTGCCAGCCGGTACCCGCGCGCGTGGCTCAGGTCGATGATCACTCGCTCGTCTCGTAACCAGGAGTCGCTGACGCTGCGGTTGAGCAGGCCGATTGCATTGATAGTCAAGCGATGTCACTTCCTCGTTTCCGGGGCCGCCAGCGGCCGGGCTGCCGGTGCGTGGGTGGTGAGGCGCTGATAGGCGGCTCGACCGTCGTCGGTCAGCTCATAGACCCGTTCGGGGCGGCCCTCGCCTGTTGGACGGTGGACCTCGGTGCGGACGTGGCCCTTAGTGACCAGCCATTGCAGAGTCAGGGTGATCGGGCCGATGCGGGGCCCGCCCGCCAGCTCCCGCGCCGAACACGCCCGCCCCGCTTGGGCCAGGGCGGTCAGTGCGGTGGCTTGCGCGCGGCTGAAGTCATCCCGACTTCGTTGCAGATATGTTGTGCCACTCCGCATTTCGTGTTCGTTGCATGCCTGTTGGCTGGCACGGTTGGTCACAGGCGCTACCTCTCCAGGTACAAGCGTTCATTCGGAAGGCGCGGGAACTCTCGCTTGTCCAGGTCGACGGTCACCGCATCGACGTAGTGGCGGGCCTGGTGCTCCTGGACGAAGATCAACGCGGCGGTCAGGCACGCAACGAAGTCCATCCGCTGCCCGTACAGGAACACACTCAGGTGCACATCGGGTTCGGTGGGCGATGGCGACCCGTCCGGGGTCGGCGCGGTGGTGCTCACAGCGCGGGCTGTCGGGTCGGGGCCAGGCAGGCGTGCACCGCATACAACACCGCGCGCCCAGAGGGCCGGAACACCGAATGCGCGGCTGTGATCCACACCCGATGCTCCGAACCCTGATCAGCCGGGGACGGTAGCGCCACGTGATCGCCGTTGCCCAAGACGGTGATTCGGCGCGCATGGAACAACGCCGCCTCGGCAGCGATCATCGTGGCCGGAATATCCGAGCGCACGAGGAAAGTCCACGTGTGGGAGCGAGGGTGGGTCACGATCGGCCCACCACCTTGTTTGTTGCGCTCGAGGTGGACCTTGACCATCTGCCCCAACTCCGCAGGCATCGCTACCGCCCACACCATGCCCGCGGTGAAACCGATACGGCCCGTGTCCGGTTGGAGCACAGCGGGCAGATGGCACACGCTGCGGTAGTAGCCAACCCGCGAACGCGGCGTATCGGCCACCGGGGCAGGCGAGTCGGTACGCGGCGCAGTCGGCGGGGCAACCGACTCATCCCAACCCAACCCCTCGGACAAACCCATTGATGCAACCCCTCCCTGCTAGGCCAATGCGTGCTGAGTAGCACCCGCCGCCGGGGATGAAGAGGCACCCCATCCACCCGACGGCGGGGCTGAAAAAGACGCTAGATGTGCACGTTTTGGGTTTGGAGCCGTTCGGCGTCTACAAACGTCTACAGCGGATCAACGCCCGTTAGGCTGGTCTTGTGGACGAGAGCGGGGAATCGGACGGCATCACCGGTATCCGGCTTCGCGCTGCCCGAGAGGCGGCGGGGCTCAGCCTGTCCGCACTGGCGGCGCGCACGCACTACAGCAAGGCGTTGCTCGGGATGCTGGAGACCGGGCAGCGTCAGGTCAGGCCGGAGCACGTGACCGCCTACGCCGATGCCCTGGGTATCGGCTCGGCGCTGTTCGTTGAACCGGCTGACGGTGAGCGGGCAGCAACGGAATGGATTCAGCGGGTCGCGGCGTCGGACCTGGGCGGGGACACCTTGGACCGCCTGGAGCTGGCGGTGGACGACCTGGCTGCGGGGTACCCGACAACTCCGCCGGACGAACTACTCATGCGCATCCGTCAGCATCTCGGCTACGCCGGACGACTGATGGACAGCCGGAAAACGCTGGCGCAGCAACGCCGGTTGCTGGTATCGGTCGGCTGGCTGTCGCTACTGGCCAGCACGTGCCATATCGACCTAGGCGAAACCTCCGCCGCAGCAGCGCGGGGACACCTGGCGTGGAAGCTGGCGGACGAAGCGGGACACCGCGAGATCGCGGCATGGTGCCTGGAAACGCGGGCGTGGCATCAATTGACCGACGGCAAATTCGCAGCGGCGGCAGAACTGTCGCGTGCCGCGTATTCCCTTGCCCCGGAGGACAGTTCGGCATTCATCCAAGCCACCGCCCAGGAGGGTCGCGCGCTGGCACGGCTCGGGGACAGCAAGGGCACGTACGGGGCGCTGCGTCGTGTGGCCAGGCTGGTGGCCGGACTGAGCACGCCCGACCGGCCGGAGCACCATTTCCGATACGACCCAGCGAAATCGGACGCCTATGTGGCCACCACGCTGGCCTGGCTCGGCGATCCGGCGGCCGAGTCCTACGCCCGGCACGTTCTCGCTGATCTGGCAGGCGCTGAGTCGGTGCGCCCGCGCCGGATCGCTACGGCGAACCTGGACCTGGGCCTGGCTCTGGTCGCAGCCGACAAGCCGGACGAAGCGGCACATGTCGCGCTGGCGGCCGTGGAGTCCGGGCGCCTGGTGCCGTCGAACTACTGGCGCGTGTCCGAAGTGGTCTCGGAGATAGAGGGCCGAGGCGCACCGGACGCGGCCATCGTGCGCGAAGCTTTCCGCGACACCTACCCCGTGCAGCCCTAGAAGAAAGCCCTCGTTTTAGTGAATTGAGAGCTTTCCTTTCTCGCATGTCAAGCGTGAGACCCATTTTAGGCGAGCTATTGCAATCCGCTATCAAAAAATGTGTCGTAGGTCCAGCGGATATTTCGTGGTTTTTCTTGACCGTGTGGCACCTGGCGGGATGATGGAGACAGCGAGAAGTACTCGACGGGCCGGGTAGGAGAGAAAGGATGTGCGCGCCTGTGTCTGTCTCTCGGGTGTGGGTTGGTCGATGCGGCCGTATGGCGCTCCCGGCCCGCACTGGTGTAGGTGGTTCCGTATCGCTGAGTGAGTCGCGGTACGTGGTCGCGGGTAAGGCCGCAAACTCCCTGGTCGAGCGTGGCCCAGGTCTGCCGCCATGGATGGTTCCACAGCTGGTGGGTGGAACGGTCTGGCTGACCCCCACAAATTGTGTGGGTTGGGTGGCGGCACGCTGGACGGTTTCCGTGTCAAGATGGAGAAAATTGGAAGGAGATTGATTCATCGAATGATAACTACGGCTGCTAGCCGTCACTGATTCGCGGCTGTCCCCCCGCGCTAACGAGGGGACAGCCTGAACGAAACCAACTCCGATAGGCATACGGGCTGCAACCCTGCCGTTCGGAGTCCCTCTTTCATTCGTGTGCAGAAACGAGGTCTCTGCCATGTCCAGAGTAGTCCATGCACCCAATTGGGGTGACTTCTCGGAGCGTGAAATTCACCGGGTCCCGTTGCGCGTGGCTGGTGTCGGAGTTGGCGTGGTGCGGGCGTGGCGGGGTGTGGTCGGGGGGCGTGATCCGCCTGTTCGCGCTGGTGGTGTCCGTGGGTCCGGTGCGTGGTGCCGTGCCCGAACTCCCCCGCCTGGTGCGGGATTCATCTAACAACAACCAGATACGTCACAGATTGGATGGTGGCCGCCATGGCCGAGGACAACCTAATCGACACTCGCAAGAACCTTCGATTCGCTGTGGAGTTCGCGGACTTCTTCCGGGACGGGCTGTACCAGATGGGGCCTGTGAGCCCTGATCTGGTGTACACGGGTGACCCGAACAGGCCCGGTCCGCAGAAGCGCGACGAGCTGACCGGGGCTCTGGTGTGGAAAGCCACCGTGAGCGATCCGGCCGTGCGCAAGGCGCGGCGTGCGAGCTATGAGGTTCTGCTGCTGTCGGAGACCGAACCGGTACCCACAACTGCGGAGATCGGCCCGAATCTACGGCTGATCGAACTGGTGGGCGTCACCGTCCAACCGCGCATCGCTGGCCAGGGCGAATACAAATACCTGGACTACACGGTGCGCGCGACGGGCTACGCGAGTGCGCCGGGTGGCGGTAACCGGTCGGCGAGTGGAGCGGGCACGGGTAAGACCCCGGCCTGATTCTGACTCGCGGTCCTGAATTCGGCGGGTCGGCTCGGGCACAACCGGGTCGGCCCGCCCCCGCGCGTCCGTCCTATCGGACTGTGCGGCAACAACATTCGCAACAAGACTAGTTGGAGTTGATAGACGTGGTTCGTTCCGCGGAGTACGAAAAGCCACCAACCCGCCCGCCCACGATCCTCGATGATCTCGGGCAAGGGCTGATGCTGCTGCTGGAAGCGGTGGTGATGGGGTTGGTCCACCTGTTGTGGTGGGCGCTGCTGTTCCCGATGATCTCGCTACCGATCGCAGCCGCAGGCGCGGCCTGGTGGTTCCTGGGCTGGCCGATCGGTGCCGCTGTCACCGGGTGCTCGGTCGCGGCCTGGGCGATGTGGTGGGCCTGGTGGCCCGGTTCGTGGCGGCGCTGGGTGTCCGGGCGGATGCGCACGCGGTATCTGTCGTGGAAGCGCTACAAACGGCGCTGGAAGACACTGACCGCGATCCACGGGCTGACCAAGATCCTCGACAACGGCGTACAGACTCCAGTGTTGGTCAAGGTCGAAATCGGTGACACGGCTGATGAGCTGCTGGTCAAGCTGGTGGGTGGTCAGACGGTGCAGATGTGGGCTAAGCAGTCCGATGCGTTGCGCCATGCGTTCGGCGCGGTCGGTGTGCGGGTCCGTCACGCGGAATCGGGATTCGTGCGGCTACAGATGATCCATACCGATCGGCTTACCGAACCGATTCCACTACCTCGGGTGGAGGCGAAAACCGTTGACCTGGAAGCACTGACCATCGGCATGACCGAACTCGGGGAACCCTGGAAGATTCGGCTGCTCGGCAATCAACTGCTCGTCGCGGGAAAGATGGGCTCGGGCAAGGGGTCGGTGATCTGGTCACTGATCGCGGCCCTGGGACCAGCAATCCGGGACGGGCGGGTAGTGCTGTGGATGATCGACCCGAAAGGTGGCATGGAGTTCGGGGCGGCGCGAGAGTGGTTCGCGCGCTTCGCCTACGACAACGGCCCGCAGGCGCTCGAGCTGATGCGTGATGCGGCGGCACTGGTGCGGCAGCGCGGTCAGATCTACATGACCAAGGCCGAACGCAAGATCACACCCACCGTGGCCGAACCGCTGGTTGTGGTGATCATCGATGAGGCCGCGAGCCTGACCGCCTACTACTCCGATCGCAAGATCAGAGACGAGATTCTGCGGCATATGGGGACCGTGCTCACCCAATCGCGGGCGGTGGCGGTGCCGATGGTCGGCAGTCTCCAGGACCCGTCGAAGGACGTTCTCGAGTTGCGTCAGCTCTACCCGTATCGGGTGGGTTTGCGGATGAGTGAGCCGACGCAGCCGAACATGCTGTTCGGGCCGAGTGGGCGCGATCGGGGTGCCCTGTGCGATGAGATCCCCGAATCGACGCCGGGTGTGGCCTACGTCGAGCACGAAACTTCGGTGGAGATCACCAGGGTTCGCGCCTACTGGGTCACCGATGAGGACATCGACTGGATCATGCGCACCTACCCGCCCTTACCGCGTCACCCTGACGGCACACCTCGGCTCGATGACCGGCCTGACACAGAAAACCGTCCCGATTCGGCCTGACACAAACAGGTAGCCTGGTTGATGCCGCGCCAGGCGAACCCCGCAACACTCTTTGCGAGCGGCAGATACACAGCGCGGGTAGCGCATTCACAGTCTTCCTGATTTCAGCGCGGGTAGCGCATTCATCACCATCGACACAGCGCGGGTAGCGCTCGTGACCGTCGTACCGGCGGCGGCACACCAATCTTGAAACCTGCTCCGGTAGTTCGTATTTCACGTTTCACGCGGCACCGGTCCGACCGCACTCGTTCGGCGTTGTCGACCTGGTGCCGCGTGTGGGACTACGAGACAGGTGATCTCATGACAACCACTGTCTTCGACGGCGCGCCACGAGTGACCGATGAGGATGGCCAACCAGCCGGGCGCGGTCCGTCGTTCCTCGACATCGCCATAGCAGCAGCCGACCGGCACGGGGTGTGCGTGCGGCCGATCGTGCTCGAACAAACCGACACCGCGACCGGGCGCGCGGCGTACGTTCCGGTGCCCTGCGGAGCTACGCGGGAATCCCAGTGCGGGCCATGCGCGCGCAAGGCCAAAGCACTTCGGCAAGCTCAATGCCGGGAAGGCTGGCACCTCAGCGAAGAACCGACCAAGCCGCGCCCGCGCCCGACCTTCGACCAAGAGGGACTGATCGGCTACCGCGCCGATCTGCTCGCCTTGCTGGGCGAAGCACGCGAACAGCGGCACGCCGCCGACATCGCCGAGTTGGAAGCCGAAATCGTCTGGGCCGACAAGCAACTGACCGCACTCGGGATGCGGGGAACCCCGCCGGCATCGGCCGATGAAGAATCCGCCGGCCGAGATAGCGAGGAGAGTTCGGCAACCGAGAAACGGCATCGCTCGACACGTCGGCGGCAAGACGCGCCGAACCTGCCCCGCAATCAGGTCTCCGATCGCACCATCGGCCGCGAATTCGGCGGCCACTACTCCTCGATGTTCGTCACCCTCACCATGCCCAGCTACGGCAAAGTCCACGGCGACGGCAGCGCCCGCAACCCAGAGCGCTACGACTACCAGAGTGCGGCATGGGATGCGATCACCTGCGCCCGGTTGTTCTCCCGCTGGATACAGAACCTACGCCGGGTGGTCGGCTGGAACGTCCAGTACTTCGCCGTGGTCGAACCCCAGAAACGCGGCGCACCCCACATCCACATGGCCCTACGCGGGGCCATCCCGCGCGAAGTGATCCGCAAAGT
This sequence comes from Nocardia sp. NPDC004654, assembly GCF_040609595.1. Classification (NCBI taxonomy): domain Bacteria; kingdom Bacillati; phylum Actinomycetota; class Actinomycetes; order Mycobacteriales; family Nocardiaceae; genus Nocardia; species Nocardia sp. NPDC004654. The sequence continues at coordinate 499,729 of NZ_JBEXKI010000002.1, read as the reverse complement.
CAACGAAGCCACCTACCACCAAGTGTGGTGGCCGCAACTGGGCGAGATGCGTTATCCCGGTGCCGTGGTACCGGTGTGGGACCCGCGCCGCGAAGCCTTCATCGATCCCAACACCAAAGCGGCACTGACCGCCTGGGAAGACGCTCTAGACACCATCGGACCCACCGACGAACCCGCGCACAGAGCGGCGTTCGGGCCACGCATCGACATCCAAGGCATCGCCGCAGGCACCAAAGCCGCGAGCGAGGCAATCGGGTATCTGTGCAAGTACCTCACCAAATCGGTCACCGAGGTCCTCCAAGCACGCACCGCACGCCAGCACGACCACTACGACCGACTACACGCCGCACTGTGCCGCACCCCCTGTAGTCCGCGGTGCGGTATCTGGCTGCTCTACGGCATCACCCCCAAGGGCGCCACCACCAAAACCGTGCCAGGAGTCTGCAAGGCGCGCGCACATCGGCGGGAAACCTTAGCCCTGCCAGGTAACCGGGTGCTGACCTCGGAGCAGTGGACGGGCAAGACGCTTGGCGACCACAAGGCCGATCGGATGGAATTCGTGCGGCGGACTCTCGCGGCGGTCGGCATCGACAAACCCGCGCGCGATCCGCGCCGCTACACCTGGGCCACCATCGCCCCCGGCACCCGTACACCCTCGCGGGCAAAGCTGCTCATGACCGCCATAGCCGAACGCATCACCTGGCGAGCCGAATACGACCGGGCCATGCTCGCTAGCCATGTCCCGCCCGACACTGCGCCCGGTACCGGTGAAGAAGGGCAGAAGAGTTCGGCAACTGAGGTCGGCGGGTGCGATGGGCAACAAGAAACGTAGTCCTCAGCGGCAGTGGACTGATGAACAGCTTGCCTATCTCGACCGGGTGCAAGAGCGCATCGCGGGACCGCTCACCGATTCTCAGTTAGCGGTCCTGCGGCGGTGGTGGAATGGCGGTTATCGAACACGCCCCACTGGGGCCGATGACTGATCAGGCAACAAGGCGTTGGATCTCGATGGAATCCAGATCAGCAGGCCCGCCGAAGGTTCGGCGCTTGCCTGCCGGATGGATCGTGATGGAGAGAAGCGAGCGGATGATGTCGCGTTTTGCGGCCAGTGGGGTTTGCTCGTCGTCGTGCCACTTGGCCCGCGCGTCGGGTCCAGCGGCAGCCACGACATGAGGCATCGGCAATGCCGCCTGCGCACGGGCCTCGGCCGCCTTGATGGCAGGCATCTTGCGTGTCTTGTACTGCTTGATTTCCGCGGGCGACAAGTCTTCCTCGATCGCCTGGGAAATCCACTGATCGTATGCAGCACGCAGTCGTTCGGCCTCCTTGGCGGCTGCGGCAGCATCTTCGTCGGTTCGTGTCAGGGCTGCCAACAGGTCGGGATCTTCCAGGCGGCGCAACACGGTCTCCTCAACCAGGTCGTCTACCAGTTGCGCCGTGCGGTACACGCAGAAGCGTTCGCATTCATAGCCTCGCGCCCGTGCCTGACCGCCGGACTTCGAATTGATCCGGCCACTGCACTTGCCGCATTGCGGGATGCCGGGGAGCAGCCAGCGGGGAGCCGTACCGCGAGTGTGGGTCGACCGTGCAGGATCAGTCAGCAACGCGACCAGGCGGCGGTGATCCTCGATGGAGATGATGGCTTCCCACGTCGCCGGTACCACCTCGGTTATGCCTGTCGTGCGGTCCTTATGGGCACGAAGCCCGGCAATCGTCGGACTCGTCAGCACGTTGCGAACCGTTCCGTGTTCCCACCGCGTCATCCAGCTCTTGTCACACGGGCACGTACGGCGGTCTACGGCCTCGAGGACACGTCGGCCCTTCGTGACCGAGCATTTCCTGCAAGGCAACCCGATATCCGCACTTGGAGTCGGCACCTCCTGTTCGGTCAGCCACCGAGCAATACTCGATGCCTTCTCCAACTCCAGTGCGCGCCTAGTCATTTCACGAACGATGGGCGCCTTTGTCGGGCTGGGGATTCGGTCCACAGCTCTGCCTCGCTTGTAGACCATCTCGTATCCGAAAGCCTCTTTCCCGTGGGGCTTGCCGTCGAGAAAATTTTGCCTGAGCTGCTGCATGGAATCGAACCGGTTCTGTTCCGGCCCGTATTCGTTGTCTACGGCTTCCTGAGCGAGGATGCGCCGATCCTGCGGGTTGTCCATGTCGTACAGCTGGCCACCGGAGTACCAGTACACCCCCAGTCGAGCGCACATCTCACGCAAGGTCGCAAAGTCGAGCAACTGACGATTCGCCCGCGACGACGACCGCGTGACGAGCACACGTCGCCTGCCTTCCGGAGCCCGCTCCCCCAGCCCAGCAGTCAACTCCTGATAGCCGGGTCGCTGCTTGACGGTGTGGCGGGTCGCCCCGATATCGGTGTCGGTGATCACCTTCCCTACCGTCCAACCGAACCGCTCGCACTCCCCTCGGCCCCAACGCACCTGCTGCGGCACGGACAGGCCCTTGTTCTTGTCCTGCGAGTTCCGGCCGTAGATCCATGCTTCCAGATCGGGAAAATCCTTGGGATTCAATGGCATACAGCAAGCGTACGACGATGCACCCCCTAACTGAAGTTCTCGACGGTGAAGTTCTCCGGCGCGCTGCCCGCGCGGCGCGTGAACGAGGTGGTCGGCCGGATCGAGAAGCTGGCGCAGGCGGTCAAGTTCGCCCGCGAGGAGGCCAACGCCGCGGAGGTCACCGACCGCAAGACCGGCAAGGTGATCTTCGACTACCTGTTCCGCTGACAACCCGAGAACTCCCCCGCTCCGCGGGGGATGCGCGAAGAGCGCAAGCTCAAACTGAAGATCAGCCTGAAGCCACGGGCCGGCCGCCGAGCGGGCGGGCCGCGGCGCAAATTCAGACTATCGCTCCAGATTGAGTATTCGCCGCCGACGACCGGTTCTCGAGGAGAGGACGCGAAGCGACGAGGTGCGGGTTCAAAACCCGCTCTCCGCGCCCATGCGGAGGTGGTCCAAACGTAGGACGCGTCGCGGTGAGAGTGATCCGATCCCACCGACACCGGTAGGCGACATGGGCGGCACACCGAGGCCCGGGGGCGGGCAAAGCCCCCGGGTCTTCCATGTTCGACCCGCCGAAACCGTTCCGCGACAAGGGGTTGAAGCCCGAGCGCGGGTCCACGACATACGGGAATGCGCGGCCGCGTCCGGGTGTTCCCCCGAGACATGACCGGTACAGCTGCGCTCTCCGACGACCTGAAGAAGTACCTCGACGAGTCGAAGGTGTTCGCCACGGTGGCCACCGTCGGCGCGAACGGGCAACCGCATCTCACTGTGATCTGGCTCGAGCGCGACGGCGACGACCTGCTGTTCTCCACCACGGTGGCGCGTCAGCAGGCGAAGAATCTGGCCAGGGACCCGCGAGTGACCCTGCTGATCAACCCGCCCGAGAACCCCTACGTCTATGCCGAGATCCGCGGCACCGCCACCCTGACGCCGGATCCGGACAAGGTCCTGCCCAACAAGCTCTCGCTGAAGTACACCGGCAAGAACTACGCCGACTTCAACCCGGCCTCGGTCGAGGACGCCGAACGGCTCATCGTCCGCGTCACCCCGCGCAAGGTGGCCGGACGGCTCTGACTCACGTCACCCGCACCAGGTGGCCGGACCGTGCGGAGACAGGAATCGAGTTCAGGCCCGTTGCGCTTCTTCCTGGGCGTGGTGGGCCTGCGCGACCTGCTGCGGCGTGTACCGCAGCGTCAACGCGATCAGGCCGATCACCACGGCGACGCCCGCGCAGACCGCGAGCACGAGCGTGTACCCGCTGCCGAGCGCGACGATCTCCGCCGAGTTCATATCCGAGGCCTTACCGGTCTTGCCGCCGAGCGACAGCGTGCGCGAGACCGCGATCGGCGTGAGGACGCCGATCGCCAGCGGCGTGCCCAGATTCATGAACATCTGTCCCACCGCGGCGAGCGGACCGATGTCGTTGGGCGGCACGCCGACCAGCACGCACAGCGGCGAGACCACCATCGCGACGCCGACGCCGAAACCGATGACGACGAGCAGGATCAACAACGTCGGCCAATAGGTCACGTCGCGTTCCAGCGTCGAACCGAACAGCAGGCCGAGGGCGAGCACCACGGCCGAGCTCGCGAGCAGCCAGCGCGGCGCGACCATCATCGCCAGCTTCGACGCCATCGCCCCGCCGAGGCCGATGCCGACGGTGAACGGGATCGAGGCCACGCCCGCTTCCAGCGGTCCGTAGCCGACGACGTTCTGCAGGAACTGCGCGACGAAGTAGGTCATCGCGCCGAGCACACCGCCCGAGAGCAGGATCAGCAGGAAGGTGGTGACGCGGTCGCGGCTGTCGAACAGCGACCACGGCAGCAGTGGATTGTCGACATTGCGCTCGGCGAGCACGAACACCACGAGCAGCACCGCGCCGCCGATCAACGAGCCGATGATGACCGGGTTGCTCCAGCCCATCGCGGGCCCCTCGGTGGCGCCGAAGACGATGGCGGCGCAGGCCAGGGTGCCGAGCACGGCGCCGCGCACGTCCAGGGTCACGCGGTGATGGGCGGTGTCGGACAGGCAGTACACCGCGCCGAGCACGATGAGCAGGCCGATCGGCACGTTGATCAGGAAGATCCAGCGCCAGGACAGCTGCGTCAGCGCGCCGCCGACCACGAGACCGCCGACCGACCCGATGCCGACCATCGAGCCGACGATCGCGATCGCCTGATTCCTCGGCTTACCGGGCGCGAAAGTCGTTGCGACCAGCGCCAATGCGGCGGGCGCCGCGACCGCCGCGCCTGCGCCCTGCACCGCGCGCGACGCGATCAGCATCGCGGGCCCTTGGGCGAGCCCGCACGCCAGCGAGGCCAGGGTGAACAGGCCGACGCCGTAGATCAGCATGCGTTTGCGGCCGAAGGCGTCGCCGAGTCTGCCGCCGAGCAGCATGAGTCCGGCGAAGGTGAGTCCGTAGGAGGTGACCGTCCACGCGCTGCCCGCGCTGGTCAGTCCCATCTGATCCTGCAGACGCGGCAGCGCGAAGATCACCACCGTGCCGTCCAGCACGACCATGAGCTGCAGCCCGCTCAAGACTAGGATCGCGAGCCCGAAGGCCCGCTGCGTCACCGGGTACTGCATCGTCGCAGCGGGATTATCGAGCACAGGGAGTCACTGTAATTGATAGCCGAGGCGCGTCGACCCCGGCCGCGGTGAAGGCCGACCCTCGCCGCACACGAATCTCCCGCGCCGCACGGTGCTGTGCGGCGTCGACTTTGCCCGTCGATCCTGCCGGTGCCGCGCTCATCGCTGTTCGACTGGATGGCGGAGGCGAGCGCCTGCGCCAGCCGGGCCGATGGGGTTATTTCGCGGAGAACCCGGCGGTCGGGCCGATCACCACGATCGCGGGCGGCCGGATGCCCTCCTCACGAACTCGCGCGGCCACGGTGCCGAGCTCCGCGCGCAGCACCCGCTGGGTGCGCAGCGTGCCCTCCTGGATGACGGTCGCGGGGGTGTCGGCGGGACGGCCGCCGTCCAGCAACGCGGCGGCGAACTGCTCGATCCGCTCCACCGCCATCATCAGCACGAGGGTGCCGCGCAGCCGGGCCAATGCGGGCCAGTCCACCAGCGAATCCGGGTGATCCGGCGCGACGTGCCCGCTGACCACCACGAACTCGTGCGTGACGCCGCGGTGAGTCACCGGGATGCCCGCGGCGGCAGGCACCGAAATGGGGCTGGTGACACCGGGAACGACGGTCACCGGGATGCCCGCCTCCACGCAGGCCTCCAGCTCCTCGTAACCGCGACCGAACACGTACGGGTCGCCGCCCTTGAGCCGCACCACGAACTTGCCCGCCTTCGCGCCCTCGATGAGCGTGGCGTTGATCGCCTCCTGCGCCATCGCGCGGCCGTACGGGATCTTCGCCGCGTCGACGACCTCGACATCGGGGCCGAGTTCGGCGAGCAGTTCCGGGGGCGCGAGGCGGTCGGCGACGACCAGGTTCGCCCGCGCCAGCAGCCTGCGGCCGCGCACGGTGATCAGGTCCGGGTCGCCGGGGCCACCGCCGACCAGAGCGACGCCGGGCGTGACGGGCGACGAATCATCGGTCACCACACCGGATTGCAGCGCCTCGAGCAGCGCGGTGCGCACCGCGGCCGAGCGGCGGTGCTGTCCGCTGGCGAGGACGCCGAGGGTCAGACCGTCGTAGCGGGCGGTGGCGGGGGTGACCGCGGTGCCGAGCCGGGCGACGTCGGCGCGCACGCAGAACACGCGACGCCGGTTGGCTTCCTCGACGACGGCGGCGTTGGTCTCCGGTTCGTCGGTGCAGGCGATCGCGTACCAAGCGCCGTCCAGGTCGCCGTCGGCGTAGGCGCGCAGTGTGACGGTGAGCTGCCCGGAGGTGGCCATGCCCTCGACCGCCGGGGTGACGTCGCGACTGATGACGTGCACGTCCGCGCCCGAGGCGATGAGCAGGCCGAGCCTGCGCTGGGCCACCGTGCCGCCGCCGACCACGACGACGCGGCGGCCGTTCAGATCGAGCCCCACCAGGTAGTTCGGGTCGCCCGTTGGCTGGGCGGCGGACTGGGATACCGCCTGTTCCTCGGCGTTGTCTGACGTGTTCGGCACAGTGTTCGAGCCTACGGCCTGCCCGCGACGCACCGGCAATCAGAGGCGGGAATCGTGCCGAACTGGTGCGTTGTCGCACTGCGGCGGGTCTGCGGCGGTGAGAAGCGAGACGGCCCAGAGGCTCTCGGCCCGGCCCGGCAAACGGTGGGCTGTTCATGCTGTAGCTCAGCTGGGGCAGCCGGTCGAGTTCGGTCGGCGGCAGGCCGATCGAGGACGAAGTGACGAGCGTCACCACGACGGTTGTCGATGGACGAAAAAGGCTGGTGAAGGGGTACTTTCGACGGTGCTCCACGGAGCTGGTCGTGGGAAAATCGGCTGAATCTTGTCAGAGGCGACTGGAACACTGGCGCGGCCCGATGAGTTGACCGGACCATCCCCGTCTTCTCCTGTAGGCCGAGACACACGGTGGTGACTCGTCCAGGGCCCACCCCTCGTCTTTCGCTCACGACCACCCCGGAGGTAACCGATGTCAGCCGTCCAATCCGCCAGTCCGACCGGGCGGCGGACGCCGACCGTCATCCTCTTGTTGGTGCTCGCGACCTTCGTGGTGATCCTCAACGAGACCATCATGATCAACGCGATTCCGCGTCTGATGGCCGACCTCGAGGTCACCGAGCGGTCGGCGCAGTGGGTCTCCACCGCGTTCATGCTCACGATGGCGGCCGTCATCCCGGCCACGGGCTGGTTCCTGCAGCGGGTCACCACCCGCCGCGCCTACGCGATCGCGATGGGCGTCTTCCTCGCGGGCACCGCCTTGTCCGCCGTCGCCCCGACGTTCGAAGTGCTGCTGCTCGGGCGGATCGTCCAAGCGGGCGGCACCGCGGTCATGATGCCGCTGCTGATGACCACCCTGATGACGGTGGTGCCCGAACACGATCGCGGGCGGGTCATGGGCAACGTCACCCTCGCCATCTCGGTGGCGCCCGCCATGGGACCGGTCCTGTCCGGACTGGTGTTGCAGGTCGGCTCGTGGCGCTGGCTGTTCGTGCTGGTGCTGCCGATCGCGGGCGCGGTCACCTGGCTGGGGCTGCGGCGACTCGAGAACATCGGCGAACCGCAGACCGGCGCGATCGATGTGTCCAGCGTGGCGTTGGCCGCCATCGGCTTCGGCAGCCTGGTGTACGGCCTCAGCCGGTTCGAGGCGGACCGCATCGCCGCGCCCGCGGTGATCGTCGCGGTCGGACTCGCCCTCATCGGCGTGTTCGCCGCCCGCCAGCTGCGCCTGCAGCGCACCGGAACGCCGCTGCTGGATCTGCGCATCCTGCTGATCGGCACCTACGCCAAGGCGCTGCTGCTCATGTCGATCGCGTTCCTCGCGATGCTCGGCTCGATGATCCTGCTGCCGCTGTACCTGCAGAACCTGCGCGGCCTGAGCCCCCTCGCGACGGGTCTGCTGGTCATGCCCGGCGGCCTCGCCATGGGTCTGCTCGGCCCGACCATCGGCCGCCTGTTCGACCGCTTCGGTGGCCGTGTCCTGGTGATCCCCGGTTCGGTCGGCATCGCCGCGTCCCTGGCCGGTTTCACCCAGATCTCGATGACCATGCCGTACTGGCAGCTGCTCGGCCTGCACATCCTGCTCATGGTGTCGCTGGCCGCGGCGTTCACGCCCGTCTTCACCCTGGGCCTCGGCGCCCTCCCGCAGCACCTCTACTCGCACGGCAGCTCGATGCTCGGCACGCTCCAGCAGGTCGCCGCGGCCTTCGGCACCGCCTTGGTCGTGACCGTCATGTCCGCCCGCAGCACCACGCTGATCGAGGGCGGCGCCGAACCGGTCGCCGCCCACCTCGACGGCATGCGCCTCGCCTTCGGGATCTCCGCCGCGCTGGCGCTGGTCGTGATCGTGATGGCGGTTCTGCTGCCGAGCCGCTCGCACGCGCCGGAGGAGTCGCCCGAGACCGAGCAGGACGCCGTCGAGCTGATCAAGGGCTGATCCGCTCGCCTTCCGTCCGCCAATCCGGCCGGGTCAGCTCACGGGCTGACCCGGCAGGTTCAGTTCTGACTCCACCCCCTGGTCGACCGCTGACCCACCGGATCAATTCAGGTTCGGAATCTCCTGAATCCAGTGGAAACGCGGTCCGCGCAAAGGGAATTCGTCCAGATCGAACTCTTCCAGCGTCACCGTGACCGCCCTCCCGCCGAGATCGCCACGCAAGGCGAGCCGGTCGGGCGCGGGCTGCTCGAAGGTGAACGTCGCCACCGGCGTCGGCTGAGCCTCCGGCGAGGTCGGCGGCGCGGTCATCGTGATGGTGCGCGCGGTGGTGTCGACGTCGGCGATGGTCGGCACGAAAGTATCGTCCATCCGCTGATAGCTGGTGACGAACTGGTCGAACACCAATCGCTGCCAGCGGGTGGGTTCGGTCGTCAACGGCGGAAGGGGGTGACCGTCGACGGTGAACTCGGTGACGTTCCAGATCCCATAGAGCGCGGGTTTCGGTGCGCCGTAACCGTATTCGTGCCAGGATTCCCACGCGACATACGTCGCGCCGGAACAGGTCCACACTCCGAGCGCTACCTGCAACACCGCCGCGATCCGGTTCGCCCGCGCCGAACGGAACAACAACGGCTGTGCGGCCGGTTCCGAAGGTCGTTCCAGCACAAGCACATTCGCCAACCGCCGAGTCTGCGGCGCGAGCACCACCAGCGAGAGCAGCATCAGGTGGAAGGACAGGATCTTGACCGGCACGTCATAGGTCATGTTCAGCACGAAGACCTGCGCCATGCTCACCAGACTCAGCATCGCGCCGACGGTCGCGGTGCGCGGCCAGAACAGCAGCAGACCGCCGAGCACCTCCGCGATGCCGAGCAGCATCTGGTAGGACGGCGACGCGCCGACCTGATTCCACAGGACCTCGGTCATGCTGAGGTTGCCGTAGGGCTGGAGCAGTGTGGTGAGCGAGGGATAGGGCATCTGGTTCGGCACCGCCTTGGCGAAGCCGTACCACAGCATCTGCCCGCCCAGGCAGAGCCGGAGGAACACGACGAACCAGCGGCCGAGGACCGCGTAGTCGGCACGGCGGCGGTCGAGCACCGACCACACCGCCGTAGCGACGGCCGCGACGACCAGCATGCAGGAGATCAGCACCCAGACGATGGTCTGATCACCGCTGCCGCTTTCGTGAATCACCGCGTCGACGCCGAAGACGCGCTCGCCCACCCACCTGACCACCGGCTCGACCGCGTTCATCTGCCACTGGATCGCCGAGTCCGGCAGCCAGCGCATAGCGATGCCCGCGAAGACGAACAGGATCTGCGCGAACGTCAGACAGAACAGCAGCAGATAGACGAAGCCGAACCGGAAACCGATCCGCGCCGGTAGCGACCATCGGGGCGACGGATCCACCGCACCCTCGCTGTCTCGCTCGAGCACCTGCGTGCCGATGGCGCTCACAGCGACACCCCGCCGAGCCTCGACCCCGCGAAACACGCGGACACCGAGTTCATGGTTCGCTCCCGCACGGATCCCTCCTCACTTCCCTGGACGACATTCCGTGAGGACGGTATCCACGCGAACCGCCCGGCCGCTTCCGGCAGGATCCCGATTTCCGGCTCCGTCGCGCGGGGTAGCCGCCATACTCCGAAAGGATGAGGCGAACCCGTGTCAACCCTGGAGTTCGGTCAGCGAACCAATCCCGCGATTCCCCGTGACCCCCGATTAGAACGCGTTACAGTTCGGTTGTTCCGGGAGGAAATGCCGGGTGGTGGGCGGTCCGCCGCCCGACTACAGGAGGACGATGATGGCCGACGAGCCCGATCCCACCGAGCGGCGCCAGCTCACGATCAGCGAACGCGATCTCCAGGGCCTCGCCGAGGAGCTGTCGCGCTGGCTGACGTGCAAGGTCGCGGCCGACGAGCCGCCGCGCGTGCACGAGCTGACGCTGCCGCAGGGTTCCGGGATGTCGAGCGCCTCGGTGCTCTTCGACGCGGAATGGAGTGTGGGCGGTCGCAGCGAAGGCGGCTCGTTCGTCGCGCGGCTGGCCCCGAGCGCCGCCGACTTCCCGGTCTTCGAAACCTACGACCTGGCCAAGCAATACCGCGTGATGGAGGGCGTCGCGGCCGCCACGGACGTGCCGGTGCCGCCGCTGTGCTGGCTGGAGACCGACGAGAGTGTCCTCGGCACACCGTTTTTCGTGATGCGCCGGATCGACGGACGGGTTCCGGCCGACAATCCGCCATATGTCTTCTACGGCTGGCTGTTCGACGCCGAGCCCACCGAACGCGCGCTGCTGACCGACAACACCCTCGCCGTGCTGGCCAAGATCCACGCCATCCCCGACCCTGCCGCCAGGTTCCCCATGCTGGACGGGCCGGGCCAAGCCTTGCGCAGGCACGTGGACTGGCATCGCGCCTGGTACCGCTGGGCGCTGGCCGACGACGGATATCCGATCCCGTTGATCGAGCGCGCCTTCGACTGGCTGGACGCACACTGGCCCGCGGACCCCGGCCCGGACGTGTTGTCCTGGGGCGACTCCCGCCCCGGCAACATCATCTACGACGGGTTCGAGCCGGTCGGCGTATTGGACTGGGAGATGGCGGGTTTGGGGCCGCGCGAGCTGGACATCGCCTGGATCATCTTCATCCACCGGTTCTTCCAGGATCTAGCGACCCGCTTCGAGCAGCCAGGCCTGCCGGACTTCCTGCGTCGCTCTGACGTGGTGGCGAAATACGAAGAGCTGACCGGTTATACGGTGCGCGACCTGGATTTCTACCTCGTCTACGCCGCGCTGCGGCACGGGATCGTGATGGCCAGGGTCAAGCGCAGGATGATCCACTTCGGCGAGGACACCGACACTCCCGACCGGGACGACTACGTGATGCACCGGGCAAGCCTGGAGGCGCTGCTCGACGGAACCTACGACTGGACATGAGGAACACCATGGCCGCACCCGCGCCCCTCGACGAATACCCCATCCATCAGACGCCGCTCTCGCTGGCCAGGGTCGGCACCAGCGACCGAAACTTCTACGACCGCAGCTACTTCAACGCCCACGACCGCGACGGCGGCACGCTGCTGATCACCGGCCTCGGCGTCTACCCGAACCTGGGCGTGACCGACGCCTACCTCGCGGTCCGCCGCGGCGACGAAGTGCGCTCGGTGCGGTTCTCCGATGCCCTCGGCGACCGCAGCTTGGACATGCGGGTCGGCGGCTACCGCATCGAGGTGCTCGAACCGCTGCAGCGGCTGCGCGTCGTCTGCGAGCACGACGAACTGAGTTGCGACCTCACCTGGAACGGGGCCTTCCCCACCGTCCAGGAACAGCCACACCTGATCCTCACCGGCAACCGGCCCATCATCGAGGCGTCCCGCTTCGCGCAGGTCGGCTCCTGGGCCGGAACGCTGAGCGTGGACGGCACCGACATCGCGGTCGACCCCGCGGTGTGGACCGGCACCCGCGACCGCTCCTGGGGCATCCGGCCGGTCGGCGAGACCGAGCCCGCGGGGCGCGCCGCCGCCGAGCCTTCGGGCGGATTCTGGTGGTTGTACGTGCCGCTGCGCTTCGGCGATTTCGCGATCGTGGTGATCGTGCAGGAGGAGCCGGACGGCAGGCGCACCCTCAACGACGCGGTGCGCATCTGGCCGGACGGCCGCACCGAACAGCTCGGCTGGCCCCGCGTCAGCATCCGATACCGTTCAGGCACAAGGATTCCCGTCGCCGCCCGGCTCGACCTCACGACCCCGGACGGCAAATCGCTGGAGGTCGAGATCACCCCCGGCACCGGCGTCCCGCTGCACATCGGCTGCGGCTACGGCGGCGACCCGGACTGGCTGCACGGCCAGTGGAAGGGCCGCGACTGGTCCGAATCCCGCCGCTACGACCTCACCGACCCGACCATCGCCCCCCGCATCCCGTACGGCGTCATCGACCACGTCGCCCACGCCCGCTGCGGATCGGCCGAAGGTTGGGGCCTCTTCGAACACGCCTCCCTCGGCCGCCACGATCCCACCGGGTTCGCCGACTGGGCGGCGGTCGCGCCGTAATTGGTGGCCGGGTACGGATCGCCGTGGGCACGGTGACCGCGTCTAAGCGAGTCCCATCGCGCGTTCCAACGCGCCGAGTCCGGCATCCACCGCGCTGGGCTGCGATCTGCAGGCCAGCACACCGACGAGATCACGTGCCATCGGGTGGTTGTAAACGTAGTGCGGCGCCAGAGCCGCGGCCTGCTTCAGCTGGTCGACGGCTGCGGCGTCGTGTTTGAGCTGTCCATACGCCCGCCCGACATCGATGCGGTGGCGGGTGTGGCGCTCTATCGAGGTCACGGCGGAAAGGTCGATGCCGACGTGGCGGTCCAGGGCGACGTCAGGTCGGCCGAGCTCGACGGCGATCTCCGCCGCATGGATGCTGCAGTTGGTCGGGCCGAAGACGGTTTGGAAGTCGTTGCGGTCACAGCCGAGCCGAGTCGCAGTCGCCTCGGCCTCGGCGAGGTACCCCCACGCTGCGATCGCGTCACATCGCCGGGCCGACGCGACCGCACACCGTAGGTGCAACGCTCCCCAAAGCGAAAGAACCTGGACCGTAGGCTCTTTCATGTAGCCGCAGAGTTCGGTCAGCGCGGCTTCAGCGATGGTGATCACCTCGCCGAGCGAGCCGGTGTGCAGCAGCACCCCGCAACGATCCCAGGCCGCGCAAGCACTCATCAGCGGATCTCCGAGTTCGGCTGCGGCAGTGGCGGCGTTGTCGACGGCGGTCCAGGCCAGATCGTGGTAACCGAGCTGGTTGAGGACCATGCGGGCCACATTCGAGGTCTCGATGATCAGCCTGTGCACCGTATCCCGTTCTGCACCTCGTGCTTCCAAAGCACTGGTATTCAGTGCCTCGGTGAGGTCGGGCAGCTGCCGCATCACGTCGAGCAGGTTCGCCGCCTGACGCCGACGCGTGACCCGGTCGACGTCGGCACGTAGATCTGTCAGCAGCATCTTCGGCGTTGCCTGGTGCAATCCGGGATGTCCGGAAAGCACCAGCCCGGTGCGTCGCAGCGCGGTACGGAGCGCGGGGACCGCGCTGTGCCCGGTTTCCTCGCCGAATTCGAACGGACGCCCGAGCATCCAACCGACGTCGACCTCGAGCACCTTGGCCAATCGTTCGATCACCGAGTGTTTGTCCAGCGTAATCCGGCCGGCCTCGATACCCCGCATCCACGTTTCGGATCGATCTACGAGCGATCCCAGAGTCGCCTGGCTCATTTTCTTGGTCCGCCGCGCACGTCGTATCCGGTGACCGACGGTTGCTGCGGCGCTACTGCTCGCTACCACACTACAAGTCTATTTTTTCAGCCCGTCCGAACCGTCACTTAATTGACGCTCTTCGGGTTGGAAAGTTGTCAATATCAAGGCTGTACATCGGCGCTTACGGCGGTGGCGTCCGCGGCCTCCAGGATACGGAGAAGGCGGGTCGCAACGTCCGCGACGATTCCGGCGGACATCACGATGGTTCGCCTCGCACGCAAAGGACGAGCCGTTGACCCATCCGAACGAACTGCGCAGGCTGCCCGCCCCGGACCCGACCGTCGCGTCGATCTCGTCATCGCCGGTTCCCGGCGCTACCTGCTCTGCATCGACGGCGAAGTGGAGTCAGGATTTGGCCTGGGCCACAGTCACTGTCGCAGTCATGTGGTTGATCAACCAGCACGCCGACTCGAGTACCACCATGCTCGAGACAGCGACGGTGTTGGTGGGAACCGCAACCGCCCTGCGCGTCAGCATCGTTCCCCCGCAGCGACTGCGTGAACTACCGCGACGCCTTGGCCAGGCGGCACAAGCCTTCCGAAACGGCGGGACACCGCCGCTGGAGCCACCGTGAACGTATCCACGAGCCGCCGCCTCGACAACGCCAGTGGCTTGTCGCTGCGGCGAACACCCAAGCGGCAGACCGCCGCCGGCTCAGCCGACTACGCTGCCGCGTGCCTGCCCGACGTCGGGACGCGCCACCGCCACGGTGACGCCACGGTGCATCTTCTTGGTTTGCAGCAAAACTCCTCCGCCTGCGGCAAGGACGGCCGCGGCCTCGGCCACACTGGCCGCCCCGACCGCTGCCTTGGTACGGACCGCCGGGGTGGGCACCGTGACGGAGTCCAACTCAGTGGCGGCGAATGTGCGGACAGGCACGCCTAATTCACCGGCGGCCACCTGCAAGCCCGGCTCGTCAGCGCGCCGGTCGATGGTCGCGAGGCAGGCGAGCGGCTCGTCGCCGAGCACGTGTCGCACGGCGGCCAGGATCGCGGCGGCCGCGGCGCCCGGCCGCATACCGATGCCGACCGCGACCGGTGGACGCAATTCAGTGGGCCGCATCGACGCGAGCGTAAGCCTCGGCGGCCGCGACGAAACGTGCTGTCGCCGCGGAATTTCCGGCGGGGTGCGTGTGCAGGTAGGACGCGTGCACGCGGCCGACAAGCGCACCCTCCCGAACGCGAGCGCCGGAACCGTCGTGCCAACCCCAAGCTGGGGCGTCCTGCGCGGCGGTGACCAGTCGGGTGCGGTGGAATTCGTGCCCGCGCACCCGCTCCCCCGCTAACCAGAGCGCGGAATCGGACAGCGCGACCGCGTCTCGGTACCCCAGGGTCAGGCGCGGGCCGAACTCCGCGTCGGCGTCGATGACGCCGGCCATGGCGTGGCCGTCGAGCGATCGGGTGAGGTAGAGCAGGCCCGCGCATTCGGCGTGGATCGGCAGCCCGGCACGAGCGTGTTCGCGGACCGCTGCGAGCAGGGGTGTGTTCGCGGCGAGGTCGGCGGCGTGCTCCTCGGGAAATCCACCGGGGAGCACGAGACCCGATGTGTCCGACGGCAGCTCGTCACGCAGCGGATCGAAGACAAACACTCGTGCCCCCGCCGCAACCAACAGTTCGCGATGCTCGGCGTAGCCGAAGGTGAAGGCGGGCCCGCCTGCCATGGCGATGATGGGCCCGACTGGCCCGCCCGGTCCCTCAACAGCCAGGGACCCGACAGCTCGCCGTGGCGCGCCAGTCGCGTCCACTCCGACGCGGGTAGCCGCATCACCCGCGAGCGCCTCGCGGATAGCAGAGTCCGGATCCCACGCGGACCCGCCCGACGTCGGCCGCGCCAGCGCCGCTACCGCCGCCAAATCCACATGGGCGGCAACGAGATCGGTCATCGCCTCGACCGCCGCCGACGCCGCTGCACCGTGCTCGACGGCGGGAATCAGACCGAGGTGGCGGGACGGCACTTCGAGCGCGTTCATCCGCGGCAGCGACCCGAGCACCGGCAACCCGACCCGCGCGCAGGCGGCGCGCAGCACCTGGTCGTGGCGTTCACTGCCCACGCGGTTCAGAATCACTCCCCCGAGCCGCACACCGCTGTCGAAGGTGGCGAATCCGTGCAGCAGGGCGGCCAGGCTCTGGCTGTGACCGCGAGCGTCCACCACCAGCACGACCGGCGCGCCGAGCAGTCCGGCCACCTGGGCGGTGGAACCTTCGGCGACAGGGCCGGTTTCGCGCTCGTCGATGCGGCCGTCGAACAGGCCCATCACGCCCTCGACCACCGCTAGATCACAACCCGCCGCCCCGTGGTGGTACAGCGGCACCACCCGGTCCGCGCCGACCAGCACCGGGTCGAGATTGCGTCCGGGACGTCCCGCCGCGAGCCCGTGATATCCGGGGTCGATGTAGTCCGGTCCGACCTTGAAGGGCGCGACCCGGTGCCCGGCTCGCCGGAGCGCACCGATCAAACCCGTTGCGAGCGTGGTTTTCCCGCTCCCGGATGCGGGAGCGGCGATGACAACAGCGGGCACCGTTCCCATCACGCCACCGACGGGCGCGCAATCGCACTGCGCCGGTTCACCATTCGATACCCCGCTGCCCCTTGCGCCCCGCGTCCATCGGGTGCTTGATCTTGGTCATCTCGGTCACCAGGTCGGCAGCGTCCATCAACGCCTGCGGCGCGTCGCGGCCTGTGATGACGACGTGCTGGTTACCCGGCCTGTCGACCAGCGTATGAACCACCTCGTCCACGTCGACCCAGCCCCACTTGAGGGGATACGTGAACTCGTCGAGCACGTAGAAGCGGTGCTGTTCGGCGGCGAGCCTGCGAGCGATCTCCCGCCAGCCCGCCAGCGCGGCGGACGCGTGGTCCTCCTCGGTGCCGTGCTTGCGGGTCCACGACCAGCCCTCACCCATCTTGTGCCACTCGACGGCGCCGCCCGCGCCGGTCTCCTCGTGCAGCCGCCCGAGGGTGCGGAACGCCGCCTCCTCGCCGACCTTCCACTTCGCGCTCTTCACGAATTGGAAGACGGCGACGTCGAATCCCTGATTCCAGGCCCGCAGCGCCATCCCGAACGCCGCGGTCGACTTCCCCTTGCCGGGACCCGTGTGCACCGCGAGCACCGGCTGGTTGCGCCGCTGCCGCGTGGTCAGTCCATCGTCCGGAACCGTCTCCGGCACACCCTTGGGCATCGAATCTCCTTGTGCCTCGTGCAACTGATCGGAGCGGCGAGATCAGGCGGCGCGCGCCGAGCCGCCGCCGGATCCGGTGCGAACGATGTCCGCGACCGCCGAGCCGGTCAACTCGGCGAGCCGCACGTAGCCGCCGCCCAACGCGCCAGCCAACTCGGTCGCCAGGCCGAGCCGCACCATGCCACGCTCACAGTCCACCACCATCGCGGTGACCGCGTCCTTGGCGAGCATTGCGGCGGCGGCACGGGCCCGCGGCACCGGATCGACTCCGCCCGTGGCGCGTCCGTCGGTGAGCAGCACCAGCATCGGGCGACGACGCGGGTCACGCACGCGCTCGCGCTGAATCACCTCGCGCGCCTTCAGCAGTCCCGCCGCGAGCGGGGTCTTGCCGCCGGTGCGCAGGCCCGCGAGGCGGCGGACCGCGATGTCGACCGAGGACGTCGGCGGCAGCACGAGTTCGGCGTCCTGGCCGCGCACGGTGATGACGGCGACCTTGTCGCGGCGCTGGTAGGCGTCGCGCAGCAGACTGACCACCGCGCCGGTGACGGCGGAGAGCCGGTCCCTTGCCGCCATGGAGCCGGACGCGTCGACCACGAAGACGACCAGATTGCTCTCGCGCCCTTCGCGATACGCCCCGCGTAGGTCCTCGGCGGCGAGTGCGAGCGGGCCGTCCACCCGGCCACGGTCGTGCTGGTGCGGCGCGGCGGCGAAGACGGTGCCGAGCAGATGCAGACCCGCGGTGGTCTCGGTGGTGGAGCGGACGACCCGGCCGTGCCTGGTCTGGGCGCGAGACCGGCGGCCCGGCGCGCCCTCGCCGACTCCGGGGACTTCCCAGCGCGGCGGCTTGGCGGCACCGAGATTCGGTGTGCCGGTGCGCCCTTCGCGCGGCGCGGGTCCGCCGCCGGGGCCTTCGGGTGGTGCGTCGGGTCCGTCGTCCGGATCCTCGGGGCCGCGATCACCCTCGGAATCGGCCGAATCGCCGTCGAATTCCGTTGGCGGTGCGGGCTCCTCGGCACGGTCGGCCTCGGCGGCCGCTTCCTTCATGGCTTCGTCGAGTTGTTCTTCGCTGATGCCCGGCTCGTCGAACGGGTCGCGCCGACGGCGGTGCGGCAGTGCGAGTTCCGCGGCGATCCGCACGTCCTCCTCGGTGACGGCATCGCCGCCGCGCCAGGCCGCGTGCGCGGTCGCGGTGCGTGCCACCACGAGGTCGGCGCGCATGCCGTCGACGTCGAAGGACGCGCACAGGGCCGCGATCCGCCGCAGCTCCACGTCGTCGAGGGCGACCTCGGGGAGCCGGTCGCGCGCGGTGCGGATGCGGTCGGCGATCTCCCGGTCGGCGGCGGCGTAGCGGGTCGCGAATCCCGCCGGATCGGCCTCGTAGTCGAGCCTGCGGCGCACCACCGCCATCCGCACGTCGACATCGCGCGAGGCGGCCACATCGACGGTCAGCCCGAACCGGTCCAGCAGCTGCGGGCGCAGCTCGCCCTCTTCCGGGTTCATGGTGCCGACCAGCACGAAACGCGCGGGATGCGAATGCGAGACGCCATCGCGTTCGATGTGCACGCGACCCATGGCCGCGGCGTCGAGCAGCACGTCCACCAGGTGGTCGTGCAGCAGGTTCACCTCGTCGACGTAGAGCACGCCGTGGTGCGCGGCCGCAAGCAGACCTGGCCGGAACGCCTGCTCGCCGTCGCGCAGCACGCGCTCCAGGTCGAGCGAGCCGACGACACGGTCCTCGGTGGCGCCGACCGGCAGCTCGACCAGCCGCGCGGGCCGCGCGCCCGTCTCGTCCACCACCGGCGGCAACAGATGCGCCAGCGCGCGCACGACGGTCGACTTCGCGGTCCCCTTCTCACCGCGCACCAGCACGCCGCCGATACCGGGATGCACCGCGCACAAGATCAACGCCAGCTGCAGGCGCTCCTGCCCGACCACCGCGGAGAACGGAAACCCTGCCTCGGCGTCTACACGGGGCGAGCGGGACGACGGAGCGGTCTCTACACGGGACAAGGACACGCCACTAGCCTAGGCACGCCGGTCCGTCCCAAGGAGACCCACCCCGCCAGCGACTCCGATACACGGCCATCCGCCAGTCGGCCACCGCCGGTACCCGATGGAGGTACACGTTGTCGCCCGACGGCTGCCTGGACCGAGACACACACGGCCTGCGTCGAACCCCCGCACCATCCACGCACTCCCGACCACCTCCGAGGCGAGTCTTACGAGCCCGTTCGCGCGCGCCAGCGCGCCAAAGACACAGCTACCCGCGCCGCATCGGCATGTGCATGATCCCGTCGTCCTCGAACTCCTCGCCGTCCGGCTGGAAGCCGTGCTTGGCGTACATGTCGACGAGGTAGGTCTGCGCGTTCAGCCGCACGGTGGCCGAGCCGACCTCGGCGAGCGCTGCCTGCAGCAGGCGGGTGGTGTAGCCGTGGCCACGGGCCGGGACGGCGGTACAGAGGCGGCCGATGCGGAACGACTTGACGCCGTTCTCGTGCTCCTCCAGCAGGCGCAGGGTGCAGATGACCTCACCTTCGTCGTCGAGCCAGAAGTGCCGCGTTTCCGGAAGCAGATCGAGTCCGTCCAACTCCGGGTAGGCGCACTTCTGTTCGACCACAAAGACTTCGACGCGAAGTTTCAACAGCTGATACAGGGTCGCCGTATCGAGATCCTGCGCCCATGACCGTTTGAGAGCAACCGTTGACATCATCGCGCCTTGCTATCACACCTACGGCGTCAGCGCGACCCCTGCGTGCTTGGGCGTGTTCGCGTTGGTGAGGTTGAGCGCCTTGTTGGTCCAGTCCCACACCTCGTGGAACAGGGCCTTGTCCTCGGAGAGCTTCACGCCGAGCGACGGGATCATCTCCCGTAGGCGCGGGGTCCAGTCGGCGTACTCGCGCGGGAAGCAGCGCTGCAGGACGTCGAGCATGGCGGTGACGCAGGTGGACGCGCCCGGCGAGGCGCCGAGCAGACCCGCGATGGAGCCGTCCTTGGCGGCGATGACGGCGGTGCCGAGCTCCAGCACGCCGCCGACGCCCTTGCGGCGGATGATCTGCACGCGCTGACCCGCGGTGATGAGTTCCCAGTCGCGGCCCTCGGCCCGCGGGATGAACTCCTCCATGGTGTAGACCTTGCCGGACTGCGACTTGAGCAGCTCGGAGACCAGGTACTTGACCAGCGACATCTCGGTGAGACCGACGCCGAGCATGGGCGCGAGGTTACCGGCGCGGATGGACTTGAACAGGTCGGTGTTGCTGCCGTCCTTGAGGAACTTCGGGGTCCAGCCCGCGTACGGGCCGAACAGCAGCCCCGGCTTGCCGTTGATGACGCGAGTGTCCAGGTGCGGCACGGACATCGGCGGGGCGCCGACGGCGGCCTTGCCGTACACCTTGGCCTCGTGCTTGTCGATCAGGGCCGGGTTGGTGCAGCGCAGGAACTGGCCGCTGACCGGGAAGCCCGCGAAGCCCTTGATCTCCTTGATCCCGGACTTCTGCAGCAGCGGCAGCGCGCCGCCGCCCGCGCCGACGAAGACGAATTTGGCCTCGATGGTGCGGGTCCGGCGGGTGCGCACGTTGCGGACCCGGACCTTCCAGCTGCCGTCGGACTGCTTGTCGAGGCCGAGCACCTCGTGGCCGAAGGCCAGGTTCGCGCCGGTGGCGCCGAGGTGGGCGAGCAGCTCCTTGGTGAGCGAACCGAAGTCGATGTCGGTGCCGCCGTCGGTCCAGTTCAGCGCGACCGGATCGGAGAAGTCGCGGCCCTTGGCCATCAGCGGCAGCCTGCGGGCGAACTCGTCGGGGCTGTCGATGTACTCCATGCCCTCGAACAGCGGGTGCGGAGCCAGCGCCTCGTAGCGCTTGCGCAGGTACTGCACGTCGTCGGCGCCGTGCACGAAGCTGACGTGCGGGATCGGGTTGATGAAGCGGGACGGGTCGCCGAGCACCCCGTTCTCCACCGCGTAGGCCCAGAACTGGCGCGAGACCTGGAAGCGCTCGTTGATGTCGATGGCCTTGGTCACGTCGACCGAGCCGTCGGCGTTCTGCGGGCTGTAGTTCAGCTCGCACAGGGCCGAGTGTCCGGTGCCCGCGTTGTTCCACGGATCGCTGCTCTCCGCCGCCGCGGCGTCCAACCGCTCGAACAACGAAATCGACCACTCCGGCTGCAGCTGACGAAGCAGCGCGCCGAGAGTGGCACTCATGATCCCGGCACCGATGAGTACTACATCGGTCTTTTCAGTCATGGCAGCGTTCGGCACGGGTAGATCGACTTCCTTGTCACTTCTGGCGCGGCCACCGGCACGGTGGTTTGCCTGGGCACGGGCGCTATGTGGTTGTTGCGACGGGGCGCATTGCAATTGTTGCGAGCCTGGCGTGACTCGGCGGTCGATAAGGTTACCCGCCGTTCACCTATCGCCAATTGTGCACCTCGAGGGATCGCATTCCGGCAACGAACCCGGCGAATGTGACGTAGATTCCTCCCTCCTTCCAGGTCGTGCGCGATCTTCATTCCGGGCCGGACCTCGCCTACATTGGGTCTCGTGACGAACGAAACCTCGCTAGACGTGTCCGAGATCACGGAGCAGACGGGGAGCAAGTGGCGGCCGGATGTCTTGGGAGCGGGGTACGAGCAGCGGTCCATCCCGCTGGGCCCGGATCCGGACGGTGAAGGCGACATCTCGGCGACCCTCGTGCGCTATCTCCCCGACTCCGGCGCGGCGGCCACCGAGTGCGCCGTGATCTACGTGCACGGCTTCACCGACTACTTCTTCCAGCAGCACCTCGCCGAGCATTTCGCCGCGCGCGGTCACCGCTTCTACGCACTCGACCTGCGCAAGTGCGGCCGCTCGCTGCGCGACGGGCAGAGCCCGCACTACGTCACCGATCTCGCCTTCTACGACGAGGAGCTGAACGAGGCGCTGCGCATCGTCAAGGAGGAGGCAGGCGAGCAGGTGCTGCTGGTCGCGCATTCCACCGGCGGTCTGATCATGCCGCTGTGGCTGGACCGGCTCAACCGGACCGCGGGCGTCGCCGCCTCGGGCATCGTCGGGCTGGTGCTGAACAGCCCCTGGTTCGACCTGCAGGGCCCGTCGTACTACCGGACCATCGGCACGCCGATCATCGGCGCGCTCGGCCGGTTCCGTTCGATGCTGGAGATGCCGGGCTCCGCGATCAGCACCTACGGCGACAGCCTGCACAAGAGCGCCTCGGGCGAGTGGGACTACAACCTGGACTGGAAGCCGCTGGCCGGTGCGCCGGTGCGCTTCGGCTGGCTACGCGCGATCCGCCGCGGCCACTTCCGGCTGCACCAGGGCCTCGACATCGGGGTGCCCGCGCTGATCCTGCGGTCCAGGTTGACCAAGTTCATGCGCAAGTACGGCCCGGCCGCCGACGTGGCCGACACCGTGCTGGACGTGAAGCAGATTCAGCGCTGGTCCGGCTGCCTCGGCGATCGCACCAACATCGTGCCGATCGAGAACGCCCGCCACGACGTGTTCCTCTCCGCGGCCGAGCCGCGCGCCAAGGCGTTCGAGGAGATGGACAACTGGCTGGACTGGCTGGCGGTGTACCGGCGCAAGGCCGAGTCACCAGAGGCTGGTGCGTAGCACGATCTCGGTGGCCAGTTCGTGGTCGGCCTCGGTGGCCACGTTGTCGACGTCGACCTGCACCACGCGGAACTCGCCGTAGACGAAGCGTCCCGAGGCGTCGGCGACCGTGCGCGGCAACCGCTTGGTGACCAGCACGGTGACCGGAAGCTCGAGCGGACGGCAGCCGGGGTCGACGACCACACCGTCGGCTCCGGCGGCCGCCGGGTGGCCGCGGTCGGCCACCACCAGGCTGATGAAACGTCCGAACGGGCCGGAACAGGTCTGCCAGGCCACCGTCGCACCCTCGCCGCGCCCGGCGACGTGCGCGTAGGGAACGTTCAGCTGGTCGAGGATGGCGTGCACCGCCGCGGGATCGAGGCCCTCGACGGACTCGACCACCAGGGTGCGCAGATCGGAAGTGTGCAGCCGCGCGGCGACCTGGTCGTACACGTCCACCGGATCGCCCGCATCGGGCAAGAGCAATACCGTGTGCCGTGATTCCGGGCCGTCGACCCGCACGGTCCAGGACCGGTCACCGACCGTGATCCGCCGAGACTCCATGTCCGAGTACGCTACACCGCCGCTACCCGCTCCGACGGCGTGTCCGGACGACCGGCTCACACCAGCAATCGCATCCCGGTGGTGGTCGCTGCCGTCGGGTTCAGCGTCACGGTGAGATCGCACCCCGCCTCGCGGCCCAGCTGCTCGACGAGCGCGTCTTCGAAGTCGGCTCCGTCGGCGCAGCGCCGCAGGGCCTGCCGCACGGTGTCGGCCCGCTCGACCACGATCTCGGCGGAAGCGAGCAGGCCGAGCATGATCTCGGTGACGGTCTCGGCGTCCAGCCCGTACCGGCGACGCAGCGCCCGATGGATCTCGGTCAGCGCGACCATCGTGACGTAGCCGGGGCGGTTCTTGCTCAGCCCTGGCCAGGACGGTTCAGGGTTCGTGGCGCGGGATCGCCGCCGAGATCTGGGCGACCAGTTGCCAGGGGCGGTTGGTGTCGCCCGTCGCCTTGCCACTCGTGAGGATGGCGCCGGAGAGCCCGCGGGCGGGGTCGGCCCAGCCGTACTGGGTGGTGAGTCCACTACGGCCGAAATGGGTTTCGGTGTGGCGGCCGAACTTCGAACGGCTGCCGCCGAGTTCGTAACCCGCCGCGCTGACCCGGCCCGCCGCCCCGGGTATCCGGCTCGCCGGGCGCACCGCCGCGTGCAGCGTCTCCGGTCGCATGATCCGGACGCCGTCCAGTTCCCCTCCGCGCGCGAGGATTTCGTAGAAGCGGGACAGTTCGTAGGCGGTGGTGACCAGGTTGCCGGACGGCAGTTCCGCGGTGAGGAACGCGCGGGTTCCCTCGTCGTTCATCCCGCCACCCATGCCGCCGCCGAGTGCCTTGCGCGCCAAGAACTTCCACACCCGCGACGGACCGGGACCGACCGGCACGCTCGGCACCACCTGGTCGACTTCCTCGGGCCGCACCCCGAAGTTGGTCCAGCGGAAGCCGAGCGGCGCGAGCACCTGCTCGTGCAGGTGATCCCGCATCCTCCTCCCCGTGGCCCGCTGCACCAGAAGCCGCTGGATCAAACCGCTGGTCAGCGCGTGGTACACGCGAAAACGACCGGGCGGCCAGCTGGGCCGGAGATCGGCGAGCGCCCGCACCGCCAGCTCCTCGTCGACCACCAGCTGGTAGCCCCGATACGGCGCGGTCACGAACGGCACGCCCGCCGAATGCGACAGCACGTCGCCGATCGTGATGCGCTCTTTGCCGTTGGCGGCGAACTCCGGAATGTATTCGCACACCGGGTCGTTCAGCGCGAACGCGCCCTGCTCGACCAGCATCGCCATCAGCGCCGCCGAGACGCCCTTGGCGGTGGAGAATCCGCAGAACGGCAGATCCGGCGTCGCGAGCACCCGCGCCACCTCCGGACCGTCCCCCGGCCCGTTGCCCCACCCGTGCCCGATCGCCCGGTTCAGCAGGATCTTCCCGTCGCGCCGCAGGCACACCTGAATCGCGGGTGTGGTTCCCAGCCGGTACCAGGCGCGCACCGACTCCCACACGGCGTCGATCGCGGCGCGGCTCACCCCGGCATCGGCCGGATCGTCTTCCGGGCCGGTCGTCGTCACCGAATCCAGATCCGCGGCGACCGTCACCAACAAACCAGCGGGCGTATTCACCCTGCCAGCCTAACGATGCCCCGATTTCCTCTGTCTAACGTGCCGATAGCGCCCCGCGATGGAACAAGAGAGCGTGCGATGGCACGGTCGCGACAGAATCGAGGGGACGATGAACCACATGGTTCGCATAGCCGCGCTGATAGCCACCGCGGCCGCACTGGCAGCAGGCTGTAGCAGCGACGACTCGGGGCAATCCACGCCGAGTACACAGCGGACGACGGTGGGGGCCGCGTCCACGCCCGGCGGAACGACCGCGCCCGCGGCGCCCAGTCCGCAGGCGCCCGGCGGAGCAGCCACACCCGAGCCAGGGACGAGCCCACCGCCCGCCGCGACACAAGCGCCGCAGCAGCCCGACCCGTCCACCCCTGTCGTCACCACGCCCGCGCCGACCGACGACATCAGCGGCCCCGGGCGCTGCGTCGACCCCGCCTCGGCGGGTGTGCGCACCGCGCTGGCCGGACTGGGCGAAGGCTGGCATGCCACGCAGGCCTCGACCGACCAGCCGGGTAGCTGCGGGCAGTTGCTGTGGGTGCGAGCCGTGGGCGGAAATTCGGCGGGCGCGCCGATCCACGTGATGTTCTTCCACGACGGAAAGTACCTGGGCACAGCGACTTCCGAAGCCTACGCGTTCACGCACGTGGCGGGCTCGAACGGCAACTCGGTCAGCGTCCAGTACAAGTGGCTGGTGGCCGACGAGCCGTTCGCCGCGCCGCAGGGCGGTCCGGTCACGATCACCTACACGTGGACCGGTTCGGGTGTCGCCATGAGCGACCCCCTGCCGAACGAGGTCACCCAGCCGCACCGCTAGCGGTCGGGGACGTTGGCGGCAACGCCGCGCCCAGTCGTCGCGCCCACCACTCGGCCGGGACCGTGGGCCGGGTGGCAGGCCTCGTCCTAGCGCCGATCCGCTACGTCGGGCGCGTCGAGACTCGAGGTGAGCGTGGGCATCGCGCCGGGCGCGCCCTCGGCGATCAGCCTCTCGAGCAGGTTCGTGTCGAGGTGGTTCTCCATCAGATCCGCGAGCAGATCCAGTTGGGCGGTCCGCACGGCGGCGACCGAAGTCGCTTCGGCGGCAACGAAACCCGCGCGGCCCGCCCGGCGGGCGACTTCGCGCAACCACGCGCGGCGGAAGTCGTCGGATTCCATCAGTCCGTGCAGGTGCGTTCCCCAGATCGCGCCGCGAACACTGCCCTCCGGCTCCCCCGCCGCCACGAGCCACGCGGGATCGCCGCTGCGCGTCACCCGACCGTGGTGAATCTCGTAGCCGTGCAACGGAATACCTTCGGTCCCGAGAGACCTGAGGGGGTCCGCCGCACCGTGACCTTCGCTGCGACGCAACACCTTCGGTTCGGCGAACTCGACGTCCAGGTCGAGCAGGCCCAGTCCGTCGACCGTGCCCGCCGCCGATTCCACGTCGTCGACGATGCGGCGGCCGAGCATCTGATAACCGCCGCAGATGCCGAGGATGGGCCGTCCGGCCGCGGCGCGCTCAGCGAGGGCGGCACCGATTCCGCTGCGGCGCAACCAGTCCAGATCCGACACCGTCGACTTGCTGCCGGGCAGCACCACCAGGTCGGCGTCGGCCAGCCGGGAGGGATCGCGCACCCAGCGCACCGCGACGCCGGGTTCGCAGGCCAGCGCCTCGACGTCGGTGGAGTTCGAGATGCGGGGCAGCCGGATGGCGGCGACCGTCAGCCATTCCGTGCCCGCGGGTGTGGCCGGACGACCGACCGGTGCGTCGGCGATGGTGCCGAGCGAGTCCTCGGCGTCGATCCACAGTTCTTCGGCGAACGGGACGACACCGAGAGTGGGTCGCCCGGTCAGCTCGGTGAGCCGGTCGAGGCCCGGCCGTAGCAACTCGACGTCACCGCGAAACTTGTTGATCACAAAGCCCGCGATGAGCCGCTGGTCGTCGGGTTCCAGCACCGCCAGCGTGCCGAACAGATGCGCGAGCACTCCGCCTCGATCGATGTCGCCGACGACGAGCACCGGCAGCCCCGCGGCCTCGGCCAGCCCCATGTTCGCCAGATCGGTAGCGCGCAAGTTGATCTCGGCGGGCGATCCGGCGCCCTCGCAGATCACCACGTCGAATTCGGCTCGCAGCGCGTCGAGTTCGGCCGCGACGACCGCGCGCAACTCCTGCCGGTGCCGGAAATAGTCGGCCGCGCCCACGGTGCCGACTGCCTTGCCGCGCACCACGAGCTGCGAGCGACGGTCGCTGCCCGGTTTCAACAGCACCGGGTTGAACCGCACGCTGGGCTCCAGACCGCAGGCCTGCGCCTGCAACGCCTGCGCGCGTCCGATCTCGCCGCCGTCCAGCGTGACGACCGAGTTGTTGGACATGTTCTGCGCCTTGAACGGCGCCACCCGCACGCCCTTCCTGGCCAGCATGCGGCAGATCCCCGCCACCACAACGCTTTTCCCGGCGTCGGAGGTGGTGCCCGCGACGAGCAGCGCGCCCTTCATCGGGCCCGCTCCCGCCCGTGGAGAGCGGGGCCGCGGCGGGCGCTCACGGCAGGGTGAGGATTTCCGCGCCGGTGTCGGTGACGACCAGGGTGTGCTCGAACTGCGCGGTCCACTTGCGGTCCTTGGTGACCACGGTCCAGCCGTCGTCCCAGATCTCGTAGTCGATGCCGCCGAGGTTGATCATCGGCTCGATGGTGAAGGTCATGCCGGGCTCGATGACCGACTCCACGGCGGGCTGGTCGTAGTGCAGGATCACCAGGCCGCTGTGGAAGGTGGGGCCGACGCCGTGGCCGGTGAAGTCGCGCACCACGCCGTAGCCGAAACGGTTGGCGTAGGACTCGATGACGCGCCCGATCACGTTGAGCGCCCGGCCGGGACGGACCGCCTTGATGGCCCGCATGGTGGCCTCCTCGGTCCGTTCCACCAGCAGCCGGACCTCCTCGTCGACGTCACCGGCGAGGAAGGTCTTGTTGGTGTCGCCGTGCACGCCGTCGATGTAGGCGGTGACGTCGATGTTGACGATGTCACCGTCCTCGATCACGGTGGAGTCCGGAATGCCGTGGCAGATCACCTCGTTCAGCGAGGTGCAGCAGGACTTCGGAAAGCCCTTGTAGCCCAGCGTCGACGGGTACGCGCCGTGGTCGCAGAGGAATTCGTGGGCGACGCGGTCCAGTTCGTCGGTGGTGACGCCGGGCGCCACCGCCTTGCCCGCCTCCTCGAGCGCCTGCGCCGCGATCTTGCCCGCGACGCGCATCTTCTCGATGGTCTCCGGCGTCTGCACCCAGGGCTCGCGCCCCTCGTTGACGGTCTTCTTCCACGCGTACTCCGGTCGCTCGATGGAGCGCGGCACCTCCCGGGTGGGCGAGAGCGTGCCGGGAACGAGGGGCTTACGGGTACGCACGGACATGGGACAAGAGTATCCGCACCCGGCCGACGGTACCCGTCCGCCCGCGTCGAGCCGGAATAGGACCGGACCGCAGTCCGTTTATTCTGGACAACTACTCAGGAAGAGGACTAGAGCTGTGGAACTGGGACTGACGACGTTCGCCGAGCTGTACCCGGCGGGCGACCGGCCCGCGCCGAGCGCGGCGCAGCGGCTGCGCGAGGTGGTCGAAGAGGCGGTGACGACCGAGCACGCCGGGCTGGATGTATACGGCGTCGGCGAGCATCACCGCAAGGACTTCGCCGCGTCGTCGCCCGCTGTCGTGTTGGCGGCGATCGCGGCGCGCACCGAGCGCATCCAGCTGACCAGCGCGGTCACCGTGCTCAGCTCCGACGACCCGGTCCGGGTCTACCAGGACTTCGCGACGCTGGACGGCCTGTCGGGAGGACGCGCCGAGCTGATGGCGGGGCGCGGCTCGTTCACCGAGTCGTTCCCGCTGTTCGGCTACGACCTGGCCGACTACGACGAACTGTTCGAGGAGAAACTGGCGCTGTTGCTGCGCCTGCGCGAGGACGCGCCCGTCACCTGGTCCGGGAAGTTCCGCGCCCCGCTGCGCGACGCGGTCGTCTATCCGCGCACCGAGGACCGGCCGCTTCCGGTGTGGATCGCGGTCGGCGGCAGCCCGGAATCGGTGATCCGCGCCGGGCTGCTCGGCCTGCCGCTGGCCATCGCGATCATCGGCGGCCAGCCCGCGCGCTTCCAGCCGCTGGTCGATCTGTATCACCGGGCCCTGACCGAGGGTGGTCACGAGCGGCAGCCGGTGGCGGTGCACGCGCACGGCTACATCGCCGACACCGACGAAGCGGCCGTCGCCGACTTCTATCAGCCGTACGCGCTGGCCATGAGCACCATCGGCCGCGAGCGCGGCTGGGGTCCGATGACGCGCGCGCAGTTCGACGCGCTGCGTTCGCAGAGCGGCTCGCTGTTCGTCGGAACGCCGGACTACGTCGCCGAGAAGATCGCCGATGTGCGCGACACCCTCGGCCTGGACCGGTTCATGCTGCACACCAGCGTCGGCACGCTGCCGCACGAGAAGGTCCTCCGCAACATCGAACTGCTCGGCGAGAAGGTCGCACCGCAGGTCCGGTGACCGGCTACTTCGACAGTCGCGCTTCGAACGCGATCCGATCGCCGCGATACAGGGCGCGCACCCGCTCGATGGGCGCGCCCTCGTTGTCGACGCTGCGCCGGTGCAGTAGCAGCAGCGGCAGCGCCGTCGTGCATTCGAGCAGGGCGGCCTCGCGCGGGGACGCGAGCACCGTCTCGATGCGCTCGGTGGCGGCGCCGAATTCCACCCCCGAGGCGCGCACGGCCGCATAGAGGGAGGCGGTGGGGTCGTAGCTGTCGCGGAGTCCGGCGAAACGCGACAGCGGCAGGAAGGTGCTCTCCAGTCCGATGCGCTCACCGTCGGCGAGCAGCACTCGCTCCAGATGCATGACCGACGTGCCCGGAGTCACGCCGAGATCGCGCGCGGTGTCGGCGTCGGCGGGGACGTCCTCCCACGTGACCAGGATGCGCCCCGGCACCCGGCCCAGACTCAGCGCGCCCTCGGTGTAGGAGCGCAGCGACAACGGCTGCACCATCTTCGGCCGGGAGACCACCGTTCCGCGCCCCTGCCGCCGAATCCGCCCTTCCACCAACAGATCTCGCAGCGCCTGCCGAACGGTCTCTCGCGCCACCTCGAATCGCACGGCGAGTTCGCGCTCCGAGGGGACTGGATCGCCCTCGGCCAGCTCGTCGATCATCCCCTCCAGCTCGGTGCGCACTCGATACGACTTCGGCAAGCGCTCCGGCAGGACCAATTCGGTGCTCCCGCCGGATGTCTCGCCGCGCCGACCGCGCGTCACCTCCGTTGCTTCCATGGCCGACAGCCTACCCGCAATTGGTCTATACCAATTGTTAACCCGGCGTTCGTTCGGGCAATACCCATCGGTCTAGACCATTGCTCACCATGGGTCCATGCGAGTGGTCATCATCGGAGGTGGAATCCTCGGCACCGCCCACGCCCTTGCCGCGGTCCGCCGCGGACACGAGGTCGTGCAGCTGGAGCGCGAGCCCGAGGCGCGCGGCGCGACGGTGCGCAACTTCGGGCTGGTGTGGGTGTCCGGGCGGTCGGCGACGGAGCTCGACCTGACCTTGCGTTCGCGCGAGCTCTGGGAGGAGATCGGCGGCAGGGTTCCCGGCGTCGGTTTCCGACCGACCGGGTCCATCACGCTGGTGCGCACCCCCGAAGAACTGGCGGTGGCGAGCGCGGCGGCCGCTGGCGACAGCGCCGAGGCACGCGGATTCGAACTGCTCGAGCCGGAGCGGGTGCGTGCGATCAACCCCGCGCTGCGCGGCAAGTATCTGGCCGGACTGCACTGCTCGACCGACGCCGCCGTCGAGTCGCGGCAGGCACTGCCCGCGCTGCGCGCCTATCTCGCGGCCTCCGAACGCTATTCGTTCCACGCCGGTGCCGAAGCGCGATCCGTCACCGACACCGGTTCCGGCGCAACGGTTCTCGACGATCAGGGCCGGGCCTTCCCGGCCGACCTGGTGCTGGTCTGCCCCGGCGCCGCGCACTCCGGGCTGACTCGGGAACTCGTCGGCACGATCCCGGTGCGCCGGGTCCGGCTCCAGATGATGCAGACCGCGCCGCTCGGCGAGCCGCTGACCACCGCCATCGCCGACGGCGACAGCTTCCGCTACTACCCCGGCTTCGCGGGGCCGGAGGTGGACGCGCTCGAACGCGAGCAGTCCCAGACCGCCACCGCGGCCGAGCACCGGATGCAGTTGCTGTGCGTGCAGCGCCTGCACGGCGGACTCACCATCGGCGACACCCACGAATACACCGAGCCGTTCGCCTTCGACGTGGACGAGGCGCCCTACGAGCACCTCACCTCCGTCACCGAAGAACTGCTCGGCCGCAAGCTTCCGCCGATCGTGCGCCGGTGGGCCGGGGTGTACAGCCAGAGCGTCGATGCCGCCGCGATCGTCACCCGGGCCAAGGCCGACGAGCACGTCTGGGTGATCACCGGCTCCGGCGGCCGCGGCATGACCCTCGGCCCCGCCCTCGGCGAGGAAACCGCCGACCTGCTCGGCCTCTGAAGGAGACACGATGCCGGACAACACGATTCAGCTCGCCGTGCTGGACATGGCGGGAACCACCGTCGCCGACGGCGGCTTGGTGCTGCGCGCCTTCGAAGCGGCGGCGACGGCCGCGGGCATGGAAACCGACGGGCTGCGGCGAGAACAGGCGCGCCAGTATGTGCTGGACACCATGGGGCAGTCCAAGATCGCCGTGTTCCGAGCGCTGCTCGGCGACGAGGAACGCGCGCAGGCCGCCAACCGCGTCTTCGAGGACGCCTACGACGCCCTGATCGACGAGGCCGACATCGCGCCCATTCCCGGTGCGGCCGAGGCGATCTCGGCGCTGCGTGACGCCGGTGCGCGGGTCGCGCTGACCACCGGTTTCAGCCGGAGCACCCAGGATCGGCTGCTCGACGCGCTCCGCTGGCGGGACATCGCCGATCTCACGTTGGCGCCCTCCGACGCCGGTCGCGGCCGCCCCTACCCCGACATGGTGCTCACCGCGCTGCTGCGCCTGCGCGTCGACGCTGTCGACCGTGTCGCGGTGCTCGGCGACACCACCAGCGACATCGCCACCGGCCGGGCGGCGGGCGCGCGCATCGTCGCGGGCGCGCTGACCGGCGCGCACGACGAGCGACGGCTGCGTGCCGCGGGCGCCACCCACGTGCTGCCCTCCGTCGTCGAATTCGCCGAACTGATCCGCGCCGAGCGCGCCTGAGCCCTCGTCCCTTCGACCATCGACACCACCAAGCGAAAGTTGCTCCCACCGTGCGTATTTCCCCCACGCGCCTGTCTCGCATCCGGTCCAGGACCGCCCTGCTGGTCGTCACCGCCACCGCCGTCGCCCTGACCGCGGCTTGCGGCGGCACGGGCTCCGGCGGCTCCGACGGGCAGACGGTCACCGTCTACTCCGCCGACGGCCTCGACGCTTGGTACCGGACCCATTTCGAGAAGTTCCGGTCCGAGACCGGTATCGCGGTGAACGTCGTCGCGGCGGGCTCCGGCGAGGTGGTCAACCGCCTCGACAAGGAGCAGTCCAACCCGCAGGCCGACGTGGTGGTCACCCTGCCGCCGTTCATTCAGAAAGCGGACGCCGCAGGCCTTTTGCAGCCACTCGGCGTCGACACCTCGGCATACCCCGCGACCGAGAAGGACCCGAACGGCAGGTTCGTCAGCCTGGCGGGCAACTACCTCGACTTCATCGCCAACCACTCCGTCGACACCTCGAAGCTCACTTGG
This sequence comes from Nocardia sp. NPDC004654, assembly GCF_040609595.1. NCBI lineage: Bacteria > Bacillati > Actinomycetota > Actinomycetes > Mycobacteriales > Nocardiaceae > Nocardia > Nocardia sp. NPDC004654. The sequence continues at coordinate 467,267 of NZ_JBEXKI010000002.1, read as the reverse complement.
GACGACCTGCTGAAGCCGGAATACCAAAGCAAACTCCAGTATTCGACGCCGGGCCAGGCCGGTGACGGCACCGCCGTCCTGATCCTGCTGCAACAGCTGCGTGGCAAGGACGGCGCGCTGGAGTACTTGAAGCGGTTGCAGGTCAACAATGTCGGGCCGTCGGCGTCCACCGGCAAGCTGCAACCGAAGGTCGACAAAGGCGAGTTGCTGATCGCCAACGGCGACATCCAGATGAACATGGAGTCGATCGCCTCGAAGGGCTCGAAGTTCGGCATCTTCTTCCCGGCCTCGGCCGACGGCGCCAAGCACACCGTCGCGCTGCCCTACTTCATGGGACTGGCCAAGGGCGCCCCGCACGCGGAGGCCGCCAAGAAGCTGATGGACTACCTGCTCAGCAAGGAGGTGCAGCGGACGCTCGGCCCGGACGCGTTCGCCGTCTCGGCCCGCACCGATCTGGCCGACGCCGCCGCCACCGGCCCCGGCCCGAGCCCGGCCGCGCTGTTGCAGGGCGTCCAGATCGTGCACCCCGACTGGACGAAGGTCCTCGCCGATCTGAACGACGACGTAGCCGCCTACGAGAAAGCCATCGGAGGCTGACATGACCCGCGGCGACACGCTCACCGGAACGTCCACCGCCACAACGGCTGCACTCCACTACGCCGACAGCGAACCCGCCATTGTGTTCGACCGGGTCGGCGTCCGGTACGGAACCAGACGCAAGTCCACCGTCGCCCTGGCCGATTTCACGTTGCGCGTCGCCGCTGGCGAGACCGTCGCCTTGCTCGGGCCAAGCGGCTCCGGCAAGTCGACCGCGCTGAAGGCGCTGGCGGGGTTCGTCCGGCCGACCTCTGGGGCGGTCCGGCTGGCCGGGCGCGACGTCACGAATCTGTCACCGGCCAAGCGCGGTATCGGCGTGGTGGTGCAGTCCTACGCGCTGTTCCCGCACATGACCGTGCACGGCAACGTGGCCTTCGGGCTGAAAGCGCATCGCGTGCCGAGCAATACGATCGCGGATCGGGTGACCGAGGCGCTGACCATGGTCGGCATGGCCGAGTACGGCAAGCGGCTGCCGCGCGAGCTGTCCGGCGGGCAGCAGCAGCGCGTGGCCATCGCCAGGGCGCTCGCCATCCGGCCCAAAGTGCTGCTGCTCGACGAGCCGCTCGCGGCGCTCGACGCCCAGCTGCGCCAGACCATGCTGGGTGAGTTGCGACAGTTGCGGAAAGCGTTGCCGGACACCGCGATGCTGTACGTGACGCACGATCAGGCCGAGGCGCTGGCACTGGCCGACCGGATCGCGGTCATGCGCGACGCCCGCCTCGTCGACGTGGACACCGCCGAGAATCTCTGGCAACGGCCGCCCAGCGATTTCACCGCCGCGTTCCTCGGTGGTGCGAATCTGGTGCCGTGCGTGGTGAATCGGGTTTCCGGCGGCACCGCGCTGGTGACCGCCGGGTCGCACACGCTACGCGCCCATGCGCCCGAGCCCGGCGTCGCCAGGCTGGCGTTGGAACCGGATTCGGCTGCGCTGCTGTGCATTCGGCCGCACACCGTGACTATCGGCGGGTTGTCCGACCGGAACGCGTTGCGCGGTGTCGTGGTATCGAGCGTGTGGCGCGGGCCGGCTACGCGGCTGGAGGTCGGTGTGGACGGAATGCCGGATCCGATCGCGGTCGACGTACCGGGCCGCTCTGCGACGGCTCCCGGCTCCGCGGTCGGCATCCGGTTCCCTGATCCGGCGGGTGTGCTCATCCCGCGACCGGTCGGTGCCGGGCTTACCACTGCGCCAAGTACTTCGGATGAGTCAGGAGCGCGGTCATGAGCGGGCTGGCGGGCGAAGGCACGAGGAGGCCCGCCGCTACCTGCGCAGGTGTTGCGATCGGCTGGCCGCGAGTCCTCCACCGCGGCGCGGCGTCCTCGCGAGGCGGCAGCGGGAGCCCGCTCGGGCTCGCGGTGCCGTCCAGTTGGCCGAACGGCCGTGCGCAGGAGGGTCCGGCATGAGCGCGGTACTGCTCGAACATCCGGTGGACAGGGTCGAGCCTGCACCGGACGCCACGCGGCGGACGTGGCGCGCGCTGCTGTGGACGCTACCGCCGGTGGTCCTGGTTCTCTTGGTCGCCGGATATCCGATCCTGCGGGTGCTCACCGAGTCGACGGTCACCTCGGACGGGCGCGGGACCGAGGTGTGGTCCTCGGTGCTGGGTTCGGAATCGTTCCGAAACGCGCTGTGGCGCACCGTTTCCATCGCGTTCGCCTCGACTGCGGGGTGCGTGGTGCTCGGCGCGTTCCTCGCCATCGTGCTGGCGTTCGTGCCGTTCCCGGGTTCGGCGGTGGTCGGCAGGCTGATCGACACGGTGCTCACCCTGCCCTCGTTCCTGGTGACGCTGGCGTTCACCTTCCTCTACGGCACCGCGGGCGCGCTCAACACGCTCATCGCCGAAATCACCGGACGCGACGCTCCCCTGCTGAATTTCCTCAACACCCCGCTCGGCGTGATCGCCGCCGAGATCACCTTCTTCACGCCGTTCGTGGTGCGTCCGCTGCTCGCCGCGTTCGCCCGGCTGCCGCGCGAACAGCTCGACGTGGCGGCCAGTCTCGGCGCTTCACCGTGGCGGGTGCTGCGCCAGGTCGTCCTCCCGGAGGCCTGGCCCGCCATGGCCGCGGGCGGCAGCCTCGTTCTCCTGTTGACGCTCAACGAGTTCGGCATCGTGCTGTTCACCGGCGCCAAGGGCGTGCTGACGCTGCCCGCGCTGATCTACACCCGCGGCATCGTGACCTTCGACCTGCCGGGCGCGGCGGTGCTCGCTTCGGTGCAGGTGGCGCTTTCGCTGACGCTGTACGCCGCCTATCGATTCGTCTTCGCGCGCCTCACGGCGTGGAAAGGACAGTGATCATGCTGGTGTGGACCCGAACCGGCCGGGCGGTGCTGCTGACGGTGTTCGGTCTGGTCGTCGCGATCGTGTTCGTCGCCCCCATCGCGACCGTCGTCGCGGCGTCGCTGGCCGGGAGCTGGACCGGCCCGCTTCCTTCGGATCTCGGGCTCGCCAATTTCCGGCAGGCACTGTCGGGCGAGGAGGCGGCGAGCCTGTCGGTGAGTTTGCAGACCGCGCTGCTGGCGGGCGCCTTCGCCCTGGTCGTCGGCACTTGGGCCGCACTCGCCGCGCGGGAGGCGCCGACGTGGTGCCGCAGGCTGACCGACGCCGTGTTCCACCTGCCGGTCGCGGTGCCTTCGGTCGCCATCGGCCTCGGCATGCTGATCGCGTTCAACGAGCGGCCGCTGCTGCTGGGCGGTTCCAAGTGGATCGTCATCGTGGCGCACGCGGTGCTGGTGCTGGCCTACGCGTTCAGCGCGGTGTCGGCCGCGCTCGACCGGCTCGACCCGGACTATCAGCAGGCCGCCGAATCCCTTGGGGCCGGGCCGGTTCGGGTGCTCTGCCAGGTGACTCTTCCGTTACTGCTGCCCGCCCTCGGCGCGGCGGCGGGCCTGGCGATCGCGCTGTCGATGGGCGAATTGGGCGCGACCATCATGGTCTATCCCGCTACTTGGCGCACCCTGCCGGTCACCATCTTCGGGCAGACCGATCGGGGGGATGTGTTCGACGCGGCGGCGGGGACGACGGTGTTGGTGGTGGTCACGCTGGTGGCGCTGATACTGCTCGGCAGGGTGAGAGGACGCGCGGCCCTGCGGTGAGTGCGGGGCACCGCGAAGGCGGGCGGCGCCGGGCGGGGTGAAGGGGGCCTTCGGCCGGTTTGCCGCGCCGAGCGTTCCGGGCGCGGCACTAGGATCGAGGTGTGTCCCTGCTCCCCTTGATCTTCACCGCGGGTTGGGCCAGCGGTATCAACGCCTACGCCGTGGTGCTGTTGTTCGGGTTGTTCGGCGTCACCGGGCTTTCCGACGAGGTGCCGGAGGGCCTGCAACGCACCGACGTGCTGATCGCGGCCGGGGTGCTGTTCCTCATCGAGGCGGTGGCCGACAAGGTCCCGTACCTCGACACGTTCTGGGACACGTTGCACACCGTGGTGCGCCCGGCCGCTGGAGCCGTGGTCGCTGCGCTCATCGCGGGCTCCGACGATTCGCTGTCGCAACTGGCCGCGGCGGCGGTGGGTGGCACCACCGCGCTGGTCAGCCACCTCGTCAAGGCCGGGCTGCGGATGGCGATCAACACCTCGCCGGAACCGGCCAGCAATATCGTGACCAGCGCCGTGGAGGATCTCGCCGTCGCGGGCGTCATCACGCTCGCGATCTTCCACCCGGTCGCCGCGGCGCTCGTGGCGGGATTGCTCCTGCTGACCGGCCTCGTTTTGATCATGTTGCTGGCGAGCCGGATTCGCCGCTACCGCCGTCGGCGTCGCGAACGCCGAGCCGGACGGGTGCCCGCGGTAGGCGCGGACGGCAATCGACCGTAGTCGAAGTGTGGCTTGCTTTCGATTGCCACCAGTCGGCTACCGTCGATGTGCGGCAACCACATCCAGCGGGCGTGCCGCGCCAGTCGACCACGCGGCACGCCGGGCGGGGCGCCCCGTTGCGCCCGCCGTCACTACGGGCGGCGACGCTTCCGGGCGGACGCACTGGTCGGATGACATTCCACCCGGGACGTCGCCGTCGTGGCGGTGGCGCGGTAGCCCGTCGGCCGTCGTGAGCAGCTACTGCTCGGGCAGTCGACGCCGGCCTCCGGCCACGTCGGTTACCAAATCAGTGTAGCCGTCGACGAGTTCGGCCAAGTGGTACCAGTGTTTATGGGTGTTGTCACTGCGCGGCCCGTCGACGTCGATGGCCTGGTTCGCGTTCACCCAGCTGCGCGCCATACGGTCGACCACGGCGCCGAGACTCTCGGTGTGCAGTGAGGCGCCGTTGCGATGCTGCGGCATCTCCTGGGCGACCCAGTCGTTGATATCGTCGACGAGTTCCCCACGCCGACAATCTATTTCGGCGACCAGATGGGCGTCGCGCACCTCGGCGCGCCGAGCGTGCAGCTCGGCGAGCGCGTGCGCGGACCGCAACAGCTCGCGGTCTTGGAAGCGCCGTCCCTGAAACGCACACAAAATCTGCGGAGCCGTCGGCAGCACCCCCACCGTCGGCGCGCTCATGCCTTCGCCTCGCTGACGCTCGGCTCCGGCCTGCGCGATGCGCGCTGGCACATGATTCGCTCACTGCGTTCGCTCATCGCCACACCCCTGACTCACCCGACACCAAAGCTCTATATACCAACATCATTGGCTCTCGATTCGGTAATTCCCGCTCATCGGATCGGTTGTTCGTACCCAGGCTAGCTGGATCATGCTCTTACAGATGCAAGAACACAACAGAAAACGCAATATTGCGTTCCCGCTGCGGCGATCAGCTTTCGCGTGCCGTCGGCACATCCCCGGCCATGCAGGTCGGACGGGTTCCAAGCGGGCCCGATGAGCCCAATATCGATGCGTAAGGGGGCTTTCCACCCCGCGATAGGACGAACTCGAGAACCATTGCCAAATCGTGTATCTCGGTCCACTCCCGAGTGCGCAACACTTGAGAGCGACGTCAAGTTCATGTCACGATTCTGGGAGCGACCGGAGCGCGCGGAGTAGCTGCCCCCACAGGACCGGCGGGTGGAGCGTCGGCGGCACGCACAGGAGGAATGCGATGAGTGAACGACAAACGGAAAATCCGGAGTTCGCGCAGATAGTGCAGGCCGTGGTGCTCAGCATGCCCGCGGCGCGGCATCTGGGTTTCTCGTTCGGTCGAGTGGCCCGGGGCGAGGTGGAGATCGTTCAGCCGTATCGCGTCGAGTTGACCGAGCACAACGGCAACTTCCAGGGTGGCGTGATCGGTTCGCTCGCGGACTTCGCCGGTGGATCGGCGGCGGGCACGTTGCTGCCTGCCGGGTGGGTGAATATGACGGTCGACTACACGGTCAAACTTCTCGCGCCCGCGCGAGGTGAAAAGCTGGTGGCGCGCGGGCGGGTCGTGAAGCCCGGTAAGGCGATCACCGTCGCAGCCGCTGATGTCTTCGGCGTCGACCAGGGCGAGGAAACGTGGTGTGCGACATCGTTGGTCACGATGCGCAATATCGAACTCCCCCTCGCCGGAAACCCATCACCGGTGTCCCCCGCGAGTCGTGAAGGTTCGTGACCGCGTTGCTCATCCCTCGCCGAGGGCGTAGGCCACCGCGTCGTCGAGGGTCAGCGAACGGCCCTTCTCGCAGGCGGCATCGTAGGCTTGCGCACCGATCGCGTTACGGACGCGCTGGTCGCACTCCTGATGGAAGACAGGCAGATTCGGAAAGAGGAATGCGTAATTGCCGACGGTGCCACCCATTGCCTCTGCGGCGGACATCATAACCGCGGCAGGCACCGGCTCACTGTCCTCGGCGGCTTTCCAGGCAAGCACCTCCAGATACGACGCGGCGGATCTCGCGTCCCGCAGCCGATGAGTCAGCCGTAGCCCGCGCTCGAGCAGTTCGGCCGCCCGTTCGCGGTCGCCTTTGCGCCAGCTGTCGATGCCGACACTCCACAACGCCCAGGAGCGGATCACCGATTCGCCGTGGGCTTCCGACAATTCGAGGACCCTGAGATTGCAGGCGAGCGCCGCCTGCGCATCGCCGCGTGAGTCGTGTGCTCGTCCGAGCAGTACCAGCGCGGTCGCCTGCGATACGAGATCAGGGCACTTTTCGACGGCACCGCCGAGGAGTCCGGACGCGCGATCGGGATCGCCTCGCAGGAGAGCCGCGAATCCCTCGGCGACGTCGACGAGTGCACGCGCCGAGGGAACTGTCAGCCGCTCGGTCAACGCCCGCGCCTGCTGCGCCCGAGCGGCCGCGGCCTGCACATCACCTTGATTGCCTGCCAGCACACTGGCGTTGAACAGCATTGCGACGCGTTCGAGTGTCGGCTCGTGCGGCGTCGCGGCCAGCGCCCGGTCGAGCCAGCGGCGCCCCTCGCCGAGCAGGCCGCGGGTCGCACAGAACAGGGCCAGGTCGCTGGCCATACGGGATGCGATCTCGGGGGAGTCGGTCACGGCGAACTCGATCGCCTCGCGCAGATTCGGAAGTTCCCGGTCGAGGCGCTCGATCCAACGGATCTGCTGGACGCCGAACCACTCGGCCGCCGCCGCACGGGTCAACCGCCGGTACCACTCGAGGTGCCTGCGACGCAGTTCGAGATGCGCGCCCGCGTCCCGAATTCTCTCGCGGCCGTAGTCCCGCAGGGTCTCGAGAAGCCGAAAGCGGACTACACCGTCCGATTCGGTTCGGATCAGAATCGACTTGTCCACCAACGACATCAACAGATCGATCAGATCCTCCGGATGCTCCGCACCGCAAAGAGCTTCTGCCGCTTCGAGTTCGAAGCTGCTCGCGAATACCGACAGCGACGCCCAGAGCCGCTGCTCGGCCGGAGTGCACAAGTCATAGCTCCAGCCGACGCTCCATGCGAGCGTCTGCTGCCGCTGCGGGGCGCCCCGGCTGCCACGGGTCAGCAGCGCGTACCGGTTGTCCAGCCGCTGGAGAATCTGTTCGAGCGACATGGCGCGCAGCTTCGCAGCCGCCAGCTCGATCGCCAAGGGCAGCCGATCCAGCCGGGAACAAATCCGGGCGACGGTGGCCTCGTTCTTCTCGGTCAGCGCAAACCCCGGCACGGTGGCGGCCGCGCGCTCGGCGAACAGGGTCACCGCGTCGTCCGTCAGCGGGGACAGCGGCAGTACCGCCTCCCCGCCGATGCCGAGCCCTTCCCTGCTGGTGGCCAGGATTCGCAGATCGGGGCAGGCGCGCAGCAGCGTCTCGGCGACTTCCGCCGCGGCCTCGACCACCTGCTCACAGTTGTCGAGCACCAGCAACACCTTGCGGGGACGCAAGTATTCGATCAGCACTGCTTGCAACGGGGTGGCCGCGTCGTCGCGCAGACCCAAGCCGGCGGCGACCACGTCGACCACTGCGGACCCGTCGCGGAGTTCACCCAATTCGACCAATTGCACCCCGTCGGGAAAGGCTCCTTCCGCCTCGACAGCGGCGCGCAGCGCGAGCCGTGTCTTGCCAACCCCGCCCACCCCCGTCACCGTGACCAGCGGGAACGTCGCGAGCAGCTTCTTCAGCTCGGCCAGTTCCGCGCCACGGCCGACGAAACTGGTCAGCTCCAGCGGAATACTCGGCCTGGACCGGAAGCCTGGCCGCGCGATCGGGCGCCGCGCCGGTTGGTCGGGCTCGGCCACGCCCTGGACTGCCGCCTCGTCGAGCGGGAAGCCGAACTTTTCCTGGAGCTGCCGGAGTTGCTCGCCCAACGCGAGGGTCGAGGGGCGGTCGCGCGGATCCCGCGCCATGGCCTTTTCGACGACGGCGGCGACATCGCCGGGGATGCCGTTGTCACGCAGATCGGGGGCCGACTCGGTGGCGATCCGCAGGAACTGGGTCACCACCTGTTCGCCGGTGCGACGCTCGTACGCCGCATGCCCGGTGAGCGCGCAGAACAGCGTCGACCCCAGTCCATAGACATCGGACGCCTCGCTCGGTGGATCACCGCCGAGGATCTCCGGGGCGGTGAACGCGGGCGAACCGGCGAATGTGCCTGCCGCGGTCTCGAACGCCCCGGTGACATACGCGATCCCGAAGTCGGTCAAAGCGGGCTCGCCATAGTCGGAATACAGGATGTTGCCCGGCTTGATGTCGCGGTGCAGGATCCCGGCGCGGTGCGCGGTCTCCAACGCGCCGGCCATCTTCACCCCGAGCCGCAACACATCGGCCAGCGGCAGCGGACCGTGCCTGCGAATGCGCGCCTCCAGTGAACCGCGCCGGTAGTACGGCATCACCAGATAGGGATGACCGCTGGCGGTTTCGCCGATCTGCAGCACGCCGACGATGTTGGGGTGACCCGTCAACCGGCCCATCGCCCGCTGTTCGCGCACGAACCGCTCCCGGTCCTCGTCGAGATGCGCGGTGAGCACCTTCACCGCGACCGTCCGGTCCAGCTCGGCTTGGACGCACCGGTAGACAACGCCGAATCCACCGCGGCCGATCTCGTCGGCCTCGTCGAACCCGGCCGCATGCATCTCCGAGCCGACGGCGGGGCCCACGTCGCGCTGCGTTGTGAAAGGATCGGCCTCCGGCATCGGCTACCTACGATTCACTCCGGGTGCAGGTCCAGCGTACCCACGGCAGCGCGCGATCCGACCTGGCCGGTTTCGAGGCTCGCCGTCGCGGGACAGAGACTCGCCCGGTGCCGACGCCATCCGGGCAATACGACGTGCCCGCAACGCCGAACTCTCCCCGGCGCAGGTCGACGCCGTGAAACAGAACTACGAGGCGATCTGTGAGGTGTGCAGGCACTCACCCGGCGGCACCCCCGGTCGTCCCGTCACCGACAAGGCCCTCGACATCTCCGCCGAGGAGCGCCGACGGCGCTACGAGGATGCCTACTAGCGCAGCGGCTACCAGGGCGCTGGCGCCGAGTTCGCCGACCTGTTCCTCGACGCCGAGGCGAACCGGACCGTGTCGGAATTCCTCCACGACAAGATCCGGGCGATTGTCGAAGATCCGGCCACCGCCGAGCTGCTGGCGCCCAAGTACCACCCACTGGGCGCCAAGCACAGCGTCTTCGGCACCGACTACTACGAGACTTACAACCGGCCCAACATCGAGACGATGACCGAAAGCGCGATCGTGACCTCGAAGGGCGCCTACGAGATGGACGCCGTGGTGCTGGCCATCGGGTTCGATGCCTTCACCGGCCCGCTGTACGGGCTCGGTCTCACCGGCGCGTCCGGCAAGAAGCTGCAGGAGACCTGGCGCGACGGCATCCGCTCCTACCTCGGGACATGGCCGCGGACTTCCCCAACTTTTCATGGTCGGCGGCCCGCTGAGCCCCGCGTGGCGAGCAACGTGGTGGTAAGCATCGAGCAGGCCGTCGACTGGATCGCCGATCTCATCGAGCACGCCCACGACACCGGCGCCACGCTGATCGAGGCCACCGCTGAGGCCGAGAACGAGTGGGTCGCGTTCGCCCTCGCGGGCGTGGTGGGCTTCCTCCTCAGCCAGTTCGCCGAGGAGATCGGCACCCTCGGCAAGATCTTCTACATCGTGGTCAACGTGCTCCCCACGCTCTTCCTGATGTATTTCGTCAAGCGCCTGTCGGACATCGACGAGCGCGGGCACGCCGTGTGGGCCGCCGTCGCCACCGCTTGCGGCTTCGTGATCGCCGCGACCTCCGACTTCGTCGTCCGCATCTCGGGCGACGACGCGGAGCACCCGATCTTCTACATCTTCACGCTGTCCACGTCGGGCGGCACAGGCACATTGACCGACGCCCTCGACCGGCACGGCATCGAGATGGGCTCGCTGGCGGGCGAGGGCGTCGCGCTGTACTTGAACGGCGGGTTGGTCGACACCGCGAATCCTCCAGCCGCTTCGGGCGAGCGCGCGGTGAAGGCCGCACTGGCGAGCCTCAGCGCTGCGCGATATCGGAGCAACACTGTTACAGGTTGTCGAGCCGCAGAGCTGCCACCCTGTCCAGGAGGGCTCGGCGGACAGTGTCGGGACTCAGCACGCGCAGTGTGGTGCCCAGGCCCATCAGATAGGTGACGAGACAGTCGATGTCGTTGGCGCCGATGTCGACGAGGGTGGCGTCGGGGCCGTCGGGGCGGTGGGTTCCGATGGTGGCCGGCACGATCTGCAAGGCTTGCTGGACAGGCACGGAGAGCCTGATCGTGGCGTAGAGCGGGTAGGTGACCGCGGCGATCGCTTCGGTGACCAGCGTGGCGGGGTCGGGCGGATTGTCGTGTTCGATGCGGTGTCCGGTGAGTTCGGTGCGCAGAACCCGGTCCACCCGGAAGGTCCGCCATTGCTGTTTGTCGACGTCTTCGGCGAGGAAGTACCAGCGGCGGTTGGCGCGCACCAGACGATAGGGGTCGACATAGCGGCGGGTGATGCGCTGGTGATGATCGCGGTAGGTCAGCGCGAGGCGTTCGCTCTGTCGGCATGCCGTGGCCAGAGCCCACAGTACGGACGCGTCGGCTTGCGGGGATACCTCCGCTCCGTCGGCGGTGTGGGCGAGGGTGCGGTTCACCGCGTCGAGGTGGCGCGCGAACCGGTCGGGTAGCAGGGTTTGCAGTTTGAACAGCGCCGACAATGCCGAGACGCTGCTGCCGAGCACGCCGCCTGCCGCGGTTTCCCGCAACGCCACCGCCACTGCGAAACCCTCCTCTTCATCGAGGGCGAGCGCTGGAACCCGTGGTCGACGAGCCAGGCGATAGCCTCCCCACGGGCCGGGATCGGAATCGATGCCGTACCCCAGTTCCCGCAGACGTGCGATATCGCGGCGCACCGTACGGTCGGTCACTCCCAGTCGCCTGCTCAATTCCTGACAGGTCCATGCTGGGCGGGAGTCCAGCAGAGCCACTACACGCAGCAACCGCGAAGTAGGTCCGATCACAGTCGGTATTCTCGTCCGAATCCAGGACCGGACCTGTCCTGGTCGGCACCTAGGGTCTGGACCATGACTGCTGAACCGACAACCCAGAGCCGTGCCGCCGTCGAGGGACGGCCGATAATCCGTTGGCTTTCAATAGATTTCGATTGCCCCGACCCTGTCGAGCTGGCGCAGTTCTACAGCCGCGGACTCGGCCTGCCGGTGCTCTACACCAGCGATGACTTCGTCCTGCTCGGGACCGAACTTGCCGGGCCGGGGCTGGGTTTCATCCGCATCCCGGACTATCAACGCCCGAGCTGGCCGGAATCGGCGGTGGCCAAGCAGGCCCATCTGGAGTTCGGGGTCGACGATCTGGATTCCGCGCAAGCGTGGATGAGCGAGCTGGGCGCGATCCTGTCCACCTTCCAACCCGACCCGAACCACCGCCGGGTGATGCTCGACCCCGCAGGCCACCCGTTCTGCCTGACCACCCACGATGTCTGAAGCGGGGCAGGGCAACCCTGCTCCCGAGTCCGGGCGGACACGTCCTACCGCCTCTGTTCGGAGCGCTGGTGCTCGCGCCACGCCTTCTGGGTCGCGGTCAGTTTCAGGCGAGGGGTTCGGTTCCGGAAGAAGTCCACCACCAGTAGTACCGGCACGATGAACGCCTGGAAGAAGATCAGGTAGGAGCCGCCCTCGAAGAGGAAAGCCAGGTAGAGGGCGTAGCCCAGGTAGAGGGGTCCGAGAATCCCGTTGATCAGGCGCGAAACGTTGCCCTGCCGGTTCTCCGCCAGGGCCATGGCGATCATGACGACGCCGCTTACCGCGAGCAGCCCTACATACCAATTGAACATGTGACCCCCCAGAGAGATTCGGCCGTACCGGTCGGTCTGGCCGAGGCGTCACGATAGCACCGTTCACTGCAAGACAGCCATCGACTTTCGGCACCGCGGAAGCTGGGCGTCCAGGCAGGGCGCCGAGAGCGTCTTGCGATCTCGTTACAGGTTGACGTTTGGTGTCGATGTGTAATACTCCCCTGGACCGGCGACCAGGAAGTGAGTTGCGCCGTTGACCGAGAACGCCCGAGAGGCGCTCGAGATCCTTCGGGATGCGAGCCAATTCCAGTGGTATGTGATCCCGCTGCTGCTGATCGTCATCTACATCTATGCCGTCGAAGTCGAGCGGCGGAACTGGAATGTCCTGTTCGCCGGGCTGGCGCTGTGGGGCATGGACTGGTTCAACGAGATCTGGAACTCCCTGGTCTTTCACGCCACCGGCCGTGCGCCGGTCTGGGGCGCCACCGGACCCACCGCCTACCAGATCCTCATCGGCCTCAATATCGAGATCTGCTTCATGTTCGCCGTCATGGGTGTCGCAGCGGCGAAGATGTTGCCGCCCAAAGAGACTCGCATCCTCGGCCTGCGCAACAGGCCGGTGCTCATCGCCGCCGACTCGGCCGCGGCGGTCGGCGTCGAAGTGCTGCTCAACAAGGCCGGTGTACTCACCTGGGAATGGTCCTGGTGGCAGCCGAGCTTTCCCTTCCTCATCTGGCTCATCGGCTACGTGCCGTTCTTCGCCGCCTGCTTCTTCGTGCACGACCTGCCGACCGTGCGGGCCAAAGCACTCACTGTCGGAGCGATTCTCGGTGTCGACGCCGTAGCGATCGTCGGTTTCGGCGCCGCGGGGTGGTTGTGATGCGAAGCGTCCGCCGTACGGCTTTCGCTGTGGCCGGGCTGGTATTCGCCAGCATGACAACGCATTCGGTAGCCGTCGCGGATACCGGCTGCATGGTGGTGGGCACGGTCGGCACTCCGGAAGTCACTGTCGACGAAACCACCGCTGGGCTGGAGGCATTGGCCCCTGCCGATATCGCACTGCCCGAGCGGGTCCACTTCCGTACCACCACAGAGTCGTTCAACCGGCGCTGGACGTTCGCGAATCGCGACGGCCGGGTCTACGTGAAAGAGACCGCCGCCAACGGTGGTTGGCGCACTGTGGCACTACCGGGCTGTCTGGAGGGCCGCATCGTAGGCGTGTCCGCCGATGACGACGAGGTCATGATGATCGACCGCGACGGCCGGTTCTTCACCATGGATCACGCGCTCAGCGCACCCCGAGACTGGAATTGGAGCAGCCGCTACGGCACCCCGCTGTGGACCGGACCCGGAAACTCGCTGCCGCCCGGCACGAGCACTTGGTCCTGGTCGGTTCTCTCACCCAACGAAGACCACGTCTGGCGGGATACGGCGGGCAACGATCATCCGGTCGGCGGAGCGAAGGTGTCGCACGTCTTCGCGCTCACCGACGACGGTCGGCGGATCCGATACATCGATCCCTGGCTGCCGGTGGATCACAGCTACGAGATGGCCACGCCGCACGGCGGCCGGTTCCAGGCGGTCGCGCTGTCGACGAGTGCGTCGACCTCGCTGATCGTCAACCGCTTCGGCGACTTCTACACGCGCCTCTACGATTTCGACATCTCCGGCGCCGACAAGGTGTTCTTCCGCTACTCCTATTCCGACCAGAGCGGACTGCCCGAGGCTCCCGACATGCTCGCGGAACGAGTGGACAGCCGGTATGCCGCGATCCAGCTGCCCGCACCGGACTGGGTGCGGCAGCCGAAGGTGCCGGGCGACATCACCGACCGCATCTCCATCCACCGAACCGCACCAGGTTCGGCGGCGCGGGAACTGCGCGTCGAAGGTCGCGACGGCGGTCGAAACGGTTACTGGACAAAGCAACTCACCGACGACTCGTGGACCTTCGTCCCCACCGACCAGGCCCCCGTCGGGACCGCGCTGGAGAATTCGCCGACGGATCGTTCGCTCGATACGCTGGCGGCCCCATCGCCGTACGACTACCACGGCGTCGCGAGGCAGGGGTGGAGCGCGCGAGTGCGCACCTTCGACGCGGCCGTCACCCCGACTCCGCTTCTGATCGACTTCGGCGACGGCAAGCAGCTGGATCTGATACTGCACACCGTCGATGGCCTGCGCCAGACGCCGCAGTTGCCGGGGATCTCCAGTCAGCCCAGGCATTTCGACGGAACGATCGAGGTACCTCCGGAGCTGTTGGCGAATCTCGACGCGCAGCCCGCAGAGGTGCGTGACTTCGTTCGAAACGTACTGGAAGGGAACCGTTTCACGGACACCCCCGTCGAGGTCACCGATGCTCGGTTCCGCATCGACCGGTTGGATCTGACCCTGAACCGATCCTGATTCGGCCCCCGCCTCGAATGCTTCGACCGGAGGCCGGGGCGATGGTGCGCCGCCGTCCCGTGGTCATTCCGCGAGCCGAGCCTGCCGCACGAGTCGAATCCGGCCCGGAGCGGCCGTCATCGCGGCGCGCACGGTTCCCGCGTAGACGGCCAGTGCGGCGCGGTCGGCCTTTCCCGACCGCACGTCCAGCAGCTCTCGCGCCCGTTCGTGCTGGAGCGCGCGGACGGCGAAGTCCGGCAATCGGCGCGGGGTCCACGCGTCCGGGCGCAGCACCTGCGCAGCCAAGCGATCGCTGTGCGCACTGCGGCGCAGCACCGAATCGCAGGCGTCGGCGAAGTACTCGGTGAACTGCGGCCAGGTCTCCGGCACGTGCCGCGTCGAGATGCCGTAACGGTCGTACCACGCGCGGCATTCGGCGTAGAGGCGCTCGCGTTCGAGCATGGTGAGGGGCCGCGCGAAGGTCTCGATCGCCGTCATCAGAGTGTCGACGTAGGTCGCGTGCTGAAAGAAGAAGACCTCGGGATGCAGGGCGTGGTACCGACGTCCGGCGTCGTCCACACCCTTCACGTGCTCGTGGCCATACCTGATGAGGGACCGCAGATCTCGCGAGGAGTAGGCGATGGTGATCATGCTCGAGACCGTGCGTTTCTTGTGCTCCCACAACCGCACATGCGTGTGCTCGACGAGACCGGCGGCGATGGTGGGATGCAGGATCTGTAGCGCGACAGCGCGTGGCAGCGCCAGCGCGAAGCGGCGGTCGCCCAGATAGCGATGAAGCAGCGAGGCGGTTGTCCGCTCGGGCGCGGCGACGTGCGACAGGCTGGTCATCGCGCCGACGGGTTGCCGAATTCGACCGCCCGCCCCTCCCCCTTGCCCCGCATCGCGGCCGTCGGATTCGGCAGGATGATCCGTCGCGCATGCCGTTCGAACCGGCCATTCGGCGTGATTCTCATATCTACCTCCACGAGTCCATGAGAGAATTTCGTTACCACTCTCTCACCGGTTGCCGGTCGCGGCAATGGCGGCACGTCCCGGAAAACGCGGCGGTCGACCGTGCACTCGATTCGGTTCCCGCAGTCCCCGCACTAGCCAAATTTGTATAGCGCGCGTACCTTCGTCCCAACTAGCCAACTTTGGCTATCGAGAGGAAGAGCTCGATGAAGTCGGTACGACTGTTGGTACTCGGCGCGCAATCCACCACGGAACGGAGAGATCCATGGCCAACGAAGTCACCGTGCCGCTGCTGCCCTGCCGATCCATCGATGAGATCGTCGACTTCTACACCATGCTCGGCTTCACCCGGACCTACTACCAAGTCCGCCCGAACCCATACGTCTCACTCAGACGCGAAGACCTCCAACTGGACTTCTTCGGCATGCCGGACTTCGAGCCCGAGGATTCCTACGGGACCTGTGTGGTCCTCGTGCCCGACACCGGAGAACTCTTCGACGCGTTCGCCGCGGGCATGCGAAAGGCACACGGCAAATTGCTGGTCTCCGGAATCCCCCGCATGACCCGCCCACGCAAACGCAAGAACGCCGAGAACCGCTCCGGATTCACCGTCATCGACCCCGGCGGGAACTGGATCAGGATCATGTCGGCCGCGCCCCTTCCCAGCGAAAATGCCCCAACCACAGGCAAACTCATTACCACGCTGAACAGGGCCGTCGTCATGGGCGACTCGCACGGCAAGCACCAACGAGCGGCCCAGATCCTGGACGCGGCCCTCGATCGGGACAAGGACACCGCGACGGCGACCGAACTCCTCCAAGCCCTGGCCTACCGCGCCGAACTCGCGGTCCGCGCCGAAGACCCCGCCGCCGCCCGCGACGCCCTCACCCAAGCGCGTGCGCTGCTCCTCTCCGAAGCCGAGCGCGCCGAGCTCGCGGAAACACTGGGCGCGCTCGATGACATCGAAGCCATTTTGCCGCCCGCGGCACACCCCTGACCGGCAGCCGCCACGCCTCACGAACGGCTGGACAACTGCCAGCACATCACGCCGACGCGCCCTGAACACCGTCTGCCGAAACGCGATTCAGCGGACGAACAAGGTCGACTCGAAAAGATCGTATCCCGTCCGGCTGTTTATCCCCACCCGGACCGGGGAGGTCGCCTATTCCTCGATCAGACGGGATCCCCAGTAGGACATCTGCCAGAGCAGCCTTATCGACTGCCCCACCGCAATCAGAATTGGGAACGAAAAGCATTTCACATCGCGGGTGCTGTCGGTGTCCGTCGCACAGTAGTCGGGAAACTTGTACGACTCGCTCATTATCCAGAAGCCCAGCGCTTCCTTCGGATTCGAAACAAGCGCGATGTCGGAGATTGTGACCGGCCGGTTTCCGACGTTGGTGATCTCGACCTGCAGCCAGGAACCAGCAGCAAGGAACACCTTCGCCGGGAACTCGTCGGG
Source organism: Nocardia sp. NPDC004654 (assembly GCF_040609595.1). NCBI lineage: Bacteria > Bacillati > Actinomycetota > Actinomycetes > Mycobacteriales > Nocardiaceae > Nocardia > Nocardia sp. NPDC004654. Next base: position 450,266 of record NZ_JBEXKI010000002.1, on the reverse strand, counting down.
CAGTCCGAGAGCCGGACAGCCACATCCCCGAGCAATCGCCCGATCTCGAACTGGGCACAAGCGAGGACTCGGCGGGCCCAGCGGACTGGCATCATGCCGCCGCCGCGACGAACACCACGGGCCGCAAACTGGCAGCGCTCCAATCGTTTTCGTCCTCGATATTACGATACGGATCACTCTTGTTTCGTAACACGTGGCGGGCTAGCCTGGCAATGTGGCGACACGACAGAACGAAGAGCCGAGCCCGAAAAGCGTTGGCCGCCCGCGTGATCCAGAGCGAGGCCGCGCGCTGCTCGCCGCGGTGCACGAGCTCCTGCCCGAGGTGGGGTACGACCGGTTGACGATGGATGCCGTCGCGGCGCGAGCGGGCGCCGGTCGCGCTACCGTCTACCGCCGCTGGAAAGACAAGTCGGAACTGGTCCGCGACGCGATCCGCACCCTGGGGTGGAACGAGCCGCCGCCGGATACCGGAAGTCTTCGTTCCGATCTGATCGTGGTGGGCGCGATGTATCTGGACCGCGACAGCCGGCGCGACGCGATCCTATCCGCCATCGCCACCGCGGTGCGGCGTGATCCGCAACTGCGCGAGATCGCCGAACGCGAGATCGCCGCTCCACGCCGCGCGGCCTTCGCCGCCATCCTGGAGCACGCCCGCGATCGCGGTGAACTCGTGGACGGTGCCGACACCGAGCTGATCGCGGACATCGTTCCCGCGATGATCTTCTATCAGCTTCTCGAACAAGGCGATTCGATCGACGGCGCGTATTTCGAGCGAATTGTCGACTCGTTGATGATCCCACTACTGACCGGGCGCCCTCGATCGGCGCACTGAAGCGAGGAGGAAAAGATGAAATTGGCGGTCTTCGGCGCCAGCGGCCCGACCGGACTTCAGGTAGTACGGCAGGCACTCGGTAAAGACTTCGAAGTTTCTGCCGCAGTTAGGCGTCCGGAAGCCTTCCCGCTCTCCTCGCCGCGAATGCGCGTAGTGCGGACGGACGCGCTGGACTACGAATCGGTCGAACGAGCGGTAGCCGGAAACGAGGCGGTGATCTCGGTTCTCGGGGGAACCTACACCAGGAAACCGGTGTCGATATTCTCCGCGGGGGTGGGAAACATCATGCGGGCTATGACGACGCACGGCCTGAAGCGCTTGGTGTGCGTCAGCTCGGTCTGTGTCGCGGGTAAAGCTGCGCCGGGCGAAACTCTCGCCTTCCGTACGGTTTTGCTGCCGATCATGCAGACCCTGGGACGGACCGCGTACGCCGATATGGGCCGAATGGAAGACGCCCTCCGAGCCAGCGATCTCGACTGGACGATTGTGCGCGCATCGGGACTCTTCGACGGCGACCGCATCACCGACTACACCGTCGCGCCCTCGAGCATCCCGGGCCGCTACACCTCCCGCGCCGACCTGGCCGACGCGTTGATCCGCGAGGCAACGGAGAACCGCAACGTCAGAGCCTGCGTCGACGTGATCACCGACCGAAACCGCGGCTCCGATGGCGCGAGTACCCCGAGGAGTCGGCGATGACCGCCACGAAGGCACTGCGACAGCGGATCCAGCTGCTCGTCCGAATGACCTCATAGTCACACGCGCCCACCCGCACCGCCATCGGCGCGGGCACGCTCGCCGACCCCACCACTGCCGACGGCTGGATGTCAGTCGCCGTTCCGACTACTCGTCTCACCGGAACCATTGGTGGACAACGCCATTTCGCGATCCGGCTCGCGCTGGTTGGTGATGGCGGTGGGGATCTTCGGGAGGGCGTGGGGGTGATGGCGGCCGAGCCAGTTCAGTAGTTCCTCGCGGACGGCGCAGCGCAGGGTCCAGGCGTCGTCGGCGTCCGCGGCCGACATCGTCGCGCGCACAACGATGTTCGTCGGTGTGCTGTCGGTGACGAGAAGGTTCCAGTTGCGGCCGTCCCAGTCCGGGCGGTCGCGAAGGTAGTCGTGCAGGTGCTCGCGCAGCAATGGCACCGGCGTGCTGTGGTCGAGGTGCAGGAACACGGTGCCGGTGATCTGGGGGCCGCCGCGCGACCAGTTCTCATAGGGCTTGCTGTTGAAATAGGAGACCGGCATGGTCAGGCGCCGGTCGTCCCAGATCCGCACGGTGAGGAAGGCGAGGGTGATTTCCTCGACGGTCCCCCACTCCCCCTCCACCACAACGGTGTCGCCGATCTTCACCGAATCACCGAAGGCGATCTGCAACCCGGCTATCAGGTTGCTCAGCGTCGACTGCGCGGCGACGCCCGCGATGATGCCGATGACGCCCGCCGACGCCAGCAGCGAGGTGCCCAGCGTGCGCAGGCTCGGGAACAGCAGCAGGATCGCCACGGCCGCGGTCGTCACCACCAGCACCGAGGTGATGATGCGGCGCACCAGTCCGAGCTGGGTGCGCAGCTGGCGAACGCGCGAGATCTCGCTCGTGTGCTCGGCATAACGGCGCAGCAGGTTCTCGGCGACCGCGTCGGCGGCCCGGATGACCAACCACGCCGCGGCCATGATGGCCGCCGCGGCCAGGATGTTCCTGACCATCGCGTCTTGGCGTAAATCCAACTCCGCCAACGGATATGTCGCGTACAGCGCCACCGCGCCGAGCAACGCTTGCAGCGGCATCTGCACGCGGCGCAGCAACAGCGGCAGGTGCGTGCCGGGTCGACGGCGCGCGCTGTAGCGCAGCAGCCAGTCGACGAGCAGTCCCGCCGACACGGTGATCGCGACCGTGCCGAGCAGCACGATCAGCGGCCGTAGTACGTCTTCCACGAGATCGAACTCCTCTCGTCGTCACCTCGGCCACGGTGCGCCGCCGCGTGTTTCGACGGCCACACCGTGGCCCAGGCGCCTTCGATCACTGCTCCGGTACGCCACGTGGGCGCTTCCTCACAGCAGGACCAGGGTGAAACTCAGCACGGAGAGCAAGAGAATCCATGCCGCGATGGTCAGATGAATGGAACCCGCTGCATCGGTCGAGCCGGAACGGTGTCGGCGGTCGGCGCGATACTGCGGGTGCGAAGCCGAAACGGCCACGTCGTCCTCCTTCAGTCGGCTTTCCTCAGTCAGTCGCATACCCGCTTTCGCGGAAGATCGACATGACGACCCTGTGGCGAATCGCACCGCGCGAATTCGGCGGTGAAACATGCTTTTTCGCTATCCCCCCAGCTCACCGCGCCGACACGGCCCCAGACCCTTGGTCGGCGCGCTTACGGTCCGCCGAGCCGAGCCGCGGCGTCGACCCGGATCGTCTCGCCGTTGAGCATCGGATTGTGAATCACGTGCGCCACCAGCTCGGCGAACTCCGCGGGTGCGCCGAGGCGAGCCGGGTGCGGCACACGCGCCAGCGACGCCCGCCGCGCGAAATCGGGCAGCCGGGCGAACATCGGCGTATCGAACATCCCGGGCGCGACGGTGACGACGCGAATCCGCGCGCCCGCGAGGTCGCGCGCCGCCGCTAAGGTCATTCCGGCCAGGCCCGCCTTGGACGCCACATAGGACACCATTCCGGCCGGTGCGTCGAAACCTGCGATCGACCCCGTGTTGACGATGACACCGCGCTCACCCGCCACGACCTCGAGCCGGGCCATCCGTTCGGCGGCAAGGCGAATCACGTTGAACGCGCCTACCAGATTGACCTGTACCACCTGCGCGAACTGCTCCAGCGGAAGCGGACCGGAAACGTCCAGCGTCAGCCCGGTGCGATCGATTCCGGCGCAATTGACCACGGCGCGTAGCGGGCCGAGCTCGGCGGCACGATCCAGGGCAGCGGCTACGTCACGTTCCTCGCACACATCGCCGATCACCTCGTGCACCGAATCACCCTGGAGCACTCCGGGTTGGACAGGTCGGGTATCGAGTACGACCGCAGTCGCGCCCACCTCTGTCAGCCGCCGCACCACGACGAGCCCGAGCCCCGACGCACCACCCGCGACGAAAACCACCGAATCTGCGATATCCACGGACCCACCTCACCTGTCGATCGAATCGGCGTGCCGCACCTGGCGGATCGGCGCGATAGGTCGTCCATCGCATGGCCGTCACGCTTCTGTGTCAGCCAACATAGAATGTGCTGAGCAGCCAGTCAATGGTCGATGACCGAGACAGGGCCTAGGCTCGACCCACCGGAATCGGAAGACAGGAAGGACCGCAGTGGCCGATCGACGCGCCGAGACCACCCGTGCGAGCAGGCGGATGCTGATCGACGCCGCCTCCGCGCTGTTCGTCGAAAAGGGCTACCAGCAAACGACTTTCGCTGACGTGGCGCAGCGTTCGGGGATCAGCCGCGGCTCGATTCCGTGGCACTTCGGGAACAAGGAGGGCTTACTCACCGCGGTACTCGACCACGCCGCGGAAGCGCTGCTCGAGGCGTCCGACGCCGCCGACTCCGCGGAGTTACCGCAGGCCTACGACCTTGTAGCGCAGGCCAAGCGATCCTCGATGGCGCGCACGTCACTGCTGTTCGTCACCCTGTATGTGGAAGCGGTGAATCCGGCGTCCCCGATCCACGACAAGTACGTGGCGCTGCACGAACGGCTACGGCAGTCGACGAAGCGGTGGATCGAGCGCTTCGTCCGCCTCCCCGAGACCATGACCGCCGACGGCCTCGCGACGATCCTCGTCGGCGCGGCCATCGGCATCCATGTGCAGAGCGCGATGGCGCCCGACCGGATCGACATCGATCGAGCCATCGACGAACTCGGCGAATTGCTGAAACCGTATGCGGTCGAGGCGAATACGCGGGACTGACGGCCCTACTGCATGGCGAAGCGAAGCAGGGCCTGCTTGTCGCCCTGCTTGATCTTGCCCTTACGGTTCAGAACCTCGAGCTGCCAGGCGTTGCCGTTGCGGAAGGCGCGGGCCACAGCGTTGGCGTTGTCGGTGCCGAGCAGGGAGGGCCAGATGTCGGCGACCTGCTGGCTGCTACCGCCGGAGGCGTCGTACACCTTGAACGAGATGTTGTTCGCCTTTTCGAAGGAGCTGCCCTTCTTGAAGGCAGCCGCCACGAAAACGATAGCGTCGATGCCGCCGGGCACATCGGCGAAGGTGACATGCACCGTCTCGTCGTCACCGCTGGCCGCGCCGGTCTGCGCGTCGCCGGTGTGCAGGACCGCACCGTTGCCGAGCGGATCCAGCGAGTCGAGGCCCGCGAAACGGACCGGCTCGCTGCCCTGCATGAGGATCGCGACCAAGTCCAGGTCGACGCCGCGCTTGCGGCGCGCCCAGCCGAGGGCGCCGCCGCTGGTGCCCGCCGAGGGATCCCAGCTCACGCCGACACTCAGCTTGGTGACGCCGGCGAGATCCGCGGCGCCGTCCTCTTTCCGAAGCGTGATCATGGCCCAGTTCCCCTCCTGCCCCGTCCGAGTCTCGGCGGCGGCTTTCGCTCGGGCGCAACGTCCCTGGTGTCGACCACGACCCTACCCATGACTTTCGGCCCCGACAACACGAAACAGACGGGGGTCACGAGGACGTAGGCGGCCGACGGTTCGGGCTGCTGAGCGCGGTGAGTCGAATCATCTGTCGCTCACCGCGATTCGGGCGAACCAGCCTGGCCGACCGTATTCAGGACAGTTTCCGCAGCAATTCCTGGGCGACACCCGCCGAGGAGGCGGGGTTCTGGCCGGTGATCAGGTTGCGGTCGGCGACCACGTTCGGCGTCCACGGGTCGGCCTCGCGGAAGTCGGCGCCGATCTGTACGAGGCGATCCTGGAGCAGCCACTTCGCCTTCTCGGCGAAACCCGCCTGTGTCTCTTCGGCATTGGTGAAACCGGTCAGGGCGTAACCGGCGAACGCGTTGGTTCCGTCGGGCTTCGTGGCGGCGAGCAGCGCGGCGGGCGCGTGGCACACCACGGCCAACGGCTTGCCGGAATCCAGTGCGGCGGTGAGCAATGCGCCGGAGGTGGCGTCGACGGCGAGGTCTTCCATCGGCCCGTGCCCGCCGGGATAGAACACGGCGTCGTAGTCGGCGAGATCGACATCCGCCAGCGCGACCGGGTCGGCGAGCTCGGGACTCGTGGATACCACCCGTGCCCGGTGCTCCGCGGTCTCCTGGCCGCCGTTGACCTCGGGCGCGAGACTGCCCTGGTCCACGGTGGGGACCACGCCGCCGGGAGTGGCCACCACGATCTGGTGGCCCGCGTCCTTCAGCGCCTCGAAGGGCACGACGAATTCCTCGGCCCAGTATCCGGTCGGATGCTTGGTGTCGTCGGCCAACGTCCAGTGGTCGACACCGGTCATTACGAAAAGAATCTTCGCCATACCGCGACGCTAGGCCCGATCCACCGGGCCCCACCAATAGGAATCGGCATGTCAGATATCGAGATTTCGATACCGACACAGTGTTGACATCACGTGATGTCAACAATACCGTCGAGGGGTGCCTGTTTCAACGATGAGACGCGAGGACGGCGGCATGACCACAGCGGCGTACGAGGACCAAGCGCATGCGATTCACGCGCGCGACGTGCGGTTCGATTTCGATTCGGTCCCCATGCACTACATCCCCGGCGAGGTGATGGCGACCCACATCATCAACGTCATGCACCTGGTGCTGCCAGAGGGCGAGCGAGCCATGGCGCAGGCGCTGGCCGAAGCCTTGCCGCTCATCGACGACGAACGCTTGCGCGAGGAGGTGCAGGGGTTCATCGGCCAGGAGAACATGCACGCCAGCTCGCACGAGAAGGCGCGCGAACACCTGGAGTCGATCGGGCTGGACGTCGCCCCGATGGTCGACACCGTGTCCTGGCTGGTGGATCGGGTGCTCGGCGATCACGGGCTCACCGGGCGCGCCAAGCACCAGTGGCTGTGCGAGCGGCTCGCCCTCTTCGCGGGGATGGAGCACTACACCGCCGTCATCGGGGAATGGCTGCTGACCAACGACAAGCTCGAGGCCAAGAACATGCATCCGGCGATGCTCGATTTGATCCGCTGGCACGGCGCGGAGGAGGTGGAGCACCGCAGCGTCGTCTACGACGCGTACATGCACGTCGACGGCGGCTACTTCCGCAAGGCTCGAACCAGTCTGCTGGCGAGCTTCGGCTTGCTCGCGCTGTTCGTGATCTCCGGTGGGTATCTGTTCCACAAGGATCCCGAGCCGGACAAGGGACGGCTCTGGCCGCTGCAACTGCTGAGCGCCTCGGCCCGCGGTGTGATTCCACGGTTCACCACATTCGTCACCGAGATCCCGCGCTATCTGCGGCCGGGTTTCCACCCGTCCCAGCTCGGTCCTATGGACAACGCGATTCGCTACCTGGCGCAGTCGCCCGCGGCCCGCGCGGGTAAGGCGTGAGCGCCGTCGTGACCGGGAACTATCGCCCGCCGCTCCCGGCTCGCGCGATGGCCGGTCTGCTCGACGCCTACAAGCGCGCGTTCACCGCCGAAGCGACGGCCGGGCTGCTGTCACGCCCGAATCCGGTGCGGCGCACAGGTTTCGACATGGCGCTGCGGATCGACGCCCGCGTCGTCGAGGCCGAGGACGTGGTGAGCCTGTCGCTGCGCTCGCCCACCGGCGCCGAGCTGCCGACCTGGATTCCCGGCGCGCACATCGATGTGTTCCTGCCGTCCGGACGTCAGCGCCAGTACTCGCTGACCGGCGACTCGGCGAGCCGGGTGCAGTACCGAATCGCGGTGCGCCGCATCGCCGATGGCGACGGCGGTTCCCGCGAGCTGCACGAACTCCGGGAAGGCGACCTGCTGCGGATACGCGGGCCGCGCAACGCGTTCACCTTCGTCAACGCGCCCGCGTACCTGTTCGTCGCGGGCGGGATCGGCATCACCCCGATCCTGCCGATGGTCACCGAGTGCGCGCACCGCGGTCTGCCGTGGCGGTTGATCTACCTCGGCCGATCGCGGGCGAGCATGCCGTTTCTCGGCGAGCTCGAGCGCTGCCGAGGCGGCCGCCTCGAGGTGCGGCCGGACGACGAGTTCGGCGTCCCCGTTCTCGACGCCCTGATGACCGAGGCGCCGCGCGGCGCCGCCGTGTACGTCTGCGGGCCACCGCCGCTGATGGAATCCGCGCGACGCGTGCTCTCCGCCACCGACCCGACCGCCTCGGTGCACACCGAACGGTTCTCGCCGCTACCCGTCCACAACGGGCAACCGTTCCGCATCGCGTTGCGGCGCAGTGGGACGACGGTCGATGTCGGCGCCGACGAATCCGCGCTGTCCGCCATCCGGCGCGTCTTGCCCGGCACGGCGTTCTCGTGCAGGCAGGGCTTCTGCGGCACCTGCAAGACGCGGGTGCTCGGTGGCGAGATCGACCACCGTGACCGGCTTCTCACGGATTCCGAGCGGGATTCCGCCATGCTCACCTGCGTTTCGCGCGCGCTCGGGGACGAACTCGTCCTCGATCTCTGACCACGGGCAACGGCGCCCGTTTCGGAAAGGAAGACCCTTCATGGCCGCACCCAGCGGAACAGACCCCGAGCACCGCGCGATCGTCGTGATCGGCGCGGGCATCGCGGGCATCGGCCTCGCCGTCAAGCTGCGCGAAGCGGGCTTCGACGACTTCGTCCTGCTCGAGCGCGCGAGCGAGCTGGGTGGCACCTGGCAGGCCAACACCTACCCGGGCTGCGCCTGCGATGTGCCCTCGCACCTGTACTCGTATTCGTTCGCGCCGAATCCGAACTGGTCGCGCACCTACGGAACCCAGCCGGAGATTCTCGACTACTTGCGCTCGGTGGCCGAGCGCCACGATGTGGTGCGGCACATGCGGTTCGACACTCCGCTGGTTCGCGCGGAGTGGGACGAGGCCGCGCTGCGCTGGCATATCGAGACGGAACGGGGCGAGCTCACGGCCGAAGTGCTGATCTCGGCCGTCGGCCCGTTCAGCGAGGCCAAGATTCCGGACTTTCCCGGTATCGGTGATTTCGAAGGCGCGCAGTTCCATTCGCTGCACTGGGATCACGAACACGATCTCACCGGCGAGCGCGTCGCCGTGATCGGGACGGGCGCGTCCGCCGTGCAGTTCGTTCCGGAGATTCAGCCGATCGTGCGGCGGCTCACGGTGTTCCAGCGCTCCGCGCCGTGGATCGTCTCCCGGATGGACCGGCGGACGCATGCCGTCGAGCGGGCGCTGCTGCGACGAATGCCGGTGCTCGGAAAGGCGATCCGCGGCGCGTACTTCGCGGGCATCGAGAGCTTCGGGCTCGTCGGCTTCGTGGACCGGCGGTTCCGGCACCCGTTCCAGGCGCTGTCGCGGTGGCAGCTGCATCGGCAGGTCAGCGATCCCGCATTGCGCGAGAAGCTGACTCCCGACTACATGATCGGCTGCAAGCGCGCCATCTTCTCCGACGCGTACTATCCGGCGCTCACCCGGGACAACGTGGAGGTGGTGACCGAGCGCATCAAGGAGATCCGGCCGCACTCGATCGTCACCGACACGGGCGCGGAATACCCGGTCGACACCATCGTGTGGGGCACCGGTTTCGGTTCGCTGCCGCAGTTGTACGAGCGGATCGTCGGCAAGGACGGCCGGTCGATCGCCGAGGCGTACCGGGATCGTCCCGGCAGCTATCTCGGGGCGGCCGCCGCCGGGTTCCCGAACATGTTCTGCACGCTGGGGCCGTTCGGCGCGGCAGGGAATCAGTCGGCCATCTACATGATCGAGGGGCAGATCGGTTACATCATCGACGCGCTGAAGACGATGCGCGACAAGGGTATCCGGCGCGTCGAGGTGCGTCCGGGCGTGCAGCGGTCCTTCCTGAACGAGATGGAGGAACGCAGCAGGGAGACCGTCTGGTTGAAGGGCGGCTGCGACAGCTACTACACCACTGCCGACGGTCGCAACGCCGGTCTGTATCCGGACTGGAGCTTCCAGTATCGGCGTCGCGTCGCCGAATTCGACGCCGAGTCCTACGAATCGAGTCTGCGATGAGCGCGAACACCTTCCATACCGTGCGACAGCTGTTGCGCGCGGTTCCCGCCGCGTTGGCGGGTAATCAAGGGCAGTACGACGTCGCGGGCAAAGTCGTGGTGATCACGGGCGGCGCGACCGGCATCGGGTTCGCCCTCGCCCGGCTGCTGCGCGAGCGGGGCGCGCGGCTCGCGCTGGTCGACATCGACGGCGCGGCGGCCACCGCCGCCGCGGCACGGCTCGGCGGGCGCGCGATCGGCGTGCGGGCCGACGTGGCGGATCGCGCGGACATGCGGGACGCGATCGGCCGGGTGCGCGAGCATTTCGGCGGCATCGACGTCGTCGTGGCCAACGCGGGCATCGTGCCGAAACCGTCGAGCATCCGGCTGATGGATCCGGCGGACTTCGACCGCGTCCTGGCCGTGAACCTGACCGGCGTCTTCAACACCGTCCACCCCGCTCTCGACGACATCGTCGCCGCGCGCGGGCACGTGGTCGTCGTGTCGTCCTGCGCGGCGTTCGCGCCGGGGATGGGCGGTTCGCCGTACATGGTGAGCAAGGCGGGCGTCGAGCAGTTCGGCAGGGCGCTGCGCGTCGAGCTCGCCGCCTCGGGCGCGACCGCGGGCGTCGCGTATTTCGGCGTCGTCGATACCGCGATGACCCACGGCACGCTCGATGACGACGACATGGGCGCGGAATTCGGCGACCTGCTGCCGTGGCCGCTGAACAAGCGGATCAGCGCCGCCGAGGCCGCCGCGTCCCTCGCCGACGGCATCGCCCGGCGCGCGCCGCGCACGATAGCGCCCGCGGGCTGGGAGCCGTACGCCATGCTGCGCGGCGCGTTGAACGTGGTTCTCGATCAGCAGCTCAGCGCCGACGAGCGGGTGCGCTCGCTGACGAACCGCCTGGAACAGCGCATTCGGTCGGAACGGAATCCCAACCCGACCTGACTGCCTCGACCACACGGTTGTGAATTGACTCATAGTTAATTTACTATCGGGTCAATTCGAATCGTGGAGAGGACGCGGATGGCGACGCGATCGTGGTGGGGCTGGGGAACCGTGGCGGGCGCCGTGATCGGCGAGGAGCGGGCGGCGTTGACGCGCCGGGTGGCGGCGCTGCTGCCCGGCGCGGACCTCACCGTGCACGAAGCACCCGATCCGTCCTCGCTGGAACTGCCCGCACCGCGGGTGCGGGTGCCGGACGCGTTGGCGCCGTTGGTCTCCGAGGATCCGGTCGACCGCGTGACGCACTCGCACGGACAGGCCTTCCGCGACGTGGTGCGCAACCTCCTCGGCCGCGTCGACCACGTGGTCGATCAGGTCGTGCGCCCGCGCACCGAGCGGGACGTGATCGACGTCCTCGACTGGTGCACCGACGCCGGGGTGGCGGCGATTCCGTTCGGCGGCGGCACGTCGGTGGTCGGCGGTGTCGAGCCTCGTTGCGCCGCTGAATATCCCGCGACAGTGGCGGTGGATCTGAGCGGTCTGAACCAAGTGCTGGAGATCGACCGCACGAGCCGAGCCGCGCGCGTCCAGGCGGGTATCCTCGGGCCCGCTTTGGAAGACGCTCTGCGCCAGCACGATCTGACGCTGCGCCACTTCCCGCAGTCGTTCGAGTTCTCCAGCCTCGGCGGCTGGCTGGCCACCCGCGCGGGCGGGCACTACGCGACCGTCTACACCCACATCGACGACCTGGTCGAGTCCATGCGGGTCGTCACACCGATCGGCGTCAGCGAATCGCGCAGACTGCCGGGGTCCGGCGCGGGGCCGTCGCCGGACCGGATGTTCCTGGGCTCCGAGGGCACGCTCGGCGTGATCACCGAGGCGTGGATGCGGTTGCAGGACCGGCCGCGCTGGCGGGCGGGCGCGTCGGTGGTCTTCGACGACTACGCCCAGGCGGTCGCCGCGACGAGGACCATCGCCCAATCCGGCTTGTTCCCGACGAACTGCCGGTTGCTCGATCCGGTGGAGGCGTTCCTCAACGCCGGAACCAGTTCCGCGGGCGGCGTTCTGGTGCTCGGCTTCGAGTCGGCGGATCACCCCGTCGACGAGCCGATGCGATGGGCGGTGCGGATCTGCCGCGATCACGGCGGCCGGTTCCCCGACGGGGTGCGCAGCACAGACGCGACCGAGCGGAAGGCGAGCGGCGGTGCGTCGGACACCTGGCGTTCCTCGTTTTTGCGCATGCCCTACCAGCGCGACGCCCTCGCGGCGCAGTCCATGATCGTGGAGACCTTCGAAACCGCTTGCACCTGGGACCGTTTCGACGATCTGCGGGCAGTGGTGCTGCGAGCGGCGACCTCCGCCTTCGAGACGCTCAGCGTGCCGGGAGTGGTCAGCTGCCGGTTCACCCACGTCTATCCGGACGGCCCCGCACCGTATTTCGGCATCTACGCCGCGGGTCGCTGGGGGCGGACCGTGGAGCAGTGGGACGAGATCAAAGCGGCGGTCTCGGAGGCGCTGGCGACAGCGGGCGGCACCATCACCCACCATCACGCGGTCGGCCGCGACCATCGGCCGTGGTACGACCGGCAGCGCCCGGAGCCGTTCGCCGCCGCACTGCGCGCGGCGAAGTCGACGCTCGACCCGGCCGGGATCCTCAACCCCGGCGTGCTGATCGATCCGATCGCGCGTGGTGGCGCATGACGCTGAGCAAGGCGGGCACCAAAGGCGTGCCACGGGAACGGCGCGAGCAGCAGATCCTCGATATCGCCACCGTGGAATTCGGCGACCGCGGCTACGCGAAGGCCTCGGTCGCCGATATCGCGGCCGCGGCCGGTGTGTCGAAACCGTTGATCTACAACTACTTCGAGTCCCGCGACGGTCTGCACGCCGCCTGCGTACGCCGCGCGGGCGACGGGTTGGTCGCGGCGGTGTCCGCGGCACAGGCCGTTTCGGGAGCGGAGGGCAAGGCTCTGGCCACACTGGCCGCGATCTTCACCGCCATCGACGGGCGGGTGCAGAACTGGAAGATCATCTACGACAGCACGTTGCCCGCCGGTGGTCCGGCGGCCGAGCTGGCGCGCGGCTATCAGAAAGCCCTGAACGCCATGGGCGCCGAGGGGTCGGCTCAGGTGCTCGCCGATGCCGCGGTGACCGACCCGGAGGATCACTCGCTGCTGCTGGCGATCTGGTTCAGCATCGTGTCCACCGTCGTCTCGTGGTGGGGCGAGCACCCACACCACTCCCCCGACGAGATGACGGCGCGCTGTGTGCGCCTGTTCGAAGCCCTTCGCGCACCGGCGAATCCGCGCGGCTGACTCGCGCGAATTCGCCGGGTTCGCTACTTGTCCGGCCAGGTGCCCGTCAGGCGCTGGTATCCCGTCGCGCCCGCGCGATCCACGGCGGCCTTGACCAAACCGAAGATGGCGCCCTGCAACGCGGCGGCGACGAGCACTTCGCGCCAGCCGTATTCGCGCGCCGTGGCGCTCGGCGCTTGCTCCTCGCCGCTGACCCGGCGCCACACCTGGGTGAACACCGTGTTGGCCGCGACGCCGCCGAGCACGCCGACGATCATGCCGAGGGGTTTGTAGAGCGTCGTCATGCCCGCCTCCGCCGCATCCACCAGAACAACACCACACCGGCGACCGCGGCCGCCGCGATCGGCGCGGGCCGCATGCGGGCCGCGCCCACCAGCTGCTTGCCCTTGTGGATCACCGGTTCCGGCGCTTTGGCGGCGCGGTCGACCAGGTGCCCGGCGTGGGCGCGCGCCTGTTCCGCGGTCTCGCGCGCGGCCTGCTTGGCGTCCGCGACCCGGTGACGCGCCGCGTCCGCGGTCTCGTGCGCGTGCTGCTTGGCGTCCGCGACCCGGTGGCGCGCCGCGTCCGCGGTCTCGTGCGCCTTGTCCTCCACGCGGCCGGGAATGTCGAACTTGCCGGTCAGCTCCGCGACCGTTTCGCCGAGTTGCTGCCGCGCCTGGTCTCGATCCCGGCGCAGGGCCTCGGATCCGTTCGGAATGTTCGGTCGCCCGACATCGCTCATCGTCGGCTCCTCTTCTGCACGGCCTCGATATCGTCGCGGACGCCTTCGATGGCCTCGCTCGGCACCGGCGGCGCGGCCTCGGTGACCGTCCTCTTGCCGACCAACGCCAGCACGCCGCCGAGGGCGAGCAGTGCCACGCCGACGATCAGCGCCGCCGCCCAATCCGGCAGCGGGATCGCCAACGCCAGCACCGCGGCCGCGATCAAGGCCGCGCCGCCGTAGAACGCCAGCAGGCTGCCCGCCCCCGCGAGGCCGGCGCCCTTGGCGATGCCCTTCGTCTTGTCCTGCATCTCCAGCCGGGCCAATTGCATTTCGTCGCGAACCAGCCGCGTGAGTTGCGTGGTCGCATCGTCGACGAGTTCGGCGACCGAACGCGTATCCGGTGCGGGTCGCGCTTGCGACGCCACGGGCCGCGCGTCTGTCGTATGGGTCATGTGCCTCTCACCTCCCGTTCGGTGGCCGGTTACCCGGCGAAACGCAGGTGAAACGGTGCGCGCGCAAGCTATGACGCGCGCACCGGCTCCCGCGAGACGAGCGCGCGGATCCGGCTGCGCCCCCAGGCGATTACATCGGGCCCGCCGCGCAGGCACCACAGGGCGATGACGGGATCGCAGAGGGCGCAGCCGAGGGACGAGTCGTGCAGGAAGGGGACGATCGGATTGCCCTGGAGGTGGTGCAGGAAGTCCCACGCGGTGTGCAGCAACCAGGCGATGCCGATGAACGTCCACGACCGCAGACCGCGGTAGGCGCAGTAGGTCACGACCGCCGTGAACGCGAACTCCCACGCGGCGAACCCGCCGCCGCTGAGATACGCCGCGCCCGCGCCCGCGACCATGATGGCGTTGAAGTGGCGGCGATGGGGTTCGCGGATCAGGGACATCAGCGTGATGTAGACGACGCCGACGAGCAGCGGCGCGAGGTAGGTCATGGTGGGACGACTCCTGGGCGAGCGAACGAGGTCGCCACCGAAGTTAGGCAACCGGTCCCGCGCCGCCCAGTGGCATTCAGGCCAGACACCAACGGAAAATCGCCACCAGCCGATGAGCTCGTTCGCCCCGGCATTCAGCCATGTCGGAACCGGTGGCGGGAACCCGTTGCTCAGCTAAGTTGTAGCCATGCATGTGGTCGCCGTCCTCGCCTTGGACCGGGTGATCCCCTTCGACCTGTCCACCCCGATCGAGGTCTTCACCAGGACGAGGCTGCCGGACGGGCGCCCCGGGTATCAGGTCCGGGTCTGCGCCGAGCGGCCCGAGGTCGACGCGGGCGCGTTCACCCTGCGGGCGCCGTGGGGGCTGGAGGGGTTGTCCGGCGCCGACACCGTGATCGTTCCCGGCGTCGCCGACCCCACCGCGCCGCTCTCGCCCGCGATCGCCGACGCCGTGCGGACGGCCGCCGCCGCGGGCACCCGGATCGCTTCCCTCTGCACGGGCACCTTCCCGCTCGCCGCCACCGGAGTGCTGAGCGGGCTGCGGGCGACCACGCATTGGCTCGCTGCCGACGCGCTCGCGGCGAGCCACCCCGACATCGCCGTCGATCCCGATGTCCTCTATGTCGACAACGGCCAGTTCCTCACCTCCGCGGGCGCGGCCGCCGGGCTCGACCTGTGCCTGCACCTGATCCGGCGCGACTACGGTTCGGCCGTCGCCGCCGACGCGGCACGGCTGTCGGTCATGCCGCTGGAGCGCGAAGGCGGGCAGGCCCAATTCATCATCCAGTCGTTCCCCCCGACCCCGCGCGGCTCGGCGTTGGAACCGCTGCTGACGTGGTTGCAGGACAACCTCTCTCGCAACCTCACCCTCGCCGACATCGCCGCCGAGGCCGGAACGAGCACCCGCACGCTGCTGCGGCAGTTCCGCGAGCAGACCGGGACCACACCGTTGCAATGGCTGCACCGCGCCCGCGTACACCGGGCCCAGCACCTGTTGGAGACCACCGACCACACCGTCGAACGGATCGGCGCCCAAGTCGGTTTCGGCTCGCCCACCGCCTTCCGCGAACGCTTCAAGCGCACCGCCGGCGTCAGTCCGGACACCTACCGGCGCGCCTTTCGCTGAGGAAAGCCGAACGGCCGCACCGAAAGTGGTGCGGCCGATCAGGTTGGCCCGGGTCAGCTCTTCGGGCTGCCCAGGCAGAAGGTGGTCTTGGGCTCGGACAAGGTGAGGAACTTGTCGGCGTCCTCGCCGCACAGGTTCTCGTCGGCCTGGCCGTCGATGCGCTGCACGACCTTGAAGCTGGCCTCCGCGGCAGTGCAGGCCACGTACTTGTAGCCGGTCATCATGCTCTCGTTGTAGCAGAGACCCTGCTTGAAGTTCGGGGCCAGGCACAGGAACGCGGTGGTGCCGCCGTTGAGGGTCTCTTCGTAGGAGGTGTAGTCCTCGTGGCATTCGGTCTTGTCGTCGAAGACCTGCACTACCTTGTACACGGCCTGGTCCGAGGAGCAGTCCACCGGCTCCGTCTTGGAGTCGATCATCGACCCCTCGATGACGTTGATGCAGTCGCCCACGTTCGCGCGGGCGGTGTCGGACTTCCCGGCATCCTGGACCATGTCGGCGCCCTTCTCGACCGCCGAACAGCCGAGCGCGCCCAACGCGGCCACGGTGGCGAGCACCAGCGGCAGCCGCGTGCGGATGCCAGAACCAACGAATCTCATTCGTGTCACTTTCTCGTCGATGCGAAGGCGGCCGACCGGAGTACCCCTCGTGGCGCCGAACTCCGGCCGTCGCCGTGCCCTTCGGCGCATCCCCCGGAGGGTCGCGATCGGCCTCGAACACCCAATCGCACAATCGCGCGGTCAGCATCCGGGAAAACACGGGATTCCCCCGTGCCGGCACGGCACCGGTTAAGCTCGCCCGGGGTTGTTTCGCGGCAGGTTTGCCGGAAGTCGGCGGAGGATCATGGTCGAGCGCGCATTCGTGGGACGCCGCGCCGAGCTCGCCGCGCTCGCCGCCGCCCTGGAATCGCCCGATGGGCCATGGGTGCTGCTGGTCGACGGTCAGGCGGGTATCGGCAAATCCCGGTTGCTCGCGGCGCTGGCCCCGTTTGCCACCCGCCGCGGCTGGCGGGTGCTCGCGGTGACCGCCACCGAGGACGAGCAGCCGCAACCGCTGCACGTCGTTCACGATGTGCTGGAACGGCTCGCCGACGCGGGTGCGGACCTGACCGACGTGCCGCCCGACGGCGACGCCAACCGGCTCGGCCGGGCGTTACGCGGGCACCTCGCGACGACCGGCACACTGCTCGTCATCGATGACGCGCACTGGCTCGACGCCGAATCCGTCCGCGTGTTGACCTACCTCGTCCGCAACCGCCCCGCGCCGACTTTCCGCCTCCTGCTCGCCTATCGCTCCGGCCAGTGTCCGGTGGCGCTCACCCGGGTGCTGACCGCGACCGGCGCCGCGACCCGCTCGGTGCGGGTGCCGCCCTTCACCGGCACCGAGGTCGCCGCCCTGCTGCCGGACGTGACCGCCGCGCGTCGCGTTCGGCTACTCGCGGCCTCCCACGGCAATCCGCTCTACCTGCTGTTGCTCGCCGACCTCCCGGATCACGAAGTGGAGCGGGCGATCAGCGGCGAGGACCCGGCCGAGTGCGACTACCCCGGTCTGGATCGCACGCTGCGCGCCGAACTCGCGCAGCTGCCGGATCGGGAACGACTCGTCGCGCAGGCGATCGCCTTGTGCGGCGCGCACGCCGATCTCGAGATGCTGTGCGCCACAGCCGAATTGCCGATCGACGCGGTCACCGCCGCGCTCGACGAACTGAGCAGGCGGGCACTGGTCGAGGTCACCGGATCGTCGGTGACGTTCGGCCATCCACTGATCCGCACGGCCGCGCATCGGCTGGCGGGCGCGGGCTGGCGGGCCGCCGCGCACCGCAGGGCGGCGGTGCTGCTCCGGCAACGGGGCGCAGCCCTGCCCGCCCTCGCCCGCCACCTCGAGCTCGGCCTGCTCGGCATCGATCCGGTCGCGGCGGCGGAGCTGAAAGGCGCAGCGGCGCAGGTGTTGCCGAGTTCGCCCGCCACCAGCGCGCGGTGGATCGCCGCCGCCCTGCGCGCGGCCCCGGGCGCGCAGCCCGAACCGCCCGAGGACAGGCTGCTGCTCGGACGCGCGCTCCTACTGTCGGGCGCGGGTGCGCGGGCCAGGGAGGCGCTGGAACCGCTGACCGCTCGCCCGGGCGCGTATCAGCTGGAGGCGCTGCTGCTTTCGGCGCGCTGCGAACGCATGCTCGGCCGGGTCGACTTGGCGCGGGCCCTGCTCGCAGCGGCCGCCGAGTTGCCGCTGCTGCCCGGCGACGGGCCCGTCCAGCTGGAGCTGGCCATCCTGGAGTTGCAGGACCATCAGGACGTCGAGGGACGGGCGCGGCTGGACGCGCTGTTCGCCTCCGACGCGATCACCGACCCCGCGGTGGGCGCGGCCGCGACCGCGTTGCGCTGCCTCGGCGCGGTGGCCGAACTGCGTATCGGAGCGGCGCGCGCGGGTTTCGAGCAGGCCGACCTGGCATTCGAGCGTCTCGACGACGACCGGCTGCGCGAAGTGGTGCACGCGACGCCCGCGCTGGGCTGGGCGGCGTACTTCCTCGACACGCACGCGAGAGGTTTGGCGCATCTGGACCGCGCGGTGCAGGTCAGCCGCCGCTTCGGGCGCAGCTACGCGCTGGCCGAACTGCACACGGTGCGCGCCTATTGCCTGATGAAGCACGGCCGCGTCGGCGAGGCGCTGGCCGCCACCGAGGACGCCGACGACATGGCGCGGCAGTTCGGCTACGGCGATCTGATCCCGTTCGCCGGTGCGCTGAAACTCCGTGCGCTGCAATTGACCGCGGCGCGCGAGGACGTGCTGCGGCAGTGGACGATTCTCGCCGACCAGCCGCGACCGGTGATGCGCTGGTGGCGGCAGGTGGTGGAGATGACGGTGCACGAGGTGGGTGTCCGGCTCGGCGTGATCGAACCTGGCGTCCCGCCTGTGACCGACAACCGGCCGGGGCCCATGCAGCCGACCCAGCTGGCGCGGTACGCGAATCTGGCGCTGGGCGGCGGAGATCACGCCGCGGCGGACGAGCTGGTCAGCCGGGCCGAGGCGGCGGCCGCCCACCTGGGGCTGCCGAGTCAGCTGGCGGCCGCTTCGTCGGCTCGCGCCGAATACTGCTGCGCGACGGATGATCTCGACTCGGCGGAAGCCGCGGTCACGGCCTGCCTCGGGTGGTTCGATCGGGCCGATATGCCGGTCGACCGCGCGCAAGCGGTGCTGCTCGCCGCGCAGATCGCTGGGCGCCGCGGCGATTTCGCCGTCGCCACCCGGCGCTTGGTCGCCGCGCGCGAGACGTTCGCGGCCGCGGGGGCGACCCAGCTGGTAGTCGCGACGACCTCGCTGCAGCGCCGCCTCGCCGGTGGCCGCACCCCCGGCGGCGCGACGGCGCTGACGGCGCGCGAGCGCGAGGTCGCCGAACTGGCCGCGCGCGGCCACCCGAACAAAGAGATCGCCCAGCGGCTCTACCTCAGCCCGCGCACCGTCGAGGACCACCTCAGCCGCATCCTGCGCAAGCTCGACCTGAGCGGCCGCGCGGGCATCGCCCACAAACTCGGCGAGCTGGATCGCGAATTGAGCTAGGCGAGCGGGACCCTCAACCGGCTTACGGTTCGGCTACGTAACTCTCGTGAAAGCCGCCCTCGTCGAGGTCGAACACGAGCGAGCGGTCGCGGCGGTCGGCGGTGACGGCGATGTCGAGCAGGGCGCAGTAGCCGCCGGGCCAGGTCAGGCTGTCGTCGCCGAGCAGGACGCGGGCCGCGTGCACGTCGGTGGCCACGGTCACCGGTCCGTCGGTCGGCAATTCGTCCACCCGCGAACCGGTTTCGACGGCGACGCCGAGCTCTGTCGCACGCGCCGCCATCCGGTCGACCACGCGCTGCCAGCCGCCGCGCACCCAGCGCACGGCCGGGATGGGCGCGCTGAACACCCTTTGGAACAACTCCCAGACGAACGCGGCCGAGAGGCGGCCGGTGTCGGCGTCGTAGGTGACCGCGCTGATCGCGCTCGCCATCCGCTCCGCCGTCGCCTCGCCCCAGCGGCCCGCGGCCCAGGTACGGAAGTCGATGTCCACGGGTGCGGTGAGCCCGAGCCGCGCCTGGGCGCGCAGCATCCGGACCGGCGGCAGTCGCCGGAGGCGGCCGTCGACACGGAAACCCAGCTTCCCAAGCCGCCGCCGATGACGGTGATGTGTGTGTTCACGGTGCTTCCTCTCCTCGGTGGCCCGCCCGGTCCAGCCGGGCGGCGACCAGCTCCGCAGTGGCACGCAGGTAGCGGTCCGCATCGACAGACGCCGGGTGCTCGCCGTCGAAGATGTCGGTGATCAGCCAGTAGTGCGCGAGGGCGCCGACCAGCACCGCGGCCGTGGCCGTCCAGTCCTGCTCGCCGCCGCCCGAGCCGGCAAGTTGCGCCAGCGCCCGCGTCACCACCGACATCACCACGCCGTACTCCTCGCGCTGGAACACCTCCAGAACGCCGGGGTCGATCGAGTTGTCGCGCAACAGGATCCGGGTCACGTCACGATCGTGGTCCAGCCGCTGCATACCGACGTGACACAGCGCGACGAGCCGATCGACGAGCGTCCCCTCCGGCGTCGCCGCGTCGAACAGCGCGACGAACGGGCGCCGCGCAACCCCCGAACGCGCCGAAAACGGCCGAAAACACGAAGAACACGACGGTAGGCTGATGCGCTGTCACCACGAAAGGATTGCGGTATGGCGGGCAAGCGCACGGTTCTCACCGCCGGCCTGCGCCGACTCGCGGCGCTGCTGACCGAGATGCGCGACAAAGTCGGACTTAGCAAAGAGGAAGTCAGCAGCCGCACCGGGATCAACGTGACGACGCTGTACCGGATCGAACAGGCCCAGGCCCGTCCGCAGCGCCGCACGCTGAACACCCTGCTCGACATCTACGAGGTCGATCCCGACCGGCGCAAGTACGCGCTCGAGCTCCTGTCGGACGCGCAGAAGCCCGGCATGTCCCGACCGTGGGAGGCCAATCTCACCGAGGTGTACGCGGCCTACATCAACTTCGAATCCGAGGCACTGTCGGCCCGCCACTACCAAACCTCCTACATTCCAGGCCTTTTGCAGACGGAGCAGTACGCGGCCGCGGTGATCGACACGTCCATGCCGAAGGTCGAGACCGCGATCATGGAAAGCCGCGTCCACGCCCGGTTGAACCGTGCGACGGTGCTGGACAAGGAGAAACCGCTCGAACTGTGGGTGGTGCTTGACGAGGCGGCGATCCGCCGAGAGGTCGGCGGCCAGCAGACCATGCGCGGGCAGCTGGAGAAGCTGTTGCTGGAGAGCAAGCGGAAGAACGTGATCCTGCAAATCCTTCCGTTCAACGCGGGCGCCCATCCCGGCATGGCGGGCTCCTTCACGCTGCTCGACTTCGAGAATCCCGATGACAACGAACTCGTGTACGTGGAGGGCATCGCGGGCGACACACTCGTGGAGGGCCACAACGAGGTCCGCCGCTTCGGGGTGATCTTCGACCAGCTCCGGGCGATGGCGCTGAGTCCGCGCGATTCGGTCGCGTTGATCGAGGAGATCGTCGCCCGGATGAGCTAGCGTTCTGCGGTGTTCCGGCGACTGTCGCGCCGGAAGAATGGGTACTCCAAGGTCCCCTCCGTCACCGCGCACAGGAGTCTCCGATGGCCGACGTGTCCGCCGAACCAGCCACGCCCGAACCCAGTCTGCATCGGGTGATGGGGCCGGGACTGCTGCTGTTGTTCATCGTCGGCGACATTCTCGGCACCGGCATCTACGCGCTCACCGGGCGAGTCGCCGCCGAGGTGGGCGGCGCGGTGTGGGCGCCGTTCGTCGTCGCGTTCCTCGTCGCGCTGGTCACCGGGTTCAGCTACCTCGAGCTGGTCACCAAGTACCCGCACGCCGCGGGGGCGGCGCTGTACACGCACAAGGCTTTCGGCATCCACTTCTTCACCTTCATGGTCGCCTTCGCGGTGCTGAGCTCCGGCATCACCTCGGCCGCCACGGCCTCGCGCGCGTTCGCGGCGAACTTCGCCGAGGCCTTCGACTTCGAAGTCGGCACCGGTATCGCGATCACCGCCGTCGCGCTGGCGTTCATGGCCGTGATCGCGGCCATCAACCTGCGCGGCGTCAGCGAGGGCGTCAAGGTGAACGTGCTGCTCACCTGCGTGGAGCTGACCGGCCTGCTGATCGTCATCGCGATCGGGCTGTGGGCGCTCGGCTTCGGCAACGGCGATTTCGGGCGCATCACCGAGTTCGAGACCGGCGACCGCAGCGCGCTGGGCGGCGTGATCGTGGCGACCACGCTGGCCTTCTACGCGATGGTGGGTTTCGAGGACTCGGTGAACATGGCCGAGGAGTGCAAGGAACCGAACCGGATCTTCCCCAAGGTGCTGCTGACCGGACTGCTCGTCACCGGAACGATCTACGTGCTCGTCTCGATCACCTCGGTCGCGCTGGTGCCCACCGAGCAACTCGGTGAGGGCGACACCCCGCTGCTGAAGGTGGTCGAGGTCGGCGCGCCCGGATTCCCGACGCACGTCTTCGCGTTCATCACCATGTTCGCCGTGGCCAACTCGGCGCTGATCAACATGCTGATGGCGAGCAGGCTGCTCTACGGCATGGCGCGGCAAGCCGTCGTGCCGCGCGCATTCGGCCGGGTGCACGCCCGGCGGCGGACGCCGCAGGTCGCGATCGTCTTCACCACGCTGCTGGCGCTCGGCCTGATCGCGTTCGTCGGCGAGGTGCCCGAACTCGGCGGCACCACCGCGTTGCTGCTGCTCGCGGTGTTCACGGTGGTGAACGTCGCGGTGCTGGTACTGCGGCGGGATCCGGTCGAGCACAAACATTTCCGCACGCCGACCTTCCTCCCCGTTGTCGGGGCGCTGTCCTGCGGGTTCCTCGTCACGCCGTTCACCGACCGCAACCCCGATCAGTACCTGATCGCGGGCGTGCTGCTCGCCATCGGCATCGCGCTGTGGCTGCTGAACCAGCTGGCGATCCGCTCCCAGCGGGGCACGCCGCCGAAGACCGCGGCGCCGACTCCGGAAGCCTGATCCGCGACCGAGAACACCGCTGTTCGCGCAGGTAGCCGCGCCAGCGAGGTGTGCGGAACCCGGTCGGCCGCAATCGATCACGGCACCCATGTGACCGATCACCGGGATGACGCGGCGCTGCGGTGTCGGTAGAGTGAGCGCCGATGACCAGCATGGAAGCCCGTTTCGGCGACGCTCACCGGACGGTGCCGCTGCCCAGTCCGTGGAACCTCAACGCCTACCTGGCCGAGGTGGCTGCGCACCGCGGGCGCTCCATCTCGCTGCGACCGGTGCCGGCCGAGATGCTCGCCGAAAACGGTTGTCGCGGCAAAGGTCTGTGGGTCGCCCGCAAACACGACGACATCATCGTGTACGACGCCGAGGCCACCGAGCGCAATGCCGATCACATCATCCTGCACGAGATCGGGCACATGCTGCTCGGCCACGGCAGGGACGACTCCGAGGACGCCCCGCCGCTGTCGCCGAAGCTCGCCGCGCTGCTGCCCTCGATGGCGGCGCAGCATGTGCTGGGGCGCAACGAATTCGGCGCGGAGCGCGAGCAGGAGGCGGAGGTGTTCGCCGATATGACGATGGTGTACGCGACGCTGCCGCAGCGGCGCGGGCGCGGATTCCGGCTCTTCGGTCGCGGGCGCTAGACAGGGCCTAGACACCGTCCGGCACCCGGCGCGTTCCCGCTTGCAGCGCGTCCACCAGATCCTGGTAGACGTCGGCGAGTTCGACGACCTGCACCCACGCCTCGTAGAAGACCGGGTCCGGCGCCGCCGCCAGCGGGACGCAGGCCTGGGTGGTGAGCTGCGCGAGCCGGTCCACCATCCGCCCGACGGTCTCGCTGTGCGCGTGTGCGGCGCCGCCCGGCACCGGCGTCGCCAGCGTCATCCACCGGTCGATGGCCCGGACCAGCTGGTCGCGCCGCCGGTCCAGCTTCGCCACCTCGCGGGCCGGCGTGCGCTCCCGCAGCGCGTGCAGTTGCGCCAGCTCGCCCGCCGCCTCCAGCATCGGGTGATCGTCGTGCGGAAACCCGCGGCAGGCCGCGACCAGCTGCTCCTTGCCCGGCACCATCCAGTTGTCGGTCGTCACATCGCACCGCCTCCCCGCGCCACCATGATTCCGGAGCCGCGCCGCGGCGGGAAGCGGACAAGCGGTTCGCCCATCCTCCCCGCGCGTGCCAGGCATATCAGAGGTGTACCACCCCGCAGCCGAATCCCGCGGCGCTTCAACGGATATCGATGATCCGCGCATCCTTTGCGAAGGCGGCGATCTCGTCCAGCCCCGGTCGGTATCCGCCTGTCGTGTCCACTTCGAGGGCGGGCGCGTCCAGCCGCACCCGCTGGAACGCGTCGTGCCGGGCACCGAGCGCCGCCGGATCCGGTTCGCCGGGCGCGGAATGCACGCGCCGCAGCGGCTCGTCGCGCCTGCGGCGGGCGATGCGATCCACCGCGACGTCCCGGTCCACGACGCAGTGCAGGAACCTGAGATCGGCCAGCTCGACCAGCGGCTCGAGCCCGGGCCGCCACAGGCGATCTTGGAAAGCCGCCTCGGCCACTGTGTCGACGCCCGCGCGCGCCAACACGGCGAGCACCTCGAAGAAGGTGTCGAGGGTACGCAGCGCGAGCTCGTCCTCCGGTGCGGGCTCGAACGTGGGATCGGCGTCCGCCATCCCCTGCTTGATCTCGTCCCGACTGATCACCGGCCAGCCGACGGTTCGGCCGAGCGCGTGCGCCAAGGTCGTCTTCCCCGAGCCGGGCGGGCCGCTGACGACGACCAGCCGCGGGCGTCGTACCGCGTGGCCGAGCGAGTCTGTCTCCATCACACGGTCCGACGTTACGCACCCGGGACGGGGCGGGGGTGGCAAGCGCGCGCGGCCGCGGTGCGCCCCTCGGCCCGGCGTCCCGGAGCCCAGGTCGGTGCAATTTCGGGACTCGGGGAGCGAGACGGCGAACACGGGTCTAGGCTGTCCGCCGTGGTCGAACCCCTACCGTCCGTCGCTCCTCATCCCGATATCGCACCGCTCGCCTCGTTGCTCGGCACCTGGCGCGGCGGCGGGCACGGTGAATACCCGACCATCGAACCGTTCGACTACCTGGAGGAGATACGGTTCGGCCATCTGGGCCGCCCGTTCCTCACCTACCGTCAGCGCACCCGCGCGGCCGACGGCAGCAGGTCGATGCACGCCGAGACCGGCTATCTGCGCTGCCCGCGGCCCGACCACGTCGAGCTGATCCTCGCCCACCCGACCGGCGTCACCGAGATCTGTGAGGGCGAACTCACCATCACCGACGGTGAGGTGCGCATGGAGTTCGACTCCACCAGCATCGGCCGCAGCAGCACGGCGAAGTTGGTGACGGCGCTGGGCCGGTCGTTCCGTGTCGCGGGCGACACGATCGACTACACGCTGCGGATGGCCGCGGTCGGCGAGCCCCTGACCCACCACCTGGCCGCGACCCTGCACCGCGCCTGACCCGTCACGGCGGCCCGACCGCCACGCAGGACTCGAACTCGCCGCCCGCGTCGCGATAGCGCGGCCAGCGCATCGCGCCCGAGGTCTGCGGCCCGAACACGCCGTCCTTGTCGATGCCGTGCAGATCCTGCGCGTACAGCACGGCCAGGCCCGTCGCGGTGCCGTAGAAGCCGTCGGCGTCCGACAGATCCCGCTGGTAACACCGGCGCAGCGCGTCTTGGAGGGCGCGTACGCCCTCGATCGGCGCGGCGCGCGGCGCCTCGGGACCGCCGGGATGGGAGTCGACGTAGGACAGGATGCAGCGGCGTCCGCCGTCGTTCGTGGTCGGCAGCACGACGTGGTATCCGTCGCCGCTGGGCGCCTCGGTGGTGAAGTAGCAGCGCGGAGACAAGCCCGTCGTGCCCGTCGGCTCGGGCAGCGCCCTGGAGCCGGAATCCGCACGCACCGACAAGAACACGGCAGCGCCGACGAGTGCCGCGGCCACGCCCCCAAACGCCGCCACCCTCCTGCGAGTTCCGAAGCCACGCTTCGGTTCGGCACGCGTCGCCCCGGCCAGCGCCGCGGCCAGCTCGCCGCACGACTCGTACCGTTCGTCCGGAACGTCCCTCGTGGCTTTGGCCAGCACCGCGCCGACGCCTTCCGGCAGCGGATCGGCGATCATCGCGGCGGGCAATCGGCCGGTCAGCAGTTCGTAGCATGTGATGCCCAGCGCGTAGACATCCGCGCGCCGGTCGACGCGTCCGCCGGTGCGCTGTTCCGGCGGGGCGTAGGACTCGGTGAACGCTCGGACACCGGTGTCGGTCTGGGTGGCGGCGGGGTCCGTCCGGCGCGCGATGCCGAAATCCCCGACCAGCACCCGGTCCGCGCCCGCGTCGCCGGGGGTGACGAAGATGTTCGCGGGCTTCACGTCCCGGTGCACGACATGGTGTTCGTGCGCGTAGTCGAGGGCCTTGGCCGCCTCGGCCACGATGTGCACCGCCCGGCCGAACTCGACGCCCGAGCGGTGGGCGCGGATCAGCGCCGCGAGGTCGCCGCCGGGCACGTAGCGCATGGACATCCACAGCCTGCCGTCTTCCTCGCCGAAGTCCTTGACGTCCACGATGTTCGGATGGTCGAGACCGGCCGCCAGCCGCGCCTCACGACGGAACAGCGCGGCGTACTCGGTGTCGGCGCGATCCGCGCCGACCACCTTGAGCGCCACCCGCATGGGCAGCGTCGGGTGCTTGGCGAGATACACCGTGCCCATTCCGCCGGAACCGAGCCGTCGTTCGATCAGATGACCCGCGAACACCGAGCCCGGCACCAATTCCGAAGCGACCACCCTCCGCGCACCTCCCTGTGCCACCGCGTCCGTGGGATCGGCGGTCCACCCGTGCTGCCCGCACCCGTGCCGATCTGCCCAGCAATCGCGCGGAAAGCCCGTTGCCCGCGAAGCGGTTTCGCTCCGCGAGGGTCCGCCGCCGACCGCGGGCGATGCGTATGCTGAATCCACTCACCGTCGCCTTCGCATCGCGAGACGACTTGGCGCGCAGTGTAGTTGGGAGGGATGTGCCGTGGCCAGCGCCGGTTCCGATCCGCCCTCGGTCGACGTGCGAATACTCGGGCCGGTCCGGCTGCTGGTCGACGGCCACCACATCGCGCTGTCCGGCGCGAAGCCGCGCGCGCTGCTGGCCGTGCTCGTCGTCAACCGACGCAGGGCGGTCCCGAAAACCGCTTTGCTCGAGGCGGTCTGGGGCGACGATCCGCCACCGCGCGCCATGGACGGTCTCTACGCGTACGTCTCGAATCTGCGTACCGTCTTGCGCGGAGCCGGAATTCAGGATCGCGACGTCCTGCGCACCGTCGACGCGGGATATCTTCTCGACATCACCGACGACCAGTGCGACGTCGGCCGCTTCGAAGTGGCGCGCGCCCGTGGCGCGGCGGCCGCCCGAGATGGCGACTCCCGCATGGCCGCGGCGTGTTTCGCGGCAGCCCTGGACGAGTGGAGCGGCGCTCCGCTGACCGGTCTCGACGAACTCGGCTTCGCCGCCAACTTCGCGACCGATATGACCGAGCGCAGACACGACGTGCTCGTCGACCGAATCGCCGCCGATATCGCCGACGGGCGCGCGAGCGCGGTGATCGGCGAGCTGACCGCGACAACCGCCGAGCGCGCCGTGGACGAACGGGTATGGCGGCTGCTGATCAAGGCGCTGTATGTGTCCGGACGGCAGGCCGACGCGCTGGCCGCCTGTCTCCGATTGCGCCGCAACCTGGTTCACGAGCTCGGCGCCGATCCGCAGCCGGAGACGGTGGAGCTGGAGGACGCGGTGCGCAACCATCGGGTGCTGTCGGAGGCGCCGTCCACCCGGACCGCCACCACCCGCGACCTGCCGAACATCCGTCGCCTGGCCTGGCTGCGCGTCGGCGACGGGGAGCGGATTCCGGTGCCGCCCTCGGGCCTGCGGATCGGCCGCGAGTCCGACAACGACATCGTGCTCGATGACGCGCGGGTCAGCCGCAAGCACGCGCGGATTCTGCACCGCGACGACGGGATCTTCATCAGAGACCGGGATTCGGCCAACGGTGTCTACGTCAACGAGGTGCCGATCCGCGCCGACACCGCGCTCACGGACGGCGACGTCATCCGGGTCGGCTCGACGCGGCTGCGATACGGGGCCAACGAGGAACCCGCGCCACCGGCCTGACCAGGCGATTGCAGAAAGTCTCGAGATTCGCCGAAGTCGAGGGCCATAGCTTGCTGATCGGGAGCACCGCTCCCGTCCAGTAGCACCCGACAATGGATGGTTCCCATGACTTTTCGTACCCTGATCGCCGCCATCGCCCTCGCCGCCGGTCTGCTGACCGCGACCGCGCCCGCGTGGGCCGCCCCGGCCCCGAAGGACAGCGATCCCGCCGAGCGCGCCAAGGGCTGCGGGTACAGCGACTCGCACCCGACCATCAGTTACGGAAGCAGCGGCGACGCCGTCCGGCAGGCACAGTGTCTGCTGCACCTGCACGGTTACCCGGTGAAGATCGACGGCGCCTTCGGGCCGGACACCCGGCAGGCCGTCGAGAAGTTCCAGTCCGCGCACGGCCTGAAGATCGATGGCGTGGTCGGGCCGGACACGTGGACGGCGTTGTACTTCTACTGATCTCACGGGCGTCGCACCGGCGCGTGCTGCCCAGCGGCCCGGCGTCGTCGGGCACGCCGGACAACCGCCGTCAGTACCCAGTCGGCAGGGCGGCGAACATATCTCGGGTCACCGCCACCGCGTTGTCCGAGCTGCCGCCCTTGACCAGCAACGTCGCGAAGGCCATATCACCGCGGTACCCCACGAACCACGAGTGCGAGCCGCCGTCGACCTCGGCCTCGCCCGTCTTCCCGTACACCTCGCCCTGATCGGCGATGCGTTCGGCGGTGCCGCCGGTGACCACCTTGCGCATCATCGCGCGCAATCCTTCGATCACCTCCGCCGCGATCGCGGGCCGCTCTCCCTCGACTACGGTGGGCCGCCCGGCGATCAGGTACGGCACGGGCGCCGAGCCGTGCGCGATGGTCGCCGCCATCACCGCCATGCCGAACGGGCTGACCACGACTTTGCCCTGACCGATCCCGTCCTCGGTGCGCTGCACCAGATCGTCGGCGGGTGGCACCGATCCGGACGCGGTGGGCAGCCCGACCACCGAATAGTCCTGGCCCACTCCAAGTTTCGCGGCGGTCGACGCCAGCGCGTCGGCGGGCAGCTGGCTGGCGAGCTTGGCGAAGGAAGTGTTGCAGGACCGTTCGTAGGCGGTGGCCATCGGGACGTTGCCGACGGTGAAATGGTTGTAGTTGGGGATGGTGCGCTCGCCGATGACGATGCTGCTCGGACAGGGCAGCACGGTGTCGGGCGTGGCGAGGCCCTCGGCCATGGCCGCGGCGGCGGTCACCGTCTTGAACACCGAGCCGGGCGGATACTGGCCGATGGTGGCCATCGGCCCGTCCCGGTCCGCCTCCTCGTTCTGCGCGACCGCGAGGATCGCGCCGGTCGACGGGCGCAGCACGACCATCATGGTCTGCTCGGTGCGCAGGTCGACGGCGCGTTGGGCGGCGTTCTGCACGTAGCGGTCGATGCTCAGCGCGAACGACGGCGCCGGTTGCGCGGGCACCTCGGTGAGCACGGCGGTGTCGGCGCCGTGGGTGTTCATGGTGACCACGCTCCAGCCCGACTTGCCGTCCACCTCGGCGATCACCGTCTGGCGCACCTGCGTCATCAGATCGGGGGCGAAGGCGCGGTCGGTGGGCACCATGTCCCACTCCTGGGTCAGCGTCACACCGGGCAGCCCGATGAGTTCGGAGCCGACTTGGTTGTATTCGACCTCGGTCAGCAGCAGGACGGTGTAGGCGCCGTTGGTGTTCCGCGCCGCCTTCAGGATGGTCTCGGGGGTGAGGCGCTCGTCGAAACGCAGCAGTGCTCGCGACAGCGCGGTCGCCACCGCGGCGGGATCGGCGGCGTCGGCCGCGGTGAAGGCGACGCGGGAGACCTTGCCCGGCACCAGGACATCACTGCCGGACTGCTCGTTCACCCTGGCGCGCGGGGCCGGGTTCGCGCGCAGCTCCATGGTCTGGGTGTCGCCGAGTTCGGGGTGGATGTTCGAGGACGTCCACCGCACCATCCAGCGACCGCCGGTGCGGCCCATCTGCAGCTGGCCGGTATAGGTCCAGGTGCGGTTCTTCGGCAGCCGCCACTCGTAGGTGTAATCGACGGTCGCTGTGTCACCGGTGACGCGGGCCGCGCCCGTGCGTGCGGTCAGTTCCTCCGCCTGTAGGTTCTGCCACGCGGAAGTCAGTGCGGCGGTGGCCTTCTCGGGCTGGCTGGTGAGTTCGGCGGCCGCGGTGAGATCGTTCTCGGCGAAGGCGGCGACAAAGGCGTCGGCGGCGGGCGCCGGGCCCTGCGGACCGGCCGAGCAGCCCGCAGCCGCGGCGGCGAGCACCGCGACGGCCAGCGGAATCAACATGCGTGTCGGCATCGCTGCCGATGGTACTGGCCAATTACCGGCAATTGCCTGCGGCGCACCGTTTCTCGGCCGATCGAGGCGGGGTGGTTTCCGGCCTCGCTCACCGGGACCGTGAGCCGTTCAGTCCAACAGGACGGTGGCGAATGTCGCGATCTGACGGAATCCGACGCGGCCATAGGCGCGGCGGGCCACCGTGTTGAAGTCGTTCACGTACAAGCTCGCGGTGCGCCCGGAGGCCACCACCGCGTTGGCCACCGCCGCTGTCCCGCTGGTGCCGACGCCTTTGCCGCGCCGGTCCGGATGCACCCACACGCCCTGGATCTGTCCGGTGCGCCGGGACATCGACCCGACCTCGGCCTTGAAGACCACCTCGCCGTCCTCGAAACGCGCCCAGGCACGGCCGGATTCGATGAGGTTCTGGATGCGGCGCCGATAGCCGCGACCGCCGTCGCCCGCCCTCGGATCGACGCCGACCTCCTCGATGAACATGGCGATCGCCGCGTTGAGGTAGCGGTCCAGCTCGTCCGGGCGTGCCCTGCGCACTTGCGGGTCGGCCGTCGCCAATGCGGGCTGGCCGAGCGCGAGCAGCGGTTGGGTGCCGCGCAGTTCCCGCTCCGGGCCCCAGCTGTCGCTCAGCATCTCCCACAGCGGCAGCGCGAGTTCCTGGCGGCCGACCACCGAGGAGCAGATCCGCGGCCAGCGCGTCGCGCGGTCGGCGAAAGCACGCAAGGCGTCGTTGTCGCCGCGCAGCGGCACCAGGTTCGCTCCGGAGAAGCAGAGGGATTCGGCGGGGCCGCCGCGGCTCCACAGCTCACCGTGCCCGCCCCTGGCGTCCAGCCCGTATTCCTGCAATCGGGCCGCGATCATGCACGAGGCGACCGGATCGCTGTCGAGCACTCGCAGGACCTGCGCCAGATCCCGGTTGGCGAGCTGACGCGCGGGGGCGAACTTCGCTCTTCGCGTCGGCTCCAGCAGACTCCGCACAATCGACAGCCTGCCACGAACGCGGCCGATGCGGTACGGGTATCCGAAACCCGCAGGTCGCGACGGGTCTCAGCCGACGGTGACGACCGGCTCCCCCGCGCCCGCGCTCTCGCCCATCTCCTCGGCGATGCGCATGGCCTCCTCGATCAGGGTCTCCACGATCTGCGCCTCCGGCACGGTCTTGACGACCTCGCCCTTGACGAAGATCTGCCCCTTGCCGTTGCCCGAGGCGACACCGAGATCCGCTTCGCGCGCCTCACCGGGGCCGTTCACGACGCAGCCCATCACCGCGACCCGCAGCGGCACCTCCATGCCCTCCAGACCGGCGGTCACCTCGTTGGCCAGCGTGTAGACGTCCACCTGGGCGCGACCGCAGGACGGGCAGGAGACGATCTCGAGCTTGCGCGGACGCAGGTTCAGCGACTGCAGGATCTGCCCGCCGACCTTGACCTCCTCGGCGGGCGGCGCGGACAGCGAGACCCGGATGGTGTCGCCGATGCCCTCGCTCAACAGCGCGCCGAACGCGACGGCGGACTTGATCGTGCCCTGGAACGCCGGACCTGCCTCGGTCACACCGAGGTGCAGCGGGTAGTCGCACTGCGCGGCCAGCTGCCGGTAGGCCTCGACCATGATCACCGGGTCGTTGTGCTTGACCGAGATCTTGATGTCGCCGAAGCCGTGCTCCTCGAACAGGCTCGCCTCCCACAGCGCCGACTCCACCAGCGCCTCGGGGGTGGCCTTGCCGTACTTCTCCATCATCCGCTTGTCCAGCGAACCGGCGTTCACGCCGATGCGGATCGGAATGCCAGCGGCGCCCGCGGCCTTCGCGACCTCCTTGACCCGGCCGTCGAACTCCTTGATGTTGCCCGGGTTCACGCGCACCGCGGCGCAGCCCGCATCGATGGCGGCGAAGATGTAGCGGGGCTGGAAGTGGATGTCGGCGATGACCGGGATCTGCGACTTGCGGGCAATGGTCGCCAGCGCGTCGGCGTCCTCCTGGCGGGGACAGGCGACCCGGACGATGTCGCAGCCCGAGGCGGTGAGCTCGGCGATCTGCTGCAGGGTCGCGTTGACGTCGTGGGTCTTGGTGGTGGTCATCGACTGCACCGAAATCGGGTGGTCGCTGCCCACGCCGACACCGCCGACCATGAGCTGACGGGTCTTGCGCCGGGGCGCGAGAACGGCCGCGGGTGCGGCGGGCATTCCCAGTCCGATTGTGCTGGTCACTTTCGGCTGCCTACTTTCCGTACGTGTGCTGCGGGCCGTTCGCCTACCGAGCTTAGCGGCGCGCGGTGGACCACCACCCTGTGACGCCCGTGACACGGCATGACATCGAGTTGTCCCGCTATTGCCCGCGACAGGTTACCCCGGACGGGAGAACTCGAGGGAACTCAGGGAAACAGCCGGATCGGGTTGACGATGTCGGCGGCCAGCGTCAGCACCATGTACGCGCCGCCGAGCGCCACGGCGACGTACGTCGCCGGCAACAACTTGAGGTAGTCGACCGGACCGCCGGGCGCCAGACCGCGCCAGCCGCGAATGGTGTTGCGGATCTTCTCGTAGATCACCACTGCGATGTGACCGCCGTCCAGCGGCAGCAGCGGCAGGATGTTGAACGCGCCCAGGAAGAAGTTCAGGCTGGCCAGCATCAGCACGAACACCTGCCACAGGCCCGCCTGGGCGCTCTCGCCGCCGATGCGGCTCGCGCCGTAGATGCTGACCGGGGTCTCCGGATCGCGTGCGCCGCCGGTGACCGCGTCCCACAGCGCCGCGACCTTGGCGGGCATCTGCATCAGCGACTGGAAGGTGCGCACGAACAGGTCGCCGGTGAAGGTGGTCGCGGCGGGAATGGCCGTGACGATGTTGTACTTCTCGATCGGCGGCACGTCCAGGGTGACGCCGACCGCGCTGACCTCGGTCTTCGCGCCGTCCTTGGTATAGCGCGTCACCGGCTGCGGGGCGACCGTCACCTGCACCCGCTCTCCGGCGCGGTCCACGGTGTAGGTGATCGGGCCCTGCTGCTTGCGGGTCTGCTCGGTGAACTCCGCCCAGGTGCCGACCGCGACGCCGTTCACTGCGGTGATGGTGTCGCCGGGCTGGAGTCCGCCCTGCTGGGCGGGGCCCGGGCCGGTGCACTGTTGCAGCGTCCCGTCCGGATTGGCGTCCGCGACACAGCTCAGGGTTCCCACCGTCGGGGCCGGCTCGTCCAGCCGCGGCAGACCCCATCCGACGGCGAGCACCACGATCAGCAGGAAGCCGAGCACGAAGTTCATGGCGATACCGCCCACCATGACCACGAGCCGCTTCCAAGTCGCCTGGCGGTACATGGCGCGGTCGAGGTCCTCGGGCCGCACCTCGTCCAGTGCCGTCATGCCCGCGATATCGCAGAAGCCGCCGAGCGGGATGGCCTTGACGCCGTATTCGGTCTCGCCACGATGGAAGGACCACAGGGTCGGGCCGAAGCCGACGAAGTAGCGGCGCACCTTCATGCCGGTGGCCTGGGCCGCCCACATGTGTCCGCATTCGTGCAGGGCGACCGAGATGAGGATGCCGAGCGCGAACAGCACGAACCCCATGGCGAACACCATTTGCTCTCCAGCCCTCCTGCGTTGCGCAGCTCGTAGACATCCCGCGCACGCGCCGGCGCGGCCGCGAGCACCCCGACCACAGTAATGGACGCGGCCGGACCGAGGCCGTACCAAGCCCGCGCGGGCCAGCACGCGGGTATGCCGCATGGATGCCGCCGGACGTAGTCCATCCCCGATCCGTACGCCTCAGTCTGCCAGCGCGCGGCCGGACGCGCCGGATACCGGTTGTTCAGGCTCCGACGACACGCCGGGCGTAGTCGCGCGCCCAACTGTCGGCGGCGAGCACCTCGGCCAGGCTCTGCGGCTCGGTCCGCCACTGGTCGGCCGCCTCCACCGCGCTGGCCACCGTCCGCACGATCGCCGGAAAGCCGATGAGACCGTCGAGGAAAGCCTGCACCGCGATCTCGTTGGCCGCGTTGTAGACCGCGGTCACGCTGCCGCCCGCGGTGCCCGCCTGCCTGGCCAGTTCGACCGCGGGGAACACCTCGCTGTCGACCGGCTCGAAGGTCCAGGTGGCCGCGGTCCCGAAATCACACGGGGTCGCGGCGCCGGGCACCCGATCCGGCCAGCCGAGGGCCAGCGCGATGGGCAGCTTCATGTCCGGCGGACTGGCCTGCGCCAGCGTGGAGCCGTCGGTGAAAGTCACCATCGAGTGCACGATCGACTGCGGGTGCACGGTGACGTCGATGCGGTCGTAGGGGATGCCGAACAGCAGGTGCGTCTCGATCAGCTCGAGGCCCTTGTTGACCAGCGAAGCCGAATTCAGCGTGTTCATCAGGCCCATGGACCAGGTCGGGTGGGCCTTCGCCTCGGCGGGGCTGACGGATTCGAGCATCTCGGCGGTCCAGCCGCGGAACGGCCCGCCCGACGCGGTCAGCACGAGCCGGTCCACCTCCTCGGCGCGGCCGCCGCGCAGGCACTGCGCCAGCGCCGAATGCTCCGAGTCCACCGGCACGATCTGGCCGGGCGCGGCGGCGCGGGTCACCAGCGAACCGCCCGCGACGAGCGACTCCTTGTTGGCCAGCGCGAGGCGGGTGCCCGACTCCAGGGTGGCCAGGGTCGGTTCCAGGCCGAGCGAGCCGACCAGCGCGTTGAGCACCACGTCGGCCTCGGTGCGGCGCACCAGTTCGGTCACTGCCGCCGGACCGGCCAGCGGAATGTCCAGAGCCGCGGCGGCGGCCGGGTCGGCGACGGCGACATTGCGGGTCCCGGTGGCCGCCATCTGCGCGGCGAACAGCTCGGTATTGCCGCCGCGCGCGGCCAATCCGACCACCTCGAACTTGTCGGTGTTGGCGGCGATCACTTCGAGCGCCTGGGTACCAATGGATCCGGTGCTGCCGAGCAGCAGGACTCTCACGATGTCGGACACCCAGTCATTGTGTCCTACCGCGCACGGGGTCTCGTCGTGCGCGTCGAACGCGGGCCGACTACCAACGACGCGGCGTCGTATGTCACGATATCGACCAGTAGCCCAAGAGTGCGTACCGGAAGTTCGGTACCCGAACCACCTGAGGAGCGATCGTGGCCGCCACGGACATCGAACCCGCCAACAACGAGCGCGCCGTCGTCACTCACGTGGACACCGCCGAGGTCCCCTCCGCGGAGTGGGGCTGGAGCGGCGAGTCGCGCCGCACCTTCCGCATCGCCGGTTGGATCGTCGCGTTCATCCTGCTCGCCATGATCATCGGCAACCACAAGGGCCTGGTCGAGGACATCTACCTGGTCGGCTTCGCCGCGCTCATCGTGGTCATCCTGGTGCGCGACTCGATCCTGCGGCGTAAGCCCCGCTAAGCCTCGGCCCCGGGTGGCCGACCCGGCTGGAGGCTCGATACTTCGCGGCCGCGCATCTCGATTCACACCGGGAGCGCGGCCGTTGTCCTGCCGGGCGTCGATGTGGAGGAGCGCCGCAGATGACAGTTGGAGAGCCAGCGCAGTCCGCACCAGGGTGGCCCGGCGCGGTCGAGCCCAATCCCATCCTCGCCACGGTCACGCCGTTCGCCCGTGACGGCGCCATCGATACCGGAGCGCTGGGCGAGTATCTCGGCTTCCTGCACAACTCCGGCGTTCCCGCGATCCTCGTCAACGGCACGACCGGCGAGTTCGCCAGTCTCACTGTCGCCGAACGCAAGTCGGTCCTCGAACATGCCCGCGAGCACTGGCCGGGGCATCTGATCGCGCACATCGGCGCCACCGCCTACGGCGACGCGCTCGAACTGCTCGACCACGCGAAGCACCACGCCGACGCCGTCGCCGCGATCGCACCCTATTTCTTCGCCGATCCGCCGGAGGCCGGTGTCCGCGAGTTCTTCGGTGCGCTGCTGACCCGCACCGAACTGCCGATGCTGCTGTACAACTTCCCGCGCCACACCCAGACCCCGATCTCCCCTGCGCTGTTCGCCGCGCTCGCCGCCGAGTATCCGATGCTCGCCGGAATCAAGGACTCCGGTGGCGACCTCGAGGTCACCAGGGCCTACGCCGCGACCGGTTCGACGGTCCTGGTGGGCAGCGACGGCGCGGCCGCCCGGATCCGCGAACTCGGCGTGCACGGCATCGTCTCCGGCGGCGGGAATCCGGTGCCCGAACTACCCGTTCGCATCGCCGCCGCCGTGCATGATGGTGACGTCGACTCCGCCGCGCGATGGCAGGCGGTGTTCGACGAATGCCGGGCACTGCGCCACGATTCCGGACTCAGCGATATCGCTTTCGTGAAAGCCGCTCTCGCCGAACGTATTCCCGGGTTCCCGTCTGCTGTCCGCAGCCCCCTGCTGACCGCGGGCGACGCCGCGATCGCCGAGATCCGCGCGTCCCTGCGGGACCAGATCCTGCCGCGCGTCCACGAGGGCACGCCGTGACGCGGATCAGCGACCGCGCCGCTTGCCGGGCTTCTTGGCACCCGCGGACCGGGCGCCACGCGCCACGGACGCGCTCTTCCCGGTCGATTGTCGCTGTGGCGCGGGCTTTTTCGCGACCGCCTGCTTCGGACGCTGCTCGGCGCGGGTCGACGGGGAACGCGAGCTGCGTTCGGAGCGGCCGCGCACCACGCCGACGAATTCCTCCACCAGCTCGGTGGTTTCGGCCGTTGGCCAGACCAGAGCGATCTCGGTGTCGGGGTGCTCGATGACGGTGCGGTAGACCAGGTCGCGGCGGGCGTGCAGGCGCGCGATGGAGTGCGGGACGATGGCGAGTCCGACTCCGGCGGCGACCATTTCGAGGATGACCGCCGCCGCGTCGATGTCCGAGGCGTCCTGCATGCGCTCGTCGGCCAGGTCCGCCGCCGTGACCTCGGTGAACAGCGAGATCGGGTGTTCCTTGGGCACCACGACGACCGGCGCCTCCCGGTACAGCGGAATCGCGCTGAGCCCTGCGCGGTCGATGGGCAGGCGCACGAAGCACATGTCGACCCGGCCCTCCCGCAGGGCGGTCAGCTGGTCGGCGGCCGCGAGCGGAATCGTTCGCAGCGGGATCTCGGGAAACCGCTCACCCCAGATCCGCTCCCACTTCGACACCGTGACGCCGGGCACGAAACCCACCCGCAGCTCGGCTGAGACCTCCGGCTCCGGCTCGGCCACTTCCCGACGCGCGATGACCTCGCGGGCGGCGGCGAGCAGCTCGCGTCCCTCGTCGGTGAGCTGCGTCGGCTGGGCGCCGGGGACGAACAGCTTCGTGCCGAGTTCGGTCTCCAGGTCGATGACCGTCCGGCTGAGCCGCTGACGCGCGATGCCGAGGCTCTTGGCCGCCCGCGCGAAATGCAGCTCCTCGGCCACCGTGACGAACCAGCGCAACCGCTCGACGTCGATCGACTCCACCTGACTCATTCGACCAAGGGTATTGCACGGCGTGCGCGGGTCGGACGGTCGCCGTGACGACGAGGGCGCTCCGGCGGTCGACTAGGCTGTCCCGGTGAGCCCGGACAAGAAACCGCAGATGATGAAGCCGCTGACCGCGGCCGACAAGCTCGGCATCTACCTCCCCGCCGCGCCGGAGGAGTTCCGGAACTCGCCGATCTCCCGCGCCGACCTCGACCGGCTGCGCACCGATCCCCCGGAGTGGCTCACCGAACTGCGCCGCACCGGCCCCTTCCCGCGCGACATCACCGCACGCAAACTCGGCATCTCCAACAGCGGCCTGGCCCGCGGCGGCGTCTCCGACGCCCTCACCGCGGACGAGATCACCGCCCTCCTCGCCGACCCTCCGGAATGGCTGACCCGCGAACGCGAGAACTACCAAGCCGTCCTCCGCGAGAACGAGCGCGTCAAGGCGAAGGAAGCCGAACGCCGCGCCACCACCAACCGCCCGGCCAAGAACCGCTTCGGCACCGGAGCCTGAGAGCCCTGCCGCTCGGGCCCCTCGCTGCCATCGCCATCGAATGGGCCTGGCGGACACTCAGCCCAGGCCGAGACCGAGCCGATTCCAGCTGATGGTGACGTCGAGCGGGTCGGCGCCATCCACGGCTAGCGAGTCGCCACGGGCCCGCAGCGACATGTTCTCCCGGACGTAGGTGCCGTCGGACGCTCGACCGCGCAGGACCGCGGCGGAGGCGAGGTGCGTGTCAGAGTGGCGCGTCGCGGACCTTCGCCGAGAGAGTGTCGTCGAACCGCGTGGGTCCGTGGAAGGTGAGAACCCAGCGGTCGCGGGACGGGTCGGAGAAGGTCGACAGGACCAGTGCCGTCTCGCCGTAGCCGTCGTTGTAGCGGAAACGTTCGTCGGTCCTGGTGCCTTCGGCGCTGCGGCCTTCGGGCTTCGCCCGCGACTTGAAAGTGGTCACCGCCCGACGCGCCGCCTCTGCGCTCGGGAAGGCGTAGAACCTGTACGCGAGCTTCGCGCCGCCCTCCAGCAGACACTCCCAGCGCGCCTGCCAATTGTCGAAGGCCGATTCGTCGCCCTTCTCGGCGCGCCAGTCCTTCCATTCGGATGCCGGACGGCACGAGGCCCCGTTGTAGCCCTTACCGGTGTCGCGGTTGCCGCTCGGCAGCATTCCGGGAAACGCCGCCGACATCTCGGAGAGGTCCTTGTGTCCCTTCGAGCGTCCGGTTATCTGCGAGACCCAGGTCGAGTCGTCGGTCAACACGAAGGCGCCACACCCGGTGACCAACGTGAACACCAAGCCCAGAATCACCGTGAGCACCTTCGCCCCCGATCCGCGACGCCGGGGCGGAACAGGCGGTCGGTACCCGGCAGGGACACCGCCGTAACCCGGCGGATAGCCCTGCGGCACACCGCTGTTCGCATAGTGCGGACCGGGCGGCGCGGGCTGGGCGTAGCGCGGCGGATGAGCCACCGGCACCGGGTTCGGCGCCGAACTCTGTGGATGCGCCACCGGCATCGGATTCGGCGCCGAGCGCTGCGGATGCGGCCTGGGCCGCGCGACGGCGTGCGGCGCGCTCACCGGTCCACGCAACGCCTGCTGCACGGCCGCGGCGAACTCCGCGCAGGAGTCGAACCGATCCGCGGGTCGTTTGGCGAGCGCGCGATCGAGCACCGCGTCCAACGCGGGCGGCAGACCCGGACGCACCGAACTCAGCGGCGGGGGCGGCTGCTTCAGATGTCCCTGGATCACCGCGACGGCCTGCGGCGAATCGAACGGCACGGCGCCGGACAACAACCAGTACAGCGTGCAGGCCAGCGAGTACTGGTCGGTCCGGTGATCGAGTGGCGCGCCCGTCAGCTGTTCCGGCGCGGCGTACGCGAGAGTCGCGGTGAACGTGCCGGTCTGGGTGAGCTGCCTGGTGTCCTCGCGAGGGCGGGCGATGCCGAAATCGGTGAGCAGCACCCGCTCCTGCCCCGCCGAGCGGGAGAGCAGGATGTTCGCGGGTTTGACGTCGCGGTGCAGCACGCCCATGCGGTGCGCGTAGTCCAGCGCAAGCGCGGTCTCGCCGACGATCTGGGCGGCGCGCTGCGGCGGCAGGGTGCCGGGATCCACCGAGGACGCGTCGGCGCCGTCGATGAACTGCATGGAGATCCACAGCTGCTCGTCCTCGATGCCGCGGTCGAAGACGGTCACGATGTTGGGATGGTCCAGCTGCGCGACCAGGTCGGCCTCCCGCTCGAACCGCGCGCGAATCTCCGCGTCGGAGAACAACTCCCGATTCAGCAGCTTGAGCGCGGTACGGCGGGGCAGCCGCGGGTGCGCGGCCAGATACACCGCGCCCATACCACCCTGCCCCAGCAGTCGTTCGATGGCATATCCGGCGAATACGTCACCTGGCTGCAGCAACGGCCCCCCTCGAAATTCAGTTCTCGGCGGCCAGCTGCCCGCAGGCGGCGGCGATCTCCTGGCCGCGGGTGTCACGGACGGTGCAGGGCACGCCCTGGGCGTTGACCCGGCGGACGAACTCTTGCTCGACCGGTTTCGGGCTGGCGTCCCACTTGCTGCCCGGGGTCGGGTTGAGCGGGATGACGTTGACGTGCACGCGCGAGCCCAGCGCTTTGTGCAGTTTGGCGCCGAGCATGTCGGCGCGCCACGGCTGATCATTGATGTCGCGGATGAGCGCGTACTCGACCGAGACGCGACGGCCGGTCGTGTCGGCGTAATAGCGCGCCGCGTCCAGCACCTCGGCCACCGGCCAGCGGTTGTTCACCGGCACCAAGGTGTCACGCAGTTCGTCGTCGGGCGTGTGCAGCGAGACGGCCAGCGTCACCGAGAGACCTTCGTCGGCCAGCTTGCGGATGGCGGGCGCCAAACCGACGGTCGAGACCACGACGTTGCGCTGCGAGATGCCGAGGCCGTCCGGCGCGGGGGAGGTGATGCGGCGCACCGCGGCGACCACCCGCTTGTAGTTGGCCAGCGGCTCGCCCATGCCCATGAAGACGATGTTCGACAGCCTGCCCTCGCCGCCCGCCACCTCGCCGTCGCGCAGCGCGGCCGCGGCGGCGCGCACCTGGTCGACGATCTCGGCGGTGGACAGGTTGCGGTTCAGTCCGCCCTGACCGGTCGCGCAGAACGGACAGGCCATGCCGCAACCCGCCTGGCTGGAGATGCACAGGGTGTTGCGGTCGGCGTAGCGCATGAGCACGCTCTCCAGCAGGGTGCCGTCACCGGCCCGCCACAGTGTCTTGCGGGTCTGCCCGTCGTCGCAGGCGACGTGCTTGACCACCGAGAGCAGCGGCGGGAACAACGCCGAGCCGACCTTCTCCCGCACCGCGGCGGGCAGATCGGTCATCAGCTCGGGATCGGCCTGCAACCGCCCGAAGTACTGCCGCGCGATCTGATCGGCGCGGAACTTGGGCAGGCCCAGCTCCTCGACCGCGGCACGCCGCCCCTCGGCATCGAGATCGGCGAGATGCCGCGGCGGCATGCCACGGCGCGGAGCGTCGAAAACCAGGGGCAGGGAGGCGGTCATAGTTCTTCCAGTCTCTCATCCGCCCCTGGCGCTCGAATGCTCAGGCCGAAACAGTGCGCGAGGACACAACCGCCCCACGCCGTTCCGGACACTCGGCTCAGGACAACCCGAGGTCGCGCACTGACGGCCATGACCAGAGCCTCGTCGTCGGAGAGGTCCTGGGCGAAGCTCTCCTGGAACTTGTCCTGCCTGATCCACAGGTAACCGTCGGAGTCCGGCGCGATGCTGTCGAAGGCCGCGGGCGGCAGTTCCTGACTGATCTGCCCTGGGGTCTCCCCCGCGTCGCGAGCCTTTCAACGCAAGTTCGGGTCTCCCCCACTGCGCTGGCGCCGATCCGGCGCTCGCCAGAACGGCGACGGATCCGCATCGGTCTGAGGACTCAGCGCTTGGCGGCGCGCCGCAGCTGCATGATGCGCATGCCGCCGACCAGCGCCATCACCAGGGCCCCGAGGATCACCGAGAGCAGGACGGCGACGCCGAGAGGGAGGTGGAAGTTCCAGAAGAACATGCTGACTTCGACGGTCTGCAGATTCTGCAGGATGAAGATGAGCAGCAAAATCATGATCAGCGTGCCGGTCACGAGCCCCACCCAGGCGTAGCCGGTCCGCGAGGAGATCGAGGGTTTGGCGCCCGTCATGGGGGGTCTGGTCGCGGGCGGCGGGGGCGTGGTCGGCGGGACGGCCGGCTTGTCGCGCCGGCTCGCCTCGGGCTCGTGCTCGGCATTCGTGGACATGCCTCGATCATGGACGATCGCTATCGCGGTCGCCGGGATTTGGCGGCATGTCGCGCGGGACCGGGCAGTCAGAGCAGCGTGCTCAGCACCAGCCAGGAGACGAACGCGGACGGCAGCATCGAGTCGAGCCGGTCCATGATGCCGCCGTGCCCGGGCAGCAGGGTGCCCATGTCCTTGATGCCGAGCTCCCGCTTGATCTGCGATTCGATCAGATCACCGACGGTCGCGACCAGAACCAGCCCGACACCGAGCACCACGCCGATCATCGAATTGGCGTCCAGCAGCAGGGTGACCGTCAGCAGACCGCCGATGACGCTGAACACCAGCGAACCGCCGAAACCCTCCCAGGACTTCTTCGGGCTGATCGACGGCACCATCGGGTGCTTGCCGAACAGCACGCCCGCCACGTAGCCGCCCACGTCGGAGCAGACCACCAGGATCATGAAGGTGAGCACCCGCAGGTTGCCGTCGGGCTCCAACAGCAGCAGCGTCGCGAAGGACGCGAGCAGCGGGACCCAGGCGAGGGTGAAGACCGCGATCGCCGTGTCACGCAGGAAGTTCCGCGGCGCGGTCCGTAGACCGTGGTCGAACAGCCGCCACACCATGCAGGTCAGCGCGGTGGCCGCGAACGCGCCGGCGACACCGCTCGCGCCCCACGGCCAGCCGAGCCAGAACACCGCCTGCCCGCCGACGATCAGCGGGATCCGCGGGACGAGCACGTCGGCCTCGCGTAGCCGCTTGGCGACCTCCCAGGTGGCCACGCCGACACCGGCCGCGGCGACCGGGATGAACACCAGCGGCGCGAACAGCAGGATCGCGATGAGCGAGAGGCCGAGACCGAGACCGACCGCGAGTGCGGCGGGTAGGTTGCGGCCCGCTCGCGACGTCGCGGCGGCGGGCGCCGGGGCAACGGACTCGGCGGGAACGGAATGCTCGGGGAACTGTCCGGCCGTGAAGTCACCCGAATGGCTCTGGGTGTCTGCGGGGGTGCCGCTCCCCGGCGTCGGCTCCTCGGCCGCACCCGTTGCGGCGGCATTGTCGGCCACGATTGTCCCGTCGCTCACTCGTTGTTCCTCGTCCCCCGCCCGTGCGGGCCCTCGGATCTGCCGTCAGACCTCGAGCAGTTCGGCTTCCTTGTGCTTGACCAGCTCGTCGATGCTGTTCACATATTTGGCGGTGGTCTTGTCGAGCTCCTTCTCGGCGCGCCCGACCTCGTCCTCACCCGCCTCGCCATCCTTCTGGATGCGCGAGAGTTCGTCCATGGCCTTGCGGCGCACGTTGCGAATCGCGACCTTGGCGTCCTCGCCCTTGCTCTTGGCCTGCTTGACCAGCTCGCGGCGGCGTTCCTCGGTGAGCTGCGGGATGGAGATGCGCAGGATGTCACCGTTGTTGGTGGGGTTGACACCGAGATCCGAGTTGCGGATCGCGGTCTCGATCGCACCTAGCTGCCCGGCCTCGTAGGGCTTGATCACCACCATCCGCGGCTCGGGCACCGTGATGCTGGACATCTGGGTGACCGGGGTGGGCGATCCGTAGTAGTCCACGACGACCCGGGAGAACATGCCCGGATTCGCGCGTCCGGTCCGAATGGTCCCGAGATCGTCCTTCGCCACCGAGACAGCCTTTTCCATCTTCTCCTCGGCGTCGAAGAGCGCTTCTTCAATCACGACCGTTTCCTCCACAGCGTCGTCATCGTCATGATCCGCGGGTCGCGGGGTCAGGACCGAACCAATGTTCCGATCTTCTCACCGGCGACCGCTCGGGCGATATTGCCCTTCGTCAACAGATTGAACACCAGGATGGGCATCTGGTTGTCCATACACAGGCTGAAGGCCGTGGCGTCGGCAACTCGCAGGTCGCGCTCGATGGCCTCTTTGTGCGTGATCTCGGTGTACATCGTCGCGGTCTCGTCGACCCGCGGATCCGCGGTGAAGACGCCGTCGACCGCCTTGGCCATCAGCACCACATCGGCGCCGATCTCCAGGGCCCGCTGGGCCGCGGTGGTGTCGGTGGAGAAGTACGGCATGCCCATGCCCGCGCCGAAGATGACGACTCGGCCCTTCTCCAGGTGGCGCTTGGCGCGCAGCGGCAGGTACGGCTCCGCGACCTGGCCCATCGTGATCGCGGTCTGCACCCGGGTGTCGATCCCCTGCTTCTGCAGAAAGTCTTGC
Source organism: Nocardia sp. NPDC004654 (assembly GCF_040609595.1). NCBI lineage: Bacteria > Bacillati > Actinomycetota > Actinomycetes > Mycobacteriales > Nocardiaceae > Nocardia > Nocardia sp. NPDC004654. The sequence goes on along the minus strand of NZ_JBEXKI010000002.1, from coordinate 406,113 downwards.
AGCGCAAGGCTGTTCATCACGGTGCCGAGCATGCCCATGTAGTCCGAGCGGGCCCGCTCCATGCCACGCTCTTCCAGCTCGGCGCCGCGGAAGAAGTTGCCGCCGCCGATGACCACAGCCACCTGCACGCCGGTCGCGACGACCTCGGCGATCTGCTCGGCGACGGTCTGCACGACGTCAGGGTCGAGGCCGACCTTGCCGCCGCCGAACATCTCGCCACCCAACTTGAGAAGTACCCGGCGATATCCTGGGCGTTCGGTCCCCGGGTCCGTCATCGGTGCTCTTCTCCTTCGGCGATGGTGGTGTTCTCAGCATGCTGAGACATCAGGGGTAAAGCGGATAGGTTTGCGATCCCGCAACACAAGGCGGTCACTATCCTGCCCTACTCGGTTTCGGCGACCGCAGAAGACCCCCTCCGACGACGCGCTCGCGCCGAGAATCGGGCCGGGACTGCCCGCGTCGCGGTCGGACGCGGACAGCAGAAGGCCCCTCCCCTGTCGGTGGGACGGAGGAGGGGCCTTCGCAGGCTGTCAGGCCTGGCCGACCTCGAACCGCGCGAAGCGGCTCACGGTGACACCGGCCTCGTCCAGCAGGGCCTTGACGGTCTTCTTCGAGTCGGTGACCGACGCCTGCTCGAGCAGGACGACGTCCTTGAAGAAGCCGTTGACGCGGCCCTCGGTGATCTTCGGCAGCGCGGCCTCGGGCTTGCCCTCTTCGCGAGCGGTCTGCTCGGCGATGCGGCGCTCGTTCTCCACGAGATCGGCCGGAACCTCGTCGCGGGTCACGTACTTGGCCTTCAGCGCGGCGATCTGCATGGCGGCGGCGCGAGCGGCCTCGGCCGCGGCGTCACCCTCGCCCTGGTACTCGACCAGCACGCCGACGGCGGGCGGCAGGTCCGAGGAACGCTTGTGCAGGTAGGTCGCGACCGGGCCCTCGAAGGACACGGCGCGGCGCAGCTCCAGCTTCTCGCCGATCTTCGCGGCGAGCTCCTGCACGGCCTGGTCGGCGGTCTTGCCACCCAGGTCGACGGCCTTCAGCGCGTCCAGGTCGGCGGGGCGAGCCTTGGCGGCGGCCGCGACGATCTGGCTGGCCAGACCCTGGAACTCGTCGTTCTTGGCGACGAAGTCGGTCTCGGAGTTGATCTCGATCAGCACGCCGTCCTGCGCGGCGACCAGGCCCTCGGCGGTGGCGCGCTCGGCGCGCTTGCCGACGTCCTTGGCGCCCTTGATGCGCAGGACCTCGACGGCCTTGTCGAAGTCACCGTCGGTCTCTTCGAGGGCCTTCTTGCAGTCCATCATCCCGGAGCCGGTCAGCTCCCGGAGCCGCTTCACATCGGCAGCGGTGTAGTTCGCCATCGGTGGCGAGCCTCCTTTGGAGAAGTTCAGTTACTGGGCAGCGGTGATCACCATGGCAGTCCTCGGTGATCACCGCTGGAACAGCGGGTTACGAGCCTCAGGCCTCGGCCGGGGTCTCGGCGGACGCGTCGGCGCCCGGAGCGGCCTGCGCGAGCAGCTCCTGCTCCCACTCGGCGAGCGGCTCGCCCGCGCCCGCTTCCGGCTTGTCGTCGCCGGAGGCCAGACCGGCCCGCGCCTGCACGCCCTCGGCCACCGCGGAGGCGACGACCTTGGTCAGCAGCGCGGCGGAGCGGATCGCGTCGTCGTTGCCCGGGATCGGGTAATCGACCAGGTCGGGGTCGCAGTTGGTGTCCAGGATCGCGATGACCGGGATGTTCAGCTTGCGCGCCTCGCCGACGGCGATGTGCTCCTTGTTGGTGTCGACGACCCAGATGGCCGAGGGCACCTTCTGCATGTCGCGGATACCGCCGAGGGTCCGCTCCAGCTTGTTCATCTCACGCGTGAGCATGAGGATTTCCTTCTTGGTGCGACCCTCGAAGCCACCGGTCTGCTCCATGGCCTCGAGCTCCTTGAGGCGCTGCAGGCGCTTGTGCACGGTGGAGAAGTTGGTGAGCATGCCGCCCAGCCAACGCTGGTTCACGTAGGGCATCCCGACGCGAGTCGCCTCGGCCGCGATCGACTCCTGGGCCTGCTTCTTGGTGCCGACGAAGAGGACGGTGCCACCGTGGGCGACGGTCTCCTTGACGAACTCGTAGGCCTTGTCGATGTAGGTCAGCGTCTGCTGCAGGTCGATGATGTAGATGCCGTTGCGGTCGGTGAAGATGAACCGCTTCATCTTCGGGTTCCAGCGCCGGGTCTGGTGTCCGAAGTGTGCGCCGCTGTCGAGCAGCTGCTTCATGGTTACGACAGCCATGGCTCCCGTATCTCTCTTTCGTTGCCGGTTGACGCAGTGGGTCGGCGACCCGCTGCCCTGGCGCCTCCGAATCGTCGGACCCGATCGTTCATCGATCGGGACCAGCCGGCGATTCCTTGTTCCCAACTGGCACTGCCGCGAACGAGCACTCTCGGAATTCGGGAGCTGAGGTTCGAACGGCGCCGTTACGAACAAGCACGGGTGGCGCGCGAAGTCGGTCCGTGCCGGGCACAGACCGCTCGATCAGTCTACGACCAGGTACGTCCCTGACCTAAATCGCCTGGTCGCGCGGTTGCTACCAGGAGAAACGGGTGGTTTCCACAGGTCAGAAGTTGTCCACACTCGCCGAATTGGGGATGTTCTGCCGACTCGGGCCGGGCGAAGGTCGAGGGCATGCACCGACTTTCCCTCTCGATCACCGTAATCCTGCCGTTGATGTTCGTGCTGGCGCTGGCCGCTGGGCGGCCCGCGACGGCGAATGCTCGGCCGCCGTCGGGTGCCGTGGCCGAGTGCTGGGGATCGGTGTGCTTGGCGAATCCCAGGCGCGACATGCCGGACGTGGGACCGTGCGGCGGTGGCGGTCCTGTCGCGGACCGCTCGATGTCCGAATGCCCACCGGACGTGGCGCGCGATGTGCCGAATGGCGAGCAGCCCGAGGGTTCCGCTCTTGCCTTCGCGGCCTTCGTGCGCGTACCGAATCCGGCGCGCGAGGTGCCGAAGCGCGCGCCGGACGCGGTGCCCAGCCCCGGCTGCTCGAGCTCGGTCTGCCTGCCGCCGCGGGCGCGGGATCTGCCGTTTCTACGGCTCGCACCACTTCCGCTGCATGTGCCAGGTGCGCGACCTCAGCTCACGCCCGACGCCGCGTGTGGCGGATCGGCATGTCTCTCGATTCCAGCGCGAGACTTACCGAGACCCCGGCCCGCAGCAGCTGTGCTGGAATTCCTTCGGCCAGCGCCAAGCTCGGCGGCAATTCCCAGTGGTTCGGCGGCTCCGCGGCGATGAAAGTGGCCCTGCGGAGGTTGGCTTCGCATCACGACTACAGCTGCCGCGGCCGCGGGGCGATCGGGAGCGCTGTCGATTACCCGATCCCGAGCCACGACGACGCGGCCCGCTCCGCCGCGCTGCTGACCGAGGTCGTCGCCTCCGCGGTGGCTGAGGGCGTGCAGGCGCGGTCCGACGCGCGGTTCGGATGGCAGCGGCCGGAACGGATGCGGGGATACCGCTGGCCTGGACGGTCGGTCCGTTCTCCGCTTCCATGCTCGCAACTTCCCCACGGCCGGTCGCCGCAGTGCTTGGCGGTCGTTTCGGATGGATGCTCACCGGCGGCGAGCGGCATTGCTCGGGCACGACTGCGGGCGAACCGAACGCCGCGTCGCTCGGTTCTGGTTCCGGTGGCCGCAGCAACGGACTTGCGCAGCGGGGTCTCGGGCTGGCCAGTCCCCTGCTGCCGAATTGGGTACAACAGGCATGCCCGGCGGCAGCGGGCGGCGCGGTGGTCGGCTCCGTTGGCGGTGGTCGCAGTACTGCTCGCGGTCTGCGAATGGGGGACAGCCGCGGCAGCGCCCAGCGGGGAGTTCGGGTGGCCGCTGCGGCCGCGGCCCGCAGTGGAGCGGCGGTTCGACCGTCCCGCCCAAGACTGGCTGCCCGGCCATCGCGGTGTCGACTTGGCGGGGACGCCCGGACAGACGGTGGTCGCCGCAGGTGCGGGGATCGTGGTGTTCGCCGGGGAGGTGGCGGGCAAGCCGGTCGTGTCGATCGACCACTCCGGCGGGCTGCGCACGACCTACGAGCCCGTTCGAGCGCGAGTCTCGGTGGGAGCCCGGGTGGCACGCGGCACTCCGATCGGCGCGCTCGAGGAAGGCCACGCGGAATGCGCGGCTCCCGCCTGCCTGCACTGGGGTCTGCGCCGGGAAGCGGGACGACGCGGACGTCCGGAGTACCTCGATCCACTCGGCCTGTTGCACTTCGTGCCGCTACGCCTCGAGCCGGTTGAACCGAGATGAGATGGCAGGAAGAGCAGCGAGGTCCGGCAGTAGGACCAGCACGGTCGCCGAGCAATGGCGCGGGGCTCGGGTGAGCGCTGACGTGGGCTGGCTTCCAAGCGGCGGTGAGGTAGCGCACCGCGCGCGTCGCTTCCTTACCGTCCGAATGCGGACCATGATCGAGACATGGAGAACGAGCTCGGGGGCCCGTGGTTCACCTATCGGGAGATCGGCGCGACCAGGGGTGAACTTCCGGAGGGTTATCACCGCTTCCGTTTGCGGCGGCGTCTCGGCACCGGCCGGGACTTGTTCGAGCGGGCGGGGTCGGAGATCCTCGCCTATCGAATGCAGAAGGGCGTCGGCATCTTCGGACACGCGAGCACACCGACGGCCGAACCCGGCACGGCGCTCACCGTGCGGCTCGGGATCGGTCCGGTCGCCCTCGTGGCGCCCTGCCGCGTGGTGTACGTGCTCGACGACGAGAACCGGCGCGGTTTCGCCTACGGCACGCTGCCCGGTCACCCCGAGATCGGCGAGGAACTGTTCGCGGTGGAGTACGACCCCACCGACGACTCGGTCCACGGCTTGGTCACGGCCTTCTCCCGCCCGGCGTCCTGGTACACCAAACTCGGCGGCCCGGTGTCGCGCCTCATGCAGCGCGTCATGGCTGGTCGCTATCTGGCCACCCTCCCGAGGAGCACCTGAGGCCGGTCTCTCGACCGCACCACTCGCCGGGTCGTTTGCAGCGCATCGGTCATAGCCGAGGCGTCACCTGTTGGAGTCGTGTTCCAGTCCCTGACACGGACCTCTACCGGCATCTCAGCGACATGCGCGGCACGAACCCGACACCCGTTCGGCAAGGACCTGTCCTCAGACAGCGGCCGAGAGGACGAGCGCCAGTTGCGCGAGTCCCGAGCGGATGCGGGATTTGACGGCGGGCAGGCCGACGCCGAGCCGTTCGGCGACCTGGGGGTAGGTGAGGTCGTGGTAGTAGGCGAGCAGGACCGATTCGCGTTGCAGTGGTGTCAGGGCGGCCAGTCCTGTTCGCACACAGCGGTATTCGTGGCGGCGCAGCACCTCCTCGGCGACGTGATCGGCCGGCGGTCCGTAATCGCCTGCGGCCCAAGCTTGATCGCGATCGGACGCGGCGCGTTCGCGACGGACACGGTCCACCGCCTGCCGGTGCGCGAGCGTCCACAACCAGGTGGTCACCGAGCCGCGGCGCTCGTCGAAACCGGCTGCGCTGCGCCACACCTGGAGGTAGACGTCGTGACAGGTCTCCTCGGCGTAGTCGTGGTCGCGCACGATCGCGAGCACGCGACGGAAGACGAGCGGATGGGTGCGGCGATAGAGCAGTGCGTAGGCGTCGCGATCGCCGGCGCCGATCCGGCGCACCAACTCGGCGTCGGTACTGGATTCCGGAATCCGATGGTGGGTGGGCGTGCGAGAAGACAGTACGAGCGAAACCATGATGCCCCCGATGGCAGCGGACGCTGACGAATGAACCACCCGTCGAAGACAGGGACGGTGGTGTCGACCGCGGATTCCGATCCGGGGGCATGGGTTTCGGAAGTACCGCCAACGGCCAGACTACCGGCCGGTCCGGACCCCCGCCGCCGCTTCGGCCTCAGTTCGAGAGCTCGACCCGCGACTCAGATCCGAAGGCCCAGCTCGACGATTCCACCCGCCACGGCGTGCACACTCACCCGATGCCGCCGGGCATGCGCCCGAATCAGCTCGTAGGCCGCCTGCGGTGTCGTGTTGCGCGCGTTGGCGATCACGCCTTTCGCTTGTTCCACGAGAACACGCGAGTCCAGCGCGTGCTGGAGCTGCTCGGTCAGCCGCTGCTGGGCGCGCAACCGCTCGGCGGTCAAAATGTGCCCGGCGGCCATGCCCGCCAGCAGCGCCCCCACCGACAGTTCGGGTTCGGTCCACTCGCGCGGGTCGTAGGCGTACATGCCCAGCGCGCCCACCGTCGTCGCGCCGGATCGCATCGGGATCTCCGCGACGGCCCGAACACCGTGGCGGGCGGCGACGCTCGTGTACTCCGGCCATGAGGAGTGGCGCGCGTGGACGTCGGCGACGGCGACCGGTTCGCCGTGGCGCAGCGCGTCCATCGCGGGTCCGCGGTTGCTGCCGCGCTGGCTGAGCGCGACGTCGGCCAGCGCGGCGGGCGTCGCGGTGACGACGCCGGAATACCCGTCGGCCACGAGCAGCACCGCGCAGCCCGCCAGATCGAGCGCGTCGGTGGCGCTGTCGATCAGACGGTGCAGTGGTTCGGTGAGATCGCCCGGTTCGGGCAGCAGCCCGACGAGCCCGGACAAAGCTGAGACCAGCAGCTCGCTGTCAGACATACCGAACCACCCCTGTACCGGCGAACCCCGCGCGTCCGCCTCGGAGATACCGCACCGCATCTGCCAACTCTCCATGGTATGGACCGTCGGCGACACGCCGAAACACTCGGCCGCCATGGCGATTCGACGCCCGACTCGGCAAGTGCGGTCGACACGAACGCTATTCGGGTGCAAACATGAAAGGTGAGGCTCCACTTCCGCTCCACTCATCGCGATCACTCAGGGAGATCCCCATGGGAGCGCACGCGCCGCTGCTGGACGTGCTTGTGCGGTCGGTCGGCACGCTGACGAGCGATTTCGACGTCGTGGAGCTATCGCAGCAACTGGTCGACGCGTGTACCGAACTGACGGGCGGCGCCGAGGCCGGTTTGTTCCTCGGCGATCATCGGGGCGAGTTGCGGGTGCTCGCCGCCACCCACGAGCGAGCGCGGTGGCTCGTGGAAGCGGTCGACGGACCGACCAGGCAGGCCTACCGCACCAGCAGCCCGGCGATCGTGGACGACCTCGCCGCCGCCACCCTGGTCTGGCCCGAATTCGCCAGGCACGCACTGGAACACGACTACCGCTCGACCTACGCCCTGCCGCTGCGGCTGCGCACCGACAACCTCGGCGCACTGACCATTTTCGGCGCGGCGCCGGGAGCGCTGGACCGGGCCGCCGTGCGGTCGGGACAGATCCTCGCCGACCTCGCGGCCATCGCCATCGCGCAGCACGTGCTGCGACCGAGAATCGAGCCGATGCAGGCCAGACTGCCGGTGGCATTGCAGGACCGAGTGGTCATCGAGCAGGCCAAGGGGGTGCTCGCCGAGCGCGGTGATCTCGATATGACCGAGGCGTTCGGCCGCCTGCGCGCGCACGCGCGACGGTGCGGGCTGCGGCTGGCCGAACTGGCGGGCGCCATCGTGGTGGGCAGCGTCGATGCGGCGGTCGTGCTGGGCACGCCCACCGAGCGCTAGGACTGCGCGGTTCAGCGCGCTTCCTCGTCGAAGCGGATGCGCCGCCGCAGCACTCGCTCGGCCGCCTCCGCCAGCGAAATGCCCTGGCGCACCGCGTAGGTCCGCAGCGTGGCGTACGCGTCCGCAGGGTCGGCTCCGCGCTGGGCCATCACCATGCCCGCGGCTTGGTGGATCGACGCACTCGTCAGCGGCTGGCGCAGCCACTCCCCCGCTTGCTCGGCGGAGCCGGACCTGGCCGAGACCAGGTGGGCGGTGATGATGTCGGCGACGTGCAGTCCGGCGGACATCATCGACCCGTTCGGGCGACCGGGGCTGGCCCGATACAGATCGAGGGCGCCGAACCGCACCGCGCCCAAGCGCAGGGGCATGGCGGTCATCGCGCCGGATACCGGTTCCCTGGCCAGCGCGGCGGCGAAGCCGGGCCAGCGCCCGCAGTTCGCGGTGAGATCGGCGACCGAGACCGGCACGCCGGTGGCCACCGCGTCCACCGCGGGCCCCTCTCCGACGGTCGCCTGCACCGTCTCGATCCGTGCCGCGATCTCGTCGCTGCTGCACCAGGGCTGCACACCCACATCGCGTTCATCGATCATGATGGCGGCCCGCTGCACCGGAAGCACCTGCACGGCGGCCTGGCACGCGGCCGAGATGTCGCCCCCGCCGCGGCGCAGCGCCGAGAGGAATCTCTCGGTGAGTAACTCGAACTCCGCCACGCCCATCCTCTGAACAACCTGGAATCGACCGGCAGCAGCCAAAATAGCGAATTCCCTGCGGCGCGGCGGCTACAGCAGGGCGATCAGCGCGTCGGCCTCGGCGCGCAGCACCTCGCCGCGGTCGGCGCGACCGAGTTCGTCGTAGGACGCGGCCGAGGTCAGGCGCTCGGCGATCTCGGCGCGGACGATCCCCTGGATGTCGGCCTCGCTCAGCTGCCGTCGTTCGACCTCCGCGCCGCCGAGCCCGGCCACGCTGTCCTCGATCGCGCCCGCTCGCGCGTCGCCGATCTCGATGGCCTCGGCGTTGTCGATAGCGCCGAGAGCCGAGCGCACCGCCGCGTCCACGTGGCGGTCGCGCGTCTTCATGGCGGCGGGCAGCGCGGCCCGCAGCCGCGCTCGTAGCGGCGGAGACCTGTCGACAGTTTCGGTGGACATGGGCACCGACCGTACGCGGGACGGTCGGTGCCGGTCTAGGGACTTCTGTCCCCACGGCAGCTCAGGGCGTCACGATGGCGAAGTCCGGGTCCGGCTCGTCGAACACGCCGACCAGGGCGGCGAGCTTGGTCGGATCGCCCTCGATGCCGATATCGCCCGCGGCCGCCGCCACCCCGAAGTCCTCGCCTTGCAACAGGACTCGGATCATGGTCGCCCTGGTGAGGGTGAACTCGGCGTCGGCGTCCGGCAGCGCGACGCCCTCCGGCCGGTCGTAGTGGGTCAACCTGCCGTTGCGCAGTTCCAGCCGGTGCACCCGGCCCTCGTCGGTGAGGTGCCAGTCGGTGATCACGTGCATGTCCCATGCCTTCGGACCGTCCACGCGCAGCGCCATGGCGTCGAAGATCTGCTCGATGGTGAGCGCGCCGAGCATGGACAGCGAATCGGTCTTGGTCGGCGTCCCGAACGAGCCGTAGCGCAATTCGTACGCGCCGCTGAGGTAGAAGTTGCGCCACGTCGCGTTCTCGGCGCCGTAGCCGAGCTGCTCGTAGGCCGCGGCGAGCAGGTCCTTCGCCGCCTCGTTGCCGGGTTCGGCGAAGACCACGTAGTCGACCACCTGCGCGACCCAGCGGTAGTCACCCGCGTCGTAGGAGTCGCGCGCCTTGCGCAGCACCTCCTCGGCGCCGCCCATGAATTCCACGTGGCGGCGGGCGGATTCGACCGGCGGGTGCTCCCACAGGTGCGCCGGATTGCCGTCGAACCAGCCGAGGTAGCGCTGGTAGATCGCCTTGACGTTGTGGCTGACCGAGCCGTAGTACCCGCGCGCGTGCCAGGCGTTCTCGATCGCGGGCGGCAGCGTCAGCTGCTCGGCGATCTCGGCCCCGACGTAGCCCTGGTTCAGCATGCGCAGCGTCTGATCGTGCAGATAGCCGTACAGATCACGTTGCAGCGCAAGGTATTCCACCAGCCGTTCGGTGCCCCAGGTCGGCCAGTGGTGCGAGGCGAACACGACGTCGGATTCGCGCGCGAACAGATTGATCGCCTCGGTGAGGTACTTGGCCCACACGTGCGGATCGCGCACCAGCGCGCCGCGCAGGGTCACGATGTTGTGCAGGGTGTGGGTGGCGTTCTCGGCCATGCACAGGGCGCGGCGATCGGGGAAATAGAAGTTCATCTCGGCGGGCGCCTCGGTGCCCGGCGTGATCTGGAAGACGACCCGCACGCCGTCGACGGTCAGTTCCTGGCCGGTCTCGGTGATGTCCACCGTCGGTGCGATCAGGGTGACCGTGCCGATCGAGGTGGTCTGACCGAGACCCGCGCCTACCTGGCCGAGCGGGCCCCTCGGCAGCACGGCGCCGTACATGTAGGCCGCGCGGCGCGCCATCGCGGTGCCCGCGTAGATGTTCTCCGCCACCGCGTGCTCCAGGAATCCGGCGGGCGCGATGACCGGAATCCGGCCCGCCGCAGCGTCTTCCGGAGTGGCCACCCCGTAGGCGCCGCCGAAATGGTCGACGTGCGAATGGGTGTAGACGAGGCCGGTGACCGGACGGTCGCCGCGGTGCTCGCGATACAGCCGCAGACCCGCGGCCGCGGTCTCGGCGGAGATCAGCGGATCGATCACGATGACACCCTGATCCCCCTCGACCAGCGTCATGTTCGACAAATCCATGCCGCGGATCTGGTAGATCCCGTCGGTCACCTCGAACAGTCCTTGTGCGGCGACCAGCCCGGACTGGCGCCACAGACTCGGGTGGACGGAAGCGGGGCACGGCTCGCGCAGGAAACCGTAGGAATCGTTGTCCCACACCACGGATCCGTCGTCCTGGGTGACCACGCCGGGCTCGAGCGCGGCGAGGAAACCGCGGCGGGCGTCGGCCAGGTCGGCATCGTCGGCGAACGGCAGCATCGTCTCGGCGCGCTGCCGCGCGGCGACGACCACCTCGGTCGGCTCGGTCACATCGGGCATCGTCCTCCTCCTTCTTCTCTGCCGAACTCGTCTGTCCTGGAATGGATCACCTCGGTGGGTCCGTGAAACCCAATGCGACCGCGACGCCACCGGCGAACAAGATCGCCAGCGCCGTCGCGGCGATCACGCCGTCGGGTCGCCCGCGGCGGCCGTGGCGCAACCACCGGCTGCGCAGGTAACCCGTGACCGCCACCGCGCACATCGTCAGCGCCGCGACGGCCGGGGCGATCGCGGCGTCGCGCCAGCCGGAACCCACCACGTGGTCGATGCACAGCGCGGCCACGACCATCGCGCTGATGGCCGTGCGTCGCCAGGCGAGCGCGGTGCGCTCGGCGGCCAGACCCACGTCCCTGGCCGTCATCGCAGCAGCACCGCGATACAGGCCATCAGCGACACGATGCCGATGCCCACCGACAGGACCGGCACCAGCACCGTCTCCGGCAGCGGTTCCGCACGGCGCATCGCACGGCCGACCCGGCGCCAGTGCAGGTACCCGCCGAGCGCGACGACGACCGCGAGCACGATGCAGCTGACCGCGAGCACGCGCCGGAGACCGGCCATGTGGAACGGCTGAACCAGGGTGTGCACCGCGACACCGCCGGCGAGCAGGCCGAGGGAGGTGCGCATCCAGGCCAGGAAGGTCCGTTCGTTGGCGAGGGTGAAGCGGTAGTCGACGCCTTCCTCGCCGTCCTCCGATTCCGGGCCGACTTCCGGAAGTGTCACGCCGCCCCCTCGCGGGCGGCCCTGCCGACGGACACGGCCACGTTCGAATCAGCCGGGCGCTCAGGGACGTCCGGGGTCACGCTTCCGCCGCCAGGGTGCACAGGCACCACTCCGTCTCTGGTCAGTTTCGTGCCGCAAGCAAACATTCCGCAACGTCAGCGTAGTGGCAGACCGGGCGGTCGTCCACGAGCCTCGCGACAGCGCGCCGCACACCGCGACGCGCGCCGGAATCACACCGAAACGGCGTCCGTGGAACGCCATCGCGAGCCGGTCCACAGTCGAGGTCAGCGGAGCGCGGGTAACTTTCCGGTTGCTCACGCGCGGGGGTGCGCCTGGTCGTGCACCTTCTTCAGCCGTTCGATGGAGACATGGGTGTACAGCTGAGTCGTGGCCATGCTGGCGTGGCCGAGCACCTCCTGCACCACGCGCAGATCCGCGCCGCCCTCCAGCAGGTGGGTGGCCGCGCTGTGGCGCAGTCCGTGCGGGCCGACGTCGGGGGCGCCGGGTATCGCCGAAACGACCTCGTGCACCACGGTCCTGGCCTGGCGTTGGTCGAGCCGCTTGCCGCGCCTGCCGAGCAGGAGCGCGCGCCCCGATTCGGCGGTCGCGAACGCGGGACGGCCGTAGCGCAGCCACTCCGCGACGGCGCGGTCGGCCGGTGCGCCGAACGGCACGGAACGCTCCCGGTTCCCTTTGCCGAGCACGCGGACCAGGCGCCGCTCCCGGTCCACGTCGTCGACGTCCAGGCCGCAGAGTTCGCTCACCCGGATCCCGGTCGAGTACAGCAGCTCGACGATCAGCCGGTCCCGCAACGCCATCGGATCGTGCTGCGCCGCACCGGATTCCGCCGCGTCCATGGCCTCGACCGCCTGTTGCCTGCCGAGTACCGCGGGCAGCGTCCGGTGCGCCTTGGGCGAGCCGAGCCGCAAGCCGGGATCCACTTCCAGCCTGCCGGTCTTGGTGAGCCAGCCGGTGAACGTGCGCGCCGAGGACGCGCGCCGCGCCATCGTCGTGCGGGCCGCGCCGTTCGCCGACTGCGCCGCGAGCCAGGACCGCAGCAGCGTCAGGTCCAGCTCTCGGACCGCCGAATCCGGGGAGCGGGCGTACAGGTGGGCCAGCAGCGACCGTGCATCGCCGAGGTAGGCGCGCACGGTGTGCGCCGAGCGGTTGCGGCCGAGCCGCAGGTGTCGCCCGTACTCCGTCAACAGCGCGTCCAGGTCCTCCGGCAACTCTTCCACCCCACCACCGTCGCCCCCAGCGCAGCCGTTGGCAAGAAACCGCGCCGGGCCGCGAAGCTCGGCGTGATCGCGACCATCGCCACAGGCGCACCTGGGTCACGCGGCATGCAGGGGCACACGGGCAGATCGTCACGAGCGTCCTCCCGACTTCCTGGGCGCCCTGCGGTGCCAACCGGTTTCGTCGAGGCCGACCAATCCCGCGATCTCGAGTGCGACCAAGGCGGCGCGGATCGCGGGTAGGGAGAGTGGGCAGTGGCCGGTCAGTTCGTGGGGTAGGCGGGAGCCGATGGCGGGGAGGGCGGCGAAGACCGTGGCTTCGTCGCCGGTGAGGCGCTCGGGGGTTTCCGGAACAGTGCCCGCGCTGCCGGGCAGCGACAGGCGTAGCGGTCCGGCCTCGTCGATCACTTCCTCGGTGCGGGTGACGAGCAGGGCCTCACCGTCGCGGATCATCCGATGACAGCCCGTCGAGGCCGCCGAGGTGATCGGGCCGGGAATCGCCAGGGCCGGGCGGCCGAGTCGCCGCGCCCACTTCACGGTGTTACGCGCGCCGCTGCGCAGGCCCGCCTCGGTTACCAGCACACCGTCGGCAAACGCCGCGATCAAGCGGTTGCGGGCCAGAAAGTGGTGCTTCCTGGCGAGCGTGCCGGGCGGGTACTCGCTGACCACCAGTCCGACGTCCGCGATCTCGGCGATCAGCCGCTCGTGCTGGGCCGGATACGGACGGTCCACACCGCACGCGAGCACCGCGATGGTCGGCCCGTCGACAGCCAGCGCCGCGCGGTGCGCCATCGCGTCGACGCCGAAAGCCGCGCCGGACACGATGGTCCAGCCCTGGGCGGCCAGATCCCCCGCGATCTCGGCGGTGACCCGATTGCCGTATCCCGTGCTGCACCGCGATCCAACCACCGCCAAAGCCCGTTCGCTCGACTCCAGTAGCGAGCGGGGTCCGCGCACCCAGAGGACCAGCGGCACCGCGCCGTCCGGATCGCGGCCCACGTCGAGTTGGCTCAGTCCGAGAAGCCGCCACGCGGGCCACTCCGGATCGTCCGGCGTCACCACCCGGCCACCGATCCGCTCGATGAGCTCCAGATCGGCTGCCGCCGTGTCGACCTCGCGCCGCCGCCTGGTCGGTCCGCGCAGCGACTCCGGCAACTCGCACTCGCGCACCGCCCGTGCGGCCTCCACGACCCCCACCGATTCGATCAACGCGGACAACGCCGCACAAGGCCCTTCGACGACCCGCGAAAGGTACACCCAAGCCAACCTCCGCTCGTCCGTCTCCCCCGCACCGCTCGCCATCGCGACAAGCGCTTGCCGCCTACTTCCTCTTTCGCTCCTACCCGCAACCCCGAACTCGGCAGCACACTCGTCCAGCTCGTCGATCCACACTGCTCGGCGCGAACCAGAACCATCCGCGCCGGAACCACCGCGCTCCGCGGCGGCTTCGTCCAGCTGGCCGATCCGACTTCCGCGACCCGCAACAGCCCCGTCCCGATCGTGGCCACCCCGATCGAATTCAGCAGCGCAGTCCCGCCGACCGCCATCCTGTGCCGACGACTGTGAAAGGCCCGACTCCCCAACGAAACCGTGGTGCTCTTCGAAGTCAGGAGCGACCTCATGCCCTTCGTCTTTCCACACCGCTCGGCGCGCGCCGGTCATCGTGCACCCCCGCTCCGGCCGCTGTCCCACGACGTCGCCGCCGCTCTGCCGCGGCCTGACGCCCGCCATCGAGCCGCCGCGGCGCTCATCACTTCGCCACCGCGCAACACCGTCGTCAGCCGCCACGACACCTCTGCACCGAAACCCTTGCCCCACCGCGCGTTCACTGCGCACCCCGCTGGCGGAAGTTCAGCGCCAGCATGACGTCCTGCGCGCTGGGCACATCGGCCCCGCGCAGATCGCAGACCGTCCAGGCGACACGGATGGCGCGGTCGGCGCCCCTGGCCGACATGCGACCCATGCGCAGGGCCGCCTCGACCGGGGCGACGGACTCGCGGGGCAGTCGAAAGCGTTGGCGCAGTGCGTGTCCCGGGACCTCCGCGTTGGTGAGCCAGCCGTGCTCGCGCCAGCGGTGCAGCGCGGCCTTCCTGGCCGCCGCGACGCGCTCGCGCACCACCGCACTGCTTTCGGCGGCGTCCGAGCTGAACGTCGCGCCCGATTGGCCGTGCATCTGCACCCAGATATCGATGCGATCCATCAGCGGTCCGGACAGTTTGCCGAGATAGCGGCGGCGCGCGAGGGGAGCGCAGATGCAGTCGACGTCGCGAGCGGGCGCGCAGGGGCAGGGGTTCGCGGCCAGCACCAGTTGGAAGCGGGCCGGGTAGCGCGCCACCCCGTCGCGGCGAGCGATGCGAACCTCGCCTTCCTCCAATGGAGTTCGCATCGCTTCGAGGACCTTGACACCGATCTCGGCGCATTCGTCGAGGAAGAGCACGCCGCGGTGGGCCCGACTCACCGCACCGGGACGGGCCGAGCCCGAGCCGCCGCCGATCATCGCCGTGACCGAGGTGGAGTGGTGTGGTGCGACGAACGGCGGCACGGTGATGAGCGGATGATCGCCGGACAGCGCGCCCGCCACCGAGTGGATCGCCGTCACCTCCAGCGCCTCCGCTTCCGACAGCGGCGGCAGCAGACCGGGTAAACGTTGCGCCAGCATGGTTTTGCCTATGCCGGGTGGCCCGGTCAGCAACAGGTGGTGGCCGCCCGCCGCGGCCACCTCGAGCGCCCAGCGGGCCTCGTCCTGACCGACCACCTCGCTGAGGTCTCCGTAGGAGCGCGCCGTATCGGGCAGTTCGCCGCTCGGCTCCGGCAGCGCCGCCTCACCGCGCAACCAGGCGACCACGGCACGCAGACTCACCGCGCCGAACACCTCGACGCCCTCGACCAGACCCGCTTCCGCCATGGCGCATTCGGGCACCACCACCGTCGACCAGCCCGCGTTGCGCGCGGTGATCACCGCGGGCAGGATGCCGCGCACCCGGCGCACCCGCCCGTCCAGTGCGAGCTCGCCCAACAGCACCGTCTTCACCAGCCGTTCCGAGGGCACCGCGCCCGCCGCGTCCAGTACCGATACCGCCAGTGCGAGGTCGTAGACGCTGCCGATCTTGGGCAGAGTCGCGGGCGACAGGGCGAGGATCACGCGGCCGTCCGGCCACTTCTCCCCCGAATTGGCCACGGCCGAGCGGACCCGGTCGCGCGATTCGGAGAGCGCGGTGTCGGGCAGGCCGACCAGGTGCACCGACGGCAGCCCCTGACCGATGTCGGCCTCGATCTCGACCAACTGCCCGTCCACGCCGGCCACCGCGACGGAATGGGCGCGCCCCAGCGCCATCAGAAGACCGCCTCGAGGTGGTCGATCACCGGGTTGTGCCCGGGCTGGATCAGCACCGAGATCACGTCGAAGCGTATTCGCCGCCAGGGGCCGTCCTGTTCGGCCAGCCAGAGCAGGGCGAGCCGCCGGATGCGCTGCTGCTTGGCGAAGGTGACGGCCTCGGCGGGCGTGCCGAAGCCGAGGCCGCTGCGGGTTTTCACCTCGACGAACGCGGTGGTCTGGGAGTCACGCGCGATCAGATCGAGTTCGCCGTACCGGCAACGCCAGTTGCGCACGACGATCTCCATGCCCGCGTCCCGCAGGAACCGTGCCGCCAGCTCTTCCCCGTACGCGCCGAGCGCCCGTTTGTCTGCGTATGCGCCGAGTGCCTGTTTGTCTGCCACCCGACGATCGTGACCGCACCGCGCCGCAGTCCGGTCGCGATGACCTGGGCCGATACCTGCCCTGTGGACTACGACGCCACTGTGGACAACACGCCGCCGCGGATTCCGAAGCGATACAAGCTGTCAGGCCGCCGTGGTAGCGGCGCTACCGGACACAGCGCATCGCCGCACGCGCGGCGGCCGAAAGGCGTCTCGCCTTCCGTCAGCGGAACTCGCGCGGTGCGGATTACTCGGGAAGCCGCAGGTCCGGCTTCTCCAGCTCCTCGATGTTGACGTCCTTGAAGGTGATCACCCGGACGTGCTTGACGAAGCGGGCGGGCCGGTACATGTCCCACACCCACGCGTCGCTCATGCGTACCTCGAAGTACACCTCACCGTCGGCGTTCTGTGGGCGAAGCTCCACGGAGTTGGCCAGGTAGAAGCGGCGCTCGGTCTCCACCACGTACGAGAACTGACCGACGATGTCCTTGTACTCGCGATACAGCGAGAGCTCCATCTCGGTTTCGTACTTCTCGAGGTCCTCGGCACTCATCGGGTGGGACGTCCTCCTTCTCGCGGCACTGCATCGTATCGGCGGCGTTCGCTCGGCCTGCGTGGTTACCTCGCGCTACCGCCTGCTGGCCTGACGCTCACACCGTCCGGTCGTCTCTCCACATCATCTCGCATGGGCGGCATCGGTAGCCACTCGGCTGTCCTCGAGCCCGTCGGCGAGCACCGCGTCGGCGTACTCGACGGCCGGGTCGAGCGGCCGCAACCCCGCCGTCTCGCGCACATTGCGCCACGATCGCCGGTGTTCGCTGCACGGACCAAGCTCGTTCAGCGCGGCGGTGTGCTCGGGCGTGTTGTAGCCCTTGTGCGCCGCGAAACCGTAGCCAGGAAATCGCTGGTCCATCTCCACCATGATCCGGTCACGGGTCACCTTGGCCAGGATGCTGGCCGCCGCGATGCACGCCGCCGCCGCATCTCCACCGATCACAGGTAGTGACGGGACCGGAATGCCAGGGACACGGAACCCATCGGTCAGCACGTAGCCAGGAGTGTGCCCGAGGCCGGCCACCGCGCGGCGCATCCCCTCGATATTGGCCACGTGGATACCGATCGAGTCGATCTCCCACGCCGGGACCACGACGACCTTCCAGGCCAGCGCCAGCCGCGTGATGACCGGATACAGCTCCTCGCGGGTGGCTTCGGTGAGCTTCTTGGAGTCGTCGAGGCCCGCGAGTTTGTCGTAGGCCTTCGGTGCGAGCAGGCAGGCCGCGACGACCAGTGGTCCGGCGCACGGGCCGCGACCGGCCTCGTCCACGCCCGCCACCGGGCCGAGCCCGCTGCGGATCAGCGCCGCCTCCAGCGTGCGCAAGCCGCCCGCTTTGCGCATCACCACGCGCGGCGGCCACCCGTTGCTTGCCGTCATTCGGTTACCCACTGCTCCGGCCTGCCCCACCGTCCAATTATCCTGCGGCCGCGCCGATCAGTTCGTCTGCGGGTCCTGGGAACGAATGAGCCCCATCCGATTCGGCGGCCAGATCTTGACGACGGCCTTGCCGCGCACGTTGTCGATGGGGACGGTGCCCTGCCATTCGTCGCCGACGTGGGCGCGCGAGTCCGCGGACTGGTTGCGGTTGTCGCCCATCACCCACAGGTGCCCCTCCGGAACCTTCACCGGACCGAACACGCGGCCCGCGGGATAGGTGGGGTTCTGCTGGCCGGCCAGCCAGCGGTAGTCGTTCTCGACGTACGGCTCGTCGAGGGGCTTGCCGTCCACCATGACCCTGCCCTGCGCGTCGCAGCACTGCACGGTCTGACCGCCGACCGCGATGACCCGCTTGACCAGGTCGTTCTCGTCGGGCGGCACGAGGCCGAAGAAGGAGAAGAAGTTCTGCACGCCGCGCACGATCGCGTTGTCCGAGCGGATCGACTGGTAGCGGGTGTTCCAGGAGGGCGGTCCGACGAAGACCACCACGTCACCGGGTTGCGGGTCGCTGCCGTAGTAGCTGACCTTCTGCACGTAGATGCGGTCGCCGATCTGGAGGGTCTCCTCCATCGACTGGGAGGGGATCACGTACGGCCGCCCGACGAAGCTGACCATCAGCGCGGCGATGACGGCCGCGATCACGATGAGGACCGGCAGCTCCTGCCAGAACGGGCGCTGCTTCTTCGGCTTCTTCGCCTGCCGCCTGCCGCGGCGTCCCCCCTCGTCGTCCGATCCGGACACCGACACCGACCCACTTTCGTCTGCCACGCGGAACAGACTAGCCCGGCACCATGACTCGCGTCCGGTGCCGGGCCAGTGAAGATCACTCGTGCCGGGTCAGGGCGAAGCGCTCAGCGCTTTTCCTTGATCTTGGCCGCCTTACCGCGCAGGTCGCGCAGGTAGTACAGCTTCGCCCGGCGGACGTCACCGCGGGTCACGACGTCGATGTGGTCGATGTTGGGGCTGTGCACCGGGAAGGTGCGCTCCACGCCGACACCGAACGACACCTTGCGCACGGTGAAGGTCTCGCGGATGCCACCGCCCTGGCGACGGATCACGACGCCCTTGAAGACCTGGATGCGCTCCTTCGAGCCTTCGATGACCTTCACGTGCACATTGAGGGTGTCGCCCGGACGGAAGTCGGGGACATCGCTGCGCAGCGACTTTTCGTCGACGAAGTCAAGGGTGTTCATTTCCATCCTTCTGGAGTTCGCGCGAACAGAGGACCCTGGCGGCACGGTGCGTGCTCGACCGGTTCATGCTCCGAATTAAGGGATGCTCCCGGGGTCGACATGCACCCAGGGCAACCTGTGCATTGTGCCAGACCCGAGGGCCGTGCCGAAAATCGGGCC
Organism: Nocardia sp. NPDC004654; assembly: GCF_040609595.1. NCBI lineage: Bacteria > Bacillati > Actinomycetota > Actinomycetes > Mycobacteriales > Nocardiaceae > Nocardia > Nocardia sp. NPDC004654. The sequence continues at coordinate 386,947 of NZ_JBEXKI010000002.1, read as the reverse complement.
CAAGGGATCGCCGCCGCATCGACCGACGCCGGGACGACACCGGCCACGGTACATCGCCCTCCGCAGCGGGCGCCGCCACCGGCCAGACCATCCGCGACAGATATCCGATCGGGACCCACTCCCGCCGAAGAGCCGAATGCCGCTGGCCCAACTCCGCCACGCCCCGAAAACAGACCGCGCTCTCGTCAGCGATCGAATTCCACCGCGGCCCGGTGCAGCGCCGCCGCCAACCGGTGATTCTCCGCCGCGTCGAAAGCGAACGCGGCCCGCCGGCGGGTGTACCCGTACGCGACACCCGACCGCGGATCGGCGAAGCCGTCCGATCCCGCCGAACCGGTGTGGCCGAAGGCCCGCGCACCGAGGAATGGGTACGACAGCCCTTTGGCTTCGAAACCCAGGGCGAACACGGCGTCACCGCGCACCAGATCGGGTCCCGGCGCGTGGATCGTCGTGAACTCGGCGAGGGTGTCCGGGCGCAGCAGCGGAGGGCGGCCGTTCAGTTCCGAGATGGCGGCGGCGTACATGCTCGCCACACCTCGCGCGCTTCCGACGCCACCGGCCGAAGCCTGCCCAAGCGACCGCACCTCGCGGCTGTTGGGCAACCGCATCACATCCATCGGCGTGAACGCCGGTGTGGCGTTCAGGTTGTAGGAGATGCCCGCGATGCCGTGCGGGTTCGGCGAATTCGCGTCGAAGGCCACCTCCATCTCCGGGGTGGCCCGCCACGGGAGGATCTCGCGGAAGCGCCCGTCCTGCGCCTCGGGCAGACCGAGATAGAGATCCAGCCCGTGGGGCGCCCTGATCCGTTCCTCGAACAGCTCCTGGATGGAGCGGCCGACCAGGCGTCGCACAACCTCCCCGAGGATGGCGAAGGTGACGAAGCCGCCGTATCCCTGGGCCGACCCCGGCCGGAAGTGCGGATGCTGCCGGACTATCAGTTCCGCGATGACCCGGTCGTCGGCCAGCTGTGCCACGGTGAAGCCGCCCTCGATCCCGATCAGCCCGGCGCGGTGGGTCAGCACCTGCCGTAGCGTGATCGCCGACTTGCCCGCCGCCGCGAACTCCGGCCAGTAGTGGGCGACGGTCCGGTCCAGCTCGAGCACGCCGTCCTGCACGAGCAGCGCGACGACCAGCGTCGCGGCGCCCTTGGTGGTGGAATGCAGGCCGGTCAGCGTCTCGCCGGTGACCTCGGGCCCGGCCCAGAGATCGACCACCTGCCTGCCGTGCACGAATCCGGCCAGCTGTGCACCGGATTCGCCGTTCTCCTCGGCCACCACCGCGCCGAACTCCGCCAGGACCTCCTCGAATCCCGCCGCGACGGTGCCGTGCACGACCGCCGTGGCGACGTCCGCGCTCATCCGAGCACCGGGTAGTTCGCGCGGAAGACGCCCCGTGGATCGCGGGCCTTCTTGATGTCGGCCAACCTGTCCACGGTCGACGCGTCGAAGGCCGCCGACGCGCGTTCGCCGGGAGTCAGGAACGTGTACGGCTTGCCCGCGCCCAGATGGCCCTCCAGCGCGCCGACGATCCGCCGCTGTTCGGCGGCGACCGCTTCGGCGAGGTGTGGCAGACCCAGGCCGAGCAGGTACAGCAGGTATGGCTCCCGCACCGCCGCGCGTGCGCCCGGTTCCGGCGCGGCAGCGGCGAGCGCGCCGCCGAGGTGGCGGATCTGGAGGTTCACCAGCGGCGCGAGCGGGTCGTCGAGCAGGATCTTCGCCACCGCGTCGTCGAGATCGGTCAGCAGCTCGGCGCGGGACAGCGCCGGGCTCGGATCGGTGGGTTCGGCGGTGATATCGCCGAGGTTCGCCACCGACAACTCGCCGCGCTTGTCGACGACCGCGCCGCCGATGGCGTCGACTCCGGCGAGCAGTTCCTTGGCCGCCTCCGCGCCGCCGAGGTAGGCGACGTCGAGCGCGACCATCGGTGGGGCGTCGGGGAATTGGAAGCGGTGGAACCACAGCGACAACTCGTCGGGAGCCCGCTCGGTGAGTTCGCTGAACGCCTCGAAGACGGCGCGGGTGGCGGTGCCGGGCCACATCACGCGACCGCCGTAGAGCGCGGGCGCGGGGTGCAGGTCGAATTCGAGCGCGGTCACCAGTGCGTAATCCCCACCGCCGCCGCGCAGCGCCCAGAACAGCTCCGGGTCGGACGCGGCGGTGACGCGCGCGGGACGGCCCTCGGCGTCGACGATCTCGAACGCGCGCACGTCGTCGCTCGCCCAGCCGAACTTCCTGCCGAACCAGCTCAGCCCGCCGCCGAGGGTGTAGCCGGTGACGCCGACGACCGGGTTGCTGCCCGCCAGACCGGTCAGTCCGTGCGCGCCGACGGCGGCTTGCACCTGTCCCCAGGTCGCGCCCGCGCCGACGCGCGCCCACCGCTCGTCGGCGTGCACCTCGATGTGGTCGAGGCGCGCGGTGCGGACGAGGATCACGCCGTCGCCGTTGCCGGACGCGCCGTGGCCGGTCGGCTGGGTGGCGATCGTCAGTCCCGCGCCGCTCGCATGGCGAACCAGCGCCGCGGCGTCCGCGGCATCGGCGATCTCGACCACCGCGGCCACGGACTGGCGCACGGTGAGATTCCACGCCCGCGCGGCGCTGTCGAATTCCTCGTCACCGGGCAAGAAGACCCGGCCGCGAACAACGCCGCGGAGATTGTCCAGTGTCATTTCCCTTTTCCTGTCTGCTGTTTCGTTCGAAGAATCGCTAGGCGCGGCCGAAGCGGCGCAGCGCGGCCCATGCTTCGGGCAGCGGTCTCGGGTCGCGCCGGGCGGGCGAACGCAGCGCCCAGGACGCGACGGTGAGCCCGAGAAAGACCAGCGGGGAAGTCGCTGCGGCCGCCGGGTCGCCGACAGCCAGGTGCGAAAGGGCTGCGCCGCCGTAGACGAAAGCCAGTCCGGCATAAGCCCATTCCTTCACACGCGGCGTGCCGGGCGCCAGCACCGCGCCCACGGCGGCGACCTTGGCGGCGCCGATGATGGTCGCGAAGTAGAGCGGGTATTCGAGACGTGCGAAAGTGTCCTGCACGTAGGGAATTCGCGCGAGATCCCAATACGCGCCCACTACCGATTCGGTCATCAAAATGGCCGTAGCTCCCCCGAAGGCGATCATCCTCGCGCGGGATCCGCGGTGCGACGCACCGTCTTCGATCGGGATCGTGGTGAATTCCGCGGGAATCGGCATCGCTGTCTTCATCTTTCGGCCTTCCTTGTTGCTCCGGTTGGCGTCGCGCTCATCGCGCATCGCCTCATCGCTGTTCGACTGGATGACGGAGGGCAGCGCGGAAAGGTAACGAGTGTGATGTAGACCACATGAAAAGGCGACGCTGTCACGTCCGGCGACTCCGGTTCGTCGGTAAGTCGACGGAGAGGACACGACGTGAACGATCACGATTTTCTGGCGGGGCGCTTCGAAGGCCACCGGCCGCATCTGACCGCGGTGGCCTACCGCATGCTCGGCTCGGTCGCCGAAGCCGACGACGCGGTTCAGGAGGCGTGGCTGCGGCTGGCCAGGACCGATGCCGCCGACATCGACAATCTCGCGGGCTGGCTGACCACCGTCGTCGGCCGGGTCTGCCTCGACATGCTGCGGGCGCGCACCTCCCGCCGGGAGGAGCCGATGGCCGAGCGCCTGCCGGATCCGGTGATCGGCCCGGAGGACGGCACCGATCCGGAAGGCCAAGCGGTGCTGGCCGATTCGGTCGGCATGGCGCTACTGGTGGTGCTGGAGTCGCTGAACCCGGCGGAGCGGCTCGCTTTCGTGCTGCACGACATGTTCGCGATGCCTTTCGATCAGATCGCGCCGATCGTCGGCAAATCGCCGGCCGCGGCCAAGATGCTGGCCAGCCGCGCGCGCAACCGGGTGCGCGGCCGGGCGCCGGTGCCGGACCCCGATCTGCCCCGCCAGCGCCGGGTCGTCGACGCCTTCCTCAGCGCCGCGCGCGGCGGCGATTTCGACGCGCTGCTGGCGATCCTCGATCCGGACGTGGTGCTGCACGCCGACGGCGGCGCGACGGTGTCCGGTGGCCTGCGCGTGGTGCGCGGCGCGGAACGAGTGGCGGCGATGCTCGACACGTTCCACCGGATGGCCAACCTCTACGACACCCACCCGGCCCTGGTCAACGGCGTTGCCGGACTGCTCAATACCGCCGAGGGCAAGCCGATGTCGGTGATGAGCTTTACCGTGACGAACGGCCGGATCGCCGAGATCGACATCCTGTCCGATCCCGAACGTCTCGCGCGACTCGACCTGGTCCGAGCCGACGACCGTCGATAACCGCGAGGTCAGTGCCCCTCGTCGTGATCGGCCGCCCACGGCAGGTGGTGGTGCCGGTGCGGCGCGGGCGGCGCGGGCACGACCGTCCTGGTCAGCTCGGCCTCCGCCGCCGTGCGCACGTGCTCGACATCGGGCTTGCCCGCGACCAGGTCCTGCACGAAGATCTTGGCCCGGATGACCGGCCTGCGATACCGGCGTTCCCGCACGATCGCCCGGTACATCAACCGCCGCCGGTCGCCGTAGCGCCACCGTGCCCATGGCGCGCCGGGCCTGCTCAGCCGCAGCGCGCCGACCACCAGCAGCGGCGGGAAGAACATGCCGAACAGGCCGGTCCAGATCTTGCCTTTGGCGATGACGATCGCGGCGAGCATCAGGTTGACGAGCGCGAACACGGTCGCCACGATCCGCGCGCCGGTGCCGATGGAAGCGCGAAAGTCGTTGATCTCCAGCAGTGACAGCGGATGAAAACCGAGCAGCAGCAGCCCGGTCACCGCGAGCGCGACGAACACGGCGTCCACCGAGGTGCGACCCTGTTCCTCCCAGTACACGTCGCGCAGGTAGTAGATCAGCGCGAACTCGTCCAGGACCAGCGCGGCGCCGACACCGAAGGCCGCCGACAGCGCGCCCGCGGTGGCACTGCTGCCCTCCTCGAAGACGGCGACCAGGCCGAGTCCGGAGCCGAGCACCAGAATCACGCCGAACACCATGTGATGGATGTGCACGGTGCCCGCTCGGAGGTTGCCCGGCCACCAGCGCACCTTGGCCCTGATCATCCGGACGCTGAGCCGGATGAACAGGAACCCGACGATGAAGCCGAAGAGGAAGCACAGCAGCGGTAGGCGGCCTTGCGCGATCACATCGTCTTCGAGCCACCGTCGCATGGCCGCCTACATCCCTCCGCCCCCGCGCTGGCTCCTACTGTCCGAAACCGGCCCGGCGCAGCGCGTCGGCCATGGAACCGCTCGGCGCGGGGGCGTTGCGCCGCTGGTTGCCCTGACCGCGGCCCTGCTGCGGCCGCCCTTGACCATTCTGCCGCTGCCTGCCGTCGCCGCCCTGACGTCCGCCGCCCTGGCCGCGGTTGCCGCCGCGCTCGCTCTTCGCGGGCGCCCCCGGCTCGTCGTCCAGGCGCAGGGAGAGACCGATGCGCTGACGGGCGACGTCGACCTCGAGCACCTTCACCTTCACCACGTCACCGGACTTCACCACCTCGCGCGGATCCTTGACGAAGTTGTGCGACATGGCCGAGACGTGAACCAGACCGTCCTGGTGCACGCCGACGTCGACGAACGCGCCGAACGCCGCGACATTGGTGACCACGCCCTCGAGCACCATGCCGGGCTTCAGGTCGGCGACCTTCTCCACACCGGCGGCGAACTCGGCGGTCTTGAACTCCGGGCGCGGGTCGCGGCCCGGCTTCTCCAGCTCGCTGATGATGTCGGTGACGGTCGGGACACCGAACTTCTCGTCGGTGAACTCGGCGGCCCGCAGCGCGCGCAGCACGGTGGTGTTGCCGATCAGTTCGGACATCCCGCGACCAGTGGATTCCAGAATGCGCCGGACCACCGGGTAGGCCTCGGGGTGCACCGCGGAGGTGTCGAGCGGGTCGTCGCCGCCACGGATGCGGAGGAAGCCCGCGCACTGTTCGAACGCCTTCGGACCGAGCCGGGGCACGTCGAGCAGGGCGGTGCGGCTGCGGAACGGACCGTGCTGATCACGATGCGCCACAATGCTTTCCGCCACGGATGACGCGATGCCCGATACCCGGGAGAGCAGCGGCACCGAGGCGGTGTTCACGTCGACGCCGACCGCGTTCACCGCGTCCTCGACCACCGCGCCCAGCGAGCGAGCCAGCAGCGTCTCGGAGACGTCGTGCTGATACTGGCCCACGCCGATCGACTTCGGGTCGATCTTCACCAGCTCGGCCAGCGGATCCTGCAGGCGGCGCGCGATGGACACCGCGCCGCGCAGCGAGACGTCCATGTCCGGCAGTTCCTGGGAGGCGTAGGCGGAGGCGGAGTACACCGACGCGCCCGCCTCCGAGACCACGATCTTGGTCGGCTTGTTCGCCGGGATCCGCGAGATCAGCTCGGCGGCAAGGGCGTCGGTCTCGCGCGAGGCGGTGCCGTTGCCGATCGCGATGAGTTCGACGCCGAACCGCGCGACCAGCGCGCCGAGTACCGCAAGCGACTTCTCCGTCTGGCCCTGCGGCTTGTGCGGGTAGATGACCTCGGTGGCGACGACCTTGCCGGTGGCATCGACGACCGCGACCTTGACGCCGGTGCGGTAGCCCGGGTCCAGGCCCATCGTGGTGCGAGTGCCCGCGGGCGCCGCGAGCAGCAGATCGCGCAGGTTGGCGGCGAACACGTCGACCGCGTCCTTCTCCGCGGCCTGACGCAACCGCATGCGGGTGTCGATACCGAGGCTGACCTGAAGCTTGGTGCGCCACGCCCAGCGCACCGTGTCCAGCAGCCAGGAATCAGCGGGGCGGCCCTTGTCGGCGATGCCGAACCGCACCGCGATGCGGCCTTCGTAGACACTGCGCTCGCCTGGCTCGGGCTCTTCGGTGTCCGGCTCGAGGTGCAGGGTGAGCACGTCCTCCTTCTCACCGCGCAACAGCGCGAGCACGCGGTGCGAGGGCAGCTTGTGGAACGGCTCGCTGAACTCGAAGTAGTCGGCGAACTTCGCGCCCGCCTCCTCCTTGCCCGGCCGCACCGTCGAGCTGATCTGACCGCGGTTCCACATCATCTCGCGCAGCTCGCCGACCAGATCCGCGTCCTCGGCGAACCGCTCGACCAGGATCGCGCGGGCGCCGTCGAGCTGCTCGGCGGTGTACTGGCCTGGATCGGTGGTCGGATCGCCGATCAGCGCGTCGGCCACCGGCTCATGCCCCGCCTCGCGCGCGATCTGCGCCTTCGTGCGCCGCTTCGGCTTGAACGGCAGGTAGATGTCCTCCAGGCGGGCCTTGGTCTCGGCGAGCATCAACTGCCCGAGCAGCGCGTCGTCGAGTTTGCCTTGGCCACGGATGGATTCGATGATCGCGCCACGGCGCTCGTCGAGTTCGCGCAGGTAGGACAGCCGCTCGTCGAGCTGGCGCAGCTGGGCGTCGTCCAGCCCGCCGGTCACTTCCTTGCGGTAACGCGCGATGAACGGCACGGTCGAACCCGCGTCCAGCAGTTCGACCGCGGCGCGGACCTGGCTCTCGCGCACACCGAGTTCGTCGGCGATACGCCTGCCCACGCTGGCCAGCGGGGCGCCTGTCGGTGCGGCGGCGGTCGTGTCGGTGCTGTTCTGCTCTGAACTGGCGATCTCGGGCGCTGTCGTCACGACCCGCAACACTAGCTCGTCAGCCCGCCTCTCCGCGTTTCAGGCCGGTCGTGAGAGCCTCGGGAGTTTCGCAACGGGCCGGCGGTCGGGAGCGGTGTATGTTTTGGGCGTACCCGACGAGTTACCCGGGCCTCGCGAAATCAGTTGTCGCCTCGGCAGGCCTACCCCCGCGTTCGCTCCGGCCGTGCGCGGGCTGACAGCGGACTACCTCCGGCAGCGCTCATCGGGCGTACCTCCGCATTCCCTCCGGCCATGTGTGCGCTGACGACGGGCTCCGTCCGGCTGCGCCCATTGTGCCCCGAGGAACGGAGGCGCCGGTTTCGGTGCGCCCGTTCCTCTGGGCTCAGTGGGGCAGCTCGGGCTAGCCGAGGAGTTGCCTTGCCATCTCTCGCATTTCGGCCTTGCGGATCTTGCCCGTGACGGTCATCGGGAATTCGTCGACCAGGTGGACGTAGCGCGGGATCTTGAAGTGGGCGAGTTTGCCGGTGCAGAAGGCGCGCAGGGACTCGGCGTCCAGCGGGATGGCGCCCTCGCGCATGCGGATCCAGGCCATCAGTTCCTCGCCGTACTTCGCGTCGGGCACACCGATCACCTGGGCGTCCAGGATGTCCGGGTGGGTGTAGAGGAATTCCTCGATCTCGCGGGGGTAGATGTTCTCGCCGCCGCGGATCACCATGTCCTTGATCCGGCCGGTCACGGCGATGTACCCGTCGGCGTCCATCACGCCGATGTCGCCGGTGTGCATCCAGCGGGCCGCGTCGATGGCTTCGGCGGTCTTCTCCGGCTGATCCCAGTAGCCGAGCATCACCGAGTAGCCGCGGGTGCACAGTTCGCCGGGCTCGCCGCGCGGGACGGTCAGACCCGTTGCGGGATCGACGATCTTGACCTCGAGATGCGGGCCGACGCGGCCGACGGTCGCGGTCCGGCGATCGAGGTCGTCGTCGCGGCGGGTCTGGGTGGAGACCGGAGACGTTTCGGTCATGCCGTAGCAGATGCACACCTCGTGCATGCCGAGCCGGTCGATGACCCGCTTCATCACCTCCACCGGACACGGCGAACCCGCCATGATGCCGGTCCGCAAAGTCGACAGATCTGGTGTCGCGCCCGTCTTCTCGAGCACCGAGTCCAGCTCGGCGAGCACGGCGATGAACATCGTCGGCACGCCGTAAAGGGAGGTGCAGCGCTCCAGGGCGACCGCTTCCAGGGTTGCCGCCGGGTCGAAGGCCTGCGCCGGAATCACCACCGCCGCACCGTGACTGGTGGCGGCCAGATTGCCCATCACCATGCCGAAGCAGTGGTAGAAGGGCACCGGCACGCAGATCCGGTCTTGTTCGGTGTACCCGCACAGCTCCCCGACGAAGTAACCGTTGTTGAGGATGTTGTGATGGCTGAGCGTGGCGCCCTTGGGGAAACCCGTTGTGCCCGAGGTGTACTGGATGTTGATCGGATCGTCCGCCGACAACGTCGCCGCGACGGCGGCCAGCCGCTCGGCGTCGACCGGCGCGTCGGTCACCGCGGCCCAGTCCGCGCCGCCGAGGATCAGAACCTGGTCGAGGCCCGGGCATTCGGGTCGGACCTCCTCGATCATGGCGACATAGTCCGAGGTCTTGAACTTCGGTGCGGCGATGAGCATCCGAACCCCGGCCTGGCGCAGCACGTATCCGAGTTCGCTGGTGCGATAGGCCGGATTGATGTTGACCAGGATCGCGCCCAGCTTGGCGGTGGCGTACTGCACGAGGAACCACTCCGCGCAGTTGGGGGCCCAGATGCCGACGCGATCGCCCTTGGCGAGACCGCGGGCGGCGAGACCGGACGCTATCGCGTCGACCGCCGCGACGAGTTCGCGGTAGGTCCAACGGCGTCCGGTCGGCGAGTCCACCAACGCTTCCCGATCCGGATGCGCCGCGGCGGTGCGGTCCAAGTCGGCCCCGATGGTGTCGCCGAGCAGCGGCGCGTCCGAGGTGCCCGAGGCGTAGCTCGGCAGCGCGAGGTTCATCGCGCACCTCCCTGCTGCCGCAGCACGAAACGCTGCACCTTGCCGCTGGGCGTCTTCGGCAGACTCGTCACGAAATGCACCCGGCGCGGATAGGCGTGCGCCGCGAACTTCTCCTTCACCAATTGCTGTAGCTCGGCGGCCAATTCGGCGCTGCCCGCGGATGCGTTGCGCAACACCACGAATGCCTCCAGCACTTCCCCGCGCAACTCGTCCGGCAGACCGACCACCGCGGCCTCCGCCACCTGGTCGTGCAGCACCAGCACGCTCTCCACCTCGAACGGGCCGATGCGGTAGCCCGCCATGATGATCACGTCGTCGTCGCGGGCGGAGAAGTGGAAGAACCCGTCGGCGTCGCGGGATCCGGCGTCGCCGGTGAGATACCAACGGCCGTCGGCGGTGTAGCGCTGCGCGGTGCGCTCGGGGGCGTCGAGATAGCCCAGGAACCACAGCAGCGGACTGCGCTCGGTGTCGATCGCGACCCGGCCGAGTTCACCGGGCGCGGCCTCGACGTCCGCGTCCTCGGCGAGCACGGCACAGGTCCAGCCGGGCAGCTGCCTGCCCATCGATCCGAGCGGGGCGTCGGCGCTGAGCTCGTCGTGCCAGGCGTTGCAGACGACCATGCCGTGCTCGGTCTGCCCGTAGTGGTCGCGGACGGCGACGCCCAGATTCCGCGCCGACCAGGCGACGACCTCGGGGGTGAGCGGTTCGCCCGCGGAGGAGGCGCGGCGCAGCGCGAAACCCGTTGGCGGCGCGTTGTCGTCGGCCCGCAGGGCGCGGTAGACGGTGGGCGCGGCGGCGAAGTTGGTGACCCCGAAGCGCTCCATGACCCGCCAGGTGAGCGGCGCGGAGAAGCCCGCGTGCAGCAGCAGGCTGCGGGTGCCCGACGCGAGCGGGCTCAGGATCGCGTAGTAGAGCCCGTAGGCCCAGCCCGGATCGGCGGCGTTCCAGTAGACGTCGTCGGGGCGGACATCAAGCGCGAACTCCTGATACGCGTGGAAGGAAGCCAGCGCGCGCAGCGGGATCGGCACGCCCTTCGGGGTGCCGGTGGTGCCGCTGGTGAACAGCTGGACGAGCAGTCCGTCACCGCCGACCGCGACCGCGGCGGCGCGCGGGTCGTCTGCGGCGTACGCGTCGAGCAGGTCGGCGAAACGCAAGGTGTCCGGTCCGACCTCCTCGGACGATCCCGCGACGACCAGCCGCCATGGCGCGTCGGCCGGAATGTCGTCGCCGGGCGCCAGCTTCACGGCCTGATCGGCGTCCGCGACGACGAGCGCGGCGCGGGCGGCCGTCAATCGGAAGGCGATGGCGGGCGGCGCGAACGCGGTGAACAGCGGCACGTGCACAGCGCCGCGGCGCCAGATGCCGAGCAGCGCCACGATCAGGTCCGCGGACTTGCCCATCAGGGTGGCGACGCGATCGCCTCGCCCGACCCCGAGCCCAGCCAGCGCCGCGGCGAAACGCGCCGAACGCTCGCGGAGTTCGCCGTAGGTGAGGTCGGTGGCGCTCAGGTCGGCGTCCACCACCGTGAACGCGACGCGGTCCGCCGGATGTCGGTCGCACAGCAGCTCCGCCGCACAGGCCTCCGGTCCGTCGTAACACTCCAGCAGTTCGCGCACCCGCGCGTCCAGGTCCGTGCTCATGTCGCCTCTCCTCGTCGGTGATCCACGCCACCCTCGTGTCCCATAGGATGTGGGTTGCATCACGTTCGTCACTACCCCCGAAAAGGGGTGAGTCGTTTGACCACCACTTCCCTGCTGCGGCCCCGCGACGCGGACGCGCTGCGCGCCGAGATCCGCTGGGTGGCGCATCGGGCGGGCGTCCCCGTCGTATTCGGTGGCGAGGTGCACGAGGATGCGTTGCTGCTCACCGAGTTCGTCGGGACGATGACCAACGGGCTGCGTGGCCTCACCGTGTTGCGCCGTTCGGGCCTCGGCGGCCGGGTCATGGATATGCGCAGGCCCGCGTCGGTGGCGGACTACCGCAACGCCGCCTCCATCACCCACCACTACGACGCGCCGGTCTCGGGCGAGGGCATCCGCTCGGTGCTCGCGGTGCCGGTGGTCGTCGACGATCGGTCGCGCGCGGTGCTCTACGCCGCGACGCGCGGTACGAGCCCGCTCGGCGACCGGACCGCCGATCTGATGATGCAAGCGGGCAAACGGCTGGCCACCGAGTTCGCGATCCGCGACGAAGTGGATCGGCGGCTACGGCTGCTGGAGATGACGGCGCCGACGCCGGACACCGCGCCCGCCGCCGCCGAGGAATTGCGCGACATCGGCGCCGAACTGCGCGGCCTGGCCCGCACGGCCACCGACGAGCGACTGCGGGCCCGGCTGCACGGCATCTGCGACCGTCTCGGCCGGGTCCTCACCGGCGAACCCGCTCCCGACGCGCCGCGCCTGTCCCGCCGGGAATTGGACGTGCTCGCCGAGATCGCGCTCGGCTGCACCAATCAGGAAGCGGCCCAACGTCTCTCGCTCGGCGCGGAAACGGTGAAGAGCTACCTGCGCAACGCCATGACCAAACTGGACGCGCGCACCCGGCACGAGGCCGTCGTCACCGCCCGCCGCCTCGGCCTCCTCCCCTGATTCGGACCGACCTCCCTCATCAGGCACCGACCGTCGGCTCGGCCCGTGCCATGATCATGCGGTTGTGCGAACGCACCCTGGTCGCTGGCCGCGAACCCAGCGTGCGCGGGGAAGCCCCGATTCTTGCCATGGCGTTGGATCATTCGGAGCCGCCGAGTCCGGTGCCCTGGGGTCTGATGATCCACGGGTACCAAGAGCATCGCCGTCAAACCGGCTCGGTAGCAACCGCTCTGCGCCCCTTGGGCCTTCAGCGTTTCCGGTGTTCGGGCCAATTCGCCCGGCCGCCAAGGGATTGCGGCGGCCGTTGGAGGACTCCCGGGTCGGGGCGGTGATGTGGTCCGCCCTACACTCCCTTGCGTGACAGAGCCTTTCCGTATCGCGGGATTGTCCCTGGACTGCGCCGACCCCGATGCGCTCGCGCGGTTCTACCTCGATCTGCTCGGCGGACACACACTGTGGAGCAAGGAGCGCAGCGCGGCGATCCGCATCCCGTCCGGTCTAGCGGTCATCGCGCAGCGGATCGCGGACTACAAGCCGCCCGTGTGGCCCGGTAGCTCGATCGTGCACTTGGATTTGGCGGCCGACGACGACTTGGACGCGTGCGAGCAGCGCGCGCTCGCGTTGGGTGCGGTGCCCGCGCCCACCCAGCCGGGCGACCGGTGGCGGGTCTTGCTCGATCCGGCCGGGCATCCGTTCTGCATCACGACGGCGCAGTTGCCCGACTGAACGACGCTGTCGATCCTCCGACTGGCGGACAACCCGATAACGTTGGCGCTTCAGGAAATTCGGCCGCTGGATGATTCACTCCGGCGGCAGCAGATCCGGGCGGCGTTCGCGGGTGCGGGCCAGCGACTGTTCGCGACGCCAGGCGGCCACCTTCGCGTGGTCGCCGGAGAGCAGGATCGGTGGCACGTCGAGGCCGCGCCAGCTGACGGGGCGGGTGTAGCTCGGACCTTCGAGCAGGCCGTCGGAGAACGAATCCTCTTGGTGCGACTGCTGATTGCCGAGCACGCCGGGCAGCAGGCGCACGACGGCCTCGGTCATCACCAGCACCGCGGCCTCGCCGCCGATGAGGACGTAGTCGCCGATGCTGACCTCTTCGACGCGCACCCGCCGCGCGGCGTCGTCGAACACGCGCTGATCGATGCCTTCGTAGCGGCCGCAAGCGAAGACCAGATGCTGCTCGGCGGCCCAGCGCTGGGCGGTGGCCTGGGTGAACGGGACGCCCGCCGGGGTGGGCACCACCAGCAAGGCGTCGTCGGGGCACACCTCGTCCAGCGCGTCGCCCCAGACGGTCGGCTTCATGACCATGCCCGGCCCGCCGCCGTACGGCGAATCGTCGACCGACTTGTGCACGTCGTGCGTCCAGCGCCGCAAGTCGTGCACGTCGACGGAGATCAGTCCCTTGTCGATGGCCTTGCCGAGCAGCGCCGTGCGCAGCGGCTCCAGATACTCCGGAAAGATCGTGATGACGTCGAGCCTCATCCCAGCCCCTTCGTTCCGCCGAGATTCCCGCGCCCGGCGCGCGCAGTGCCCATCACTCGGGATCGAGCAGGCCCTCGGGCGGATCGATGACCACCAGCCGGTCGGCGAGCGACACGGTGGGCACGATCGCCGTGACGAACGGAATCAGGATTTCCCGGCCGTCGTCGGCGGCGCGTACCGAAAGCAGTTCTCCCGCAGCCGAATGCAGCACCTCGGTGACCGTGCCGACGACCGTGCCATCGGTGAGCTGGACGGTCAGCCCCTCCAGCTCGTGGTCGTAGAACTCGTCCGGATCGTCCGAGGGCGGCAGGTCCGCGCTGTCCACGACGAACAGCGTGCCGCGCAGCGCGTCGGCGGCGGTGCGGTCGGCGATCCCGGCGAGAAACACGAGGAGCCGGCCCGAGTGCTCGCGGGCCGACTCCACGGTGAAGTCGCGAACCTCCGACGAGCGCGGCAGGCGACCACGCAGGGTGGTGCCCACCGCGAAACGCTCTTCGGGTTCGTCGGTGCGGACCTCGACGACGAGTTCGCCGCGCACACCGTGCGACTTGGCGACCCGCCCTACGACGAGTTCCATCTACTGATCGGTGTCGACCACGTCGACCCGGATGCCCCGGCCGCCGATGCCCGCGACGAGAGTGCGCAGGGCGGTCGCGGTGCGTCCGCCGCGGCCGATCACCTTGCCCAGGTCCTCGGGGTGGACGTGCACCTCGACGGTGCGCCCGCGACGGCCGGTGATCAGCTCGACGCGGACGTCATCGGGATTGGCGACGATGCCGCGCACCAGGTGCTCGACGGCATCCGCCACTACCGCGCTCACGACTCCACCCCGCTAGCGCTCGGCTCGGTCGCGAGCGCGGTGCGCGCTGTGTCGATGGTTCGCTCGCTGCGCTCGCTCACGATTACTCGGCAGCCTCGGTAGCGGCCTCGCCCTCGGCCTCTTCCTTCTTGGCCTTCTTCTTCGGGGTGACGGCCTCGGCGACCGGCTCGTTCTCGGCGGCGGCCAGCGCGGCGTTGAACAGGTCCAGCTTGGACGGCTTGGACGGCTTCACCTTGAGCGTGCCCTCGGCGCCCGGCAGGCCCTTGAACTTCTGCCAGTCACCGGTGATCTCCAGGAGGCGCTGCACCGGCTCGGTCGGCTGCGCGCCGACACCCAGCCAGTACTGCACGCGCTCCGAGTCGATCTCGATCAGCGACGGCTCTTCCTTCGGGTGGTACTTGCCGATGGACTCGATGGCCCGGCCGTCACGACGGGTGCGGGCGTCCGCGACGACGACGCGGTACTGCGGGTTGCGGATCTTGCCCATGCGGGTGAGCTTGATGCGAACAGCCATGCTGATCTGCCTCTTTCAGGTAGTTGGTCACGGCGCGATTCAGCGACCCGCACGGTCTGCGAGCCCGGTTTCGCGCTTGAAGTGTGTGACCGCCGCGCGGTGCGTAACCGGAGACGGGCTGACACTGTCCGGAAGGACGGTGGTCCATTCTGCCAGACCGGTCCGCTCCGCCCGAAATCGCCTCTCGACCTCGATCACCACGGCTCGGTGACGCGGCCAGGGCGACGATACCGGGGGGTTTCGGCCCGAATGCAACGTTTCGCGGCCGCGCCGCAATAACCCGGTCATGGGGATCTTCCGACGCAACACCAGGCGCACCAGTTTCAAGCGCGAGGCCGCGCGTGAGGTGGGCGGCGAGGTCGCGGCGGAAGCGGCGATCAATGCCGCTCCGCTGCTGTTCCGACTCCTCGGCGCGGGGTTGCGCGGCATCGGATCGGCTGTCAACGCGATCCTGAACTGAGCTGCCGGGCGGCCGTACGGGCCGGATCCTCCCCTACCTGCGATGAAATCGCCGCGAATCAGGCGGGGCGGTAGCGCAGCAGCACCACTCCGGAACGGAACGTCTTGCTCTCGACGAGGCGCAGCGCCGGAATCCGCGCACCTTCGTCGAACAGCCGCGCGCCGCGGCCGAGCACGACCGGGTAGACGAACAATCGGTATTCGTCGACCAGCCCGGCCTCGATGAGCTGGTGGGCCAGCGCGATGCTTCCGGTGCAGACGATGTCCTTCCCCGGCCGCTCCTTCAGCGCGCGCACCTCGTCCAGCCCGCGCAGCACCGTGGAGTTCTGCCATCCCGGGTCGTCCATCGAGCGCGACACCACGTATTTCGCCATCTGGTTCAGGTCGTCGGTGATGCCGGTCCGGTCGTCGGTCTGCTGCGGCCAGTAGCCGCGCATGTCCTCGAAGGTGACGCGCCCGAACAGCACCGCGTCGCAAGCGGCGGTGTGGGCCATGAGCTCGGCCAGGATGTCGGATTGATCGTCCACCGCGTCGTTGCCGACGGTGAACCATCCCTCCGTCGCATCGATCACCCCGTCCAGCGTGATGTTCTCCGTCACCACCAGATCCCGCATGGGCCGACCTCCTTGGTACGAAAACGCCTTCCTCACTACCGACGAGACGAGTACGCCGAATTCATCGCGCCGGAGCCACACACCCTTCATACGCCCCACACAGGCGGTGCCTATGTGCGGCGTATAGAAGGCGTGTGGCTCCAGATCGATCCCCCGCGCGCAGACGATGAAGTCGCCGGTGAGGCCGGAGACTCCGCGGGAGCCGAACTCGCTTGCGAGGTGGTACGCGGTGCGATTGGCCGCACTCAGCGGTGACCGGTGACGGGGTCGGCGGAGGGGTAGACGCGGCCACGGAGGACGACGTATTCGGGACTACGGAGAGCCGCCGGTGCGACGCGGGGGTCTTCCCGGTAGACGACGAGATCGGCGGGCGCGCCGTGCTCGATGCCCGGCCGACCCAACCAGCTGCGCGCGTTCCAGGAGGCGGCGCCGAGCGCGTCGTGCGCGGACAGGCCCGCGCCGGCCAGCGCGGTGATCTCGTCGGCGATGCGGCCGTGCCGGATGGAGCCGCCCGCGTCGGTGCCCGCGTAGATCGGCACGCCCGCGGCGTACGCGGCGGCGACCGTCTGGCGCGCGCGACGGTGCAGGTCACGCATGTGGGCGGCGTAGACGGGAAACCTGCCCGCGCTGTCCGCGATGGACGGGAAGGTGTCGATGTTGATCAGGGTCGGGACCAGGGCGGTGCCGTGCTCGACCATCATCTCGATGGTCTCGTCGGTGAGGCCGGTGCCGTGTTCGAGGCAGTCGATGCCCGCGCCGATGAGCCCGGGCAGCGCGTCCTCACCGAACACGTGCGCGGTGACCCTGGCGCCGTTGGCGTGCGCGGCGTCGATGGCCTCTTTCAGGATGGCGTCGCTCCACAGCGGGCGCAGGTCGCCGACGGAGCGGTCGATCCAATCGCCGACGATCTTCACCCAGCCGTCCCCGAAACGCGCCTGCTCGGCCACGATCTCCGGGAGGTCGCGTTCGTCGTCCAGATCGATACCGAGTTCGCGGATGTAGCGCTTGGGCCGCGCGATGTGCCTGCCCGCGCGGATGATCGTCGGGAGTTCCTCGTGCTCGTCGACGAAGTGCGTATCGATCGGCGACCCGGCGTCGCGCATCAGCAGCACCCCGGCGTCGCGCTCGGTCACCGCCTGGGCGAGCGCGCCCTCGCGGGTCTCGTGGCCGCCGCCGTAGCGGATGCCGACGTGGCAGTGCGCGTCCACCAGCCCCGGCACGATCCACCCTGCGGCGCAGAGGGTTTCGGCTCCCGGCACCGGCTCGAAGGACACCAGCCCGTCGCGCACCCAGAGATCGCGCACCTCGTCGTCCGGCAGAACAACCCCGCGTAGATGCACAGCGACCTCCTCGACGTCCTCGGCTGTCCTCAACGTATCGGCCGCCGAGGGCAGACCGGAGATCGGCCCTCGCACCACCGTCCGCGCCCCGGTGGTCCCCTACTTCTTCGGGAACTTGAGCTTGGACAAGTCGAAACCGTCCAATCCCGGCGGCAATTCGTTGAGACCGGCGGGCATGTTCGACAGATCGGGCATGCCCGCGGGCATCTGCGGCATCCCCGGCATTCCCATGCCGGGCAGACCGCCGCGCACCTTCGGCGGCGTCGGCCCGCGACCGCCCTTCTTGCCCTTCTTGCCCTTCTTGCCGCCGCCGCGGCGCGAACCGGGCAGGCCCATCTGACGGCCCATCATGGCCATCATCTTCTTGGCCTCGAAGAACCGGTCGACGAGCTGGTTGACCTCGGAGACCGAGACGCCGGAGCCGTTGGCGATGCGCAGGCGGCGGGAGGCGTTGATGATCTTGGGGTTGTCCCGCTCGGCGGGCGTCATGCCGCGGATGATGGCCTGCACCCGGTCCAGCTGCTTGTCGTCGACCTGGGCGAGCACGTCCTTCATCTGACCCGCGCCGGGCAGCATGCCGAGCAGGTTGCCGATCGGGCCCATCTTGCGGATCGCCAGCATCTGCTCGAGGAAGTCCTCGAGGGTGAGTTCGCCGCTGCCGATCTTGCGCGCGGCCTCCTCGGCCTGCTGCGCGTCGTACACCTGCTCGGCCTGCTCGATCAGGGTGAGCACATCGCCCATGCCGAGGATGCGGCTGGCCATGCGGTCCGGGTGGAAGACGTCGAAGTCCTCGAGCTTCTCGCCGCTGGAGGCGAACATGATCGGCTCGCCGGTGACGTTGCGGACGGAGAGAGCCGCGCCACCGCGCGCGTCGCCGTCGAGCTTGGTGAGCACCACACCGGTGAAGCCGACGCCGTCGCGGAAGGCCTCGGCCGTGTTGACGGCGTCCTGACCGATCATGGCGTCGAGCACGAACAGCGTCTCGTCCGGCTGCACCGCGTCGCGGATGCCCGCGGCCTGGCGCATCAGTTCCTCGTCGATGCCGAGGCGACCGGCGGTGTCGACGATGACCACGTCGTACTGCTTGGTGCGCGCCTCGGCGACACCGGCGCGCGCGACCTCGATGGGGTCGGCGGCGGAGATGCCGAGCGGGTTGTCGCCACCGCCGATCGAGGTGCCGGGATGCGGTGCGAACACCGGCGCGCCCGCGCGCTCGCCGACCACCTGGAGCTGGGTGACGGCGCCGGGACGCTGCAGGTCGCAGGCCACGAGCAGCGGCTGATGGCCCTGGCCCTTCAGCCACTTGGCGAGCTTGCCCGCCAGGGTGGTCTTACCGGAACCCTGCAGACCGGCGAGCATGATCACCGTCGGCGGGGTCTTGGCCAGGTTCAGCCGCCTGGTCTCGCCGCCGAGGATGCCGATCAGTTCCTCGTTGACGATCTTGACGACCTGCTGGGCCGGATTCAGCGCCGCGGAGACCTCCGCGCCCTTGGCGCGCTCCTTGATCTTGGCGATGAAACCGCGCACCACGGGCAGCGCGACGTCGGCCTCGAGCAGGGCCAGACGGATCTCGCGGCACGTGGCGTCGATGTCGGCCGGTGACAGACGCCCCTTACCACGCAGATCCTTGAGGGCACCGGTAAGCCGGTCGGACAGGGATTCGAACACCGATCGCGCTCCTGATCTCGAGTGACGTCAACTTGCTCCCAGCGTAATGGGATCGCCCGCGTGTTCGTGCAGGCGGTGCGTCCTTCGAGCGGCGCGCGAAAGTTATTCGAGTGCGCGGCGGCGTGGTTTGGAAGTCTTGCGGTAATCGTGGTTCTCGAGCCGGACCATGTACGCGGCCTCCCGGCCGGTCAGTCCTAGCTCGAGCGCCAGATCGTCGAGCATCGCCCAGTCCGCGCCCTCCGGCGCGTCGGGCGTGGTGGAAACCGTCGAGGCGATCGTCATCGCGGTCACGGCCTGCTGCGCGGTCAACGTACGGCCAGGCAACCAGGAAACGACCCATCGATCTCCGCCGACACACCGCGCCATATGCGTGGTTTCGTCGCTCGTCATCATCGAAGCCGAAACAACCTCAATTGCCACCGACCTGCTCCCCTCGTGCTCGCGATAGCCAGACGCTCTGATAGTAGGGGTCGCCCGCCCCCGCGGAGAGAAGTTCCAGCAAATCGCGTGCAACGCCGCGGTTCGCATCGCGGCGCGGGCTGTCGAGGGTCAGGAAACGGACGAATCGGCGTCCTCGGTGTTCTTCGGCGCTGGGCGCGGCACCACGTCCAGCACGGCCTTCTCGATGGCGTCGCGGCGTTGCGGCCCGTCCTCGGCGCCGAGCTCCAGGCAGAACGCGTCGACCACGGCCGAACCCATGGTCACCACCTTCGCCCAGCGCACGTCCGCGCCGCAGCCCGCGAACGCGGCCGCCAACCGGCTGAGCAGGCCGACACGGTCCTCGGCGCGCAGTTCGAGGATCACCTGCCCGGGCGTCGCGGTCGACGACCAGATCAGCCGCGGCTGGGCTCGAGCGTAGGGACTCGGGCCCGCTCCGGTCGCTTCGCGTTCGCGCTTGGCGAGCAGCGCGGGCAGATCGAGGTCCCCGGCGATGGCCCTGATCAGCTCCTGGCGCAGCAAACCGGCGTCCGGCGGGTCGCCGAATTTCGGCGAGACGACGAAGGTGTTGACGGCCGAGGAGCCCTCGCCGCCGAGCGCCGCGGAGAGGACCCGGAGCGAATGCAGCGCGAGCACGCCCGCGGCGTCCGAGAGCAGGCCCGGCGCGTCCGGCGCGATCACCGTGGCCACGTAGGTGAACTTGCCCTCGCCCGGCTTCAGGTCGACGTGCACGCCGCCCGCCGCGGCCTTGGCCAGCAGTTCCGGCGCGATGGGCTCGGGCGTCGGCAGTTCGTAGCCCGCCATCACCGTGCGGCAGCGTCGCACCAGGTCACCGATGAGCGAGGCCTTCCAGTCGCCCCAGACGCCGGGGCCGGTGGCCAGCGAATCGGCCTCGGCCAGGGTGTGCAGCAGTTCCAGCAGCTGCGCGTCGCCGTCGAGCGCGTCGACCACGAACCGCACCGTGTCCGGGTCCGCGAGGTCACGACGGGTCGCGGTGTCCGGGAGCAGCAGGTGGTGGCGCACGATGGCGCTCAGCGTGCGCACGTCGGAGGGCCACAGCCCGAGCCTGCGGCCGATGTGGGTGGCCAGTTCGGCGCCGACCACGCTGTGATCGCCCGCGCGGCCCTTGCCGATGTCGTGCAGCAGTGCGCCGAGCAGAAGCAGGTCCGGGCGGGCGACGCGAGTGCTGAGCGCGCTCGCGTAGGCCACCGTCTCCATCAGATGACGGTCGACGGTCCAGGTGTGCAGTGCATCGCGCGGCGGCAGATCGCGCACCGCGCCCCATTCCGGAAGCAGCCTGCCCCACAGCCCGGTGCGATCGAGCGCCTCGATCGCGTCGATGGCGCCGCGACCCGCGCCGAGCAGCACGAGCAGATCATTGAGCGCGTCCTTGGGCCACGGCTCGCGCAGTTCCGGTGCGTCCTCGGACAGGCGGTTCAGCGTGGTGGCCGACATCGGCAGCCCGGTCTGCGCCGACGCCGCCGCCACCCGCAGGATCAGCCCAGGATCGCGCTGCGGCCGCGCGTCCCTGGCCAGCACCACCTCGCCCGCGTGTTCGACCACCCCCTCATCGAGTGGTCGTCGCACGGGCATCCGGCGCAGCCGAGCGAGTCCGCGGCGTGGCAGCGCGTTGGCCGCGGTGCGCAGTCCGACGTCGACGGAGTAGCTGACCGTCCGAGCCGAATCGCTGAGCGTGCGCGCGAGATCGAAACGATCGCCGATCCGCAGCGCCGCGCCGATCTCGTCGGCGTCCTGCGCGCGCAACTGATCGCGGGACCGTCCCGCGACCCGATGCAGCTCCGTGCGAACATCCAGCAAACGCCGCTGTGCCTGCTTGACGCCGCCACCGGGCACCTCGGGACCGAGCCCCGGCATGGCGTCGGTCAGCTGGGCGACGGCCAGCGCGTCGAGCAGCTGGATATCGCGCAGGCCGCCGCGCCCGTTCTTGAGGTCGGGCTCGGCGCGGTGCGCGATCTCGCCGCTGCGCTGCCAGCGGGCGTGGGCCTGGGCGATCAAGTCGTCGAACCGGTTTCGGATTCCGGTGCGCCACTCGCGGCGCACGCCGCCGATCAGCAGGTTGCTCAACTCCACGTCGCCGACGATGTGCCGCGCCTCGAGCATGCCGAGTGCCGCGATCAGATCGTCGTTGGCGACCCGCAGCGCCTGGGGGACGGTGCGCACGCTGTGGTCGAGTTTGATGTGGGCGTCCCAGAGCGGGTACCAGAGCTGGTCGGCGACCTCGGCCACCCGGGCCGGGTCCACGTCGTCGTGCAACAGCACCAGATCCAGATCCGAGTACGGCAGCATCTCCCTGCGCCCGAGCCCGCCGACGGCCACCACCGCGAGGCCGCTGTCGGCGGTGATGCCGAGTTCGGCGCCCTTGCTGGTGAGCCACAGTTCGAAGAGGTCGACCAGCGCCGACCGGAGGGACTCGGCGTCCAACCGCGGATTGCGCGGCACCCCGCCGTCGAGCAGCTGGTTGCGCGCCGCGACCAGATCGGCGGCCCCGTTGGAGACCCGTTCGCCGTTGCCCTGCTTGCCGTTTCCGCTACTGCTACCCACAACCCACCGCCCGTTCGATGCGTGCGGCCCCGCCCCGACCGGGCTTTCCGGTGGGAGCGGGGCCGCCGCTCATCAGTGTTCGCTTACAGCGCGTCGGTACCGCGTTCGCCGGTCCGCACGCGGATGATCGACTCCACCGGGGTCACCCAGACCTTGCCGTCACCGATCTTGCCGGTGCGGGAGGCCTCGACGATCACCTCGACGACCTTGTCGACCGACGCGTCGTCCACGACGACCTCGACCCGCACCTTCGGCACGAAGTCGACCGAGTACTCGGCACCGCGGTAGACCTCGGTATGGCCCTTCTGCCGCCCGTAGCCCTGCACCTCGCTGACGGTCATGCCGAGCACGCCCGCCTGCTCCAGCCCGGACTTGACGTCCTCGAGCGTGAACGGTTTGACGATTGCGGTGATCAGTTTCATGTCGTCATGCCTCCTTGACGAGCGAGCGTGCCGTGCCACCCACAGCAGCGAAATCGTATGCGGTTTCCGCGTGCTCGGACTCGTCCAGGCCCACCGACTCGCCCTCGTCCGTAGCGCGCAGACCGATCGTGAACTTCACGATGTAAGCGATCACCGCGGTCGCGACCAGGGAGAACGCAAGCACGGTGAACGCACCGACAGCCTGCAGCTTCAACTGCTCGATCCCACCACCGTAGAACAAGCCTTCGACAGCCGCCGGAGCTTCGGGCGCGGCGACCAGGCCGACCATCAGCGTGCCGACCAGACCACCGACCAGGTGCACGCCGACCACGTCGAGCGAGTCGTCGAAGCCGAACTTGAACTTGAGGCCGACCGCGAGGGCGCACAGCGCACCCGCGACGATGCCGATGGCCAGCGCGCCGACGACGTTCACCGAGGAACAGGCCGGGGTGATCGCGACCAGACCGGCGACGATGCCCGAGGCGGCGCCCAGCGAGGTGGGGTGGCCGTCGCGGATCTTCTCCACCAGGAGCCAGGCCAGCATGGCGGCGGCGGTGGCGATGGTGGTGGTCAGGAAGGTGGCGCCCGCGATGCCGTTGGAGCCGACGGCCGAACCGGCGTTGAAGCCGTACCAGCCGAACCACAGCAGACCGGCGCCGAGCATCACGAACGGCAGATTGTGCGGACGGAACGGCGTCTGCGGCCAACCCTTGCGCTTGCCGAGGATCAGGGCGAGCACCAGACCGGCGGCGCCGGCGTTGATGTGGACCGCGGTGCCACCGGCGAAGTCGATGGCCTTGAGGTTGTTGGCGATCCAGCCGCCCTCTTCACCGGTGTAGCCGTCGAAGGCGAAGACCCAGTGCGCGACCGGGAAGTACACCACGGTGACCCAGATACCGGCGAACAGCAGCCAGGAGCCGAACTTGAGGCGGTCGGCGACCGCGCCCGAGATGAGTGCGACGGTGATGATCGCGAACATCAACTGGAACGCAACGAACACCGACAGCGGAATGGTTCCGTTCAACGGAATCGCGGCCGGGGCCGCCGGATCGGTGGAGGCAAGGTAGCTACCGCCGAAAACGCTCTTCAGACCGAAATACTGCCCCGGGTCGCCGATGAGGTTCGCCTTGTCCTCACCGAAGGTCATGGAGAAGCCGTACAGCGCCCACAGGATGGTTACCAATCCCATGGCGCTGATGCTCATCATGATCATGTTCAGCACGTTCTTGCTGCGGACCATGCCGCCGTAGAAGAACGCGAGTCCGGGTGTCATCAAAAGCACGAGTGCTGAACTCGCCAGCATCCATGCGGTGTCACCGGCGTCCGGCGCGCCGATTACGGGAAATGCCACCTTGAAGTCCTCCTCATCTCGGGCCCAGCCGCCTTCGGCAAATGGACCTGCACAGAAGGGTCGCCATTCGGTGTTTCATCCGTTGAGCTGTCGTGTTTCACCTGGGTGAACGGATAGCGCGGTTGTGTTGCTTCCACGTTTCGCGATGTACACCACGTGTTTGCGGGTCGTTGTGAGCTTTGTTTCGACGCGCCGCGAGGAGGGGTTACCGGCGAGTTCAGCGCCGCAAATTTTCCGTTCACCGACCGTCGCGTCGGAAGTCTCGAGGGCGCGGGCGGAAGTCTCGAGAAAGAACGCCGAGGCGGCCCCCGAGTCGAGATCGTCCGCTATCGATTCGCAAACGAGGAACGGCCGAGCGGGTGGTCCGCTCGGCCGTCGAACGACTCCTCGGCTCAGCCGAGCAGAGCGTCCACGAAGGCGCCGGGCTCGAACGGGGCCAGATCGTCCGCGCCCTCGCCGAGACCGACCAGTTTCACCGGGACACCCAGTTCGTGCTGCACCTGGAAGACGATGCCGCCCTTGGCCGTGCCGTCCAGCTTGGTGAGCACCACGCCGCTGATGTCGACGACCTCGGCGAACACGCGCGCCTGCATCAGGCCGTTCTGCCCGACGGTGGCGTCCAGCACCAGCAGGACCTCGTCGACCTCGGCCTTCTTCTCCACCACGCGCTTGACCTTGCCCAGCTCGTCCATCAGGCCGGTCTTGGTGTGCAGGCGGCCCGCGGTGTCCACGAGTACCGCGTCGACGCCGCGCTCGATGCCCGCGCTGACCGCGTCGAACGCGACCGCGGCCGGGTCGGCGCCCTCCTTGCCGCGCACCGTCTCCGCACCGACCCGCTCGCCCCAGGTCTGCAACTGGTCGGCGGCCGCGGCACGGAAGGTGTCGGCCGCGCCGAGCAGCACGCGGCGGCCGTCGGCGACCAGGACCCTGGCCAGCTTGCCGGTGGTCGTCGTCTTTCCGGTCCCGTTGACACCGACGACCAGCAGGATCGACGGATGGTCCGCGTGCGGCAGCGCGCGGATGGAACGGTCCAGTTCGGGGCGCAGCGCCTCGACGAGCACGTCGCGCAGCACGGCCCGGGCCTGGTCGGTGGTGCGCACGCTGCGCGCTGCCAGTTCCTCGCGCAAGCGGGCGACGACGGCGGTGGTGCTCGCGGTGCCGAGATCGGCGAGGACCAGGGTGTCCTCGATCTCCTCCCAGGAGTCCTCGTCCAGGTCACCGCCGCCGAGCAGGCCGAGCAGGCTCTTGCCGACCGCGTTCTGCGAGCGGGACAGGCGGCCGCGGAGACGGACCAGGCGGCCCGCGGTGGGTTCGATCTCCTCGAGCGCGGGTGCGGTCTCCGCGGCGGCCGCGGTGTCGGGCACCGTCGTGGCGGGCTCGGTGAGCGCCGTGTCGGACGGCGGCTGGTCGACCGGGGTCTTCGGCTCGGCCGTCGGGGCGACCGGCTGCTCGACCGGGGCCTGCTCGGTTGGTTGTGTGTCGGTCGGAACTTCTGCGTCCGCTGGGGCCTGTGTGTCCGCAGGTGCCTGTGCGTCGACGGGCGACTGCGTGTCGGCCGGGGCCTGCGTATCGGCTGCTTGCGATTCGGTCTCCGTCGCGGCGGGAGCCTCCGTCGCGTCCGCCTGTTCCGGTTCGACCGGCGCGGTGGTCGGCCCCTCGGGCTGGGTGAGGACATCGCCGTCCGGTAGCGGCACGTTGGTGATGCCGCGCCGCGGCGCGTCGCGCGGAACGGCCGCGTCGTCGCCGACGTGCGGTTGCCCTTCGGTATCGGTTCGCTCCAGGGTCGGTTCCGGGCGTGTCGCGGTGGCCGCGCCGCCCTGACTGAAGCTGAATCCGCCCGCCGCCGTGTAACCGCCCGACCGGTCGGTCAGCTCCTTCTCCGGCTTCGGCGCCGTGATCGAGACGCGGCGGCGCTTGTACAAGACGAATCCGGCGACGAACGCCACCACGAGCAGGGCGGCGACCGCGGCTATCAGAATCCAGGCTTCGGAACTCACGCCGACCATCCTTGCAGAACTCCGCATCGCCGCTGGATAGGGTCGCTCGGCCGCGGTGCGCGAAAGGACGTGCACATAGCACGCCACGCGCGGGACCCGGACACAGCCCCCGAGATTTCTTGTCCTGCGGAACTTCTCGCGAACTGACAATAGGATCGGCGACGTGACCGATCGAAACGTGCTTGGGGGGCCGCTGGAAGAGTGCGGCACCGATCCTCTGACCGGTTTCTACCGGGACGGCTGCTGCAGCACCGGGCCAGAGGATCTGGGTAGCCACACCGTGTGCACCGTCGTCACGGCCGAGTTCCTCGAACATCAGGCGTCCATCGGCAACGACCTGAGTACGCCGCGCCCGGAGAACAACTTTCCCGGACTGCAGCCGGGCGACCGGTGGTGCGTGGTCGCGGTGCGCTGGTTGCACGCTCACGAGGACGGCGTCGCCGCGCCCGTCGTGCTCGCGGCCACCCACGAGAACGCCCTGGAAGTGATCTCCATGGACATCCTGCGCAAGTACGCCGTCGACGTCCCCGACGACGTGAGCGATTTGTTGTAGCGGTCACACGCCCCCACCGAATCATCCGGTGGTCTCGTTCCCGCCCTGGGATCTCGCCGCGCCGACCATCGGCACAGAAGGACCATCGATGACGTCCTCGCCGCCGTCGTGCCGGTGACACCGCCCGGATAGCCGCATCGAACACGACTCGCCCGGCCGCTCTCGTGGCCGACGGGTGGCCGCACGGGGGTAGGGGTGATCAGCGTGTGGGCGCCTATAGGAACAGCCCTCGAACCCACAGATCCGCCCGGACGCGACGCCCCGGCCGTTCAGCCGATGGCGCGTGCGGCGCGCGATCGGTGCGCCTTCTGCCGACAAGCCGCCGAGCAATAGCGGCGCGGGCGTCCGGCCCCGAGCACGGCCAGTGCCGTCCCGCAGACCGGGCAGCGCGGACTGGCCTCCATTTCGTTACGAGCATCTGTTTCGTCACGCGACTTCCGAGCGGGGCCGAATTTCGTTACGCCCGCAGCGCTCGGCGTGGCGCGCAGCGCGTCGAGCAGGATGACCACCGCGGGCGCCAGCTCGGCACCGGCAGGCCGATTGCGTTGGATGGCAACGCATCCGGTGAAGACGTCGAGCACATCGGCCACCGCGATGTCGGCGCGGACCGCACCCTGCCGCTGCGCCGCGAGCAGCAGCGCATCGAGCGCGCGGTGGAAACGCTCACCCGCACTGCGCATCAGCGTGCGCGGCCAGCCGTCGTCGGACTGCACCATCTCGCAGAGCGCCTGGTTGCGCGGGGTGGTCGACACCACCTCCGCGCACACCGCGAAGAACGCCGCGCCGGGATCCCGCGCACCGACCTGCTCGGCGGCGAGCCGGGCCAGCCGGTCGACGCGCTGTTGCATGACCGCTTCCAGCAGATCGGTTTTCGTCGGGAAGTGCCGGTAGACCGTGCCCGCGCCGACGCCCGCGCGGCGCGCGACCTCGGCCAGCGTCACCGCGACGCCGCGTTCGGCGAAGGCCCGCTGCGCGGCGGCCAGCACGAGGGCGCGGTTGCGTTGCGCGTCGGCACGCGCCGCGAGGGTGGAGGAGCCGGTGGAGACCGCCATTTCGTTACGCACCTTCCATAGAGCGCCTGGCGAAGCGGGTCGAATCGCCCGTAACGTCCGAAAACGGGTCGAGCGACCCGATTCTATCGAGAACGCAGAAAAGGCGAACATGTCCACACAGCACGACCCGATACTCGTCACCGGCGGCACCGGAAAGCAGGGCGGCGCGACCGCCCGGCGACTTCTCGCGGACGGTATTCCGGTACGCGCCCTGGTGCGCGACCCCGACGCTCCGGCCGCCCGGGCACTGGCCGAGGCGGGCGCGGAGTTGGCGATCGGCGACTTCGACGCACCGGATACTCTGGTGAAAGCCGCGACCGGCGCACGCGGCGTATTCGTTGTTCCCCCAGCGACTTACCGCGCCGACGGCTGGGACGGCGACCTGGAGGCCCAGCGCGGCATCGCACTGGTCGACGCGGCGCGCGCCGCCGGAGTCGACCACGTCGTCTTCGCCGGCATCGCCTCGATGGGAGATGCCAGCGCGTGGGGTGCGCACGGCAAAGAACGCATCGAGCAGGCCGTCGCCGCGGGCGGTCTTCGCTACACCGTGCTGCGCCCGGTCCGATTCATGGAGAACTACCTGCTCCAGGGTTCTCCGGTGGACGGCATCGCCGACGGCGTGCACCGCCACCTGTTCCCGGCCGAGCGGCCGTTGCAGATGATCGCGGTCGACGATGTCGCGATCTTCGCGGCGCTGGCCTTCGCCGACCCGGACCGCTTCCACGGCCAATTCCTCGAATTGGCAGGCGAGGCAATCACTCCCGTCGACGCCGCCGCCGCGCTCGCCCGGGCCACCGGGCACCAGGTGCGGTACGAAGAGGTGAGCGAGGCCGAAGCCGCGGCGATCGGGCCCGAGATCCACACGGTGTGGCGGGTGACCAGGGAGACCGGCGGCTGGCACGCCGACATTCCCGCGCTGCGTGAACTGCACCCAGGCTTGCGAAGCCTCGAGACCTGGCTCGCGTCCGGCGGAGCCGACCGGATCAGGTCGCTGATCGACACTTAGAAGACAAGCGCCCCTGTTGGGGCGAGAAATGCTCTACAGCACCGAGATTCGATCGACCGCTCGCGGCGACACGGCGCCGAAACACCGATAGAGTCATAGCACCTCCACACCGAACGCCAGTGAAAGCCGAGTCGCGATGACCACCACCGTCGCCGAGCGTTTGATCCAACCCGCCCCGATCCGCACCGTGCATGTCGGCCCGCTCCGCGTGACCTACCTGCCCGACGGACTGACCACCATGAACGCGCGCGCCTGGCTGCCCACCGCGCCCGACGGGTTCTGGAACACCCACCGCGAGTACCTCGACGCCGACGCCTTCGTGGGCAGCGTCGGCGGACTGCTGATCGAATACGGCGAACGGGCGATGCTGATCGACGCCGGTTTCGGTCCCCTCACCTTTCGGACCGGTGTCGGGGTCCTGCGCGGCGGCGCGCTGCTGGACAGCCTCGCCCAGGTCGGCCGCGAGCCCGCCGAGATCGAGACGGTCGCCGTCACCCACCTGCACGCCGACCATTTCGGCTGGCTGTGGCAGGCGGCGCCGGGTGCGACCCGGCCGCCGTTCGCGCACGCCCGTGTGCTGATCTCCGAGGTCGAGTGGCACCATCGCGCGCTGGCCGCCGCGGCAGGCACCACCGCGGAGATGCTGGACGCGTTCGCCCATCAGGTCCGCACCGTAGCCGACGGTGACGAGGTCTTTCCCGGTGTGCGGGTGCGGGCGCTTCCCGGGCACACCACCGGGCACACGGGCTTCGTCATCGGTTCCGGCAGTCAGCGGCTGGTCGCGTTCGGCGACGCGCTGCACTCGTCCCTGCAGATCGCCCACCCCGAGCTATCGGCCGTGGCCGATCACGACCCGATGTGCTCGGCCGACGTGCGGCACGGCCTGGTCGAGGAACTCGCCGTACCCGGGACCCTCGGCTACGGCTGCCATTTCGCCGACGTCCAATTCGGCAGCGCCATCCCCGCCACCGCCGGGCGTATGTGGCAACCGCACCGGTTCCCCGCGCCGGATCGGATCCGGTGACAAGAAGACGCACGGGCGTACGACGACCGGCAGTCGGGTGACGATCCGTTCGTCGACCTGGAATCCGGAGTGGTCAGACTGCTCGCGATCACCGGGGGACCGCCGACTTCCATACGGATGTGACATATCTCCCGAAGAAGAATTCTTCTGGATGTCGAGTGTTTCAGACTGCGAGAATTGATTCAGGCCGGAAATATCGACACGCCCGATCACAGCCGACCCGAGAGGATCATTCGACTCAATGGTCGATCGACAACCGAGCGCAGAAGACTTCGAAAACGCCGTGGCGATGGCGGTCCGCGCACCGTCGGTGCACAACACCCAGCCGTGGCGCTGGCGACTGGATGAAGGTTCCGTCGACCTGTACGCCGATCCCACCAGGCGACTTCCCTCGACCGACCCGACCGGCCGTGCGCTGCTGCTCAGCTGCGGCGCGGCGCTGCACCACCTCCGCGTCGCGCTCGCGTTGCACGGCTGGTCCGCCGAGGTGGACTACCTGCCGAATCCGCTCGACCACGAGCACCTGGCCCGCGTCACGGTCAGCGTCGACAGCCCGTCCCGCGACGACATCGACCTCGGCGCCGCCATTCTGCACCGGCAATCCGACCGCAGGCGCTACTGCGACCGCCGGGTTCCCTTCGGCCGGCTGCGCCAGGTCGCCGAGCGCGCGGTGTCGTTCGGCGCGGTGGCGCGAGTGGTCCCGCCGCCGATGCGCAAGCCGCTCAGCCGCGTGACCCGCGCCGCGGCGGGCAGGCACGCCCGCGATCGCGCCTACCTCGCGGAACTCGCCGCGTGGAGCGGCAGACACGGCACCGCGGACGGCGTCCCCGCCGCCAACACCCCGCGACCGCGCCCCGACGACGACGTCCCGCAGCGCGTCTTCCTCGAGCCGGAACTCGCCGACACCCCATTCGAGAACGACGGCTCCGAATGGCTGGTGGTCGGCACCGCCGCGGACGACCAGCGTTCCGCACTGCGCGCGGGCGAGGCCGCCAGCGCGTTGCTGCTCACCGCGACCAGTCTCGGCATGGCCAGCTGCCTGCAGACCGAACCGCTCGGCATGGCCGAATTGCGCTCGGCCATCCGCGCCGACGTCCTGCAGGGCTGCGCCCACCCGCAGGCGATGGTCCGCCTCGGCTTCATGCCGACCAGCGTCGCCCCGCTGCCGTTCACCCCGCGCCGCTCGATCGACGAGGTGATCGACGCCCGGATCTCGGCCTGACCAGCGCTATCGGACGCCGCAGTCGTCGAACCGCGCAGTCGGCGAATCGCATACGGCCGCAGCGATAGCGGAGATACGCCTACGCCGACGCGGGCGCGAGGTTCTCGCCGCGAAGTCGCTGCGAGATGACCTGGGTGATGCCGTCGCCACGCATGCTCACGCCATAGAGCGCGTCGGCGATCTCCATGGTCGGCTTCTGGTGCGTGATCACGATCAGCTGACTCTTCTCCCGCAGCTGCTCGAACAGCCCGATCAGCCTGCGCAGGTTGGTGTCGTCCAGCGCGGCCTCGACCTCGTCCATGACATAGAACGGCGACGGCCGGGCGCGGAAGATGGCCACCAGCAACGCGACCGCGGTCAGCGACTTCTCGCCGCCGGACAGCAGCGAAAGGCGCTTGACCTTCTTGCCCGGCGGGCGGGCCTCCACCTCGATGCCGGTGGTGAGCATGTCCGACGGGTCGGTGAGCAGCAGCCTGCCCTCGCCGCCGGGGAAGAGCTTGGCGAACACCTGGACGAACTCGCGCTCCACGTCGGCGTAGGCCTCGGTGAAGACCTGCAGGATGCGCGCGTCCACCTCGGCGACCACGTCGAGCAGGTCCTTGCGCGCGTTCTTGACGTCCTCGAGCTGCGTGGACAGGAAGTTGTAGCGCTCTTCGAGGGCCGCGAACTCCTCCAGCGCCAACGGGTTCACCTTGCCGAGCGTGGCCAGGTCCTTCTCGGCGCGTTTGGCGCGACGCTCCTGGCTCGCCCGGTCGTAGGGCATCGGCTGCGGCGCGCTGACCTGTTCGCCGCGCTCCTTGGCCTGCTCGTACTCCGCCATTTCCAGCGGTGACGGCGGCAGCGGCACGTCGGGGCCGTACTCCGCGATCAGGTCGTTCAGCGCGATGCCGAACTGTTCGGCGATGGTCGTCTCCAGCTGCTCGATCCGCAGCGCGGCCTGCGCCTTGGCCACCTCGTCGCGGTGGACCGCGTCGGTGAGCTGGGCCAGCTGGGTGCTCAGCGCGCGCACCCGCTCCTTGACCTGCTCGACCTGCGCCGCGCATTCGGTGCGACGGCGAACGAGGTCGTCGCGGCGGGCGCTGGCCTCCGCCACCACCTTCTCCAGCTCCGCGGCCACCCGCGCGCCCGACTCCGCGACGGCGGCGGCCACCGCGGCGGCTTGGCGGCGCGCGGCCTGGGCGCGTTCGGCGCGGGCCCGTGTCTCGCGTTCGGCGCGGGCCGCGCGGCGCAGCGAATCCGCCTTGCCGCGAACCGATTCCGCGCGTTCCTCGGCGGTGCGCACGGCGAGCCTCGCCTCGACCTCCATGGAGCGGGCCTCGGCCAACGCGGCCGCCGCCTCCTCGCGATCGCGGCCCGCGGACTCGGTGCCCGCGGCGCCGATGCCGTCGGCGTCGATCTCGGATTGTTCGAGTTCGGCGTGCCGCAGCCGGTCCTCGAGTTCGGCGAGCGACGCCAGCGCCTCCTCCCGCGCGGATTCCGCCTCGGTGCGCTGGGCGGCAAGCCGGTCGCTGTCGGTCTGGGCGGCGCGGGCGGCTTGACCGAGCCTGCCGAGACGGTCGTAGATGGCCATCAGCGCCTGATCGGATTCGTGCAGCGCGAGCAGCGCGTGGTCCACGGACTCCTTGCGATCGGCCTGTTCGGCCAGCGCGCCGGAGAGCGCCGCCTCCAGTTCCTCCGCGTGCCGCTGCGCGGCGATCAGTTCGGTCTTCGCGGCGTCGATGTCGGCCTGGATCTCCAGCTGGCTCGGGGCGCGGTCGGATCCGCCGAGCAGCCAGCCGGTGCCGGTGAGATCGCCGTCGCGGGTGACCACCCGCAGCTCGGGGCGGGCCGCGACGAGTTCGGTCGCGGCCGCGAGATCGTCGACCACCGCGATGCCCGCGGTCAGCGCGCCGATGGCCGCCCGCACGGAGTCCGGGCATTCCACCACGTCGACCAGCCAGCGGGCCGAACTGGGCAGCGCGCCGCCGGTCGCGCGTGCCGCGTCGGCCGCGCCGAAGACCAGTGCGGCCCGGCCACCGTCGGCCTCCTTGAGCGCGGCCACCGCCGCCTGCGCGGAATCCTCGGTGTCCGCGGCCACCGCGTCGGCGAGCGGGCCGAGCGCCGCGGCGACGGCCGCCTCGAATCCGGTGTGCACGCGCAGCAATCCCGACAGCGAACCGAGCAGCCCGTCGGCGCGGTTCTCCAGTAGCCAGGCGGCGCCGTCGCGGCGGGCCAGACCCATGCCGAGCGCCTCGATGCGCGCGGACAGCGAGGCCACCCGCTTGCTCGCGTCCCGATCCTGTTCGCGCAGTTCGGTGACGCGCTGATCGGCCAGTTCCAGCGCCTGCACGGCGTGCTCGTGCTGGGCGTCGAGGCCTTCTTCGCCCGCGTCGAGTTCGCCGAGTTCGTCCTGCACGCTGTCGAATTCGGCCTGCGCGGCCTCGCCGCGGTGCCTGGCCTCGGCGATCGCCACCGAGAGGCGGGCGATCTCCGCGTCCACCGACTGCGCCCTCGTCCGCAACGTGTCGACCTTGCCGGAGAGCCGGGCCAGTCCCTCGCGCCGATCCGCGATCGCGCGGACCGCGGCCAGGTGCGCCTGCTCGGCGGCCTTCGCCGCGTACTCGCGCTCGGCCAGCTGCTCCCTGGCGGCTTCCAAGGTCTCGACCGCGATCTCGACGGCCTCGCGCAGCTCGGCTTCCTCCGCTTCGACGCGATCGGCCTCCGCCTCGAGCTGATCGGGGTCGCGGCCGGTGCCGACGGGCGCCTCGGTGTCGAGATGACGAGCCCGATCACCCGCGATGCGGATGGTCGCGTTGACCCGCTCGGCCAACGCCGAGAGCTGGAACCAGATCTGCGCCGCGGCCTCCGCGCTCGGCGTGAGCTTGGACAGCTGGAATTCCTGCTGCGCCAGCGCGGCGTTCGCGGCGTCCAGCTCGCTCTGCACGGTGATCTGCTGTTCGCGGGCGTAGGCCTCTTTGCTCTGCTGGCTCTCCAGTTCACCGCGGCGAGTCACCAGGTCGTCGGCCGCCAGCCGCAGGCGCGCGTCGCGCAGGTCGGCCTGCACGGTCTGCGCGCGCCGCGCCACCTCGGCCTGCCTGCCGAGCGGTTTGAGCTGGCGGCGCAGTTCGGTGGTGAGGTCGGTCAGGCGCGCGAGATTGGCCTGCATCGCGTCGAGCTTGCGGACCGCCTTCTCCTTGCGCTTGCGGTGTTTCAGCACGCCCGCGGCCTCTTCGACGAAGGAGCGGCGGTCCTCGGGCCGCGATTCCAGGATCGCGGAGAGCTGGCCCTGCCCGACGATGACGTGCATCTCCCTGCCGATGCCGGAGTCGCTCAGCAGTTCCTGCACGTCCATCAACCGGCAGGAGCTGCCGTTGATCTCGTACTCGCCAGCGCCGTCGCGGAACATGCGCCGGGTGATCGACACCTCCGCGTAGTCGATGGGCAGCGCGCCGTCGGAGTTGTCGATGGTCAGCGTCACCTCGGCGCGGCCGAGCGGGGCGCGTCCCGCCGTGCCCGCGAAGATGACGTCCTGCATCTTGCCGCCGCGCAACGCCTTCGCACCCTGTTCGCCCATCACCCAGGTGAGCGCGTCGACGACGTTGGACTTGCCGGAACCGTTCGGGCCGACCACACAGGTGATACCGGGTTCGAAGCGCAGCGTCGTCGCGGACGCGAAGGACTTGAAGCCCTTCAACGTCAGACTCTTCAGGTGCAAATTCGACGACCTTTCCGTGCGCGGTGGTCGGACACATCCCCGCGGGGCGACCAGCCATGGTATCCGCCTGCCGCCGCATCGCTCGTCGGCGGGCGGCGCACCACGGCGCGGGCAGGGTCCGACGCGACCGGTGCGCTACAGGTTGACGAGCCGACCCGCGATGTCACGCGTTTCGATGTGCTCGAGGCCGCTCATCTCCCGCCAGAGGCCTACTGGCCTTACGATCCTGTCTGATTCGGCAGCGGCAATGTCTTTGTTCGGGAGCAATCAGCGGATGCGCGCACCTTCGGTCGACACCGGCACGGCCCTCCGGCTTGCCCGGATCGCCGCGCTCGTCGTGGGCTGTCTGCTGTTCCTGCACGCGTGCGAGCGGACGCGGCGGGTCGTACCGACCGACGTCTGGATCGAGCTGGCGATCGCGGCCGCGCTCGGCGCCGCCGCCATGGTCGTCGCCTGGTTCGAGATCGCCCGCGCGGAAGAACTCGACGAAGCCGAAGCGCCCGAGCCCGCGCGTGACGCCGGTCCGGCGGAAGCGCCGCGCGAGTGCCGCATCGAGTCCGACGGGCGCACGGTGCGTGCCCGCATCGCCAAGTCGGGCAATCTGGTCTTGCACGGACACGACTACAACGGACCCCATCCCGGCCACGAATGGTCCTGGACCTTCCGCCCTGCGGTCTTCCCCGCCATCCGCGCCGCGCTCGGCGGCGACAGCGAGAGCGATCTGATCGACCTCCTGGAGGACGTCGTCCTCGACTCGCGTCCGGAGATTCGGGACGACCCCGGCGCCTGGCTGCGCGCGCACGGTATCGCCGCCGCCTACCGCGAGAAGGGCGACCACCCGAGTCGCGTCACCACCAAATTGCCGATCTTCCGTGGCATGCGCCGCCTGCCCGAGAACGAAAGCGCCAGGGCGCTGCCGGGTGGCCGCGGCGAGGACGAGGTACCGGAGCGGTCCGCACGGTCGACGAGCGGTCGGGAGCCGGTGGCTACGAGAGCAAGCGTCACCAGGTCGCGGGAGCGATCACCGCGGGAGGTGTCGGAAACCCAGCAGACGGCGCAGACTCCCGACTCCCGTCGCGCCACACCGGTTTCCCGCCGCGGAGCAACCGCTACCGAAACCCGCCGCGCCACCACCGTTGCCGAATCAGGTCGCGCCACCAACGGCTCCGAAACCCGCCGCACCGCAACCGTTGCCAAAACTCGCCGAGCCGCTGAGACTTCGGAAACGCGCCGAGCCTCGAGAGCTTCCGATACTCGCCGAGCCGCAACGGCTTCCGAAACGCACCGCGGCACAAACGTTGCCGAAACTCGCCAGGCCGCAAAAGCTTCCGAAACACACCGCGCCGCGGCGGTCTCCGAAGCCGTGGACGACCGCCCCGCCCTTCCCCGGCGCGAGCGCACAGCCGAACGCGCGACCACCGGGCGCGCCCGGCAGTCCTACGAACCGCCGCGACCAGCCGACGAACCAGCATCCGACCGCCCCTCGCGCGACCACCATCCGACACCGAAACGTGCTCCGGCGGCGGCCGCTTCGCCGTCCGCACCGGACCGCCCTGTACCGCGCATACCCGCCGCGGCCGCCGCTTACGAAGCCGCGTCCGACCGAGCCGCCCCACCGCACCACACACCCGCCTATGACGCGCCCACCAGCAGGCACTCCACGGAACCGCCCGACCGCGGCTACCCGCCCCCGCCCCTCGAGCGCCGCCGTGCACACCGGTACCGATGAGCGCATTCGCCACTACCGACCGTCCATGGAGCGGCCCGTGAGCTTTTCCGATCGGCGCTCCGGAGCGGTGCGATTCACACGCTCTTGTCCCCGCCTGCCGCTGGATGCGATCTCCGCCGGAACGGCTCGCTGACGCGTCGACAGCACCGAGTCCGGTAAGCAGCCCCCGATCGGGCGCGTCCGGTGTATCGAGTCGCGCTCCACCTCGGATGATGCCGACTCGGCGCAGGCTGAGCCGCGACGCTCACCGTCCGTCGTGCTGAGGCTCCGCCCATTTCGCCACCCAGGTCTCGTTCTGCTGGGCGATCACCGTTTCGCAGTCGTCGACGAACGTCGTCCAGCGTGGCTTGTCGGTGGGCGAGCCCTCCGCTCGCCACTCGCGTAGCAGCTGCCCGAGCCGCCGGGCGGTCGCGGAGTAGCTCATCACCAGGAACTCGTAGCGGCGGCCCGCCAGGTAACCGGCGACTCCCGCGCCGAGCGTCGTCAGCACGGCGACCCACGGCGTGAGGTTGGCGGCCCAGGTGGTTCGGCCCGAGCTGGACGAGGCGCCGACGAGGACCGCTCCGATGGCGGCGACCACGGTCGCCGCCACGCCGAGCAGCAGGGCCGCCGCGCGCAACCGTCGCGCCCGTGCGGCGTATTCGCGGGCCCTGCGGTCGTAATAGCCGGTGATCTGGCCCTGCACCCGATCCCGCACGTACTGGTCGGGGGTCAGCACCGGGGGCGGCCTGGAGGCGGCGAGCGCGGCGGCGTCGGCACCGTTCGACGTCAGAAACGGCAGCAGATCGTCGGCGGACTCCTCGATTTCACCGACGGCCCGGTGCAGCCGGAGCAGGGCGTCGGCGTCGCGAAAGGGGCGCGCCCCGGCCCGGAACCGGTAGATCACCTGTTTGATGTTCTCCGCGACGGCGCGGGCCCTGGTCCAGCGACGGAGTTCGGCGGGGGTCAGGAAATGCGCGGCGAGGAACGTCGCCAGGGCGAGGCAGACCGCACCGAGGGCGGCGACCACGAGTTGCGGAAGGCCCGACGTGCGCAGGACGGTCGCGGTCGCCGCCGTGGCGATCGCACCCAGGCCGCTGAGGCAGAGGACGGCGACCCGGGTGCGGTCGGCACGCCGTTTCGCGGTATCCGCGGCCCGAGCCCAGCGCATTCGCCGCGCCCACAGCGCCGCGACTGCCTCGTCGTCGCTCACGATCGCCTACTCGGCTGCACGCCTCGTATTCTCACCTGCGGCGATGGCGCCGTCCGGGAAATCGGCCGGGTGGCACTCGGCCTGCCGCGACAGGTTCGGGCGGCCGCCGCCTCGTGGGCTCCGGCCGACCGCAGACCGCGCCCGGCCGGAGCGAAGGCGGACGTCGCCTAACTCGCCCGCTTGCAGGCGCCGCCGGATTCCCAGCCGGTGAGCATGCGGAAGGCAAGCACCGCACCCCACGGTCCGATGACCCAGACCGGCCACGGGTAGGTGAACTCGCCGACGCCGATCGAGATGGCCGCCCAGATGACCAGCACCAGGATGCTGACACCGAGCCAGCTGCTGCCCTCGATGCGCTGCCACACCGGAATCCGCGGCCGCGACTTCGGCTGCGCGGCGGACTCTTTCGTCAGCTTCGGCAGGTCGGCGAGCACCAGTTGCAGGTCGTCGCGGGTGGTGGTGCCGTAGACGCGCGCGACCCGCTGATCGTATTCGGCCAGGTCGAGGCGACCGTCGGCCATGTGCCTGCCGAGCAACCGGACGACTTGGTCGCGTTCCGCATCGGAGGCGCGGGTGCCGGTCGAGATGTCCATGCCAGTTCCTATCGACGATTCCACCCTCCACAGTGGAATAATACCCATAGCCTGCACCCTCCAATGTGGAATGTCAACCCTCGGCAGGCGTGGACTTCACCGGACACCTCCCCGCGCGGCGCGCGGCACGGCAAGATGGATCGGGTGCCGACGGCGGCATGCGAGCTTCGAGGAGGATTTCGTGTCCGAAACCGTGCGCGGCGTCATCGCCCGAGCCATCGGCGCTCCGGTCGAACTGGTCGACGTGGTCGTTCCCGATCCCGGTCCGCACGACGTGGTCGTGCGTGTCCAGTCCTGCGGCGTCTGCCACACGGATCTGCACTACCGCGAGGGCGGCATCAACGACGAATTCCCGTTCCTGCTCGGCCACGAGGCGGCGGGTGTGGTGGAAACCGTCGGCGCGGCGGTCACGCACGTGGCCCCCGGCGATTTCGTGGTGCTGAACTGGCGCGCCGTCTGCGGCGAGTGCCGCGCGTGCAAACGCGGACGCCCCTGGTACTGCTTCGCCAGTCACAACGCGAGCAAGAAGATGACGCTCACCGACGGCACCGAACTGAGCCCCGCGCTGGGCATCGGCGCCTTCGCCGACAAGACGCTGGTGCACGAAGGACAGTGCACCAAGGTCGATCCCGAGGCCGACCCCGCCGTCGCCGGCCTGCTCGGCTGCGGCGTGATGGCGGGCATCGGCGCCGCCATGAACACCGGCAACGTCTCGCGCGGCGACACCGTCGCGGTGATCGGCTGCGGCGGTGTCGGCGACGCCGCCATCGCGGGCGCCCGGCTGGCCGGTGCCCGCACCATCGTCGCGATCGACCGCGACCCGCGAAAGCTGACCTGGGCCAAGGAGTTCGGCGCCACCCACACCGTCGACGCCAGTACCGAGGACGTGGTGAGTCGCGTCCAGGAACTCACCGACGGTTTCGGCGCCGACGTGGTGATCGACGCGGTCGGCCGCCCGGAGACCTGGAAACAGGCCTTCTACAGCCGCGATCTCGCGGGCACCGTCGTGCTGGTCGGCGTCCCCACCCCCGACATGACCATCGAGATGCCGCTGATCGACCTGTTCTCCCGCGGCGGCGCGCTGAAGTCCTCCTGGTACGGCGACTGCCTGCCGGAGCGCGACTTCCCGATGCTCGTCGACCTGTACCGGCAGGGCAGGCTGCCGCTGGACCGCTTCGTCACCGAGCGGATCGCGCTCGACGAGGTGGAGCGCGCCTTCGCCGCCATGCACGCGGGCGAGGTGCTGCGCTCGGTGGTGGTCTGGTGAGCGCGCGCATCGACCGGGTGGTCACCTCGGGCACCTTCTCGCTGGACGGCGGCACCTGGGCGGTCGACAACAACGTCTGGCTGGTCGGCGACGACCGCGAGGTGCTCGTGGTGGACGCGGCGCACGATGCCGACGCCATCGTCGCCGCGGTCGGCGGGCGGCACGTCGTCGCGGTGCTGTGCACGCACGGCCACAACGACCACGTCACCGTCGCGCCGGAACTCGCCGAGCGCCTGGACGCGCCCGTCCTGCTGCATCCCGGCGACGAACCGCTGTGGCGGATGACCCATCCGGACGCCGACTACCGCTCGCTCGCCGACACGGCGCGAATCTCGGTGGCTGGCACCGAGATCGAGATCCTGCACACGCCGGGCCATTCGCCCGGCTCGGTCTCCCTCTACCTGCCGGAGCTGCACGCGCTGTGCACCGGCGACACGCTCTTCGCCGGAGGCCCCGGCGCGACCGGCCGCTCCTACTCCGACTTCGACACCATCATCGATTCCATCCGAGACCGCCTGCTCACGCTGCCCGAGGAGACGACGGTGCACACCGGCCATGGCGAGGGCACCACCATCGGCGCGGAGAAGCCGTCGCTGGCCGACTGGATCGCCCGCGGGCACTAGCGACTCGGATGTCGGTCACTGGGCGAACCGGACGCGGAGCCGGGCCGTCGCCCGCACGAC
The DNA here is from genome assembly GCF_040609595.1 of Nocardia sp. NPDC004654. Lineage (NCBI taxonomy): Bacteria > Bacillati > Actinomycetota > Actinomycetes > Mycobacteriales > Nocardiaceae > Nocardia > Nocardia sp. NPDC004654. The sequence goes on along the minus strand of NZ_JBEXKI010000002.1, from coordinate 347,083 downwards.
TCGCCGCGCTGGAATCGGTCAGAGAATGGCGACCGCGACCACCAGGCCGAGCGCGAAGTGGGCGGCCGCCACCACGAGCACCTCGGTGGTGAACTTCTCCGCGTGCAGCGCGGTGCCGATGTCGATGCCGAGCACGCGCTCGACGACCCGCACCGAGATCACCTGGGCGATGATGCCGACCAGACCGAACACCAGCGCGGCGATCAGGCCCTCGGCGAGCTTGCCGCCCGCCGCGAAGATCGCGAGCACCACGATGAACGCCATGCTCAGCATGCCCGCCGCCGTGACGATGATCGCGTTGGGCTTGCCCTGGGCCACCATCCCGCGCAGCTTGCCGGGGGTGGTCAGGTCGATGGCGTAGAAGCCGACGAGCATCAGCGCGAGGCCGACGAGCGCGTAGAGGATGATCGCCCCTACGCCTTCGCCGAGCGCGCTCCAGTACCCCGATTCGAGGGCGACTGCGGTCATCGTGGTCCTTCCGGAAGTGGTCCCTACTGGGTGAATGGTCTATTCGGTGGGTATGCGGTGCGGGACGAACGCCGCGGCGTCGTCGGTGATCAGTCCCGCGGTCTCCCGGATGCCGAGGCCCGCGGAAGCGTCGCCGACGATCCAGGCGCCGAGCACAGGCCGCATGTCGTCGAATTCCGGCAGCGGGTCGAGCAATTGGTACACGAACCCCTCGGCGCCGTAGACGCCGCCGGTGGCGGTCTCCAAGCCCGCGCCGACGATCGTCATATTGGCGCCCTCACGGCCGAGCTTCGGTTTGCGAATATATTCGGTGAGCTCGTTGGGCTGGTCGAGATAGGCGGGCAACAGATTCGGATGCCCGGGATACATCTCCCACAGAATCGCCAGGATCGCCTTGTTGCTGAGCAGTGTCTTCCACAGCGGCTCGATCCACATGGTCTGCGGCAGGCTCTGCACCACACGCTTGCCGAAATCGTCGTCGAGCACCCACTCCCAGGGGTAGAGCTTGAAGACGGACTCGATCGGCGCCTCGGCCAGATCGACGAAACGCTCCAGCTCCGTGTCGAATCCGACTTCCTCGATGGGCAGCGCGATGGTGTCGAAGCCCGCCTCGGCGGCGGTCTCCTGCATGTAGGCCGTCGTGACGTTGTCCTCGCCGGTGGCGTCGGCGGAGGACCAGGTGAAATGCAGCTGCGGGGAGGGCAATTGGTCGCGCAACTCACCCCAGCGCTCGACCAGCTTCTCGTGCAACGAGTTCCACTGGTCGTCGTCGGGATACTGCGCGGTCAGCCAGTGCCACTGCACGATCGCCGCCTCCAGCAGCGAGGTCGGCGTATCGGCGTTGTACTCCAGCAGTTTCGCCGGGCGGCGCGCGTCGTAGCGCAGGTCGAAGCGGCCGTACACGTGCGGGTCACCGCGACGCCAGGATTCGGCGATCGGCTCCCAACTCCATTCCGGCAGGCCGAAATCCCGGAACCGCTCGGTGAGCACGACGTGCTCGACGGCGTTCAGGCACATCGAGTGCAGCAGTTCGACATCGGCCTCGAGCGCGAGGATCTCCGGCATGTCGAACTCGTAGTGCACCGACTCGTCCCAGTACGGGCGCGGCTGGCCGCTGGCGTCGCGGCCCGGGGCGCCGTAGACCAAGCCCTGCCCCTCGATGATCCGCTTCCAGTCCTGGCGCGGCGTGCCGCGGACTCGACGCATCAGGAACCACCGCCGCCGGTGCTCTTGCTGCCCAGTCCGCCGCGCTGGATGGTGGTGCCGGACTTGGTGGTGATCTGGGCCCCCTTGGGTTTCAGCGTGGAGCCGCCGACGGGCGGCTTGCCGACGGTGTTGTTGCCGCCGTAGTAGTAGCGGTACTGCGGGCCGCCGCCGTAGATGATGATCGGGCCCGCGTGGCCGTGCGAGCCGCCGCCGCTGTCGTCGACGAAGCCCGTCGTGCCGGGCGTGCAGTACTTGTCCTCGACGACGATCTCCTGGCCGTTCTCGTTCTTCACGCAGTAGGCGGTGACCTCGTCGGGCGCGGTGAGCGCCCGGTACGCCAGATAGCCGCCGCCGACGAGACCCGCGACGCCGACGATGGCGACGCCGCCGATCAGCACGCGCTTGCGGGTCCGCTTCTTGGCCTCGGCCGCCGCTTCGGCCGCGCGCTGCGCCTCGGCGGCGCGTTTGCGCGCCTTGTCCCTGGCGCGCGCCTCGGCCACGGTCGGCGGGCGGGGCTGGGTGACGCCGGGTTCCTGACGGTGAATACGGCCCGGTCGAGGACCGGGCGGCGGTCCCTGCTCACTCGGCCCCGGCAGGTCCGGCGGCTCCGGCACGTTCAGCTCAGGGGTGGTCCACTCCGGTTGCTCGGCGGGCTCCTCGGGACGCCGCTGGTCCCCGTCGCCCGGGTTCTGCGTGCTCACCGATCTCTCCCCATGGCCGTCGGATCCACCACTAGCGCTCCTCGAATCCGGTCGAATCACCCCGCGGAGGCTCCCAGCTTTCCACAACCAAAGTCACCCGGCCAGGCGTATCACCCGATCGCAGCAGTTCCAGCAAACGCTCGCACGCCGCGCGGGTGCCCTCCGCGATCACGTGCACGCGTCCGTCGGGGGCGTTCCGCGCGGAACCGACCAGACCGAGTTCCAGCGCACGCGACCGTGTCCACCAGCGGAAACCGACGCCCTGCACCGTGCCGTGCACCCAGGCGCCGAGCCGGACCCGGTCGGTGGATTCGGCCGCGCCGTGCGGAGTCTCAGTCATCCGCTCAGAATGCCGTACCGATCGCCGCGCGCGGCGCAGGGGGCCGGACATGCCGAGCGCCCGGCCGCAGAAAGGTGCGGACGGGCGCTCGGGAACGGTTCGGGCGTAGCGCGATGCGCACTTCGCCGGCAGTGCTGTCAGGAGTCGATGTCGAAGGCGAGCGTGACCTTGGTGCCCGCCTTCAACGTGCGGCCCACGGTGCACACCTTGTCGATGGCGCGCTGCACGGTGACCAGCAGCCGCTCGCGCGCCTCCTCGTCGAGCTCGCTCAGGTCGAGCTCGAACACCTCGTCCAGCTGCGGGTAGACCTCGTTCTCCCGGTCGGCGTCGCCCGCGACGTGGATGGTCGCGTCGAAGTTGTCACCCAGCTTGCGCGAGAGCGGGAAGTCCGCGCTCAGGCCGGAGCAGGCGGCCAGCGCGATCTTCAGCAGCTCGCCGGGCGTGAACACACCGGGCACGCCCTGCGATCCGATCAGCACCTCGGCGCCGCGGGAGCTGCGTCCGGTGTACGCGCGGGTGCCGGTGCGCTCGACCCAGAGGGTGGTCGGCTCCACGGTGGTAGACGCCGTGGCGCCGGTCGCGGGGGCAACGGTTGGTTCAGCCATGGGTTCGATCCTGCCATCTTCGTCGGGAACGGCTCACGCCTGCCAACAGCGTGCGAGCGGACGCCATTCCTGGGTGCGACCGCGGCCACATCGGCCATCCGACGCCGTGCGTCGACGGCCCACGCCTGTCCGAGGAAGGCGCGGCTCCGCTCAGACCTGGAAGCGATACCCCATGCCCGCCTCGGTCAGCAGGTGCTTCGGCCGCGACGGATCGTCCTCCAGCTTGCGGCGTAGCTGCGCGAGATAGACCCGCAGATAGTGGGTTTCGGTCGCGTAGGACGGCCCCCACACCTCGCGCAGCAGTTCCTTGCGGCCGACGAGTTTGCCCTTGTTGCGGACCAGCATCTCGAGCATCCCCCACTCGGTCGGCGTGAGATGGACGGCCGCGCCGTCCTTGGTGACCTGCTTGGCGGACAGGTCGACGGTGAACGAATCGGTGACCACCACCGGATCGGACGTCTCGCCGTCGGTGGCGCCGCGGCGCACGGCGGCACGCAGCCGGGCCAGCAGTTCGTCCATGCCGAACGGCTTGGTCACGTAGTCGTCGGCGCCCGCGTCGAGCGCCTCCACCTTGTCGGTCGAGTCGGTGCGCGCCGAGAGCACGATGACCGGCGCGCTGGACCACCCGCGCAGTCCGCCGAGCACCTCGATGCCGTCCATGTCGGGCAGCCCGAGGTCGAGGATGACCACGTCGGGGTGCTTGTCCGCGGCCGCGCGCAGTGCGGCGGCGCCGGTGCCCGCGGTGATCACCTCGTAGCCGCGCACCGACAGGTTGATCCGCAGCGCGCGCACGATCTGCGGCTCGTCGTCGACCACGAGCACCTTGGTCGGCGGCGGCTTCGACGCTTCGGCCTCCGGCCTGACGTCGCTCACCACGAATTCCCGTGCGGCCAGATCCGTTTCACCACGTTCCACCACCTTCGTCATCCTGGCGTACCCCCGGCCCGCGCCGCGCCACCGCCGTCTCTACCATCCTCCCCGGCCCCGACACGCTCCCCCGAAGCCGCGCCGGACGACTCGCGACCGACCCCGGCCGGGCGCCATTCGCTCGCCGCGATCCCGCCGCCCGCCGCTGACTCCGACGACGGCGCTGACGCCGAACCGCTTCCCCCCGGCACCTCGACCTCGCTCGTCGCCCCGCCGCCGTCGACGCCGACCGCCGACCCGGGCTCTGGCGCCGCACGGTTACGCTCCGACACCTCGGCCGCACTCGGCCTCTCGCCCCCGTCGAGGCCGACCGCCGACGCCACCTCGGCCGCGCCTCGTGCGTCCGCGCTTTCCGAACCGGCCGTCCACGCTTCGGCCCGCACCTCCGCCGCCTCTTCCGCGACCGGCGCAGCCGACTCCGCCGCGGGCAGATCGACCAGCATCGTCAACCCACCGCCCGGCGTCGGTTCGGCGTGCACCACGCCGCCCATCGCCTCGACGAAACCGCGCACCACCGAGAGCCCGAGGCCGACGCCGGTGGTGTTGTCCCGATCGCCCAGCCGCTGGAACGGTTCGAAGAGCTGCTCCTCCGCGCCGGGCGGCACCCCGGGTCCGCGGTCGACCACCGCGATCGCGACATGGTCACCAGCACGTTCGGCGGTCACCCGCACCGGGCTGTCGGGCGGTGAGTGGCGGATCGCGTTGTCGATCAGATTGGCGAGCACGCGCTCCAGCAGACCCGCGTCGGCCAGCGCCGACACCTCGCCGACGGACACCTCCACCCGGTTCATCGCCGCGCGGCGCAGACCGCGGGCGCCCATCCCGACGCTCACCAATGCGCGGTGCACCACCTCGTCCATGTACACCTGCCGCAACTGCGGGCTGACCACGCCGACCGCCAGCCGCGAGGAGTCGAGCAGGTTGCCGACCAGCGCGGTGAGCTGGTCCACCGATTCCTCGATGGTCTCCAGCAATTCGGTGGTGTCCTCCGGCGAGAACTCGATGTCGTCGCTGCGCAGACTGGATACCGCGGCTTTCGCGCCCGCCAGCGGCGTCCGCAGATCGTGGCTCACCGCAGAGAGCAATGCCCGGCGCAACCGGTCCGCCTCGAGCAGCGCCGCCGCGGCGCCCGCCTCCTCGGCGAGCCTGGCCTGGCGCACCAGTCCCGCCGCCTGGTTGGCCACCGCGTTGAGCACCGGAAGGTCCGCCGCGTCGAGCGTGCGTCCGGCGAGCAGCAGCAGGCTTGTGCCGTCCCCCGCCTCGATGACGGTGTCGGCCGCACCCTGCTCCCCGGGCGGTTCCGTGCCGACCTCAGCGACGACGGCGCCGCCGTGCACCATGCTCACCGCCCGCAGCCCGAACGTCTCGCGCACCTGTTCGAGCAGATTGGGCAGGTCCGCGCCGTGCAGCACCGCACCGGCGAACATGGTCAGCAGCTCGGCCTCGCGGGAGGCCTTGCGCGCCTGCCGCGTTCGCTTGGCGGCGACGTCCACCAGCGCCGCCACCGCGAGGGCGACGATCAACATCACCACCACCGTGACGAAGTTGTCCGGTTCGGCGATGGTGAGGCTGTAGCGCGGATCGGTGAAGAACCAGTTCAGCAGCAACCCCGACAGCAGTGCCGAGAACGAGGCGGGCAGCACACCGCCGAGCAGCGCGACCGCCACTACCCCGATGAAGAACACCGCGCTGAGCCCGCCCAGCTGCAGGTGGGCGTCGAGCACGGTGGCGCTGAGCACGCACACCAGCATCGGGACCAGGAGGGCAGCGGTCCAGGCGAGAGCGGGCTGACGCGGCACCAGTCCGCGCCAGCGCACGCCGTTATGGGCCTCCTCGTGGGTGACCATGTGCACGTCGATCTTCCCGGAGCGCTGCACGACGGCCGAGCCGATGCCCTCGTCGAAGATGCGCGCCCACCGGGAACGCCGCGAGGTACCGAGCACCAGCTGGGTCGCGTTCACCTCGCGGGCGAACTCCAGCAGCGTGCCGGGCACGTCGTCACCGGTGACGGTGTGCAGCGAGGCGTCCAGGCTGGCCGCGAGTTCGCGCAGCCGAGCGAGCCGCTCGGTCGAGACGCCCGCGAGCCCGTCCCCACGCACCACGTGCACGACGACGAGATCAGCGCTGGATTTCGTCGCGATCCGGCTCGCCCTGCGCACGATCGTCTCCGACTCCGGCCCGCCGGTCACCGCGACGACGACGCGTTCGCGCGCCTCCCACAGCTCGGTGATGTGGTGGTCGGCACGGTATTTCGCCAGCGCGGCGTCGACCTGGTCGGCCAGCCACAGCAGCGCGAGTTCGCGCAGCGCCGTGAGATTGCCCGGCCGGAAATAGTTGCGCAGCGCGGCGTCCACCTTGTCGGCCGCGTAGACGTTGCCGTGCGAAAGCCTGCGCCGCAGCGCCTCCGGCGTGATGTCCACCAGCTCGACCTGTTCGGCGCCGCGGACGACGGCGTCCGGGACCGTCTCGCGCTGCTGGATGCCGGTGATCCGCTCGACGACGTCGTTGAGGCTCTCCAGGTGCTGAACGTTGACCGTCGAGATGACGTCGATGCCCGCGGCGAGCAATACCTCGATGTCCTGCCAGCGCTTCTTGTTGGCGCTGCCCGGCGTGTTGGTGTGCGCGAGTTCGTCCACCAGCACGACCGCGGGCGCGCGCCGCAGCACCGCGTCCACATCGAGTTCCGGGAACCGCGCGCCGCGGTATTCGATGAACTTCGGCGGTATCCGCTCGATACCCGCCAGCAACACCTCGGTCCTGGCCCGGCCGTGCGTCTCGACCACCGCGGCCACCACATCGCGACCGCGCCCCAGCCGCCGGTGCGCCTCGCCGAGCATGGCGTACGTCTTGCCGACGCCCGGCGCGGCACCGAGGTAGATGCGTAGTCGACCGCGTTTCACTTGTCCATCATCGCTCTTCCGAGCAGCCACGCCGCGAATCCCTCGAATCAGTCGGCGCGCTGCGTCGACCCTCACGCATCGACGGTCCGCGCGGCGTCCCGCGGCCGTACGCGCCGGCCCCCGACGGTCGCCCGCCGCGGCCCGACCGCCTCCCCGCGCAGCGCGAACCCCCGAATGACCAGCGCGCAGCACACGAATCCGAGCAGCACCGCGATGGTGACGGTCGACATATCGATCCTCTCCACAGAACAAGAAGGGCACCGGTTGCGCTGAAAGCCCCGCCTGGCCGGCCACTACACGAATACCGCCGTCACCGCCGTCCACCACGCGTCTTTACGGTCTCTTGACGCTCTCCGCCCCGTCCTTGACGCCATCCTTGTGGTCGGTCGAAAGCGGTTTCAGCGCCGCCTTCTCGCACTCCGGATGGCGGCGCGGTGGGCGATCCAGCGGCCGGTGGAGCGGGCTGAGGCACAGATGAGCACAGTGCCGAAAAAGAGGAAACCGAGAACGGAAGGCCCCAATGGGTCGCCGTTCTTCGTCACTATGGCCGCACCGATACCGAAGGTAGCCAGCAGTACGGCGATAGCTGAAGAGACGATTGCCAGGACACGGCCGACCCGGGTGGCCATGAACAGCAGTAGTCCGGAACCGCCCGACAGCACCGTGACGATTCCGACGACCACGAGCGCGAGGAACGACTCCGCCGCACCATCGGAACGGGTCTCGACCATTTCGCTTGTCTCGATCGCGCCGAGAACGAAGAGGGCGCCACTGAGCAATCCGACGAGCGTCATGAGCAGTCCCGCGACCACCGCGGCGGCCTTCGACGGGGCCGGGTCGTGCGGTCCGGCCCAACCCGGCCAGGGATAACCGCCTGCGGCAGCCAGCGGGTGCGGCCCGGCCATCGGGACCGGCCCACCGGGCGTCGGCCATGCCGCGGGATCGACCCGCTGCTCCGGTCGCCGATCCTCGACCGGGTGTACCGTCGGCGCCGCGGGCATCACGACATGCTTGCCCTCGAGCACATCCCGAAACGCGGTCGTGAATTCCGAACAGCTGCCGAACCGTTCGGCACGCTGCTTGGCCATGGCGCGGGCCAGGACGGCGTCCACGGCGGGCGGCAGATCCGGGCGCGTGGCGGTGAGCCGCGGCACCGGCTTCGAGAGATGGCCCATGACGACCTGGCCGGGGTTGGTGGCCGCATAGGGCGGATGTCCGCTGAGGATGGCGAACAGCGTGCAGGCCAGGGAATACTGATCGCTGCGCTCGTCGACCACCTCGCCCGACAGCTGCTCCGGCGATCCGTAGGCGATGGTGGCGGTGAAGGTGCCGGTGGCGGTGAGGTGGGTGTTGGCGTCGGTGAGCCGGGCGATACCGAAATCGGTGAGTACCGAATGTGATTCGCGGCCACCTGCGGCGTCGGCGAAGAGGATGTTGGCGGGTTTGACGTCACGGTGCAGCACAGCCCGGCTGTGCGCGTAGTCGAGTGCCGCCGCCGTCTCCCCGATCAGCCGGGCCGTCGTCGTCACCGGCTGCGCTCGACCATTCCACGCCGAGGCGTCCATGCCGCGGATGTACTGCATCGCGATCCACAGATGCCCCTGCTCCGCACCTCGATCGAACACCCCGACGATCCCCGGATGCTCCAGCCGCGCAACGACATCGGCCTCCAGCTCGAACCGCCGAGTCAGCTCGGGATCGGTGGAAACCTGCTGGTGCAACAGCTTCAACGCGACGCTGCGCGGCAACCGCGGATGCCGAGCCAGATAGACGGTCCCCATTCCGCCCTGCCCGAGCACCCCTTCGAGCCGATAGCCGGCGAAGGTAGCACCCACCCCCAACACGACCGCTCCTTCCGCACGCCTTCGACACCGTGACGCTACCGCACCCTTCTGCTCCGGCTCGGCGCGGAACGGGCGGGCGGACGCCGATCACCACGGGTCGCCCCGTCGAGGCGATGTGTGTGGCAGGGGTGCGGCCCGCACGTTTACGACCGGTTCGTCCAGCGACCCGCCCGTTAACGGATCGTCAATGCCGAGGCACGAGGCGCTAAGAACCCGTCAGGGAGGCGGCCTGCCACGACGAACGAGCGTTGTACTCGCTGTGCGCTCCACATCCGGGAGCGCAAGGAGGTCGGAAAGTCATGTCTGTCGTGGTGTTCACGGCGCTCACGATCGCGGTGTTCGCACTGCTGGGTCTGATTCAACGAGGGGTGGAGAAGCTGTGACCGCGAACCTGATCGGTCTCGCGCTCGCCGTTCTCGTCGCCGTCTACATGGTGGCGGCCCTGCTCTTCCCCGAGAGGTTCTAGGTGAACACGACAACCGCGGGGATCGTCTTCGTGGCGTCCCTGGTCTTGGCGCTGGTCCTGGTGCACGTCCCACTCGGCGACTACATGTACCGCGTCTACAGCAGCACAAAGCACTCCCGCGCGGAGCGGCTGATCTACCGCGCCATCGGCGCGAAGCCGGAAGTCGAGCAGACCTGGGGCGTCTACGCCCGCAGCGTCCTCGCGTTCTCGGCGGTCGGCATCCTGTTCCTGTTCTTCTTCCAGTTGATCCAGGACAAACTGCCGCTGCACCTGAACGATCCGGGCACCGAGATGACCCCGGCGCTGGCCTGGAACACCGCGGTCAGCTTCGTGACGAACACCAACTGGCAGAACTACTCCGGCGAATCCACCCAGGGGCACCTGGTGCAGATGGCCGGGCTCGCCGTGCAGAACTTCGTCTCGGCCGCGGTCGGCATGGCGGTCGCGATCGCGCTGGTGCGCGGTTTCGCCCGCAGGCACACCGGTGATCTCGGCAACTTCTGGGTCGACCTGGTGCGCGGCACGCTGCGCATCCTGCTGCCGATCGCGTTCGTCTTCGCGATCGTGCTGGTGGCGGGCGGCGTCATCCAGAACTTCCAGCTGCACGACCAGGTCGCGCGGACCTTGGCGGGCGCGGAGCAGACGATCACCGGCGGCCCGATCGCCAGCCAAGAGGTGATCAAGGAACTCGGCACCAACGGCGGCGGCTTCTACAACGCCAACTCCGCGCATCCCTTCGAGAACCCGACGACCTGGACGAACTGGATCGAGATCTTCCTGCTCCTGGTCATCGCCTTCTCGCTGCCGCGCACCTTCGGCCGGATGGTGGGCAGCTCCAAGCAGGGCTACGCGATCGTGGCGGTGATGGGCACGATCGCGCTGGCCAGCATCGCGCTGACCAACCTGTTCCAGCTGCAGCACCACGGAACCGTGCCGACGGCCATCGGCGCGGCCACCGAGGGCGTGGAAACCCGCTTCGGCGTGTCGAATTCGGCCACCTTCGCGGCTTCGACGACGCTCACCTCCACCGGTGCCGTGGACTCGTTCCACGATTCCTACACCAGCCTCGGCGGCATGATGGTGATGTTCAACATGCAGCTCGGCGAGGTCGCGCCCGGCGGCGTCGGCTCCGGCCTGTACGGCATGCTGATCCTCGCGGTGATCACCGTCTTCGTCGCGGGCCTCATGGTCGGACGCACACCGGAATACCTGGGCAAGAAGATCACGCCGCGCGAAATCAAGCTGGCCGCTTCGTATTTCCTCATCAGCCCGCTGCTGGTGCTGACGTTCACCGCGATCGCCATGGCGCTGCCCGGTCAGCGCGCGGGCATGCTGAACGGCGGGCCGCACGGCCTGTCGGAGGTGCTGTACGCGTTCACCTCGGCCGCCAACAACAACGGCTCCGCCTTCGCGGGCCTCACCGGCAACACCGAGTGGTACAACACCGCACTCGGCCTGGCCATGGTGCTCGGCCGGTTCCTGCCGATCATCTTCGTGCTCGCGCTCGCCGGATCACTCGCCAAGCAGGGCACCACGCCCGCGTCGATCGGCACGCTGCCGACCCATCGCCCGCAGTTCGTCGGGCTGGTGGTCGGCGTGACCGTGATCCTGGTCGCGCTCACCTTCCTGCCCGCGCTCGCGCTCGGGCCGCTCGCCGAAGGAATCCACTGACATGATCGGTACCGCAACCGAACCCGACATCCGGCCCGAGACAACGCCGGAACGCGGCGACCACAAGGTCGCCCGCGGCGTTCTCGACCCCGCCCTACTGCTCACCTCGCTGCCCGACGCCTTGCGCAAGCTGGACCCGCGCACGCTGTGGCGCAATCCGGTGATGCTGATCGTGGAGGTCGGCGCCGCCTGGTCGACCGTGCTCGCGATCGCCGATCCGAGCGTGTTCGCCTGGGCCATCGTGGTGTGGCTGTGGCTCACGGTGCTGTTCGCCAACCTGGCCGAGGCGGTCGCCGAGGGCCGAGGCAAGGCCCAGGCCGACACGCTGCGCAAGGCCAAGACCGACACGGTGGCGCGCCGCCTGGTCGACTGGTCGCCCGGCGCGCGGGTGGTCGAAGAGCGGGTCGCCGCACCCGAACTGCGTCGCGGCGACCACGTGGTGGTCGAGGCGGGGCAGGTCATCCCGGGCGACGGTGACGTCGTCGAAGGCATCGCCTCGGTGGACGAATCGGCCATCACCGGCGAATCCGCCCCGGTCATCCGGGAATCCGGCGGTGACCGTTCGGCCGTCACCGGCGGCACCACCGTGCTCTCGGACCGGATCGTCGTCCGCATCACCCAGGAGCCGGGGCAGAGCTTCATCGACAAGATGATCGCCTTGGTCGAGGGCGCGAGCAGGCAGAAGACGCCGAACGAGATCGCGCTGAACATCCTGCTCGCCGCGCTCACGATCATCTTCGTGTTCGCCGTCGTCACCTTGCAGCCGCTGGCCATCTTCTCGAAGGCGAACAACCCCGGCGTGCTGGACACGGCGGCGCTGAACGCCGACGGCATCACCGGGATCGTCATGGTCGCGCTGCTGGTCTGCCTGATCCCGACCACCATCGGCGCACTGCTGTCGGCGATCGGCATCGCGGGCATGGACCGGCTGGTGCAGCGCAACGTGCTCGCCATGTCGGGCCGCGCGGTCGAGGCCGCGGGCGATGTGAACACGCTGCTGCTCGACAAGACCGGAACGATCACGCTCGGCAACCGGCAGGCCTCGGATTTCCTTCCGATGCCCGGCATTCCGGACGACGAACTGGCCGACGCCGCGCAGCTGTCCAGCCTCGCGGACGAAACGCCGGAAGGCCGCTCGATCGTGGTGTACGCCAAGCAGGCCTACAACAAGCGCGAGCGCACCCCCGGCGAGCTGACCGGCGCGACCTGGGTGGAATTCACCGCGCAGACCCGCATGTCGGGCGTCGACCTCGCCGACGGTCATCGGCTGCGCAAGGGGGCGGCGAGCGCGGTGACCGAATGGGTGCGCGCCAACGGCGGTTCGGTGCCCGACGATATCGGCGTCATCGTGGACGGTATCTCCGCCTCCGGCGGCACTCCGCTGGTCGTCGGCGAGATCAACGACGGCGTCGCCCGGCTGCTCGGCGTGATCCACCTGAAAGACGTGGTGAAGCAGGGCATGCGGGAGCGCTTCGACGAGATGCGCAGAATGGGCATCCGCACCGTCATGATCACCGGCGACAATCCGTTGACCGCCAAGGCGATCGCGGACGAGGCGGGCGTCGACGACTTCCTCGCCGAGGCCACCCCCGAGGACAAGCTCGCGCTGATCAAGAAGGAACAGGACGGCGGACGCCTGGTCGCCATGACCGGCGACGGCACCAACGACGCCCCCGCCCTTGCCCAAGCCGACGTCGGTGTCGCGATGAACACCGGCACCTCGGCGGCCAAAGAAGCGGGTAACATGGTCGATCTCGACTCCGACCCGACCAAGCTCATCGAGATCGTGGAGATCGGCAAACAGCTGCTCATCACGCGCGGCGCGCTGACCACGTTCTCCATCGCCAACGACATCGCGAAGTACTTCGCCATCATCCCGGCGCTGTTCGTCGGGTTGTTCCCCGGCTTGGACCTGCTCAATATCATGCGCTTGGCCAGTCCGCAGTCGGCGATCCTGTCCGCGGTGATCTTCAACGCGATCGTCATCGTGGCGCTGATCCCGCTGGCGCTGCGCGGCGTGCGCTACCGACCGTCGCACGCGTCGAAACTGTTGAGCCGCAACCTGACCGTGTACGGCCTCGGCGGCATCGTCGCGCCGTTCGTCGGCATCAAGCTCATCGATCTCGTCGTCCACCTCCTCCCCGGGATGTCCTGACATGCGTATGTCCACTTGGATCCGGCAACACCTTGCCGCACTGCGCGCTCTGCTGGTGCTGACCGCGATCACCGGAATCGTCTATCCGCTGGCAGTTTTCGCGATCGGCCAACTGCCGGGGCTGAACGAGAAAGCCGACGGCTCGCTGCTCGAGTCGGACGGAAAAGTGGTGGGCAGCAGCCTGATCGGCCAGTCGTTCACCGACGCCGACGGCAACGCGCTCGCCCAGTACTTCCAGAGCCGCCCGTCCGCCGCCGGTGACGGCTACGACCCGCTGTCCACGGCGGCGAGCAACCTGGGACCCGAGGACATCATCGACCAGAACGTCTTCGATGCCGAGGGTCGAGCGAGCCTGCTGAGCACCGTGTGCGCGCGAAGCAAGGAGATCGGCGACCGTGAGGGGGTCGACGGTTCCCGTCCGTTCTGCACGAACGACGGTGTGGGCGCGGTGCTCTCGGTGATCGGTCCGCGCGACGCCAATGGCGAGATCTCGCGTCCGGTCCAGGTCATCAGCGTGAACCAGGCGTGCCCCGCCACGCCGTTCGTCGACGCCTACCACGGCGTGCGAGTCGAGTGCGCCGAGGAGGGGGTCGACTACTCGGTCGGCCGCCTCGTGCCGATTCGCGGCGACGCGCCCGCCGACCCGGTGGTTCCCGCCGACGCGGTCACCGCGAGCGGCAGCGGACTCGATCCGCACATCTCCCCCGCCTACGCGGAGCTCCAGGTGCCCCGGATCGCCAAGGAACGCAACGTTTCCGAGGAGGAGGTGCGCGCGCTCGTCGCGGCGCACACCGAGGGAAGGACCCTCGGGTTCCTCGGTGAGCCGCGGGTCAACGTGGTCGAGCTGAACCTCGACCTGGACAGCACGCACCCGTTCCGCGGCTGAGTTCCTGGCTCACCGCATCAGTAGCGGACAGCCCCGGCGCATCTGCGCCGGGGCTGTCCGCGTTTCGGCGGCGGAGCCACCGTCGAACAACCTGTCTCACACCGTGGTTCGAACGGTCAGGTCGTCCAGCAGGATCATGACCTCACCTTCTCGCTTGACGACGTCGGTCAGCCGGATCTTCAGCCCCTGGAGATCGGCGTCGGCGATCGCGTCGGCTGGTTCGTGACCGAGGCGCTGCCAGTCCGGGCCCGCGCTGATACTGCCGAGCGCCAACTCTCGCTCACCGTGTTCGCCGCCGAGGCGCGCGGACACCCGGATCGACGCGTGCGGCGAGCGCACCCACAGGTTCACCACCGCCAACCGACCGGCGATCGAGAACGACTGTCCCGGCTTCGCCACGAGCTCGACCTCGAGATCGGCCTCCGCCGACTTGACCAGCAGCACGAGCGCCCGGTGATCCTCGCCCGCGACGCCGTCGGCGTAGACGCCGGGCGTCTTGCTCGGCGCGCCCTCGGCGAACGTGGTGAGGTGCGTCCGGCCCGCCCCGTCCCCCGCGAGCTCCCACTTGTCCTTGTTCTCGAAGTCATCGAGCAGCACCTCGACCGATGCGTCCGACATCCCCGCTGTCCCTTCCCTGCGTCGCATCCCGCCGGACACCCTCCGGCTCGCCATGAACCCTACAAGTTCACCGGGCGCGCCCGCCGCGCGAGGACACGCGGCCGGGTCCGAAGCCCTTTCGATGTCACATTTCTCGGAGCCATCTCGTCTCACCGGGGTAAGGCGAAATCTCGACGAAAGGACGACCGCATGTCACGGATGAAGCTGCCGGAGCTCGCACCCGAGGTCTACCAGGCGTGGATCGCCGCCGAAGGCGCGATCCGGCGTGGGCCGCTGGACCCGATGATCCGGGAACTGGTGAAGATTCGCGCCTCGCAGATCAACGGGTGCCTGTACTGCATCGACATGCACACCACCGACGCGCGCCTGGCGGGCGAGACCGAGAAGCGCATCTTCCAGCTCGACGCCTGGCGCGAATCCTCGCTCTACACCGAGGCCGAGCGTGCCGCGCTGGCCTACGCCGAAGCCGTGACCCGCCTCGGTGAGCACGGCGTGAGCGACGAGATCTGGGCCGAGGTGGAGAAGCACTTCGAGGAGGGCGCGCGAGCGGGCTTGGTCGCGATCACCGCGATGATCAATCTCTGGAACCGGATCGGCGTGCCGCTGCGCATGCGACCCGAGCCGGTCTGACGGGCGGGCCCGACCGGGACGGACCGGTCGGATTGTCGGTGCCATCGGCCAGGATGGGGTCATGACGGAACTATCGCTACGCGAGCTGAACCGGACCCTGCTGCTGCGCCAGAAGCTGGTCGAGCGGGTGGATCTGACGCCGTTCGAGCTCGTCAGGCACCTCGTAGCGGTGCAGGGTCAGGAACCCAACTGGCCCTACATCGGCCTGTGGACGCGCCTGGCCGAGTTCCGGCACGACGATCTCGCCGCCCTGCTGCGCGATCGAGAGCTGGTGCGCTCCACCATGATTCGCCGCACCGTGCATCTGGCCGACGGCGCCGACTTTCGCTGGCTGCGCCCCACCGTGCAGCCGATCGTCGACGCGGCGCTGAAAGCCGCGTACTACCGCGAGGAGATCGACGGCATCGATCTGGTCGAGCTCGCCGCCGCGGGCCGCGAACTGCTGGCCGGAAAGCAGTTGAGCCGCGGCGATTTCGGCAAACTGCTCGCCGACCGGTTTCCGGATCGGCATGTCCGCAGGCTCGCCGAGACCGTCGAATTGCTCGTCCCCCTGGTGCACGGCCCGGACACCGGGACGTGGGGCCGGTGGCGCAACCGCTACGTCACCGTGGGTCTGGCCGAGGAGTGGATCGGCGCGCCGATGGCAGAGCCCGACCCCGCCGCGCTCATCCGGCGCTATCTCGCCGCCTTCGGTCCGGCGACCGTGGCGGACATGCAGGCATGGGCGGGCATCACCCGGCTCGCCGAGGTGGTCGACGAGATGCGCTCGGAGCTCGTGGTCTACACCGACGACCGGCACCGCGTGTTGTTCGACCTGCCGGACGCGCCGCTGGCCGATCCGGAACTCGACGTCCCGGTGCGCTTCCTGCCCGCCTTCGACAACGCGCTGCTCGGCCACAAGGACCGCCGCAGGGTGATCAGCGAGGAGGATCGCCAGCGCACCGCGAAGGAAGCCTCGGCGGGCGTGCCGATGTACCTCGTCGACGGATTCGTGCACGGCCGCTGGGCGCTCGAGGACGACACCGTGCGCATCACGCCCTGGCATCCACTCTCCGCCGCGGACGAGGCCGCCCTCCGGGCGGAAGCTGTAAGTTTGCTGGAGTTCGCCACGCCCGACGGGCATGGAAAAATTTTTGTGGAGAGCGCATAAAAGCTCCGAAAAAACCGCTGCCGATAAGCACAAATTCGAGATGGAACTATCAGTCCGGTAACAGATCGAAGAAGATTTCCAGCAACTCCTTGGTTTGAGCCTCGCCAAACGAGGTACAACCCCTTCGGCCTCCCCTGACACGTTCCACTGTGACAGGCCAACCAAAGCCCCATGGACGGCGGTGAAGTTTTCGCTCCACCTCCGCCGGCGGCGGCCACCACGTTAGGCACCCGGCGCATCGGTGTGCTGGGTGGATGCGAGTGCAATGGTTGTGTCCCTGGAAGGAGGGTCATGAGCGCAGTGTTCTCGGCGCCGGTTTCGGCGCAGCGTGTGGCTTCGGATCTTCTGTCGATCGATCACCCTGGTACCCGATTCCGCATTGCCATGGTTGTTCCGCCCTATTTCGACGTGCCGCCGAAGGCTTACGGCGGCGTCGAGGCGGTAGTCGCCGATCTGGTCGATTCGTTGGTAGCGCGTGGCCATGATGTGACGCTGTTCGGTGCGGGCGAGCCCGGTACCAAGGCTCGCTTCGTTCCCCTCTGGGATCGGGCATTGCCCGAACGGCTCGGAGATCCGTTCCCCGAGGTCGTGCACGCGCTGAAGGCGCGAAGGGCGATCGAACGCCTGCACGCGACACACGGCGTCGATCTCGTGCACGACCACACCTTCGCCGGTCCGCTCAACGCACCGGCGTACTACGGTCTTGGCCTGCCCACCGTGGTGACGGTGCACGGGCCGGTGCAGGACGACTGCTACCGGTACTACCAGGCCATGGGCGACGAAGTGTCGCTCGTCGCGATCAGCGACCGCCAGCGCGCGCTCGCCCCCGATCTGCACTGGGTCGGGCGGGTGCACAACGCGCTGCAGGTGCAGGACTGGCCGTTCCAGACCGAGAAAGAGGACTACGCGCTGTTCCTGGGCCGGTTCAACGAGTGCAAGGCGCCGCATTTGGCGCTGGAGGCCGCGCACGCCGCCGGAATTCCACTCATCCTGGCCGGCAAGTGCAGCGAACCACCTGAGCTGGCGTACTTCGAGGAGAAGGTGCGTCCGCTGCTCACCGACCGCGATCACGTCTTCGGGATGGCCGACGCCAAGGCCAAGCGCAAGCTGCTCGCCGGTGCGCGCTGCCTGCTGTTCCCGATCCTCTGGGAGGAACCCTTCGGCATGGTGATGATCGAATCGATGGTGTGCGGCACCCCGGTGGTCGCGCTGCGCGGCGGCGCGGTCGAGGAGGTGGTCGTCGACGGCGTCACCGGACGCATCTGCGACGATCCCGCCGAACTGACCGCGGCGATCGCCGAGGTGCAGACGATGGATCCGGCGGCGTGCCGGGCCCACGTCGAGGCGAACTTCGGCGCCGACGGCGCGGGCCGCGGCTACGAGCAGGTCTACCGCAAGCTCCTGCGGCCGAAGACCCGGGTCGCCACCCGTGTTCCCGAGACCACCGTCCCCGTGGCGGTCGCGGGCAGGCTCGCGTGACGGGAGCCTCCGCCGCGAGCGGCCCGACGCCGCTCAACTCGGGTGAACCCGCGGGCTTCGGCGGAGCCGGGTCGGTGACCCTGGTGGAAGGTGGCACCTTCTGCCTGTCGAACCGGCTCGGCGACGTCGAGCCCGGCCGCCCGCACGGGCTGTTCTTCCGGGACGCACGCGTCCTGTCGCGGTGGGAACTGCTCGTCGACGGCAGACCGGCGGAGCCGCTGTCGGTGCTCAGCCCGGAGGCGTTCATCGCGCGATTCGTCATGCGCAGGCCGCCGCATGCCGGGCTGGCCGACAGCACCCTGCTCGTCGTGCGCGAGCGCATCGTCGCCGACGGCATGCACGAGCTGCTCACCTTGGAGAACATGGGCCGCGAACCCACCGCGGTCACCTTGGAGCTGCACGTCGACGCCGATTTCGTCGACCTGTTCGCGGTCAAGGAGGGCCGCGCGGGACATTCGCGCGCCGATGTGACCGTCGCCGAAGGCGAACTGCTGCTGCACGATCGCTCCGACCGGATGCGGGGTATCACGATCTCGGCCACCGTGGAACCCTCGGTGCTGCCCGGCACGCTGGTGTGGCGGGTCGTCGTTCCGGTCGGCGGCAAGTGGCAGACCGAGGTCATCGCGCAGCCGACGCTGGGCAACCAGCAGGTGCAGATGCCGCTCATGCCGGGCGAGCACATGGGTTTCAGCGCACCGTGCCGCAAGATCGCGGCGTGGCGCGACACCGCCACCGACATCTCCTCGGCGGACCCGGTGCTCACCCAGGTGCTGCGGCGTACCGAAAGCGATCTGGGCGCGCTGCAGATCCACGACGACACCGGCGAGAGCAGGCCGTTCGTCGCGGCGGGCGCGCCGTGGTTCATGACGCTGTTCGGGCGCGACAGTCTGCTCACGGCGTGGATGGCGTTGCCGCTCGCCGTCGACCTCGCTCTCGGCACGCTGCAACAACTGGCGGAACTGCAAGGCCAGGAACTGAATCCGCTCACCGAAGAAGAGCCGGGCCGGATCATGCACGAGATGCGGCGCGGACCTTCGGGCGGGCAGGTGCTCGGCGGCAACATCTACTACGGAACCGCCGACGCCACACCGCTGTTCGTGATGCTGCTCGCCGAATGCCATCGGTGGGGCGCTGATCCGGCGGCGATCGAAGATTTGCTGCCCGCCGCGGACGCGGCCATGGAGTGGATCACCGAGTACGGCGACCGCGACGGTGACGGGTTCGTCGAGTACCGTCGCGCCACCGATCGGGGTCTGATCAACCAGGGCTGGAAGGACAGCTACGACGGGATCAACGACGCGGGAGGACATCTCGCCGAGGCACCGATCGCGCTGTGCGAGGTGCAGGGCTATGTGCACGCCGCCCTGCTCGCCAGGGCCGAGCTGGCCGAAGCCTTCGACGAGATGCGCCTGGCCGGGCGCCTGCGCGAGCGGGCGGCCGAACTGCGCGGCAAGTTCACCGAACAGTTCTGGATGCCCGATCGCGGCTGGTACGCGGTCGCGTTGGACGGCACCAAACGGCACGTCGACGCGATGACCAGCAATACGGCGCACTGTCTCTGGGCGGGTATCGCCAGCGACGAGCACGCCGAGGAACTGGTGCGTCAACTGGCCAAGGAGGAGATGGACACCGGATTCGGGCTGCGCACGCTGGCCTCCAACATGGGCGCCTACAACCCGATGAGTTACCACTGCGGCTCGGTCTGGCCGCACGACACCGCGATCGCCGTCGCCGGCCTGCTGCGCTACGAGCACGTGCCGGGCGCGACGAAGCTGGCCACCCGGCTGGCCACCGGATTGCTGGACGCCGCAGCGGCTTTCGACGGGCGCCTGCCCGAGCTGTTCTGCGGATTCCCGCGCTCTCGGTTCGCGGTACCGGTGCCCTACCCCACGTCCTGCTCGCCGCAGGCGTGGGCGAGCGCCGCGCCGCTGCTGTTGGTGCGCGCTTTCCTCGGCTTGAATCCCGATGTGCCGCGACGCACGCTGACGGTGCGACCGCGGCTGCCCCAGTCCTGGGGCCGGGTGACGCTCACCGCGCTGCGCCTCGGCGACGTCAGCGTCGACCTGGAAGCCGAGGGTCATCAGATTCACGCGGCACGACTGCCGGACGATTGGCAACTGATCACGCTATGAAACGCTCATAACGGCCCGCGCACGGGAAACGGGCGTCCCGCAACGCACTGTCGCGGGCTGGAGGTGCACGATGCAGACATCGCTGGACAAGCGGGATCTGTGGAGCACTCAGCACAGAGACTGCGGTATCGAACCGACCGACCTGGACATGGAACTCGCGCAGTTCCTCCGCAGCGTCCACGCCGGGCACGGGCCGGACTGTCGCCAGTATCTGGCGGCCGCCGCCTACTGTTTCGGCCACACCGAAACGGACTGACCCGCAACGCGCGACGACCGTTCAGGAAGCCGGTGCGCAGCGGCCTCGTTCGAGCAGATCGCTGGCACACGGCTCGTTGCCGTGCTCGCGAAGCACTTCCGCCCCCACGTCCGCGGTCAGGTAGTGCAGGAAGCTCGCGGCGAGCGAATCGCCGGGTAGATCGCCGTTGCTGTAGGCGTATTCGACGCCCCAGAAGGGGTAGGAGCGATCGATCGCGGCCTGTCGTCCCGGCGCGACGCCGCCGAGCGTGAGCACGCGCATCTCGGCCCTGCGCGCCTCGGACAGCTCCGAATAGCCGATCGCACCGGGAATCTCCCCGACCGCCTTGTGCATGTCCTTGGTGACCGGCACGTCGCAGTAGGTGCCCGCGGTGTCCTTGATGGCAGTGCAGCTGCGGTGCGGGCGGGCCGGTTGCGCTCCGCCGAGCAGCGCGTTCTCGAAGATCACCCGAGTGCCCGATCCCGGCGCCCGATCGATCAGCACGACGGGCAGATCCGGACCACCCACTTCGCGCCAGTTGGTGATTCGACCCTGATAGAGATCCCTCACCTGGGCGACGGTGAGATCGGTGATGCCGAGATCTTCGTGCACGACGACGGCGAACGCCGACAGCGCGAGCGGACGAGCTTGCAGCGCGGTGTAACCCGGACCTTTCGCACCGTCGCTGATCGTCAGGAGGCTGTAATCCGGCCCGGCCTCGGCCAACCGGTCGAGACCCCGTTCGGTGCCCTCGAAGTCGAAGGCGAATTCCGCTCCCGTGCAGCGCTTCTCGTACTGCGCCGCAGCGTCGCGGATCACCGGATCGAACGCCGAGGAGCCGACCAGCGTGAGCTTTCCCGCGGCGCAGTCCAGCGGCGGCGGCGGTGGCTGTAGCGCGTCGACGACGAACTGCCCGATGATCACCGACACCAGGAACACGGTGAGCAGCAGCATCACGCGGGAGATGCCGGTGCGGCTGCGCGTCTCCACGACGCTCCCGCCGCGAATGTCGCCACGCAGCACGGGGTCCGGAGTCTGATCGTTGGTGTCGCCGTTGCCCTCCCCACGCTGCAGGATGGCGAGGATCTTGTAGTGCGCGTTCCGGGTCAGCGGCACCTTCGGCAGATCGATGACGCCCGTACGCCCATCGGCTCCCACAGTGATGGCGATGCCCGAGGTGGGACCGAGTCTCGAGGCCAGGTCCGTGTCACTCAGCTCGGTCACGGCCATGCCGATCACCCGGCGCTGCGGGAAGTGCAGATGCAGGCCGACCTGTTGGGAGGGCGACAGATAATCCGACTCGGAGATCGCGGTGTTGCCGCTGTTCTCGATGCGGACCAGCACCACCGACAGCCCGCGAAGCTGTTCCCGCAGTTCGGCTTCGGTACCGGCGGGGTCGGGATGCAGCCGCTCCAGCACACCGGGATACACCGATCCGATCTCGCCGGTGACGGGCGTGTCCATCTGCACGCGGTAGCCGAGCCGCCTGCGGCCGACGAAGACGAATTCCCACAGGAAGGCCGCGAGCGGCACCACGATACCGATGAACGCGAGGACGGTATCGAGCGGAAAATCGGCCAACGCTTGCCCCACCCCTGAGTATCCTTTCGCCCCTCATTCTGCTGTGCCGCACCGCGATTCGTCCGCGCGGCCCCCGAGTATTCGCCGAGCGTTCACCGGCCGACCATCCGGCTCGGTCAGTGCGACGCCGCCCAAGCCAGCAACTCGTCCACCGGCCAGGTGTTGATCACCCGGTCCGGATCGACGCCGTTGGCGACGGCGCGCTCGCAACCGTAACCCTGCCAATCCAATTGGCCCGGTGCGTGCGCGTCGGTGTCGACGGAGAAGTGGCAGCCGATCTCGACGGCCAGCCGCAGCAGCCGGGAGGGCGGGTCCAAACGCTCCGGGCGGCAGTTGATCTCGACCGCGGTGCCGTACTTCTTGCACGCCTCGAAGACGAGTTCGGCGTCGAAGGTGGATTCCGGGCGGGTGCCGCGGCCACCGGTGACCAGCCTGCCGGTGCAGTGACCGAGCACATCCACGTTCGGATTCGCGACCGCGTAGACCATGCGCTTGGTCATCGTCTCGCTGTCGGCGCGCAGGTGCGAATGCACGCTGGCCACCACGATGTCCAGCTCGGCGAGCAGGTCGGCTTCCTGATCGAGGGTGCCGTCGTCGAGAATGTCGACCTCGATGCCGGTCAGGATGCGGAACGGCGCGAAGTGCTCGTTCAGCTCGGCGACCAGGTCCAGCTGGCGGCGCAGCCGCTCGGCGGACAGGCCGTTGGCGACGGTCAGGCGCGGCGAATGATCGGTGAGCGCGCAGTACTCGTGCCCGAGCGCCGCGGCGACGCTCATCATCTCCTCGATCGGGCTGCCGCCGTCGGACCAGTCGGAGTGGGTGTGCAGGTCACCGCGCAGCCGGGTGCGCAACGGCTTGCCCGGCACGCCGATGGGCTGCGCGGCGCGGCGCAGATCGGTCAGGTAATCGGGCACCTGCCCCGCGCAGGCCTGCGCGATGACGGCGGCGGTCTTCGGTCCGATGCCCGGCAGATCCTGCCAGATCCCCGCCGCCTGGTACATGGCGAGCTCATCGGCCGACAACCCCGCCACCACGTCGGCGGCGCCGCGATAGGCCTTGACCCGGTAGCTCTTGGCGCGTTCGCGCTCGAGCCAGAAGCCGATCTCGCGCAGCGCTTCCACCGGACCGGGCGTGTCGGCCCTGTCCGGTTCGGCGATGCGATCGGCGTCCGTCACGCGGCTAGTGGATCCGGCTGTACTTCACGAATGCCACCCCGTCCTCGAACACCCGGCTGGTGATCACCCGGAACCGCGCCGCCTCCGGCAGGCGTGGCCCGGAGCCGAACAGCGAGCGGCCGCGGCCGAGCACGATCGGATACAGCTTGAGGAAGATCTGGTCGATCTCCGGAAGCAGTACCTGAGCCAGCTCGCCGCCGCCGCACAGCCAGATGCCGAGTCCCCGGTCCCGCTTGAGTTCTCGGACCCGCCCCAGCGGATCGTCCGAGATCAGCTCGACGGCCGGGTCCGGGCTCTCCGGCAGCGTCGTGGACACGACGAACTGCCGCAGATGCGCGTACGGGCTCGAGGTGCCGGTCCGCACCCCGAAGTCGTGCGTCTTGCGGCCCATCAGCACCGTGTCGAAGTTGGCATTGCGCTTGTCGATGCCGCGCGCTTCCCGCACCTTGGTCGGCAGGGTCTCGGGATACTGCGCGGTGATCGCCGGGCCGTGGTCGCCGCCGACCGGGAAGAAGTCGACCGACCCATCCTCGGTGGCGATGAACCCATCGATCGTCGACGCGACGTAATAGGTGAGCTTGCGCATATGTCCTTCCTCCAGGCGACCGGGCGGGGGTCCCGGACCGCATGAGGAAACGGTAGCTCGCTCGGCTCAGCGGTGGCGCGGCTTCGGCTGGCAGCGCGGACAGTAATAGGAGGAACGGTTCATGAAACGCTCGCGGACGATGGGCGCGCCGCAGCGCAGGCACGGTTCGTCCGCCCTGCCGTAGACGGCGAGCGCGCGTTCGAAGTAGCCGGACTCGCCGTTGACGTTCACGTAGAGCGCGTCGAACGAGGTGCCGCCGGCGACGAGCGCCTCGCCCATCACGGCGGCAGTCGCGTCGAGCAGCGCGCGGACCGCGGGGCGGGTGAGACCGGAAGCCGGACGACCGCCGTGCATACGGGCACGCCAGAGGGACTCGTCGGCGTAGATGTTGCCGATGCCGGAGATCACCGACTGGTCCAGCAGCACCCGCTTGATCTCGGACTGCTTGGCCCGGATCGCCGCCACCGCCGCCTCGCGATCGAAGCGCGGGTCCAGCGGATCCCTGGCGATATGGGCGACCGGCTCGGGCACCAGCGTCCCGTCGACCTCGACGAGCGGCGCGAGCGCCCAGCCGCCGAAGGTGCGCTGGTCGATGAAACGCAGCTGGGTGCCGTCGTGCAGGGTCGCCTGGATGTGCGCGTGCTTCTCCAGCGGCGCGTCGGCGGGCTGCACCAGCATCTGGCCGCTCATGCCGAGATGCACGACCAGCGCGTCGTCGCCGTCGTCGAAGGTGAGCCAGAGGTACTTGCCGCGCCGTTCGGCCGAGGCCACCCGCTGCCCGGCCATGCGGGCGGCGAGATCGGCCGCGCCCTCGAGGTGGCGGCGCACCGAGCGCGGGTGCGTGACGGTCACCGATTCGATGGTGCGGCCGACGACGTGCTCGGCGAGTCCGAGCCGGACCGTCTCGACCTCGGGGAGTTCGGGCACGTCAGGCTTCGGCGGTCAGCGCCTGGTAGGCGGCGCCCGCGGCCTTCTGCTCCGCTTCCTTCTTGGACCGGCCGATGCCCTGCCCGTAGGCACGGCCGCCGATCACCGTGGTCGCGGTGAACTCCTTGTCGTGGTCGGGCCCCGTCGAGGTGATCTCGTAGCTGGGCACGCCGAGTCCGCGTTCCGCCGTGAGTTCCTGCAGGCTGGTCTTCCAGTCGAGACCGGCGCCCATGCGGGGACCGCGCTCGAGCAATTCGGCGAACAGCCGCAGCACGACGCCGCGCGCCACGTCGATGCCGTGCTGCAGATGCACCGCGCCGAGCAGCGACTCCATGCCGTCGGCGAGGATGCTCGGCTTGTCCCGGCCGCCGGTGAGCTCTTCGCCCTTGCCCAGGAGCAGGTGGACGCCGAGCCCGCCCTCGCCGAGCCCGCGCGCCACCTCGGCGAGCGCGTGCATGTTGACCACGCTCGCCCGCAGCTTGGCCAGTTCGCCCTCGGACTTGTCCGGGTGCTCGTGGTACAGCCGCTCGGTGATGCTGAGGCCGAGGACGGAGTCGCCCAGGAATTCCAGGCGCTCGTTGGTCGGCAGCCCGCCGTTCTCGTAGGCGTACGACCGGTGCGTCAGCGCGAGGCGTACCAGATCCGGTCGCACGTCGACGCCGAGAGCTTCGAGCAGGCTGGCATGTTCACCGGACGAGCCGGCTTCGTCCTTGCTGACGGTCACGTCGATACGACAGGTCGAACTGTCAGACGGCGGCGGTGACCTGGCGGCCCTTGTAGGTGCCGCAGGACGGGCACGCGATGTGCGGCAGGGTCTTCTCGCCGCAGGCGCGGTTCGGGCAGGTGATCAGGGTCGGCGCGGTGGCCTTCCACTGGCTGCGCCGCGACCTGGTGTTGGAACGGGACATCCGGCGCTTGGGAACGGCCACGACTAACTCTCCTCTGTGCTAATTGCTCTGCCGGTTCGGCTGACGGTCTTGCGTTTATCGGTCTGGGTCGGCGTCCGCGTCGGGACTGCCGTTGCCGGGCGATTCGGTGGCGAACTTCGCCAGCCCGGCCCAGCGAGGGTCAAGTATCTCATGCCCATGATCGGAACCCGCAATCGCCATCCGCACGCCACATTCCGGGCACAGCCCGGCGCAGTCCGGCGTGCACAGCGGCTGCAGCGGCAGCTCGAGGCCGATGGCGTCGACGATGACCGGTTCCAGGTCGATGAGGTCGTCGTCCATCCGGTAGACCTCGTCGTCCTCGGTGGTCTGCTCGGTGGTGCTGTCGGGGTAGGCGAACAGCTCCGTGACCTGAAGGCGGACCTCGTCGGTGAACGGCTCGAGGCAGCGCGAGCACTCCCCCGCCGTCGGCGCGGTCACCGTCCCGGTGACCAGCACACCTTCGGACACCGCCTGCAGCTGCAGGTCGAGTTCGACCTCCGACCCCTCCGGGATGTAGATCAGGTCCAACCCGATCCGCGCGGCGGTGGTGACCGTGCGCTGCTGCTCCCGCATGGTGCCGGGGCGGCGCCCCAGGCTGCGGGTGTCCAGCACGAAACCCGCGTCCACCTTGCGGTGCGAGGCCGCACGGTGACGCGACGCGGAACCGGAACCGGCGGGCATCACGAACTCACTCACGATCGAAGGGAAATGGGCAACCACTCAACAATACGCGAGGGGTCGGCCGAACCTCAAAACGCCGACGGCCCTGGGGCGTCGGTTCCGCGGGCCATCCGCGGTGGCGTCGGCGCGGCGACGGGCCGCGGCCGGGGTCAGCGGCGGAATTCCGCCGCGTAGTCGGGCACGCCCGCACCGCTGCGCAGCTGCTGCCGTCCGCGACCGACGACGCGCAAGGTGCCGTTGAGCGTCTCCTCGAACTGCGCGAGCGTCGAGTCCACGTAGTGGTCGCACTCGTCGCGCATCCGGTCGACCTCCTCGTGCGCGCTGTCGATGAGTCGCGCCGATTCGGCGTGCGCGGCCCGCACCACCTCGGTCTGGGTCACCAGGCGTTCCTGTTCGGCGAGGCCCTCGGCCACCGAGCGCTCGTAGGACGCCTTGCCCGCCTCGATCATGCGCTCCGACTCGGTGCGCGCCCGGCCCGTCACCGCCTCGTACTCGGCATTGCCGTCGGCCACGATGCGCTCGGCCTCGGCCTGCGCGGTGGCGACCAGGTGATCGGCGTGCGCGCTCGCCTCGGCGACCATGCGGTCGGCGTGCGCCTTGGCGTCGGCGAGAATGCGATCGGCCTCCTCACGGGACGCGCCGATGGTCTGCTCGGCCTGTTCGTTGGCGGTGGTCACGGTGAACTCGGCGGCCGCGCGGGCGTCCGAGACGATCTTGTCGCGGTGGTCGAGCACGTCCTGGGCGTCGTCGAGTTCGCCGGGCAGCGCGTCGCGCACGTCGTCGAGCAGTTCGAGCACGTCACCGCGGGGCACGATGCAGCTGCGGGTCGGCGGGATCCCGCGCGCCTCTTCGACGATGGCCACCAGCTCGTCGAGTGCCTCGAATACGCGATACATGCTCACTACCCCGCTCTCCTGCTGACTCAGGCGAAACTCTCCGCCGACGCCCAGTGTGCCCCTCATCACGGCGGATGCCGAGTCCTCTTTCGGTGTGTCGTGACAGTGTCTCGCACACCACAAAATCAAGTGGAGGAAGACCCTCCACTTCGTGCTACATTTTTTCAGGAGAGGGTCGCGACAAGATCTTCTTAAGCAGACCGCAGGCCCGACGCCGGACTGTGGGAGCACAGGAGGCCAACGGAACGGACTCCTACCGGGATGTTGACCAGTTTCAGTTGTTCAGTACATACTGAACATAAGGAACAGAGGCACTCGGGAAGGAAGGCGGCGACCGCCGCGGTTGTCCATACCGAAGGCTCAGGTTGGATCGGAAGAACAATGACGGTTCTGGAAGTACCGCACTCGGCAGGAGTGCCGATCGGCATCTACTCGCCGTGGGCCTTCCCGTACCCCACGGTGCGCACGGTGTCGGTCGCCCGGTTCGGGCAGCTGCTGCAGTACCTGCGTGGTGATCGCGCCTTCGCCCAGCTCGTGCGTTTCGCGCTCGTCGGCGGTTCCAGCAATGTCGCCTACGTCCTGCTCTTCTTCGCCATGCACGGCGTCGGCCCGATCATGGCCAACATCGCCGGATCGGTCGTCAGCACGATCATCGCCAACGAGCTGCACCGCCAGCTCACCTTCCACGCCGCGGGCCGGGTCGGCTGGTTCACCGCGCAGTGGGAGGGCGGCGGACTCGCTCTCGTCGGCCTCGGCATCACCACCGCGGCGCTGGCGGGGCTGGAGATCTGGGCACCCGGCCTCGGCGACACCGCTCAGGCGGCGGCCGTCCTCGCCATCACCGCCGCGGTCGGCGGCATGCGCTTCCTCGCGCTGCGCGGCCTGGTCTTCTGACTTCGGGCCCGAACGACATCCGCCCCGGTTCCGAACGATTCGGAACCGGGGCGGCTTCTTTGTCCGTGGGCTCAACCGCGCCGTTCGGCGAGGCGGTCGAGCAGGCGCTTGTGCACCGATGGCGGGAGCATGTCGCTGACGTCGCCGCCGTAGGTCGCCACCTCCTTGACCAGCGAGCTGGACAGGAAGCTGAAGGTCGGGTTGGTGGCGATGAAGAAGGTGTCGACGCCGGAGAGCTTCTTGTTCATCTGGGCCATCTGCAGCTCGTAGCCGAAGTCGGTGGCGTCGCGCAGGCCCTTGACGATGGCGGTGATGCCCTGCTCCTTGGCGAAGTCCACGGTCAGGCCCTGCCAGGAGGCGACCCGCAGGTTCGGCAGGTGCGCCGTCGCCTCGCGCAGCATCTCCATCCGCTCCTCGACGGTGAACATGCCCTGCTTCTTCGGGTTCACCATGACGGTCACCACGACCTCGTCGAATTGCGCCGCCGCGCGGGCGAATACGTCGAGATGCCCGTTGGTGACCGGATCGAACGACCCGGGACACAGTGCTCCAGCCATGAGCCGACGCTACCACCCGGTCACGGCCGGTAGTCGGCCAGTTCCAGACGGGTTTCGCCGTAGCGGCGCGGCTTGGCCGGGACGAAGGCTGCGGGCCAAGCGATTTCGGGGGAACGACTGGACCGCTCCACGACGATCAGCGCGTCGGGGTGCAGCCAGCCACCGTCGGCCAACGCGGTCAGGTCGGCGGTGACCGCCGCCGTGTCCACGTCGTAGGGCGGGTCGGAGAGCACCAGATCGAACCGGCCCGCGCCGCCCTGGGCGAGCACCGCGGCGACCGACCCGACGCGCAGTTCCGCGCCGGGCAGGCCCAAGTCGGCGATATTGCCGCGCACCACGGCCGCCGCCTTGCGATCCGACTCGACCAGCAGCGCGTAGGACGCGCCGCGAGACAGCGCCTCCAACCCGAGCGCGCCGGATCCCGCGTACAGGTCGAGCACCCGGACGCCGTCCAGATCCATCCTGGCGTCGAGCGCGCTGAACAGCGCCTCGCGCACCCGGTCGGAGGTCGGCCGGGTGCCCGCGGGCGGCACCCGAAGGCGCCGCCCGCCCGCCGCACCGGCGACGATCCGGGTCATTCCGCGGTGGACTCGCGCACAGCGAGTTCGACCAACAGGTCACCGCCCTCGACCTGCTGCACCTTGCCGATCGCGACACGGGCGACGGTGCCCGCGCGAGGCGCGGTGATGGCGGCCTCCATCTTCATGGCCTCGATGGTGCCGATGGTGTCGCCGGTCTCGACGGTGTCGCCCTCGGCGACCGCCAGGGTGACGACACCGGCGAACGGCGCGGCGAGATGGCCGGGGTTGGTCTTGTCCGCCTTCTCCGCGACCGGGATCTCCGTGGCGATGGACCGGTCCCGCACCGCGATCGGCCGCAGCTGGCCGTTGAGAATGCACATCACCGTGCGCATACCGCGCTCGTCGGGCTCGGAGATGGCCTCCAGACCGATCAGCAGGGTGACGCCCTTCTCCAGCTGCACGCGGTGTTCCTCGCCGCGGCGCAAACCGTAGAAGAACTGGTTGGCGCTCAGACCCGAAGTGTCACCGTACTTTTCGCGATGGGTGAGGAATTCCGCCGTCGGGCCGGGGAACAGCAGCCGGTTCAGCGTCGCGCGCCGCTCCAGCGAATCGCCTTCCAGCCCGGCCTGATCCGTCGCCGAAAGCGGGGTCTCCGGCTTGGCCGCGCCGCGTCCGGCCAGCGCCTTGCTGCGGAACGGTTCGGGCCAGCCGCCCGCCGGGGTGCCGAGTTCGCCGCGCAGGAAGCCGATCACCGAGTCGGGGATGTCGTAGCGGCCGGGATCGGCGGCGAAGTCCTCGATGTCGACGCCGGTGCCGACCAGCGCGAGCGCGAGGTCGCCGACGACCTTCGACGACGGCGTCACCTTCACCAAGCGGCCGAGCAGCCGGTCGGCCGCCGCGTACTTGGCCTCGACCTCCTCGAAGCGATCGCCGAGGCCGAGCGCGATGGCCTGCTGGCGCAGGTTCGACAGCTGACCACCGGGGATCTCGTGGGTGTAGACGCGTCCAGTCGGCGCGGGCAGCCCGGATTCGAAGGGCGCGTACACCTTTCGCAGCGCCTCCCAGTACGGCTCCAGATCGCAGACGTTCTGCAGATCGAGTCCGGTGTCGTGCTCGCTGTTGGCCGCGGCCGCGACGATCGCCGAGAGCGCGGGCTGGCTGGTGGTGCCCGCCATCGCGGCGCTCGCGCCGTCCACCGCGTCGGCGCCCGCCTGCCAGGCCGCCAGGTAGGTGGCCAGCTGACCGCCGGGGGTGTCGTGGGTGTGCACGTGCACGGGCAGGTCGAAGTTGCTGCGCAGCGCGGTGACCAGGGTCGCGGCCGCCGGGGCGCGCAACAGACCCGCCATGTCCTTGATCGCGAGCACGTGCGCGCCCGCGTCCACGATCTGCTCGGCCAGCTTGAGGTAGTAGTCGAGCGTGTAGAGCGTCTCGTTCGGGTTCGACAGGTCGCCGGTGTAGCTCATCGCGACTTCGGCGATGGCGGTACCGGTTTCGCGCACCGCGTCGATGGCCGGACGCATCTGGTCGACGTTGTTGAGCGCGTCGAAGATACGGAAGATATCGATGCCGGTGGCCGTCGCCTCGGAGACGAAGGACCTGGTCACCTGCTCCGGGTACGGGGTGTAGCCGACGGTGTTGCGTCCGCGCAGCAGCATCTGCAAGCAGATGTTCGGAATCGCCTCACGCAGCGCGGCGAGCCGCTCCCACGGGTCCTCGTAGAGGAAGCGCAGCGCCACGTCGTAGGTCGCGCCGCCCCAGCATTCGACCGAGAGCAGCTCGGGGGTCATCCGCGCGACGTGCCCGGCGACCTGCAGCAGGCCGTTGGACCGCACGCGGGTGGCCAGCAGCGACTGGTGCGCGTCACGGAAGGTGGTGTCGGTGACGCCGACCGCCTTCTGCTCGCGCAGCGCCTGCGCGAAACCCTCCGGGCCCAGGCGCAGCAGCCGCTGGCGTGAACCGTCCGGCGGCGGCACGCTCAGGTCGATGGCGGGCAGCTTGTCGTGCGGGTACACCGTGGTCGGGCGGTCACCGTGCGGCTTGTTGACGGTGACGTCGGCCAGGTACTCGAGAATCTTGGTACCGCGGTCGGCGGACTGGCGCAGCGTCAGCAGCTGCGGACGCTCGTCGATGAACGAGGTGGTGACCCGGCCCGCCTTGAAGTCGGGGTCGTCGAGCACCGCCTGCAGGAACGGGATGTTCGTGGTGACGCCGCGGATGCGGAACTCGGCCAGCGCGCGCCGCGCACGGGCCGCCGCCGCGGGCAGGTCCCGGCCGCGGCAGGTCAGCTTCACCAGCATGGAGTCGAAGTAGGCGCCGATCTCCGCGCCGAGGTTCGCGCCGCCGTCCAGGCGGATGCCCGCGCCGCCGGGGGTGCGGTAGGCGGTGATGCGACCGGTGTCGGGACGGAAGCCGTTGGCCGGGTCCTCGGTGGTGATGCGGCACTGCAGCGCCGCGCCGCGAATGGCGACGGAGTCCTGGCTCAGGCCGAGGTCGGCGAGGGTCTCGCCCGCCGCGATGCGCAGCTGCGACTGCACCAGGTCGACGTCGGTGATCTCCTCGGTCACCGTGTGCTCGACCTGGATGCGCGGGTTCATCTCGATGAAGACGTGGTTGCCGCGCTCGTCGAGCAGGAACTCCACGGTGCCCGCGCAGCTGTAGCCGATCTGGCGGGCGAAGGCCACCGCGTCGGCGCAGATGCGTTCGCGCAGTTCGGGATCCAGGTTCGGTGCGGGCGCGAGCTCGATCACCTTCTGGTGGCGGCGCTGCACCGAACAGTCCCGCTCGAACAGGTGCATGACGTTGCCGTGCTGGTCGGCCAGGATCTGCACCTCGATGTGGCGCGGGTTCACCACCGCCTGCTCGAGGAACACCGTCGGGTCGCCGAAGGCGGACTCGGCCTCACGCGAGGCCGCTTCGATGGATTCGCGCAGCTGCTCCGGCGCGGCGACCCGGCGCATGCCGCGCCCACCGCCGCCCGCGACCGCCTTGACGAAGATCGGGTATTCGAGTTCGTTTGCGGCGGTGAGCAATTCGTCCACGTCCGCCGACGGCGCGCTGGACTTCAGCACCGGAAGGCCCGCCGCCCTGGCGGCCTCGATGGCGCGTGCCTTGTTGCCCGCCAGCTCCAGCACCTCGGCCGAGGGGCCGATGAAGGTGATGCCCTCGCGCGCACAGGCCGCCGCCAGGTCCGGATTCTCGGAGAGGAATCCGTAACCCGGGTAGATGGCGTCGGCGCCCGCGGTCTTGGCCGCGTCGATGATCGCCTCGATGGAGAGGTAAGCCCGGACCGGGTGGCCCTGCTCCCCGATCTGATAGGACTCCGCGGCCTTCAACCGATGGACCGAGTTGCGATCCTCGTGCGGAAAGACGGCGACCGTCCCGATGCCGAGTTCGTAGGCCGCGCGGAAGGCGCGGATAGCGATCTCGCCGCGATTGGCAACCAAGACTTTCGAGAACATTGCCCCAAGGTACCCGGCTCTCGGTACAGCACCGACAGGGAAGTCCCCTTCGCAGCAATCTTCACAACCAGACCTAGCAGGCTTGCGAAGTTGCGTTCATCAGGGCGTCACATCTCACCACCTGCCCGGCCGGTCTGTGCGTGGTCTTGCCGGGGGCGCGCACGGAATATCCCGTCGTCCGTTTATGCTGGACAACGCAGCTGGTTCTCCAGTGCGCCCGACGAGATGGAGCCCCGACGTCGAGCGCCGGAGTCGAAGTCCGCTCCCGGTTTGCCGGGCGGCGGGCGAGAGGGAACCCGGTGGGAATCCGGGACTGTCCCGCAGCGGTATGCAGGAACGAACACCGTCATCACGCACTGGGTGCAGACCTGGGAAGCGACGGCCAGTAGGTCGGCGGGAGGAAATCCCCCCAGCCGGTGCCCGCGAGTCCGAAGACCTGCCAGCCGTGCCGGATACGCCGTATCCGGCGGCCACCGCCTCGTGGATTGGGCGCGCGGACCATCAGCGCCGACTTTTTGGGCTCCGTGTCTCTTCGGTTGCCCAACGACATCCGCTGGTCGCCGCGTGCTCGCATGGCGATGGCTCACGTCCTGAAAAGCACTGGAGCACACCGTGACTGTTTCCGAACACACACCATTCACCGCGACGGTTCTCGGGCTACCGCGCGTGGGGCCGCGACGCGAGCTCAAGCGCGCCACCGAGTCGTACTGGGCCGGGCGCATCGACGCCGAGCAGCTGCACACCGTTGCCCGCGATCTGCGCCGCGCCCAGCTGACCGAGCTGCAGGCGGCCGGACTGGACTCGATCCCGGTCGGCACCTTCTCCTACTACGACCAGGTGCTCGACACCGCCGTGCTGCTCGGCGCGCTGCCCGAGCGGGTGGCCGGGATCGCCGATCCGCTGGACCGGTACTTCGCCGCCGCCCGCGGCACCGACTCCGTGGAACCGCTGGAGATGACCAAGTGGTTCGACACCAACTACCACTACCTGGTTCCCGAGATCGGCTCGGAGACGACCTTCGCGCTGCACCCGGAGAAGCTGCTCGCCGAACTCGCCGAGGCGATCGAGCTCGGCGTGCCCGCGCGTCCGGTGGTGGTCGGGCCGGTCACCTTCCTGAAGCTGGCCAAGGCCACCGGCGGCGCGGCGCTCGACCGGCTCGGCGAGCTGGTGCCGCTCTACCGCGAACTGCTGCGGCAGCTGGCCGCCGCGGGTGCGGCGTGGGTGCAGATCGATGAGCCGGTGCTGGTCACCGACCTCACCGAGGACGAGATCGAGCTGGTCCGGCGCACCTACACCGAGCTGACCGAGGCGAGCGAGCGGCCCGCGATCCTGGTCGCCACCTACTTCGGCACGCCGGGCGACGCACTTCCGGCTTTGGCGGGCACCGCCGTCGAAGGCATCGCACTGGACTTCACCTCGGCGCTGGAGCTGTCCGCGGTGGCCTCGCTGCCGTCGCTGGCGAACAAGCTGCTGGTGGCGGGCGTGGTCGACGGGCGCAACGTGTGGCGCACCGACCTGGATCGCGCGCTGACCACCCTCGGGACGCTGCTCGGCAGCGCGTCGTCGGTGGCGGTGTCGAGCTCCTGCTCGCTGCTGCACGTGCCGTACTCGCTGGCGCCCGAGACCGGGCTGGACGACCGACTGCGCTCCTGGCTCGCCTTCGGCGCCGAGAAGGTAGCCGAAGTACGGCTGCTGGCAACGGCTTTGGCGCAGGGCACCGGGGCCATCGCCGACGAGCTCGCCGCCGCGCGCGCCGCGGCGGAGTCGCGAACCACCGACCCGCGGCTCTCCGACGCGCAAGTTCGGGCCCGCCTCGACTCGCTCGGGCCGGACGCCACCAAGCGCGCGCCCGCCGACGAACGCCGCGCGCTGCAGGCGCAGCGACTGGGTCTGCCCGCGCTGCCCACCACCACGATCGGCTCCTACCCGCAGACCCCGGAGATCCGGCTGGCCAGGGCGGCGCTGCGCAAGGGCGATATCGACCAGGCCGAGTACGTGCGGCGGATGCGTTCCGAGATCGCCGATGTCGTTGCGCTGCAAGAAAAGCTGGACATCGACGTGCTCGTGCACGGCGAGCCCGAGCGCAACGACATGGTGCAGTACTTCGCCGAGCAGCTCGACGGCTTCGCGGCCACCGAGAACGGCTGGGTGCAGTCCTACGGCACCCGCTGCGTGCGGCCGCCGATCCTGTTCGGCGACGTCACCCGGCGCGCGCCGATGACCGTCGACTGGATCACTTACGCCCAGTCGCTGACCGACAAGCCGGTCAAGGGCATGCTGACCGGCCCGGTCACCATCCTCGCCTGGTCGTTCGTGCGCGACGACCAGCCGCTGGCCGACTCGGCGCGCCAGGTGGCGCTGGCCATCCGGGACGAGACGGTGGATCTGCAGGCCGCGGGCATCCGCATCATCCAGGTCGACGAACCCGCGCTGCGCGAGCTGCTCCCGCTGCGCGCCGCCGACCAGCCCGCGTACCTGGACTGGTCGGTCGGCTCGTTCCGCCTGGCGACCTCCGGCGTCTCCGACGCCACCCAGATCCACACCCACCTGTGCTACTCGGAGTTCGGTGAGGTCATCGACGCGATCGCGGGCCTGGACGCCGACGTGACCTCCATCGAGGCGGCCCGCTCCCGCATGGAGGTGCTCGACGACCTCAACGCCGCGGGCTTCGACCTCGGCGTCGGCCCGGGTGTCTACGACATCCACTCCCCGCGCGTCCCCAGCGTCGAGGAGATCACCGCCTCGCTCCGCGCCGCCCTGAAAGCCGTTCCCGCCGAACGGCTGTGGGTCAACCCGGACTGCGGTCTGAAGACCCGCGGCCCGGTCGAGGTGGAAGCCTCGCTGCGCAACATGGTCGCGGCGGCCAAGGCCGTGCGCTAGAACTCCGGCCGGGCCGCGCTCCCCGCGCGGCCCGGCCGCTGTGCTCTCGACCTTCGCCTGTCCACCTCCGGCGGAAGTGTTCTCAGTAGCTCTCCGCCAGAAGCGATCTCAGCCGTCCTCCGGCGGACGCCTTTGCCGCCGCCTTCGCGACGCATATCCCTCGCACGCCTCCCCCGCCTGCCGCACCGGACGACTCCGCGCTTTCGGACTCACCCCCTGCCGCCACGACGGCACACACCTCGAACGCTCCATGCCACCCCTCCTCATACGTCGACGAACAATTTCTCCCCTGCTGCTTGTTCGACGCGCGCCAGTGCCATTCGGTTCCCCCGGGCCAATGCCATTCGTCGATCGAACGGTGTCGGCCGCCACATGCCGCACCGAGTTCGGCCCGCCCGTGCTCTGATTCGAGGCCGAGGCTCCGGCCGACGAACCGCTGCCCGAGGGTGACATCCTCGATGATGACTGGCTCTCGGGACAATTCCCGATCGTTCGCTGATCGAGCCGTGGCTGCCGAGGCGGTGCGAAAGGGCTGGGGTCAGCGAAAGGCCAGAATGGCCAGCTCCGTGCCGAATCCGACTGCCAGGCGCCCATCCGGCGTCACCGCGACCGCGTTCACCATGGCGGGGAACACCAGCTTCTCGCCGATCTGTTCGCCCGTCGTGATGTCCCACACGCGCACCGTGGCATCCCAGCTTCCGGTGACGGCGACCGGGCGGCCGTCCACCGTGCCCGCGGCCACCGTGCACACCACGTCGGTGTGGCCGCGCAACGGTTCGCCGATCGGCTGGCCTGTGGTCAGGTCTGCTGTCCGCGCTGTCTTGTCGTCGCTGCCGATGACCACGATCGGGCGGCCTTCTACCGACGCCGTGGCAACTGCCCGCACCGAGCAGTCGTGGTCGAACAGGGGCTCGCCGATCTGCTTCCCAGTTGTCGCGTCCCACAACCGAACTGTCCGGTCGTCGGCGCCCGTGACGGCGACAGGCCGCCCGTCCAACTGTCCCAACGTCACCGCGATCACCTTGTCGGCGTAACCGCGGCGGCGGCCGGCGGGAAATCCGCCGATCGGCGCGCGGGTGGCCAGGTCCCATACCCGCATGGGTCTGCCGCTGCGATGTCCGCCGCTGGTGACGGCCAGTAGGCGGCCGTCCACTATTGCCATGGCCCGCGCGATGGTGGGTCCGTCGGGGTCGGTCAGCGGTTCGCCGATGGGCTCACCCGTGGTCAGGTCCCACAGCCGGAGTGCGTCATAGCCGCCGGTGACGGCGACCGGGCGGCCGTCCACCGTCCCGGCTGCCACCTTGTGCACCTCGCCGGTGTGGCCGTCGAGGGAGACGCCGATGCGCTCACCTGCGGCGAGATCCCAGATGCGGGCCGTGCCATCGCCGCTGCCGGTGACGGCGACCGACCGCCCGTCCACCATCGCCGTCGCCACCGCGACGACGGCGCCGCCGTGCCCATCCGAGGGTTCGGCGTTCCGGCGACGCGCCGTCAGGCTCCACGTGCGGACCGTGTGATCGGTACCGGTGACGGCACCGGCGGTGAGGGCAACGGGGACACCGCCGACGTGCGCCACCGCCACGGCGCCCACCTCATCGGAGTGTCCGGTCAGCGGATCGCCGAGCTGCTCGCCGGTCGTCAGGTCCCACATCCGGGTTGTGCCGTCCCCGCCGCCGGTGAGGGCTACCGGGCGGCCGTCCACGATGGTTGTCGCGACGGCCCCCACTTTGTGGGAGTGGCCGATCAGCGGATCACCAGCCGGTTCACCGGTGGTGAGATCCCATATCATCGCCGTCTTGTCATTGCTTCCGGTGACGGCGACCGGCCGACCGTCCACCACGGCCGTCGCCACCGCAAGCACCTGATCGGTGTGGCCGGTCAGTGGATCGCAGACCTGTACGCCTGTACCGAGATCCCACAGCCGGATCGTGGCGTCCCAGCTGCCGGTGACGGCGACGGGACGATCGTTCACCACGGCCGTCGCCACCGCCACCACCCACCGACTGTGGCCGGTCAAGGGAACACCGATCTGTTTTCCGGTGCCGAGGTCCCACACACGCGCCGTGTGGTCGGTACCGCCGGTGACCGCGACGAGGCGGCCATCCACCACGGCCGTCGACACGGAGAGCACCCAGCCGTCGTGGCCAGCCATGGGTTCGCCGATCTGCTCATGGTCGACCAGGTCCCACACACGCGCCGTGCCGTCCTCGCTTCCGGTGACGGCGACCGGGCGCTCGTTCATCACTCCCGTCGCCACCGCTCGAACCGAACCGTCGTGGCCGACCAGGGGCTCGCCGACCTGCTCGCCGGTCATCAAATCCCACATCCGAATTGCCCTGACGTTGCCGCCGCTCCACGACGGGCCCACGGCGACGGCACGGCCGTCCACCACCGCTGTCGCCACGGACGGCGCCTTCCACCCGGTCAGGGCGTATCGAAAACGGGAATCGACCTGGCTGGCAGTCGCCCACTCCACGCCCCACCGCGCGTGTCCGCCCCCGTCCACAGGCACGGCGGTGATCCGGCCGGCCAGCCCCCGGTGTCCGTACCGGTGCGCCGCACCTTCCACACCCACGATCCACTTCGCGGTCGTCCGCTGATCGAACCGTGGCGGCACGAGCGGACGGCTCGGCTCAGCTGGGCAGGCCGAAGGCGCGGTTGATGGCGGCCATGTCGAAGTAGTCGCGCCAAGCGGTGATGGCGCCGTCGCCGACTTCGAAGACGCCCATGACGGGGAGCGGGGTGTCGCGGCCGTTGCCGCGCAAGGTGTCGGTGCGTTCGTTCATGACGACGTTGCCGGAGGTCACCTGGTGGTGGATGTCGAAATCGATGGCGTCGAAGGTGGTGAGGAACCCGGCGATGAAATCGCGGATGGCAGTGCGGCCGACGATCGGTTCCATCGGAATGTTGTGGTAGACAGCGTCTTCGGCGAAGTACGAGGCGATTCGATCGGGGTCGGGATCGGACCAGCTTCGGCACATCGCGCGGACGAGTTCGTCGGGACCGGTCATTGGCGCGCTCGTTTCCTAGGGCGGGGCATCGGGTCGCACCGATTCAACCAAACAATTGCTTGGTAGAACAGGGGTGGCGCTCGGCGGCAGGTAGGGTTGCCGACTCCGCGGACCGATCCCCGTGCGACGGTTCGTCCCGTCGTCGCAGCCCGAGGCTGTTCGCTCAGGTCGGTAATGTCTGTCCGGTGACCGACGCCAGCGACCTGATGCGGATGTATCTGGTCGATCCAGACCAGCCTTTCCCGCCTGTCGAGCTCGCGGATCCGACCGGACTGGTCGCTTTCGGCGGGGATCTGTCGTCAGAGCGGCTGTTGAGCGCCTATTCCGCGGGCATCTTTCCCTGGTACAACCCCGGCGAAACGATCCACTGGTACTGCCCGGACCCGCGGAGCATTCTGGTGCCGACCGACCTGCGGGTGACCAAGTCTTATCGTCGATCTGTCACGAAAGCCGACTACGGGGTGACCATGGATCGCGCCTTCGCCGATGTGATGTCGAATTGCGCCGGACCGCGTGACAAGGAGGACGGAACCTGGATCGGCTCCGACATGATGGCGGCCTACCTGCGGCTGCACCACCTCGGTCATGCGCACTCGGTCGAGGTATGGCGCGACGGCGACCTTGTCGGCGGCCTCTACGGCGTCGCATGCGGCCGCTCTTTCGCCGGCGAGTCCATGTTCTCCCGCGCCCGTGACACCTCCAAGGTCGCGCTGTATTGGCTCTGCGCCCAACTGGCCGCGTGGGATTTCGCCCTC
Organism: Nocardia sp. NPDC004654; assembly: GCF_040609595.1. NCBI lineage: Bacteria > Bacillati > Actinomycetota > Actinomycetes > Mycobacteriales > Nocardiaceae > Nocardia > Nocardia sp. NPDC004654. Next base: position 307,819 of record NZ_JBEXKI010000002.1, on the reverse strand, counting down.
GTCGACTGCCAGGTCACCTCCAGCCATCTCACCTCCCTCGGCGCCATCGACCTCTCCCGTGCGGACTACCTGCACCTACACACCCAGGCCGCCGCCCGCCCCGGCCTCTCGGGCCCCTGGCAGTTCGAAATCCCGGTCCCCAACTCCCCCAACCACCTACCGGCGTGAACGATCAAGGGAGAACCACGTCCACGATCCCGGTCGCCAGCTGACCCGCGACCTGGGGGTTCGGGCGAAACTTGGGATCGGTAGGTGGCGCGCGCAGCGTCTACTTACCTCATGACAACTTCTCAACCTCCCACGAACCAACCGCAGTCCGCCGGCTTGGACAAGAAGACCAGCGCGATCCTGTCCTACGCACTGGGGTGGCTCACCGGAGTCATCTTCCTGTTCGTCGGCAAGAACGACCCCGACGTGAAATTCCATGCCTCGCAATCGATCGTCTTCTTCGGAGCGGTCTCGGTGGTCAATATCGTTCTGAGCATCGTCGGCTCGCTCCTCGGAGTCGTGGGGATCATCTTCAGCCTCGCCGGACTCGCGGTCGCGGTCTTCGCGGTCGTCGTCTGGGTCATGGCCATGGTCCAGGCGAACAACACCGGCGGTGTCCGCGCAGAACTTCCCCTGGTCGGAAAACTCACCGCCCCCTATGCCGATCGGCTGGCCAACTCGGTCGAGTAGCGGCATATTCGAAGTCCGCAACGAGATTCGCAACCCTGCGGGCAACCAGCTGCGACAGTCCGAAGACCGAAGACCGACGGCCCGAGTTGTCTCGGGCCGTCGGCGTCCGCGCGGAACGTCCGATATCGCCGCGATCCGGGCGGTCTTCGGGGCAGCCGCGGGCCGCGAATGCCGCCTCCCGTGCTGACCGAAACGGTCCGGGCCGTCCGTGCTCACCCCGCTCGGCTGGCGGTCCCATCACCTCCGCGATGCCGAGCCTTCGGATTGACGTAGAGCCGAACACCCTGGTACATCACCGTGTTCGGCACACCGTCGTCGTTATCCGGGTCGCCGGTGCCTCCAGGATCCGGCAGTTCCGCCCTCTCCTCGAGGACGATCTGCGCCCGCGCCGCACCAGGATCGAACATCTCCTGAAACGGCCCGGCGAACGACCCCCCGAGCCCGCGGCGCTTCGCCCGAACAGCCGCCCACCCGAACAACCCCAATGGGCCGCCGATGGTGGCGATCAGCAGCAACAAGTCCCCACCCATGCCCACGAGCGTACCGATGCCTTCGAATATGGACCTGGCCTGCAGCACTCGTGGCGCCGTCCAGACCGCACCGCCCGTTGTGCCTACTACTGCTTGCCGGGGTGCACCCCATCCCCGTCGGACCCAGTGGAAGCGCTGTCGTTTCGCCGGGCATGTCGGATGCCCGCCCACCCCAGCGGGAATTGGACACGACCGGTTCTGATGTCGCCGATGAGTTGCGCGTAGCCGTCGCGGACCTCGCCGAGATGGACCCATGCGGAGTGCCGAAGCTCCTCGCAGTCGGTGTGCAGCACCGTCCACCATGCCTCGGCGTAGGACTTCGCGACGTGACTGATCACCTCACCGAAGGTGTGAGTGTGGCGGCGGGCGCACCGGCTGTGCCGGACGTAGAACGCCGCCCACGAGTTGATCTTGTCGACGACCTTCGCGATTTCCGCGTGCAGGGCCGCCTCGGTGGCGTCGGGCCGCGGCGGATTCAGAACCGTCGAGATCAGAGCGGCGTGTAGATCGCCCAGTTCCCGTGCCCACGCGACGAGCGGCAACGGCTCGGCGAGACGACCACCGATCGCGGCCAATAGTTGTTCCGGCGACAGCAGAGCTCCCGCGTCCGTCGCGGGATCCTCCGGCGCCTCCGCCGTACCCGCGTCCAGGGGACTCACTTGTTCTCCATCGCGGGCCGACGCTTCGAGCAGGCCGGACTATCCGACCATGTGGTGGACTTCGCGGACGTTACGTGCTCGGACTCGCGGGCCGCGAGGCGGTGGATGGTGACCATCTGACAGCGAGGGCTCATGGCGCGGGGTGACCACAGGTTATGGCTGATGACGACGTCGTGGTCACCGCCTTGGCGGGATAAGCGCATGGTTGATTGCCCGAAGGTAGATGAACTATTGATACCGGCGAGTGCACCGCTGTGACTCGGCGCATAATGCTAATACTGACTGCACACTCAGTCAACGCCGGGGTAACGCCGTCACTGGGCGCTAGAGTGTGCGGGAAAATTTGGACCGAAGAGGGGTGGTATCGGTGGGTAGGCGTGTGGCTGAGCCGGGCAAGTCGGGTGCGATCCTCGATATCTTCACGCGCCATGTTGCCGAGAAGGGCTACGACGGGACCAGCTTCAGTGGCGTCGCGAGCGAGTTGGGCATCTCGCAGGGCTTGATCGTGCACCACTACGGTACGAAGGCGCGGTTGCTGGAAGCCCTGCACATTTCCTATATGCGGCAGCGGATCGATGAGGCAGAGCGCATCGTAGCGGAGTTTCCTGCGCCTGCCGAACGGATGGCCGCGCTGTTGTTCGCGTCCATGCTCTATCAGGTGCATGATCGAAATCGGACCGTCGCTTTCCAGCGCGAGGTCGCGCGGTTCGCCCAGCAAGAGGAGACCTCCGAGGGGCGTAAACTGCGACGGCGCTACATCGAAATGCTGCGCAACGTGCTCGAGTCGGGCGTTGTTTCGGGTGAGTTCCGGCCTGTCGATGGAAGTATCCGGACCCTGCTCATCTTCGGTGCCGCGCAATGGGCGTGGACGTGGTTCGAGCCGGAAGGGCGTAGGTCCGCCGAACAGGTCGGCGCCGAACTGGTCGATTTCACTCTTGGCTCTTTACTGGTGGATCGGAGTTCGTTGCCGCGTCTCAGCGATCCCGACGGCCCGATTGTCGCCGCGGTAATCGCAATCATCACCGCAGAAGGGACGCCGAAGGAACTGCCGGACATCTGACCACGCACTCGGCTCGCCGGGCCACAACCACCGCGCCGGAGACGTGCACCGCTCTCGAAGCCCAGTTGCCGGATCAGCGTGGCCACCGCCGGATCGAACGCGGCGGGCAGGCGCTGGACGCGACCGGAGTTCAGTCCAGCGCGGAAGCCCGACCACTTGGCGGCGGTGGCGGCCGTCGGGCCGGAACGGAGTCGGTCGGGCATCAGAAGATCCCCTCACGAACCTCCGGTGCCCGGCCGAGGACCTCGGGCGCCGCGGTGAATGTCAGCTGATCGAGTTCGCCCGCACCGTGTTTCGCGGTGCCTCGCGCCGCGTCGAGGAAACGGTCCTGCTCCGCACGATCTACTACCCCGTCGGCCAGCGTCCGAAACTTCTCGATGTCGTGGGCGCGGGGAACGGGCGCGCGCCGCGCGGAAACGCCTCGTCGGCGGCGCGAGCGCGTACGATATGGGTCTTCATGCACCCTTCGGGTTCCAGACGGCTACCGGCCCAAGGGCCTCTCTTCGCACGCTACGCAGCGGACGCCGAAGCAAGAATGCCGTGCAAATGCCGATTTCTGTGGGCGAGAAGTACCGGTTCTGCGATGTTTGCGAAGACGAAGCCGCTAGGATTCGCCCGTGCGCAAGATGTATGCGGGCGCCCGGCTGCGGCGACTGCGCGAGGAACGACGGATGACGCAGGCGGCACTGGCGAAATCCCTCGATCTCTCGCCCAGTTATCTCAACCAGCTGGAACGCGACCAGCGACCGCTCACCATTCCGGTGCTGTTGAAGCTCAACTCCACCTTCGACCTGGACGTTCAGTTCTTCGCCGCCGACTCCGACGCCCGTCTGGTCTCCGACCTGCACGAGGTGCTCGTGGACGCGGCGGGCGGCGACAGCGCCCCGCTGACCGAGGTCGAGGAGCTGGCCACCCGCCAGCCTGAGGTGGCCCGCATCCTGGTCGCCATGCACCGACGGTTGCGCGCCGCCACCGACCAGCTCGATCTGCTCTCCTCCCGGGTGGCCGCGCCCACCGGCGGGCCCGGCGTCCCGATGCCCTACGAGGACGTCCGCGACTTCTTCTACGACCACCACAACCACATACCGCACCTGGACCACCTCGCCGAACAGCTCTTCGAGGAGTGCGGTCTCACCATCGGCTCGCTGGACCGCCAGCTCGCCAGGATCGCCGAGGAGCGAGCAGGGGTGACCGTTCTGGTGCGCGGCGACGGCGCCGATCCGTCGATCCCGAAGCGCCACTACGACCCCGAGAGCCGCACGCTGACCCTGGCCCGCAGGCTGCGCCCCGGGCAGCGCGCCTTCCAGATCGCGACGACCCTGGGCTTCCTGCTCTTCGGCCCCGAGCTCGACGCGGTGCTCAGCGAAACCCCCTCGCTCACCGGCGAATCCCGCGCGCTGGCCCGAATTGGACTGGCCAACTACTTCGCGGGCGCGCTGATCCTGCCCTACGGCCGGTTCCTGCGCTCTGCCGAGGAACTGCGCTACGACATCGACCTGCTGAGCCTGCGTTTCGAGGTCGGTTTCGAGACCATCTGCCACCGCCTGAGTACGCTGCAACGGCAGGGCCAGCGCGGGGTTCCGTTCTTCCTCGTCCGCACCGACCGCGCGGGCAATATCTCGAAACGCCAGTCCGCCACGGCTTTCCACTTCTCTCGTGTCGGCGGCAGCTGCCCGCTGTGGGTGGTGCACGAGGCGTTCGCCCACCCGGGCCGCATCCTCACCCAGATATCCGCCATGCCGGACGGCAGGCGCTACCTGTGGATCGCCCGGACGGCGTTCATCGCGCCGCACGGATTCGGCACGGCGACGAAGAATTTCGCCATCGGGCTCGGCTGCGACATCGAATACGCCGACCGCCTGGTGTATTCGACCGGGCTGCACTTGGACGACCCCGGCGCCGCGGTGCCGATCGGCGCGGGATGCAAGGTATGCGAGCGGCCCGCCTGCCCGCAGCGAGCGTTCCCGCAGATCGGCAGTCCGCTGGCGGTGGCGGAGAACACCAGCACCGATCTGCCTTATCCGCGGATGCTGCGCTGACCCTCACCCGCGCAGGTGGGTCAGCTTCTCCGGATTGCGAATCGCGTAGACCGTGCGCACCTTTCCGGTGTCGGCGTCGACGTCCAGCAGCAGGACGGCCGCAGGCGCACCGCCGGAATAGACGACCGCGGACGGCTCGCCGTTGGTCCACCCGTACCGGATCGTCATGTCGGGGACCGAGGTCAACACCATAGGACTGGTGAGCAGGCGCGCGACCTTGTCCGGTCCGTGCACCGGCCGCAGCGCCGCGCGAAGCAGGCCGCCGCCGTCGGACAGGAACGTGACGTCCGGCGCGAGCAGTTCCAACAGACCCGTCACGTCCCCGCTGAGCTGGGCGGCGAGGAAGCGCTCGGTCACCGCCCGCTGGGTGCGCGCGTCGGCCTGGTAGCGCGGACGCTTGGCGCGCACGTGGTCCCTGGCTCGGTGCGCGAGCTGGCGGATCGCCGGGGTCTCCCTGCCCAGCATCGCGCCGATCTCGGCGTGCGGATAGCCGAACACCTCGTGCAGCACGAACACCGCGCGCTCGAGCGGGGTGAGCGTCTCCAGGACGACGAGCATCGCCAGCGACACCGACTCGCCGCGCAACGCGATCTCGGCGGCGTCCGCGCTGTCCCTGACCTCCGGGGTGTCGGCGACCAGCGGCTCGGGCAGCCAGGGCCCGACGTAGGTCTCACGCCGGCGGGCCAGCGTCTCCCGGCGCGAGAGCGCGTTGTTCACCGCGATCCGCACCAGGTACGCGCGCGGGCTGGTGATCTCGCCGAGGTCCGAGCGGTGGCGCGACTCCCAGGCCAGCCAGGTGTCCTGCAGGACGTCCTCGGTGTCGGTGACGGTGCCCAGCATGTTGTACACGATCGAGAAGAGCAGTTCGCGATGCTCGGCGAAGACGTCCGTCGCCTGTTCGTCCATGGTCTCGATCATCGTTCCTCCTGTGCCGGAAAGCTCGCGCGGCTGTCGTACCCCGAGAGTGTTTCGAGGCGCGGAACGTGACATCCGGGCCGCGGAATGTGATCTGACTCTCGCCACGTCACCTCCCCTCGGCGCCTCCGCTCTTGGTTGGCGACAGGACGAAAACCGTCCGGATTCGCAGAGAAGGACCCGACAGTGCGATCACCGACCGAAACACCCTCGTATCTGGCGACCCGTCGCGGCAAGCTCACGCTGGCGCTGCTGTGCACGGTCGCCTTCCTCGACTTCGTCGACGGCTCGATCGTCAACGTCGCGCTGCCGACCATTCAGCGCGAACTCGGCATGGACGTGGCGACGCTGCAGTGGGTCACCAGCGGCTACCTGCTGACCTACGGCGGGTTGATGCTGCTCGGCGGCCGTCTCGCCGACCTGCTCGGCCGCCGCCGCGTGCTCGTGGCGGGCACGCTGCTCATCGCCGTGGCCTCGGCGGTCGGCGGTCTCGCCGACGACAGCGGGCTGTTGATCGGCGCGCGGCTGGCCCAGGGCGTCGGCGCGGCGCTGATGCTGCCCGCCGCGCTGTCCATCCTCACCACGACCTTCCGCGAGGGCTCCGACCGCACGACGGCGCTGAGCGTGTGGGGCGGAGCCGCGGGCCTGGCGTCGGCGGCGGGCGTCTTCCTCGGCGGCGTGCTGGCCGAGGGACCCGGCTGGCGCTGGGTGTTCTACGTCAACACTCCGGTCTGCCTGCTGGTGCTCGCTGCCATCCCGGCGCTGGTTCCCAACGATCGGCGCAACGAGATCCGCGGTGGCTTCGACCTTTTCGGCACCGCGCTGGGCACCGGCGGCCTGATGCTGCTGGTGTACGGCCTGGTCAAGGCGCCGGAGCACGGCTGGGGCGACGCGACGACGCTGGCGCTGCTCGGCGGCGCGGCGGCGCTGCTCATCGCGTTCGTGGTCAACGAACACCGCTCGGCCGATCCGCTGGTGCCGCTGTCGATCTTCCGTATCCGCGGTCTGGCCGCGGCGAACGTCACCCACCTGATCGTCGCGGCGGGCATGCTCGCGATGTTCTTCTTCGTGACGCTGTACATGCAGTCGGTGCTCGGCTACGGCGAATTCAAGGCCGGTGTGGCGTACCTGCCGGTGAGCCTGACCATCGGTGTGGCGGCGGGACTCTCGGCGAAGCTGTTCACCAGGGTGGGCACCCGGCCGGTCATCGTGGGCGGCGCGGCGATCACCGGGCTCGGCATCGTGTGGCTGTCGTTCATTCCGACCGACGGGTCCTACCTGGCGCACCTGCTGCCCGGCATGCTGGTCATGTCGGTGGGCGCGGGCGCGGTGTTCGTCGCGAACACCACCGCCGCCAACGCGGGCGTGCCCGGCGACCAGGCCGGACTGGCCGCCGCCCTGCTCAACACGGCCCAGCAGATCGGCGGCGCGCTCGGCATCGCCGTGCTGACCGCGATCGCCACCTCCCGCACCACCGCGCAGTTGGCGGCGGGCGAGCCGCAACTGGACGCGATGACCGACGGCTTCCAGCGCGCGCTGCTGGTCGGCGGACTGATCGCGGTCGCCGGGGCGATCATCGGGCTGTGGACCGCGGACTCGCGCGGTGAGAACGACGCCGACTCAGCCGAGGACCAGCCGAAAGTCTTTGCGGCATAACAGCATCGAACGACCGAGGGACGGACCAGCGAGGTCCGTCCCTCGGTCGTGTCATGACTTGGCCAGGTACGCCCGTCGCTCACGGCGACGTGCATCACGCCAGCCGCGCCCGGGTGCTCGCGGGACGGGGCCGGCCCGCGGTGGCGTCACGACTTCGCCAGATACTCCAGCCGCGCACCGTCGACGGCGGCGCGCATCATGCTCGCCAAGCCGGGGTGCTCGCGCAATCCGGGATCGGCCTCGACCAGTTGCCTGGCCAGATCCTGCGCCGTGGTGATGACTTCCAGGTCGTCGAGCAGGGACAGCAGCTTGAGCGAACTCGCCGTACCGGACTGCGCCGCGCCGAGCACATCGCCCTCGCGGCGCTGGCGCAGATCGAGCACGGAGAGCTCGAAACCGTCGGTCGTCGCGGCCACCGCTTCCAGCCGGGTCATCGCCGAACCGCCGGGCGCAGCGTCGGTGATCAGCAGACACAGGCCCGGGTGCTTGCCGCGACCGATCCGGCCACGCAACTGGTGCAGCTGGCTGACGCCGAACCGGTCGGCGTCCACGATCACCATCACCGTCGCGTTCGGCACGTCGACGCCGACCTCGACGACCGTGGTGCACACCAGCACATCGATCTGCGCGTCGTTGAAGGCGCGCATGACCTGGTCCTTCTCGTCCGCGGGCAGCCTGCCGTGCAGCAGGCCGACCCGGACGCCCGCCATCGGCCCGGCGCGCAGCATGTCGAAGACATCGACCACGGCCTGAGTGGTCGGGGCCTCCTTCTCCTCGGCCGCCTTGGCCTTACCGCGGCCTTTGCCGGAGCCGCCGTTCTCCTCGTCGTCGCCGATGCGCGAGCACACGACGTAGGCTTGGCGGCCCTCTTTCACCTCTTCGAGAATGCGTTCCCACGCCCGGTCCACCCAGTTCGGATGTAGTTTGCGCGGAACGACTTTCGACGTGATGGGCGAGCGGCCGCGGGGCAGCTCGGTGAGGGTGGAGGTCTCCAGGTCGCCGAGGGTGGTCATCGCGATGGTGCGCGGAATCGGCGTCGCGGTCATCACCAGCAGGTGCGGGCTCGTCCCCGCTTTCGCCTTGGCGCGCAACGCGTCCCGCTGTTCGACGCCGAAGCGGTGTTGTTCGTCGACCACCACCATGCCGAGGTCGAAGAACTCGACGTTGTCCTGGATCAGCGCGTGCGTGCCGATGACGATGCCCGCCTCACCGGTGACGGCCTCGAGCAGCGCGGCCTTCTTCGCCGCGGCCGACATGGAACCGGTCACCAGCACCACCCGGGTGGACTGCTCGGCAGCGCCCAGCTCGCCCGCCGTACCGAGCTCGCCGAGCATCGCGCGCAGCGACCGATAGTGCTGGGCGGCAAGCACTTCCGTCGGCGCTAGCAACGCGCACTGCTGACCGGCGTCGACCACCTGGAGCATGGCGTGCAGCGCGACGATCGTCTTGCCCGAGCCGACCTCACCCTGTAGCAGCCGGTGCATCGGCTGGGTGCGGCCGAGATCGGCGGAGATCTCCGCGACCACCTGCCGCTGACCGGCGGTGAGCTCGAAGGGCAGCTGCCGGTCGAAGGCCGCGGCGATGCCGTCGGTGCGCGGCGGGCACGGCCGCGCGACCCGGCCAGCGACCTCGTGCCGCCGCTCGGCGAGCACCAGTTGCAGCGCGAGTGCCTCGTCGAAGCGCAGCCGGTCCTTGGCGCGGTCGATATCGGTTTTGCGCTCCGGCAGATGGATCAGCCGCAGCGCGTCGGAGACCGGCATGAGGGCGCGGTCCTCGCGAATGTCCTCCGGCAGCGGATCGTCGATCGGGTCGAGCTGTTCGAGCACCTGGCGCACGCAGGCCAGCAGATCCCAGCTCTGCACCTTCGCGGTGGCCGGGTACACCGGGATGAACTCGCGCTCCATGAACGAGACGTCCACTCCCCCTGCGCCTTTCGCGCTCTGCGCCAGACCGCGTAGATCGCCGCCGCCGCGCACCTTGGTGAAGGTGCCGACCGAATCGTCCTCGGTCTCGGGCAGGATCAGGTAGCCGGGATGGCTGAGGTTCCAGCTGCCGGGCCGCCAGTAGCTGACCGTGCCGGACATCATGGCCCGAAGTCCTTCTTTGACAACGTATTTCACCTTGTCGCCGTTGAAGAACGTGACGTCGACCGGGCGTCCCGACCCGGTGTCGAGCAGAACCTTGAGCAGCGATCCGCGCCGGTTGCGCATCGGTTTGAGCTCGGTCTTGGTGATCCGGCCGATGACGGTGATGTGCGAACCGTCCTCGGGCGCTTCCTCCGTGAGCGGCTGGCCCTGGGTGGCGTAACGCAAGGGGTAGTGCCGCAGCAAATCCTCGACGGTGTTCATGTCGAAGGCCTCGGACAGCGAATCCGCGGCCTTCGCACCAAGGATGTGGTCCAGCCGATCGCTCAGTGTCGCCATGTCTCCACCCTCGTACTGATGCCTCTCATTCCACCCCGATCTGCGCCAGATCCCCTTGCTGGCCACCGGAATACACCGTGACCTCGACGCCGGGAAAACCTTGGGCGATGTGCGCGCTCAACTCCTCGGCCAGCCCGGCGGGCGCGTCCGCGCCCATCAGCAGGGTGACCAATTCGCCGCCGAGGCCGAGCATCCGGTCCAGCAGCGTCAGCGCCGCGCCGCGCACGTCGCGGTCGATCACCACCACGTCGTGGCCGACCAAGCCGAGCCCGTCGCCCGGCTCGCAGGTGCCGACCATGGTCAGCGCGCGCTCGGTGGCCGCGCGCAGCGAACCCCACCGGGTCGCCGCGGCGGCCTCCGACATCGCGAACGCGTCGTCCACGGCGATCCGGCCGCGATCGTGCACCGCCAGCGCCGCCAGGCCCTGGACCATGGAACCGCTCGGCAGCAGCAGCACGTCGCGGTGCGCGTCGCGCGCGGCGACACCGACGGCGACCAGTTCGTGCGCGGGCAGCGCGCCGTTCGGAAGCACGAGCACCTCGCGGTGCGGCATCCGCCGGATCGCGGTGAGCAGTGCGGTCGAGGTCACCGGGTGCGCGCCGAGCACGACCGCGCCCGCCGCCTCGAACAGCGCGGCGGCTCCCGATCCCGCCGCGACGGCGAGCACACCGCGATCGGCGGGGCCCTCGGCGCGGCCTCGATCTACGCCGGTCTCGCCGACGCGCGCCCAGCTCTCTCCGGAAGACCGCTGCGGCTCGAGGTGGTCGCGGCCGACCGGGGCCGTGATGGCGAAGCTCTCGATGCGGATATCGCGCACGACGCCCGCCGCGAGCCCGGCCTCCACCGCCGCGCCGGCGTCGGCGCAGTGCACGTGCGCGGACCAGTTCCCGCTGCCGTCACCCACCACCACTACCGAATCGCCGAGTTCGGCGAGGCGCTCACGCAGTCGGGCGACGCGCGCCAGGTCGGTTTCGGTCAGCAGGTACATGACCTCGAAGTGCGCGCCGTCGAGCTCGGTGCCATCGTCCGAAACGCCTGCCATTGCGGCGAATTCACCCGGCAGGTAGTCGGGTCTCGTCGGAGTCTCGCCGAGGGCGACGGCGACCAGCGCGTCCAGCAGCACCACCAACCCGCGCGCGCCCGCGTCCACCACACCGGCCGCCCGCAGCACCCCGAGCTGGGACGGGGTGTCGCCGAGCGCCTTGGCCGCGCCGTCGGCGGCCGCGACGGCGACCTCGGCGAGTGTGTCCTCCGGGCAGGTCACCGCGCAGTCGGCGGCGCACTCCAGCACGGTGAGCAGCGTGCCTTCGACCGGATCGCTCAGCGATTCGCGGACCAGCGCGGCGGCGCGGCGCAGGGCGGAACGCAGGGTCTCGGCGGTGAGCGGTCCGTCCGTCGTCGCTTCGGCGATGCCGCGCAGCACCTGCGAGAGGAGGATGCCGCTGTTCCCTCGCGCGCCCGCGGTGGCGCCGCGCGCCAGGGCCGCGGCGACTCGGTTCGCGCTCGTTTCGTCCGGCGCGGCGTCGGCCGCTCGGACCGCCGCGCGCATGGTGGCGAGCAGGTTGGTTCCGGTGTCGGCGTCGGCGATGGGGAAGACATTGAGCGCGTTGATCTCCGCGCGCCGCTCTTCGAGACCGTCCAGACAGAGGCGGCTCCAGTCCCGCAGCGCCGCGCCGTCGATCTCCTCCCGCTGCCCCGGCACCGTCACCTCGCTCCCTTCGCACCGCCCGCACAACACCGCCGTCCGCCAGGTTAGCTGGCGATACCGACAGCGGCCGCGTGACACCGAATCGGTATGCTGTCGGGGTGTTCGACGGCTGGGACGGCCCGTCCGACCGGGTCCCGGTTTGGCGGATCGGCGTGGCATTGGCTACCCTTGCTGGGTTGCTCGTGCGGCCTGAAGCTGGCCTGCGCTGGTCGACGTCAGTCGGCAGGGCACATCACGACATTGTTTCCGGACATGCCGCATCATTGTGCGGCGGTCCCCACATGACATGAAGGAGTTCGCGACTATGGCTGCCGTCTGCGACGTCTGCGCCAAGGGCCCCGGCTTCGGGAAGTCGGTCTCGCACTCGCACCGGCGCACCAACCGTCGCTGGAACCCGAACATCCAGACCGTGCGCGCGCAGGTTGCCCCGGGCAACACCCGCCGTATGAACGTGTGCACCTCCTGCCTGAAGGCGGGCAAGGTGGTTCGCGGCTGATTCGCCCCCCGGTCGATCAGCATCAAGACAAACGCCCCGGCGCCCGACAAGGGTGTTCCGGGGCGTCGTCGTCGGTAGGTGTTCCGAGATACCGATCCGAGGGCAGCGCATGGCCGAGGTGAGCACGCGAGCATGGCGGGTCACGCCGCTCGCCGCCGAACACGTCCAGGGCCTGGCCGAATGCCATATCGCCTGCTGGCGTGAGGCCTACCGCGGCCTGGTCCCCGATCACGTCCTCGACGCCTTCGACGTGGACCGGCGCGCCGAAGCGTGGGACCGCGTCCGCCGCGCGCATCCCGACAGCACGCACGTGGCTGTCGTCGGCGACAGCGTCGTCGGCTTCGCCAGTTCGGGCCCGCCCAGGGACCGGGCGCCGGTCGCACCGCTCGAACTCAACGCGTTGTACGTGCGCGCCGACTGGTACGGCACCGGTCTGGCGCGCGAGTTGCTCGACACCGTTGTGGCCCCCGGCCAGCCGTGCTCGCTGTGGGTGTTCGAGAACAATCCGCGCGCCCAGGCCTTCTACCGCAAGCACGGTTTCGCGCTGGAGGGCGCGCGCAAGGTCGAGGATTTCACCATCGCTATGCAGGTGCGGATGGTGCGTCCGGCGCGCACGACCGAAACCGCCCGGTAGCGGGAACGAGCGTCGAGGCGAGCCCGAGCAAACGATAGGGTTCCCCTCATGACCTCCACCGCGCAGACCGAGTACGTCACGACCACCGACGGCGTCCTCCAGATCACGATCGCCACCGCCGCCAATGGCACCTCGATGGATTTCGCCGGAATCAACGCGGGCACCGCAGCGCTGATGGACCTCGGCCCGGAGATCGGCGCGGTCGTGCTCACCGGGTCGGGCGCGAACTTCTGCGCGGGCGGCAACGTGCGCGGCTTCGCCGCCGCCGAGGACCGCGCCGCCCACATCCACGGACTCGCGACGGATCTGCACGCCTTCGTGCGCGCACTGGACGAGACCCGCGTCCCGGTGCTCGCCGCGGTGCAGGGCTGGGCGGCGGGCGCGGGCATGAGCCTGGTCTGCGCCTCCGACATCGCACTCGGCGGCCCGTCCACCAAGCTGCGGCCCGCCTACCCGGGCATCGGCCTGAGCCCCGACGGCGGCATGTCGTGGACGCTGCCGCGCATCGTCGGCGCGGGGCGCGCCGCCGAGATCCTGCTCACCGACGCCGTCCTGGACGCGGACGAGGCCGTCCGGCTCGGCATCCTCAGCCGCCTCGTGGCCGACGCCGACGTGCGCGCCGCGACGCTCGCGCTCGCACAGGAACTGGCGCGCGGCCCCCGCTCCACCTATGCCAGCATCAAATCACTGCTGGCGCAGTCGAATTCGGCGTCGCTGAGCGAACAGCTGGACTTGGAGCGCGATTTCATCGCCGCAGCGGCGAACAGCCGTACCGGCCGGGAAGGCGTGGACGCTTTCGTGGCGAAGCGCAAGCCGGACTACAACAACCCGGCCTGACCTACTTCAGGTTCTCCACCACGAACTTCGCGACCGCGTCGGTGAACGAGTCGTTGTCGTCACCGGCCGCGGTGTGCGCCGCACCGCCGATCTCGACGAGTTCGGCGTGCGGCACCAGCGCCTGGAACGCCGCCGCGCCCTCGGCGCTCACCACGTCGGACTGCGCGCCGCGCACCAACAGCACCGGGACGCGCAGGGCGCTGGCCGCCGTCTCCATCTGCTCGACCATCGCGCTCGGATCCTCGACGCGGTCGCGCAGCATGTCCGGGTCCCAGTGCCAGTACCAGCGGCCGTCCCGCTGGCGCAGATTGCGCCGCAGGCCGTCGGTGTTCTCCGGCCGCGGCCGGTGCGGCAGGTACTCGGCGACCGCGTCGGCGACCTGGTCGAGGGTGTCGAAGCCGTCGCGGTGCTTGCTGAGGAAGTCGATGACCCTGGCGACGCCCTCGGGCTCGGGCCGGGTGACGATGTCGACGAGGACCAGGGCGCGAATCGACGCACCGCCCGGCGTCGCCGTGGTCAGCAAGCCGGTGATGCCGCCCATGCTGGCGCCGACCACGACCGCGCCCCCGCCCGGTGCGCTCGCGGCGTCCAGCTGTTCCAGCACGAGCGTCAGGTCCGCGACCATCGTCTCGCGCGTGTAGTCGCGGTCCGGCGACCACTGGCTGTCGCCGTGGCCGCGCGCGTCCAGGGTGACCGCCCGCATCCCGGCCGCGGCCAGCTTCGCGCCGGTCTGCTTCCACGAGTGCCTGGTCTGTCCGCCGCCGTGCAAGAAGACGACGAGCGGGCCGCCGACCGGGCCGAATTGGTCGGCAGCGAGCTCGAGCCCACCCGAACCGCGCAAGCGCAGCCGAGTGGGCTCGAGAAGATTGTTCGCATTACTCACGATCTGAGCATCGCACAGGGCGCCTACGCCTCGTCGTGAGCCTCGGTGAACGCGGTGCTCAGCAGTCCAGGCGCATGGCGCTGAAGGTGCGCTGGAACAGGCAGGCGACCTTCGCGTTCACCGACGCGGAGATGGTGGAGGAGCCGGTCGAGGTGAACTCCTCGGCCACCGGCGCGGTCTCGCTGGTCGCCGTGGCGGGCTCCAGGGGAAGCGGCGCGGCGGTCGCCGCCGACGTCGCGCCCGCGATAGCGGCGGCCATGGCCAGCGTGGCGGTGGTGCCGCGCAGGGCCCCGCGAACGGTGTTGTGCTGCATTGCAGTGCTCCTCATCTGGTTTTCGTGCGGTGATGCGGGTGGTGCTCGTTCCCGGCGGGCCGGGAGGAAAGAAGGATCAGGGCAGGCGCCAGTCGACGGGTTCGGCGCCCAGTTCGTCGAGCAGCTCGTTGACCCGCGAGAACGGCCGCGAGCCGAAGAAGCCGCGAGACGCGGACAGCGGCGAGGGATGCGCGGACTCGATGTAGGGCACCTCGGCCTCGCTCAGCAGCGGCTTCAGCGTCGAGGCGTCGCGGCCCCAGAGAATCGCCACCAGCGGCTCGTCCCGCGCGACGAGCGCGCGAATGGCCTGCTCGGTGACCGCCTCCCAGCCCTTGCCGCGGTGCGAGGCGGGCTTGCCCGGCGAGACGGTGAGCACGCGGTTGAGCAGCAGCACGCCCTGGTCCGACCACGGGCTCAGATCGCCGCAGGAGGGCGTCGGGTGGCCGAGATCCTTGTGCAGCTCGGCGAAGATATTGGCGAGGCTGCGCGGCACCGGCGAAACGTCCGGCGCCACAGAGAAACTCAAACCCATGGGGTGACCGGGCGTCGGGTACGGATCCTGGCCGACGATCAGCACGCGAACTTTGTCGAACGGTCGCTGGAAGGCGCGTAGCACGTTGTCGCCCGCGGGCAGGTAGCCGCGTCCCTCGGCGTTCTCGATCCGCAGGAATTCGCCCATCTCCCTGATCCGGTCCGCGACCGGTTCCAAGGCCTGTGCCCAGCCAGGATCCATGATTTCCGACAGTGGTTTCGCACCCATGACCGCACAACCTATCGTGGGTCGGGGCCGGACGCAGAGTCCGCCCCACGGAACGATTCCCAACCGTTGCCGCCCTCGTGCCGCGCGCCGTCCACGGTGACCCCGGACCCGGACGTCACCCGGCCGATCGCGCGCCAGCCTTCGGGCAGCTCAGCGCCACACGGCCAGGTTCCGGCGAAGGCGTGATCCTCGCCTCCGGCCAGAATCCATTGCGCCGCATCGGTATCCAGTCGGCGGGCCAGCGCGTCGAGGGCGGGGTCGCGCAGCGCGGCCGCGTCGAGATCGATCCCGACTCCCGAGGACTCGGCGATGTGGCCGAGATCGGCGAGTAGTCCGTCGGAGACATCGGTGAGCGAGTGTCCCGCCCGCCAAGCCGATCCGAGCACCGCCTCGTACGGTGGTTGCGGGACCCGGTGGGCGGCAAGCGCTTCGGCGAACTCCTCGGCGTCGGCGCCCGCGGTGAGCGCGGCGAGCCCCGCGGCCGACCAACCCAGCCGACCGGCCACCGCCACCGTGTCGTCCACGCGCGCACCGGCTCTGGTGACCGGCGCGTGGCCGCGCAGATCGCCGAACGCGGTGACCGAGACGACCAGTTCGGGACTGCGCACCAGGTCGCCGCCCGCGATCGAGCCGCCCGCGCGCGCCGCTTCCGCCCACATGCCGTCGGACAGTTCGTCGATGACGTCGACGGGCGTCTCCGCGGGGCAGCCAAGCGCCACCACGAAAGCCGTCGGCGCCGCGCCCATGGCGACCACGTCGGCGGCGTTCTGCGCGATCGCCTTGCGGCCGATCTCGCGCGGGCTCGACCAGTCGCGCCGGAAGTGCCGCCCCTCGACCAGCATGTCGGTGGTCACCACGAAGCGGCCGTCGGGCGCGGCCACCAGCGCCGCGTCGTCGCCGGGACCGAGCAGCACGGCGGGCGCCTGCACTCTGCGGGCGTTGATGCGCTCGATCAGCGCGAACTCGCCCAGCTCACGCACCGTCCGCGGCGCCGCGCTCTCGCTGATGACCGGTCCCTTCCCGAGGTAGTGCCAGCTGGAATCGGCTCGACGGTACCCTGTGCTGGGCAATCGAGACCACCGAGCCGGTCCGCGGCACCCGCCGCGACGCAGCCCGCGCGACCCGCGCCGACCGGCTCCAGCGAGCGCGAAGAGGAAGGACCGGTACGCATGGCGGCGGACTCGTCGGACAGCGACTCGGCGAAGGGGCAGGAACCCACCGAAGGCGAGAAGCCGGCCGACCTCGGCAAGGGCGAGGCCGCCTCGGGTTCCGCCGAGAAGATCAGCGCCACCGAGCAGCCCAAGACCGCCGAGGAACCCGACACCGACGGCACCCCCGGGGTCAGCGGTGAGACCGAACCGGCGGAAAAGCCCAGCGCCGCCGAGGAACCCGAGAGCGGAAGCGACGAATCCCGCTATCCCCCGGCATTGATCGCGACCGCGGTCGCGCTGCCGGTCGTCCTCGTGGTCGCCGTCTTGGTCGCCGCCGTCCTCGCCCGCCGCCTGCCGGTGGAACGCGAGCCGCTGGTGCTGGGCCCCGTGCCCGCGCCCGCCGCTACCGGCGAGGCCTGCACCAAGCTGCTGCCCGCGTTGCCCGCCGACCTCGGCGAGTTCACCAAGTCGACCCTGGTCGAACCCGCTCCGCCCGCCACCCGCGCCTGGCAGCGCCCGGAGGGCGGAGACGCCATCGTGCTGCGCTGCGGCCTGGACCGGCCGCTGGAATTCCACCGCGCCTCACCGTTGCAGATCGTCAACGACGTGCAGTGGTTCGAAGCGCGCGACGACGCCGCCAAGGCGAGCACCTGGTTCGCCGTCGACCGCGAGACCTACATCGCGCTGACGGTGCCGGACGGTTCGGGACCGACCCCGCTGCAAGAGGTCTCCGACACCATCACCGCGAACCTGCCCGCCAAGCCGCTGGACCCCGGTCCGCTGCCGAACTGATCCGCACGCCCGGGATCGGCGCCGTCGCGACCACGGACTTCGGCGCCGATCGAGACTGCGCTGAAGCACCAGCCGCGTCGGCCCGCCGCTCGGATACCCGCCGATAGCAGCGGCATTCGCACCCACCGAGACAACCGACCACAGCCACGCCGCAGCGGGCAGTCTCGTTCCGCCTGCCCGCTCGGAATTCGCGCCGCCGTCAACGGCCCTCGCACCGGCCCGGAACGGTCGACCTCAGCCACGCCGAAGCAGCCAGCCGCCTTCGACCCGCCCGCGCGATCCCGACGAACGCGCAGCGGACCAGGGCTTACCGTTCAGCGCAGGCCGGTCCCGCGAGCCAGCGCGGTCTCGATCAACGTCGAGACCAGCGCGCCGTACTCGACCCCGGTCGCCTCCCACATGCGGGGGTACATGGAGATCGCCGTGAACCCCGGCATGGTGTTGATCTCGTTGATCACCGGCCCCTGGTCGGTGACGAAGAAGTCCACGCGGGCCAGACCCTGGCAGTCGAGCGCGCGGAAGGCGCGGACCGCCAGTTCCCTGATCTGCTCGGCCACCTCGTCGTCCAGCTTCGCCGGAACGTCGAACTCGCAGACGTCGTCGAGGTACTTGGTGTCGAAGTCGTAGAACTCCGGAGCGTCGTCGTCGGGCATCCGTATCTCGGCGATCACGCTGGCCTCGATCCGGCCGTCCGGGAATTCCAGCACGCCGCACTCCACCTCGCGACCGACGATGCCCGACTCCACGATCACCTTCGGATCGTGCGCGCGCGCCGTCGCGATGGCGGTGTCCAGCTCGCTCCAGTCGTCCACCTTCGTGATGCCGAGCGAGGAACCGGCCCGCGCGGGCTTGACGAACACCGGAAGTCCGAGCCGCTCCCGCTCGGCGGCGGACAGCGTCGCGACACCGGGACGCAGCACCACCTGCGTGCCGATCGGCAGGCCGTCGGCCGCGAGCAGTTTCTTCGTGAACTCCTTGTCCATGCCCGCCGCGCTGGCCAGCACGCCGGGGCCCACGTAGGGGATGCCCGCGAGCTCGAGCATGCCTTGCAAGGTGCCGTCCTCGCCGAACGGGCCGTGCAGGATCGGGAAGACCACGTCGACCGAGCCCAGGGCGGCGGAAGGATCATCGAGGGCGACCAGCGACCCCGCGCGCTGCGGGTCCGCGGTCAGGGTCAGTGCGGTGCCGGACGCGTCCACGGCGGGCAGTTCGTCGTCCTTGCGGCGCAGCGCGGCGACGTCGGCTCCGCCGAGCACCCAGGCACCCTCGGCGGTGATGCCGATCGGCACGGCCTCGTACTTCTCCGGATCGAGGTTGCGCAGCACACTACCGGCCGACAGACACGAGACGGCGTGCTCACTGCTGCGCCCGCCGAACACCACGGCCACCCTGATCCGGTTCGTCATGCACCGAACCGTACCCGCACCGAGCACCGCCGCGAGCGCGGACCGGCCCGCTGCGCGGTGGTCATAGCGACCGTTACCCTGCGGCGATCACTCCGGCTTGACCCGCCGCCCGAGCAGATTGCCGACGGCTTCGCGCACCGAGAGGCCCTCGTGACACACCTGGTGCACCGCGTTGGTGAGCGGCATTTCCACGTCGTGCGCGGCGGCCAGCGCGCGCACCGATGTGCACGATTTCACACCCTCGGCGACCTGTCCCTGGGTGGCCTCCTGCGCCGCCTCCATCGATCCGCCCGCGCCGAGCACGTGCCCGAAGGACCGGTTGCGCGACAGCGGCGAGGTGCACGTGGCGACCAGGTCGCCGACACCGGCCAGGCCCGCGAGCGTCACGGGTTCGGCGCCGAGCGCGACGCCGAGCCGGATGATCTCGGCCAGACCGCGGGTGATCAGGCTGGCGATGGAGTTGTCGCCGAGACCCATGCCGGAGGCGATGCCGCAAGCCAGCGCGATGACGTTCTTGCAGGCGCCGCCGATCTCGCAGCCGATCACGTCGGTGTTGGTGTATGGCCGGAAATAGCCGGTGTAGCTGGCCTGCTGAACGGCCTCGGCGCGCGCGGCGTCGGAACAGGCGATCACGGTGGCGGCGGGCTGTCCCGCGGCGATCTCCTTGGCCAGATTCGGTCCGGACAGCACCGCGATGCGGCTGGACTCCGTGCCGGTCACCTCCGCGATGACCTGGCTCATCCGCAACAGTGTGCCGGTCTCGATGCCCTTGGCCAGGCTCAGCAGCGTCGCGTCGTGTTCGGTGATCGCCGTGTGCAGCGCGGGTTTCCACGTCTCGAGATTCGCCCGCAAGGACTGGGACGGCACGGCCAGCACCACGAGCTGCGCCCCCGCGAGCGCCTGTTCGGGATCGTTGGTGGCGGCCACCGCGGGCAGCTGCACGTCCGGCAGATAGAAGGGGTTGCGGTGCTCGGTGGCGAGAGCCTCGGCCACCTCGGCCCGGCGCGCCCAGATGGTGACCTCGGTTCCGGCGTCTGCCAACACCTTCGCGAACGCCGTCCCCCACGATCCCGCACCAAGTACTGCCGCCCTCGTCATCTGCCCAATATGCCATGGAAGGATTGGTGCCATGCGCCCGCACGCCGTGCACGCCGTGATCGCGGTGAAGAGCCTCGATCTGGCCAAGAGCCGACTGGCCGAGCGGCTGCGCCCGGAGCACCGGGCGCGGCTGGTGCTCGCCATGCTCGCCGATACCGTGTCGGCCGCCGCGGCGGTCCCGCAGGTGCGTTCGGTCACCGTCGTCACCCCGGATCCCGCGGTCGCCGAGCTGGCGGACGGGCTCGGCGCGCACGTCCATCCGGAACCGCGCATCACCGACTCCGACGGACTGAACACCGCGCTGTCGGACGCGGCGGCCGCGTTGCGCCGTCGCCACGGGGCGGTCGAACTGCTGGCGCTGCAAGCGGATCTGCCCGCGCTGCGCACGGAAGAACTCGCCGACATGCTGACGGTCGCGCCCGTCGGGCGGCGCGCGGTGGTCATCGATCATGCGGGGACCGGCACGGCCGCGCTCGTCGTCCGCGACCGCGCCGCGCCGCTGGATCCGCGATTCGGCGCCGACTCCGCGCGGCGGCATATCGCGGCGGGCGCAGCCGAGCTGACCGGCCACTGGCCCGGGCTGCGCCTGGATGTCGACACCGCCGCGGATCTCGACCTGGCCGTCGAACTCGGCGCGGGCGACGCCACCCGCGCTGTCCTGCGCGACATCGGCTGGTCCTGCCGTGTTCACGAACCTGTTCGCCGCGTGTGCTAGCCGGTCGCCGAAACGGCGTGATCCGCCCGGCAATCCCGATGTCGACCTGCACACCGCGCGATTCGTAGGGGATGATCGGTGACGTGAGCGATACGGAAACCGTCAAGCAACAGCAGCTGCTTCCCACGCCTCCGCCCGCCGTGACTCCGCTGCGGGCCGAGCAGGCGACGCAGCAGTTGCCACGCGATCGCTACTTGAACAGGGAGCTGAGCTGGCTCGACTTCAACGCCAGGGTGCTGGCGCTGGCCGAGGACGCGTCGCTGCCGTTGCTCGAACGCGCGAAATTCCTGGCGATCTTCGCCTCCAACCTCGACGAGTTCTACATGGTCCGGGTCGCCGGGCTGAAGCGCCGCGCCGAGACCGGGTTGTCGGTGCGCTCGGCCGATGGTCGCTCGCCGAGCGAGCAATTGGAACTGATCGCCGTCCGCACCCAGGAGATCGCGGACCGGCACGCGCGGGCCTTCCTGGATTCGGTGCTGCCCGCGCTCACCGCCGAGGGCATCGCCATCATCGAGTGGCGCGACCTGAACGAGGATGAGCGCCAGCGTCTCTCGGCCTACTTCCAGGATCAGGTCTTCCCGGTGCTGACCCCGCTCGCGGTGGATCCGGCGCATCCATTCCCCTACATCAGCGGGTTGAGCCTCAACCTCGCCGTGACGGTGAAGGACTCCGCCACCGGCGGCGAGCACTTCGCCAGGGTCAAGGTCCCCGACAACGTGGACCGGTTCGTGCGGGTCCGGCGCAATTCGTCGGGCAACCCGGTGGCCGCCTTCCTGCCGATGGAAGAGCTCATCGCCGCACACCTGGATCAGCTGTTCCCCGGCATGGACGTGGTGGAGCACCACTCCTTCCGCATCACCCGCAACGCCGATTTCGAGGTCGACGAGGACCGCGACGAGGACCTGCTGCAGGCGCTCGAGCGCGAACTGGCCCGCCGCCGCTTCGGATCACCGGTGCGGCTGGAGGTCTCCGACGACATGACCGAGCACATGCTCGATCTGCTGTTGCGCGAACTCGACGTCGATCCCGGCGACGTGATCCAGGTGCCCGGCCTGCTGGACCTGTCCTGCCTCTGGCAGGTGTACGGCGTCGACCGGCCGAACCTGAAGGACGCGCCGTACGTTCCGGCCACTCCGCCCGCCTTCGGCGAGCGCGAGACCCCACGCAACGTCTTCCAGGCGCTGCGCGAGGGCGACGTGCTGGTGCACCACCCGTACGACTCGTTCTCCACCAGCGTGCAGCGTTTCATCGAGCAGGCCGCGGCCGACCCGCAGGTGCTCGCGATCAAGCAGACCCTCTACCGCACCTCCGGCGACTCCCCCATCGTCAACGCGCTCATCGACGCCGCCGAGGCGGGCAAGCAGGTGGTCGCGCTGGTGGAGATCAAGGCCCGCTTCGACGAGCAGGCCAACATCAAATGGGCACGGGCGCTGGAGCAGGCGGGCGTGCACGTGGTGTACGGCCTCATCGGTCTGAAGACGCACTGCAAGACGTGTCTGGTGGTGCGGCGCGAGGGTTCGACCATCCGCCGCTACTGCCACATCGGCACCGGCAACTACAACCCGAAGACGGCCCGACTATACGAGGACGTCGGATTACTCACGGCGGCACCGGAAATCGGCGCCGACCTCACGGATCTGTTCAACTCGCTGACCGGCTACTCGCGAAAAGCCAACTACCGCAACCTGCTTGTCGCACCACAGGGCGTACGCGCGGGCATCATCGATCGCATCCAGCGCGAGACCGAACTGGCGCTGCAGGGCGCCGAGGCGCGAATCCGCTTGAAGGCCAACGCGATCGTGGACGAGCAGGTGATCGACGCGCTCTACCGCGCCTCGCAAGCCGGCGTGCCGGTGCAGATCGTGGTGCGCGGCATCTGCGGGCTGCGCCCCGGTGTGCCGGGCATGAGCGACAACATCGAGGTGCGCTCCATCCTCGGCCGCTTCCTCGAGCATTCGCGGATCATGCACTTCCAGGCCCAGGACGAGTACTGGATCGGCAGCGCCGACATGATGCACCGCAACCTGGACCGCCGCGTCGAGGTGATGGCCCAGGTGAAGGATCCGAGAATCTG
Organism: Nocardia sp. NPDC004654; assembly: GCF_040609595.1. NCBI lineage: Bacteria > Bacillati > Actinomycetota > Actinomycetes > Mycobacteriales > Nocardiaceae > Nocardia > Nocardia sp. NPDC004654. The sequence goes on along the minus strand of NZ_JBEXKI010000002.1, from coordinate 284,992 downwards.
CGAGCAGTTGGGCGGTGTCTTCGACTCGGCCCTGTATCCGACCACCCGCTGCTGGGTACTCCAAGCGGACGGCAGCTGGCATGCCGCACCGGCACGCACCGGCGTGGACGGTGAGCAGGTCCGCGACCACCAAGAATTCCTCATGCGACTGCGGAGACCGGAACAGCAGTGAAAGCGACGACGGGATACGAGATGGACGGGGGACCGTTCTGGGATCCCCGAGTGACGGCCAATATTCACGCCGCTGGCGCCGTGCTCTGGCGCCGCGCCCCCGGGAAGCCCGGCGGTGTGGAGATCGCGGTCGTGCACCGGCCCAAGTACCAGGACTGGTCGCTGCCCAAGGGCAAGATCGATCCGGGTGAGACCCCGGTGCTCGCCGCCGTACGCGAGGTGCGCGAGGAGACCGGCCTGGATTCCCGCCTCGGCCGGTACCTCGGGCACGTCACCTACCCCATTCCTGGGCACCGCAAACTCAAACGCGTCGATTATTGGGCGGCGGAAGTGGCGGGCGGCGAATTCACCGCCAATACCGAAGTGGATGTGCTGACCTGGTATCCGCTGGACCGGGTGATGGACGAGCTGTCCTATCCGATGGATCGGCAGGTCGTGCGGGCCTTCAGCCGAGTGCCCGCCGTCACCGAGACCCTGTTGCTGGTGCGGCACGCGAAAGCCGGCCACCGCTCCCGTTTCGACGGCCCGGACGACGAACGGCCGCTGGAGCGGGCCGGGCGCGACCAAGCGCAGGCGTTGGTCCCGCATCTGCTGGCCTTCGGCGCGAGCGAGATCTATTCGGCCGATCCGGTGCGCTGCGTGCAGACGATGCAGCCGCTGGCCGAGAAACTCGGCGCGGAGATCCATCTGGAGCCGCTGCTGTCCGAAACCGGTTACGCGGCAGCGCCGGACGAGGCCCGCGAACGCGCCGTCGAGCTGGAGCCACAAGGCGCGGTGCGGGTTCTGTGCAGCCAGGGCAAGGTGATTCCCGATCTGCTGAATTGGTGGGCGGGCCGGTCCGGGCTCACCGTTCCGCCTGCCCGCAATCGCAAGGGCAGCGTCTGGGTGCTGTCCTTCGCCGACGGCCGGATGGTGGCCGCGGACCACCTGGACCGGTCGCTGTCGACAGGCTTGGTGAAGCCGTAGAACGGGGGTTTCCGGCCCCCGAAAACCGGACGCGGACAGACCGAAACGGCCCCGGGATCGAACACCGGGGCCGTTTCCGGTCCGTATGGGTGGGGTAGTCGGCCGGGCCGCCGACTACGCCTCAGCGCGCGCGGCGGGCCGGAGCCTTCTTGGCCGCGGTCTTCTTGGCCGGAGCCTTCTTGGCCGCCGTGGTCTTCTTCGCGGCGGTGGCCTTGGTGGCCGTCTTCTTGGCCGCCGTGGTCTTCTTCGCGGCGGTGGCCTTGGCGGCCGTCTTCTTGGCAGGTGCCTTCTTCGCGGCGGTGGTGGTCTTCCGGGCGGTGGTCTTCGCCGGAGCCTTGGCCGCGGCCTTCTTGGCCGTCGTCTTGGCGGGCGCCTTGGTGGCGGTCGCCTTCTTGGCGGCGGCCTTCTTCGCCGCCGTCTTCTTGGCGGCCGCCTTCTTCGCCGCCACAGGGGCATTCACGCCACGCTTGACCGCAGGACCGGTCGCCGCGAGCTTCTGCTTGCCCGCGATGACCGCCTTGAATTGGGCGCCGGGACGGAACGCGGGCACCGAAGTCGGCTTCACCTTGACGGTTTCGCCGGTGCGCGGGTTCCGAGCCACACGGGCGGCACGCTTACGCTGTTCGAACACACCGAATCCGGTGATCGTGACGCTCTGGCCTTTGTGCACCGCGCGCACGATGGTGTCCACAACATGCTCGACTGCCGCGGTAGCCGTGCGCCTGTCCGTACCCAACTTTTCGGTCAGAACGTCGATCAGTTCCGCCTTGTTCATTGAATCCTCCGCAGACTAATGGCCCGTCGTCGGACCGACTAGGTACCACGGTAAACCCACTTTGAGCAAGAGTCTATGTGCCACGCCAAAATTCATGGTGGTTTAGCACACGTCTAGCTACCGCTCGCCATGACGTCCAGCTATCGCACCTGATTGATTACGCCTGCGAAATATGGGCGGGCAGGGTGGTGGGCTTCCAAGTCGGCCTTGCCTTTTCGAACTCGGCGATGACGTCGCTACGCCGCAGTGTCAGACCGATGTCGTCCAATCCCTCGAGCAGGCGCCACCGGGTGTAGTCATCAATATCGAACGGCAACACGACGGTTCCCGCCGTCACGGTGCGCGCCTGGAGATCCACTACCAATTCGAGACCCGGCTGTTCCTCGATCATCTTCCAGAGCAATTCGACATCGTTCTGTGACATCTGCGCCGCCAACAGGCCGCCCTTGCCCGCATTGCCACGGAAGATGTCGGCGAATCGAGGCGAGATGACCACCCGAAAGCCGTAGTCCGACAGCGCCCATACGGCATGCTCGCGTGAGGAACCGGTACCGAAATCCGGGCCCGCAACCAGCACACTACCCCGGTTGTACGGCTCGGTGTTCAAAATGAAGTCGGGCTCTGTTCGCCAGCCCGCGAACAGGCCGTCCTCGAATCCGGTTCGAGTGACCCGCTTCAGATAGACCGCCGGGATGATCTGGTCGGTGTCGACGTTGGAGCGGCGCAGCGGCACGCCGATCCCCTTGTGCACGGTGAAGGCTTCCATCAGATTCTCCTGGATACGTAGTGGGTGTCGCGCGGCGTCAGTTCAGATCCGCGGGCGAGGACAGAGTTCCGCGGACCGCCGTCGCGGCGGCCACCAGCGGGGAAACCAGATGGGTACGCCCGCCTTTGCCCTGCCTGCCTTCGAAGTTGCGGTTCGAGGTGGAGGCGCAGCGCTGGCCCGGCGAAAGCTGATCCGGGTTCATTCCCAGGCACATCGAACAACCGGCCTGCCGCCATTCGGCGCCCGCCGCGGTGAAAATCTCGCCCAATCCTTCTTTTTCCGCCTGCGCGCGAACCCGCATCGAGCCCGGTACAACCAGCATTCGCACGCCGTCGGCGACGCGCCGTCCCTTCAAAATCCCGGCCACAGCGCGCAAATCCTCGATGCGTCCGTTGGTGCACGATCCGACGAATACGGTGTCGATCGGGATCTCCCGAAGCGGAGTTCCCGGCTCCAAATCCATGTACCGCAGCGCTTTCTCCGCGGCCTCGCGCACCGTCTCGTCGGCAATCTCGGCGGGGTTGGGCACGGTCTCGCCCAGCGGCAGACCCTGACCCGGGTTGGTGCCCCAGGTGACGAACGGCGTCAGCTTGCTCGCGTCGATGTGCACCTCGGCGTCGAAAACGGCGCCCTCGTCCGTCTTCAGCGCGTCCCAGGCGGCCACCGCGGCATCCCAGTCGGCGCCCTCGGGCGCGTGCGGGCGGCCCTTCAGGAACTCGTAGGTGACCTCGTCCGGCGCGATCATGCCGGCGCGGGCGCCCGCCTCGATGGACATGTTGCACATCGTCATCCGCGCCTCCATGGACATGGCGCGCACGGCCTCGCCGCGGTACTCCAGGACATAGCCCTGGCCGCCGCCGGTGCCGATCTGGGCGATGACCGCGAGGATCACGTCCTTACTGGTGACCCCGTGCGGCAGCTGACCGTCGATGTTGATGGCCATCGTCTTGAACGGGCGCAGCGACAAAGTCTGTGTCGCCAGCACGTGTTCGACCTCGCTGGTGCCGATGCCCATCGCCAGCGCGCCGAAAGCGCCGTGCGTGGAGGTGTGGCTGTCGCCGCACACCACGGTCGTGCCGGGCTGGGTCAGGCCGAGCTGCGGACCGACCACGTGCACGATGCCCTGATCCAGATCGCCCATCGGGTGCAGCCGGACACCGAATTCCGCGCAGTTGCGCCGCAGCGTCTCGACCTGGGTGCGGGAAATGGGGTCGGCGATCGGCTTATCGATATCGATGGTGGGGACGTTGTGGTCCTCGGTCGCGATGGTCAGGTCGGGGCGGCGCACCGGCCTGCCCGCGGCCCGCAGTCCGTCGAAGGCCTGCGGACTCGTCACTTCGTGCACCAGGTGCAGATCGATGTAGATCAGATCGGGCTCGCGCGAGGCGCCTTCACCCTCGCCGCGGGCTACGACGTGCTGATCCCACACCTTCTCGGCCAGGGTGCGTGGGCGGTCGGCCATTCTCGATCACCTTTCGGACGAGCAGCGGGGCCGCGCGATTCGGGCTGAGTGCGCGGCGCCTGCTGCACAGAGTTGTGGATTCGGGTCGACGGACATCTCGACCGTGCCGCCCCGCCCTGGCCGCTCGCCTCGGCGGCGGCTTTCTCGGCGGAGTTTGACTATCTCAATATCCGAGACGCTAATATCGTTCTATGAGACAGCATAGCGGTATCGGCGTCCTCGACAAAGCAGTGGCAGTCCTCTATGCCGTCGCGGAGCACCCCTGCGGTCTCAACGAGCTGTGCACCCGTACCGGCCTGCCGAGGGCCACCGCGCACCGGTTGGCCGTCGGGCTCGAGGTGCACCGTCTGCTCGCTCGCGACAACAACGGGACCTGGCGACCGGGTCCGGCCCTAGCCGAACTCGCGGCGGGCGCCACCGATCCGCTCCAGGAGGCCGCGGCGGCCATTCTGCCCCGGCTGCGCGAGATCACCGGCGAGAGCGTCCAGCTGTATTGCCGCGACGGCGGCGCCAGGGTCTGCATCGCCGCCATGGAACCGCCCGTCGGCCTGCGCGACACCGTGCCGATCGGCGCGCGGCTACCGCTGACCGCGGGCTCGGCCGCCAAGGTCTTGCTCGCGTGGGCGGATCCGGAGTTGCAGCGCACCATTCTCGCCGACGCGGTATTCGGTGAGCGCGCACTCGCCGAGGTGCGCAAGCGCGGCTGGGCGCAGAGCGCGGCCGAGCGAGCCGCGGGCGTGGCCAGCGTCTCGGCGCCGGTGCGCGATACGGCGGGCAACGTGATCGCCGCGGTCTCGGTCTCCGGCCCGATCGACCGAATGGGCCGCAGGCCCGGCGCACGCTGGGCGGCCGATCTGGTCGCCGCCGCGGACGCGCTGCACAAGCGCCTGTAACACGTTTCAGATTCGTTCTCTAGAGTTGGCCCATGGGAGTCAACCAACGGGCGCAGATCGTCATGTCGGACGCCGAGATCGCCGAGTTCCTGAAGCGCAGCCGCATCGCGACGCTGGCCACCCTCGGTCCGCAGGGCAGGCCGCACCTGACCGCCATGTGGTTCGCGCTGATCGACGGCGAGATCTGGTTCGAGACCAAGGCCAAATCGCAGAAAGCGGTGAACCTGCGCCGCGATCCGCGCGTCACCTGCATGATCGAGGCCGGGCAGACCTACGACCAGCTGCGCGGGGTGTCCATCGAGGGCCGCGCCGAGATCATCGACGACCCGGAGCGGCTGTTCGCGGTCGGCGTGAGCGTCTGGGAGCGCTACACCGGCCCCTACAGCGACGAGGTTCGGCCGCTGGTGGAGAACATGCTCAACAAGCGGGTCGCGGTGCGCGTGGTGCCCGAGCGGGTACGCAGCTGGGATCACCGCAAGCTAGGCCTGCCCGCGCTGCCGCTCGGCGGCACCACCGCCAACGCCTTGGACTAGGGCATACCTCCGCGTTCGCTCCGGCCACGCGCGGCCTACCGGCGGCGTTCGCTCCGGCCACGCGCGCTTTGCGTACCTCGGCGTTCGCTCCGGCCACGCGCGGGCTACTGGCGGCGTTCGTCCGGCTGTGTCGCCCGGATCGCGCGCTCCGCATCGAAAATCGAGCTGACATCGGCGCTGTCGCGCGTTAGCGTCGAGTCGTTCGACACGATTCGGCCGGGCAGCGCCGCCCAGCGGGTGGCGCTGCGCCGCGGCCGCGACGACGAGGAGCAGGCGATGACGGAATCGGGTAGTTCCAACGGCAGTGCCGAAGATGTGAAGCGCAAGTTCCGCGAGGCGCTGGAGAAGAAGAACGCCCAGCACGCCAAGTCGACCGACCACTTGGACGGCCACTCGAAGGCGACCGCCGCGCACGGCAACGCCAGCCACAAGCGGGAGTTCCGCCGCAAGAGCGGATAACCACCCATCAGGAACGGGGCGCCAGGGATCGCGAACGGCACATCATCCGCGACCCCCTCGAAGGCGCCCCGTCCTTTATTTCCTCGCTCCGAATCGCCTTCGAATACATCGCACGTAGTTCGCCGCGCCGACGAGTTACAGCGCCCACCCGCGCCGCCGACTTCACCCCGACCGAGCTGATCGCCCAGCTCCGCGAATCGTCACCCTCCGCCCGCCGCGCCCCAGGCGCTGGCCCCTCGACCCACTGGTCGACATCATCGTGCACGGCCAAGACATCGCCCGCCCCTAGGGCCGCCTCCGGCACACCCCCACCGACCGCGTGACGACCTCCTTGGACCACGTCCTCCCGGCCGCTTCTACGGCGCCCAGAAACGCCTCCGTGACGCACGCCTGCCCGCGACGGACACCGTTTGGACCCCCAAGCGAGGGCAAAGGGAAGTCGAGCCCACAGCGATCGGCCTACTGCTCCTCGCCACAGCCCGCCAAGCTGCGCGCGCCTGATGCCGCGTCCAGAATGGTCGACACGGCAAACCGCCTGAAGGCCCCTTCCATCCGGCCAGACCGACTGCCTGTGACCTTCATCCACCCGACCTGCGCGCCCGGTGATCCGACCGGGGGTGGCAGGTGGGCCGACTGGCGGTGGCTAACGATCGAATCGCGTGGCCAACCTTCGTGACGGGACACCAGCAGCCCCGTCTAGCCCGTGAACACACCGCAGGCTGCGAACGCCACCCAGGGGCCGCCCCCTGCGCCGGCACGACTCGATCGACCGCTCCTCCTTCGCCCCGGGCGTGCTGCTCGGTGTCCGGGAGATCGGTGGTCGGCCGGGCCTGACCGTCGGGCTCGATCCGTTCTTGGACACGCCGCGAACCGAGAAAGCCCCACGAACACACCAACCGCTCGTCACAGACGACTCGCCCGGCCGCTTCCTTCCCACACCGCAGAGAGGACCGGCGAACGCCGAACAACCGAATCCGGCCACGCTCACCCAAAAGCCGCCCAAGCACAGAACACGTCCGAGAGCCCAAGCAAAGACTCGAAGCGACGACCCACACCAAACGGGACCACCCGCCAAGGGGGTCCGGGGGGCAAAGCCCCTCCGGGCGGGGCGTGGGGGTCGCACCCCCACAAAACACCTGCGAAGCAAGAAAGGCCCATGCTCTCCATGAGCATGGGCCTTCCACTTGCGTAGCCCCGACGGGATTCGAACCCGCGCTACCGCCTTGAGAGGGCGGCGTCCTAGGCCGCTAGACGACGGGGCCAGGACTGATCATTCACTTTCGTGATGATCTCCGTTGATCTTTCGATCTTTGGAAGCTCGGTTAGTTTAGCTGACCGAAGCTCGGCGACCAAATCGCCGGATGCTGAACCACTTTCGGTCGCGAACCGAGAGACGAACAACATTCTCCGCTGGGGTACCAGGACTCGAACCTAGAATGGCTGAACCAGAATCAGCTGTGTTGCCAATTACACCATACCCCAGTGACCAGTCTTTCGACCCCGCCGTCTGGCTGACTTCGGGGCCGCGTTCCGGCCGAGAAAGAGATTACCAAACCCCTACCGGTAAACTACAAATCGGCTGGTCAGAGCCATGTTTTCGGCCGAAATCGCGGTCCGGGGGCCAGCCCGCGCACGTCGAGCGAACCGGTCCCGGCGACCCGCTCGGACCCGGGCGCACCGCCGGACGGTCATCCGTCCACGGCACGCTCGGGTCCGAGCGGGCGTGAGGTAGATCTCAGTCGGCGGGAGCGGTCCACTGCCGCGCGGCAGCCAGCCGAGCCATCGTCGTCTCGCGGCCGAGCAGTTCCAGCGACTCGTACAGCGGCGGGCTGATGTGCGATCCGGTCACCGCGACCCGCACCGGCGCGAAAGCCTTGCGCGGTTTGAGCCCCAAATCGTCGATCAGCGCGGTTTTCAGCGCCTCTTCGATAGCCGGGGTGGTCCAGGACGCCAAAGGCTCCAGCGCGGCGAGCGCGGCGTCGAGTACCGGCACGGCGTCCGCGCCCAGATTCTTCGCGCCCGCCGCGGGATCGATGGCGAACTCTTCGGCAGGCGCGAACAGGAATCGCAAGAGTTCCCAGGCGTCGGCCAGAACCACGATTCTGGTTTGCACCAATTCCGCCGCCGCGGCGAACACCTTCTCGTCCACCTCGGCGCCGATGTGGTTGCGTTCGGTGAGGAACTCGCGCAGCCTGCCGGCGAAATCACCGGGTTCCAGCAATCGGATGTGCTCGGCGTTCAGCGCGTCGGCCTTCTTCTGATCGAAACGCGCCGGATTCGAATTCACTTTCGATATGTCGAAGGCGGCAACCATCTCGGCCATCGAGAACACGTCGTGATCGTCGGCGATGCCCCAACCGAGTAATGCCAGGTAATTCAGCAAACCCTCGGGGATGAATCCGCGGTCGCGGTGGGCGAACAGATTCGACTCTGGATCACGCTTGGACAACTTCTTGTTGCCCTGCCCCATGACGAACGGCAGGTGGCCGAACTCCGGGGTGAACTCCGCCACCCCGATCCGGCGCAGCGCGGCGTACAGCGCCAGCTGACGGGGCGTGGAGGAGAGCAGATCCTCGCCGCGCAGCACGTGGGTGATCCTCATCAGCGCGTCGTCGACCGGGTTGACCAGCGTGTAGAGCGGGTCGCCGTTGCCGCGGGTGAGCGCGAAGTCGGGCACGGAGCCCGCCTTGAAGGTGGTCTCGCCGCGTACCAGGTCGTGCCAGGTGAGGTCCTCGTCGGGCATACGAAGCCGGATCACCGGGGCCCTGCCGTCGGCGCGGAAGGCGGCGACGGCCTCGGCGCTCAGGTCGCGGTCGAAGTTGTCGTAGCCGAGCTTGGGATCCCGGCCCGCGGCGAGATGGCGCGCCTCGACTTCGTCTGGCGTGGAATAGGATTCGTAGGCCTCGCCCGCCTCGAGCAGCTTGCGAACAACGTCGAGGTGCAGTTCGCGGCGCTGCGACTGGCGGTAAGGGCCGTAGGGCCCGCCGACCTCGGGACCCTCGTCCCAGGTGAGGCCGAGCCAGCGCAGCGCGTCGAGGATGGCGCGGTAGGACTCCTCGGAATCGCGTGCCGCGTCGGTGTCCTCGATGCGGAAGACGAAGGTGCCGCCGGTGTGGCGGGCGTACGCCCAGTTGAACAGCGCCGTCCGGATCAGGCCGACGTGCGGTGTACCGGTGGGTGACGGGCAGAAACGGACCCGTACTTCAGTCATGGCTCTCTTTCGATCAGCGTTTGGCGGCAACGGGATTGGTGAGGGTTCCGAGACCCTCGACGGTGACGGACACCTGCTGCCCGTTCTGGACGGGGCCGACGCCCTCCGGTGTTCCGGTCAGGATCACGTCGCCGGGAAGCAGCGTCATGACCGTGCTCACCCATTCGACCAGCTTCGGAATGTCGTGCAGCAGTAGCGAAGTGCGGCTGCGCTGGCGGACCTCGCCGTCGAGCTCGGTGACGATCTCCAGATCCGAAGGGTCCAGCGACGTTTCGATCCACGGGCCGAGCGGGCAGAAGGTGTCGTAGCCTTTGGCGCGTGTCCACTGGCCGTCCTGGCGCTGCTGATCGCGGGCGGTGACGTCGTTGGCGACGGTGTAGCCGAGGATCACGTCCTTGGCGCGGGCGGCGGGCACGTCCTTGCACGGGCGGCCGATGACGACGGCGAGTTCGCCCTCGTAGTCGACCTGAGAGGAGCTGGGCGGCAAGATGATCGGGGCGTTGGGCCCGACGATCGCGGTGCTCGGCTTCATGAAGATCACCGGCTCCTCCGGCGCGGGACCGCCCATCTCCGCGGCGTGCGCGGCGTAGTTCTTGCCGACGCACACCACCTTGCTGGCCAGGATCGGCGCGAGCAGGCGCACGTCGGCCAGCGGCCAGCTCCGTCCGGTGAACGTCGGCGTACCGAACGGGTGTTCCGCGATCTCTTTGGCGATGCTGTCGCTTTCCTCCCCCTCGATGCTGACGAACGCGACCCCATCGGGACTGGCAACTCGACCTAGACGCATGCCCCGAAGTCTATCGACCGGCATCGACCTGCCCGAACGCACCCGACCGAGCGGTCCGATCGGCGCGGCGGCGGGCCCCGGAATGCCGTCCGGCGAGAAATCGGGTCGCGCACGGGTGTAGCGTGAGCATCGGTGTTCACTCAGTGAGACCTGAGTTCCATATTATGAGATTCGAGGTGTGGCCCATGGCGACCGTGACAGAAGTACGCGCGGGACGACGGTGGTCCATGCTCGGTCTCGGCGTCTTCGCGCAGGCCGCCAGCGCGGTGTTCGTGCACGGGACCCCGTTCCTGCTGCCCGCGCTCACCGCGCGCGGAATGTCTTTGCCCGCCGCGGGTCTGCTGGTGGCGATGCCCACCGTCGGGTTGGTGTGCACGCTGATCGCGTGGGGTTACGTGGTGGACCGGATCGGTGAGCGGAAAGTGTTGGTCGGTGGGCCGCTGGTGATGTTCGCCGCGGGCGCCGCGGCGGCGGTCACCACCAACGACATCGCGCTCGGTGCGCTGCTGTTCCTCGGCGGAGCGGGTGCGGCCAGCACCAACGGCGCCAGCGGTCGCGTCATCGTCGGCTGGTTCCCGCCGGAGCGGCGGGGGCTGGCGATGGGCATCCGGCAGACCGCGCAACCCCTGGGTGTCGGCGTCGGCGCGCTCGCCGTGCCCGCGGTCGCTGCGACGCAAGGCATTTCGACCGCGATCCTGGTGCCGGCGATCATGGCGGGCCTCGCCGCGGCGGGCTGCTACCTGGGCATCGTGGATCCGCCGCGCCCGGAGGGCAAGGGCGTCGACCGGGCCAATCCGTATCGCGGCGACACCACCCTGTGGCGCATCCACGCCGTGTCCGTGCTGCTGTGTGTGCCGCAGGGCGTGGTGTGGACCTTCGCGCTGCTGTGGCTGCACCGCGACATCGGCTGGTCGCTGCCCGCCGCGGGGGCACTGGTGACCGTGACCCAAATCCTCGGTGCGTTCGGCCGAATCGGTGCGGGCGCGTGGTCGGATCGGATCGGCAGTCGGCTCGGTCCGCTGCGGACGGTGGCCATCGCCGCCGTGTTGTCCATGGCCGCACTGGGTCTGACCGCGTGGACGCAGTGGTGGTGGGCCGCCATCCCGCTGCTGATCGCCGCCTCGGTGATCACGGTGTCCGACAACGGTCTCGCCTTCACGGCCGTCGCCGAGATCGCGGGACCATACTGGAGCGGGCGCGGACTCGGCATCCAGAACACCGGCCAGAACCTCGCGATCGCCGCCATCCCACCGGTTTTCGGCGCTCTGATCACCGTCGGCGGTTTCCCCGCCGCCTACTTGGCCGCCGCAGCCCTGGCCACCGCCGCCATCCCGCTGGTCCCCACCGACAGCCGCACCCCGCGCTGATCGGCTGCTTCCGGGGGGCGTCCCCGTCGGCAACGACCGGGACGCCCTCCGCACCGCGCGGTGGCCCTCGACTGACAGGGTCACGCGGACACATACCGAATCCCGCTGCGACGCACCGACCTCGCGCACACGCGGTAGCCGATCATCGATGCCAACCATGGCCCTCTTCGCGAGACTGTCCCGCCCGCGCTCTGCGGGGCGCGGCCTCCCCTGCGAACGGCCGACCGAAATCCGCCGCGCCGAAGCACATCGCACGCCTCGACGGCATTCTCCGTACCTATGACGGGCTCGATTGGAGTGCGCGCCGGGTCGGACCGAAGAACGGCTCGAGCGTAAACCGCTGCGGGCGAACGCTACTCACACCTCGAGCAACGCCGCCGGGTCCACCTCGACGCGAAAGTGGTTGTGGTGGCCGATGTTCGCGCGCAGTGTCGAACCGGGGCCGACGGGCGGGTCGGCGCGGTAGATATCGCCGTCGAGGACGAGTGGGTGGATGCGCACGTGCGGATGGTGTTCGACGATCCAGTACTGCCGGATGCCGACGGCCGCGTATTCCCTGACCTTTCGCACCCGGTCGGTGCGCTCGCTGCCGGTCCCCGGCGCGATCACCTCCACGGCCAGCTGCACCTCGGAGCCGGGCAGCAACCGCGGCGGGTCGGCGACGATGGCGGAGCGCACCACTTCGCGTGGCACCACGACGATGTCGGGTTTCCGGATACCGCCCGGCGTGCTCACTTCCCAACCACCGCCGAGGCAGACGTGCACCTCGACGTCGGCGGCGACGTCGAGGAAACGCGCCAGCCGCTGCGCCACGTGATTGTGCCGAGCGCCGCGGTCGACCTCGACGAGCCAGCCGTCCTCCAGCTCGAAACTCTTGCCATTCGGCAGCGCGTGCAGGTCCCGAATCGTGTAGGGACCCGGCTCCGGCTTACGGCTCGTCCGTCGCTTGGCCACCTGGTCTCCCTGTTCCGCACTCGACCCGAGGGTAACCGGTTCGAGCGCGACGAATCCCCGCGCCACGGGCGGGCGCGGGGATCCGCGGTCGATCGCTCAGACCGAAGCGGCGATGCGGTCGCCGACCTCGACGGTGGACGACGCGCCGGACCGCGCGGCCAGGTCCTTGGCGACGGCGGCCTCGATGCGGGCGGCGGCCTCGGCGTTGCCGAGGTGCTCGAGCAGCAGCGCGACCGACAGAATCGCGGCGGTCGGGTCGGCCTTCGACTGGCCCGCGATGTCGGGGGCGCTGCCGTGCACCGGCTCGAACATGCTCGGGTTGGTGCCCGAGGCGTCGATGTTGCCGCTGGCCGCCAGGCCGATACCGCCGCTGACCGCGGCCGCGAGATCGGTGATGATGTCGCCGAACAGGTTGTCGGTGACGATCACGTCGAAGCGGCCGGGATCGTTGACCATGTGGATGGTCGCCGCGTCGATGTGCTGGTAGGCGGTGGTGACCTCGGGGAACTCCGCGGCGACCTCGTCGACGGTGCGCTGCCACAGCGACCCGGCGAAGGTCAGCACGTTGTTCTTGTGCACAAGGGTGAGGTGCTTGCGGCGCGCCTGCGCCTTGGCGAAGGCGTAGCGGACGACGCGCTCGATGCCGAAACGGGTGTTGGTGCTCACCTCGGTGGCGACCTCGTGCGGCGTCTCGACGCGGATCGCGCCGCCGGTGCCGGTGTACGGCCCCTCGGTGCCTTCGCGCACCACGACGAAGTCGATGTCGGGGTTGCCCGCCAGCGGGCTGGTGACGCCGGGGAACAGCTTCGAGGGGCGCAGGTTCACGTGGTGGTCCAGCGCGAATCGGGTGCGCAGCAGCAGGCCGCGCTCGAGCACGCCGCTGGGCACCGACGGGTCGCCGATGGCGCCGAGCAGAATGGCGTCGTGCTGCTTCAGCTCGGGCAGCACCGACTCGGGCAGGATCTCGCCGGTCGCGTGGTAGCGCTTCGCGCCGAGGTCGTACTCGGTCTTCTCGACGCCGGGCACGACGACGTCCAGCACCTTGAGCGCCTCGGCGATGACCTCGGGCCCGATACCGTCACCGGGGATGACAGCAAGCTTCATGACAACTCCGTTCATTTTCGACCGGACCTGGCCGGACGCTCGGCGAGCAACGCCACGGTACTAGGCGACTCGCCGCATCCGGCCACCCGGGCGGGACGCTCGCGACCTCCCGGCACACCGCCGGGAACATGCCGCGCGCCGCCACCCTGCGGTGACGGCGCGCGGCACGGTTCTCGCTCGGCGCTCGGCGCGCCGAACGGATCAGAACAGGTCGACCAGCGCGATCTTGGCGGCGCCGACCGACTCGGCGATCGCGGCCTGCACGTCGGCGGGCACTTCCTTGTTCACGCGGAGGACGACGGTCGCGCCTTCCTTGTCCACGTCCTGGCTCAGCTGCGCGGCCAGGATGTCGATGTCGGCCTCGCCGAGCTTGGTGCCGATCTTGCCCAGCGCGCCCGGCCGGTCCTCGTAGTTGAGGATCGCCAGGTTCAGGCCCTCGGCCCGCATGTCGTAGTTGCGGCCGTTGATGTTGACGATCTTCTGCACCTGCTGCGGCTCGGTCAGCGTGCCCGCGACGTTCAGCGTGCGGCCGTCGCCGAACACGGCGCGCAGGTCGACGACGCTGCGGTGGCTCGGGCTCTCCGGCGCGGTGGTGACCTGCGCGGTGATACCACGCTCCTTGGCCAGCGCGGGCGCGTTGACGAAGGTGACCTGGTCCTCGACCAGCGCCGAGAAGATGCCGCGCAGCGCCGAGAGCTCCAGCACCGCGACGTCCTCGGAGGCGAGCTCGCCGCGCACCTGCACCTCGATGCTGACGGGCAGCTCGTCGGACAGCTTGCCGACCAGGGCGCCCTGCTTGCGCACGATCTCCAGCCACGGGGCGACCTCTTCGCCGACCGCGCCGCCGGTGACGTTCACGGCGCCAGGCACGAACTCGCCCGCCAGGGCCAGCAGCACCGACTTCGCGACATCGGTGCCCGCACGGTCCTGCGCCTCGGAGGTGGACGCGCCCAGGTGCGGGGTGACGACGACCTGCGGCAGCTCGAACAGCGGGCTGTCGGTGCACGGCTCGGTCTCGAACACGTCCAGACCGGCGGCGCGCACGTGGCCCGACTTGATGGCGTCGGCCAGCGCGGCCTCGTCGATCAGGCCGCCGCGCGCGGCGTTGACGATGATGACGCCCGGCTTGGTGAGGGCGAGCTTCTCCTTGCTCAGCAGGCCCTTTGTTTCCGGGGTCTTGGGCAGGTGCACCGAGATCAGGTCGGCGCGCTGCAGCAGCTCGTCCAGGGTGACCAGCTCGATGCCGAGCTGGGCGGCGCGCGCCGGGGAGACGTAGGGGTCGTAGGCGATGAGCTTGGTCTCGAACGCGGCGAGGCGCGCGGCGAACAGCTGGCCGATGCGGCCGAGGCCGACGACGCCGACGGTCTTGCCGAAGATCTCGACACCGTTGAACTTGCTGCGCTTCCAGGTGCGCTCGCGCAGGGTCGCGTCGGCGGCGGGGACCTGGCGGGCGGCGGCGAGCAGCAGGGTGACCGCGTGCTCGGCGGCGGTGTGGATGTTGGAGGTCGGCGCGTTGACGACCATGACGCCGCGCTCGGTGGCCGCGGGCACGTCGACGTTGTCGAGGCCGACGCCGGCGCGGGCGACGATCTTCAGGTTCTTGCCTGCCTCGAGCACCTCGGCGTCGACGGTGGTGGCGGAACGCACGAGCAGCGCGTCGGCCTCCGGAACCGCGGCGAGCAGGGCCGGGCGGTCGGGGCCGTCGACCCAGCGAACCTCGACACCGTCACCGAGCGCGTCGACGGTCGACTGGGCGAGCTTGTCGGCGATCAGAACAACAGGACGGCCTGCTTGGCTCACTGTGGGGTACTCCTGGGGAAATGGGGGTCGGCAGTTACCGCCGACAAGCTTAGTGGTCGGCATTTCGTCCGGCTGTACCACCCGGTAGGCGGCTGCCGTCAGTGTGTGAGGTGGGCGGACGACCGAAAGCGAATGGCGTTCTGCCGTAAGGCCACCGGGTCCACGTCGATGTCAGCGACGGTCCGGCGCATGCGCGCTGCCCGAAAGCAGCGGTCGTGTCCGAAACGCTCGGAGAAGACGGGAAGACCCCGCACCGAGGGGGTGCGGGGTCTTCCACGGTCGTGCCGATCGGACGGCACGGACCCGATCGAGTCGCTCGATCGCGGAGTCGAATCAGCGGCCGCCGAAGGATCCCGTCCACAGGGTGTTCAGCACACCGTTCAGCGCGGCGCCGAGGGTGTCGAACAGGCCGTTGATGGCGGCGCTACCGGTGTCGATGATAACGGGGATCATAAGAATTCCTCTTCCTCGAAATTATCCAGTCGAACTGGCTGACACACGGCACATCGGCGGCGATGCGAATGCGGTTACGAAATTCTGGGAAATTGTGACGCGCACTACATTCAAATCTCCAATGCGGTGCAGGTCACCGAACATCCCATGAATTCACCCTCAAAAATCGGCCTTTACCTGCATGTTTGCAGGGTTCGAACGCTGGTCGACTGTCCAGATCATTCGCGTGCGCAGCATTTGCCGATTCATGAGAGGACTCTGAGGAATCGCCGGAGAAACTCTGAGAACGACAACTTCCGCGCGCTTGCCTATTAGCCCGCGGGACACGCTGCGAACATGAACCCGCCCTGGAAACCAGGGGCATACCAATGCCGGTGTTTTTCTGGACGAAGCCAGTTGGGTTATTGACAGGCAATTCGTCGTATATCTCGCAGTGGCAGCCGAGAACACCGTTTCGCGGTCGACACCGAGCGCCACAGCAACCTGCGCCCGGGTCGCCGCCGTCAGCGCGACCGCTACTCGCCGCGGGGCTCGGCCGGTTCGACCGCGTGCGGTGTTGCCCGCACCGCGTGGTGCTGCTGCTCGGCAACCTGAGCATCGCGCTGGCGCCGAACTGCGGCGCGCTGCTCGCCCGGCACATACCGATCGGCATCGGAGTGGGCACGGTGCGGGCGATCACCGCCGGGGTCGCGACGCGCCTGGCACCCGCCCGTGCGGCCGCTTGGGCCACCTCGGTGGTGCTCAGCGGTGTGCGGCGGCCTCGACAGTGCGGCCGTGGCGCTGGCGGTCGCCGCACTGCGGACCGTCGCGACCGGATCGGGACGTGTCGACGTCGAGGCCGCCTGTGGGGACGTGGCGACACACCCGCGCTTGCGTCGGTGTCCGGATCGACAGTTGATGGCACGCACCACGTTTCGGCCCGAAAAATGAGCTGAAGCGCGGACACCCTCGCACCTACGATCGAGGCATGTCGTTGCGCGCTGTTCCGGAGTCGATGGATCCGACCGTGGTCGGGTCCGTCGACGCCGAGCTGGACCGGATCGAGCGCGAGCATCGCGTGCGGGTGCCGCTGGCCATCGAAAGCGGTAGCCGCGCTTGGGGTTTCCCGTCGCCGGACTCCGACTACGACTGCCGCTTCGTGTACGTGGCGCCGTTGGACACCTATCTGTCGCCGTGGCGGACGCGCGATGTGATCGAGACGCCGCTCGTGGGCTTGCTCGACGTCAACGGCTGGGAGCTGGGTAAAGCGTTGCGGTTGCTGGTCAAAGGCAACGCGGTGCTGATCGAGTGGCTGATGTCGCCGATCGTGTACCGCGGCGACGCGGGATTCCGCGCCGAGCTGCGGGCGCTGGCCGAGCAGGTCGCCGCCCGCGATCAAGTGGCGCGGCACTACCTGCACCTCGGCGCTCGGCAGTGGGAACTGTTCGACCGCAACCGATCACTGAAGAAGGTCTTCTACGCGCTGCGTCCCGCGATGGCGCTGCGGTGGCTGCGCGAGCATCCCGAAGCGGCGGTGGCGCCAATGCATCTGCCGACGCTGCTCGCGCAGTGCGAGCTGCCCGCCGACCTGGTCACGGCCGTGGCCGAGCTGACCGAACTCAAGTCGCGGACAAGGGAAATGGGCAGCGGAGCCGTGCCCGCGCCGATCGCCGACTTCATCGTGGGCGAATTCGGCAGTGCCACGGACTCTTTCCCACGCTCCGGCGAACGGGACCTGGGACGGGCACGGGACCTCACCGCGCGGTTCTTCCGCGCGCAGGCGCTGTCCGCCCGGTAGCGGCTGCCGGGCGGTGCGGGGATACACCTACTCGACGACTCGCACGCCGATCGCCTCCGGCCCCGACTTGCTTTGGCGCAGCTCGAACTCCACCCGCTGCCCGGCCGTCAAGGATCGGAACCCGGAACCCTGGAGATCCAGGTAGTCCACGAACACGTCCTTGCCACCACCGTCTTGGGCGATGAAACCGAAACCCTTTTCGGTGTCGAACCACATCACTGTGCCCTGAGCCATACGCCGCACCTTCTCCGAACGCGCAGAACCGGGGAAGGGTACAACGCCGGGTGCCGCTCGGTCCATCGTGCGACGGTTCGGGCGGGTCTCACCCAGCCCGAAACGACGAGAGGCCCCGCACCGTAATGGTGCGGAGCCTCGAAGTGCGTGTCGAATCAGGCGACGACGCGGACGTCCTGAGCCTGCGGACCCTTCTGTCCCTGGCCGATCTCGAACTCCACGCGCTGCCCCTCATCGAGGGACCGGAAACCCGAACCGCTCACAGCCGAGTAGTGCACGAAGACGTCGGGACCGCCGCCGTCCTGGGCAATGAAGCCGAAGCCCTTCTCGCTGTTGAACCACTTAACAATGCCTTGAGCCATTTCATACTTTCTGTTGACGAGCCAGGGACTTGCATAGACACCCCGGTCTCGTAGATCCACAATGCCATCATCCGACGAATTTCTCCACATTCGGCCCCATCCACTGTGAGCTATTCAACGCTCACGGGGGTCTGTGTCTCTCACCTCGCATCCGGGACCGGGTGTCGACCGCCCAGCGAACAGGCCTGTACACCGACGTACACGACCGACCTTACGTGCGAGTCATCGCCCTCGCACGTAGCGCAGCTGCGCGGGCTTGTTCGCATCGTAGTCGCCGCGGCCAGAAAGGTATTGCGGCACACCGACTTCCCACCATGCACCGGCCTCGGTCCAGTCGGCGGCCCGAGTCTTCACCACGACGACCGCGGGACGGGATGTCGCGACGGCGGTAGCCCGCGCTTGTCGATAGACATTTCGAAACTGGTCGGTATCTGTCGCAGTGAACACCGAGCAACCCAGCGCGGAGGCGTGCGCCACGAAATCCACTCGCGGCGGGTCGACGAGGGTGGTGCGGCAGTCCGCGTACTGATTGTTGAACGCCGCACCGCCCTGCCCCTCCTGCAAGCGCGCGATCACCGCGTAGCCGTCGTTGTCGCACATCACGGCGACGAACGGGTGCCCGGCGAAGGCCGCCGAGAACAGTTCCGAATTCAGCATCAGATAGGAGCCGTCGCCGAGCAAGGTGGTGACCAGACCGTGCTCGCGCGCCATGGCCGCACCCCACGCCCCCGCGAGTTCGTAACCCATACAGGAGAATCCGTACTCCACGTCCATGCTCGGCGTCCCTCCGGCGGCCCGCCAGCCGCCGATCAGCTCGCCGGGCAGCCCGCCCGACGCCGTCATGACGTAGTCCTCCGGCGTCGCGAGCTCGTTGACGATGCCGACCACCTGGGCGTAGCTGGGCGTGCCCGGTGTCGGGGCGCGCAGCTTGTCGATCCGGGCATCCCAGGTCTCCCGCAGCGGCGCGGCGCGGCCGGTCCAGTCCGCAGGGGCGATCCATCCGGACAGGTGTTCGGCCAGTTCAGAGAGGGTGGCTGCCGCATCGCCGACGACCGGCAGCGCGCCGTGCTTGACGGCGTCGAAGCGGGCCGCGTTGACGGTGACCAGGCGAAGGTCGGGCGCGAAGACCGTCCACGAGGCCGTCGTGAAGTCCTGCAGTCGGGTGCCGACGGCGAGCACCAGGTCCGCGTCCGCGGCGAGCGCGTTCGCCGACGCCGAGCCGGTGATGCCGAGCGGGCCCGCGTGCAGCGGGTGATCGTGGGGCACCAGCGTGCGGCCCGCGGTGGTCTCGGTGATCGGAATGCCGTGCCGCTCCGCGAATTCCACCGCGATCGGGCCTGCGCCCGAGTAGCGCACGCCGCCGCCGAGCACCAGTAGCGGTCGCCGCGCGGCGCGGATGGCCGCGGCGGCCTCGGTCAGCGCCCGCAGGTCGGGGCGAGGCCGCGGCACGCGGTGCAGCACCGGAGTGAACAGCGCGTCCGGGAAGTCGAAGGTCTCGGCCTGCACGTCCTGGGGCAGTGCCAGGGTGACCGGTCCGGCGTCGGCTGGATCGGTCAGCACGCGGGCCACCTGCGGCAGCGTCGCGATGAGCTGTTCGGGTTCGGTGATCCGGTCGAAGTAGCGGCTCACCGCCCGGAACGCGTCGTTCACCGTCGCGGTCGCGTCCCCGAAGTGTTCGACCTGTTGCAGCACCGGATCGGGGGCGCGTCCGGTGAAGGTGTCGCCGGGGAGCAGCAGCAGCGGCAGCCGGTTGGCGTGCGCGACGCCCGCCGCGGTCACCATGTTCAGCGCGCCGGGCCCGATGGAGGACGTGGCGACGCCGACTTGGCGCCGGTGTGTTGCCTTGGCGTAGCCGACGGCCGCCAGTGCCATCCCCTGCTCGGTGTGCCCGCGCCAGACGGGCAGCTCGTCGCGGCGTTCGTGCAACGCCGTGCCGAGGCCGAGCACGTTCCCGTGCCCGAAGATCGCGAAGACGGCTGGGAACAGCGGCACGTCCGCGCCGTCCAGCGTCTCGGAGCGCTGCGCGACCAACCAGGACACCAGGGCCTGCGCGGTGGTCAGTTCCATGACAACCGTCCTTCCGGGCCGGTGACCGGGCAGCGCGGGTCGGCCTGCTCCCCCGCCCAGCCGTCCCGCACCCAGGCGTGCGCCGGATCGTCGCAGAAGGCCATCGACCGTTCGGGCGCCGGACCGGCCAGCACGTTGAGGTAGTACATCGGGTAGCCGGGCGCGGCGACGCACGGACCGTGGTAACCGCGCGGCACCAGGAAGACGTCGCCGTCGCGGACCGCCACGTTCTCGTCCACCTCGGCGGTATAAGTGCGGTGCAGGCCGAAGCCCTCGCGGGACGGGGTGACGCCGTCGCGGCCCGCGATGCGGAAGTAGTAGATCTCCTCGTTGACCACCTCGCACGCGCTCGCCTCGTCGTGCTTGTGCGGCGGGTACGACGACCAGTTGCCGTCCGGCGTGATCAGCTCGCAGGCGTTGAGCTTGTCCGCGTGCCCCCAGACGCCGGGCACGCCGAAGTTGTTGACCTGCCGCGTCGCCCGGCCCGCGCCCCGCACCTCGACCGGAACCTCCTCGGCGGGACCGTATTTCGGCGACAGCCGCCGCGCGCATCTGGCCATCGGCATGGCGAGCACCGCGCCGTCGGCGCTGGACAACGCGACGTCGGCGTCGCGCGGTACGTACGCGAAATCGGTCACCCGGGTGAAAACCGAGTCGCGCCCGCGTAATTCGAGGACGTGCGCGTCGGCCCGGACGACGCAGGAGCCGGACAGCGGCAGCACGAACGCCTCGTACTCGCCGGTGGCCAGGGTTCTGGTCTCGCCCGGCGCGAGTTCGACTACGCGCAGGCCGGTGTAGCGCCATCCGGCGTCCTCGGCGGTGAGCCGGACCGGGTCTCGGCCGTCGGCCAGTGTCCCGGCCGGACGATGCAGTGTCATCGGGACTCCTTCAGCATCCGCGCCGCCGCGTCGACGGCGGCGGCGACATCGCCGTCCGGTGGATAGAGCAGGGTGCGCCCCACCACCAGGCCGCGCACCACGTCGTGGTGCAGCGCGCCGCCCCACGCGGCCAGGTCCGCGGCCGGGTCACCCGAGGGCACTCCGCCGAGCACGACAACCGGCAGCGTCGTCGCGTCCAGCACCGAACTATCCTCGGGGGCAGGAATTTTCAGCCAGGTGTAGGCCGAGGTGACCCCGAGGCCGGAGGCGACGGTGATGGCCCGCGCGAGCGCGGGCGCGTCCTTGCTCATCACCAGCGCGCCGGACGCGTCGCGGTGGTAAGGAAGCGGTTCCACCATCGCCATCAGACCGTGCGCGGCGAGCTCGGACACCGCCTGCGCGCAAGCGTGCAGGGTGGGCACCGTGCCCGGATCCGAATCGACCAGCCGGAGAAGCATTTTGCCGCCGTCGAGGCGGTAGCGGACCAGTGCGTCGGCGTCGTAGCCGGTGAACCGGTCGTCGATCTCCCACTCGGCGCCCGCCAAGCCGCCGCGGTTCATCGAGCCGATCACCACCTTGTCGTCCAGCGCGTCGAGCAACAGCAGCTCCTCGACCACGTCCGGCGATCCCAGCACACCGTCCACCGCCGGATCGGCCAGCGCGATCAGCAACCGTTCCAGCAGGGTGCGCCGGTCGGCCATCGCGGTGCGGTCCGATCCGACGCCGAGGGCGCCGCGCGCGGGATGGTCGGCGGCCACCAGGAACAGCGTCTCGCGCTCCGACAGCAGGGCGGATCGTCGAATTCTCTTGGCGTAGGCCCGTTCGACGGCCGCCGGGTCCGTCGCGCGAATTCGCAGCAGTTCGGCCCAGCGGTCGTCGGTCAGGTACGGGTTCATCGGCACAGCAACTCCTCGATCTCCGCGGCCGTCGGCATGGCGTCCGCGCAGGCCAGCCGGGACGCGACCAGCGCGCCCGCCGCGTTGGCGTAGACGCCGATGCGGTGCGGGTCCCAGTCGGCGAGCAGCCCGTGGATCAGCGCGCCGCCGAAGCCGTCGCCCGCGCCGAGCCCGCACACCACCGCCACCCGGCACGGCGGCACGGTCCAGCGCTCGTCGGCGGTGGCCACGAGGACGCCCTCGGCGCCGCGCTTGATCACCGCGAGCCGGATGCCGCGCGCCAGCAGCCGATCGGCCGCCGCATCGGGATCGGTCGTGCCGATCCCGATGCCGACCTCGGTGCGGTTGCCCACGACGACGTTCACGTGGTCGAGCATCCAGCCGATCTCGGCGCGCGCGGTCGCCTCGTCCGACCAGAACATCGAGCGATAGTCCAGGTCGAGGACCGTGTGCCCGCGCCGGGCGCGCCGCTCCAGGATCGCGCGCTGGGTGCCGCGCGCGGGTTCGGCGCTGACGCCGGTGCCGGTGACCCACAGCAGCGGCACGGCGTCGACGAGATCCCACGGCACGTCCTCGGGTGTGAGGGTGAGGTCCGGCGCGATCGGTGCGCGGTAGAAGAGCAGCGGCGGATCGGCGGGCGGGTTCAGCTCGCAGAAGACCACCGGCGTCAGCAGATTCGGCGCGGTGCCGACGTAGTCCGCCGCGACACCGAACTCGGTGAGCGCCGCGCGCACGTACGCGCCGAAGCCGTCCGGGCCGACTTTGGTGAGCACCGCCGAGCGACGGCCGAGGCGCGCGGCGGCCACCGCGACGTTGGTCGCCGTGCCACCCAACGATTTCGCGAAGGACCGCACCTCGGCGAGCGGGACGCCGCCCTGCTCCGGATACAGGTCGACGCCGACGCGGCCGATGGTCAGCGCCTCGATCGTGCCCGCCCCCGCGGACCCGGTCACGAGCCGATCACCCGCGCCAATTCATGTTGTAGCGCGTCCAATTCGGCTCCGCCCGCCATCTGCCTGGTCAGCTCGGGCAGGTCGATCTCGGACTTCTCGTAGGCGCCGAGCACCGCGCCGCGCTCGAGCAGCAGGAAGCGGTCGCCGACGGGGTAGGCATGGTGCGGATTGTGCGTGATGAGGACGACGCCGAGTCCGCGCTCGCGCGCCTGTACCACGTACTTCAGCACCACCCCTGCCTGTTTCACACCCAACGCGGCGGTCGGCTCGTCGAGGATCAGCACCTTGGCACCGCGATGCACCGCCCTGGCGATCGCGACACACTGCCGCTGTCCGCCGGACAGGGTGCCGACCGGCTGCTCCATGTCCTCGATCTCGATACCCATGTCGGCCAGTGCCTTCCGGGCGATCTCGCGCCCGGCCTTCCGATCGAGTAGCCGGAATGGCCCGGTCGTGGGCTCGAATCCGAGCACGAAGTTGCGCCAGACACTCATCAACGGCACCACCGCGAGATCCTGGTACACGGTCGCGATGCCGCGATCCAATGCCGCACGCGGCGAATCGAATCGGACTCGCTCGCCCTCGACGCGCAAGTCGCCTCTGTCGTGCCGGTGCACCCCGGCGAGGATCTTGATCAGCGTGGATTTGCCCGCGCCGTTGTCGCCGAGCACACAGGTGACCTCGCCCGCCCGCACCACCGTCGACACGTCACGCAGCGCGACGACGCCGCCGTAGCTCTTACCGATGCCGATCGTCTCGATCAGGGGGGCGGTCATCGGCGCACCCTTTCCGCTCGCTTCTGGAATCGGTTGTTCACCAGCACCGCGGCCAGCAGCAGGACCCCGAGGAACAGCATGAACCAGTCGCTGTCCCAGCGTGCGAACACGATGCCCTGGCGGGCCATGCCGAAGATGAGCGCGCCGATGGCCGCGCCGATCGCCGAGCCGAAGCCGCCGGTGAGCAGGCAGCCGCCGACCACGGCAGCGATGATGTAGTGCAGCTCGAGCCCCACGCCCTGGTTGGCCTGCACACTGGCGAATCGCAGGATGTTGCAGGAGCCGACCACCCAGCCCGCGAACGCGGTCCCCATGAACAGCAGGATCTTGGTCCGGTCCGCCGGAACACCCACCGCCCGCGCGCTGGACAGCGAGCCGCCGACCGCGAAGATCCAATTGCCGAACTTGGTGCGCACCAGGATGATCGAGGCGATCGCCGTGAGCACGATCCACCACACCACCGAGGCCTGGATGCGCGCGTCGCCGATGTTCAGCGTGGCCGCGAACACCCAGCCCGCCGACTCGTAGCCTTCCGCGGCCCGCACGCCCGACACCTGCACCGTGTCGGTGACCAAACGGGTGACGCCGAGGTTGAGACCTTGCAGCGCAAGGAAAGTGCCGAGGGTGACGATGAAACTCGGTAACCCCGTGCGCATCACGACCCAGCCGTTGAACGCGCCGACGGTCAGCGCGAACACCAGCGAGGCCAGCAGCGCGAACCAGACGTTCCACCCCGCGTGCACCGCGAGCAGTGCTGTAACGAGTGCGGTCGAGGCGGTCATCACGCCCGCCGACAGGTCGAATTCGCCGCCGATCATCAGCAGCGCCACCGCGACCGCCATGATGCCGAGCGTGGAGGCGTCGTCCAACCAGGTCGCGATCCCGAGCGGACTGAGGAAGCGATCGGTGACGAGCGAGAAGAAGACGAACACCAGCAGCGCGCCGAGGGCGGCTCCGATCTCCGGTCGCACCGCCAGGCGCTGGAGCAGGCTCGGTCCTTCGGTGCTTGGCGTGACCTCGGTGCGTTCGGTCGTCGTGGTCATGTTCGTGGTCCTCACCGGGTGCCCTGGGCGACGAGCGTGGCGACGGCCTCGACGTTGTCGGCGTCCACGAAGCCGGGGCCCGTCTGCACCGGCGCGCCGCCGCCGACCGTGTTCAGATTCGCGCGGTACAGCTCGAGCAGCACGATCGGCAGGTAGCCCTGTTCGTACTGCTGCTGATCGACCGCGAACAGCAGCGCGCCCGCCCGGATGGCCTCGACCACGTCGGTGTTCAGGTCGAAGGTCGCCACCGTGGCGGCGGATCGCGATTCGCGCACCGCGTCCACGGCGCGGGCGGCGACCTGGGAGTTCAGCGTCAGCACGGCATCGATCGAGCGATCGGCCTCCAGCGCGCCTTTGATCCGGGATTGGGCGTCGGTGGGGTTGTTGATGTCCACCTGGAGTGTCGTGCCGTTGCCGAAGGCACGGGTCGCGCCGTCGCAGCGCTGGTTGGCGCCGATATTGCCCGCCTCGTGGATGACGCACAGCAGCTTCTCGCGTCCGGCGTCGGCGAGCCGCCTGCCCGCCGCCTGGCCCGCGAGGCCCTCGCTCTGCCCGACGTGCGCGAACGCGCCGTACTTCGCGCTCTCGCTTTCCCCCGAATTGATGGTGACGACCGGGATTCCGGCCGAGACCGCGCGCTCCACCGAGGGCCGCAGCGCCTCCGGGTTGGCCATCGAGACCACCAGACCGTCCACGCCCTGCGCCACCGCGTTGTCGATCAGCTTCGCCTGCTGGCCGGGATCTCCGGAGGAGTTGTATTCCACGGCGACGCCGAGTTCCTTGCCCGCGGCTTCCGCGCCGTTCTTGACGACGTTCCAGAAGGCGTCGCCCGCGCTGCCGTGGGTGACCACCGCGACCGACTCCAATTCGCCTGCGGCGACGCGTGTTCGGGTGGGGCCTGCGACATCGGCACCCGGGCCGCTACAGGCGGCCAGTGCGGCGACGGCCGCCAGCGAAACGGCGGCGCGCAACGAGAATCCATGGGTAACAGCGACTTTTCGTCCGAACATCTGACGCGCCCCTACCGTCGCGACGCCGATGCGAGGCTCAGATCGGCAAGGTAGCGCAGACTGTGTCGCGCGTCGCGGCTCGCCGAGGTCACGGGATCGGTCGAGCGCAGCGCCGTGTCCTGCTCGATGACGTACCAACCGCGATAGCCCGCCGCGCGGACCGCGCGCACGAGTGCCGCGATATCGATGTCGCCCTCGCCGAGCGGCGCGTAGAGCCCCCGTCGCACCGCCTCGCTGTATTCGATTGCGCCGCTGCGCACTTCGGCGGCTTGTTCGGCGCGCACGTCTTTGAGGTGGACGTGTCCGATGCGGTGCGGGTACCGGCGGGCCAGGTCGACGGGGTCGGTTCCGCCGAGCAGCAGATGGCCTGTGTCGAGGCAGAGATCGAGGTCGGAGTCCGCGAGGAACCGTTCGACCTCGGCCTCGGTCTCCACGTGCGTGCCGACGTGCGGGTGCAGCGCGGTGCGCAGACCGTGCGCCGCCGCGAGGTCGCGGACGGCCGCGGCGGTGTCCAGCAGGGTTCGCCACTCGGTGGAGTCGAGTTCGGGGCGCGCGTCGTAGCCGTCCAAGCCCGTGGCGGCGGCCAGCACCAGGACCTCCGCCCCGGTGGCGGCGAACAGCGTAGCGGCCCGTCGCGCGGCGGCCAGCGCATCCTCCGGTGCACGGTGCAGCGGCAGCGCGAGGAACCCCCCGACCGCTCGGATGCCGAAGCCGTCGAGCAATGCGCGCAGCACCGCCGGGTCGTCCGGGAGGTAGCCGGGTGGGCCCAGTTCGGTCGCGGTGATGCCGAGCCGCGCCATCTCGGCCAGCACTGCCTCCGCCTCGAGCACGTGGCCCCAGCCGGGGACTTCGCACACGCCCCAGGAGATCGGCGCGGCCGCGATGCGCAGCGGGTAGAGAGGTTCGTTCATCGTCTCTCCGACCTTCGAGGTGAACAGGTGCCCTCGCTTTGGAGCGCTCCAACTATGTAACGCAGGCCACATCGTGTCAAGGGGTGCGACTCCCGCGCGTTTCCTGGCCTCGACCTCGTATTTCTTTGCCCGGCACGGCAAAAGCGCGCGGAGCGACCGCCTGGCAATGTCCGATTAGAGCGCTCTATTGCTGGCGCGGAGGAGCCCGTGTAACGTCCGATCCGGCAGCCGACGGCGAGTTCGGCGAGCCGACCCTGGAACGGCGGAGGGAGGCGAGATGGCGCGACCGACGATGGAGGACGTCGCCGCCCGGGCGGGCGTCTCTCGTGCGCTGGTCTCCCTCGTCATGCGGGATTCGCCCAAGGTCAGCGCGCACCGGCGCCGCGCCGTGCTGGAGGCCGCGCGCGAGCTGGGCTATCAGCCGCACATCATGGCCAGATCGCTGGCCAGCCGGACCTCCAATATCGTGGGCGTCCTCGTCTCGGATCTGCGCAACACCTTCTTCGCCGACGTGGTGGAGGGAATGGACGCCGCCGCGCAGCGGTCCGGGCTCGAACTGATCCTGAACACCGGCCGCCGCAGCGCCGCCCGCGAGCGCACCGCGCTGGAGAGCCTGCTGTCGTTCCGGCCCGGCGGGATCATCCTGCTCTCGCCCGTCCTGCCCGCCGCGGCGATTCGCCAAGCGGCGCAGCAGGTTCCGGTCGTGCTGGTCTCGCGCGGCTCCACGATCGCGGGCGTCGACACCGTCAACGATGACGGCGAGCTGGGTGCGGCACTGGCCGTCGATCATCTGGTCTCGTTGGGCCACAGTCGAATCGTGCACCTCGACGGCGGCGCCGCGTTCTCCGCGGCCGCCCGTCGCCGCGGCTACCGCACCGCGATGGCGCGACACGGCCTGGAACCGATGGTGATCTCCAGCGAGCACACCGACTCGGCGGGCATCGCCGGGGTGCGCAAGTTGCTGAAGATCTTCTCCCCCGGCGACTTTCCCACCGCGCTGGTGTGCGGCAACGACTTCAACGCGGTCGGCGCCATGTCGGCGCTCGAGGAAGCCGGACTGCGCGTGCCGGACGACGTCTCGGTCGTCGGCTACGACAACACCTCGCTCGCCGCGCTGCGCCACATCGCGCTCACCACCATCGACCAGCCGCGCGTCCGTATCGGGGAGCTGGCCGTGGAAGCGCTCGCCGAACGTCTGCGCGGCGAGCGCACCGACCCCGTCCGCCGCAGACTCGAACCCGAGCTCGTCGTCCGCGGCACCACCGCCGCGCTCCGCTGAAACGCCAGGCACGCAATCGTTTTCCTACCGAGGAGGATCGATGAGCAGCACCGTCACATTAGGCCTCGCGGGCGTCGGCCGCATAGGCACGGCGCACGCCGAAACCCTGCACGGACTCCCGGGTGTCGATCGCGTTGTCGTCGCCGACATCGACACCACCCGCGCGCACGCCGCCGCGGCCAAACTCGGCGTCGAGGCCGTTGGGGATATCGAGTCGCTCCTCGCCTCCGACCTCACCGGGCTCGTCATCGCCACCGCGACCGACTCCCACCCCGCCCTGATCGAAGCCGCCGTCGACCGCGGCATCCCGGTCTTCTGCGAAAAGCCGGTCGCCGCCGACATCGACGGCACGCTAGCCGTGCTGGACCGTGTGCGCGCCAGCGCCGTTCCCGTGCAAATCGGCTTCCAACGACGCTTCGACGCAGGCTACCGCGCCGCCCGGGCAGCAGTCGCCAGCGGCGAACTCGGCTGGCTGCACACCCTGCGGGCCACCACGCTGGACCCGGCGCCGCCGCCCGCCGACTACATCCCGCGCTCCGGCGGCCTGTTCCGCGATTGCGGCGTCCACGATTTCGACATCATCCGCTGGGTCACCGGCCGCGAAGTCACCGAGGTCTATGCCCGCGGCGCGAACCGCGGCGACGAGTTCATCACCGCCGCAGGCGATATCGACACCGCCGCCGCCGTACTCACCGTCGACGACGGCACCCTCGCGACCGTCAACCTCGGCCGCTACAACGGCGCGGGCTACGACGTCCGCCTCGAGGTGCTCGGCTCCCGAGGCAACGCCATCGTCGGCCTCGACGACCGCGCCCCGCTCCACTCCGTCGAACCCGACCACCCCGCCTCCCCCTACCCCGCCTACCCCGGCTTCATGGAGCGATTCCGCCGCGCCTACACCGAGGAACTCACCACCTTCGTCGCCGTCGCCACCGGAACCACGCCCAGCCCGTGCACAGGGGCCGACGCCCTCGAAGCCTTCTACATCGCGGAAGCCTGCGAACTCTCCCGCGCCGAGCGCCGCCCGGTCACACTCACCGAAGTACGCCGCTGAGCCCGCTGCCCATTACGAACGGAGACCTCCACCCCCAGGCACACGACCGATACGTCAGCCGAATATGTCGGACCCCACCGCCAAACTGGTGCCACCAGGACAACCGCCCGCCGCCCACCGGCGGGCCCGGAACACCGGGGGTCCCATGCTCGACGTCGCGCTCACCACCGTCTCCATCACCTGCATCGCCACCGCCCTCCTCACCCTCACCGCAGGCGGCATCACCGACTCCCTCGCCACCCGCGCCATCAAATCCTCCGAATCCTGCTTCATCGGCGACACCATGCCCACCGACAAGTTCTTCGAGAACCGCCAGAGGCATGAGCGGCTGCGCCGAATCACGGTGCGGTTGATGACGAGTGGGTTGGTGACGTTGATTGTCGGGATCGCAGTGCTGGGGTTGGCGGCCTGGCAGTTCAAACACCCGGCGCGTTGACGAGCCTCACGTCCCTGTCCACTTCCCGCATGACGGCGACCGCTGCTACAGGACCTCGAACGCGAAAACTTCACCCTGAAAAGGCTTCTCGCCGAACCCGAACAACCACGACCGGCCGCACTCATAGCTGGGCTACCGAACCGCACGGGCCTACGCTGCGATCTGTACCCACTAATCGGCTCTCACGCGTCTGGTGTCGTATGCCCACATCGCGATCTCGACGCGGTTGCGGGCGCCGAGCTTGGTCATCAACGATGCGACGTGGGTCTTGACCGTGCTCAGGCCGACGAAGAGTTCGGCGGCGATCTCGGCGTTGGTCCGGCCCCGTGCCACCAG
This sequence comes from Nocardia sp. NPDC004654, assembly GCF_040609595.1. Classification (NCBI taxonomy): domain Bacteria; kingdom Bacillati; phylum Actinomycetota; class Actinomycetes; order Mycobacteriales; family Nocardiaceae; genus Nocardia; species Nocardia sp. NPDC004654. The sequence goes on along the minus strand of NZ_JBEXKI010000002.1, from coordinate 255,279 downwards.
CGCGAGCACCTCCTTCTCGCGCTCGGTGAGCGGGTCGATGGGCTGAACCGGTGCCACCGGCGCCTGGTCGGCGAAGGTCGCCAGCAGCCGACGGGTGACGTTGGGCGCGATCAGCGCGTCCCCCTTGGCCGCCGCGTGGATAGCCTGCACGAGGAGCTCCGGCCCGGCGTCTTTGAGTAGGAAGCCGCTGGCGCCGGCGCGTAGGGCACCGAGGACGTACTCATCGAGGTCGAAGGTGGTGATCACGACGACCGCCATCGGGTCGGTCACGCCTGGCCCGGCCAGGCGCCGCGTCACCTCGACGCCGTCGAGCCCGGGCATCCGGATGTCGACGAGGAGGACATCGGGACGCAGCCGGGTCGCCAGGTCGAGCGCTGCGAGCCCGTCTGCTGCCTGCCCCACGACCTCGAGGTCGGGTTGCGCGCCGAGGATCATCACCAGCCCGGTCCGGACCAAGTCCTGGTCGTCGGCTACGACAACACGGATGCTCATGCCAGAGTCTCCACCGGCAGCACGGCCTCGACCACCCAGCCACCCTCGGGCCTCGGCCCCGCGGAGAGCGATCCGCCGAGGAGCTGGGCGCGTTCGGTCATGCCCAGCAGGCCGAACCCGGGCTCCGGGGCTGGCCCCGGCTCGGTCTGTCCATCGTCGCTGACACGCAGCCTGACGGCGTCGCCCTCCCGGCGTACGTCGATCCCGACGCGGGTCGCGCTCCGGGCGTGCCGTACTGCGTTGGTCAGCGACTCCTGCGCGAGCCGGTAGAGCGCGGCATCCACGGGTCGTGCCAGCCGGGTCAACGAACCGTCCAGCGAGACCTCGACGGTGGGCGTCGCGTCGGCGCGCGCCAGAGCAGGCAGGTCCGCGACACCCAGCTGCGGTGAGTAGGCGACGGCTTCCTCCTCACGCAGCAGCCGCACCATGGATCTCATCTCCGCCAGGGTTCGCGACGCTTCGGACTCGATCGCGGCCAGGATCTCGGCAGCTTTCTCAGGCTCGGTGCCGGCAACCACGCCACCGGCCTGCGCCTGCACCGCGATGGCCGAGACGTGGTGGGCCACGGTGTCGTGCAGCTCGCGAGCCAGCCCCACCCGCTCCCGATTGCGGATCTCGCGCTGTTGGCGATGCCAGAGGTCCGCGCGGTAGCGGAACACCGCCGCGAGGGCGACGAACAACAGCAACAGGACGCTCCCGCCGAAAACGTCGGCCCAGCCCGCGGAGGAGACGTACATCCCCAGCGCGACGACGACCGTCACGAACGCCGTCCCCAAGACCATCTCCCGGCCCGAGCCCCACCGCACCAGGGAGTAGAGCAGGATCAGGACGGCCATCATGGAGTAGAGGCCGATGTCCCCGGCGTGGGCAGTCAGCTGGAGGACCGAGAGCAGCCCCGCGACACCCCATCCGACCAGGGCGGCCAGCAGGGGGCGACCCCGCCGCCAGAGCAGGGCAGGCATCAGCGCCAGGGCGAGCACCATCACAAGGGGTCGCCAGGCCAAGTCCGGCCGAGCGATGCCCTCGACCAAGGCGGCGGCCGCGAACACCCCCACCAGCAGCCAGTCGAGCCGACCGATGGGTGGGGAGTCAGCAGGCCGCGGCTCATGCCAGATGGGGCGCCGGAAAGTGACCACGGCTCCAGCCTAGGGATCGGCGCGCCTCGGCGTACCCGCCGAAAGTACGAGAGAGAGACCATGCCGTCGGCCAGGCGAACTCCAGTCTCCGGGCCGAGGCGCCCGCCGCCGGGCTCGGCGATCGTAGACCTACCGATCCTCACCACAACAACGGAGCCCATGATGAGAACAGGTCAACCCACCACCGCCACACTGGAAGACCAGCCGATGCCGGTGAGAGCCAAGCTCGCCGCGACGTGGACAAGCTTCATGTTCCTATACGCCTACGTGGACATTCTCAACTTCTTCACGCCCGGCGTCATCGAAGACATCCTCGACGGCAAGGTCTTCGAGTTCGACCTCTCCCAGACCTTTTCGACCACGGCGCTGACCCTCATGGCCATCCCGATCTTCATGGTCGTGCTGTCGATGACGCTGCCCGCCCGGGCGAACCGCATCACCAACCTCATCGTGGCCTCGCTCTACGTCCCCGTCACGGCGTTCAACGCGATGGGCGAGTCCTGGCTGTACTTCTACGGCCTCGGCATCGTATTGGAATTGATCCTGCTCGCCCTCATCGTGCGGTACGCCTGGACCTGGCCCCGCACCGCAGCGTCGGCGACCACGGCGACCAGCCTGGACCGTGAAACCGTTCGCGCCCAACAGCAAGCGTGAACCCAAGAGCAGTCCCCGTCCTGTTCGGAGCCATCTGCCTGGTGCCGCGGTGTGGGCCTCCTGGCGGTGGGAGCGGCTTCGCCGAATCACGGTGCGGTTGATGACGAGTGGGTTGGTGACGTTGGTTGTCGGGATCGCAGTGCTGGCGTTGGCGGCCTGGCAGTTCGAACACCCGGCGCGTTGAAACCTCGCGCTTCAGCTAGACGCGACGCCATCCGCGAAATCGAACTCGCCATCGCGCGCTCCTGCCCGAAAAGCGGACCATTCGCCCTCGTCGAAGCTGAGCAACTCCCGCCCCGACAACGATCGGACCAGGGTTGTATCGCCGCGGACCTCAACGGCGACAACGCCATTGGCGTCGCCCGCCAGCTCCTGGACCTCGTGGACGAATCTGCTCCAGGCGGCAGCGTCGAAAACGATGGTGCCATCGGCAGGCCGTTTGCTGTGCCGTAGATGGACGCTGCCTTCTGCCGGTGCGACTTCCACACAATTCTCACCAGCGCCGCTGTAACTCGAGGTTCGCCATGCAAGGCGGTCGTCGATGGTCAAGCGGTACTCCTAACGCACGCGTGCAAGCCTCGCGATGCGGTCCCGGATGAGATCAGCCGAGTCCGTCTCCGAGAGCGCCGCTTCGCAGAGCCGGTCGGCGATCATCCTATACTCGTCGACTTGCCCTGCTTCCTGCACATACAAGGCGCCAGCTGGATATTCGATGTATCCGATCGACTGAGCTTGGTCGAAGTCGAGCAGCATGAAGTCACCATCCAGTCCGTCGTGCACCGTCACGGTCACCGGCATCACATGTAGCTCGACATTGTCGAGGCTGATCAGATCGACCAAGTGCTCGAGCTGTGCGCGCATGACCGAAGGACCGCCGACCACGCGGTCGAGCACGCACTCCTCGATCACTGCGCGAAGACGCAGCGGCCGATCCACATCCGTCAGGCGTTGCCGAGCCATCCGTGCCTGCACGACCTGCGGAACGTCGATCGGCGGAACGCGCAGGTGACCGTCGAGCAATGCGGTCGCGTACTCGGCAGTCTGTAGCTGTCCAGGCAACAACTGCGGCTCGTAGGTAAAGGCGCGGCTGGCGAGACCTTCCAGTCCGACAAAGGTTTTGAACCAACCCGGTAGGACGTCTCGAAACGGTGCCCACCAGATCGTCTGGTCGGCGCGTCCCGCCAGCGACGTGACTCGATCACGGTAGGCGACCTCGACGCCATAGAACGTCAGAAGTCGATCGACATCGTCCGGTTGCTGTTGCACCTTCGCCGTCTCCAAGGCGTTGATGCGTGATTGCGCGCATCCGAGCAGCTTCGCCGCCTCCGTCTGGGTTTTGTCGGCGCGCTCACGGGCGACGCGCAGATCGTGCCCGATCAAGAAGCGCAGCGCGAACGGATCGGACCGTGTACCGGGATCAGACACCGGACTCCCCTCATCGGACTTCGACAAGAACTTGAACCGAGCAGCTGTCGTGGCTAGATATATCAGTTCTCTAATCGCAGGATACTTCAGATATATCTCGTCTATGATCACATAGGCGGCAGGACGGCCAGGCGGGAGGCAAGCGGTCGACTTCGAGCAGCCACGATCAAACGAGTCAAAGGGGATGACATGTTCGAACGTCTGGTCATCGGCAGTTCGGTTGCTACACAACGGGGTTGCGAGGTACGAGTCGCATCCGGCGACGACGACAGCGACGCCGTAACGCTGAGCTTCGGACCCTCACACGGAAGCGAGTTCGAGCTCTCACTGGATTTGGAGACCTTGGGTCAAGTCGTTCGTTTGGGTGCCGACGCGCTCGCCCGAACCGGTCGTGGATTCGACCCAGCCCAGCCGCCGTTGGATGAGTCGGCAGATCCGTCCGAGATCGACTTCACCCCAACCGTTACAGCACCGGCAATCGAAGTCGTAGTAGCCCGCGATCCTGACGGGCTCACCGAGATACAGGTTTTCGTCGACGGATCCCCGAGATCGGTTGCCGAGTACCGCGTCGATGCAGGAGCCGGATGGACATGGACCGACTGGACGCGCGCTCGCGACGACAATCTCGCCAATGCCTCGCCTGCCGCCCGCGCAGCACTCAGGGAAGTGTACGCGAATCCGCCAGGCGGCCGGTACATCTGCGGCCGCGGTAATGCGGGCTGGCTCGACGTCGCACCGTCAGACACTCACACCAGTGTCTGCCGACAGCCACCAAGCGGTGCAGCGGGTCACCAGTGCTCCGGCAGGGAGTAACTCATGTCTGCCGCGCTGGCTTCGAATGCCGCAGGATGAAATGAGCCAGCGCGTCAACGCTTTCGAGCAACCGCGCCGGGGTCTGACTGAGGTCCAAGGCGTGACAGTGGATGGTCACTCCGCAGTTGACGATCGCATGGGTGCGCACCGGTTCGTTGCCCTTCGCGTACACGAGGTGTCCTTCCGAGAGGCCGAGCGTCACGCAATAGGCGAACAGTTGATAGATATCGGCGTCCGGAATGCTCTTCGGCCGTATTGCTTTGTACTTGGCGTCCACGACGGCGACGTGCTCGTCGTTCTGACACCAAACGAGATCCGGCCGCATCTCGATCTTCGAACCAGTGTCCAGCCACAGCTTCGCCTGAGGCAGCCCGTGACCACCGATCCGGCGCATCGCCACACTCAGCGCCGAGGTCACGAAGTCCTCGAAGATGCGCCACATGTCGAACAGGAACCCCGTGACGCGTAGATTCGACACACCCTGTTCGAAGGAGCCGTTCCGCATGATCACATCGGAAAGCCGCAGCGCGTCGTGATACCGGCCGTTCAGGCGCGTGGGTTGCCATGCTGGCAGCCCCTTGACCGGCGGCACAACGGTAATGTCCTCGAGCGCCTGGCGGATCTGCAGGAGTTTCCCCCGGGCGCCACCACTGATATCGGACAACGACAGAAGCCGCAGCGTGGCCAGCAAGATGAGTCGGTTCTCTGGGATGTCGGTGGTGAAATCGTCGTACTCGACAGCGATCGGCAGCGGACGGCCGAAGTTCTTCGTGACCTGTTCGCCGATCCGGACCCGACCGCGGACTAGTTGGAGCCGATCGGTTCGCGTCCGATAACCCTGCAGGAGACCCCCTTCGATTGCTCGGGAGGCCAGGCGGGTGAACGACTCGGCGACGGCCGGAAACAGCCCATCGGCCCGCTCGAGATGGACGGCCTCGTCACGCCAGACCGCGGGATTCGAGCAGTAGCCGATGAGGAACAACAGTCTGTTGATCTCGGTCACCTTGGGACGCACATTGATCTGGACGGATCCAACTTTGACCGAGCCGACCTTCTGACCGGGCTTGATGGTGAAGTTGCCTCGGCCGACCGCCTTGGTGATCGTCGCGATCTTCAGCTTGTCTAGGGACGCGTGTTCGTCCTCCGTCAAGGCGATCGGCCGCGCCTTCCCGACTTCGACGAGATCGACTGGATCGGTCATCGGGATGGGGCTCACTCTCGCCGGTCCGCGAGGCGCTCACGGATCGCGTCGAGCGCGTAGCGATCGTGGACGTCCACGTTCGGGTCGCCGTAGTGATGCTCCTCCAGGGACGGGAGGATGGAGGTCCGCCAAGCGATGTCCATACCGACCTTGGTGGCCGTGCTCGCTCGCATGAAGTACGAGGGACCGATCTTGAACTCATGGTCCTCGATCATCGAATTCAGCACGTCGAGAACATCGGCGGGCTCGTGGTCGCGGTTTTGTTCGTCCAACCATTTGCGCAGCATGCTCTTGGTTGGTTCCTCCGAGGGATGCAGAAGGACAAAGGAGAAGCGCCGGCGCATGGCGGAATCCAGCAACGCGATGGATCTGTCCGCGGAGTTCATCGTTCCGAGGATGACGACGTTTGGTGGAAGCCGGAACGTCTCCACCTTGTCGGAGTAGAGCAGGTCGATGCTCTCGTTCCGATACTCGAGCAGGTAGTACAGCTCGCCGAAGATCTTCGCCAGGTTGCCGCGATTTATCTCGTCGACGATGAGCGTGTAGATCTGACCTGGATTGTTCCTGGCCTCCTTCGCGAGCAGCCGCAAAGGTCCCCAGTGAAGGTGGTAGCCGAGTTGGCCGTCGACCGATTGGGTGGGCCGAAACCCCTCGAAGAAATCCTCGTACGAGTACGAGGGGTGGAACTGGACGATCCTGATGTTCTCCGGCCGGGAGAGATGCCGCGAGATCGCCTTGGCCAAATAGGTCTTACCCGTACCAGGCGGACCGTAGAAGATCAGCTGTGGTCGATCGCGTAGCAAATCCACGCACTCCTGTAGCCATTCCTTCGACACATACAGGCTGGCCGCGAGCTCCTTCGTCGCGTCCGGGATTTCGGCGGGCGACTCATCGGCCGCGCCAGCCGGCTGTGTACGCCATGAGAAGCCGAAAGCGGTACTGAGGATATTCATCAGTGCCGCCGCATTCTCGAGGGTGAGCTGGAGGGATTGGCTGCTCTTCGGGGACGATTCGCGCTGGTCGGATCCGAAAGTCGAGAGGTGGACCAGCTTCGTTCCATCGGATTCGTCGGTAATCACCTTGTACTGACAGGTGACCGCGTCTTCGACCTTGTGTGGTCGGATCCGTTGCGTACTCGGCACTATCTCGCGGATTCGAGCCATCGATTGAACCTCCCCAACCAGCCTGCCGCTGCGGTGGCGACCTCTGAACCGAGTTTCACAATAGCCTCGCTATCCGACACGGCCAGGCAGACACGAGAACGCCCCACGGTGCACGGCGGGGCGAGCATGGTTGAAACCCTTACGCAGGCAGAAGGCGGCTGATCACTTCTGTCAGCTGGCGCACGTTGCGGCATTCGTGCATGGTGACGTGCTCCGCGTAGGTCAGCGCGGCGGAGTCTCCCGTGGACCAGGAGCGGGCGGGTTCGGGGTTGAGCCAGTGGGCGTGTTTGGCTCGGTCGGTCATCGCTTGCAGGGCAGGGAGGTTGGGGTCGGTGCGGTTGGTGCGGGCGTCGCCGAGGATGAGCAGGGAGGTGCGGGGGCCGAGGGCGTCGAGGTGGGTGTCGGCGAAGGTGCGGAGGGCTTCGCCGTAGTTGCTGCTGCCGAAGCGGGAGACGTTGGCCTCGCGGATGATTCGGGTGGAAAGGCCGGGGAGTGGTGGTTCGCCGGGGGTGAAGAAGCCGGTGATCTCGTCGCAGGTGTCGATGAAGCCGAAGCTGCGGACCTTGCTGAATTGGTCTTGCAGCGCCTGCACGAGTTGCAGGGTGAATTCGGCGAAACCGGTGACGGAGCCGGAGAGGTCGGCGAGGACGACGAGGTCGGGGCGGCCGTGTTTGCGGGCGCGCAGCACCGGGTCGACGGGGACGCCGCCGGTGGCCATGGAGCGGCGCAGGGTGCGGCGCATGTCGATCTGGCCGCGGACGGCCTTGCGGCGGCGGGCGGCGAGGCGGGTGGCGAGTTTGCGGGCCAATGGGTTCACGAGGCGGCGCATTTCGGCGAGATCTTGTTCGCGGGCGCCGAGGAAATCGATTCGGTCCGTTGCCGTTTCGACGCCACGGCGGGCGATGTAATCGGTGCCGCGCAGGTCGGCCGAGCGGAGTCGGGCCTGGGTTTGGACGGCAGTGCGGAACGAGCGCAGCCTGCGTTGGGCCTCGATGGTTCGGACGGCGGAATCGAGTTCGCCCGCGCCGCCCATGCTCGCCACGACGCGGTCCAGAAGTTCTTCCGGGCGAAGGGCTTTCATGGTCTGGTACGAGGACCAGCCCGCGCCGGACGCGGTCGTGACGGGCTGGGACGATTGGCCCGCGCCGCCCGCCCCGCCGTAACCGCCCAGCTCGGTGAGGGATTGGCTCGCGAGTTCGGCGAGCGCGGCCTGATCGTCGGCGGCCAGCGCGGCGGCGAGACGTTCGCGCAGCGTCTCGACGGACTCGGGAATCGTTGCGGGCGTCGGCCGTTCGGCGGTCAGGAAATAGAGGTCGAAGAGCTGGTCGAAGACGGCGCGTTGGCCGTTGCGGCGCAGCAGGCAGGCGGCCAGGCCGGAGCGCAGGAGTTCGCGGTTCTCGACGCCGAGGGCGACGATCGCCGACGCGGCGTCGACGGTTTCGCTGGGGCCCGCGTGGATTCCGTGCTCGCGGAGGAGGCCGACGAAGTCGACGAGACGGTCGGTGAGCGTCTCGTTCGAACCGAGCCCGTTCATCGCCGGTCGCTCTCCGGTTCCGACAACGCCAGCCGCTCGACCGCGATCCGATGGTCCGCTTGGTATTTGAGCAGCACACCGAGCGTCGACCGCACCACGCCGTTGGTCAGATTCCGCGCCCCCAGCGCCACGAGCGTCTTCGCCCAATCGACGGTCTCGGCGATCGACGGCGCCTTGCGCAGCGGCAGCTCACGCAGCGCGCCGACCACCCGCACCACCGGCTCCCCCAGCGCCTCGTCCAACTCCGGCACCTTCATTCGAACGATCGCGCGCTCGAGCTCGGCCGTCGGATAGTCGATGTGCAGGTACAGGCAGCGCCGCTTGAGCGCCTCGGATAAATCCCGGTTGGCGTTGGAGGTGACGATGACGAACGGCTTGCGGACCGCGGTGACGGTGCCGAGTTCGGGGATGCTGACCTGGAAGTCGCCGAGCACCTCGAGCAGCAGGCCCTCCAGCTCGACATCGGCCTTGTCGAGTTCGTCGATGAGCAGCACGGTGGGGTCGGGGTTGCGGATGGCGGCCAGTAGCGGGCGGTCGAGCAGGAACTCCTCGGTGAAGACGTGATCGCGGGTCCGGTTCCAGTCCGCGCTGTCGGCGGCGGTGATGCGCAGCAGCTGCTTGGCGTGGTTCCACTCGTAGAGGGCGCGCGCCTCGTCGATGCCCTCGTAGCACTGCAGGCGGATCAGCTCCGCCTCGGTCGCCGCGGCGACGGCCTTGGCCAGCTCGGTCTTGCCGACGCCCGCCGGACCCTCGATCAGCAGCGGCTTGCCGAGGTGCCCGGCGAGGAACACGGCCGTGGCGATGTCCAGCGACGGAAGGTAGCCCGCGTCGGTCAATCGCTGGCTCACTTCATCGACCGATTCAAAGAACTTACTCATCGGTAGCAAGTCTACGTGGTAGTTATGGGCCGGTCGGCACCCGTGCGGAGCCGCCGTAGCAACTGCTCGGCGTGATGGATCGGCTGATCAACGAGCCGCGATGAGCGAATCGAGGCCGGATTCTAGATCTCGATCTCGATGAAATCCGCGTTCCGTGATCAGATGCACCGCGGCCCGCGCTTCCCGCACGTCGTCCTCGGTTGCCGCAGAAAGCAAACCATGAAGGTCGGCGAGGTCCTGTGGACGGGTGCGGTCATCACGAGCAAGGAGCTTCAACGCGATCAGATGCCCGGTCGTTGCCACCGGGAGAACAAGGTCTGCGACGATCTCCAGTTCTTCGGCGGCGGAGACGATCTCCGATTCGATCCCCGAGCTCGCGAACAGCAGATCGACCAGAATTGGCACCCCGTCGAACGAACGCCGCAAGCGGATCGTCGCCAGGCGGCCATTGTCGTGTTCGACCGAGGCGTTCATGAAGTAGCCGCAGTCGAACAAGTGCCGCACCAAGGATTCCGCCGCGTTGTCGTCCGCAACCGCGACGGCCAAGTCGATGTCGTGAGTGAACCGGGGAATCGAACGGGCAGAAACCGCGAAGCCGCCGACGAGTGCCCAGCGGTAGCCGAACTTGTCGAGATCGGTTGCCGCGCGGCGCAGTGCCGCCTCGAGCGGGTTCACGCGAAGCGAGTGGACGAGTGACCGAGCGCGTCACCGAGGGGGGCGCCGGGGCGAGACAGGAGCCACTCGTGAACCTTCTTCTCGAGCTCGCTCTCGGAAGCGTCCGGAAAGGTGCGTCGCATGCGAGCGCGGTACATCTCGAGGCCGAATTGGGACATCTCCAACGCACGACGCAGGCGCTGAGCTGGCGTTCCGTCGGTCATTGATCCAGTCTATCGGTTTGTTCGCGCCCCGGCGGAGCTCGGACGCGCGGTCCCGTTTCACGCCCCCGGCTCGGCGGCGCGCACGCGTCCGCTTTCGATCGCCGCGAGCAACGCCTTGTGGTCGTCGAGGGTCTGATCCGCGTACGCGAGGGCGAAGTCCACCATCGCGCGGTCGAACGCGTCACCGGCGCCGAGGTAGGCGGCGATGGCGACGCGGTCGCCGGAGCGGGCGTGGGCGCGCGCCAGGCTCTGCCCGCAGAGCCTGGCGTAGGCGGTGAGCACCGGGCGGGACATGTTCTCGAGCAACGCGGAGCCCTTCATGTCTCGCAGCTGGCGCCAGTAGTAGTGCCGTCCCTCGGGGCCGGTGGCCCAGCCGAGGAAGATGTCGCTGGCGGCCTGCGTGAGTCGCTGGCCGTGCACCACCCGGTGACCTTGGTGCTGGAACCGGCTCGGCGCGAGGTGCGGGCTCAGCACGGACTCTTCGGCCTCTTTGACCTGGAGGAACAGCGGTCCCGCTGTGTCGCGGTCGGCGAGCAGGACGATGAAGCATCGGGTGCCGACGCTGCCGACGCCCACCACCTTCCGTGCGACATCGACCAGCCGGTGCCGGTCCAACAAGACACGGCGCTCCTCCGGCAGGCTGCGACGGTAGTCGGCGAACACCGCCGAGACAGCGTTCGCCTCCTGCTCCGCCAATGGCGTGACCAGAGGCGGACGGTGCCGGATGCGCGGGTTGCCGTCGGCGTCGGGCTCGGTGAGCTTGGCCAACGCCTGCAAGCTGGTGCGGGCGCGGGCGGCATCGAGGGCCCGTTCGACGCCCTTGCGCCGCTTGGGTTTACGCATCAACGCCGCGACCTCGTCGGCGTCGATTCGCTCGTACCAGACCGTCATCCCGTCGAGCCGGGCCAGTCGGCGCATCGAGTCGCGGTAGCCGCGGGACGCGGCGATTACGGCCCGCTCGGCGTCGGTGTCGGCGCCGAAGTTCTCGCGCGCGGCTACCGCGACGCTGGCGGCCAAGCGCCGCACGTCCCACTCGAACGGACCGGGCAGTGTTTCGTCGAAGTCGTTGAGGTCGAACACCAGCGAGCGCTCCGGCGAAGCGAACAGGCCGAAGTTCGACAGGTGCGCGTCACCGCACAGCTGCACGGTCAGCTCGGTGCTGGCCGACGCGGCGAGGTCGGCGGCCATGATGGCGGGCGCGCCGCGCAGAAACGGAAACGGCCCCGCGGCCATCCGCGCGTAGCGGATCGGAACGAGCTCCGGGACTCGGGTGGCGGCCTGGCGTTCCAGGATGGTAACCGGATCGATGCGGTCGGACGGAACTCGCCAGGCGCCGAGCGCGGAACGCGAGACCCGTTTGCGCGCCGCGCGTCCGAGCGAGGCGGCGGCCGACCCGGGGACAGCGGCGGACGAGGTCGTCATTTGCCCAGTGTGATGGGCCGTGAACGGGGTGGCAAGGTTCACTCGATCCGGCGGCGCGTTCGAAAGGCAGTCGCGCACACCATCCAGCCACTCGCAATTGCTCGAGAATTGCCACCTGGCGACAGCGGGATTCGGCGGCTGGACAGCCCGCCGAATGTCCGGCCATACCTCAACGATGGATGAGATCGCGCCCCAACGCCTGCGCCCGTCCGGTCCGGGCGCAACCCCGGCTTCGCCCTCAGGGTATCCCCCTATCGGCGTAGTACTTCAGACTGAAAATTGTTCGCGAATGCCGAACGCCCAGTGACCTTTCGGCTCGAGTGGTGCAGAGTGTAGGCGTGCGGTCGCCGACGCGACGGTATGTCCGGGGGTCGCGTTCCCGCGACGACGACGGCACGTCCTATCCAGACCTGTTCGCCCAGCTCAGGCGAACGGATCCCCGCGAGGGATGGCGAACGAGCGGTTCGCCGCAGAGTGAAAGGATTCACGTTGTCCACCACACGCAAGTCCGCGACCGGACGCATGCTGGCCCGAGTGGCCGTCGCGGGCGCGGTCGCCGCAATACCGTTGGCCGCCTTGGCGGTACCCGCATCGGCCGAGCCGGGCGCCCCCACCATCACCGAGGTCCGCCACCACCACCCGAGGGATTGCCACGGGAACTGGGGCTGGGATTTCTGGGACAACGACTGGAACAGTTGGAACCAGTGGGATCGCTGCGACGGCTGGCCCGGCAACGGCTGGCACGGCAACGGTCTCTGGGGCTGGCCGCGCGGCTCCTTCGGCAGCAGCTAGAAACGCAACGGCCCGGCACCCCTCGGGTGCCGGGCCGTTTTGTGCGACGACGCTTACGCGGTCTCGGTGATCGGCCGGTCGACCCAGCTCATCAGGCCGCGCAGCTTGGCGCCGGTGACCTCGATCGGGTGCTCGGCGTTCTTCTTGCGCAGACCCTCGAGCTCCTTGTTACCGCCCTCGACGTTCGCGACGAGGCGCTTGACGAAGGTGCCGTCCTGGATGTCCTTCAGGATCGCCTTCATCCGCTCCTTCGTGTCGGCGTCGATGACGCGCGGACCCGACAGGTAGCCACCGAACTCCGCGGTGTCGGACACCGAGTAGTTCATCCGCGCGATGCCGCCCTCGTACATCAGGTCGACGATCAGCTTCAGCTCGTGCAGCACCTCGAAGTAGGCCATCTCCGGCGCGTAACCGGCCTCGACCATGACCTCGAAACCGGTCTTCACCAGTTCCTCGGTGCCACCGCACAGCACGGCCTGCTCACCGAACAGGTCGGTCTCGGTCTCTTCCTTGAAGGTGGTCTTGATGACGCCCGCGCGGGTGCCGCCGATGCCCTTGGCGTAGGACAGCGCCAGCGCCTGGCCCTCGCCCTTCGGGTCCTGGTCGATGGCGATGAGCGCGGGAACGCCCTTGCCGTCGACGAACTGGCGGCGCACCAGGTGGCCGGGGCCCTTCGGCGCGACCATGCCGATGGTGACGTCGGCCGGGGGCTTGATCAGGCCGAAGTGGATGTTCAGGCCGTGGCCGAAGAACAGCGCGTCGCCGTCCTTCAGGTTCGGCTCGATGTCGTTGGTGAAGATGGACGCCTGCGCGGTGTCGGGCGCCAGCACCATGATCACGTCGGCCCACTCGGAGACCTCGGCCGGGGTGCCGACGGTCAGACCAGCCTCTTCGGCCTTCACCCGAGACTTCGAACCCTCAGCGAGACCGACGCGGACGTCCACGCCGGAGTCGCGCAGGCTCAGCGAGTGCGCGTGACCCTGGCTGCCGTAGCCGATGACAGCGACCTTGCGGCCCTGGATGATCGACAGGTCGGCGTCGTCGTCGTAGAACATCTCGACTGCCACTTGATTGGTTCCCTTCGGATCATCCCCGCCGATGCGGGGAAACGATGTGCGCATCTTGCGCTTGTACTGGGACGGGGCTCATCTCCGCGTGCGCGCGGGGACCAACACCGACCGTCGATCGCGACCACCCTAGCGGGTGGCCGTAATGGACTTGGGGCCGCGGCCGACAGCGACCACGCCCGACTGCACGATCTCGCGGATACCGTACGGCTCGAGCATGCGCAGCAGTGCGTCCAGCTTGGACCGGGTTCCGGTCGCCTCGATGGTCAGCGCGTCCGGCGAGACGTCGATCACCTTGGCGCGGAACAACTGCACGGCCTCGATCACCTGGGTGCGCACGCTCGCGTCGGCGCGCACCTTGACCAGGATCAGCTCGCGCGCGACCGACGCGTCGGCGTCCTGCTCGACGATCTTGATGACGTTCACCAGCTTGTTGAGCTGCTTGGTGACCTGCTCGAGCGGCAGGTCCTCGACCGTCACGACGATCGTCATGCGCGAGATCTCGGGGATCTCGGTGCCGCCGACCGCGAGCGACTCGATGTTGAACCCGCGGCGCGAGAACAGACTCGCCACCCGCGCCAACACGCCCGGCTTGTCCTCCACGAGGACACTCAGGGTGTGGGTGCTACTCATGCCTGCCCCTCGCTAACGCTCGGTGCCGGCATGCGTAGCGCACGCTGGCACATGGTTCGTTCGCTGCGCTCACTCACGCCTCGGTCCCCTTGTTCTTCTCGTGCGACATCGCCTCGTGGATGACGGCGGGCTCGGCGGCCTGCTCGTCCTCGTCGAACAGCGGGCGGATACCGCGGGCGGCCATGATCTCGTCGTTGCTGGTGCCCGCGGCGACCATCGGCCACACCTGGGCGTCCTTGCCGACGATGAAATCGATCACGACCGGACGGTCGTTGATGGACTGCGCCTCGCGGATCGCGGCCTCGACGTCCTCTTCCTTCTCCACGCGGATGCCGTGGCAGCCGAGCGCCTCGGCGAGCTTGACGAAGTCGGGGATGCGCAGGGTGTGGGTGCCCAGGTCGGTGTTGGAGTAGCGCTCCTCGTAGAAGAGGGTCTGCCACTGCCGGACCATGCCCAGGTTGCCGTTGTTGATCAGCGCGACCTTGATCGGCACGCCCTCGACGGCGCAGGTGGCCAGCTCCTGGTTGGTCATCTGGAAGCAGCCGTCACCGTCGACCGCCCACACTTCCTTCTCCGGCGCGCCCATCTTGGCGCCCATGGCGGCCGGGACGGCGTAGCCCATGGTGCCGAGACCGCCGGAATTCAGCCAGGTGCGCGGCTTCTCGTATTTGATGAACTGCGCAGCCCACATCTGGTGCTGGCCGACGCCCGCGCAGTAGATCGCGTCCGGTCCGGCCAGGCGGCCGAGCGCGTCGATGACGAACTCCGGCGACAGCGAGCCGTCCTTCGGCGGGGTCCAGCCCAGCGGGTACTGCTTGCGCACGCCGTCCAGGTAGGACCACCACTCCGAGATGTCCAGCAGCGGAGCCGCGCCCGCGGCCGGGTCGGCCTTCAGGGTCTCGATCAGCTCTGTGATGACCTCGCGGCAGTCGCCCACGATCGGGACGTCGGCGTGCCGGTTCTTGCCGATCTCGGCCGGGTCGATGTCGGCGTGGATCACCTTGGCGCCGGGCGCGAACGAGTCCAGCTGACCGGTCACGCGGTCGTCGAAGCGGGCGCCGAGGGTGATCAGCAGGTCCGACCGCTGCAGGGCCGCGACCGCGCCGACGGTGCCGTGCATGCCGGGCATGCCCATGTTCAGCTGGTGGCTGTCGGGGAACGCGCCGCGCGCCATCAGGGTGGTGACCACCGGGATGCCGGTCAGCTCGGCCAGTTCCAGCAGCTCGGCCGAGGCGTCGGCCTTGATCACGCCGCCGCCCACGTACAGCACGGGGGCCTTGGACTCGAGGATCATCCGCGCGGCCTCGCGCACCTGCTTGCCGTGCGGCTTGGTGACCGGACGGTAGCCGGGCAGCCGCATCTCCGGCGGCCAGCTGAAGGTGGTCTGCGCCTGCAGCACGTCCTTGGGGATGTCGACGAGCACCGCGCCCGGACGGCCGGAGGCGGCCAGGTAGAACGCCTCGGCGATCATGCGCGGGATGTCGGCGCCGTCGGTGATCAGGAAGTTGTGCTTGGTGATCGGCATGGTGATGCCGGAGATGTCGGCTTCCTGGAAGGCGTCGGTGCCGATCAGGCCGCGGCCGACCTGGCCGGTGATCGCGACGATCGGCACCGAGTCCATCTGGGCGTCGGCGATCGGCGTCACCAGGTTGGTCGCGCCGGGGCCGGATGTGGCCATACACACACCGACCTTGCCGGTCGCCTGCGCGTACCCGGTGGCCGCGTGACCCGCGCCCTGCTCGTGGCGCACCAGCACGTGGCGGACCTTGGTCGAGTCGAAGAGCGGGTCGTACACCGGGAGAATCGCGCCGCCGGGGATGCCGAATACGGTGTCGACGCCGAGCTCCTCGAGCGACCGGACGACGGACTGCGCGCCGGTGACCCGCTCGGGCGGGACCTGGCGGCGGTTCGCCGTGGTCGTCGGAGTGCCAGCGGGCGATGCCTGCTGAGTAGCCGAAGGCGCTGGCCTGCGGGCCGAGGGCCCGGGCCGTGCGGTTGGTGCGCTCACCGTCTTCGTTTCCTAACTTGTCGTTCTTGACCCCGGACAACACTGCTGTGCTCGACACGATCGGTCTTCGCGACCCGCCGCGCCGGAAACTGCCCGAACACAAAAAAGCCCCCGACCAGCGCATGGCTGTTCGAGGGTGGCGCGTCGCAACGCGAGCTGACGTATTCGACCTAGGTAGTCAGGCTCAACGCTGGACGCGCCGGCCGATTACGAGCAACTCGTTTCGATTCACGCGCACGACGTTAAGCGGGCGTGAAGCGATGAGTCAAACAGATGACCCAGTACGTCCCATTATGTGGGACTCCAGTGGTTGCTTGTGTCCGATTACCAGGATGCGAGGATGGTGGTGTGTCATCACCGCATCAGTCCGTGCCACCGGCTAAATCGTCCCATACCTCCGACGCGGGATCGGATACGGGTCGGCCGGAGGCCAAGGTCATCCGCATTCAGCCGCTCGCCTACCTCGGCGTGGTCGTGCTCGCGCTGTGCGTGTTCCTCTTCTTCGTCGGCTGGCCCGCCGCCCTGTGGTGGCTGCTGGCACTGCCCGTGGTGGTGGCCGCTTGGGTGGCGCGCACTCGGACCGTCGTCTCCGACGCCGGGCTGGACCTGCGCAGCCTCTTCGGCTCGCGGCACATCGACTGGGACCAGATCAAAGGTGTGAGCATTCCCAAGCGCGGATTCGTGCGCGCGCACCTGACCGACGAGTCGCAGGTGCGGCTTCCCGCGGTCAGCTACGACCAGCTGCGCACGCTGATCGCGGCGTCGAAGGGACGGCTGCCCGATCTGTTCGGCGCGGCCGCGGCGGCCGAGGCCGAGCGGGACGCGGAGGAGCGGGCGAGCGCGGAGTCTGTTGGAGACGCGGGCGAGGGATCGACCGGGGGCGCGGAGGCTGCCGAGGCAACGGAGAAGGATCGCAAGGCCGACGACTGAAGTCGCCGCCTGTCGGTGCCCTCTGCGGATCGCGTAAGGCCGGAGCGAACGCGGAGGTACGCAACACGGCCGGAGCGAATACCGAGGTGGACGGTCGACGTGCGCAGGCCAGGTAGTTCGCAGGCGGTACGAGAGCCGCTCCCGCACTTGGTTCTTCCCGCGCTTCGGAATATCGGCTGGACACGCGACGCTAGTCTTGGCGTAGCCGCGCCGCCGACGGACAACCGCCCGCGCGGCTGGACGGTTCGGGTACCGACACACACCCGATGACACCGTCCGCGCCGACGACCACCACCCGCGGCGACACGAACGCACCCGCGACGCGCGGCACATCGCCTACCGCGACCGGCGACATCGGCCCGGCACCCCCGGGAGTACCGTGGAACAGCCGCCGAGCGAGTTCCGCGTACGCCGAGCGAACTCCGCGCAGTCGCACCACAGCCCCCGCGACCCTCCGAGGACCCTCCATGCCACCGCTTCGTTCACGCACCACCACCGCCGGACGCAACGCCGCAGGCGCACGCGCGCTGTGGCGGGCCACCGGCCTCACCGACTCCGACTTCGGCAAGCCGATCGTCGCCATCGCGAACTCCTACACCCAGTTCGTGCCGGGCCACGTGCATTTGAAGGACGTCGGTGAGATCGTGGCGGAGGCGGTCCGCGCCGCGGGTGGCGTGCCGCGCGAGTTCCACACCATCGCCGTGGACGACGGCATCGCGATGGGCCACGGCGGCATGCTCTACTCGCTGCCCTCCCGCGAGATCATCGCCGACTCGGTCGAATACATGGCCAACGCGCACACCGCCGACGCGCTGGTGTGTATCTCCAACTGCGACAAGATCACTCCGGGCATGCTGAACGCCGCCATGCGGCTGAACATCCCGGCCGTGTTCGTCTCCGGCGGTCCGATGGAGGCCGGTAAGGCCGTCGTGGTGGGCGGTGTCGCCCAGGCTCCGACGGACCTGATCACCGCGATCTCGGCCAGCGCCAACAGCAATGTCACCGACGAGGGGCTGGACGAGGTGGAGCGCAGCGCCTGCCCGACCTGCGGCTCCTGTTCCGGCATGTTCACCGCCAACTCGATGAACTGCCTCACCGAGGCGCTGGGTCTGGCGTTGCCGGGCAACGGCTCCACGCTGGCCACGCACGCCGCCCGCCGCGCGCTGTTCGAGAAGGCGGGCCGGGTGATCGTCGACATCGCCAACCGCTGGTACCGCGAGGACGACGCCTCGGTGCTGCCGCGAAACGTGGCCAACCAGAAGGCGTTCCGCAACGCGATGGCGCTCGACGTGGCGATGGGCGGTTCCACCAACACGGTGCTGCACACCCTCGCCGCCGCGCAGGAGGGCGAGATCGATTTCGATCTGAGCACCATCGACGAGATCAGCCGCGAAGTGCCTTGCCTGTCCAAGGTCTCGCCGAACTCGGATTACCACATGGAGGACGTGCACCGGGCGGGCGGCATCCCGGCCATCCTCGGCGAGCTGCGCCGCGCCGGGCTGCTCGAAACCGACGTGACCACGGTGCATACCGCGAGCTTCGACGAGTGGCTCGACACCTGGGACATCCGCTCCGGCAAGGCATCCGACGAGGCCGTCGAGCTGTTCCACGCCGCGCCGGGCGGGGTCCGCACCACCGAGCCGTTCTCCACGGACAACCGGTGGTCCTCGCTCGACACCGACGCCGCGGGCGGCTGCATCCGCGACAAGGAGCACGCCTACACCGTCGAGGGCGGTCTGGTCGTGCTGCGCGGCAACATCGCGCCGGACGGCGCGATCCTCAAGACCGCGGGCATCGACGAGGATCTGTTCTCCTTCCAGGGTCCCGCCGTCGTCGTGGAATCGCAGGAGGAGGCCGTGTCGGTCATCCTCGGTAAGCAGATCAAGCCGGGCGACGTGCTCGTCGTGCGGTACGAGGGCCCCGCGGGCGGTCCCGGCATGCAGGAAATGCTGCACCCCACCGCGTTTCTGAAGGGCGCCGGTCTCGGCAAACAGTGCGCGCTGATCACCGACGGCCGCTTCTCCGGTGGCACCTCGGGCCTCTCGATCGGCCACATCTCCCCCGAGGCCGCCAGCGGTGGCGTGATCGGTCTCATCGAGAACGGCGACCAGATCCGCATCGACGTCGCCACCCGCGCGCTCGAGGTGCTCGTCGACGACGCCGTGCTCGCCGAGCGCCGCGCCAAGATGGAAGCCTCCGAGCGGCCGTGGCAGCCCGTCGACCGCGAGCGCCCGGTCACCACGGCCCTGCGCGCCTACGCCGCCCTCGCCACCTCCGCCGACAAGGGCGCCGTCCGCCGCGTCCCCTGATCGCCCGAACGACGAAGGCCCCGGTTCTCCACCGGGGCCTTCGTCGCCTCGGAACAGCCCGGCCGCCACAAGCTTGCACCGACCGGGACACGCTGCACACCTGGCTGGACCGAGCGCTCGTGGTCACCGACGTGCGCGGCCTCTTCCACGACTGACCCTCGGAACTCGCTGAGGCCGTGGCGCCAGCGATCGGGTCTGCTCGACTCTGCGGCGACTGGCCGTCCGTGGGATCCGATCCGCTGCTTCAGCACGGACGAACCCGCGTACGGCCGCCGCGGACCAGTGGAATGATCGAATGGTTCGTCGGTGCGTTCGAAACAGCACCCATATGAGGGCTTGATCGTCGACGGCGACGCTGACATCGCGGATAGCCGAATTTGCTGAGTTGGAATGCGTCTGGGCTCGACGATGAGGCTTGTGCGGTCCACTGAACAGCGGCGAGGAGAGATCCGATGACCGAAGTGACGAAAATTCCGCCGAACGGCACGCCGACCTGGCTTGATCTCGGGATTCCTGATCATCACCGAGCGATGGAGTTCTACGGCGCGGTATTCGGCTGGCAGTTTCTGGAAGGGCCGCCGGAAACCGGCAACTACACCATGTGTCTGGTACGCGGGAAGCCGGTGGCGGCTCTGATGAAGAATCCCGATGCCGACGCGACGGAGTTCTGGTGGAATCTGTACTTCGCCACCGATGACTGCGACCGCACGGTCGAGCGGATCACCGACGCCGGTGGCCACATCCCCTTGCCGCCGATGGATGTGATGGACCAGGGCAGGATGGCCATCGGTATCGATCCCGCGGGTGGCCAGTTCGGGTTGTGGCAGGGCCGCGCCCACATCGGTGCGGAGATCGTGAACGAGCCCGGCACACTGGCCTGGCCCGAACTGGTCACCGCCCAGCCGAGCGCGGCCCGCGACTTCTACGCCGCGGTGTTCGAATTCACCCTGGAGAACACGCCCGGCGACCTCGACTACACGGTTCTGCGTCGACCCGATGACCGGCCGATAGGCGGCATCCACGGAGAGCCGTCGGCCACCAAGTCCGAGTGGCTGACTTACTTCGAGGTCGAGGATGTCGACGCAACCGTCGCGCGCGCCACTGCGGCAGGCGCAACAGTGGTCCGGCCCGCCCATGACACCCCGTACGGGTATCTCGCCGGTCTGGACGACCCCTTCGGCGCAAGCTTCCGGATTATCCGATCGGCACAGCCTGGCTGAGAGCTCGGTCGATCAGTCGAAGGGGCCGATGCCGGTGAAGGGGTTGCCGCCGTGCAGATACCAGTAGGTGCCCGCGGCGGCGGCGATGGCGGCCAGCAGGGCGGCAAAGGAGCCCCAGGCGGGGCGGGTGGACCAGCCGCGGTTGCGGTCGAGGGACCAGCGGCCGGGGCCGGTGAGGATGACGGCGGCGGCGGTGCCCGCGAGGATGGTCTCGAGTTCGACGCCCGAGGGGACCGAGCCCTTGTACTGGAAGCCGGGGATCATGCCCTGCTTCCACGCCCACGCGGTGAGGATCACGGCGAGCACCGCGCCCGCGGCGAGCGGGGTGGCGAGGCCGAGGATCAGCAAGACGCCGCCGCCGAGCTCGCCCGCGACGAGGAGGACGGTGGCGATGCTCGGGTGGTCCCAGCCGCCGTCGGCCATCATGTCGCGGGTGCCGTCCAGGCCAGGGCCGTGGAACCAGCCGGTGAGCTTCTGCAAGCCGTGATAGATGAAGGTGCCGCCGACCACCAGCCGCAGCAGGAACAGGCCGAAATACAGAGTGCCGCGCCGATTCTCGGCGGTGCGGCGCCGCGCGGCCTTGCTCGGCTCGTTCGGCGGGTTGGCGGCGGGCGGGATGCTGGCGTAGGAGTACGCGGGCTCGCCCGCCTTGGTCTGCTCGACGCTGGGCACGTCGGGATCGAGGCCGAGCTCGTCGTCGGTGCGCGGCACGTCGGCGGGACGCGGCTTGGACATGTCGACTACAGGGAACTGCTGGGTCGGCGAATCGAACGGGCTGGTCACCGGTTGGCGGGCGGTGGTGAGCTGCTCGCCCGTGATCGGGCCGGTGGGAAGCTGATTCGGCTTGTCGGTCACGGTCGCGCCTCGCCGATACGTCGCTCGTTCATGGGTCTACACCCTATGTCGCGCCGCGCGACGACGGGAGTCGAAGCCCGACGGCGTGTCAACACGCCCCCGGGAGCGGCGCGGGCGAGGGTATTTCCGTAACGTCTGGGGCATGAGGTTGGTTGTCGTGGGACGTCTCGCCATGAGTGTGGCGCTCGGGTCCGCTCTGCTGGCCGGGTGCGCCAGGTTCGACGATTCCGCGTCGAGCCCGTTCACCCCCGAGCCGACGTTCGAACCCGCGGATCCCAAGTCCCCGAAGCAGGCGCCGCCGTCGACGACCCGCCCGAGCGGGCCGTGCATCGACCCCGATCCGGCCGTGGTCGCAACTTGCCTGGACACCACCGGGGGCATGGTCGGCGTGGCCGAGGGCGCGCTGGTCGCCGAGCGCCGCACCGGGCGCATCCTGAAGGTGGTCGATCCGGATCAGCCGCCGATCGAGATCGCGCGCCTGGACGTGGACGGCTCGGCCGACGGCGGACTCAGTGACATCGCGCTCTCCCCCACCTACCGCGAGGACGGCCTGCTCTACGCGTACATCACCACGGCAAGCGACAACCGGGTCGTCCGGGTCGCCGAAGGCGGCCCGCCCAAGGACATCCTCACCGGAATCCCTAAGGGCGCCAGCGGAAATCACGGCGCGATCGAATGGGCGAGCCCCGATCAGCTGCTGGTGCTGACCGGCGACGCGGGCAACCCCGGCCTGGCCTCGACCCCCTCCTCGCTGGCCGGGAAACTGCTGCGAGTGAACTCGCCCGCGCCGGGCGGTGCGGCGGCGCCGGAGGTCGCGGCCTCGGGCATCGGCGTCGCGGGCGATCTGTGCCGCGACGGCAAGGACAACGTCTGGTTCACCGACCGCACCCCCGTCGAGGACCGGCTGCAACGGCTGGGTGCGGACGGCGCGATCAGCGTCGCGTGGACTTGGCCGGACCGGCCGGGCGTCGCGGGTTGCGCGGCGGCCGCCGACGGTGTGGCGGTCTCGCTGACCTACGCCAAGGCGCTCGCCATCGCCGCCGCCGACGAGAACACCCACGCCGTGACCACGGCCCCCAGCCTGCTCGCCCAGGACCGCTACGGCCAGCTCGGCGGCGCGACGGTGGGACCCGACGGCAACATCTGGGTCGGCACCGTCAACAAGACCGACGGCCAGCCCGGCCCCAACGACGACCGCGTCGTCCGCATCCCGCCGCAGAGCGCCAGCGGCACCGGACCGGACTAACCGGCATACGGCGCGGCCGCGAGCACGAACGCGGGCCGGCCGCGCCGCGGTGCTCGAAACGGCTCGCCCCACCACCTGCCCGTGAGCACGAACGTGGCCCGACCACGCCACGGTGCTCGAAACGGCCCCCGCAAACGACCGCGCCGCCCGCTACCGATGGTGGCGGGCGGCGCGCTGTGTTCGATCAGGAGCAGGCGGCGAGAACGAGCTCGCGGACGCGCGCGGCGTCGGCCTGGCCCCGGGTCGCCTTCATGACATCGCCGACGATCTTGCCCGCGGCCTGCACCTTGCCGGAGCGAATCTTCTCGGCGATGTCGGGGTTGGCGGCGAGCGCCTTCTCGACCTCGGTCTGCAGGGCGCTGTCGTCGCTGACCATGCCGAGCCCCTTGGCCTCGACGATGGCGGCGGGCTCGCCTTCGCCCGCGAGGACGAAGTCGACGACCTGCTTGGCGACCTTGCTGTTGACGGTCTTGGCCTCGACCAGCTTGGTCACCTCGGCCACCTGCGCGGGGGTGATCGGCAGGTCTTCGAGGCCGACCTCGCGCTCCTTGGCCTTCTCGGTGAGGTAGTTGACCCACCACGAGCGCGCCTCGTTCGGCGGCGCGCCCGCCTCGACCGTGGCGATGATGGCGTCCAGCGCGCCCGCGTTCACCACGTCGCGCATGACCTCGTCCGACCAGCCCCAGTCGGCCTGGATCCGCGCCCGGCGCAGCCACGGGTACTCGGGGATGGTGGCACGAAGGCTCTCGACCCACTCCGCGTCCGGCGCGATGGGCTCGAGGTCCGGCTCCGGGAAGTAGCGGTAGTCCTCGGCGGTCTCCTTGCGGCGGCCCGGCGAGGTGGTGCCGTCGGCCTCGTGGAAGTGCCTGGTCTCCTGCACGATGCTGCCGCCGTCGGCGAGCACGGCGGCCTGGCGGCGCATCTCGAAGCGCACCGCGACCTCGACGCTCTTGAGCGAGTTGACGTTCTTGGTCTCGGTGCGGGTGCCGAATTCGGTGGCGCCGATGGGCATCAGCGAGACGTTGGCGTCGCAGCGCAGCGAGCCCTGCTCCATCTTGACGTCCGAAACGTCGAGGGACTTGAGCAGATCACGCAGCGCGGTCACGTACGCGCGGGCCACCTCGGGCGCGCGCTCCCCCGCGCCGGTGATCGGCTTGGTGACGATCTCGATGAGCGGCACGCCCGCGCGGTTGTAGTCGAGCAGCGAGTGGCTAGCGCCGTGGATACGGCCGGTGGCGCCGCCGACGTGCACCGACTTGCCCGTGTCCTCTTCCATGTGGGCGCGCTCGATGTCCACCCGGAAGGTGCTGCCGTCGTCGAGCACCACATCGAGGTGGCCGTCGGTGGCGATCGGCTCGTCGTATTGGCTGATCTGGTAGTTCTTCGGCTGGTCGGGGTAGAAGTAGTTCTTCCGCGCGAACCGGCCCCACGGGGTGATCGAGCAGTTCAGCGCCAGGCCGATGCGGATCGCCGACTCCACCGCCTGCTGGTTCACCACCGGCAGCGATCCGGGCAGCCCGAGGCACACCGGGCACACCTGGGTGTTGGGCTGCGCGCCGAATTCGGTGGCGCAGCCGCAGAACATCTTTGTCGCCGTGGACAGCTCGACGTGGACCTCCATGCCGAGCACCGGCTCGTACCGGGCGATGACGTCGCTGTAGTCCATCAGCTCGACGGTGGTTGTGCTCATGCCGATCAGTTTAGGGAAGAGGTCGGTGGACACCGCGCCGACCTCCGCGGTTCGGTTCCGGCGAATTACTTCGGCGGGAACCGCTGGGTCAGCCAGTTCGTCACGTAGGTGAGGACCTGCGGATCGATGGTCGTCTCGATGGCGGTGTACTCGCTGGGCAGGCCGGTCTGGGTGGGCTGCATCAGGTGGTTGAGCCCCGGGAAGACGTGCACGGTGGCGTCCGGGTCGGCGGCCAGCAAGGTGCGCGCGGGCGGCTCGTTCTGGGCGACGAGGACCTGAAGATCCTTCTCGCCGAAGAAGGCGAGCACCGGAATCCGCAGCGCGGAGAGCGAGGGCGCGGGATCGTGGGCGATCAGCGCGGCGAAGTACGGGGTGATGTCGGCGCCGACCTGGTCGTCCGGCACCCGCTCGCCCTCGGGCAGTGCGGCGTTGTTGCGCTTGGCCAAGTCCTTGGCCCCGGCCAGATCACCGGCCTTCAGCAGCGCCACCATCTCGGTGGTGTCGCGCACCTGCTTGTCGATCTGCTCGGGCGGCACGCCGTTGGCGGCCAGGATCGCCCTGGTCTGTTCGATGAGCACATCGCCGCCGGGCACCGTCGGCCCCGCCATCAGGATCGCGAAGGCGACGCCGCTGTCGGGCCGTGCGGCGACCATCGGCGCCAGGTAGCCGCCCTCGCTGTGGCCGAGCAGGCCGACGCGCGCCGGGTCGATGTCGGGGCGGCCACGCAGGTAGTTCACGCCCGCGGCGACGTCGTTGGCCAGGTCGGTGTAGTTCGACTCCGCCAGATTGCCGCCGGTGCCGCCGACGCCGCGGTCGTCGGTGCGCAGCACCGCGTAGCCCGCGCGGGTGAGGGTGTCGGCGAGCAGCAGGAAGGGCTTGTGGCCCATCAGTTCTTCGTTCCGGTCCTGCGGTCCGCTGCCGGTGACCAGCAGCACCGCCGGAAACGGTCCGGCGCCTTCGGGTTTCGTGAGAGTGCCCGCGACGGTGATGTCGCCGCTGGCGTAACTCACGTCCTCGGAGCTGTAGGGGAACGGCGGTTTCGGTTCCTGCGGCCGGTCGAGCTGGGCGACGGCGCCGCGTTCGAGCGTCAACGGGTACGACTGACCGAACTGGATGAAATCCCCGGTGATCCGGTCGGGGCCCGCGTCATAGCTGCCCTTGAACACCGGGTCGCCAGGGACGTCCGGAATGGCGAAGGCGACGCCGCTCCGATCGGACTTCACGTCCTTCAGCGGTTCGTCCCGCACGCCTTGCAGCGGGATGTCGATGGTCGCGGTGCCGTCGCCCGCGAAAGTCACCCCGATCTCCAGCGGCTGGTCGGGGATCTGGATCGCGCCGTGCCAGTCACCGGTGGTGGGTTCCGGCGGGTTGGATTCCTCCGTACAGCTCGCCACCAGCGCGGCGACCACGAACAGGACCACGGCGAGCACTCGACCGGTACGCATGCAGCGACAGTACCCACGACACCGCCGAATAGGGATCAACCGCGAGTCGCACGCACCGTACGCCGCGGGAATGATCTGGGCTCCAGGAAATCCCAGAAGGCGATCACTCCCCGCGCGCGTACTGCACCGATGCCGCGACCGCCGCCATGTCCAGCCCAGGGTCCGCGACCTCGCCGAACTCGAGCATCGCGTCCTCGACCGTGCTACGCCGCGCCGAGGCGATCAGCTCTCGCCGCGCGTAGTCGCCGAGCGGGTATCCGGCGGCGCGGGCCCGTTTGCCGAGCACGGTCAGCGTCTCGGCGGGCAGGTCGTAGAGCGTGACGAGCGCCGAAGCGTCCGCGTCGATCTCGGGCGCGGTGTCACGCCCTTCCGCTTCGAGGAACTCGACGACGGCATCCTCCGGCACGCGCGCCCCGGCCCGCGCGACGAGCTCCGCGCGCAGGTAGTCGGCGACGGGAAGTTCGGCGGCGCGGGCCCGGCGGCGCAGCACGGCGGCGGTGTCGGCGGGTAGATCGTCGATGGCAAGTCCCATGGCGGCCAGGGTAATTACCGCGCGGACGGGTGTCAGCCGAAGAACGCCTCGGCTTCCCGGTAGCGGTCGGCAGGCACCCGCTTGAGCTGTTTGGTCGCCTCAGCGAGCGGAACGAGGCCGATCGTGGTGCCGTGCAGGGCGACCATTTGACCGAACTGACCAGCGTGCACCGCTTCGGCGGCGTGCAGACCGAATCGGGTGGCAAGCACACGGTCGTAGGGGGTCGGGCTGCCGCCGCGCTGGACGTGGCCGAGCACGGTGGTGCGCACCTCCTTGCCGATGCGACGTTCGATCTCGGCGCCGAGCTGCTGGGCGACGCCGGTGAACCGCTCGTGCCCGAATTCGTCGATACCGCCCTCGCGCAACGCGAAACCGGAGTCCGGCGCCGGATGCGATCCCTCGGCCACCACGCAGATGAAGTGCTTGTCCCCGCGCTGGAAACGGCGCTTGATCATGGCGCAGACCTCGTCCACGTCGAACGGGACCTCGGGCACCAAGGTCAGGTGCGCGCCCGCGGCCATGCCGGAGTTGATCGCGATCCAGCCCGCGTGCCTGCCCATCACCTCGACCAGCATCACGCGCTGGTGCGATTCGGCGGTGGTGTGCAGGCGGTCGATCGCCTCGGTGGCGATGCTCAGCGCGGTGTCGTGGCCGAACGTGACGTCGGTGCAGTCGATGTCGTTGTCGATGGTCTTGGGCACGCCGACCACGGGGACGCCCTCGTCGGCCAGCCAGCTGGCGGCGGTGAGGGTGCCCTCGCCGCCGATGGGGATGAGTGCTTCGATGCCGTTGTCGTCGAGCGTCTGTTTGATCTGGCCGAGCCCGGCGCGCAGCGTGTCGGGATTGGTGCGTGCGGTGCCGAGCATGGTGCCGCCCTTGGTGAGCAGCCGGTCGGTGCGGTCGTCGTTGAGGATGTTGATCTTGCGGTCTTCCAATAGGCCGCGCCAGCCGTCCTGGAAGCCCACGATCGCGTCCCCGTACCGTCCGTTCGCGGTGCGAACGACGGCGCGGATGACCGCGTTCAGTCCTGGACAGTCCCCGCCTCCGGTCAAGACTCCGATGCGCATGGCCGCTATCTTGCCCCGCTCGGCGAGGCCTGGCAGCCCCGCCCCCGTGAACCCTGGGTTACGTCCCGCTCAGCGCCGCATTCGCCGCTCGGGTCACGACCGGCACTTGCCCCCGGTCAGTTCGTCGAGGTGTTCGGAGACGAGCGTGGCCATCTTGTCGAGCACACTCATGCCGTCCGAGAACGCGCCCGAATCGGGCTGGGCGGCAAAGGCGATCGCTACTTTTCCGGTCGGGACGTCGATGATGCCGAACTGACGTACCAGGTAGTCGCCGGAGGCGTCCGGTCCCCAGCCGCCCTTGAACTCCGCGCTGCGGAAGGCGCCGAGGCCCCAGCGGTGGTTCGGGACGATCTCGGCCATCAGTTCCAGCACCGTCTCCGATTCCGGCAGGCACGGCAGCCGCGAGGCGAACCGCGCCTGCTCGGCCAGCGACCATTCCGCCTGGCCGAACGCCGAGTGCTCGGCGCGGCTGCGCGTCGCGGGCACCGCGGTCTTGCTGTCGCCGCCCTCGCGCAGCACCGCCTCGATGGCCTTGGCCGCCTCCTGCGGGCTGCCGAGCCCCTGCCAGAGCGTATCGGCGGCGGCGTTGTCGGAGGAGGTGATCGCGGCCGTCATCGAGTAGGTCGAGACGGACGGATTGCGGCGCTGCGCGGCGATGACCAGCGGCACCTTCATGGTCGACCAGGCGGGCCCGGTGGTCCAATCGCCGAAGGTCAGCATTCGGTCGCTGCCGCCCACCGGCATGATCGCCATGCCGAAACTGCCGCGCACACCGGCGCGCAACTCCTGGAAGCCGGCCGCCAGCGTGCCGGGCAGCGTGAATTCCAGATTCATCTGATCGCTGCGCGATGCCGCCTCGGTGATGGTCGTCGCCTCGGCGGCGTCGCCACTGGGATCGGCGCCGCACGAAGTCAGCAACGCCAGAGCGAGCGTGCAGGCACCCAGCGCCTTACCGAGGCGCCCGATTCGATCAGTAAACATAAACCACCGCGTTCTCACCGCCGGTACAGACCACGAGCTGGCCTTCGGCTGCGCAATTCATCGTGTAGGTCCGGCCGGTGACCGGGCTCGTGGCCACCACCGACCGGGATCCGCCCGCGCTTCCCGCCGCGGAGTAGGCCCTCCGCACTTCCTCGGCGAACGGGCAACTGGTGACCGCGTTGCCGATCGCGGCCCTGGCGAAGGCTCCGGACGGTTGCGCGGCGCCGCAGGGCGTCGCACCGTCGGGTAGCCGGACCGGGGTCGCGGACGTCGAGGTCGGGGCGGTCTTGGGGGCGGCGGGGGTCGCGGCCGCGCTGGGCGCGCGCGCCGAGGTCAAGGACACGCCGGTCCTGCCTTCGGCGGCGTTGTCGATGCCGGAATCGCGCGAGCCGATCGCCTGCCAGGCGACCGCGCCCGAGACCGTCACCACCACGATCACCAGCACAGCGAACAGCAAAGGCAGCACGACCGACCGGCGCGGCTCTCGCGGCGCGTAGGGATCGGCCCCGCCGTAGCGCCCGTCATAGGCGTCGGCGCCGTACCCGTGCGGCGGATACGGTTCGCCCTGCGCGACGTGGTCGGCGTAGGTCGGCTGCGGGAGCGGTTGCGCACCGTGCCGCGGCTGGGGCGGCGGGGCGAACGGCGATTCGGGGTAGCGCTGGGTTTCCGGCGCGGATTGCTGCGCTTCGGGCGTCGGCGGGAAGGGGTATCGCCGGGTTTCGGGTGCGGATTGCTCCGGCACCGGATAGTGCTGGGTCTCCGGCGCGGATTGCCGCTCCTCCGGCGCCGGGTAGCGCTGGGTCTCCGGCGCGGTGTACTGCGGCGCCGGAGCCTGCTGCTCCGCGTATTGCGGCTGGTTGAACTGGGTTTCGGCGTACTGGCTCGCGCCGTACTGCGGTTCGGCGTACCGCTGGGATTCCGGGTAGAGATGCGCGTCGGGAAACGGGCGCACCTGCGGCAGCGGTCCGGTCGCGGGCGGCGCCTGCGGCTGCTGCGGCGGGAGCGGGGTGAACTGGAAGTCGGCCGGACGGATCTCTGTCGGCGCCGTGGGGTGGATGACCGCTGGAACCGACAGCTCCCCGGTGGATTCCGGCGGAACCGCTCCGCGCACGGTCGGATCCGACTGTCCGAACCTCGCGGGATCGGGTGCGCGCACGACGAATGTGGGGGCGGTCGCCGCGGGCGACGCCGAGCCCACCACGGCGCGGGCCGCGCGGGCCAGCTCGGCGGCGGTCGCGAAACGGTCGGCGGGGTCCTTCGCCATGCCGCGCGCGATGACGTCGTCGAGGGCGGGCGCGATACCGGGACGCTCGGCGCTCGGACGCGGCGGCGGATCGGAAAGATGGGACTTGATCAGCACACTCATGCTCGCCGCCGGGAAGGGTGTTGCCCCGGTGAGGCATTCGTGCAGCACACAGGCCAGCGAGTAGATGTCGGCGCGGCCGGTCACCGGGCCGACGTCGAAACGCTCCGGCGCCATGTAGATGTAGGAGCCGACCGCCATGCCCACCTGGGTCACGGCCGAGTCGCCCTCGGTGTGGGCGATGCCGAAATCGACGAGGTAGGCGAAATCGGCGTCGGTGACCAGGATGTTGGCGGGCTTGACGTCGCGGTGCACCAGGCCGTCGGCGTGCGCGGCGTCCAACGCGGCGGCGATCTGCTCGATGAGGAAAACGGCGCGTTCCGGGCTCATCGGCCCCTGCCCGCGCAGAATGGTGCGCAGGTCGACCCCGTTGACCAGCCGCATGTCGATGAACAGGACGCCGTCGATCACGCCCCAGTCGTGGATCGGGATGACGTGCGGCTCGGCGAGCCGGGCGGCGGCCTGCGATTCCCGGCGGAAACGCACCTGGTACACCGGGTCTTTGGCGAGTTCCTCGGACAGCAGTTTGACCGCGACGACCCGGTCCTTCACCGTGTCATAGGCCTCGTAGACCTCGCCCATTCCCCCCTTGCCCAGCAGCGAGCGCAACTCGTACGGCCCGAACCGACTGCCGACCCGCCATCCAGGTCCGTCCACCCCGTGCAACCTCCACATCCCGGGCGGCGACCCACTGCTCCGGGTTGCCCGTCAAAGAGTGGATTCTCCGGGTGAGACCACCCCGTGGTCAAACGCAAAGACGATCGCGGCGGCTCGATCTCGCAGGTCCAACTTGCCGAATATGTGTCCGACATGGCTTTTCACGGTGACTTCCGAGATGCCCAGCTGCCTGGCGATTTCCGCGTTCGCGCGCCCGCGGCCGATCAATTCGAGAACTTCGTACTCGCGCGCGGTCAAATCCGCTAGTCTGCTGTCGCCGCGAGCGGATACCGGACGGACGGTTCGATAGGCCGAGAGCACCCGGCCGGTCACCGAAGGGTCCAGCCACGCTCCGCCCGCGGCCACCATCCGGACCGCGCGAATCAGATCCTCGGCGGGCGAATCCTTGAGGATGAAGCCCGCGGCTCCCGCGCGCAGCGCGCCGGACAACAGCTGGTCGTCGTCGAACGTGGTGAGCACCAGCACCGGCGGCGCGCCGTCGGTGGCGCGCAGCAGGCGGGTGGCGTCGATGCCGTCGACGCGTTTCATGCGCAGATCCATCAGCACCACATCGGGCTTGTCGGCGGCCACCGCGGCGGGCACCTCGTCACCGTCGGCGCATTCGGTCACCAGGAAACCGTCGCGGCGGCGCAGGATCCGGCGCAGGCCGCCGCGCACCAGTTCCTGATCGTCGACGACGAGGACGGCGATGGCGTCCGCGGCTGGGGCGGCGGCCGTCACGCGCCCTCCCGCATGGTGCGCCACGCCGGAGCGCCGAGGGCGGGCGGCTGCTCGCGCGGTGTCGCGCCCTCGCGCACCGCGCTCGCGGCGTCGAGGAACAGACCGGGCAGCGGACAGTGCAGCCACGCCTTGGACGCGACGAGCGGGAACTCGGCCCGCACCGACCAGCCGTCCTCGGCGGGCCCCGCGGTCAGCCGTCCGCCGAGCAGTTCGGCGCGCTGCCACATGCCGGTCAGGCCCATGCCGTGGCCGCGCTGCGCGGGCAGGCCGCCGGGCAGCGTGTTGACCACCGTCAGCGCCGCCGCGGCGTCGTCCACCGTGAGCAGGACGGTCGCCGTCGCACCTGGCGCGTGCTTGACGACGTTGGCCAGCGACTCCTGGCCGATGCGGTAGAGCGCGAGACCTACCGCCGCCGTCACCGGGGACAGGTCGTCGGTGCACCGGTAGCGCACGTCGAGTCCGGCGCGGACGAAATCGCCGACCAAATCCTCGATATCGCCGACGCTCGGTTCCGGAACCAGCTTGGAGGGTCGTTTGTCGAGTAGTCCCACGGTGCGCCGGATGTCGGCCATCGCCTGGCGGCCGAGGCGTTCGGCGTCGACCAGCGCCTCCACCGCCTCGTCCACGTCGCGATCGGTCTCCAGCGCGTGCCTGGCCGCGGTGAGGTGCAGCAGCGTGATGCTCAGCGAATGCGCGATCACGTCGTGCACTTCGCGGGCGATCCTGCGCCGTTCTTCCTCGGCCGCCTGAGCCGCGCGCATGTCCTGATAGTGCCGTTCCCGGTAGAGGAAGCGCCGTTGGTACTGGAGCATCAGCCCGCACATGAAGCCGAGCAGGATGCCCATGCCGTACATCGGCAGGCCCGAGAAACGTTCGGTGTCGGCGCTCCACATCACGTTGCCCGCTATGTCGAAGGCCACCAGCTCGGCGACCGCCCCCACCGCCACCGCGGCGCCGACCCGCACCGACGCGAGCGCCGCGACCTCGCCGACGACGATGACCAGGACGAACGGCGCGAAATCGGCGGCGACCGGTTGCACCAGGAACAGCGCCGCCGCCCCCATCCCACACAGTCCGAGAGTGCCCGGATTCGGCACCACGCCGAACAGGCAGAACGCCGGAACCGAGATGAACAGCAACAGCATGGCGAGCAGCGGCACCGCGGTCGGGAAATAGGCGTGCCGCTGCACGGTGGCGGCGACGCCGATCACGAAGGTCGCGATGTCGGCGATGACGATCACCTTCGGCGGATAGTCGAACGGCAACTCCGTCAGACTTCGCCGGAAGGTGCCGATCGGATCGCGCGCGAACTCGGCGAGCCGATCTCGCACCCGCCCGCGCTCCCGGAACGGAACCGCCTGTTCGGCGCCCGCGGGCGGAGGGATGGCCTGCGTCACATCCATCTTGTCAGGCTAGTCGGCCGACGTGCGCCGACGCATCGTGCCGGGAACGGTCGGCGCCTCCTACCACGGTAGGAGATCGATTCGCGTCCTCGGCACGACGACACCCGGACGTCCCAGCCGTAGCGTTGGCTGCAATCTCGTCGCGCGGCCCGACCGGCGGTGCGGCGGACGCTTCACGAAAGGCCGATGTCATGTCCTGGGAAGAACAACACGCTCGGACCGAAATCGTGCACACCGTGCTCGCCCGCGCCGCGGTCGATCCGGAAAGTCCCGACCTGTTCTCGGGGATACCGGGGCTGGATCGGCTGTTCGGCGGCCCGGAGGGGGTGCTGCTCGCGCTGAATTACCGGTGGCGATTGCACTTGGACGTCAAAATGGAGCAGGCCCTGACGCAGGGGCAATCCGCCGTCGAGGCCTATCTCGAGCTCGCCGCGGAGCAGCCAACGCTGCGCGCGGTGCTCGATTGCCAGTATCGTCGCCGCCACCTGGCCGTCGAAGCACTGGCGCGATAGCACCTGAGAAACGAAAGCGATTGGGGGAAGCACTATGTCGGACCCGGCAATGCTGGAACTGTCGGACATCGTCAAGCAGTACCGGGTCGGCGAGCAGACCGTCCGCGCGCTGGACGGCGTCAGTTTGCGCATCGAGGGGGGCGAATTCACGTCCATCATCGGTCCGTCCGGCTCCGGCAAGAGCACGCTGCTGCATCTGCTCGGCGCGCTGGACAGTCCGGACGCGGGGTCGATCCGCTTCCAGGGCGAGGAGATCGGCGCGCTGAAGGAGGAGCAGCAGTCCGAATTCCGCCGCCACCGAGTCGGTTTCATCTTCCAGTTCTTCAACCTGCTGCCCACGCTGACCGCATGGGAGAACGTCGCGATCCCGAAGTTGCTGGACGGAACGGGATTACGCAAGGCCAAGCCGCAAGCCCTGGAACTGCTCGACCGCGTGGGACTCGGCGATCGGGCCGCGCATCGCCCGGCCGAGCTGTCCGGCGGCCAGATGCAGCGGGTGGCGGTGGCCAGGGCGTTGATCATGAATCCGCCGCTGATCCTGGCCGACGAGCCGACCGGCAACCTGGACTCCAAGACCGGCGCGTCGATCCTGGAACTGCTCGGTGACATCGCGCGCAACGGCAATTCGGTCGTGATGGTGACCCACGACATGGGCGCGGTGGAGTACTGCGACCGGGTGATCACGTTGCGCGACGGCAAGATCGGCTCCAACGACCGGGTCGAGCGCGCGGGCGCGGGGCGCGACGAGGACGCGGCGCTCGACGAGGGTTCGGTGCGCGCATGATCCGGGCCGGATGGGATCGGTTGCGGCTGTTCAACTTCGGTGAACTGCTCGCACACCGTGGCCGGACGGTCATGTCCATGACCGTGATGGCGGTGTCGGCCGCGCTGCTCGTCGCGGTGCTGAGCATCTCCGGTTCGGTCACCGGATCGGTGGATCGGCTCACCAAAGCGCTCGGCGGCAAAGCGGCACTGGAGATCACCGGCATCACCGACGCGGGTTTCGACCAGCAACTGCTCCCGCGCATCGCCGCGACGCCGGGAGTCGACCAGGCGGTGCCGATGCTGCGCGCCCAGCTCGGCTCGGGCGAGGATCGCGCGCTGCTGCTCGGTGCGGACGCGAACATCACCGCGCTCGACAGCGAACTCGCCGGACCGATGGGCGAGCACACGACCAAGCTGATCACCACGCCGCGCGGCGTCCTGGTCGGCGCCGCGATGGGCTATGCCGAAGGCGACGAGTTCCCGCTCGGTATAGGCACGGTCACCGTGGCGGGCGTACTGGACGCCGAGACCTCGGACAAGCTCAACGGCGGCCACATCGTCGCCGCGCCACTGGGTTTGGCGCAGTTTCTGACCGACCGCGTCGGCAAGCTGGACTCGGTGCAGATCATCGCCGACGACGGCGCCGACATCGGCGAGCTGCGCGCCGCGCTGACCGCGGTGGTGGACGGACGCGCCGTCGTCGCCGATCCAGATCTGCGCACGGCGCAGGCGGGCGGGGCGATCCAGATCGTCCGCTACTCGACGCTCATGTCCTCGGCGGCGGCGCTGATCGTCTCGGCGTTCCTCATCTACAACGCGATGAGCATGGCGGTCGCCCAGCGCAGGCCGACGCTCTCACTGCTGCGCGCCATCGGCGGCAAACGCGGCCCGATGGTGCGCGACCTGCTCGCCGAGGCCGCGCTGCTCGGCCTGCTCGGCAGCATGATCGGCGCGATCCTCGGAATCTTCATGGGCCGCACCGCGATCGACCGGCTACCAGCGGCGATGGTGCAATCGGTCGAGGCGCGCACCGAGTACATGGTGCCGGGCCACGCCATTCCGGCCGCGGTGGCGGCGTGTGTGCTGGCGAGCGTCACCGCCGCGGCGCTCGCCGCGCGGCAGGTCTACAAAGTGCAGCCGATCGAGGCGCTTGCCCCGGTCGGTGTCGGGCAGACCGACACCGTTCGGCCGGTAGTGCGTTGGGGCGCAGCGGTATGCGGCGTCGGTCTCGCCGTGGCCGCCGTCCTCGTCGCCAAGGCCGACCTCGGCAGACTCTCGCTCGCCTCCATCTCGCTGTCGTTCACGGCGACGTTGCTCGTCTGCTTCGCGGCCACCGGACCGATCGTGCGCACCGCGGCATCGATCGCCCGCCGCTTCGGCGCGCCCGGCGCACTGGGCTCCACCACCCTGGAACGCGCCCCGCGCCGGGTGTGGGCGACGGCTATGACGGTGATGATCGGCGTGTCCGCCACCGTCGCGATGGGCGGCGCCTCCGCGAACATGGTGGACTCGGCCACCGCCACGTTCGAAGACCTCGGCACGGCCGACGTCTACGTCAGTCCCACGGCGATGGAGCAGTTCCCGACCGGGCCCCTGCTGCCCGACGATTTGAAGGACATCGTCGCGAAGGTCCCCGGTGTCGAGGAGGTCAACCCGGCGCAGATGGCCTTCGCCACCCTGGGGACCGGGCGGGTCATGCTGCAGGGGTATCCGACCGCGCTGGGCGATATCCGGTCCAACGCCGTCGATCGAAGCCTGTTGCCGCGCATGACCTCCGGCGAGGGTGTGGTGATCTCCCGCGATGTGGCCCGATCGCTCGGGGTGAGCGCGGGCGCGGAGCTGGCCCTGCAAACCCCGACCGGTCCGCACCGGGTGGAAGTGCTGCAGATCATCCCGTACGTCTCGGCGATCTCGGGCATCGTGATGATGGACTTGGAATACCTGCGGCAGTGGTACCAACGCCCCGGCGAGACCATCCTGTCCGTCGAGGTCGCGCCAGGCGCGGACCGGGCCGCGGTGCAGGCCGCTATCCGCGCCGCCGTGCCGGAGCAGTTCCACGTCAGCTCGGGGCAGGACGCCGTCACCGCGATCTCGTCGAGCATGCGGCAGGGCTCGGTGATGAGCAGGGCGATCTTGTGGATCGTGGTGCTCGTCGCGACCATCGCGCTGCTGAACACCCTGATGCTCTCGGTGCTCGAACGCCGCCGGGAACTCGGCGTGCTGCGCGCCATGGGCACCAGCCGTAAGTTCCTGCTGCGGTCGGTGCTCGCCGAAGCGGCGGGCATCGGATTGGTCGGCGCCGCGATAGGTCTCGTGGTCGGCGCGGCGATCCAGTATCTGGCCACCGTCGCCATCGGTCACGCCATGACCATCGACATCGTCTACGAGCCGAGCCCGATGCTGTTGGTCTACGGCACCGCCGCGCTGGCGTTGGCGCTGCTCGGGTCGATTCCGCCCGCGTTGCGCGCGGCGCGAATGCCGATCGTGGAGGCGCTGGCGGTCGACTGAGCGGCCGCGACAGCGGCTCACAGCGGCGCGGTCGTCCACCAATCCGCGAGCTCGTCCTCGGCGGGCGGCACGGGAGCCTGTGCGTCGCGGGCGGGGCCGCGGTGGCTCGCGTACACGAGGTAGTTCGCGTGGGTGGTCTCGCCGGGGAAGCTCACCACGAGTTTCGCCGTGTAGTAATGCGACGGCACCGGGCCCGGCGGATCCGCGCGGATCCAAAGATGTCGGGTGAACGGCACACCCGACTTGCGACCCGGTGTCGCGGCATTGGTGGGCAGCGTGTCCACCACCGACCGCGCCGCCGCGGCGGACTGGTATTCCAGGACGGTGTAGCTCATGCCGAACGGGTTGTCGACGTCGCGACGACACTCCCAGGCGAGGATCCACGGGCTCGACGTGAGCGCTTCCTCGTCGATGTTCAAACGGTCGCCCCGCTTCTCGGCGTAGCAGGTCGCGTCCTCGTACCCCTCGCCGATGGTCCCCGGCTCCTGCGGCAGCAATGTCGGGAACGCCCGCCTGCTCGCCGCCAGCGGATCCGGCGCGGGGGCGGGGGAAGCCGCCTTCGGGAGAGCGGTCGCCGGAGCGGCCGCAGTGTCGCCTCCCGAATCCGACCGGGACGCCAGCACGACGACCAGGCCGACCGCCAGCGCCACGACCACCACCGAGCCCAGCGCCAGCGCACCGAACAGTCCGGCGAGACTGCGGCGCGGGGGTACCGGTTGGGGTCCAATGGGATTCGGGCCGTGCGGTGGATATCCGGGAGGTGGGCCGGACGGACTGTTGATCGGCCCCGACATCGGCGGCGCACCCGGCGGTGGACCGGCGAGTGGTTGCGCGGCTACCGGGTCTTGTCTTCGCGCCGCGCCGCCATTCCCGTCGGGTGTTCCGCCGCCGGGCGCGGGTGCTGCCCCGTGGACGGGTTGAGCGCTTGCCGCAGCGGACGATTCGACCGCGGCCGTGCCGTCTTCCGAATCCGGTGCCGGGTTTCCGGTTGGGCCTGTCGCAGCTGGAGGCGCACCATCCTGGTCTGGTGCAGCGCGCTGAGCCGAAGATTCCTGTCCGCGTTGCGGCAGCGCTCCTTTGTCTTCGGTCGCAGCATTCTCCGCGTCTCGGTCGATTTCCGAGAGCATCGCGGCACCACTGTCACTCGCCGACGGCGACTCGTCGCCGCGTCTTGCACCAGCAGTCGAATCAGACTCTGCCGCCGCACTTTCCGGTTCGACCTGACCGGCCGGATCGGCCGAGGAGGGCTGTGCGGACATGAGCGACGGTTCGACCGGTTGCGACGCAGAGGAAGCGGGCTGGATCGAAGACGGCGGAGACGCGTTCGGCGACAGCGGTGTCGGCGCGGGTTGCGAAGAGACCGGTGCGCTCGGCGCGGGATGCACCCCCGGCGGATGCGGCATCGGCTGAGGACCGCCGGGTGGAGACATGCCCGGCGGCGGCACCGGGACAGCTTGGGGTGGTAGCTCGGCGGGCGGGGCTGCCGACGGCGGCACATTCGATGGCGCCGGAACCGCTTGGGGCGGGGGCGCGGCAGTCGGGGCTGCTGGCTGCGGCACCGGAACCGCCCCGGGCGGGGCTACGCCCTGCGGCGCATTCGGCGGCGCTGGTACCACCTGAGGCGGTGGCGCGGCAGCCGGGAGCACGGGGTGCGGCATCGGTGGCGGAGGGGGCTGCGGCGAAGGCGGAGATGCGGGCCGCGGTGGGGCTTGCCTCGGAACCGGTTGCGGCGGAATGGGTTGCGGCGGCATCGGCCGCATCGGCGCGGGCGGCCTGGGCTGCGGGTAGCCGGGTGGTGCGGGGTACGGCTGGGGCGCGTAGGTGGGCGGCGGGAGGACGGGGAGCGGCGGCGGGCCCACCGCGGTCAGCGCCTTGCGGGCAGCGTCGGCGAACTCGGTACAGGAGCGGTAGCGGTGTTCCGGGCGTTTCGCCATGCCCGCGGCGAGCACCGCGTCCAGCGCGGGGTTCAGGGTCGGTCGGCGCAGGCGGACCGAGGGCAGCGGCATCTGGAGGTGGCCGTGGATGATGTCGGCAGGGTTGGCGGAGTCGAACGGCCCGACCCCGGCGAGCAGCCAGTACAGCGCGCAGGCCAGCGAGTACTGGTCGGAACGGTTGCCCAGCGGCGCGCCGGTCATCTGTTCCGGCGAGGCGTAGGCCAGTGTGGCGGTGAACATGCCGGTCTGGGTCAGGTGGGTGGAGTCCTCGCGCAGGCGAGCGATGCCGAAGTCGGCCAGGAAGACCCGCTCGCCCTGTCCGCCGCTGGACCTGGCGAGCATGATGTTGGCGGGCTTGACATCCCGGTGCAGCACTCCCATGCCGTGCGCGTAATCCAGTGCGTCCGCGACGCCTTCGATGATCTGCACGGCCCGCTCCGGCGGCAGCGTCATCGGGTTCACCGCCGCCGCGTCGACGCCGTCGACGTACTGCATGGAGATCCACAGCTGACCGTCCTCGGAGCCGCGATCGTAGACCGCCACGATGCTCGGGTGATCCAGCTGCGCGGCCAGGTCGGCCTCGCGCTCGAAGCGGGCCCGCACCTCGTTGTCCAGGAACAGATCGCGGTTCAGCAGCTTGAGCGCGGTGAGCCGGGACAGCCGGGGATGCCGGGCCAGGTAGACCGAGCCCATACCGCCCTGCCCGAGCAGCCGTTCCACGGTGAACCCCGCGAACACCTCACCGCTAGTGAGCAAGGCGACCCCCTTCCGGTCCAGGACAGCCAGCGTAATGGAACCCGGACGGACCCCCGAGATCCACGCGGTTTCGAATTCTGCGCCGTCATCGGCAAAACTAGGTACAGCACATCATCATCGCGTCACTTCCCACGAGCGAGCACGGTGGTGGGTTCTCGGCCGGTGAATCACCCGGACGGGTTGGACGGGTAGATGGCACCGCCGAGGGTCGCGCGGCATGCGCGGGGCGGTGGGGAGGTTGACGGTGGTGAAGTCGGCTCGAATCGCTTCCGCGTGTCGTCCGGTGCTGCGCGGGACCGTCGCGGCGACGATGCTGGCCATGGTCTCGTGCGGCCTGATGCCCGAGCGGGTGGAGAAACCCGCCGCGGCGACAGTGTCAGCGCAGACGGTGGGTACCTGGAAGGCGGGGCGCACGGTGAGCCTGCCGGATTCGCTCGCGGCCGATTTCACCCAGTTGCAGCCCGGCCTGCACGGACAGGTCGGACTGGCGATCATGCCGGTCGGCGGCCGCCGAATCACCGTCTTCGGGGACTGGACCACCGGCATCGCGTGGTCCACCATCAAGGTTCCGCTGGCCATCGCCGCGCTGCGCCACGACCCGGAGGGCGCCATACACGACGCGGAAGCTGCCATCACGGTCTCCGACAACGCCGCGGCGGGCGCGCTGTGGAATTCGCTGGGCGACGGGCTGGAGGCGGCGCAGGCCGTGCAGCAAGTGCTCGACGAGGCGGGCGACGCGGTCACCGGTGTGGCGGGCCCGCGCACCCGGCTGGACTACGAGGCGTTCGGCGCGACCGAGTGGACGCTGACCGATCAGGTCCGCTTCGCCTCGCGTCTGCCGTGCCTGCCGCAGACCGAGACGGTGACCCGGCTGATGGGCGAGATCACCCCCGACCAGGGTTGGGGTCTCGGAATACTGGAGGGCGCCGAGTTCAAGGGCGGCTGGGGCCCGGACGACGAGACCGGCGTCTACACGGCGCGCCAATTCGGTCTGCTGCCGTCCCGCTCCGGTTTGGTCGCGGTCGCCCTTGCGGCACAGGCGGATTCGGGAACTTTCGCGGACGCGACCGCGCTGCTGGACAGCTTGGCCGCGCTGCTCGGCCGCCATGTCGACGAGCTGCGCGGCGGCAAGTGCCCGGCCTGATCAGCCGGGCGTGACCAGCCCGGATTCGTAGGCGAGCACGACGGCCTGCGCGCGGTCGCGCAGGTTCAGCTTCGAGAAGACCTTGGAGACATGGGTTTTCACGGTCTGCTCGGCCACGAACAGCGCCTCGGCGATCTCGGTGTTGGACATGCCCTTCGCGATCAACTCCAGCACCTCCCGCTCCCGCGGGGTGAGGGCGGCCAGCTGCGGTGCGGGTTTCACCCGCGCGGCGGCTCGGCGGCTGGTGACATCCGCGATGAGCCTGCGGGTGACGGTCGGCGCGAGCAGTGCCTGCCCCTCGGCGACCACCCGCACCGCGCGCACCAACTCCTCGGCGGGCGCGTCCTTGAGCAGGAATCCGCTGGCGCCGAGGCTGAGCGCCTCGTACACGTAGTCGTCGATGTCGAAGGTGGTCAGCATCAGCACCCGCACGGGCGGGTCGAAGCCCGCCGCGAGGATCGCGCGCGCCGCGTCCAAGCCGTTCATCTCGGGCATGCGCACGTCCATCAGCACGACGTCCGGGCGCAGCCGCTTGGCCTCGGCCACCGCGACCTTGCCGTCGGGGGCGTCGCCGACGACGCTGATGTCCGGTTGGGCGGCGAGCAGCGCGCCGAACCCCTGGCGCACCATCGCCTGGTCGTCGGCGATCAAAACCGTTATTGCCACGCGCCCACCCTAATTGCCACGCCCGCGGCCGTCCGATCGCGGAGGTACGCCGCGCGCATGGCCGGAGCGAAGGCGGAGATACGCCTACTGCACCGTCGGCGTCGCGACCGGCACCGCGGCGGGCGTCGCGAGTACCGCTCCCAACGGGAGCCGGGCCTGCACCTCGAACCCGCCGTCGTCGCTGGGACCGGCCGTCACCTCGCCGCCCGCGGCCAACGCCCTGGCCCGCATCCCCGCGATGCCGTGCCCGCCGTTGCCGACCGGCCGCGCGGGCGCGGCGCCCGGCCCGTTGACCACCCGCAGGTGCAACTCCAATCCGCAGACGATCGCCACCCGCACCGGCGCACCGGGCGCGTGCCGTGACGCGTTCGACAGCGACTCCTGCGCGATCCGGTACAGCGCGAGCCCGGTGGTCTCGGGGACCGAGCGCAGGTCGCCCTCGATGGTCCAGTCGATCGGGACGCCCGCCCGCCGGGCGCCGTCGAACAGCGTGAGCACGTCCTCGGCCTTCGGCTGGGGTGCGTGTTCGGGCAACTGACCGTCGCTGCGCAGGACGCCGAGCATGCCGCGGATCTCGTTGAGCGCCTCGCGAGCGGTGGCGCCGATCGATTCGAACTCGGCGCGGGCGGCCGGTGTCACGCCCTCGACGCGGTAGGGCGCGGTCTGCGCCTGCACCACGACCAGGGACATGTGGTGGGCCACGACGTCGTGCAGGTCGCGGGCGATACGCGCCTTCTCCTCGAGAATGGCGCGACGGGCCCGTTCGAGCTCGTTCTCCTCCTCTTGGCGCACCAGTTCCCGGCGCGAGAGCACCAGCCACCGGACCAGCAGGGCGAACAGCACCACCGCCGCCAGCGCGATGGGCCAGCCCCATGCCGCGTTGGCGAACGCCTCGCCCTCACCGGGCATGGTTGTGCCGAACAGCAGCGAGGTCGCGCCCCACGCGATGGCCACGGTCTGCACGGGTGCGCGCAAGCCGACCGCGAACAGCAGCGCGATCAGCGCGATCACCTGCACT
The DNA here is from genome assembly GCF_040609595.1 of Nocardia sp. NPDC004654. NCBI lineage: Bacteria > Bacillati > Actinomycetota > Actinomycetes > Mycobacteriales > Nocardiaceae > Nocardia > Nocardia sp. NPDC004654. Next base: position 213,441 of record NZ_JBEXKI010000002.1, on the reverse strand, counting down.
ACCTGGAACGGCAGATCGTTGTTCGGCTGGTGCGGGATGGCCAGCGCGATGAGCAGCGCCGAGCCCGCGGAGATGGCCCAGCCCAGCGCCGGGTTGACCCGCACGAGCAGGATCGGGAAGGCGGCGAACGCGGCGATGAACGGCTGTGCCCCCGGGGAAACGGCGTGCGTCACGTGCAGCGTCGGCCACGCGACCGAGTAGAGGATGAGCGCGGTGAGCACGACGGACGCGTCGAACCAGCCGCGCGCGTCCATCCGCTTCGCCAGGTCACGGGTCTTCTCCTTCATAGCTACGACCCTAGGAACCCCGGCCCGGCCCGTGCCTCATACCCACGGGTGAATTTCCACCCCGTACCCCGGGGTGAGCCGACCCGGCCGATCCCCCGGCAGCACGGCGGCGCAAACCCCACCTCGGCGGGAGGCCGGTGGGCGTGTGCCGTTCTTAGCGTCGAGGCCCATGAGGACCGAGACCATCGCCGCCACCGACCGCCACCCGACCGCACCCCTGGGGTTGCGCCGGGTCGCGGCGCTGACGGCCGCGGCGCTGACCACGATGTCGGCCACCGTCGCCATGGCCCCCGCCGCACAGGCGGCCACCGTCGCGCCGCCCGTCGTCGAGAACGTCGCGGCCGCCACCGCGGTCGCCGTGTTGACCGCACATGAGACCGCCTCTGCCGCAACCATTCCCGACGATTTCATCACCGTGCTCGGTTATCGACCGGTCCCGGTGCACGGCCTGCTGACCAACCCCGGCGGCGACTGCTCCTCCCCCGTCCCGCTGCCCGCCGAATTCGAGACCGCCTGCAAGGCCCACGATCTCGGCTACGACCTGCTGCGCTATGCGGATCGGCGCGGCGAACCGCTCGGCCCGTGGGCGCGCCAGGCCGTGGACGCGGCCCTGGACCGCCGGATGCGGGAAGCGTGCGACGCGCGCACCGAGTCGTGGGGCCGTGCCAGGTGCTACACGATGGCCGATATCGCCGACACCGTGGTCGATTTGAACTCACGCCGCCAGCACTACGGCGCTCCGGTCGTCGAGACGATGCTCGGCGCGGGCGTCACGGCGTCCGGATGGAGTGGCTGGCTGGTCGGTCTCGCCGGACTCGGCGCGCTCGGACTCGGCACGCTGCTCGCGCTCGTCCTCGGTGCGCTTCGTCGCGCGTCCGGCGATCGGTCCGCGGGTGCCGGGTCCATCTCCAGCGGCATCGCAAACGCATCGGCGACCCGAAACGCTTGCACGCCAAGCACTTCGAGTCGCGATCTGACGACGCTGGCCAGTTCGGCGCCCATCCGGCACAACGCTGTCACCGCGGGAGTTTCGGCATGACCACGACGACGCAGCGACTCTCCGAAAGCCCTCGCCCCGTCCCCACGACACCGCTCCCGAAGCGCCGGAGCCGGGCAGCCATCGCCGCGCCGCGCATCGGGACGACACTGGCAGTCGGTGCGGGAACACTTCTCTCGCTCGCGCCGGGTCTGCTGCCCCGTACGCCCGGTGCGCAAGCCGTGCTCACCGCCCTGCTGATCTGCGGTGCGCTCGGGTTCGCCGGCGCGCTGCGATTCTCGCTCGGCCGCTGGGACTTCGACGTCGACCGACGCTTCGCTCGCTACCGCCTGCCGCTGCTGGGAGTGGTCGGCTTGGCTGTGGCTATCACCGCTTGGCGCGCCGGGCACTGGCAGAACGATCTGCGTGCCGCCATGGGTACCCCGCCGATCGACCCCGGCTATTGGCTGCACTGCGCGCTGGCCACCGCGCTGCTCACCGGCGTCGTCGTCGGGATCACCAAGGCGCTCGGCTGGGCGCTGCGCACACTCGGCCTGCTCCGCGGACTCGTGCTGGGAGTGGTCACTGCGGCGGTGGGCTACCTCGTGCTGACGCCCGCGGTGGTGGGATGGCGGCAGCAGGTGTACGCGGCGGCCAACGTCGCAATGGATCCCGCTCTGACGCAACCCGTTTCGCACACCAGATCGGGCAGCGCCGGGTCGGCGGTCAGCTGGCCTTCGCTGGGAGCTCAGGGGCGCAAGTTCGTCAGCGGAACGCCGGAGGGACCGGTGCGGGTGTACGTCGGCGTGGATTCCGCGCCGGATCTCGATTCCCGTGTGGCACTGGCCATCCGGGAGTTGGAGCGCTCGGGCGGGCTGTACCGGTCGAATATCGTGGTCGCCTTGCCGACTGGGTCCGGCTGGATCGACGCCAACGCGGTGACCGGATTCGCCGAACGCTTCGGCGGTGACGTGGCGGTGGTCGGTCTCCAGTACTCCTACGCGCCGAGCTGGGTGACATTCGTCTTCGGCCGCGCCGACGCGGTGCGGGCCGCCCGCGCCCTCTTCGACGCCGTGGAGCAACGCCTGAGCGCCATGGCCGAGCCGCCCCGGCTGTTCGTCTACGGCCAGAGCCTCGGCGCGCTCGGCGGCAGCGCGATCTTCGCCGACGACGCCGAGCAGGACCGCCGCACCTGCGCCGCGCTCTGGGCCGGTCCGCCCGCGGGCGGCGTGCACCGCGCGGGCGCGACCGTGCTGGCCAACAGCTCCGATCCGGTGGTGCACTGGTCGCCCGCCCTACTGTGGCGCGCGCCCGACCTGACCGGCGTGCGCGTGGACGCCCCCGTCCCGCGCTGGCTGCCGGTGGTGAGCTTCCTACAGACCACCGCGGACCTGCTCGCCGCATTGGACGCGCCGCCAGGCCACGGCCATCGCTACGGCACCGACCAGGGCACCGCGCTGGGCTCGTGTTGAGTCCGCCGCGCGGCGCCGGGCTCGTGTTGAGAGCGCCGGTCGGCGCCGGGCACCCGCCGAGCCCGCCGGTCGTCATCGGGCACCCGCCAAGTCCGCCGGTCGTCATCGGGCACCCGCCAAGTCCGCCGGTCAGCACCGGGCACCCGCCAAGTCCGCCGGTCAGCACCGGGCACCCGCCAAGTCCGCCGGTCAGCACCGGGCACCCGCCAAGTCCGCCGGTCAGCACCGGGCA
>NZ_JBEXKI010000002.1:0-210375 GCF_040609595.1 Nocardia sp. NPDC004654 | reverse complement strand
ACCCGCCGAGTCCGCCTCGGGCTCGTGTTCAGCCTGCCGCTCGGCGCCGGGCTCGTGTTCAGCCTGCCGCTCGGCCCCGGGCTCATGTTCAGCCTGCCGCTCGGCCCCGGGCTCCAGTTGAGGATGCCGCCCAGCACCGGGCTCTCGCCGACGCACCGGCCAGCGCCGGAACCCCGCTGAGCTCGCTCATCGGCGCGGGATTTACGCTGAGCGAGCCGTTCATTGACGCGACAGTAGAACTTGTTCTAATTTGCTCCCATGGGCTTTGTCATCGACTTGGCCGTGTACATCGACGCACCGGCCGACCTGGTGTGGCAAGTAATCACGGACCTCCCCCGCTACGGCGAGTGGAATCCCTTCGTCACCGAATGCGAGAGCACGCTCACGCCCGGCGATCCGATCGACATGCTCGTGCAGGTCTACGGCTCCAGCCCGCGGCGGCAGCGCGAATGGATTCGCAGCCACACCCCGGGTCGTGAGCTCAGCTACTCGATGAAGCCGGTGCCGCTCGGCGCGCTGCACAGCCTGCGCTCGCACACCGTCACCGCGGTGAGTCCCGAACGCACGCGCTACGAATCGCATTTCGAGCTCGGCGGCTGGTTCCATCCCGTGGTGGCGGCGGCGCTCGGCGCGAACCTGCGCCGCGGCTTCGAAGGTATGACCGCGGGGGTCCAGCGCCGCGCCGAGCTGTTGCGCACCAGCTGAATCCGGGCCGGGAATCGACCCGGCGCTTTCGTGGTTGTGCCGTCCTGTTCGGCGCTTCGCCGAGTTCGACCACGAGAGAACGGATTCCGTCGTGCGCACCGTCCGTGCCCTGCTAGCCCTGCTGCTGATCCTGCTACCGTTCACCGCCGCGGGCGCGGCGGCCCGTCCAGCGGATCCGCCGGGCTGGACCACGGCGTGGGCGACATCACCGCACCCGCCGAGTCGCGCGTTCGTCACCAACTGGGCCCAGCAGGGCTTCGCGAATCAGACTCTGCGCCAAGTGGTCCGGGTCAGCGAGGGCGGACTCACCACCCGCGTGCGGCTGACCAACCGCTACGGCGCCGCCCCGCTGACGATCACCGGCGCGACCATCGCGCGCACCGCGGGCGCGGGCGCGATCAGGCCCGAGACGCTGTCGCCGCTGACCGCCGGGCTGTCACCCACCTTCGAGATCGCGCCGGGCGCCGACCTCGTCACCGATCCGGTCGCGTTGCCGCTCAACGCTTTCGACTCGATCACCATCACGCTGTACTTCGCCGGGCCGACCGGCCCCGCCACGCAACACGCGCAGGCCGTCGCCACCACTTACCGCGCCGCGGGCGACCACCGCGCCGACCCGACCGCCGCCGCGTTCACCGAGACCACCCCGACCTGGTACTACCTGGCGGGCGTCGAGGTGGCCGATCTCCTGCCGAACCCGCCCGCCATCGTGGCCTTCGGCGACTCCATCACCGACGGCGTCGGCTCGACCACCGACGCGGACAACCGCTTCCCCGACGAGCTCGCCGAACGCCTCGCCGCGGCGGGCGCCCCGCGCGCGGTGCTGAACCAGGGCATCGGCGGCAACCGGGTGACGGTCGACTCCGACTGGCTCGGCGAGAGCGCGCTGCACCGCTTCCAGCGCGACGTCCTCGACCAGCCTGGCGTCGGCACGGTGATCATCCTGGAAGGCGCCAACGACATCGGCCTCAGCGCGGGCGCGCCCACCCTCGGCGAACCGCCGGTGCCGGTCTCCGCGGACCAGTTGATCGCCGCGCACCGCGAGCTGATCGCCCGGGCCAGGGCCGCCGGACTTCGCGTCATCGGCGCGACCATCCTGCCCTTCGGCGATTCGCCGTACGACTCGCCGGAGGCCGAGGCCAAGCGCTTGGCCGTCAACGAGTGGATCCGCACCTCCGGTGAGTACGACGCGGTCGTCGACACCGCCGCCGTGCTCGCCGATCCGGCGGACCCGAGCCGGTTGAACCCGGCCTTCGACAGCGGGGATCGCTTGCACCCCAACGACGCGGGCTTCCGCGCGATGGCGCAAGCCGTGGATCTCGCCGATCTGCGCTGAGGACAACCCACCGAAAACGCCGAGCGGGCCGGGGCATCACGCCCCGGCCCGCTCGCCGTTGTCCGGTCCGTCAGGCGACGGGTCCGCGGGCGGTCTCGTAGGCCGCGCCCACCCGGTACAGGCGGTCGTCGGCCAGCGCGGGCGCCATGATCTGCAAGCCGACCGGCATGCCGTCGTCCTTGCTCAGCCCCGAGGGCACCGACATGGCCGGGTGGCCCGCCAGATTGGTCGGCAGCGTGCACAGGTCCGACAGGTACATGGCCAGCGGGTCGTCGACCTTCTCGCCCAGCTTCCACGGGGTGAACGGGCTGGTCGGCGAGACGAGCACGTCGACCTTCTCGTAGGCGGCGTCGAAATCGCGCGCGATCAGGGTGCGGACCTTGAGCGCCTGACCGTAGTACTCGTCGTAGTAACCCGCCGAGAGCGCGTAGGTGCCGATCATGATGCGGCGCTTGACCTCGGGGCCGAAGCCCGCGGCGCGGGTCATCGCCATGACCTGCTCGGCGCTGTGCGTGCCGTCGTCGCCGACGCGCAGGCCGTAGCGCATGGCGTCGAAGCGCGCCAGGTTCGACGACACCTCCGAGGGCATCACCAGGTAGTAGGACGGCAAGCCGTACTCGAAGTGCGGACACGACACCTCGACGACCTCGGCGCCCAGCTCCTTCAGCACGCCGACCGCGGCGTCGAAGGAGGCGAGCACGCCCGGCTGGTAGCTGTCGGAGTGCAGCTCCTTGACCACGCCGATCTTCACGCCGCGCAGATCGCCCTCGGCGCCCGCGCGCGCGGCGGCCACCACCGGCGGCACCGGCACGTCGCGGGAGGTGGAGTCGCGCGGGTCGTAACCGGCGATCACCTCGTGCAGCAGCGCGGTGTCGAGCACCGTGCGGCCGCAGGGCCCGCCCTGATCCAGCGAGGACGCGCAGGCGACGAGGCCGAAGCGGGAGACCGTGCCGTAGGTCGGCTTGGTGCCGACGGTCGCGGTCACCGCCGCGGGCTGCCGGATCGAGCCGCCGGTGTCGGTGCCGATGGCCAGCGGCGCCTGGTACGAGGCCAGCGCGGCCGCCGAGCCGCCGCCGGAGCCGCCCGGGATGCGGGTGGTGTCCCACGGGTTGCGGGTCGGGCCGTAGGCGGAGTTCTCGGTGGACGAGCCCATGGCGAACTCGTCCATGTTGGTCTTGCCGAGGATCGGGATGCCTGCCGCGCGCAGCTTGCTGGTCAGCGTCGCGTCGTACGGCGACATCCAGCCCTCGAGGATCTTCGAGGCGCAGGTGGTCGGCATGTCCGTCGTGGTGAAGACGTCCTTGAGTGCCAACGGAACTCCGGCCAGCGGCGAGGCGGGCGCCTGCCCGTCGGCCAGCGCCGCGTCCACCGCGTTCGCGGCGGCGAGCGCCTGCTCGCCCGCGACGTGCAGGAACGCGTTGAACTCGCCGTCCACCTCGGCGATCCGATCCAGGTGCGCCTGGGTGACCTCGGCCGAGGACACCTCGCGGGCGTGGATCTTCGCGGCCAGCTCGGCCGCGCTGAGCGTGGTCAGCTCTGTCATTCGCCCTCTCCCAGAATCTGCGGCACCATGAACCGCTGCTCCTCGACCGCCGGTGCGGCCGCCAGCGCCTCGTGCGGCGTCAGGCCGGGCACGAGTTCGTCGGGGCGCGTCACGTTGGTCACCGGATTCGGCGAGGCTGTGGCCGGGACGTCGGCGGCGGCGACCTCGGAGATGGTCCGCACGTGGCTCAGGATCGAATCCAGCTGACCGGCGAACTGATCCAGTTCGGCGTCGGTCAGCGCGAGCCGGGACAGCCGGGCGAGGTGTGCGACCTCGTCGCGGGAGATGGCGGGCACCGCGGGACCCCTTTCGGCATGGTTGTGCATGGGTGGCCGTGCACGACGACCGCGCTGGCGCTCGGCTCACATCGTGCACGGCAGATGTTAGTCCGCGACCGGGATCGCTCCGCCCACCCGGTCGCTGCCGGGGCTGCGGTGGACAGACAAACACTACGCCGCGCGACGCACCGCCCGTCCGAGAGCAAGAACCGCGACGACACACCACGGGATCTAGAGCGACACGCCGAGATGGCGCGAAATTGCCGCGTGGCGTTCGTCACTGGCAGCGCTTCGAGTCGATAACAGGCCGCAAGGGGTGTAAGTATTGCCTGACCCGGGTATCCGACCACCAGGCTCGGCCGGCCAGAGGAAAGGAACGCGCGTGTCATACCTGCTCCGCGTGCAACTTCCGGATCGCCCGGGAAGCCTCGGCGCACTCGCGCTCGCATTGGGTTCCGTCGGCGCCGACATCCTCTCGCTGGATGTGGTCGAACGAGGGGCAGGCTTCGCCGTGGACGATCTCGTCGTGGAAGTTCCACCCAACGCGCTCCCGGACACGCTGATCACCGCGGCGGAATCGATCGGCGACGTGCACGTGGACTCGATCCGCCCCTATTCGGGCGTGCTGGACACGCACCGCGAGCTCGAGCTCATCGACCAGGTGGCCAGCGCCCGCGACGATCGGCTGCAAGTGCTCGTCGACGGCGTCCCCCGGGTGCTGCGCGTCGGCTGGAGCACGGTGATCGATCTGGGCCCGCACGGCGCCTACCGGCTCGTCGGCAGCCAGAGCGCGCCGCAGACCCAGGCCGGTTCGGCGCCGTGGATGCCGCTGGAGAAGCCCGCGGTGCTCGATCCGGAGGCCGAGTGGGTGCCGCAGATCTGGCGCGACATGGACACCAAGCTGGCGGCGGCGCCGCTGGGCAACACCGGCAAGGTGCTGCTGCTCGGCAGGCCGGGCGGCCCGGACTTCCGGCCGTCGGAGGTGGCGCGGCTCGGCTACCTGGCCGGGATCGTCGCGACCGTGCTCGGCTGAACCCGAACCGTGCCGGAGGGAACTGCTCTTGGCGCGCAGTCGGATTCGCGCGAACGGTGTCAGCGTGCAGGTAGCGGTAGCCGCAGCACGGTGAGCAGCTCGCCCGCCTGCGTCGTCCAATCCCGTTCCGGCACGGCGACGAAACCGAAGCGGTCGTAGATGCGGCGGGCGTCGACCATCGCGGACATGGTGGTCAGCGCGACCGCCTCGCACTTTTGCGCGCTCGCCATCTCGATCACGGTGCGCACCAACGCCGTTCCCGCGCCGAGCCCGCGGGCCCGCTTGGCGACCGCGAGCATGCGGAACTCCAGTTCGCCGGGCCGCGCGATCTCCGCATAAGGGGTGCCGTAGCGGGCGACGGTGAGCGAGCCGATCAAGCGGTCGTCGTGCACGGCGACCAACACCTCCGCAGCGGCGGCGGCCCTGCGTTCGGTGTCGGCCAGCTCGGCGACGTACGGACTGCCCGGCCGGACATAGCCCTCGCCCACGTACACGTCGACGGTCAGCTCACCGACCGCGGCGTATTCCTCCGGGATCGCCGTCCGGATGACCAGCTCGCTCGCGCCCATACCGGCATCCTGCCACCGCCGCGCGCGACCTAGACATCCGACCAGTTCAGGAACCCAGGCTCGGACGGCCGCCGGGGTGCTGGATCTGCCACCGGTCCGGCTTGCCCGGCGGGTACACCACGGGGATGTAGTCGCCGATCGCGGGCCACTGGTTCACGTCCCAGGCGAAGCGTCCGTAGACCACGGTCCCCGGTACCGAGGGGCCGGTCAGGTTGCCGGTGATCGTGACGTATTGCTCGCCCACGGCGTCCGGGCGCGGGCTCACGCCGGTCACGTACAGGGTGCCGGATTCCGGTTCGGCCAGCTGGAAGCCCTTTCGCCCCCGGCGGTAGGACACCAGCAGCGCGACGAGCAGGGTGACCATGATCACCAGCATTGCGAGTTCCAGCATGGGTCCATCGTATGGGGCAACGGTGAGGTCAGAGCGCGGCCAGCTCGCTCGTCCCGCGCTCCGTGCGCCGGACCTGCCAGACCGCCGTGCGGGTGCGTTGCGAACGCCCGTTGCCCCGATCGATCAGCGAGCGGTTGTCGGTGGTGAAAACGAGTTGGGCGCCATGGGCATTGGTCTCCGGGTTCTGGAACAGCTGGATCAGCCGGTCGGCCTGTTCGGCGGGCAGGTGCGCGCCGATGTCGTCGACCGCGAGTACCCGGCCGTTGTCGAGCGCGTCGAGCATGGTGGGCAGCAGGCGCAGCAGCGAGAGGGTCGCGGCGGATTCGTCGGTGATGTCGAACGGGGCGTCGATGCCCGCGTGCACGAGGCTCAGGCCGACCCCGCGCCGACTCACCATGCGGGTGTAGAGCGCGTCGCGGGCCGCGCGCAGGTTGGTCAGCTCCCGTTCCAGCAGCAGCGGTGTGAGCCCGGTGTCCTGTAGTAGTCGGTCGGCGTGCGCGGGCGAGGTGGCGCACAGCTCGACCTGTTTGGCGGCGCCCTCGATATCGGCGTCGAGTTCGCGCAGGTAGTCGGCGTAGAGCGGGTCGTTCTCGGCGATCAGCAGATCCGTGATGCCCAGTTCGGCGGCGCGCAGCAACAGCAGCAGTCGGGCCGCGTTGTCCGGGGAGCGAGAGATGTGGCCGCCCAACCGGTGCGCGATCTCGTTCGGCTCGGCGGCGCCGCGCTGTACCTCCAGCATCGAGGAGAACCAGCGGTAGGCGGGGACCAGCGCCTCGGCGTACATCTGCCCGGCGAGGCTGAGCAGCAACGCGTTCGGGCGCACCAGCGGCACCAGCGCGGCGATGCCGTAGCGGGCGGCCTCGAACATGGGCCCGATCTTGATCTGTTCGCCGTTGCGCTCGAACACGATTCGCTTGCGCGAGCGCGGATGGCTGTACAACCATTCGGCCGTCACCTCGGCGTTGTCCAACCGGAAGCCGTAGGTGAACGGGCAGCCCTCCGCGACGAACCCCGCGACGAACTCCGACGGCCGATCCGGAAAACCCAAGTGCGGCGCGCGAACCGGGCCCGCGTAGGGATCCCACCCCGTGACCGAGTGCAGCACCGCGTCGCGCATGTGCCCGAGCGCGTCGACCAGGCTCGTCTTCCCCGCCGCCGTCCCGCCGTGCACCGCGGTCACCGGCACCGCCACCGGCCCGCTCCCCTTGGTCAGCCGCAACTCCTGCCGTTCGGCCAGCGATCTGTGGTTGGTCACCTGAAAACTCCGCAGCATGCCGCCATACTTCCGTCCCACCCACCTCGAGGCGACACCAACCCGCGTCGGTGCACGAACCAGCACACGGCGCCCGCCGAGTCCGTAGTTGTGGATAAGTTCGATTTCCTCACCGCTACCTGGCCCGATGCGACGCGCTTCCGCCCTCACCTCGAGCACGGCACGGTAGGCTTGGCTTCATGACCGAGGCCTCGATCGCCTACCGCTGGAGCCGCGACGAGTTCTTGCGCGCGTGGCAAGCGGGCGCGTTCGACCATCGGGTCGAACTCGTGGAGGGGGAGGTCTGGTCGGTGGTCATCGGAGACTGGCACGGGCCAGCCGTATTCCGCGTCGGACTGGCATTGGAGTCGGACGGGTTCGAGGTCAGCGGAACAACGCTGCCGACCGAGGATTCTCTTCCCGACCCGGACTGCTGGGTCCGACGGCTCGATTCCGAGCCGATCGGTGTCGTCGGGCGGAAGATCTCGGTGTGGGCCCCGGACGATATCCCGCTGGTCGTCGAGGTTTCCGACGAGACGGTCGTGCCAGACCTCACTATCAAGGCCAACCTTTACAGCCGGGGCGGGCATCCGGTGTATTGGGTCGTCACAAGGGAACTGATCTACGAACATACCGAGCCCACTCCCGTCGGCTATGCCAACGTGCGCAAATTCCGTCCTGGCGAACTCATTCCGCTGCACTTCGCCGACACCGCCGTCGCGGTCGACGACATCCTCTTCCCGAAAAACCGGCGGCCGACAGCTGACGGACGGGGGGACAGGGCGGCCGATCGGGGTTAGCATGCTGGCGCTAGGTCCTGTGCGGGGCGTGGCTGTCGGAACGTCTCCCACGGATGAGGTGCAGCGATGACACGGATACTTCGTCGGCTCGTGATCCGCGGTGCGGTGATCGGGGCGGTCGCCGCGGGAGCGGTGGTCGCGGTGCCGCAGACGGCGATCGCGGAGGCGCCGTGCCAGGACGGTACCGCGCGGGTTTTCCTGAACAACGCCACCAATCTGTGTCAGAGCGGCAGCGCGACCTACACCGCGTACCCCGCGGTGACCAAGGTGTGTTCGACCAGCGGTACCAAGGTCGTCATCGACACCACCGGCCCGCGCCGGGTCAACCGTCGGCACGTCGAACTCGATCCGGGCGGGCACTGCGCGCGCTTCGAGATCGAGGGCCAGGAAAGCGCGACCGTGCTGGTCACGGCCGCCTGACAAGCACACCGCCGGAAAGACGTTCGGATTGACGGTCTTGCGGCGCAGCACGTTTCACCTCGCCCGACGGGCGCAGCCGGACGGAGTCGCCCCGTAAGCCGCGCACGGCCGGGGGCTGGACGGCGCGCCGGTGGCGTTCGTCCACCAGACCCGCGACCCGCTGGTCCCTGACCAGGCGGCCGGACTTCGTCCCGAGCAAACCCGCGCACCTCCGGCGGTGAATCGGCATCGCGCGATCCGGCAGTTCGAAGGTCGGCGCCCACGCGAACGCGGAGGTACGACCTAGTCGCGGTCGTCGGCGCGGAAAAGCAGTGCGCTGTCGCCGAATTCGTGCCACAGGTAGCCGGTGTCGAGCGCCTCGGCGTAGGCGCGGCGCACGGTGGTCTCCCCCGCGACCGCGACGAGCAGATCGAGGTGGGAGGCGCCGGGGGCGTGCCAGCCGGTGATCAGCCCGTCGACCACGCGGGCGGGGTGGTCCGCGCCGAGCACCAGTTCGGTCCACCCGCTCACGGGCCGTACCCGACCATCCTTGTCGGCGGCGGATTCGAGGGCCCTGGTGACCGTGGTGCCGACCGCGACGATCCGCCCGCCCGCGCCTTTGGTGTCGTTCACCAGCCGGGCCGTCGCGGCGGGCACCGCCAAACGCTCCGGGCTCGGCGGCTCCCCGGCTTCCGGTGACGAGACGCCGGTGTGCAGCGTGATCGGCGCGAGGGAGACACCCGAGCTCACCAGATCCAGCACCACATCGTGTGTGAATGGCCTTGCGGCGCTGGGCATTTCCGCGCTGCCCGGAATCCGTCCGAACACCGTGGTGTAGTACGACGGCGACCATCGCCGCGGCACGTAGGAGTAGGTGATCGGTCGTCCGTGCTCACTCATGAGAACCCGCGGATCCACGGTGACGTCGGCGATCCACAACCTGCGCGCCCCCGGCAACCAGGGCTCGCGCAGCGTCGCGCGCGCTCCGCCCGCCAGCTCGAGCACAGCGCCCGCACGCAGTTCGCCGTCGGGCAGTGGGATGCGCTCGCGGGTGCGCGCCTCGACCACCCAACCGCCGTCGTCCAACCAGGTGGCGAAGTGCAGGGTGATCGGCAGATCGGCGAGTGTGCCGTCGACCGCCGCCGAGGTCGTAGCCGAATTGTTCACCACCACTAGGTCGCCCGGTCGCAGATACAGCGGCAGTTCGCGGAACCGCGCGTGCGTCGACCGGTCTCCCGCGACCAACAGCCGGACTTCGTCCCGCGCCAACCCACGCGCCTCCGGCGGTGCATCGGCATTGCGCCGATCCGGCAGTTCGAAAGTCCGCGTCCACGCGGCGAAAGTCGTTGCCGCCCGGATGTTTCCGTGCTTCGACAACGAGCGGTGCCGCGCGGACGGCACGATGCCTTTCGCAGATCGGCGCGACGCCCCGCCACTCATCGCGCCACCGCGAAATCCGCCGCGGTGTAACGGCCGTTCCTCGGGCGTTCGTCGAGGAGCCGCAGCAGCGCGGGCACGACGCTCTCCGGCTCCGGCCGATCGGAGATGTCCTCGCCGGGGAACGCGGCCTGATGCATCTCGGTGCGCATATCGCCCGGATCGAAGGAGTAGACGGCCAGCTCCGGATGCTCGGCCGCGAGGATCGCGGTGAGCTGGTCCAGCGCCGCCTTGGCCGAACCGTACCCACCCCATCCCGGATACGGCTCCACGGCGGCGTCGGAGCTGATGTCGACGATCACCCCGCCGGGACCGAGCAGGGGCAGCGTGGCTTGCAGAACGGCCAGCGGCGCCACCACGTTCGTGCGATACACGGCCTCGAGCTCGTCGAGCGCGTAGTCGGCCAGCCGCGGCAGCGGGCTCGGGCCGAGCCTGCTGGCGTTGTTCACCACGAGGTCGAGAGGTCCGGCGCCATCGGCGATTTCGGCCAGCCGCGCGCGGTGCGCCGGATCGGTGACATCGCCGGTGACGGCGACGAATGCGACGCCGAGCTCGGCGCGGACCTCGTCGAGCCGATCACCACGACGGGCGGTGCCGATCACCCGCCAGCCGCGCCCGGTCAACGCGCGTGCCAGCGCGCGGCCGAGCCCGGCGGACGCGCCGGTGATGAGGGCGGTGGGACGGTGAGTCATGATGACCTCCTCCTAGTTGCCTGGTAGGCGCTGTCGGACTCGATCCCTCCGAAGACCACCCCACGGCCGAAGCGACTGCGGAGGTACGCCGCGCACGCCCGGAGCGACTGCGGAGGTACGCCGTCGCATGGCCGGAGCGACTGCCGAGGTAGCCGCGCATGGAGCGAATGCGGAGGTACGCCTACCCACCGATCGTCATACCTGAAGCAAGGTTCAGGTCAAGTGCCGTTCGCAGACGGCGCACACGCCGACCGCCGCGGGGCCTACTCCTCGACGTTTCCCTCGGCGCCGGACGCCGCCGGTGTCACCGCCTCCGGCCCACCCGCCAACAGCAATCGGAATCCGTCCTCGTCCAGAATCGGCACACCGAGCTCCTCGGCCTTGGCCGCCTTCGAACCGGGCGACTCGCCGATCACCACGAACGCCGTCTTCTTGGAGACCGAACCCGCCGCCTTACCGCCGCGCATCAGAATGGCCTCCTTGGCGCCGTCGCGCGAAAAGCCTTGCAGCGAACCGGTGACGACGATCGAGAGGCCCTCCAGCGTGCGCTCGATCGACTCGTCGCGTTCGTCCTCCATCCGCACACCGGCCGCGCGCCACTTGTCGACGATCGCCCGGTGCCAGTCGACGGTGAACCATTCGGCCGCCGCCGCGGCGATGGTCGGGCCGACGCCGTCGGCTGCGCCGAGTTCCTCGGCCGTGGCCGACTCGATCCGCTCCATGCTGCCGAACTCGGCGGCCAGCGCCCTGGCCGCGGTGGGGCCGACGTGCCGAATCGACAGGCCGACGAGCACCCGCCACAGCGGACGGTCCTTGGCGGAGTCCAGATTGTCCAGCAGCCGTTTGCCATTCGCCGAGAGGGTGCCGCTCTTGTTGGCGAACAGCGAGGTGGTGAGCAGGCGCGGCTCGTCGAGGTCGAACAGATCGCCCTCGTCGGCGATGGCGCCGGACTTCAGCAGGTCGACGGCGGCCTCGTAGCCGAGCGCCTCGATGTCGAAGGCGTTGCGGCTGGCCACGTGATACACCCGCTCCCGCAGCTGCGCGGGACAGGAACGCTGGTTCGGGCAGCGGATGTCGGCGTCGCCTTCCTTCTCCGGCGCGAGCTCGGTGCCGCACTCCGGACAGTGCGTCGGCATGACGAACTCGCGCTCCTCGCCGGTGCGCGCGTCCACCACCGGGCCGAGCACCTCGGGAATCACGTCGCCCGCCTTGCGGATGGTGACGGTGTCGCCGATGAGCACGCCCTTGCGCTTGACCTCCGACGCGTTGTGCAGCGTCGCCATCGCGACGGTCGAGCCCGCGACGGACACGGGCTCCATCACCGCGAAGGGCGTGACGCGGCCGGTGCGTCCCACGTTGACCTGGATGTCGCGCAGCTTGGTGGTGGCCTCCTCGGGCGGGTACTTGTAGGCGATCGCCCAGCGCGGCGCGCGCGAGGTGGAACCGAGGCGACGTTGCAGCGACGTCTCGTCGATCTTGATGACTTGGCCGTCGATCTCGTGCTCGATGTCATGGCGGTGCTCGCCCCAGTAGGCCACCCGCTCGATCACCGCCTCGACGCCCTGCACCCGCCGGGTGTGCTCGGAGACCGGCAGGCCCCAAGCGGCCAGCGCACGGTACGCCTCGTACTGCGAGGACGGCATGTAGCCCTCGATGCGGCCGAAACCGTGACAGATCATCCGCAGCCGCCTGCGCGCGGTGACCGACGGGTCCTTCTGCCGCAGCGAACCGGCCGCGGTGTTGCGCGGGTTGGCGTAGGGCGGCTTGCCCTCGGCGACGATGGACGCGTTGAGGGTCTCGAAGTCCGCCAACCGCATGTACACCTCGCCGCGCACCTCGAGCAGGTCGGGAATCGGGAACTCGTCGGCGGCGGCCAGCTCGACCGGGATGTCGTCGATGGTGCGCGCGTTGAGCGTGACGTCCTCCCCGGTGCGGCCGTCACCACGGGTCGCGGCGCGCACCAGCCTGCCCTTCTCGTAGACCAGGTTGAGCGCGACGCCGTCGATCTTCACCTCGCACAGGTAGTGCAGGTTCGGGCCGGTCTCGGCCTCCACCCGCGCGGCCCATGTGCGCAGTTCGTCATAGCTGAACACGTTGTCCAGCGAGAGCATCCGCTCCAGATGGTCGACCGCGGTGAAGTCGGTCGCGAAGCCGCCGCCGACGAGCTGGGTCGGCGAATCGGGCGTCCGCAGATCCGGATGCTCGTCCTCCATGGCTTGCAGCCGCCGCAGCAGCTCGTCGAACTCGCCGTCGGAGATGATCGGCGCGTCGCGCACGTAGTAGCGGAACTGGTGTTCGCGAACCTCGTCCGCGAGCCGCTGCCAGTCCACCCGCTGCTCTGCCGTCGCCGGAATCGCCACACTCTCGCTCTCGCTCACGAAAGGCAGAGTAGTCGAGGCCACCGACACATTCCCGCACGTCCGAGCCCTGCCGCGGGGTCCGGACCGGTCAGGAGAAGGTCAGCGACTCCGGGTCCTCGGCGAAGGCGCGGGCCACCTCGTTCGCCAGATTCAGCGCGCGCCGGGCCCAGGACAGCGGCGCGCCCGCGAGCCCGCACGCCGGTGCGACGAGCACGCGGTCGGCGAGCGTGGCGCGCGGAAAGCCGAGGCGATCGATGAGACGCACGCCCGGTTCCGCTATCTCACGCCAGGTGACCGGCGCCTGCGGCGTGGTCGCCGTCGCGGCGGCTCTGATCGCCGGGTCGGTGGTCGGCACCAGCCCGAGCACCAGCCGTTTACCTGCGTCGAGCGTCTCGCCGATGCTGTCGAGATCGCGGGTGTGGATCGTCGCGAGGTCGAAGCCGACCGCGGCGGCCTGGCTGCGGCGCAGAAAGGCCAGCGCGGGCGGCTCGGCGCAGCTGTGCACCAGCACCGGCGCGTCTTGCGCCTCGATGACGGCGTCGAGGACCGCGAGCGCCTCCGGATCCGGCATCGCGCGCACGGTGTCCAGCACGCTGACGCCGCGCAGCGAACCGTTCAGCACGTCGGTCAGCGACGGCTCGTCGAGTTGCAGCACGACCCGCGCGCCGAGCCGTTTGCCGACCTCGGCGACGTGCTGGGCGAGGCCCTCCGCGAGGGATTCCGAAAGATCGCGCAGGGCGCCGGAATCGGTGAGCGCGCGGTGCCCGCCGGGCAGCTCGACCTCGGCGGCCAGGGTGAGCGGACCGGCGGCCTGCACCTTGACGACGCGTCCCGTACCCGCCGAACCCGTTGTCTCCCATGCCTCTTCGAGCGCGTCCAGGTCGGCGCGCAGCAGGTCGCGGGCGCGGCGGGAGACCGCGCCGGGACGCGCGGCGAGCCGGTAGCCGCGGGTGCTGGTGTCGAAGCGCATGTCCACGAGCAGGGCCGAGACGCGACCGATCATGTCGGATCCGAGACCGCGGCCCGGTAGCTCGGGCAGGTGGGTCAGCTCGGCCAGCTCGCCGAGCACGGTGTTCGCGGCTTCGCGCGGATCGGCGCCCGGCCAGGAGCCGACGGCCGTCGCGATACCGCCGGGCAACGGGTCGGACGCGCCGGGGTCGGCGGAATCCGCAGCGTCAGTACCGGTTTCGCTCACCACGTCCTACCCATGTCGATGTGTGATGGATGCCGCCGCGTGCGCCGGTGGCTCGACGCCTGATGCCGAGATTCGTCCCAGTCCGCCCGGCCGCGGCATCGTGACATTACCCCGCACCGCAGCCGGGGCGATCATGGCGTATCCCTGTCGGACTCGCGGCCTGCTCCTCGGTGCGCCAGCGGGTACGACGGCCGATCCAGACGACGATCAGCTTCTCTACCGCACCTCGGTGCGCCAGCGGCGGACGATCGGCTCCTCTACCGCGCCTCGACACGCGCCGCGTCGTCGGCCGAGTGCGGCTCGCGCGAGGTGGCGCTGATGGTCCCGCTGCCGATCACCTCGTCGCCCGCCGCATCGGGCCGGTACAGCACGACGGCCTGTCCGCGCGCGACGCCGGTCAACGGCTCGCGCAGCCGCACCTCGAGCCCGTCGCCCGCCGCCTCGGCGACCGCGGGCGCGGTGCCGCCGTGCGCGCGCACCTGCGCGACGCACTCGATCGGCCCCTCCGGCGTCGTGCCCGAGGTCCAGATCGCCCGCTCGGCGCGCACCGTCCAGACCCGCAGGTCCTCGGCCGAGCCGACGCGCACGGTGCCGGAGTCGGGATCGATGTCGGTGACGTAGCGCGGCTTGCCGTCGGCCGCGGGGCCCGCGAGCCCGAGGCCCTTGCGCTGGCCGATGGTGAAGCCGTGCACGCCCTCGTGCTTCGCGAGCACCTGACCGTCGGCGTCCACGACCGCGCCCGGCCGGACGCCGATCTTCGCGCCGAGGAAGGCGCGGGTGTCACCGGAAGGGATGAAGCAGATGTCGTGGCTGTCGGGCTTGTTCGCCACCGCGAGTCCGCGCTCGGCGGCCTCGGCCCTGATCTGCGGCTTCGGAGTGTCGCCCACCGGGAACATGGCGCGGGACAGCTGCTCGGCGGTGAGCACGGCGAGGACGTAGGACTGGTCCTTGTCCGCGTCCACCGCGCGGCGCAGCACACCGCCCTCCAGCCGGGCGTAGTGGCCGGTGACGACGGCGTCGAAGCCGAGCGCCACCGCGCGGTCGGCCAGCGCCGAGAACTTGATCTTCTCGTTACAGCGCAGGCACGGGTTGGGCGTCTCGCCCGCCGCGTAGGCCGCGACGAAGTCGTCGATCACGTCTTCCTTGAAGCGGTCCGCGAAATCCCAGACATAGAAAGGGATTCCGAGCACATCCGCCGCGCGGCGGGCATCACCCGCGTCTTCCTTCGAGCAGCAGCCGCGCGAACCGGTGCGCAGCGTGCCGGGCGTGGCCGAGAGCGCGAGGTGCACGCCGACCACCTCGTGCCCGGCGTCGACGGCGCGCGCCGCCGCGACGGCGGAATCGACACCACCGCTCATCGCCGCGAGTACCCGCATCACACACCACCTTTCGCACCGGCAAGACCAGCGGCCCTGGCCCGCTCCACCACTTGGGGCAAGACATCGAGGAGGGCGTCCACGTCGGCGCGGGTCGACGTGTGCCCCAAGGAGAATCGCAACGAGCCGCGCGCCACCCATGGTTCGACGCCCATGGCGATCAGCACGTGACTCGGCGTGGCCACGCCCGCGTTGCAGGCGGAGCCGGTCGAGCATTCGATCCCCGCCGCATCCAGCAGCATCAGCAGCGAATCGCCTTCGCAACCGGGGAACGTGAAGTGCGCGTTGCCCGGCAAGCGCTGCGCGCCGACCGGACCGTTGAGCACGGCGTGCGGCACCGCCGCCGTGACGCCCGCGATGAGCGTGTCCCGCAAGGCGATCAATTCGGCTGTGCGCGTGGGCAATTCGGCGACCGTGGCGTCGAGCGCGGTGGCAAGGCCGACGGCGGCCGCGGTGTCCGAGGTGCCGGAGCGCAGGTCGCGCTCGTGCCCGCCGCCGTGCAACAGCGGCACACACCCGACCTGCCTGCCGAGCAACAGCACGCCGACACCGTGCGGTCCGCCGACCTTGTGCCCGGCGAAACTCGCCGCGGACAGCCCGCTCGCGGCGAAATCGATGGGCAGCTGGGCCGCCGCCTGGATCGCGTCGCTGTGCATGGGAACGCCGAATTCCTGTGCCACCGCGGCGAGTTCGGCGATCGGCTGGATCGCGCCGACCTCGTTGTTCGCCCACATGACGGTGACGAGGGCGACCTCGTCGGGGTGCTCGGCCAGCGCCGCCCGCAGCGAGCGCGGCGACACCACGCCGTCGGCGTCGACCGGCAGCCAGGTGGCCTGCGCGCCCTCGTGCCGCTCGAGCCATTCCACCGTGTCGATGACCGCGTGGTGCTCGATCGCGCTGGCGATGATCCTGGTGCGGCGCGGGTCGGCGTCCCTGCGCGCCCAGTAGATGCCCTTGACCGCGAGATTGTCGCTCTCGGTTCCGCCGGAGGTGAAGATCACCTCGGACGGCCGGGCGCCCAGATCAGCGGCGATCGACTCGCGCGCCTCCTCCAGCAACCGGCGCGCGGCCCGCCCGGATCCGTGCACCGACGAGGCGTTCCCCGGCCGCGCCATGGCAGCCGTCATCGCCTCGATCGCCGCGGGCAGCATCGGTGTGGTCGCCGCATGATCGAGGTAGACCGTCTGGGGCGCAGCACCGATGACCGGACCCGAAAAAGCCGACTTCATGACCGATAAAGCCTATCCCATCGCTGACCTGCGCAATCTTGGGGTATTCCCCCGCCATCTACGAATTCTCTACGATTTCGCACACGCTTCCCGCAACCTGCCGACCGCCCTCGAGTATTCCCTCGGCCGCCGTTCGGCACGGGCCGCGAGGGCGTTAGGGAGCCCTGCGCCCCTCACGGTCGCCCATCGCCGGACAGGGTGGTTTGCTCGAGGGTGCGGGGCCGGAGTCGGCGGCGTCTATCGACCGGCGACCGAGGTAGACGAGTCGGACCGGGTGGCGAGCCGGGCGACGAAAACCTGTTCCAGCAGTGCGCACAGACGGTCTCGGTCCTGGTCGCTGAGCCTGTCCAGGCCGTCTCGGGTGGCGCACATTTTCGCCCGGATCGTCTCGGTCACCTGCCACCCCTCGGGCGTGATGACGAGATTGGTGACGCGCCGGTCGGATGCGCTGGCCTCCCGGCGCACGAGGCCACGCTTCTCCAGCCGGTTGATGATCCCGGTCACGTTGGAGGCGTCGCAGGCCAAGGTCTCGGCCAGGGCGCGCATCGCGACGGGCCCCCGGCGCAGCACGCTCAACGTCCTGGCCTGGCTCGCGGTGAGGTTCTCGCTCGCCGCCGCGGCTGTGAAGTCGCTGTAGTAGGTGCCGAGCGACACCGAGAGCAGCTCCATGAGCTGGGCCGTGTCGACGCCGGAAGCTTCTGCCATGCGAACCACCCTATCCGCAGAAACTTGACCATCTCAAATACTTAGCTCTACGGTGGCTGCGTTGTTTGAAGTTCTCAACCATCGACTTCCTCAAGTAACTACTAGGAGCATCCAGTTGATCGATACCGCGTCCAAGGCCTCCCGCACGGCCGAGATCCTGTCCCGGCCGGTCACGCTGAACGGCCTGACCGTCCCGAACCGCATCGTGATGGCGCCGATGACGCGCATGTTCTCCCCTGGCGGCATTCCCGGTGACGACGTGCGGTCGTATTACGCCCGGCGCGCCGCCGCCGGCGTGGGCCTGATCGTCACCGAGGGGACCTATATCGGGCACGAGTCGGCGGGGCAGAGCGATCGCGTGCCGCGGTTCCACGGCGAGGAGCAGTTGGCGGGGTGGGCGCGGGTCGCCGCGGACGTCCACGCGGCGGGCGGCAAGATCGTGCCGCAGCTGTGGCACATCGGCATGGTCCGCAACCAGGGCGACGCGCCCTACCCTGACGCACCCGCCGTCGGCCCCTCCGGTATTCGTGTCGACGGCACCGAGGGTGGTAGGGCGATGACCCAGGGTGACCTGGACGACGTCATCGGCGCCTTCGCCGAGGCCGCGGCCGACGCCGAGCGCATCGGCTTCGACGGCGTCGAATTGCACGGTGCGCACGGCTATCTCCTCGACCAGTTCTTGTGGGGGCGGACAAACCGCCGTGCGGATGTCTACGGCGGTGACCCCGTGGGCCGTACGAGGTTCGCGGCCGAGGTCGTCGCCGCGGTTCGCGCCGCCGTCTCGCCCGGCTTCCCGGTGATCTTCCGTTACTCGCAGTGGAAGCAGGAGGCCTACGACACGCGACTCGCCGAGTCCCCGCGGGAGCTGGAGGCGATCCTGACTCCGCTCGCCGCGGCAGGCGTGGACGCCTTCCACGCCTCCACCCGTCGCTACTGGCTCCCGGAATTCGACGACTCGGACCTGAACCTCGCGGGCTGGACCAAGAAGCTCACCGGCAAGCCCACCATCACCGTCGGCTCGGTCGGCCTCGACGGCGACTTCCTCCGTGCGTTCACGGGCCAGGGCGCCGAACTCGGCAGCCTCGACAACCTCCTCGATCGCTTGGAGCGCAACGAATTCGACTTGGTCGCTGTCGGTCGCGCCCTGCTCCAGGACCCGGAGTGGGCGTCCAAGGTCCTGGCGGGGCGGATCGACGAGCTGAAGCCGTACGACGCGGCGGCACTGAAGACGCTCAGCTAGGCCGGGCGGAAGCGCCTCGACGGCAGTGTCGGTGGGTATCGGTAGCCTCCCGTGCTGTGGAAACCGGTGAACGTATCCAAGAGCTCGCGGACCGCATCGTGGCGCTGCGCGACGCCTACTACCAGGGCTCGCCGCTGGTCGCGGACGCCGAGTACGACGCGCTCGAGGACGAGCTTCGTGCCCTGATCGGGGCGCACCCCGACCTCACGCCCGACCCGAATCCGCTGGAGCAGGTCGGCGCGCCCGCGGTGCTGCACGCGCCGGTGCGGCACTCGCGTCCGATGCTGTCGCTCGAGAAGGCGACCAAGCCCGAGCAGGTCGCGGCGTTCTTCGAACGTTTTCCCGGCCAGCCGGTGGTGGTGATGCCGAAGCTCGACGGCTTGTCCCTGGCCCTGGTCTTCGAGGACGGGCGGTTGGTGCGTGCCGTGACCCGGGGTGATGGCACCACCGGTGACGACGTCACCATGCTGGTTCGCGCGCTGGTCGACGGCGTTCCCGAGCGGATCGGCCTCTCGGGGCGGGTGGAGGTTCGCGGCGAGGCGGTGATGCTGCGTTCGACCTTCCTCGCCTACAACACCGCGCATCCGGACAAGCCGCTGATCAATCCACGCAACGCCGCCGCGGGCACATTGCGGGCGAAGGACCCGGCCACGGTCGCCGGCCGGCGCTTGCAGTTCTTCGGATTCGACCTGGACACCCCCGCCGACGCCGCCGCGGTCGACCTCGTGGAGGGGTTGGCGGCACTGGGCATCATGGGCGCGCAGATGCGGCACTGCGCCGACGCCGAGCAGGCGCAAGCCGCGATCACCGCGATCGAGCGAAGCCGCAACGAACTCGACTACGACCTCGACGGCGCGGTGCTGCGACTGGCCGACCGCGATGCTTACGCGGCGGCCGGGACGCGGTCGAACTCCCCGCGCGGCGCGCTGGCGTTCAAGTTCGCCGCCGAGGAGAAGACCACGCTGCTGGCCGAGGTGGTCTGGGACGTCGGCAAGACGGGCAAGATCGTCCCGGTCGCGTGGCTGGAGCCGGTGTTCGTGGGCGGCACGACAGTCACGAAAGCCACGCTGGCAAACCAAGAGGTGATCCGCGCCCGCGACATCAAAATCGGTGACACCGTACTGGTGCGCCGCGCGGGCGACGTGATCCCGTTCGTCGCGGGCGTGCTCGACGCCTCCAAGCGCACGGGCGAGGAACGCGAGATCGTGCCGCCCACCGCCTGCCCCTCGTGCGCGCAGCCGGTGACCGAACAGGGCAACAGCCGAGAACTGTTCTGCACCAACGCCTCCTGCCCCGCCCAGACGGTGCGCAGGCTGATCCACTGGGCGTCGCGGGCGGCGGCCGACATCGACGCCATCGGACCGGTGTGGATCGAACGCCTGGCCGAGGCGGGCATTCTGGAGAGTCCCGCGGACTTCTACACGCTGACCAAGGAGCGTCTGCTCGAGTTCGACCGCATCGGCGAGGTCTCGGCCGCGCGCATGATCGACTCGATCGATGCCAGCCGCCAGGTCGGCCTGCGTCGCGCGCTGATCGGCCTGGCGATCCCGATGGCCTCCGATGGCACCGCCGCGCGCCTGGCCCGAGCGGGATTCGGCTCCCTGGAGGAGGTCGCCGACGCGGGCGAGGAACGGCTCGTGGCGGTGGAGGATATCGGACCGAAGGTCGCCGCCTCCCTGGTCGAGCATCTCACGCGCCTGCGCCCGGAATTGGAGCGGCTGCGCGCCGCGGGTGTCTGTCTGGATGTGCGCGAAGAGGACCTGCCCCCGGTCGTCGCGGCGGGCGCGCCCCTGGCGGGCAAGGCGGTGGTGATCACCGGCGCCATCAGCGACCCGCGCTCCGGCGAAAAGGTCGCCCGGCCGACATTCCAACGCCTGTGTGAGAAGGCGGGCGCGACAGTGGCGTCCTCGGTGTCGGCGAACACCGACCTGCTCGTCACCGGCGCGGGAGTCGGTGAGAGCAAGCTGGCCAAGGCGGAGAAACTCGGCGTCGAGGTCATCGATCAGGGCGAGATCTGGCAGCGGCTGATCGACGCCAAGGTCGTCTAGGCCCGGCCCGGGGGCAATGCGCGTACGCTTGTCTTCTACACCGATCAGTAGAGTGTGCCACCGGTTAGCCGGGAGGCCGAGATGCTTAGCACCACCGAGCAGTTCAGCACCGAACGCGCCCCATGCGGGAAACTGCGGGGCGGGGCTCGCCACCGGGAAGACGACGACGCGGGCCTGGTCATCGATGACCTGCGTTACGACTGCGGCTGCCGCAGGATTCGACACGAATTCCACGACGGCAGCGTTCGGATCAAAACCGTCCGCCACGACGGCAAGGTCCTGATGGACGAGCACAGCGCCGACTTCGAGGCCTGACCGACGACGCCCGGGTGGTGCCACCATGACCGCTTCGCACGATGTAGTGATCGTTGGCGGGGGCGGCGCGGGCCTGCGTGCGGCCATCGCCATCGCGCAAGACAACCCCCGGTTGAGTATCGCGATCGTTTCCAAGGTCTATCCGATGCGCAGCCACACCGTCTCCGCCGAGGGTGGCGCGGCCGCTGTCGCTGATCCCGGCGACAGCCTCGACGAGCACGCACACGACACGGTCTCCGGCAGCGATTGGCTCTGTGACCAAGACGCTGTCGAGGCCTTCGTCCAGGAAGCACCGCGCGAGCTGCTCCAGCTGGAACATTGGGGCTGTCCATGGAGCCGCAAGCCGGATGGGCGCATCGCGGTACGCGCGTTCGGCGGCATGACGAACAACCGCACCTGGTTCGCGGCCGACAAGACCGGCTTCCACATGCTGCACACGCTGTTCCAGACCGCACTGTCGTATCGAGACATCGTCAGGTACGACGAGTGGTTCGCCACGACATTGCTCGTCGACGAGGGCAAGGTGTGCGGCATCGTCGCCATCGAACTGGCCACCGGACGCGTCGAAACCATTCTCGCCAGCGCTGTCATCGTGTGCACCGGCGGCTGCGGCCGGGTGTATCCGTTCACCACCAACGCCAATATCAATACCGGCGACGGTATGGCCTTGGCCTACCGGGCGGGCGCACCGCTCAAGGACATGGAGTTCGTCCAGTACCACCCGACCGGGCTTCCGTTCACGGGCATCTTGATCACCGAAGCGGCGCGCGCGGAGGGCGGCTGGCTGCTCAACAAGGACGGTTACCGCTACCTGCAGGATTACGACCTCGGGACGCCCGCACCGAAGCCGGTGATGCGAAGCATGGAACTCGGGCCGCGTGACCGGCTGTCGCAGGCCTTCGTGCACGAGCTGGACAAGGGCCGGACCATCGGCACGCCCTACGGACACGTCGTCCACCTCGACCTACGCCACCTCGGCGCGGCTCTCATCGACACGAAACTGCCGTTCGTGCGCGAGCTGTGCTCGAAGTACCAGAACATCGATCCGGTCCGGGAGCTGATCCCGGTTCGCCCGGTCGTCCACTACATGATGGGCGGCATCCATACCGACATCCACGGCGCGACACCCCTGGACGGCTTGTACGCCGTAGGTGAGACCGCCTGCGTCAGCATCAACGGCGCCAATCGGCTCGGTTCGAATTCCCTGCCCGAGTTGCTGGTCTTCGGCGCGCGAGCCGGTCACGCCGCCGCCGAGTACGCGAGCTCCGCCAAGACCCGCGAGACACCGGCGGTCGTGGCGCGCGGACGCACCGAACAGGACCGGCTGGAACAGCGACTGGCCCAGCATGCCGAGGGATCCGAACGCATCGCCCAAATCCGCACCGAGATGCAAGAGACGCTGGAGACCGGTGCCGGGATCTACCGGGACGGCGCCTCCCTCACCGCGGCGGCCGACAAGGTGCGCGAGCTTCGCGAACGGTTCGGCAGCGCGCACCTCGACGACCACAGCCGGGCGTTCAACACCGAACTGGTGGCGATGCTGGAGCTGTCCTGCATGCTCGACGTGGCGGAATGCATCGTCGCCTGCGCGCTGGCGCGGGAGGAATCTCGTGGCGCGCACCAACGGACCGATTTCCCCGCCAGGGACGACCAGCGATTCCTGGCCCATTCGCTGATCCATCGGCAGCCGGACGGTCCGGGCCGCGTCTCGTACCTGCCGGTGACGATTACCCGCTGGCCTCCGGCCGAACGCGTATATGGGAGGTGATGGCGATGGCGGACCGGATAACCCTGCAGGTCGCGCGCTACCGACCGGATCGAGACGACGAACCGGTCCCGCAGTCGTACGAGGTTCCGCTGCGCAAGGAATGGACGGTGCTCGACGGCCTCAACTACATCAAGGACGACCTCGACGGGACGGTGTCGTACCGGTGGTCGTGCCGGATGGGCATCTGCGGTAGTTGCGGCATGACCGTCAACGGCGAGCCACAGCTGAGTTGCGCCACTTTCCTCACCGACTACGCGCCCGGGCCCGTGCGGGTCGAGCCATTGCGCAACTTCCCGGTGATCCGGGATCTCGTCGTGGAGATCAGCGACGTCATGCAGAAGCTGACCGCGGTCGAGCCATGGCTGATCAGGGAGGAACACCGGCCGCCCGAGGACGGCGAGTACCTGCAAACACCGTCCGAAATGGACGATTACAGCAAATACAGCATGTGTATCAACTGCATGCTCTGCTACTCGGCCTGTCCCGTCTACGCGCTCGAGCCCGAGTTCCTCGGTCCGGCGGCGATCGCGCTGGCCCAGCGCTACAACCTCGACTCGCGTGACGAGGGAGCCGCGGATCGGCGGGACGTGCTCTCGTCTCCCGAGGGAGTATGGTCCTGCACCTTGGTCGGCGAGTGCAGCACCGCCTGCCCCAAGGGGGTCGACCCGGCCGGGGCGATCCAACGCTACAAGCTGACCGCGGCCACGCAATCGCTGCGAGATTTCCTCATGCCTTGGCGGGCCCGATGACCACGGCGCCGCGGTTGTACCGAAAGCCGGTCCCCACGTTCTGGTGGGTGCGACGCCGCTCGTACCTGCTCTTCGTTCTGCGCGAACTCAGCAGCGTGTTCGTCGCCTGGTTCGTGGTGTATCTGCTGCTCCTCGTCCACGCGGTCAGTTCGGGAAGCGCGGAGTATCAACGGTTTCTGAGCTGGAGTTCCGGAGGGTGGGTGGTCGCGCTGAACACGATCGCCCTGCTGTTCGTGCTGCTGCACACGGTCACCTGGTTCGGCCTCGCGCCCAAGGCGATGGTCGTGCGGGTTCGGAACCGGCGCGTCGCACCGGCCGCGATCGTTGGGGCGCACTATCTGCTGTGGGGTCTGCTGACGGCGATCGTGCTGTGGGTGGTGCTGCGATGACGAACAGAAGATCCCCGGAACCGTTGGCGTGGTTGCTGTTCAGCGCCGGCGGGATGGCCGCCGCGCTGCTCGTGCCGGTGCTGCTGTTCCTGTTCGGCCTCGCCTTTCCCCTGGACTGGCTGCCCGCGCCGGACCACGCAGACCTGCTCTCGGTGTTGCGTCATCCCGTCACCCGGCTGGTCCTTTTCGGCCTCTGCGCGCTGGCTCTGTTCCATTGGGCACACCGCTTCCGGTACACGCTGACGCACGGCTTGCGGCTCGAGCGGTTCGGCGCGTTGATCATCGCGGTCTGCTACGGCGGCGCCGTCATCGGCTCGGTAGTCGCCGCGTACTTGCTGCTGCGCGCCTAGACACCCCCGGACGTCGATCGACATCGGTGAATTACCGCCGTACTCGGATACCCGGTCGCTGGACTGCACGCGGCCGAGGCCGGGACGTCGATGACCGGGGCCGGAAGCCGCTACGTCGCGCCGCATGGAAATCGACGGGACCTACAGGCAGGAAGCGTGCACGAGATCCCGCGCTTGCGCTTCCCCCAGCGACAACCCGGTAGATGTGCCGAAGTTCTTGGCCGCCTGAACAATTGGCCTGCGGAGGCACCGTTCACGTCGGTCCGTCTCCGGAAGCCGCGGCGGTGCCGGTGCCGAGCAAGGCGAAGCCGGTGCCGCTCAGCAAACGTTCGTCGAGCAGATTTCGGGTATCCACGATCACGGCACGGTCGACATCGGCGGCGATCCTGGTCCAGTCGAGCGAACGGAATTCGGGCCACTCGGTGAGGATGACGATCGCACCGGCGCGCTTCGCCACCAGGTACGGATCGTCCACCACGCGAATGCCGTCGAGGTCGGCGGCGACCGACCGAGGCACACACGGGTCGTAGGCGGTGACCGCGGCGTCGTGATGGGACAGTTGCCGCGCGATCGCGACGGCGGGGGAATCACGCAGGTCTCCCGTCCCGGCCTTGAACGCGAGCCCGAGCACGCCGATCCGGGTCCCCGACAGCGAGCCGTCGACGGCACCGGTGACCGCGCGGCGGATCTTGCGCATCACCATCGCGTGCTGATGGTCGTTGGCGCGCAACGCGTCCCGGACCACGGCGAAGTCCACGCCCGCTGCCTCCGCGGCCCGCAGGAGCGCGCGTGTGTCCTTGGGCAGGCACGAGCCGCCCCAGCCGGGACCAGGCGCGAGGAACGCCGGACCGATCCGATCGTCCATGCCCATCGCATCGGTGACCTTGGTGATGTCGGCGCCGACCCGCTCGCACAGTTCGGCGAGCGTGTTCACGAACGAGAGCTTGACCGCGAGAAACGCGTTGCTCGCGTACTTGGCGAGCTCCGCGCTGGCCGTATCCGATCGCAGCACCGGCGCGTCCGTTCCGGCGTACAGCGCCGCGACACGGTCGGCCGATTCGCGGTCCCGCTCCTCCACACCGATGAGGACGCGGTCGGGATGCAGGAAGTCGTGCACCGCGTGGCCCTCACGGAGGAATTCGGGATTGCTGACAACCGCGGGCAGACCGAACAGCGCCGGAATCCGGGCCGCCGTCCCCACCGGAACGGTGGACTTGGTGACGAGCACGCAATCCGGCGGCAGGACCGCGGTCAGGGTCTCCAGCGCGTCTTCGACCACGCCGAGGTCGGCCGTACCGGCGGTGCCCATGGGAGTCGGTAGGCACAGCAGGACCACTTCGCATTCGTGCAGCGCCCCCGGATCCGAGGTGAAGAAGAGCCGGTTCTCCGCGAGCCCCTCCCGTACCAGTTCGGGCAGGTCGGGCTCGACGATCGAGACCGTCCCCGCGCGCAGCGCCGCGATCTTGGACTCGTCGTTGTCGACACAGACCACGTGATGTCCCAGATGCGCTAGGCACGCGGCACTGGTGAGTCCCACGTACCCGGCGCCGACGACTCCGACGCGACTACCCATGGCGCACCTTCTCTCCGAGCAATCCGGCCGCGGCCGCCAGCACCTGTTCGGGTCGCAGCATGAGCAGCCCGGGGTCCGGGCGGTCGGCGTGCGGATCGCCGATGTCCCCGGCCCACAGCGCCACATGATCTTTCGCGGTGAGCGGCGGCCCCCACCGGTTCGGCGGTGTCGGGCCGAACAGCAGGACCGACGGTGTGCCGAAGGCGGTGGCGAGATGGCCCACGCCGGTGTCGCCGCACACCACCAGCGCCGCGTCGGCCACCAGCGCGGCGAGTCGCGCGAGGTCGGTGCGTCCGGCGTACACCGCCGAGGGCGGTAGGCCCGCTTGCTCGGCGACCGAGTTCGCCAAGGGGAGCTCGGCGGGCGTCCCGGTGATCACCACCCGGTGGCCGTCTGCGCCGAGTTCCCGAGCCACGCGCGCGAAACGTTCGGCGGGCCAGCGACGGGCGGGATAGGCCGCGCCGGGATGGATCACGACCACGTTCGACTCGGGGGCGGGCTGTCGTGGCGCGGGTAACCGCAGCGCGGCGGGATCGGCGTCGATCCGCGCGGACTCCAGCAGTCGGCACCAGCGATCCACCTCGTGCATGTCGTCGCGCCACTCGGGGCCGGGCAGGTCGGGGAAATCCGGATGACGATGGCTCAGCAGGATGTCCGCATTTGTCGCGAGCAGATCGCGGATGCTCTCCGGCCCGCTGCCGTGCAGGTTGACCGCCAGCCTCGGCGGCGCTCCCGGCCAGCGGAGCGCACCGAGTCCCGCTGTCGGCAGCAGTTCGTCGACCGCGTCGACGAGATCGACCAGATCGCACAGGGACTCCGGCGCGGCAAGCACTACGCGGTCGTCCGGGAAGGCGTCGCGCAATCCGCGCAGGGCGGGCACCACGGTCAACAGATCGCCGAGGCCCAGTGCGCGCAGCACGAGGATCGAGCCGGTCAAGGCCACGATCCCTCGAACAGCGCGCCGGTCACGGCACACCCGCCAGCGCCAGCCGAACGGCCTCGGCCAGGTCTCGCGCCACGATCGCTTCGTGCCGCGCGCGGTGCACTTCTTCGGGAAGGGTTCGCGCTGTCGGCACCAGGATCGCGCGGGCGCCCGCGGTCGTCGCGGCGGCGACATCCGCGCCGGTGTCGCCGATGACCACGCACCTGCCGACGTCGACGCCGAGCTCCGCCGCGGCCCGTCTGATCAGGCCGGGCTCGGGTTTGCGGCACGCGCAGCCGTCTCCTTCGCCGTGCACGCAGACTTGCCACGTGGCGAACGGCCCGAGCAGTTCCTCGACGCGGGAGTTCACCGCGGCCAGCTGTTCGTGGCTGATCAATCCCCGCGCGACGCCGGACTGGTTGCTGACGATGCCGAGCGGGATGCCCGCCGCGCGCACCATCCGCAGCGCGTCGACGGCGCCGGGTACCGGACGGACCTCGGTGGGGTCGCCGAGATAGGGCACATCGACGATGAGGGTGTCGTCCCTGTCGAACAGCAGCGCCAGCGGCGAAGCGTGGGTCACGTGCCGGTGGCGCAGCTCGCCGCGCAGCCGGTGCCAGCACGCGGCCGGTGGAATCAGCGCGCTGCTCAACGCCATTCGGCCGATCTCGGCGGGCGTGCGCGGCCCGGGTGCGATCCGGCGCGCGGCGAATACGCCGGTCAGCGTCGCCCAGAGCGCCGCGGACGCCAAAGCCGCGCGTTCGCGTCCGGCGACGCCGAGCGCCAAGGCGGCCACACCCGTGGCCGTGGTGAGCGCGTGGCGAGGCATTGATCCCTTGTCCTCGCCCACGCGCTGACGCCACCGGGGGCCGAACTTGCGCCGCATCAACGCGTTGTCGGCGTTGCCGCGTTGCGCTCGCACACTGGCCATGAGCCCCGACTGACGCACCGGGTGGTGCGTGACCCGCTGCCCATTGGCGATGACGTACCCGGCGAGACAAATCCGCAGCGCCAGATCGGCGTCCTCCCGAAATGCCCTCGGGAACCGTTCGTCGAAGCCGCCGACCGCGAGCAGCGCGGTCCGGCGGTAGGCCATGTCCGCCGTGATCCACCGCGCGGTGGCCAGCCGGGCGACGCCCCGTTCCTCGTCGGTCGGTCGGCGGTGCTTCGGCAGCGGAACCTCGATGCGGGCCGTGGACGCCGCTGTTCTCTCATCGAGGTCGTGCAGGTCGTCGGCCAAGCGGGCGGGCCAGTCCGGCGCGGTGCGCACGTCGTCGTCGAGGAAGGCGATCCACTCGCCCGACGCGTGTTGCCAACCGGCGTTCCGCGCCGCGGCGGGTCCGTGGCCACCCGAGCGGACGACCCGTACCGGAGAAAGCATCTCGGGTAGCGGTAGTTCCCCTCCGTTGGGCCGGTCGTCGACCACGACGATTTCCCGCGGCTTCGGGCCGGTCGCGGCGTCGAGCGACTCGAGCAGCGTCCGAAGACCCTCTCGGCCCACGGTCGGAATCACGACGCTGTAGTCGACGGTATTCATGCGCGACGCACCAGGAACGAGCCGATGGCGAGCAGATCGATCGGCGCGGAACCGAAGCACTCGAGCGCATCACGTGGTGAATCGACCATCGGCCTGCCCGCGGTGTTGAGGCTCGTGTTGACCACCACGGGCAGACCCGTGAGCCTGTCGAACTCCGCCAGCATCCGCGCCACGACGGGGCTGTCCGCGGGATCGACGGTCTGCACCCGCGCGGTGCCGTCCACATGCGTGACGGCGGGGATCCTGGCCCGCCACTCGGGCGCGACATCGTGGACGAACAACATGTACGGGCTCGGCAACGGTCCGCGTCCGAAGATCTCGGCCGCGCGGTCGGCGAGCACCATCGGCGCGAGCGGGCGGAACTGTTCGCGCCCCTTCACCTCGTTGAGGCGTTCGAGATTCTCGGCCCGACCGGGATGCGCGAGCAGCGAACGGTGCCCGAGCGCGCGCGGGCCGAACTCCGCGCGGCCCTGGAACCAGGCCACCACCTCGTCCGCCGCCAGCGCCCGCGCCACATCCGCCGCGACGTCGTCGGACTTCGTGTACGCGACCTTCGCCGTGCGGAGAATCGCTTCCAGCTCCGAGTCGGTCCACTCACGACCCAGACCGGCCGCCCGCATCGGGGTGGCACGTTCACCGAACTCGGCCACCAGTTGCAGCGCGGCGCCCAGGGCGGTGCCCGCGTCACCGGCCGCGGGCTGCACCCAGATCCGTTCGAAGGGACCTTCGGCGTGCAACCGGGTGTTGGCGACGCAGTTCAACGCGATCCCACCGGCCAGCGTGAGGTCACGCTGACCGGTCTGACCGTGCAGCCAGGAAATCGACTCGAGCAACACGTCCTCGAGTCGACGTTGGACGCTCGCGGCGAGGTCGGCGTGGTCGAGGCGAAACGCACCGTCGATCACGGCGGGCGCGAAGGAATCCCAGTCCACGGGTTCGGTTCGGAAACCACCGTCACCGGTGCAATACACCAGCTCGCGGAACCGATCGAGGAACCGGGGCGTGCCGTAGGAGGCGAGGGCCATCACCTTGTATTCGTCGCTGGAGCGGGCGAATCCGAGGTGTTCGGTGAGGTCCTCGTACATCAGCCCGAGCGAGTGCGGCAGCCGCTGTGAGGCCAGCTCGACGAATTTGCCGTCCCGGTATTCGCCGGCCAGAGAGGAATGGCTTTCGCCGCGTCCATCGGCCACCAGGACGGCCGAGTCGCCGAACGGCGCGGCCAGCGCGGCGGACGCGGCGTGTGCCAGGTGATGTCGCACGAAACGCACCCTTGTGGGATCGAGGCCGGGCAACGCGGCCGCGAGGAATGCGGGCGCTCGGAAGGCGTAGTCCGTGCGGGTCTCTTCGCTTCCGGGGTCGAGGCCGTCGAGCGAGTGGTCGACCAGCTTCGGGTCGTACGAGTAGCCGACCGCGTCGAGCTGATCGGGGCGTATCCCGGCTTTGTCCAAACACCATTTGGCCGCTTGCTCGGGCAGCTCCCACGCGGAGAACGGCACCGGCCGCTTGCCGTGCTTGCGTCGGCTGAACCGCTCTTCTTCGGCGGCCGCGACGATTTCGCCGTCCACGATCAGGGCGGCGGCAGGATCGTGGAATATCGCGTTGATTCCCAGAATGCGCACGTGCCGCCTTTCTGTTCGAGACGGATGCGGGGCCCATCGGCCGACCGCTGGCATTTATCGGGCGCTACCCTCGGCGGTCGCCACTAAACCGACGCGCCGATCAGCGCACCGGCTCCTCGGCGGGCACGGTCGGGCGCCCCGCGAACCAGTCGATCGTGCGGCGCAGCCCATCGTCCCTGGTCACCGACGGCCACCAGCCCAGTTCACACCGCGCGAGTGAGATGTCCGGGCAGCGGCGCCGCGGATCATCGATCGCGCCGTCGACGTACCGCACGATGGACCGGCTTCCGCTCAACGAGCGGATCTCCTCGGCCAGGCTGCGCACCGAGACCTCGTCCGGATTCCCGATGTTCACCGGTCCCGGGTGATCGCTGGCCGCCAACGCGATCAAGCCACGCACCGTGTCCTCGACGTAGCACAGCGAGCGGGTCTGCTCGCCGGTTCCCGCGATGGTGAGCGGGGCGTCCGCCAGCGCCTCGGCGATGAACGTGGGCACCATGCGGCCGTCGTCGGTGCGCATCCAGGGTCCGTAAGTGTTGAAAATACGGGCGATGCCGGTGTTCACGCGCCGCTCCCGGCGAAATGCCATGGTCAACGCCTCGGCATAACGTTTCGCCTCGTCGTAGACGCTGCGCGGACCGACCGGATTGACGTGACCCCAGTAGTCCTCGCGCTGCGGGTGGACCGCCGGGTCGCCGTAGACCTCGCTGGTCGAGGCGAGCACGAAACGAGCCCGATTCCGCTCGGCCAGCCCGAGGGCGTTGCCGGTCCCGGCCGAACCGGCTCGTAGTGTCTCGATCGGCAGCCGCAGATAGTCCGGGGGCGAGGCGGCCGACGCGAGGTGGAAGACGACATCGAAGGAGCCCACCGCGGGAAACGACTCGGTGACATCGTGCTGGACGAGGTCGAAGCCGGGTCGGTCCAGCAGCCGGGCGACATTGTCCGGTGTGGAGGTGGCGAAGTTGTCCAGTGCGACCACCGCGGCGCCCGCGTCGAGTAACCGCTCGCACAGGTGCGACCCGACGAATCCGCAACCGCCGGTGACCAATACGCGTTTCGCCTTCATCCGGTGACCTCCGAAAGTAGGGAATCCCACCGACGCAGAAAGGCGTCGAGGCCGTAATGCTCCAGCGCGAACTGCCGTCCGGCCTTGCCCGCTAGCACCGCGAGATCGGGTTCGTGCAGGAATTCGTGGAATTTCGCGGTGAGCGACGCGACATCACACGAGAGCGCGCCCGCTTCCGGCGGCACCGCGCACCCGGCCTCGGTGGTCGCCAGGGCGATCACCGGCATCGCCAGGTGCATGGCTTCCAGGAGCGACAAGCCGAGCGAGGTCCACCGCGCGGTGTGCAGGTATATCCGTCGCCGCGCCATTTCCCGGTGCAATGCGTGCTGTGCGAAATCGCCGATGCCGCGAATCGGATGTCGGGTGGGTCTGTGCGTCGTGAAGTCGTCCGCGCCGATGCCGTACAGATCGATGGGTCCCGCCATCGCGAGGTCGGGCAACAGATCGCTGCCCGTGATCCGGCCGCGCCGCATCGGTTCGTTGATCAGCGCCACGCCGTGCGGCAGCTCCCCGGTGTAGAGCGCGCCGGGGTCCACGATGCCGTGCGGCACGACACGGGTCGGCGCGATTCCGTTGTCCCACATCAGCTCGTTGAAATGCGTCACGTGCACGAGCGCGATGTCGGCGCGATCCGCCAGCGGATGCCTGGTGGTGGCCGGGCTGGGGCGCGGCGTGTTGTGCTCGACGTAGACCGCCGGAATGTCCGCGCCGGGGCGCCTGCCCAGCCAGCGCTCGGTGAGCTCGATCTCCTCCGGGCGTTGCAGAACGACCACGTCCGGCTGGGTCTCGCGCAACTCGCCCGCGAGCACCTCCGTTGCGGACGGCCAGTCCCGACCGCAGAGCCCACGCCCCCACGGCCCACCGCCTTGCACCACGGGGACCAGATAACGGTGCGGCCCTTGGACGAACGATGTCGTCCACGAGCCGTGCACATGCCACAGCAGCACGGTGCGCCGTTCGACAGTCGCGGCCACGTCGTTAGCTGTTGCCTGTCGGCATCGAATCAAACCCGGCCCCGCACGGTATGGCAGCACCGGCGCCACTGGTTTGAACAGCGGGCGGCAGGCAACGCCCGCGGTATGACCGGACCGAGAGCTGTCACGTTTCCCACCGAAGACCGGGCGGACGAAACGATCGAGATCCTCGATCCCGCCACCGGCGCCACCGTCGGCAAGGTGTCCATGACGAGCCTCGCGGAGATCGATCAGCGGATGCAGCTGGCCAGCCGGGCCCAGTCCATGTGGGCGCGCACCCCGGCGGCCGAACGGGCGGC
This sequence comes from Nocardia sp. NPDC004654, assembly GCF_040609595.1. NCBI lineage: Bacteria > Bacillati > Actinomycetota > Actinomycetes > Mycobacteriales > Nocardiaceae > Nocardia > Nocardia sp. NPDC004654. The sequence continues at coordinate 178,226 of NZ_JBEXKI010000002.1, read as the reverse complement.
CGCGCTCCGCGCCTGCGCCGCCCTGCTCCGCGAGCGCGCCGACGATCTCGCCGAGCTCAACCGCCGCGAAACCGGGCGCCCTCGGCCGGAGGGCAAGGAAGGGGTGTCGGCCGGGGCGTCGACGTTGGAGCAATACGCCGAATTGGGCCCGGTGCACCGGGGCAAGAGCTTGCAGGGCGACTTCGACGCGACCGACCTCATGGTGTGGGAACCGCGCGGCGTCGTCGTCGCGCTGACGCCGTGGAACGACCCCGTCGCGGTGTCCTGCGGTCTGCTCGGCGCGGCGCTGGTCACCGGAAACACGGTCGTGCACAAGCCGAGTGAGCGCGCGCCGCACACCGGCGGGCTACTCGGGGAGCTGTTCACCAGCGCGTTCCCCGAAGGCGTTGTGCAAACGGTGCAGGGCGATGGGCGGGTGGGCGCGCTGCTCGCCGCACGCACCGACGTGGATGTCGTCGCGCACGTCGGCAGCACGGGCACCGGACGGTCGATCGCGAAAAGCGTTGCGGCCACGGGCGCCAAGGCCCTGCTGGAGAACGGCGGCAACGACGCGCTCGTCGTCGACACCGGTGTGGATCCGGTGTGGGCCGCCGGGCAGGCGGCGCTCGGCGCGTTCGCCAACGCCGGTCAGATCTGCGTGTCCGTCGAGCGGATCTTCGTGCACCGGGATGTCGCGGAGGCGTTCCTCGCGGCGCTGGTCGCCGAGGCCGAGTCCTGGCGGGCGGCGCCGTTGGTCGACCGACGCCATCGCGATGGGGTCCACGCCCACGTGCGCGACGCGGTCCGCGACGGAGCCGATCTGCTGACCGGCGGAACGGTGCCGGACGGCGCCGGTGCGTGGTATCCGGCCACCGTGCTGACCCGCTGCGAGCCGACCATGCGAATCATGCGCGAGGAGACGTTCGGTCCGGTCGCGCCGATACGGGTGGTGGACACGTTCGACCAGGGTCTCGCCGAGGCCGCGAACGACGACTACGGCCTCGCGGCGACCGTGCTCACTCCTTCGATCGCCAACGCTCAGCGCGCCTGGCGGGAGCTGCCGGTCGGCACGGTGAAGATCAACGCGGTGTTCGGCGGAGCGCCGGGCGGCGCGGCGCATCCGCGGCGGGCCAGCGGAACCGGCTTCGGTTACGGACCGGAACTGCTCGACGAGATGACCCAGACGAAGGTCGTGCACCTGCGTCCGGCTCCCAGCTAGCACGCAGTGCGCCACCTGTGTCAGGCGCGTGCGCTGTCGGATGCCGTTTCGGTGCGCGGCGCGTGCTCCGGTGCACGTCCCCGACCGCGGAAGACCGCGACCGCGCGGCTGCGCAGCCCGCGCCGATCCACGCCGCTGTGCGTGACCGCGGCGGGCGCCGTCGGTTCGGCGGGCGCCGGGTCCTCCACCCGAGTCGCGGTGGCCTCGATCCACCGGGTGTCGTTCAGTCCGTGCCGGGAGAGTTCGTCGCCGCGCACGGCCAGCTCGCAGCGGCGGGCGAGATCCTTGCGGTCCAGGCCCGGATACTCCGGCGGCTCGAGGACGATCTCGGCGATCATGCCGCGGGAGCGCAACACGCGCAGGGCCGAGTCGCCGAAGGAGTCCTCGCCGACGAAGCCGGGGACGGTGCAGCGGTCGTCGTGCCCGTCCAAGTAGCGCAGGCGGACGGGCTGCACGAAGGTGCCGGTGTCGATCGCGGCCTGGAACAGTGCGGGCCGCATGGTGCCGTAGGCGCGGCCGCACCACGTGGTGCCTTCCGGGAAGACCGCGACGCGCTCGCCCGCGGCGAGACGCGCCCCGAGCTGGGCGACGATGTCGGGCAGCTGGCGCAGCCGCTCGCGTTCGATCGGGATGACGCGCATCAGCTTCGCCAGCTCGCCGAGCAGCGGCCAGTCGATCAGATCGGCTCGCGCGACGAACCCGAGCGGCTGCACGGCGGCCAGCGCGACGACGTCGGTCCAGCCGATGTGCCCGGTCACCACGAGCACGCCGGTGCCGCGATCGGCGTAGCGGACATCGGCGCTGGCGGCCGCGGAGGCGGCGCGCTCGGCGCCGACCCGGGAGGCGATCGCGCGCTCGGCGGGCACCGGATCGGTGGGAATCCGCTTGTCCACCACCCGCAGTCGCATGCCGAGACAGCGCAGCAGCATCCGCGCGTATCCGCGCTGGAGGTCTTCGCGCCGTCCCGCGGGCGTCGCGAGGTGGCACATCGGATAGGTCAGCAGCAGCCCGGCGACGCCGAGCGCGCGGGCGACCACCCGCGCCGTGCCGATCTCACCGATCGGCTCGATGCAGCCGGGCCCGCAGGGGCTCGACGGCATCCACGCGTGCACGGCCTGTGCGGGCGGCGCCTCGAAGACCACGGTCCTCACCGCCCCCCGTCGAGGGCCGCGGCAGCGCCCTGTAGTCGGTCCAGGTATCGCGTGTTGATGGTGTCCAGGCCGAGCAGCGCGACGAAGTCGGCGACCGCGAAGTCGGGATCGTGCGCGGGCTCGCCGCAGATCTCCGCGCCGAGGCGCAGGTAGCCGCGCAGCAGCGGAGGCAGCTTGGGGCGCGAGGGCGGGGTCAGCTCGTCGAGCGTCTTACCGTCGACGACCACCGGGCGGTGCGGGTGCACCCGCCGCTCCGGATCGGAGGCGTGCCGCCCGAGCAGCATGTCCCGCACGCCGCGCACGTTGACGCCCACCGGGTCCGCCGGGGAGTCCTGCATCGGCACCGACACGCAACCCATCACCCACTCGTATCCGGTGAGCTGGATGTAGTGCAGGATGCCCGCCCACATGAGGGTGAGCACCGACCCGTTGCGGTGGTCGGGCACCACGCAGGCCCGGCCCATCTCGACGATCCGCTGACCCTCGGGATCCAGCTGGGCGAGGTCGAATTCGGTGGCGGTGTAGTACCCGCCCGCCGCGGCGACCTTGTCCGGCGGCAGCATCCGGTAGCAGCCGACGAACTGCTCGGTGATGTCGTCGCGCACCAGCAGGTGGTCGCAGTGCTCGTCGAAGCGATCGGCGTCCAGCCCGGTGCCGTTGTCGGGGATGTGGAAGCCCGGCTCGTTGGCGAAGACGCCGTAGCGCAGCCGCTGCGCCGCCTCCCTGTGTTCGGCGTCGGACGAGACGACCAGGGAATAACGCGACCGTTCCACCCCCGAGTCCGTCGGAGCCGGGGCTGTCAGCACGGACGAAATAGTCATATCCGTGATGAAGCCAGTCCGACACTGCGCCGGGGCGACCTCGAAGTTGCGTGTCGATGCAGGCTAGGTTAACGAGACGCCGGTCACACCCAAGGTTCACCGACCCGACGCGCGGCGTTAGCATCGACGCGTCGTGGAGTCGCCTTTTCCCTGCTCGAGCAACCGTTCAGTGCCCGAAAACGGCAATCGCACCGATGCGCGGGCATCGGTGCGATTCGTTCGGGTGCGCTCAGGCGGCGACGCGTTCCGGTGCGCGGGCTTGCGCCGGGGTCGATTCCACCTCGTCGAAACCGGGGCGGCCGCTGCCGATGAAGGCGACCAGCCACGAAGCCACCGCCGCGAAGCGGTTGCGGAAGCCCACCAGGTACAGCAGGTGCACCGCGAGCCACATGACCCAGGCGATCACGCCGCGAAAGGTGATCTTCTCGTTGAGCTTCACCACCGCGCTGAACCGGCTGATCACCGCCATGCTGCCCTTGTCCCAGTACTTGAACGGGGTGCCGGGCTGCTTCTTGCGGCGGATGATGTCGGCGGCGTGCCTGCCCTCCTGCATGGCCACCGGCGACTGACCGGGGTAGCCGTTGAGCGAGGTCATATCGCCGATGGCGTAGATGTCGGCGTAGCCCGCGACGGTGAGATCGGGGTTGATCAGCAGCCGTCCGGCGCGGTCGGTCTCGACGCCGGTGGCCTCGGCCAGGATCTTGGCGAACCCGCCCGCCTGCACACCAGCCGACCAGACCACGGTCTCGGCGCCGATCTTGCGCTCCACACCCGCCTTGTCCTTGACGGTCACCTTGCCCGGCTCGATGTCGGTGACGAACGTGTCGACGAGCACCTCGACGCCGCTTCCGGTCAACGACTTCTTCGCGTACTCCGAGAGCCCACCGCCGAAGGGCGGCAACACCTCTCCGGCGCCCTCCACCAGGGTGACCGAAACATCCTGGTGGTAGTACCTTTTCGCGAGCTCCTTCAGCTGACCGGCGACTTCCACGCCGGTCGCGCCCGCGCCGACCACCACAAAGCTGAGCAGCCTGCTCTTGGTCTCGGGGTCCGCGGTCGCGGCCTCGGCGAAGACCCGTTCGATCTGGGCGCGAAGCAGTTTCGCGTCGTCGATGGTCTTGAGGGCGAAGGTCTTCTCGGCGAAATCGTCACGGCCGAAATAGGACTGCGAGGCGCCGGTGGCCGCGATCAGCGAGCCGTACCGAATCTCGTGGCGCACACCGTCGTTCTCGTAGGTGACGATCGCCTGATCCGGATCGATGCCGACCACCTTGCCGAGGCGCACATCGGCTTCCTTGTGCCTGCGCAGCACCGACTTGATGGGCGGCGCGATCTCGTGCGACGCCAGCACACCCGTCGCGACCTGATAGAGCAACGGCTGGAACAGGTGTTCCGGCGTGCTCGAAATGAGTACGAAGTCGATACCCGACTTGGCGAGTTGTTTGGCGGCGGCCAGCCCCCCGAATCCCGATCCGACGACGACCACATCTGCGTGTTCCATGACAGCCTCCTTCTCTCATTACCAACCGTCATCGGGAACGCAGATATTTCAGCCGTTACGGCGCATAATGAAGATGACTCTTATCTGGATTGCTCATGAATAGGAGCTTGTCGTGGAGCTTCGGCAGCTGGCGTACTTCGTCGCGGTCTGCGAAGAACTGAGCTTCAGCAGGGCCGCGGCCCGATGTTTCATCTCGCAGTCGGCGATCAGCCACCAGATCGCGCGGCTCGAACGCGACCTCGGTGTGCCGCTGTTCGAGCGCTCTACCAGGGCCGTCGTCCCCACCGACGCGACCACCCGGCTACTTCCCCTGGCCAAACAGATGCTGAGCCTGGAATCCGCCATCCGCGCGGCGGTTCGGGCCTCCGGGCCGCGAATCCGGCTGGCGGCCAACATGTCCTTCGCGAGCCGCTCGCTGTCGGCCATCGCGGCCGCGCGCGCCGCGCACCCGGACGCGGAAATCGAATTCGTGATCAAGCCCTTCCGCCAACGCATCACGGCCGTCGCGGACGGCGACTGCGATCTCGCGCTGATCCGCGGGCGCGTCGACCAGCCAGGCCTGATGGTGGAACAACTCTGGGTCGAAGACCTCGTGATCGCGACTTCGAGCGGTCACCCGCTGGCCACCCGCGACACCGTCACCCTCAACGACCTCAGCTCCTACCCGCTGCTGCTGCCGCCCGAACAGGAACAGGTGCTGCTGCACAACATCATTCGCAGCGCCTTCGCCGATCTGCCCGTCGGCCCCACCTTCGGCCCGCCGATTCCTCCCGACCACACCGCCACCATGGAGCTGATCAACCGCCCCGAGGCGTGGACCGTCCTCTACGCCCAGAGCCCCACCGAAGGACTCGTCGTCCTGCAACTCGCCGAACACCGCCTGCGCATCCCGGTCTGCGCCGTCCTCCGCGACGACGCCCGCCGCTCCCCCATCCTCACCACCCTGCTGGCCACCCTCCACCGCAGCTGAGGCACCGCAGACCACCCTCGGTCTCACAAACGAGGCGAAAGCCGCCGGTCCACAGTGATTTCGCCGGTCGATCGCCAGGCCCCACGTTCGAACGACAAGTCCCCGGCCACGACGGTCGGCCTCTTGGACTGGTGTGCCGCGGCTCATCGCGGAGCCCAGGTACCGGCATCGAAGCTGAAACAGGAACGACCCCGGCTGTTTCCAGCCGGGGTCGTTCAAGTTGGCTACGCGCCGAGGGGTCTCAGCCCTTGTGGGTCTTGACCGCTTCGGTGAGCTGCGGGGCGACGTTGAACAGGTCGCCGACGATGCCGTAGTCCGCGATCTCGAAGATCGGGGCTTCTTCGTCCTTGTTGACCGCGACGATGGTCTTCGAGGTCTGCATACCGGCGCGGTGCTGGATGGCGCCGGAGATGCCGAGGGCGATGTACAGCTGCGGGGAGACCGTCTTACCGGTCTGACCGACCTGGAACTGGCCCGGGTAGTAGCCCGAGTCGACGGCGGCGCGCGAGGCGCCGACGGCCGCGCCGAGCGAGTCGGCCAGCGCCTCGACGACCGCGAAGTTGTCGGCCGAGCCGACACCGCGACCACCGGAGACGACGATGTTCGCCTCGGTGAGCTCCGGACGGTCACCGGCGACGACCGGCTCGCGCGAGGTCACCTTGACGACGCCCTCTTCCTGCGCGGGGACCTCGACGGTCACCTTCTCGCCGGCACCGGCCTGCGCCGCGGCCTCGACCGCACCCGGGCGGACCGAGATGACCGGCACGTCGCCGGTGGCCTTGGCGTCGACGGTGAAGGCGCCACCGAAGATGGAGTGCACGACGGAGCCGTCCTCGTTGACGCCGATGACGTCCACCAGCAGGCCGGAACCGATGCGGGCGGCGAGGCGACCCGACACCTCCTTGCCTTCGGCGGAGGCGGACACGATCACGGCGGCCGGGGACACCGACTCCACCAGACCGGCCAGCACGTCGACCTTCGGGGTCACCAGGAAGTTGTCCACATCGTCGGACTCGGCGATGTAGATCTTCTCGGCGCCCGCGGCGGCCAGCGCGTCGGCCAGCTTCTCGCCGGTGCCCGCGGCGCCGAGCACGACGGCGGCCGGGGTGCCCAGGGTGCGGGCGGCGGTGAGCAGTTCGGTGCTGACCTTCTTGATCGCACCGTCGGCGTGCTCGACGAGCACAAGTACTTCAGCCATTTGTGTTCTCTCCTAGGAAGTCTCGTCAGCCGGCCGGATCAGATGATCTTCTGACCGATGAGGTACTGGGCGATCTTGGTGCCGCCGTCGCCCTCGTCCGCGATCTTCTCGCCCGCGGTGCGCGGGGGCTTCGGGGTGGACGCGGTGACGGTGGTGCCCGCGTTGGCGACACCCACGGTCGACGGGTCGACGCCCAGATCGGCCAGCGTGAAGACCTGAACTTCCTTCTTCTTGGCCGCCATGATGCCCTTGAAGGACGGGAAGCGCGGCTCGTTGATCTTCTCGGTGACCGAGACGATGGCCGGGAGGGTGGCCTCCAGCTTGAAGACGCCTTCGTCGGTCTCGCGCTCGCCGGTGATCTTGTCGCCGTCGACGGTCAGCTTGCGCAGGTGGGTCAGCTGCGGCAGACCCAGGTACTCCGCGATGATCGCGGGCACCGCACCGGCGCGGCCGTCGGTCGCCTCGTTACCGGCGATGACCAGCTCGACACCCTCGACCTGGCCGAGCGCGCTGGCCAGCACCCACGCGGTCTGCACGGCGTCGGAGCCGTGGATCGCCGGGTCGTTGATGTGGATGGCCTTGTCGGCGCCCATGGAAAGCGCCTTGCGGATGGCCTCGGTGGCGCGGTCCGGACCGGCGGCCAGCACGGTGACCTCACCGCCCTGGGCTTCCTTGATCAGCAGCGCCTCTTCGACGGCGCGCTCGTTGATCTCGTCGAGGACGGCGTCCGCGGCCTCACGGTCCAGGGTGTAGTCACCATCGGACAGCTTGCGCTCGGACCAGGTGTCAGGGACCTGCTTGATGAGTACGACGATGTTCGGCATCGGTCTTCGTCGACCTCCTGTTCTGGGGGCGTTATCTGGTGGTCGCACGAGCTGGGCCGTACGTCCTGTTGAGGTAGCTCAGGGCGTGACACTACCCTACGTTAAGTTACTCGTGGGTAACTTAGTGGCTTCTCTCTCAATACACCGGTCCGGGCGATATCGTGCGCGACCCTTACCAGTAACGTCGGTGTGATGAGCGAGGCTGTGATCCCTGCCGCAGTGGGCGACCCGAGGGTCATAACTGCGGAAAACGCCGGTGCCGACGAACCATTGCCGCTGACCGGCGAGCGCACCGTCCCCGGCATCGCCGAGGAGAACTACTGGTTCCGCAGGCACGAGATCGTCTACGCCCGGCTGCTCGACCGGTGCGCCGGAAAGACCGTGCTGGAGGCCGGTTCCGGCGAAGGTTACGGCGCCGACATGATCGCCGGAGTGGCCGCCAAGGTGATCGGCCTCGACTACGACGCGAGCGCGGTCGCGCACGTACGCGCGCGCTACCCGCGCGTGGAGATGATCCAGGGCAACCTCGCCGCCCTGCCGCTCGACGACGCCTCGGTCGATGTCGTGGTGAATTTCCAAGTCATCGAACACCTTTGGGACCAGAGCCAGTTCCTGCGGGAATGCCATCGAGTGCTGCGCTCCGGCGGCGAGCTGCTGATCAGCACGCCCAACCGGATCACCTTCTCCCCGGGCCGCGACACCCCGCTCAACCCGTTCCACACCCGCGAACTCAACGCGGACGAACTGACCGAGCTGATCGTCGAGGCCGGTTTCGAGGTCGCGCTGATGACCGGCGTACACCACGGCGCGACGCTGAAAGCGTTGGACGCCAAGCACGGTGGCTCGTTCATCGACGCGCAGATCGAGCGGGCGCTCGCGGGCGAGTCGTGGCCCGCCGAACTGACCGCCGACGTCGCCGCGGTCTCCATCGACGACTTCGACCTGATCACCGAGGACATCGACGCCAGTCTCGACCTCGTGGCCATCGCGGTGAAGCGTTGACCGACAACGCGGTACCCGGCCAGTTCACCCTGGTCCTGCACTCCCATCTGCCGTGGCTGGCCCACCACGGCCGCTGGCCGGTCGGCGAGGAATGGCTCTACCAGTCCTGGGCCGCGTCCTACCTTCCGGTCGTCGAGGTGCTGAGAACCCTTGCGGCGGAAGGGCGTTCGAATCTGCTCAGCCTCGGCATCACGCCGGTGCTCGCGGCCCAGCTGGACGACCCGCATTGCCTGGCGGGCATGCACCATTGGCTCGGCAACTGGCAGCTGCGCGCCGACGAGGCCGCCATGGCGGGCAATATCGCGCTGGGCGGACACGAGCACCGGCTCGCCGCCGCGGCGCTCGCCGAGTTCGAGCTGCGCTGGCGGCACGGCGCCGCGCCGGTCTGGCGCGAACTCGCGGACGCGCAGACGATCGAACTGCTCGGCGGGCCGCTGGCGCACCCGTTCCAGCCGCTGCTGGACCCGCGGCTGCGCGCCTTCCAGCTGCGCGAAGGCCTCGCCGACGCCCGCCAGCGCTGGGGCCACACCCCGACCGGCATCTGGGCGCCGGAGTGCGGATACACGCCGGGCATGGAGATCGGCTACGCCGAGGCCGGTGTGACGCATTTCATGGTCGACGGGCCCGCGCTGCGCGGCGACAGCAGCCTCGGCCGCCCGGTGCGCGACTCCGACGTGGTGGCGTTCGGGCGCGATTTGCAGGTGAGCTACCGGGTCTGGTCGCCGAAGTCCGGGTATCCCGGCCAGGCGGCGTACCGTGACTTTCATCACTACGACCACTCTACGGGTCTCAAACCCGCCCGGGTCACCGGCAAGACGGTCGCCGGGCCCGACAAGGCCCCGTACGACCCGGAGCTGGCGGCCGCGGCGGTGGTCCGCGACGTCGACGACTTCGTGCGCACCGTGCGCGATCGACTCGTGGCCGAATCCGAACGCATCGGCCGCCCCGCGCTCGTCGTCGCCGCCTTCGACACCGAGCTGTTCGGGCACTGGTGGCACGAGGGCCCGCAGTGGCTGGCCCAGGTCCTGCGCGCGCTGCCCGAGGCGGGTGTCACCGTCGGCACCCTGGCCGACGCGCGCGAACGCGGCTTCGTGGGTGAGCCCGTGCAGCTGACCGATTCGTCCTGGGGATCCGGCAAGGACTGGCGGGTCTGGGCCGGTGATCAGGTGCGGGATCTGGTCGAACTCAATGACGAAGTCGTGCGGTTGGCGCTGGACACCCTGGACAAGATGCGCGCGGGATCCACGTCCCCGCTGCGCGATCCGGTCGCGGATCAGTTGCTGCGCGAGGCGATCCTGACAGTGTCCAGCGACTGGGCGTTCATGGTCAGCAAGGACTCCGCGGCGGGTTACGCGCGGGAGCGGGCCCACCAGCACGCGCATGCCGTGCGGGAGATCGCGGCGGCGGTCGGCGCGGGTCAAGTCGCGAAAGCGCGGCAGTTGGCGGCAGGATGGTACGCGGCCGACGGATTCTTCCCCGGATTGGATGCGCGACGGCTCCCCAGTGCCGATCCCACCGGGAACCTGGGCCGGGGCCCGCAAGGCCCGGCCGCGGACGGCCCTGCCTATGAAGGACATGCATGAAGATCTTGATGGTGTCGTGGGAATACCCGCCGGTTGTGGTCGGTGGGTTGGGTCGGCACGTGCATCACCTCGCCACCGAACTCGCCGCGGGGGGCCACGAAGTGGTCGTCCTGTCCCGCCGCCCGTCCGGCACCGATTCCGCCACCCACCCGACGCATTCGTTCATCGAGGACGGCGTACTGGTGGTCGCCGTCGCCGAGGATCCGCCCTGCTTCGACTTCGGCGAGGACATGCTGGCCTGGACGCTGGCCATGGGCCACGCGATGGTGCGCGCGGGCGTCGCGCTCGGTAAGCCGGGCATCGGCGACGGCTGGACGCCCGACGTCGTGCACGCGCACGACTGGCTGGTCGCCCATCCCGGCATCGCCCTCGCCGAGTACTACGACGTGCCGCTGGTCTCGACCATTCACGCCACCGAGGCGGGTCGCCACAGCGGCTGGGTCGCGGGCAAGGTCAACAAGCAGGTCCACTCGGTCGAATGGTGGCTCGCCAACGAATCCGACGCGCTGATCACCTGCTCGACCTCGATGCAGGACGAGGTGCAGCGCCTCTACGGTCCCGAGCGCATCCCGATGACCGTCATCCGCAACGGCATCGACGTGGGCGCGTGGACCTTCCGGCCGCGCGCGCCACGCTCCGGCCCGCCGCGGCTGCTGTACGTCGGCCGGCTGGAATACGAGAAGGGCGTGCAGGACGCCATCGCCGCCCTGCCCCGCATCCGCCGCGCCCACCCCGGCACCACGCTGACCGTCGCCGGCGTCGGCACCCAGTTCGAATGGCTGCGGGAACGGGCTCGGGTGCACCGCGTCGCGCGCGCGGTGACCTTCGCCGGTCAGCTCGGTCACCAGGAGCTGCTCGGCTGGCTGCACGGCGCCGACGCCATCGTGCTGCCGAGCCGCTACGAGCCGTTCGGCATCGTCGCGCTGGAGGCGGCCGCCGCGGGCACCCCGCTGATCACCTCCACCGCGGGCGGGCTCGGCGAAGCGGTCATCGACGGCGTCACCGGCGCCTCCTTCGAACCCGCCGACGTGGACGGTCTGGTGGAGGCGGTGCGCGCCACGCTGGACGATCCCGTCGCCACGCAGGACCGCGCCTACGCCGCGCGGGAGCGTCTGACCGCGGACTTCGCCTGGGACGTGGTCGCCGCGGAGACCGCGCAGGTGTACTCGGAAGCCAAACGCCGGGTGCGCAACCCGCTCGGCAGGCCGGTCATCGTGGAACGTCCGCTGCCGGAACGGGATCCGAACAACCCGATCTGATCGGCGCTGCCGGACGCAGTCCGGCCGAAGACCGCGCACGGCCGGAGCGGATACGGAGGTACGCCTACTCCGGCTTGAAAACGAAGACCTCGCCGATTCGCGTGGCCAGCACCACCTCGCCCTCGGCGCCGACCGAGGTGCCGGTGGTGCTGCCCTTCGCGCCGGGCAGCACGTCGGCATCGATGGTGTCGCCGCTGCCGGTGTCGAAGGTGATCAGGCTCAGGCCCTCGCGGATCGCCGCCACGGTGTAGCCGGTACCGCCCGCGGTCTGCACCGGCACGCCACGCAGCGCGAGATCCTTGCGCTCCCAGACCGTTTCGGCGGTCTCACCGGTGTCGCGCAGGGCGAGCAGGTAACCCTCGTCGCCCGCCGGGATGATCAGACCGTCGGCGGAGACCGAGATTCCGCCGGTCGGTGTGAATCCCAGCGGCCGCACCCACTTGGTGCGACCGTCGGCGGTGTCGACGGCGATCAGCCGCTCGGTGTTGTCGCCGACGTAGACCGTGCCGCCGTCCGCGGAGAGCGCGGGACCGGTGGCGCTGCCGTCGGTCAGTATCTCCGCGCGCCACTCCTGCTGGATCTTGTTGTCGGCGTAGCGCAGAGCGACCAGCGCCGCGTTCGGCGAACCGGGCTGCCACACGGTGACGTAGAAGCGACCGGTGGACTCCTCGATCGCCGAGATGTTCGCGACCGGGCATTGCGGGCCGCCGGTGGCGCAGTCGTCGAGACCCTGGCCCGAAGCCGGGCGGGTCAGGTCGGGGTGCTCCATGAAGTCGGGCTCGCCGAGCAGCTGAAGGGTCGGCACGGTCCGCAGGCCGGTCTGCCGGTCGAGCACGTCCACCTGGCCGGACTGGGTGATGGTGAGCAGCCTGCTGTCACCGGTGAACTGCACCGAAACCGGCACGCCCGCAACGGCTGTGCGCCAGCGCGGCTGACCGAGGTAGTTGTAGGAGTTCACCGCGCCGTCGTCGCCGACGTAGACGTTGCTCACGCCGTCCACGGCGGTGGGCGACGAGATCGCGTTGGGGCCGAGCACATCACAGAAACGCTTGCGGCCGGTCGGCATCTGGAACGACAGGATGGCGCATCCGTTGGGGGTGCGGGTGGTCAGGAACAGCTGGCCTTCGGCGCCGATGGTGACCGGCTGCTCGATGGGACCGGCGGCGGGCCTGGACCAGCTCAGCGTCAGCGAGCGCGCGCCGGTCACGGGGCTGACGCCGCTGTTGCGACCGTCGTGGTGCGCGGCGGGCCAACCCTTCCCGGGGCCGACCGTGATGTCGTCGACGTCGGTGCCGCAGGCGGTCAGCGCGAGCGCGCCCATGGCGGCCAGCGCGGCCACCGCACGCACCCGGGATCGCGGCTGTGTGGCGACAGCCCGCACGCTACCGGTTCGCACCTGCTGTTCTCCCCTCTGGTCGGTGGCCGCTCGCAAGACTAGCCGGTGTTCGATTTGCCGCGCCTGCGGCACGGCGCTCTTAAGACTCGCGCGGGGTGGCCGACTTGCGAGGCGCGGGTTGCTTCTCGGTGAACAGGTCGGCTGACGGACGTCTCGCGGGCGAACGGGAGGGTAGAGCAGGCGGTGATGCGGCGCGAAAGTACGCTGTGTAGCCAAAGACACCCCTCGGGTCGCCGGCCCCGGGGAACACGACGGGAGAACGGTTCGTGACGAGCATGTGGGGCGCACCGTTGCGCTCGCGGTGGCGGGGTTCGCGCCGCCGGGATCCGCAGCAAGCGCGATTTCTGACCATGGCGTCGCTGCGCTGGGTGCTCGCCAACCGCGCCTACACGCCCTGGTATCTGGTCCGCTACTACCGGCTGTTCAAGTTCAAGCTGACGAACCCGCACATCGTGCTGCGCGGCATGGTGTTCCTCGGCCGCCGGGTCGAGATCCACGCGACCCCCGAGCTGAGCCGGATGGAGATCGGTCGCTGGGTGCACATCGGCGACGGCAACGCCATCCGCTGCCACGAGGGCTCGCTGCGCATCGGCGACAAGGTGGTGTTCGGCAAGGACAACGTCGTCAACACCTACCTCGACATCGAGATCGGCGAATCGACCCTGGTCGCCGACTGGTGCTACATCTGCGACTTCGACCACAAGATGGACGACATCACGCTGCCCATCAAGGACCAGGGCATCGTGAAGAGCCCCGTCCGCATCGGCCCCGACACCTGGATCGCCGCCAAGGTGACCGTGCTGCGCGAGACCCGGGTCGGCCGCGGCTGCGTGCTCGGCGCGCACGCGGTGGTCAAGGGCGAGATCCCGGACTACAGCATCGCCGTCGGCGCACCGGCCAAGGTGGTCAAGAACCGCAAGGCCACCTGGGAGGCGGGCGCCGAGGAGCGGGCGAAGTACATCGCCGCGCTGGAGGACATCGAACGCAAGAAGAACGGCGCCACCCAGCAGGTGTAGTTCGACGGAAGTCGTCGGTCCGCTCGAGTACGGTCGTCGGCATGAACAGGTACGCGGCGCTGCTGCGCGGGATCATGCCGGCCAACCCGAACATGCGCAACGAGAAGTTGCGCGCGGTGTTCGAAGGACTCGGCTTCGAGAAGGTCGCGACGATCCTGTCCAGCGGCAACGTGGTGTTCCGCTGCGCCGACACCGACGCGGCGGCGCTGGAGGACCGGATCCAAGAAGCCTTGAACCGGGAACTGGGGATTCCGGGCGGGACCATCGTGCGCAGCTACGAGGAACTGCGCGAGCTGCTCGATCGCGACCCGTTCGAGGGCCTCACCCACGAGCGGGGCTCCTACCTCACGGTGACCTTCTTCAAGGACCAGAGCCCGAGCGTCGAGCACCCCGACACCGGCGACGCGCTGACCCGAATCATCGGCTACGACGCCGAGGCGCGCGCGTTCCTCACGGTCATCGACAACAGCACGCCGAAGACCCCGGACTTCATGGCCTGGCTGGACAAGACCTACGGCAAGGACATCACCACCCGCACCTGGCTGACGGTGCAGCGGATCGTGAAGAAGCTGGAGTCGTAGGACGACGGAATCCCGCTTGTCAGGTTGCGGCATGCGCCGTACACAGGAACACCGTGGCGGCGCGGCCGATTCGGGTGATCACCAAGGTATAGGGCACGCTGCCCTCGAGCTTGAGACGTTTACGCAGCGCGTCCGGGTCGACGCCCACGCCGCGCACCAGAATCTCCAGCGCCCCGCAATCGCGGCGGGCCAGCTCTCGGCGCAGTGTCTTCTCACGCAGTTCGAGCCGGTCCTCGATACGGAAGCCGCGGACACCCGCGGGGACAGTCTCGCCCGTGAGGTAGGCGATGTGTGGATCCAGCTGCCACAGACCGTGTCTCGCGGCGTAGTGCCGCACCAGCCCGGCGCGGACGATCGCGCCGTCGGGGTCGATGATCCACTCGCCTGGCGGGCGGTCGGGTAGTTCGTCCGGCTCGGCGTCGGTGACGACCTCCGGCACGCCGCGTGAACTCAGCACCGTGGCGCGGCGGGTGACGCCGGATTCGGCCAGGCCCACCGACCACAGGCACGCCTCGCGCACCGCGCCGTCCAGCGAGACCACCTCGATCTCGCCGGACCAGTCGAGCCGGTCGAAATCCAGTCCGGGCGCGCACTTCACGGCGATGTCGCGACCTGCGTAGGCGTCGAGCAGATCGGGCAGCGGAGGTTGCAGCTTGGCCGGGTCGTGGGTACGACGACCGTCCGAGCGGCGTGCCGGATCGGCGATGACCACCGTGCCGGTACTGCTCGGCACGACGGCATCGGCCTTGACCAGCAACACATTTCCGGTACCGGAGAGCGGCCACCAGCGGGCGCCGAGGTTGTGCGCGGCGATCGCCAGCCGCACCTCGTCCAAGTCGCTGCCGACGACGGCGGGGCACACCTCGGCCAGCTCGACGAGTTCGGCGCCGATGGAGCAGGTGACGTCGTGCACGGCCCGCCCCGCCAGCCGGGCCGCCCGGTGCCGGGCGACCGTGGTCGGCGTCGCCTGCTGTAGCGCGTCGTCGGTGAAGAGCCACTCCCCCGCGCCGTGCAGTTTGGTGGCGGCCTTCCGGCGCAGCCGCACGGTCTCCACGAGGGCGGCGGCGCGCTCCCCGTGGTCGCGACGCACCCGCTCCAGATCGCGCAGGTGCGTCGCGGGAGACAGTTCCAGCCGGTCCGCCTCGGCCAGCGCGGCACGCCCTGTCGCGGAGGCGAGGAAGGCGATGTCCGCGCGACCGAAGCGGTAGCCCACTACTTGGCGGACGCGCCCGGCTTCACGCCGGTGATCATGGCGTTGTAGAAGAACTGGCGCGGCACCACGCGGCGCATGATGTTCTCGTCCACCCAGCTCAGTCCGAGCCAGGCGCGGTACATCGCCATCCGGTAGCCCATGCCGAGCTTCTCGGCGGGCACAGCCGCCTCGAAGGTGCGCACCGGCCAGCCCCACAGCGCGGCGGCGAATTCCTCGGTGCTCGCCTTGACCTCGACCGCGCCCGCGGACCGCGCCATCGACTCGAGGTCGCGGGGATCGAAGGTGTGCAGGTCGACGACCGCCTCCAGCGCCGCGGCGCGCGAGGACTCGTCGAGCTCCTCCTGCGGACGCCGCCAGCCCGCCAGCGCGGGCAGCTTGGTGACCGAGGTGGTGGCCTTCCAGGTGATGCGGCCGAGCCAGCGGGCGTAGAAGTTGCCCACGGTGGTCGGCTCACCGGCGAAGACGAAGCGACCGCCGGGCTTGAGCACCCGGAGGCACTCCTTCAGCGCCAGCTCCACATCCGGGATGTGGTGCAGCACAGCGTGACCGACGACCAGGTCGAAGGTGTCGTCGTCGTAGGGGATGGTCTCGGCGTCGGCGACTCGGCCGTCCACGTCCAGACCCAGGTTCTCCGCGTTGCGCAGCGCCACCTTCACCATGCCGGGCGAGAGGTCGGTGACCGAGCCGGACTCGGCGACGCCGCCCTGCATCAGGTTCAGCAGGAAGAACCCGGTGCCGCAGCCGAGCTCGAGCGCCTTCCCGTAGGGCAGCGGCGCGGGGCCCACCGCGGCGTCGAAGCGGCCGCGGGCGTATTCGATGCAGCGCTCGTCATAGGAGATGGACCATTTGTCGTCGTAGGTCTCCGCTTCCCAGTCGTGGTAGAGCACCTGGGCGAGCTTCGTATCCTTGAGCGCTGCTTCGACCTCGGCCTCGGTGGCATGCGGGTTCGGCGCGGGGTCGTCGGGACGTACCGTCATGGTCGCCTAGCCTACATAAATCCCCAGATGAAGCCCGCTATCGGCCCGGGCTTCTTGCGGAGTGCTGGACCGAGGGTCGAAGGAGAACCTGTTCCCATCAGGGCAATCCCCTGGCATACCCCTTTCGGACCGATCGGTATGTGTGCGGGCGGCTGCCTTCAGCGACCGACGAAGGCCGCGGAACCCGGCCCGTCGGCGACGTAGGACTCCGTGCCGATCCGGCGGTCCTCGGTGGCGAACAGACCCGCCCACTCGCTGCGGGCGCGGTCCAAACCGTGCGGACCGGCCTCGAATACCGCCTTGGCCGCGGCCAGCGCGCGGGCGGGGCCGTCGGTGAAGCGTTCGGCCCAGCGCAGCGCGGCGGCGAAGACGTCGTCGGGCGCGACGACTTCGTCGACCAAGCCGAGCGCGCGCGCCTCGTCCGGCTCCACGAAACGCCCGGTGTAGACGAGGTCCTTGGCCGGGCCAGGACCGATCAGCAGCGAGAGCCGCCGGATACCCGCGAGCGGGATGAGTCCCGCGTGGATCTGCGGCAGGCCGAGCTTGACGTTGTCGCCGATGACGCGACGATCGGCGCCGAGGGCGAGCTCCAGCCCGGCGCCGAGGCAATACCCACTGATCGCGGCGACGGTCGGCTGCGGAACCTTGGCCAGGCACCCCAGCGCGGACTGCACGTCGGCGGCCATCGCCTCGGCCTGATCGGCGTCCAGGGCGGCCAGCTCGGCCACGTCGTCACCCGCGGAGAACACCCGCTCGTCCCCGTACACCACGAGGGCCGCGACCCGCGGATGCGCCGCCACCGCCGCCGCGGCCTCGGCCACCTCCCGCACCACCTGAACGT
Organism: Nocardia sp. NPDC004654; assembly: GCF_040609595.1. NCBI lineage: Bacteria > Bacillati > Actinomycetota > Actinomycetes > Mycobacteriales > Nocardiaceae > Nocardia > Nocardia sp. NPDC004654. Next base: position 160,695 of record NZ_JBEXKI010000002.1, on the reverse strand, counting down.
TGAGCAGGTTCATCGGCGGACGAGCGATCCGCAGGACGGCGACGCCCCGCGCGCCATCCCCTTCCGGCAGCTCCAAGGTCACGAATTCGGCCATGGCACGCACGCTACCTTCCACCCCTGCCGCACCCCGCATCTCCGCGGGCCTCGCTCGGCTACCGACGGGCGGAACCTTTGAGCTTGCCCGCTTCGGGAAGGTCCGCGAAGTAGCGGTCGTTGCCGGGGAAGCTCAGCATCTTGGTGCCGTTGGTGTCGGTGAACTCCGGCATGATCGCGTCGATGACCGGCTCGGCCGCGAAGATCTCCGCCGTGGAACCGAACCGGCCGAGGGCGTCCAGCTGGGACCAGGTCGGCGGGAGCAGGATGTCGGTGCCCGCGCGCCAGCGGTCCAGCGCCTCGGCCGGGGTGCTCCACTGGACCTCGGCGGCCTCGGAGGTCGCGCCGTCGGCCAGCTGGCCCTGCGGCAGGACGGCGACGAAGAAGTGGGTGTCGTAGCGGCGCGGCTCGATGACCGGGGTGATCCAATTCGCCCACGGGCGCAGCAGATCCGCGCGCAGCACCAGCTTCTCCTCGGCGAGGAAGGTGGCGAGGGAGAGTTCGCGGCGCTCGAGCTTGCCGCGGGCCTCGCGGTACGGGGCGGTGTCCTCGACGACGGTGTCGGCCGTCGGGCCCGCGAGCAACACGCCGCATTCCTCGAAGGTCTCCCGGACCGCCGCGCACACCAGCGCCTTCGCGCGGGGCTCGGTGCTCGCGAACCGCTCGGCCCACCAGGCCGGATCCGGACCCGCCCAGTCGATCTCGATGGTGCTGTCGGCGGGATCGACGCCCCCGCCCGGGAACACCGTCATGCCCGCGGCGAAAGCCATCGCCCCGACTCGTCGCTGCAGGAACACCTCGGGACCGTTCGCCCCGTCGCGCACCAGCATCACCGTGGACGCGTCCTTCGGGGCCGGGGGTTCCTGCGGCTGCGCGTCAGCCGACGTCGTTGTCTCACTCACACCTGCACCCTAACGCGCGCTTGGTTCGCGTCTACCGCCGCAGGACCAGCGACCACGCTACGCCGACGTGCGCTCCCGCCGCGCCGCATGACCGCAGCGCAGGCTGAGGGGCTCGAGGCGCGCTTGGCTTTCCAGACCCCAGTCGGCGCGCGGTCTGCGACCGGGCACACGCAGGCCGAACGTGCGCTGTCCACCGGCCCGTCGCGAGGCCAGCTGCGCTCGTGTGCTGCCTAGCGGGAGCGGTGTTTTCCCGCGCGGCGGGCGCGGCGGGCGAAGTAGCGGCCGTCGACGCGGTCGAGGGCGATGGATTGGCGGAAGGCGTCGCTGAGGTTCTCCGAGGTGAGCACGTCGGTGAGCAGGCCCTGCGCGACCACTTCGCCCTCGTTGAGCAGCAGGCCGTGGGTGAAACCGGGCGGGATCTCCTCCACGTGGTGGGTGACCAGCACCATGGCGGGCGCCTCGGGGTCCGCGGCGAGATCGCCGAGGCGCTCGACCAGTTCCTCGCGACCGCCCAGGTCGAGACCGGCCGCCGGTTCGTCGAGCAGCAGCAGTTCCGGGTCGGGCATCAGGGCGCGGGCGATGAGCACCCGCTTGCGCTCGCCTTCGGACAGGGTGCCGTAGGTGCGGTCGAAAAGGTGTTCGGCGCCCAGGCTTTCCAGCATGTCGATGGCGCGGTCGGTGTCGACGTCGTCGTAGCGTTCGCGCCAGCGGCCGAGCACGGCGTACCCCGCGGACACCACGAGGTCGCTGACCTTCTCGTCCAGCGGCACGCGATTGGCCAGCGCCGCCGAGGAGAGGCCGATGCGCGGCCGCAGCTCGTTGACGTCGACCTTGCCGATCACCTCACCGAGCAGGTGGGCGATGCCCGAGGTCGGGTGCATTTCGGCGGCGGCCATGCGCAGCAGGGAGGTCTTGCCCGCGCCGTTCGGGCCGAGCACGACCCAGCGTTCGTCGAGCTCGACCTGCCAGGTGACCGGACCGACGAGGGTGTGCCCCGAGCGTCGGACGGTCACGTCGGTGAAATCAATGAGCAGATCGGGATCCGGTTGCGGCACGCGCTCCATCTTGGCCCACATGCGCCGGGTTTGTCCGACCGACCCACAACGCTCGCACGGAACCGGGCATCCGGTCGGCCACGCGAGCCACCAAGGCGCGCCGCCTGGCTCGGGCGGGGCGCGGTCGATCCGACGGCGGCCCACCGATCGGCCGGAACATCCTGGCGACGATGAGGGCCAGCGGCAACGAAAGCAGCACCCATCCGGCGAGAATCCACAGCAGCGTCGTCATGACAACCTCCGGAGACAGCGGGGGCGCGGTCCTGTTCCGTCACTGATACCCAAATACCCACCGCCCACACCTGAGTGCGGCGGCAGCGGCCGGTCCGGCGAGCGGATCACCAGGCCTCGGGCGGCACCGCGATCACCGTCAGCGAACCCGGAGCGATCTCGGTGAAGCCCGCGTCTCGCACGGCCACCGCGCCGCCCGCCCGCACCAGGTCGCTCAGCGCCTGCCATCGCGCGGGGTCGGCTTCGCGCACCGCGCAATGGTATTCGCGCCGAGACCACCGGTAGGCGTCCTCGGGACGCAGCGCGGCCGCCAGCAGCATACTGGCGTGGCCGACCTGCGCCGCGCTCTTGCCGAGCGTCATGCGGAGCGCCGAGTTCACCCACAGCACAGGAAGATTCGGGTCCGCGATCCCCGGGTCGTCGTGATCGAGGTCGGTGCCGCCGATCTGGAGCTTCTTGATCCGCGGGTCCACCTCGCCGACCGCGCTCGGCACGAAGGCCCGCGCCTGCGCGCCGCCGATCTCCACGGTGACGCCGTCGACCTCGTTCGCCGCCAGCCACTGCGCACCGCGGGCACGACGCGCCACCTTGCGGATGCGGGAGCGCTTCCACGCGAGATACCGCTGCGCCCAAGGGCCGTCCGGTCCGACCCGTTCGTCCAGGCACAGCGCGACCGCCGAGGCCGCGGCGGCGGCGAGCAACGCGCTGCGCGCGGGCGGATCGGCTTTGGGCAGGTGCAGCACCATCTGCATCGCCTGCACCTGATCGGGGTCGTCAGGATCGCCCGCGCCGCCGTAGCCGAGCGCGAGTTCCGCGTGCCGGATGCGGAATCCCTCTTCCCCCGTGGACAATTCGTCCACGATGCCGCTCTCCGGACTGCTCATTCACTCCACCTCGACCCTCAACGTGAACTTCTGCGCGGGCTCGACACCGTGCTCCCACGGGCGCGCGTACTCCAGTGCAAGCTCGGTGACACCCGCGGCATTCCCGACGAACGTCCACACCGCGGTGCCGCCGGAACCCGGCGCGATCGGCCGGTCCGCATCCGGCCGGTAATCCGGCTCGCCTTCGGGACGCAGCACGTTCTGGTCCAGCGCGGCGAGCCGCCAGCCGTACCCGGTCGACGGGTTGGCGGGCAATGTCACGACCAACCGCTGCCCGGTGCGCAGCTCGCGATTCTGCCCGCTGTCGGCCTCGGTCACGTCCATGGCATCTCCCGAACGCTGGGTGGTCGCGGACGCGGTGGACGTCGCGGGCGTGTGCCCTTCGTGATCATCGGTGCCGCACCCGGCGAGCACGACGCCGAACAGCAGCACAACCAGGGACTTCCGCACCGCATTCTCCGATCGCCGAATGATCACCGTCCGCAATCAGCGTACGTGCCTGCCGGCCGCACCCGACCGGAGCGAAGGCGCAGGCCCGCTCACCGAACCAGCGGCACCCGGCGCATCAACCCGTCGCGCGCGTCGGCGGCCTCCACCTCGTGCCGGGTGACGCCGAGGATGAACAGCACCGCGTCCAGATACGGGTGCGACAGCGCCGTATCGGCGACCTCGCGCAGCGCGGGCTTGGCGTTGAACGCGACACCGAGCCCGGCGGCGTTGAGCATGTCGATGTCGTTGGCGCCGTCACCGACCGCGACGGTCTGCTCCATGGGCACCCCGGCCTCGGCGGCGAACTTGCGCAGCGCGGTCGCCTTGGCGGCGCGGTCGACGATGTCGCCGACGACCCGGCCGGTCAGCTTGCCGTTCTTGATCTCCAGCGTGTTCGCCTGCACGAAGTCGAGTTCGAGTTCGTGCGCGAGCGGTTCGATGACCTGGCGGAAACCGCCGGACACCACACCGCAGCGGAAGCCGATGCGGCGCAGGGTGCGGATGGTGGTGCGCGCGCCGGGGGTCAGCTCGATCCGGTCGGCGACCTCCTCGATGACCGATTCGTCGAGCCCCTCCAGGGTCGCGACGCGCTGGCGCAGCGATTCGGCGAAGTCGATCTCGCCGCGCATGGCGGCCTCGGTGACCTGGCGGACCTGCTCCTCGACACCGGCGTGCGCGGCGAGCATCTCGATGACCTCGCCCTGGATCAGGGTCGAGTCGACGTCGAACACGATGAGCCGCTTGGCCCGACGCGCCAGCCCGGCCCGCTCCACCGCGACGTCGACCTCCTCGGCGACCGCGACCTCGGCCAGCGCCGTGCGCAGCCTGGAGTCGGTGTCCGCGCCGGTATCCGTCGCGGTGACCAGCAGCTCCATCCCGGTGACGGGGTAGTCGGCGATGCCGCGGATGGTGTCGATGTTCGCGCCGAGCACGGCCAGTTCCCGCGACACCGCGCTGAACGCCCGCGCGGTGACCGGCGCGCCGAGGATGACCACCGCGTGCGTGGACATCGGCGCACGCCCGATGGCGGCGCCCACCTCCACGTCGACACTCATGCCGACGGTGTTCATCGCTTCTTCGAGCTCTTCCTGGAGCTCTTCCGGGTCGTTCGGACAGGTAACCAGCACACCGAGGGTGAGTCGGCCGCGGATGACGACCTGCTCCACATCCAGCAGGCTCACCTGGTGCCGCGACATCGCCGCGAGCAGCACGGACGTCACACCGGGGCGGTCGGGTCCGGTGACGGTGACGAGAACGGTGGTGTCGGCCAAGTCTGTGTGCTCCAAGTCTGTGTTCGATTGCCGCTGAGCTCTACCGTATTGGACGCCGACGCCCCGCGGCAGCCGCAGCGTGCGCAACGGCCCGTCAGCCGGGAGCCGTCGACGCACTACACCGGGTAAACACACATGCACCCGCTGGAACCAGCGGGTGCATGCGCGTTGTGTTGCGAACTAGTGCTTCGCCAGCTCGCCCTCGTGGACGGCGGTGGCGTGCTTGCCCGAGCCCCAGCCCACGTGCGCCTCGGCGCGCATGCGCTCGACCATGTGCGGGTAGTGCAGCTCGAACGCGGGACGCTCGGAACGGATGCGCGGCAGCTCGTAGAAGTTGTGCCGCGGCGGCGGGCAGGTGGTGGCCCACTCCAGCGAGTTGCCGTAGCCCCACGGGTCGTCCACCGTCACGACCTCGCCGTAGCGGTAGCTCTTGAAGATGTTCCAGATGAACGGCAGCATCGAGGCGCCGAGGACGAACGCGCCGATGGTCGAGATGGTGTTCAGCGTGGTGAAACCGTCCGTCGGCAGGTAGTCGGCGTAACGACGCGGCATGCCCTCGTTACCGAGCCAGTGCTGCACGAGGAAGGTGGTGTGGAAGCCGACGAAGGTCGCCCAGAAGTGCCACTTGGCCAGGCGCTCGTCCACCATGCGGCCGGTCATCTTCGGGAACCAGAAGTAGATACCCGCGAAGGTGGCGAACACGATGGTGCCGAAGAGCACGTAGTGGAAGTGCGCGACCACGAAGTAGGTGTCGGACACGTGGAAGTCCATGGGCGGCGAGGCCAGGATGACACCCGAGAGACCACCGAAGAGGAAGGTCACGAGGAAGCCGAGCGACCACAGCATCGGCGATTCGAAGGTCAGCTGACCGCGCCACATGGTGCCGATCCAGTTGAAGAACTTCACGCCGGTGGGCACCGCGATGAGGAAGGTCATGAAGGAGAAGTACGGCAGCAGCACGGCGCCGGTCGCGTACATGTGGTGCGCCCACACCGCGATGGACAGCGCGGCGATGCCGAGCGTCGCGTAGACCAGCGTGGTGTAACCGAAGATCGGCTTGCGGCTGAAGACCGGGAAGATCTCCGAGACGATGCCGAAGAACGGCAGCGCGATGATGTACACCTCGGGATGGCCGAAGAACCAGAACAGGTGCTGGTAGAGCAGGATGCCGCCGGTGGCCGGGTCGTAGATGTGGCCACCCAGGTGGCGGTCGTAGGCCAGGCCGAACAGCGCCGCGGTGAGCAGCGGGAAGGCGAGCAGCACCAGGACGCTGGTGACGGCGATGTTCCAGGTGAAGATCGGCATCCGGAACATGGTCATGCCGGGGGCGCGCAGGCAGACCACGGTGGTCAGCATGTTCACGCCACCGAGGATGGTGCCGAGGCCGGAGACGGCGAGGCCGAGGATCCACAGGTCGGTGCCGACGCCGGGCGAGTGCAGGATGTCGGTCAGCGGGACGTACGCGGTCCAGCCGAAGTCGGCGGCGCCGCCCGGGGTGACGAAGCCCGCGGTCGCCATCGAGCCGCCGAACAGGTACAGCCAGTAGCTGAACGCGTTCAGACGCGGGAAGGCGACGTCAGGGGCGCCGATCTGCAGCGGCAGGATGATGTTGGCGAAGCCGAACACGATCGCGGTCGCGTAGAACAGCAGCATGATCGTGCCGTGCATGGTGAACAGCTGGTTGAACTGTTCCGGCGAGAGGAACTGCAGGCCGGGGCGCGCCAGCTCGGCACGCATCAGCAGCGCCATCAGACCGCCGACCATGAAGAAGCTGATCGCCGTCACCAGGTACATGGTGCCGAGCACCTTGGGGTCCGTGGTGGTGACCATCTTGTAGAGGAAAGAACCCTTGGGTCCGGTCCGAGCCGGATACGGTCGAGTCGCTTCCAACTGAGGGACTGGTCTGGGCTCTACCGCAGTCACTGATCCTCCTGAAGATGCCTTTAGGTCGCTCCGCGAGCTCCGCTGCTCGCCTTCATCCCGTTCCCGAGACAGCGGACAGTTCGCTTGCGCTCCTGAGATCGTAAACGGTGCCGTCACGGCCGACAGCACGGGTCCTACTCTGCGTCGTATTTCGTTGTTCGCGGGTCGTCCGCGGGATGTCCCACGGCCTACGCCGATGAGTTCGCGACGCCGCGGTCGTCTCTATCCATGACAACCCTTCGTCACCTGCGAGGAGACCGCTGATGACCACCCCGAAGCCGGGCGACCCTGTCTGGGTCGACCTCTACACCGCCGATCCCGAGCGCAGCATCGCCTTCTACGGCGACCTGTTCGGCTGGACCGTCGACCGCGCCGACGCGGAATTCGGCGGCTACCTGACCTTCCGCAAGGACGGCAAGGCCGTCGCGGGCGGGATGGGCCGGACGGACGACGACGGCGACACCGGACCGGATCGGTGGACCGTCTATCTGTCGGCGCCGGACGCCAGGGCCGCCGCCGAGGCCGCGAGCGCGCACGGCGGGTCCGTGATCGTCGAGCCGATGGACGTCGGCGATCTCGGCGCGATGGCGGTGCTCGGCGATCCGGGCGGCGCGGGCGTCGGCGTCTGGCAGGCAGGTTCGTTCGGCGGATTCGAGACCGCGGCCATCGTCGAGGGCGGCAAGTGGCGCGACCATGCGGGCGCACCGTCCTGGTTCGAGCTGCACACCCGCTCCTACGAGAACTCGCTGGCGTTCTACCGCGAGGTGTTCGGCTGGTCCGACACCTTCGAGATGCCCGGCGCACCGGAGTTCCGCTACACCACCATCCACTCGACCAGTCCGATGCTCGGCGGCGTGATGGACGCCTCGGACTTCCTGCCGCCCGGCGCGCCCGCGGGATGGACCGTGTACTTCGGCGCCGACGACGTGGACAAGGCGGTCGCCCAGGTCGTCGCGCTCGGCGGCAAGGTCGTCTCGGCCGCGCAGGACTCCCCGTACGGGCGGATGGCCACCGTCGCCGATCCGACCGGCGCGATCTTCAATCTCGGCGGTGACGTCGCCTGAGAGCTCGCTCGCCGAGGCGCGGGCCGCCCCCGCGCCTCGGTCGCGCCGCCGGACGCCTGTACCCTCTCCGGCATGCCGGTGAGCGCACTCGTACGCACCCGAAATCGCGTTGTCGCCGCCCGTTACGGCGCTGTCGTCCGTAACGGCACTGTCGCCGTCGCGGCCGTCTGCGCCGCGGTGCTGGTCGGCTGCGGTAACCAGACCGACGACGCGAGTTCGATCATCCGCACCACCACCAACATCGCGGGCGCGGGCGTCGTCGGCCTGGAGCGCGACACGACCAAGGCCTGCGCCCTGCCCAGCGCGCCCGATCAGGCCTCGGGCACCCGCAGCGTCACGCACGCCGCCGGGGTCTCGGAGGTGCCCGCCGATCCGCAGCGCATCGTCGTGCTGACCACCTCCGCGCTGGACGCCACCTGCGCCCTCGGCCTGTGGGAGCGTGTCGTCGGCGCGGTGACCGTGGACGGCGAACGTCCGCAGCCCGAATTCCTCGGCACCGGCGTACTGAAGATCCCGAGCGTCGGCACCGCCGCCGCACCCGACCTGGCCAAGATCGCGGAACTGCGTCCCGACGTCATCATCGGCGAACAGCCCTCGGGCGCGGCCACTTTCGACGCGTTGCGAGCCATCGCACCGACCGTGCTGGTCGGAGCCTCGCACAGCTGGCAGGCCGAATTCAGCGCCTTCGCGGCGGGTTTGGACCGAAGCGGCGCGGCGAACACGGCCGTGGAGAACTACCGCACCGAAGCCGCCGACATCGGAAACGCCATCGCCGCCAACCAGAGTCAAGCCTCGGTCGTCCGGTTCACCGGCGACGCCGTCCAAATTCAGGGCGGTGACAGTTTCGCGGGCAGGGTCTTGGCGGACGCGGGCGTCCAGCGCCCCACCGCCCAGCGCGGCGCGTCCTTCGACGTTTCCACCGGCGACCTCGACACCAAGGTCGAAGGCGACATCATCTACGTCGTGCTCGCCGGTGAATCCGGTAAAGCGCAGGGCGAGAAGGTGATGCGCGGCGACGAATGGAAGGAACTGGGCGCCGCGAGCGACCGTCGCGTCTTCGCCGTCGAGGACAGCGTGTGGCACGGCGACGGACTCACCGCCGCCCGCGCACTGCTCAGCGATCTGCAGAAGACGCTGAACGGATACGTCACCGACTGATCGCACAGCCGCTCCCCTGAACTCACCGCGCGCGGAACCGCGAAGTCCACACCCTCACAGCGAACTCCCAGCGATGTCCCAGTCGGGTCCGAGCAGGGCCTCATACCTTCGCAGTCGACGCGGAACGAGCGGAGGAGGAATGTGGTGGACAGGAATGGTGGGGTGCACGAGCACGATCTCGGTCTGGCGCACGACCTGCGGGTCATGTCGCGGCGGCGAGCGCTGACCTTTCTCGGGATCGCCGGGGCGGCGACGGCGGCGACCGCTTGCGCGACGGCCACGACCACCGGCACGTCGAGCGCTACGAGCACGACCACGAGCGCGGCGGCGAGCGACACGGGCGCGGTGAGCGCGGCGCCGCAGGAGACGGCGGGACCGTACCCGGGTGACGGCTCCAACGGGCCCAATGTGCTCATCGAATCCGGGGTGGTCCGCTCCGACATCACCACCAGCTTCGGCTCGTATTCCGGTGTGGCGGAAGGCGTGCCGATGACACTGCGGCTCTCGCTGCGCGATCTCGCGAAGAACGGCGCCGCGGGCGCGGGCATGGCCGTCTACGTCTGGCATTGCGACCGATCCGGCGCGTACTCGCTCTACAGCCCGGGCGTGACCGACCAGAACTACCTGCGCGGCGTGCAAGTCGCCGACGAGACCGGCGCGGTGACGTTCACCTCGATCTTCCCTGCCTGCTATTCGGGCCGCTGGCCGCACATCCACTTCGAGGTCTACGACTCCTTGGAAACCGCGGTCGCGGGCAGCAACGCCCGCCTCACCTCGCAGATCGCGCTCCCCCAGGACGCGTGCGAGGCGGTCTTCGCGCAGGACTCCGGTTACGCGCATAGCATCCGCAACATGTCCGACGTCTCGCTCGCCTCGGACAACGTGTTCGGCGACGGCTGGGACGCCGAGCTGGCCACCGTCACCGGAACACCCGCCTCCGGCCTCACGGTCGCGCTGACCATCGGCGTCGCCGCGAGATCCGAGAACTCCTCTCCCGAAGAGGGTTTCGGTAAACCCGGCGGCCCGCCGTCCGGCCGCCCCGGCGGTCCGCCACCCGGCCGCTGAACTCGGGAAACCCGCTCAGCCGTGTGAGACCGGAACCCGCTGAGCGGCAAACCCGAAAAACCTGAGCGGCATAAAGACGGGGCCCCGCATCGGCGGGGCCCCGGTTCACGCGTGGACGCTCAGAACTCCCAGTCCTCGTCCTCGGTGTTGACCGCCTTGCCGATCACGTACGACGATCCGGAGCCGGAGAAGAAGTCGTGGTTCTCGTCGGCGTTCGGCGAAAGCGCCGAGAGGATGGCCGGATTCACGTCGGTCTCGTCCTTCGGGAACAGCCCCTCGTAACCGAGGTTCATCAGCGCCTTGTTGGCGTTGTAGCGCAGGAACTTCTTGACGTCCTCGGTGAGGCCGACCTCGTCGTAGAGGTCCTGGGTGTATTCGACCTCGTTGTCGTAGAGCTCGAAGAGCAGCTCGAAGGTGTAGTTCTTCAGCTCGTCGCGCTCGGCCTGGGAGACCAGCTCGAGGCCCTTCTGGTACTTGTAGCCGATGTAGTACCCGTGCACGGCCTCGTCGCGGATGATCAGGCGGATCATGTCGGCGGTGTTGGTCAGCTTGGCCCGCGAGGACCAGTGCATCGGCAGGTAGAAGCCGGAGTAGAACAGGAAGCTCTCCAGCAGCGTGGAGGCCACCTTGCGCTTGAGCGGGTCCTCACCGTTGTAGTAGGCCAGCACGATCTCGGCCTTGCGCTGCAGGTTCCGGTTCTCCTCGGACCAGCGGAACGCCTCGTCGATCTCCTTGGTGGAGCACAGCGTGGAGAAGATGGAGCTGTAGCTCTTCGCGTGCACCGACTCCATGAACGCGATGTTGGTGAGCACCGCCTCCTCGTGCGGGGTCAGCGCGTCCGGGATCAGGCTCACCGCGCCGACGGTGCCCTGGATGGTGTCGAGCAGGGTCAGGCCGGTGAAGACCCGCATGGTCAGCTGCTTCTCGTCGGCGGTCAGCGTGTTCCACGAGGGGATGTCGTTGGACACCGGAACCTTCTCCGGCAGCCAGAAGTTGCCGGTCAGCCGGTCCCAGACCTCGGCATCCTTCTCGTCGGGCACCCGATTCCAATTGATGGCGCTTACCCGATCGATCAGCTTCATCCTGCCTCCACACCTTTCCCGAGCACGCTGCCGTCACAGAGTTCCTACCACCGAACACTACTCCTAGTGGCTCAGAACTCCATGCAGCACAACACCTTGTGTCGCTGCGGCGCACGTCACGGACAACCGTTTCGCCGTGGGACCACCGCGCACGGCACCCATTGTGCGGTACCCGTCCGCGCGCGACCGCAGCGGTCCTCGGCCAGCGGGGATCGATCGCCAGCAGTTAGCCATCGCCAGCAGTTAGCCGGAAGAACTCGCCCGCGTCCGGCCCGTGGTCCACCCATCGGCGGCCGTTTGCCGGGACCGAATCGGTCCCGCGACCCGCCGAGACGGCCGGGAAACACCCCAATCACCGACTCCACACACCTCAGGTGGAACCCCGCCGCCGCCACCTCGACCGTTTGGCCCGCACCGCATAGTTGGGGCAGAGTGCTGTACCAGAAGTCGCGCACTCGATGCGCCGCACAAGGGGGGTTCGCTGTATTGCGCAGGTTCGCGCAGGCCGTAGTTGCCCTCGCCCTCGTCGCGATATCGGCGGGATGCCTGGAGGAAATGCCTGCCTCGCCGAAAAGCGACATGTTCTGGTCCACGGTGCCCGAGACCGACGAACAGCGCTGGGAGGTGTTGCGGCGGGTTCGCGCGGTCGACCCGTGTGCGTTGATTCCCCGCGCGGACCTGAGCCGATTCGGGTCGGTGGTGCGGGTCGAGGCGCGCAGGCCGGAATGGTGCAGCACCGTCATGGAAGCGACCGGACGCACCAAGATCGACTGGTCGCTGTTGTTCGCACCCAACGGACTCCACATCGGAGAGGGCGCCCGGGCGACCACCGTGGGCGCAGCAAAGGTCACCATGCTCGCCGACGTCGATGCCGATCCCAGCAAGAAGGACGAACTCGTCGAGCGGAAATGCACCGCTACGGTCACCTTGCCCTCGACCGTAGCGGTCATGCTTTTCGTCACTACCCCCCTGGGCACCGAACCCTGCTCCGTCGTCGAGGAGGTGGTGCCCGCGCTGCTGGCCAATCTGAACCGTTCCCCCGGGCAGGGCACCTCACCCGATACCCCGAAGACCGTTCTGCACGGCACCGATCCGTGCCGGGTGGCGCGCGGTTTCGGCGCCACGCCGTCCATCGAGGCGCAGCAAGTATGGAAGTGCATCTTCACCTACCGTGGCGACACCGTCCTGGTCGAATACACCTATGACCAGGAGAAGCTTTTCGCCGAGGGCGAGCCGCTCATCGTGAACGGGCGTCGCGTCTATCGCAAGGATCTGGACGAGGCCCGGGCATCCACGGCGCTCGTCGGCCCGGAAATATTCACCGCGGAGCCCGCCTTCATGGGACCTCGCTTTCCGGTCGTCACCGTCCTGGGCAAGGACGCCGCCACAGTGGAAGAGGTTGTGCGCCAAGTAGCCTCGTACTTCCCCGCGGCGTGAGCGGCCGCCTCGGGCAGCGGCGACGGCAGTCGAACGTGCATCGACCGACGGAATACCCGACCACTCACCGGCGCCACGCCGCGGCTGTTTGCGACGCGCGCCGACGAGCGGGCAGACTGCTGCCCAGGAACGCGCGCACTCGGCGCGCCGCACAAGGGGGGTCACTGTGCTACGCAGATTCGCGATGGTCGCCGCAGCCGCTGTTGTCCTGCTGGGTGTCACGTCCTGTCAAGACGACCTGCCACCCACACCCACCGGTTCCAGCGGATACTGGTCCACCGCCCCGCAGACCGACGAACAGCGTTGGGAACTGCTGCGCAAGATTCGCGCGATCGACCCGTGCGCGCTCATCCCACGCAGTGAACTGGCGAAGATCGATATCGTGCGCTGGGTGGATGCCCGCAGGCCCGATTGGTGCGAAGCGCGGATGGGGTCGACCGAAGCCGGGAAAGGAACCGAGCTGAGCTGGTCGCTGTTGGTCGCACCGAACGGCATCAAACAGTCGGAACCCGGTCGCACGACGACGATCGGCGCTGTCACGGTCGGCACGTTGAGCGATCTCGACGCCAATCCCGACCTCCAGGACCAGCTGGTCCAGCGCAATTGCACCGCGAGCGCGAGCTTCCCCTCGACCGCGGCCGTGATGATCTTCGTCACGACCCCCCTCGGCACGGAACCGTGCCCGGTCGCCGAAGCCGTAATACCGACCATCCTCGCCCAGCTCGACAAGGAACCCGCGCACGGCACCTCGCCGGATACACCGCTGACCGCCCTGCTCGGCCGCGATCCCTGCGCGGTCGCGAACGAACTCGGCGTCCCTCTGGCGGTAGCGGACCAGCGCGAGTGGAAGTGCTCCTTCTCGTACCGCGGCGACGACATCGAGGTTCAGTACACCTATGACAAGGAAGCGCTGGTCGTCAAGGGCGAACCGATCTTCACCATAAATGGGCATCTCGGATACGGCGATCCGGACGCCACCGAGCTCCATTCGTACAACGCGATAGTGGGACCGGTAGTGCCGTCGGCCCAACCCGAGTCCTTCCTGGGACCAAAGCTCCCGGTCGTGAACGTGTACGGCCGCGACGGGGCCGTGGTGGAAGAGGTCCTGCGCCGGGCGACCGCGCTGTTCCCCGCCGCCTGACACGCGGGGGCTGTCTCCACCCAGCCGGGAGAACCCGCGCGGACGACGATCCGCCCTGGCCTGGGGAATGTACGCATCTCGCTCCCGGCCAATGCAATCCCCGTTTTGCGAGACGGCGGCACTACGGGCAGACTCGGCGGCGATGGTTCGCGGGAGTTCGAGCCATCTCGGATCCGTTGCGATGAAGGGGGACTCGATGCTGCGTCGACTACTACTGGGGGGCGTGATCGCCCTGACCGCCGCCGGATGTCAGTCCGAACCGGCGACGAACTCGGCGTCGGCCACGGAATCCGTTGTGGCAGCGGAGTTCTGGTCCAAGGTCCCGGAGAACGACCAGCAGCGTGACGAGGTGCTGCGGCACACCCGCCGGATCGATGTGTGCGCGCTGCTTCCGCGCGAGACGCTCGGCCAACTCACCGAATTCGGCGCGGTGCGCGCCGTGGAGAACGATCAGCCGACCTCGTGCGAGGCATCGCTGGGTCCTGCGGGCTACCTCGAGGGCACCAAGCTGAAGTGGTCGACGAACGCGCTGCCGGATCAGTTTCCGCAGGACCGCGGTACGGTGCGCCAGCTCGGCGACATCACGACCTGGACCGTCGCTTCGGAGCGGCGGTGCAGCGTGACCGCCAGGTTCCCGGCGGGCGTCGGCGTGTATCTCGACATCGAGACCAAAACGTCGACCGATCTGTGCGCGACGATCGAAGGCTTGGTCCCGGGGATGCTCGACAGGTGGCGCTCGGGGCCGCAGCAAGGCACCTCGCCCGACACCGCGCCCACCGTCCTGCACGGCGCCGACCCATGCGCGGTGCGCGGCAAGTTGACCGGCACCGTCGAGTTCGGCGTCAAACGAACGCTGAACGGCTGCGGTTTCACCTACCGGGACGAGGAGGTGATCCTGACCTACGAGAACAGATACCGGCGTGTGCTCACCGCCGCCGCCACGGCTGTCACGATCGACGGTCACGACGTCTACCGGTCCAACCCGTCCGGCGACAACGACCCGATCCGCACATACAACGCGCCGGTCGGCCCCGACCTGCCGCAGGCCGAGCCGTCGGAGACGTTCGGCCCGTCCGTGCCGATCGTCAGCGTCCATGCCGCATCCGACGATGTCGCGAAAGAAGTCGTGCGGCAAGCGCTTTCGCTCTTCTCCTGAACCGGCCGGATCCCGTCGTCGACGTCCGCGCGGACACCGACGAGGTCGCCCAGAAGGTGACGAGTCAGGCGGCCGCCTGATCCCGGTGACGACGGTGATGTTTGCGCGGGGATTGCTCGAACGGCAGACTCGATAGGCGAGCACTCGATCGGGCACGGCCATCGCGGACGGAGGATCCGATGCACCGCAAACTCGTCCTGACCGCCGCCGCGCTGCTCGTCGCGGCGGGCTGCGGCGGTTCGAGCGAGGAAGCCGCCACCGTCCAACCCGCGCATCCCCCGGAATTCTGGTCGCAGCCCGCGCACACCGAACAGCAACGCCAGGAGGTCGCCTCGGGCGCCCGTCAGATCGACGTGTGCGCTCTGCTTCCCCGCGACGTCCTCGCCGATCTGGGCGAGGTGCGCAGGGTGACGACCGACCTGTACTCCTGCACCGCCGAGGTCGAGCGCGAAGAGCAGGCGGACGTCGTCATCGCGTACTGGTCACCGACGCTACTGGCCGAACTGACCGGCGCGACCAAGCCGATCGGCGACGTGAGCGTGCGCGTCGTTCCCGACCGCGAGACCGGACCGGCGACAGCGTGCGGAACCACCTCCCGATTTCCGGCGGGCGCGGCCATCTATCTCGGCGTCACCGCGAACGATCCCTGCGCGCTCGCCGAGCGGCTCACCCCCGGGATGCTGGACAGGTGGCGTGCGGGTCCGGTCCAGGGCACGTCACCCGACACCGTGCGCACCGTCCTGCTCGGCGCCGACCCCTGCGCGGTGCGCGCCCGGCTGTCCGGCACCGCCGATACCGGCGAACCGCGCCTGACCGCGTGCCGGTTCCGCTATCGGGACGAGGTCGTCACCGTCGGCTACGAGTACCGGATCCCCGACTACCTCGCCGAGCAGGGCACCGAGGTGCGCATCGACGGGCGCCCCGTCCGTCGTTCGGTCTCGGTGTACGACAACACCATTCCGATCTTCACCGCCCAAGTCGGCCCCGAGCTGCCCTCGGGAAGCACCGCCCACGGTCCGCGGGTACCTGTCGTCGAGGTCACCTCGGCGTCCGACGAGGTGGCCGCCGAGGTCGCGGCCCAGGTGCTCGCCCTGTTCCCCGAGCGCTAGCGGGTCAGATGCCGAGGACCAACTTCGCCGTCGTGAAGTAGATGATCAGACCGGTGGCGTCCACCAGCGTCGTCACCATCGGCGCCGACACCACCGCCGGGTCGATGCGCAGCTTCTTGGCCAGCAACGGCATGGTGCCCCCTATGGTGGCGGCCCACGCGCAGATCAGCACCAGGGTGATCGCCACCACCACCGCGATGCGCGGACCGACGAACAGCCCGCCGATCACCAAACCCGCAGTGGCCAAAAGGGATCCGAGCACCAGACCGACCCGGCATTCGCGCCAGATCACCTTGAACAGGTCCGAGACCCGCACCTCGCCGACGGCGAGCGCGCGCACACACGCGGTGGCCGCCTGGGCGCCCGCGTTGCCGCCCGCGCCGATCAGCAGCGGAATGAACAGCGCGAGGTGCGCGGCCTGTTCCAGGGTGCCCTCGAAGAAATCGGTGACGCTCACCGTGAGCGTCGCCGCGAAGAGCAGCAGCATCAGCCACAGCGCGCGGTAGCGGGCCAGCTGGAAGACGCCCGCCGCCATGTAGTGGCCCTCCCACGGCGCCGAACCGGCCTGGCGGGCGACGTCCTCGCTGTCGGCGGCCTCGATGACCTCCACGGCGTCGTCGATGGTGAGCAGGCCGACGAGGCGGTCCTCGCTGTCCACCACCGGCAGGTTGATGTCGTTGGTCTCGCGCATCAGGCGGGCGGCCTTCTCGGCGGAGTCGGTCGCGCGGGCGAACGCGGGCTCGGTGACGACCAGCTCGGACACCATGGTGTCGGGCCCGGCCAGCACCAGTTCCCGCAGCTCGACGACGCCGGTGAGCCGACGGCCCGCGTCGACGACGGGCAGCGTGTACACCGTTTCCGCGCCCGTGCCCTTGGCGCGCACCGTGGCCAGCGCCTCCGCGACGGTCAGGTTGCGCGGCAACGCGACCACCTCGGGCGTCATGTACTGGCCCGCGGAGCCCTCGGGATAGCCGAGCAGGGCGGCGGTCATCCGCCGCTCGCGCGGGCTCAGACCGGCGAGCACCTTCTTGGCGACCTTGGCGGGCGCCTCGCGCAACATGCGCGCACGGTCGTCCGGGGCCATGCCCTCGACCAGCTCACGGAAGCTCTGATCACGCAGGCCCTGCAGGATCTGCTGCTGGTCGACCGGCTCGAGCTCCTCGAAGACGGCCAGCGCCAGATCCTTGTCCAGCAGCCGGAACGCCATGCCAGCCTGGACGGCGTCCATCCTGGCCAGCTGGTCGGCGATGAAGTGCGGCGGGTGGTTGTCGAGCCAGTCGAGGGCGGCGTCGACACGGTGCTCGGCGACGAAGTCCGGCAGGGACTCGGTCGTAACCGGGCGTGCTTCGATGAGATCGATCTGCGACATGGGAGGTCCTCAGCACAGCGTGGGGTGAAAAGTGCACGAAGTTTCACACCGCGAGGCGCCCACCCGGGCGACGCAGACCTACCAGGTATGCGAAGGGGCGGCGCCGCGCGGCCTTCGACTGGGAGGTTCACTGCGCATGGCAACCCACCTCCTGATCGTCCCCGCCGCGACCGATCGGTCGCGCGCCGTTTACCTGGTCAACAGAATTCGAACGCGAATGCGTCCCCGTGAAGGATACATGTTTCAACCCCATGTTTCACGGCGGGCGGCGTGTCGTCACCCTTCCGCGGGTCGCGGCGTGATCGAAGCCACCACAGCGGGTTCCGCATCGTCCCAGGTCAGCACATGTTCGACCCACTCCGGGATCGGGCCGGATTGCACGCCGAAAAGATAGAGATGCGGCACCAGACCGCGCAGCGCCCGGTGCACGTCCAGACGGTCGTCGATCATGTGCGTGATGCCGAGCTCGGCGCAGTGAATCGCCTTGTCGGCGCGTTCCCGGCAGAAGCGGAGGTTGCCGCGCGGAAGTCCGGTCCGCTCGTAGAAGTCGTGGTGGTCGAGCCACCGCTGGGTGCGTTCTTCCACGCGCGGACCGCATTTGGAGATGATCCAGGCGCGCCGCTCGAACAGCGCGACCAAGCGCGCGAGGACCTCGAAAGCGTTGGGGCTCGGTGGAGTTCGCATGGCGTCCGTGTCGCCGCCGCCGAGGAAGACGGTGTCGGCGTCGCCGGAAGGCAGCGCGGCGCCCTGGATGACCCGGCCGAAGTCCACGCCGAGTCGATACTGTCGTTCGTTGGTCATCGCACCAAGCATGACCTCGGCCGAGCTGACCGGCCACCGAATTTCGTTCCAGCGCCGGGCTTTCCCACGTTCCCCGTTACCAGGAGACGGTCTTGCGCCACGGGTCCGGCGCCTGGTCGACCTTCTCGCGGGAACGGACCATCATCCGCTCCAGCATCGCCAGCCGCTTACGTTGCGCGATCACCTCGTGCAGTGCCGCGTTCACCGTTTCCTCGGTGTCCGTCGTGCCGAGCAGCACACCGACCACCGCCAGGGCGGCATCATCCACATCGATCGATGTCTGCGACATGCGCACCTCCCACAAATCGGCCCCTCTTCGAATCGTAGGCCGAATTTCCGCGCCGTGGACAGTGGTATTCGCCGTGGTCCGGGTTGTGGGGGACCCGGGGGGACCTTATAGTCGGGCGGGGTTCTGGCGAAACACGTTGTGCTCGTTGGGGACACGTCACAAGGGGGAGCTGTGAACGAGACGATCGATGCTGTCGCGGCGCTGCTGTGGCCGTTGCTCGCGGCGGCCGCGCTGTGTATGTTCCGCGGTCCGTTGGCGCGGGTGATCAGCTCGGCGGCGCGCAGGCAGTTCACCTTGCGCATCGGCGGGCAAGAGCTGGACATGAAGCAGGTCAGCGAGCAGCAGGAGAACATGATCGAGGATCTTCAGGTCCAGGTCCGCAGACTGCGCGAGCAGGTCGATCAGCTCACCGCCGAACGTGCGCTCGACCCCGGCGCGGGACAGGTCCGCGGCCTGCCCGGCACCGGAGACGACACCCGATCCGGCGCCGCGGAGGACGTCGGCAGCTCCTTGGACCTCGGCACGGCCCCGCCTCGTCCGGAATCCCCTGTCGCGAGCGCGATCCTGTGGGTGGACGACCACCCTTCGAACAACGCCTTCCTCATCGACCGGTTGGAACGCAACGGAATTCGCGTCGACACCGCACTGACCACCGCGGCCGCCACCGACCTGCTGTCCACCCGCCGCTACGGCGCGATCATCACCGACATGAACCGCACCGAAAATGGCTCCGCCGTCCCCGACGCGGGCCTGCGCCTCACCGAAACCGTCCGCGCCCGCGGCCTCACCACCCCCGTCCTCGTCTTCACCAGCGCCCACACCGCCTGCTGCGACACCAGCGACCAGGCCATCGCCGCAGGCGCCCGCACCGTCACCTCCTCCCCCACCGACCTCACCGGCGAGCTAGCCACCCTCGGCCTCCTCCCCAGATAGTCGCCCCACCGCGGCAGTGGCAGTACGAAGTGAGCGCGAGCGGCCGCATCTGGTACTGCCCCGACTCGGAACGACGAATCGTCTGGGTGGTGCTGGCCCGCTCGGGCCATCCCAAGCAGACCGACTGAGCCGGTAGAACGCGCCGCGAATCGGCGGGCCTCGGCTCGCGCTCGGCGGGAGTTCGGCGCGGGGCGCGTGGAATGGTTGATGTCGAGGTGGGGAGTGGGCAGGGTGGGGCGGGTTCGCGGCAGGATGGCCGGGACAGGTCTCGCTCGGATATGCGAAGGAGAAGTCTGTGCGCTTCGGATTGTTCGTCCCACAGGGCTGGCGGTTGGATCTGGTGGGGATCGAGCCCGCCGCGCAGTGGGAGGTGATGCGGAATCTGGCGCAGCGCGCCGACGCGAACGACGCGTGGGAGTCGATCTGGGTCTACGACCATTTCCACACGGTCCCGGTCCCCACCGAGGAGGCCACGCACGAGGCGTGGACACTGATGTCGGCGTTCGCGGCGAGCACCTCGCGGGTGCGGCTCGGCCAGATGTGTACCGCGATCAGCTACCGCAATCCGGCCTACTTGGCGAAGGTCGCCGCGACGGTGGACGTGATCTCGGGCGGCCGGGTCGAGATGGGCATCGGCGGCGGGTGGTACGAGCACGAGTGGCGCGCCTACGGCTACGGCTTCCCCTCCGCGGGCGTGCGCCTTGGCCGCCTCGACGAGGGCGTGCAGATCTTCCGGCAGGCGTGGACCGCGGGCAAGGCCACCCTGGACGGCAAGCACTACCAGGTCGACGGCGCGATCGTCCGTCCGCTTCCGTTGCAGGAGGGCGGGATTCCGCTGTGGATCGCGGGCGGCGGTGAGCAGAAGACGCTGCGCATCGCGGCGAAGTTCGCGAATTACACCAATTTCAGCGGCAATCCCGACGAGTTCGCGCGCAAGTCGGAGATCCTGCGCGGACACTGCGCCGAGGTCGGCACCGACTTCGACGCCATCGTTCGCTCCTCGAACTTCAACGTCGCGATCGGCGCCACCGAGTCCGAGGTGGAGGACCGCCTCGCCGCCCTGCGCGATCGGCTGATCCCGTTCGTGGGCGCCGAACAGGCCGCCAAGCAGGTCGACGACCTGTTCCGCGGCACCGCCGCCGTCGGCACCCCGGAGCAGATCGTCGAAAACCTCTCCAAGATCCGCGATCTCGGCTTGGGCTACACGATCCTCAACTTCCCCGAGTCCGCCTACGACACCTCGGGCATCGAGCTCTTCGAGCGCGAGGTCATCCCGGCGCTGTCCTGATTCGACTGCGGACCGAGTCCGGTCACGACGTCGGCTCACCCGGCCCCCCGGCGCAACCCGCACACGAAAGGGGCGGCCTCCCAACGGAAGCCGCCCCTTTCATCCAGCCACAAGCCTCACAACATGCAGCTCACGCAGCCCTCGACCTCGGTCCCCTCCAGCGCCATCTGCCGCAGCCGGATGTAGTACAGCGTCTTGATTCCCTTGCGCCAGGCGTAGATCTGCGCCTTGTTCAGGTCACGGGTGGTGGCCGTGTCCTTGAAGAAGAGGGTCAGCGACAGGCCCTGGTCCACGTGCTGGGTGGCCGCGGCGTAGGTGTCGATGATCTTCTCGTAGCCGATCTCGTAGGCGTCCTCGTAGTACTCGAGGTTGTCGTTGTCCATGTAGGGCGCCGGGTAGTAGACGCGCCCGATCTTGCCTTCCTTGCGGATCTCGATCTTCGACGCCACCGGGTGGATCGAGCTGGTGGAGTGGTTGATGTAGGAGATCGAGCCGGTCGGCGGCACCGCCTGCAGGTTCTGGTTGTAGATGCCGTGCTCCATGACCGAGGCCTTCAGCTCGCGCCAGTCGTCCTGGGTCGGGATGTGCACGCCCGCGTCGTCGAACAGCTGACGCACCCGGTCGGTCTTCGGCTCCCACGCCTGGTCGGTGTACTTGTCGAAGTACTCGCCGCTGGCGTACTTCGACTCCGGGAAGCCGCCGAACCAAGCGCCGCGCTCGATGGCGATCCGGTTCGACGCCCGGATCGCGTGGTAGACCACGGTGTAGAAGTAGATGTTGGTGAAGTCGATACCCTCTTCGGATCCGTAGTGGACCCGCTCGCGCGCCAGGTACCCGTGCAGGTTCATCTGCCCGAGCCCGATCGCGTGGGACTCGTTGTTGCCCTGCTCGATCGACGGCACCGAGTAGATGTGCGTCTGGTCCGACACCGCGGTCAGCGCGCGGATGGCCACCTCGATGGTCTGCGCGAAGTCCGGCGAGTCCATCGCCTTGGCGATGTTCAGCGAACCCAGGTTGCAGGAGATGTCCTTGCCGACCTTCTTGTAGGACAGGTCGTCGTTGAACTCCGACGCGGTGGAGACCTGCAGGATCTCCGAGCACAGGTTGGAGTGGGTGATCTTGCCCGCGATCGGGTTGGCCCTGTTCACCGTGTCCTCGAACATGATGTACGGGTAGCCCGATTCGAACTGCAGCTCGGCGATGGTCTGGAAGAACTCGCGCGCCTTGATCTTCGACTTGCGAATCCGCTTGTCGTCGACCATCTCGTAGTACTTCTCGGTGACGTCGATGTCGGCGAACGGCTTGCCGTAGATGCGCTCCACGTCGTACGGCGAGAACAGGTACATGTCCTCGTTCTTCTTCGCCAGTTCGAAGGTGATGTCGGGGATCACCACGCCGAGCGAGAGCGTCTTGATGCGGATCTTCTCGTCCGCGTTCTCCCGCTTGGTGTCCAGGAAGCGGTAGATGTCCGGGTGGTGCGCGTGCAGGTACACCGCGCCCGCGCCCTGCCGCGCGCCGAGCTGGTTGGCGTAGGAGAACGAGTCCTCGAGCAGCTTCATGATCGGGATGACGCCGGAGCTCTGGTTCTCGATCTTCTTGATCGGCGCGCCGTGCTCGCGAATGTTGCTGAGCAGCAAGGCGACACCGCCGCCGCGCTTGGACAGTTGCAGCGCCGAGTTGATGGAGCGCCCGATGGACTCCATGTTGTCCTCGATGCGCAGCAGGAAGCACGACACCGGCTCGCCGCGCTGCTTCTTGCCCGAGTTGAGGAAGGTCGGGGTGGCCGGCTGGAAGCGGCCGCCGATGATCTCGTCGACCAGCTGACGCGCCAGGGTCTCGTCACCGGCGGCCAGGGTGAGCGCCACCATGCACACACGGTCCTCGAAGCGCTCCAGGTAGCGCTTGCCGTCGAAGGTCTTGAGCGTGTACGAGGTGTAGTACTTGAACGCGCCGAGGAAGGTCGGGAACCGGAACTTGTGCGCGTAGGCCTGCTTGAACAGACTCTTGATGAACGCCCTGCTGTACTGGTCGAGAACCTCTGCCTCGTAGTAGTTCTCGTCGACCAGGTAGTCCAGCTTCTCGTCCAGGTTGTGGAAGAAGACGGTGTTCTGGTTGACGTGCTGCAGGAAGTACTGGTGGGCGGCCTCGCGGTCCTTGTCGAACTGAATCTCGCCATTCGGTCCGTACAAGTTCAGCATCGCGTTGAGGGCGTGGTAGTCGAGTACCTCGCCCGCGGCGTCGGCGCCGCGCACCGGGGGCTGCTCTAAGCGAGCTGTCTTTCCGGCGGGCGCTGTCGTTGCTGTTGCCAAAACAATCCCAATCCCTCTCGGACGCGGTCGACGTCCTCAGCGGTTCCCATGAGTTCGAAGCGATACAGATACGGCACCCCGCACTTGCGCGAGATCACCTCTCCCGCAAAGCAATAGGTATCGCCGAAGTTCGTGTTTCCCGCCGCGACGACGCCGCGCAGCAGGGCGCGGTTGTGCGGATCGTTGAGGAACTTGGCGACCTGCCGCGGCACGAAGTCCTTGTCGGACCTGTTACCCCCCAGAACGTGCCGACCGCCCCCGTAGGTGGGGACGATCAGCACGTAGGGTTCGTCGACGCGCAGCGAATCGGCGGTGTGCAGTGGTATGCGAGTGGCTGGGAGTCCCAGCTTCTCGACGAAACGATGTGTGTTCTCCGAGGCACTGGAGAAGTAGACCAGCGCGGTCCCCGTGGACATCGCTTCTCCTCTCCCATCGGACGAACGCCGAAGATGTGGCGCCGATCAGGCCGCCGCGACCGCCAGGGCCTTGATGCGGTCGGGGCGGAAGCCGGACCAGTGGTCCTCACCCGCGACGACGACCGGAGCCTGGAGGTAACCGAGGGCCATGACGTAGTCACGCGCCTCGTCGTTCTCGGAGATGTCGATGACCTCGTAGTCCACCCCGGCCTTGTCGAGGGCCTTGTAGGTGGCATTGCACTGGACGCAAGCGGGCTTGGTGTACACGGTGATGGTCATTGATGTCCCTCTCTCCTGTGCCTAATCCGCGATGTTCGCGGCCTGGTTACGCGGGCTTCCGCCTCCGGGCCCGAGCTCACATCGCGAGCCTGATCCACAGCCGGTGATCCGTATGCAGTGCGTGATCCGACGTACGCTGCGCAAACTCCTGGATCCGGTCTCGAAACCCCTGCTAGCGCCGCTGCGGACGATAGCTCCTCGCGGTGGGTCTCGCACCGCCTTCCAGCACCGAAGACACTACACCTAGTGGCCGACAGAAAGAAACGACACGACATGTTGCGAGTCGCATAGATGTAATTCCACCGCGAGAAGTACCAGGACGCTCGATTCGCAACCCGACACGTCCGTGGTGCAGATCACAATTCCGTACCGTAGCGCTCTCTCAGCAAACTCTTGTGTCACACCTGTCACCGCCGCATCGTCTACCCCTTGTGCACTACCCCGACACATCGGAAACACAAGTCCGCCCCCGCCTCGAACGAGAGCGGGGGCGGCACCGAAGGCCGGCGCTGCGTCGGACGCCGGACGGCTCAGGCGGATACCAGCTGACCGCGCGCGGCGTCCACCAGCTCGTGCAGCGTCGCGCCGAGCTGGGTGAGCGCCTCGGCGTCCTGGCGCGGATGCGCGGCGCCGAAGCGCTCGCCGATCACACCGAAGTGCGCGTGCGCCGCCTCGACGACCTTGCCGCCCGCGACGCCGATGGCCTTGACCGCGTCGCCGTGCGCCCACCGCGCCGCGTTCGGGCTGATCGAGGCGCTGATGACGGCGACGGACTTGTCCTTCAACGCGCCCGCACCGTAGGGCCGCGAGGTCCAATCGATGGCGTTCTTCAGCACGGCGGACAGGGTGCCGTTGTATTCCGGGGTCACCAGGAGGACACCGTCGGCGGCGGCGACCGCGTCGCGCAACCGCTGCGCGGCGGCGGGCACGGCGCCGGGGACGTCGATGTCCTCGTTGTAGAACGGGATGTCGGCGAGGCCCTCGTAAATGGTCACCTCGACACCGTCCGGCGCGGTCTGCACAGCCGCTTCGGCGAGCTGGCGGTTGATCGAGGCAACGCGCAGGCTTCCCACGAGAGCGAGGATCTGGGTCTGGCTCCTGCCTTCGGCATTCGCCAGGGGCACTGTGTTGATGATTCGCTCACTACGCTCGCTCATGGCAACTCCCTGGTGTACTGAAGATGGTGTCCGACTGACACAAGACACTAACCGGACTGCGGTCCGATTACTTCCCACGAGACCGTGAGAGGGCTGTGAACTACCCCACACCGCCGGCAGGCGAACCGCCGCGCGAGCGACCCGTGCTGCGCATCGGCGCCTCTCTGCCCGGCATCGCCGAGCCCACCGAGCGCGCCGACGCGGCGCGCAATCGACAGCTGCTGCTGGACGCGGCGCAGGATCTGGTCCGCGAACACGGCGTCGACAGCCTGACGATGGACGAACTCGCCAAGAGGGCCGGCGTCGGCAAAGGCACCGTGTTCCGCCGCTTCGGCAACCGCTCCGGCCTGATGCGCGCGCTGCTCGACCACTCCGAGCAGAAGTATCAAGGGGCCTTCATGTTCGGGCCGCCACCGCTCGGACCCGGCGCGCCTCCGGTGGACCGGCTCGTCGCGTTCGGGCGCGCACGGATACTCGACATCGAGGTCGAGGGCGAGCTGTACCGGGCCGCCGAGGTCAGCGAAGCCGAGAATCGCTATACCGGCAGGCCGTACAGCCTGCTCAAGACGCACGTGGCGATGCTGTTGCGGCAGGCGGGCACGCCGGGCGAGATTCCCTTGCTCGCCGACGGTCTGCTCGCCGCACTCGCCGCGCCCCTGGTGATGTACCAGCTGAATGTCCTCCGATACGACGGGAAGCGGATCGGGGACAACTGGGAAGCCTTCGTTCGCCGGGTGGTCCCGGCCACCGCGCCAGTAGAGTGAGGAGCCATGGCTAGTCTGCGCGAACAGATCATCAGCGAATTGGGTGTCCAGCCGACGATCGAGCCGAAGCTCGAGGTGCGCCGCCGGGTCGATTTCCTCAAGGAGTATCTGCGCGCAACGCCCGCAAAGGGTTTCGTGCTCGGCATCAGCGGCGGCCAGGACAGCGCGCTGGCGGGGCGGTTGTGCCAGCTCGCCGCGGAGGAGCTGCGGGCGGAGGGCTTCGAAGCGATCTTCGTCGCGGTGCGTCTCCCCTACGGCGTGCAGTCCGACGAGGCCGACGCCAGGATCTCGATGACCTTCGTCGCACCGGACCGTTCCGTCGTGGTCAACGTACGCCCCGGCGCCAACGCGGTGGCCGCCGAGACTGCGTCCGGGCTGAAGGTGAGCAAGCTGAGCGATTTCGTCCGCGGCAACATCAAGGCCCGCGAGCGCATGGTGATCCAGTACGCCATCGCCGGTCAGGAGAACCTGCTCGTGGTCGGCACCGACCATGCCGCCGAGGCGGTCACCGGGTTCTTCACCAAGTACGGCGACGGCGGAGTCGACATGACCCCGCTCACCGGTCTCACCAAGCGCCAAGGCGCGGCGCTGCTCCAGGAACTCGGCGCGCCCGCCAGCGTCTGGTCGAAGGTGCCGACCGCGGATCTCGAGGACGACCGACCCGCGCTGCCCGACGAAGAGGCGCTCGGCCTGCGCTACAGCGAGATCGACGACTACCTCGAGGGCAAGGACGTCACACCCGAGGTGGCCGACCGAGTGGAGAGCATCTTCCGCAACACCAGGCACAAGCGCACCGTCCCGGTGACGCCGCTCGATACTTGGTGGCGCTGAAGATACGGGTCACGCGGCCGGGGTTTACTCGGCCGCCTCGACTTCGGCGAGCCGCCGCGCCAGAAACCGCCGGACCTGCTCGTTTTCCGCGATGTCGAGGGCGGCCCGGTAGCTCTCGGCGGCCTCGGGTTTCCGTCCGGCTCGGCGCAAGAGATCGGCGCGGGTGGCCGGGACCAGGTGGGTCCCGGCCAAGCGCGGATCGTCGGCCACCTCGTCCAGTGCGGCGAGCCCGGCGTCGAATCCGCGCGAGAAGCCCACGGCGACGGCACGATTCACTCGGACAGCGGGCGAGGCGGAGTAGCGCAGCAGCTCGTCGTAGCTCGCGACGATGGCATGCCAATCGGTCTCGTCCCAACTAGGGGCCGTCGCGTGCGCCGCTGCGATGCGGGCCTGCGCCAGATACGGCCCGTCACCGTCGGCCGCCGCTGACTCGAGGCACGCCAGACCAGCCCGGATGGCCTCGCGATTCCAGGCCGACCGGTCCTGCTCCTCCAACGGAATCAAGTCGCCTTCGGCAGACCGGTCCCGTTCGGCGCCGCGCTTCCTTTCCGCATCGGAACTCCTTGCGGCGCCGCGCCGTTGCCCGCGCCTGCTGTCCTGCAACAGCATCAACGCCAGCAGCGCCCGCGCCTCCGGCTCCTCCGGCAGCAACCCGCACAGCAGCCGACCGAGCCGAATCGCCTCGTCGCACAACTCGTCCCGCACGGCCGACGGTCCGGAGGTCGCGAAATACCCTTCGGTGAACACCAGATACACACACGCCAGCACGACGGGCAACCGCTCCGGCAGCAGGTGCGCCGGAGGCACCCGCAACGGAATACCGGCCTGCCGGATCTTCGCCTTGGCGCGGGAGAGACGTTGCGCCACGGTGTGTTCCGGTTGCAGAAAGGCTCTGGCGATCTCCACCGTTCGCATGCCGCACACCAGCCGCAGCGTCAACGCGACCTGCGACTGCGGCGACAGCGCCGGGTGGCAGCAGGTGAAGATCATCCGCAGCTGGTCGTCCGCCACCGGCGACACTTCGACCTCCTCGATCGGCGCCCGCGCCACGACGGCGTCGTATTCCTTGACCGCCCTTGCCGATTCGCGCCGCAGCCGGTCCAGGGCCCGGTGCCGGGCCGCGGTGGTGATCCAGGCGCCCGGATTCGCGGGCTCGCCGCGCTCGGGCCAAGTGCGCAACGCGTCGGCGAACGCCTCCTGCACCGCGTCCTCGGCGAGGGCGATGTCGCCGACCATCCCGGCCACGGTCGCGACGGCCCGGCCGAACTCGGCGCGATAGACAGCGTCGATTCCCGCGGCCGGGCCGGTGGTCACCGTCAGTCGCCCAGGTCGACGACCTGACGCACCTCGGTGCGCCCGCGCTCGCCGAGGGGAATCGCGGCCGCGATCTCCGCCGCCTCCGCCCGGCTCGCCGCCGCGAACAGGTACAAACCGTCGACCACCTCCGCGAACTCCGTGAACGGTCCGTCGGTGAGCAGCAGTTCGCCGTCACGGACCCGCAACGTGGTCGCCGACGACGGCGGTTGCAGCGCGCCGCCGCCCCGGATCGCCGACGCGTACTTCGCGCCGAAGCGCTCGTGCTCGGCCAGCCCCGCGTCCCACTCGGGCGTGCCAGGCGCGATCACCGCGTCCGGCGCTTCCCACAACAGCGCGAGCCACCAGTCCGCGCGTGGCGTCTCGTGCGGCGACCACATGACCATCGGCCGCAGTTCGATCGTGCCGTCCTGCGCGGCGGGCAGCTGGCGCGCGAGCTCGATCGCCGCGTCCAGATCGGGCGCGTCGAACACGTAGAACCCGCCGACGACCTCCGCCTGCTCGGCGAACGGGCCGTCGGTGACCAGAGTCCGTCCGCCATCACGCCGGACGTGCATCGCCTCGGCGGAGGGGAACAGCGCGACCCCGCCCGCCACCGCGTCGGCCGCCCGCTCCTCGAACGCCGCGTACTTCGCCACTTCGGCGTCGAACTCGGGCGTCCCGGGATCGACGCCCGGCTCCTCGCGTCCCACCAATGTCGCCAGATAGTGCATCGCGTCATCCTTCCTCGTCTCGAGGGGCCCGATGCCCCTGCTACTCGGACGACGAACGGCGCGCCGGTTTCTCTACATCGCCGCGGCGAGATCTTTCGGCGCGCTCAGCAGACGAGTCCGCCTTCCGTGGCCGCCGTCGCCCGCAGCAGATCGCGGACCAAGTCGAAGTCGATCAGCTCCGGCTTGCGGAAGCGCAGGCAGCCCTTGCCCATGTCGTGGTCCGCCAGCCGCTCGGCGAACGCCGCGCGCACGTCGGTGCGCAGTAGATAGAAGGAGATGTACTGCTTCTGGTTGGCGAACGCGATCTCGCCGACGCCGTCGCGTTCGTAGCAGGGCATGCCGTAGGCCATGACCTCGGTGAAACCCGTCAATTCCGCACGGCACAGGTCGCGCATCCGGGTCACCGCCGCACGGCGGGCCTCCGGCACCTCGGCCAGGTAGCCGTCCACATCGCTCGCCTTGCTCTGCACCACGGCTCGACTGTAGCCGGACACGGCGTCGGGCGGCGCCGCCTGAGGTAGTCCGTCCACAGCCCCGCGCACGACCGGAGCGGCGGTGCCTATCCCCCCGCGAACGGCGGAAGCACGTCGACGCGCCCGCTGAGTGCCGCGGACGGGTCGCGGGTGAGTTCGTCACCGATGAGGTAGGCGCAGACCGCCAGCATCTTGTCCAGGTCGGGACCGTACGCGGCGGCCAGGCTGGTGCGCAGATCAGCGACCGTGGCGTCGGCGGGCAGGTCGAGGCGCTCGGAGTCCTTGCCGACGGCGTCCGCGATGGCGGCGAAATAGCGAACCTCAACCACCGATGGCTCCCATCGTGCGTTCCGGCGGCACGAAGTCCGCGGCGTCGATGCCGTGTCCCGCCCACTTGTTCCACATCGCGCCGCGCCAGATGGTGGCCAGTTCGTCGTCGTCGGCGCCGGATCGGATGGCCTGGCGCAGATCGAACTCCTGATCGCTGAACAGGCAGGAGCGCAGCATGCCGTCGGCGGTCAGCCGGGTGCGGTCGCAGGTGTCGCAGAACTTGCGCGTCACCGTGGCGATGATGCCGACCGTGGCCGGGCCACCGTCGACGAGCCACTTCTCGGCGGGCGCGGACGGGTCGGAGCGACCGGCTTCGGTGAGGGTGAACCGGGCGCCGAGCACGTCGAGCAGTTCGGCGGCGGTCACCATGTTGGCGCGCGCCCACTCGTGGTCGGCGTCCAGCGGCATCTCCTCGATGAACCGCAGCTCGCACTCCTCGGCGAGGCACCATTGGAGCAGATCAGCCGCGCCGGAGAGGGTTTTGCGCATCAGCACCGCGTTCACCTTGAGCGGCGCCAGGCCCGCGGCGCGGGCGGCGCGGATACCGGCGAGCACCGATTCGAGGCGGTCGCGGCGGGTGAGCTTGGCGAAACCGTTGCGGTCCACGGTGTCCAGCGAGACGTTCACCCGGCTCAACCCGGCGGCGGCGAGCCCACGGGCGCGATGCTCGAGGCCGACGCCGTTGGTGGTCATGGCCAGCGGAATGCCGGGCAGTCGTTCGTGGCAGCCCGCGATGATCTGCTCCAGGTCCCGGCGCATCAGCGGTTCGCCGCCGGTGAACCGGACCTCGCGCACACCGAGCTGCTCGACGGCGAGCGCCACCAGCCGCACGATCTCGGCGACGGTCAGCAGCTCGTCCTTCGGAATCGGCGGCAGCCCCTCCTCCGGCATGCAGTACGTGCAGCGCAGCGAACACTTCTCGGTGATCGAGACCCGCAGATCGCGGGCCACCCGCCCGAAGCGGTCGACCAGCAGAGGCGTGTCGGGGCGTCCGTCGAGCGAGGGGCGCCCTGATCGCACGGCGGGTATGCCCATCTCGACCAACGTCACCCTTCCAGTATGACGCGTCGTCTACCCCGCATCACGGGCAGCGCCCGGTTCGGTCGATCTCACAAACACCCATGTCAGGCCGTGAGATCAGGCTCGACCACTATGCTTTCCGCTATGAATTCTCGGCCAGCCGGCGCTACGGCCAGGACCGTCGACGACTACCGCGACAGCATCGAACAGCTGCTGCGCCCCCTCGCGGCACGCCCGGTCGAGTCCGTCGCGGTGCCCGCCGCGCTGGGCCGCAAGCTGGCCGCCGACGTCCGCTCGCCGATCGATCTGCCGGTGTTCCGCAACTCGGCGATGGACGGCTACGCGGTGCGCGCCGACGATGTGGCGGTCGCCCCGGTGACGCTGCCGCTGGCCGGTGTGGTCGCCGCGGGACAGCCGGGCCGGGCTCCCTTGCCCGTCGGAGCGGCGCTGAAGGTGATGACCGGCGCGCCGATCCCGCCGGGCGCGGACTGCGTCGTCCCGGTGGAGGACACGCGCGCCGACGGCCGCGCCGTGATCGTCGAACGCGGCCGTGCCGCAGGCGAATTCGTGCGCGAGCCGGGCACCGACGTGCGCGCGGACGCGCTGCTCGTGCCCGCGGGCGTCGCGCTGACGCCGCGGCACATCGCCGCGCTCGCTGCCGTCGGGGTGCCGACGGTGCCGGTCTTCCACCCGGTGCGGGCGGCGGTGATCACCACTGGCGACGAACTGGTCCCCGCGGGCCGACCGCTGCGCCCCGGACAGATCTACAACTCCAACGGCATCGCCCTCGCGGCCGCGCTGGCGGCCAACGGCGCGGCGGTCGTCTCGGTCGAGCACAGCACCGACGATCCCGCGGTGTTCCGCCGACTGCTCTCCTCCGCGACGCGTTCGGCGGATCTGGTGTTCACCTCCGGCGGCGTGTCCAAGGGCGATTTCGAGGTGGTCAAGGACGTGCTCGCCGCGCAGGGCGGGGTGTTCGGCTCGGTCGCGGTGCAGCCCGGCGGGCCGCAGGGGCTGACGGTGCTGGACGGCGTCCCGGTGCTCAGCTTCCCGGGCAACCCGGTGAGCACGATGGTGTCGTTCGAGGTGTTCGCCAGGCCGATCCTGCGCCACCTGTCCGGGTTGCCGCCGGTGCGCACCAGCGAGGTTCCGTTGCTCGAGGCGGTGCGGTCCCCCGCGGGGCGGCGGCAGTTCCTGCGCGGACGACTCACCGAGAACGGCGTCGAACCGTTCTCCGGTGCGGGTTCGCACCTGATCGCGGGGATGGCGTGGGCCGACGTGCTGATCGACATTCCCGCCGACACGACCGAGCTGACCGCGGGCACACCGGTGCTCGTCCACGAACTGTGAGCGGATGCGCGCCGCGCCGCGACACTGTGCCAGGCTGGTTCTCATGACCGAGTTGTCCCATGTCGACCAGGAAGGTCGCGCCCGCATGGTCGATGTGAGCGCGAAGGCCGACACCACCCGCGTCGCCGTGGCTGCCGGTGCGCTGCACACCACCGCGGAGGTCGTCGCGCTGGTCCGCGCCGACGACCTGCCCAAGGCCGATGTGCTGTCCACCGCGCGGATCGCCGGGATCGCGGGCGCCAAGAAGACCTCCGAGCTGATTCCGCTGTGCCATCAGCTGGCGCTGTCCTCGGTGAAGGTCGAATTCGGCTTCACCGAGACGGCCATCACCATCGAGGCGACCGCCAAGACGAAGGGACCGACAGGTGTGGAGATGGAGGCGCTGACCGCGGTCGCCGTCGCCGGACTCACCCTGCACGACATGGTCAAGGCGGTCGACCCGGCGGCCACGCTCGACGGTGTCCGGCTGCTCACCAAGGAGGGCGGCAAACGCGGTCACTGGCAGCGGCCCGGCGAATCGACAGCGGACGCCGAGACCACCGTTCCCGTGGTGGAACAGGACGAAAACCCCGATGACGCGGATCGATCCGCGGTCGTGCTCGTCGCCTCGACGGGCGTGGCCGCGGGCACCAGGGTGGACACCACCGGTCCCGTGCTCGTCGAATGGCTGGCCGGACTCGGCTTCTCGGTGCGCGGCCCGCTCGTCTACGCCGACGCCGAGATCGCTGTCGGCCTGGCGGACGCCCTGCGGTTCGCGCCCGCGCTGGTGATCAGCACCGGCGGCACCGGCGCGTCACCCACCGACGCCACGCCCGAGGCGACGCTGGCCGTGTTGGACCGCGAGCTGCCCGGCGTGGCCGAGGCGATCCGGCAGCGCGGCACCGCGAAGTTCCCGCTGGCGGCGCTCAGCCGCGGGGTCGCCGGACTCGCCGGTCGGTCGGTCATCGTGAACCTGCCCGGTTCGCCGGGCGGGGTGAAGGACGGTATCGCGGTGCTCGAACCGCTCCTCGATCATCTGCTCGCGCAAGTAGCCGGAGGCGGCGCTCATGACAACACCTGAGACCACGGTGCGGGTAGCCCGCATCAGCGACCAACCGCTCGACCCCGCCGAAGTAGAGGCAACGGTCACCGGTCCCGAACACGGCGCGGTGGTGGTCTTCACCGGCAAAGTCCGCGACCACGACGGCGGTCAGGCCGTTTCCGCGCTGGAGTACTCGGCCCATCCGGAGGCCGAACGCTTCCTGCGCGAGTGCTGCGCCGCAGCCACCGCGTCAACCGGGCTTCCGGTGGCAGCGGTGCACCGGATCGGCGCGCTGACCATCGGCGATCTCGCCATCGTGGTCGCGGTGGCCGCCCCGCACCGAGCCGAAGCCTTCACTGCCTGCGCGGAATTGGTGGACCGGATCAAACACGAGGTGCCGATCTGGAAACGGCAACTCTTCGCCGACGGCATGTCGGAGTGGGTCAACGCCTGCGGTTGACCATCTCGTGATGTGAATCGGATGACGGATCAATCACCGCGCCGTTAGCGTTCTCGCCCAGAGTGTTCATCCGGATGTGGGGCAGGGAGGACGCGTGGGTACCGACCAGGTTTTGCTGCACCGTTTCGTCATCTCGCAGCTCACCGCTGCGGGAGCGGATCGGGACAAGCTGATACGGGAGACCGGGTTACCGGAGTGGACGATGGCGGGCGACGACATGCACCTGCCGAGCCACACTTTCTCCCGGCTCTGGGAAATCGGCGCGCACGCGCTCGGCGACCCCGCCGTCGCGTTGCAGGTGGCCAGCCGCTACGAGCTGACGAGTCTCGGGTTGTACGACTACCTGTTCTCGACCGCGCCCACCCTCGGCGCCGGTTTGGCGACCTGCGGACCGTATGTCGCCGCGGTCACCACCAATCACCGCTTCGACCTGATCGCCGAGAACGAACGGGAGACGACGCTCTACCTCGAGATCATCGACGGCGAGGGCGTGGGACGGGACCTGACCCAGCTCTGGGGATTGAGCGCGGTGCTGAGCCGGGCCCGGCGCGTGGTCAGCGATCCGCTCGTGCCGCTCCGGGTCACGCTGCGCCAGCAGGCGCCCGCCGATCACCGCGCCTTCGTCGAGGTGTTCGGCACGGCCGCCATCGAATTCGGCGCGTCGGCCGACTCGATGACCTTCCGCGCCACCGATATGGATATCCCGCTGACCACCGCCGACCCGGTGCTGGCGAAGATCTTGCGCCCCTTGGCCGACGCTCTGCCGCCGCCACCGCCGCTGCCCTCGGCGTGGCCGCGGCGCGTCGCCGAGGCGCTGGCGGAGGCGCTCGACGCGGGCGACGCCTCGCTGCACCGCGTCGCCCGGCGATTGACGACCAGCCCGCGCACCTTGCAGCGCAGGCTGATGGAGGCGGGCACGACGTGGCGCAAGGAACTGGACCGGGCGCGCGATGCCCGTTTGCGGCAGGCGGCGTCGGCGGGCGCGCTGACCCGGGCACGGCAGGCGCAGCTGCTCGGTTACGCCGACGCCGGTTCGATGCGCCGTGCGGCGCGGCGCTGGAGCATCGCCGAACACGCGCACCGATGTGAGCGGTTCGACTGACACCTCACACCCGCAGGAAGCTGGCCGCGATGCGCCAGAAGGTGGCGTCCTCGATGGCCCGGAAATCCCAGCCTTCGGCGATGTCTCTGGTGGCGGCGACGATCGCGGGTACGTCGAAATCATCGCGGGTGGCGGTCCCCTTGGCCTCCAGCGCGTTGATCACGTAAGCGGTGGCGCTCTCCCACGTCTCGGACACCGAACTCTCCCATCGGTCGCACAACATCGATACGGTCGATCACGGTCATCGACCGACGCCGCGCGCGGCGCAGAGCGCCGTCCCCGAACACGGCGGGCGTGCAGCCAGTGTCACCACAACTCGGCCGCGTGGGAAGCGCCGAACGCGCCAGCTCGCGGTAAAACGCGCCAATCCCTGACGCGCTCAGTGCGGGGTGTAGCGCCACACGCCGAGCATCGCTTGCTCGTCCAGGAAATCGTCGGCGTTGTGCACGGTTTCGCGCAAGCGGGAGAGCGTGGGCTCGGACGGCATGCCCGCACCGATCAGCACCAGCTGGCTGGTGCGCGGTTCGCCGCGCCGCCACGCGCCGGGCTCGAAGACGATGTGCCTGCCGACCATGT
The DNA here is from genome assembly GCF_040609595.1 of Nocardia sp. NPDC004654. Taxonomy (NCBI): domain Bacteria; kingdom Bacillati; phylum Actinomycetota; class Actinomycetes; order Mycobacteriales; family Nocardiaceae; genus Nocardia; species Nocardia sp. NPDC004654. The sequence goes on along the minus strand of NZ_JBEXKI010000002.1, from coordinate 125,840 downwards.
GCAGCAAGAACTTCCGGCGCTCGGCCGCGACGCCGAACGCCGCGAAGCCCTTGGCGCGGAACAGCCCGGGCGGCGGGTCCTCCAGGAAGTCGATCAGCCTGCGCGGATCCAGTTCTCGTTCGCTGGTGAAGGAGACGCTGGTGTAGTCGTCGTGCAGGTGCCGGTGGTCGTCGTTGTGCTCGTGGTCGTGCTCGGCGAGCAGTTCGTCGAAACTGAGCTGCTCGGCGACGCGCCGGGTCGCCCGCAGCGGCTCGTCGAACAGCAGGCCTGGATCGATGCGTCCGCGGGTGGTCGCGTAGACCGGGACCGTGCCGACCAGGTCGGCGATCTCGCCGCGCAGCGTCTCCAGTTCGTCCGCGCCGACCCGGTCGGCCTTGTTGACCACCACCAGATCCGCCAGCCGCAGGTGGGTCAGCAGTTCGGGGTGGCGCTCGCGGGTGGCCGGGAACTGTTCTGCGTCGACCACTTCCACCAGACCGCCGTAGCGGATGCGCGGGTTGTCGCTGCCGACCACCATGCGGATGAGATTGCGCGGCTCGGCGAGACCGCTGGCCTCCACCACGATCACGTCGATGTTCGACCTCGGCTGCGCCAGCCGGGTGAACAGGTCGTCCAGCTCGGTGACGTCGACCGCGCAGCAGACGCAGCCGTTGCCGAGCGAGACCATCGCGTCCACCTGCCCGGCGACCAGCATGGAATCGATGTTGATCGCCCCGAAGTCGTTGACGACCACGCCGATTCGGGTCCCCCGATTGTTGCGTAGCAGGTGGTTGAGCAGGGTGGTCTTCCCCGAGCCGAGAAAGCCGGCGACGATCAGCACAGGAATCCGGTCAGCCACCCGGACCACCATAGTCGGCGCGCGAAGGCCGTCGGAACGGCCGAACGCCACCCGACGGATCGGGTGGCGTTCGGTGGCGGATGCGATTACTTCGCGGGTCCGAACAGGGTGCTGGCCAGGGTGTAGGCCAGGTTGATCAGCTCCGCGGTGATCATCGTGTCGTCCATGCCGAGCGTCCGTGCCAGTGGCATGAGCAGCTCCAGCACGTCGTTCGCGAGGATGCCGAGGGTGCCGGTTTCCGAATTCGACCGGTAGTCCGGCGTCGACTGAGTGCCGGGGGTCGACGGGCTGCCGGGGGTCGACGGGCTACCGGGCAGTGCGTAGGTTCCGGGTGTCGACGGGCTGTTCGGTGTCAACCGGCTCGGGTTCGTCTGGATGGTGTCCTGGCCGGAGCCCGGGATCGGCTGGCTGCCCGGCGTCGTGCCCGGCAGGGTCTGCGACTGCGGCGCCGCGCCGTCCTGCGTCGCACCGTTGGCCGGTGTCGAGCCGTTCGGATCGAACCGCGCGGGGACCGATTGCGCTGGCACCGCCTGCGCGGGCGCCTCCGCTGGAATCGCCTGCTCTGACTGCGCGGGCGCCGAGGCGGGTAGGTCGGTGGCCGATCCGTTCGTCGCGGGCGAAGTGCCGAGCAGGTAGCTCACCAGTCCGGTGGTGACCGCGATGGCGTGTTTCAGCTGACCTTCGGGACTCTCCAGCAGCGCGGCGTCCTCCGCGTTGGCGCCGTTGCCCATCTCGAGGAACACGTTCGGCACCGCGGTCAGCGCGGGGCCCGCGATGTCGGAGCGCGTCTGCAAACCGTCCTGCACTCCGGCGTACGTGGCGGCCGGGAATCCGGCTTGCAGGTATGCGTCGCGCACCGCCTTCGTCACGGTCAGGCCTGGCCCGGACTGGACCTGGCCGACCTTGGCGTCGGACACGGGCAGCGCCGGGACGATCAGGTGGAAGCCGCGGAGATTGGGCGGCGCGCTGTCGGCGTGGATGCTCACCGCCACGTCGGCGCCGGATTCGTTGGCCGCTCGCGCCCGTTCGTCGACGCAGCCGCCCCAGCCGCTGTCGTCCTGGCGACTGAGCACGACCCGCGCGCCGATGCTTTCCAGCGAGGTCTTGATCAGCTGGGCGACGTTCCAGTTGATGGTGTGTTCGGGTACGCCGTTGACGGAGGTCATGCCGGTGGTCTGGCAGTCCTTGGTGCCGCCCCGGCCGTTGTTCACCTGTCTGCCCAGGTTCTCGGAGTGGTTCGACCCCTGGTGGCCGGGGTCGAGGAAAACCGTTTTGCCTGCGAGCTTGCCCGCCATCTCCGGCGCGACCGGGGCGGCCGTCGCGGCGACCGGGAACAGCCCGGCGAGAGTGGCGGTCACCGCGGCCGTGACGGTGGTGGAGATACCGGCCTTGATGATGCTTGGCTTCATGTTCGGTCGGCGCCCCGGGACGGAGCACCCCTCCCTTCCCACTAGTAACACCAAACCCAGTGGTTCACTCTTGCAACGCAGCGCACGGCGAAGCAAGTCCAGTTACCGAACTGTTACCAACACAGTCGGCGACATCGCGGCTGGTCAGAGGCACTGAAACCACCGCGAGAAAGGGGCGTTGAGCGGGAGTGGCTTACAGCGGGCAGCGCCCGTCAGGCGGTCACGATGCGGTCGCCGTCGACCCGGACGGCCCGCGGCGCGAGCGGGCGTTCGGCGGGCCCGGTGGCTACCGTGCCGTCGAATCGGAACGCGCTGCCGTGGCAGCGGCAGACGATGGTCTCGCGCTGGATCTTCGACACCGTGCAGCCGAGGTGCGTGCAGGCGGCCGAAAAGCCTTGGAAGACTCCGGCTTGCGGTTGGGTCACGACGGTGCCACCGGCGATCACGGCGCCGCCGACCGGCACGTCGGCCACCTTCGCGACCTCGGTGCCCGGCGCGACCTCGCGCGCGGACGGTTCGGCGGACGCGCAGGCGGCCACCGTCACCGCAGCGGCGGCCACCCCGGCGCCCGCCAGCGCGGTCCGTCGGTCGATTCGCAGGTCACCGCGGTCTTCGGTCGGCATCGGTCAACTCCGGCTTGGTTCGGACACTGCCGACCACGGTAAGGGGACCTCTCGCTCGATCGCGAACCGGATCGCCGGGATCAGGCGCCGGACGGGAGTTGGCGCAGCGAGCGCAGCGCGTAGTGCACGCGGGTTTTCACGGTGCCGACCGGGACGCCGAAGTCCGCGGCCACCTCGCGGTAGGCGCGGTCGCGCAGGATCACCTCGACGACTGCCTCGCGCTGGGCTGAGGGCAGCCGGGACAGCAATTCGGCGACCAGCAGGCCGTCGATCAGCCTGTCGGCGAAGTCGGGGTGGGCGATCGGGCTCTCGCCGGCAGCGTCGCCGATCTCGTCCCATGCCGTGTCGAACGGCCGCGCCGCGCGGGCGCGCGCGATGTCGATGATGACGTTGCGCTCGATGGCGAGCAGCCAGGTGCGCACGCTGCCGCGGCGCGGGTCGAACAGGCAACAGGAGCGCCAAGCCCGTAGCAACGTCTCCTGCACCGCGTGCTCGGCCAGGCCCGCGTCCCCGAGGCCGCGTCGCGCGCGCCAGTGCAGCAAACCCCCATCGGCGGCCAGTACTCGAGCCAAACCCTCTTCGGTGCACAAGCCTGCGCAGTGGGCACTACACGTACGCCGCTGCTCCGTGAGCGCACCCAATGGCCGAATACCTCTCACACCATCGATATCGCGGCGACTCAGGACGATGACACCACCGACCCGCGATAACGGCGAATTCGTGCGAACGCGGTGTGCATGTGACAGAAATCTCTCGAATACCCCCACTTCCGCGGACGACTCTGGTAGATCTGGGCCGCGGAGATGTGGGGATCTCCGCAGGTCATCCGCCCAGTTATGGGCGCGAACATCGAGGAGACAGAGCGCATGCGCATGCTCGTGATCGCGGGGGCGATGGCGTCCGCCGCGACCTTGTTCGGAGGCGGAACCGCGGCCGCCGAGCCCGCGAATTTCATGCCAGGCGACGGCCTCTACATGGTCGGCGTCGACATCCACCCCGGTATCTGGGAAGCGCCGGGAACTCCCGACCCTCTTTACGGCTGTGACTGGCGCAGGCTGTGGAAAGTGGAGGGCGACAATACGAACATGCAGTACATCATCGGCAACAACTTCACCCGGCTCGGCCCGGTCCGCGTGGAGATCAAGCCGACCGACGTCGCCTTCAAGACCGTGAACTGCGGCGCGTGGCGGATGGTGGGGTCGACGCCACCCACCGGTTCGTCCGGCTTCTGATCAGCCGTGTGCCGCCGCATCTGTGGAGCGCGGTGGCCACCCGATCGGGCCGAGTTTGCGCCGTCCGCCTCCGGGCGCGGCGACCTCACCCGGTGACGCGCGGATTCCCGCCAACCGCACGCTGATCGACGCCGATTACCTCCGGGGTAATCGACCGGCGCGCCACCGGACGGCAGCATGGTCGGCATGATCGACGAGACCGGCACCAAGCTCTTCCACCAGTCCATGCCGTTCACCGAGCGGCTCGGCGTCGAGGTGCTCGAGCACGGCGCCCAGCTGGTGCGCAGCCGGATCGCCTGGGACGAGTCGCTGTGCACGCTCGGCGGCATGCTGCACGGCGGCGTCCTGATGTCGCTCGCCGACGCGACCGGCGCGGTGTGCGCCTTCCTCAATCTGCCCGAGGGCAAGCAGGGCACCACAACGGTGGAGTCGAAGTCCAACTTCCTGCGCGCCGTGCGCTCCGGCCACGCCGTCGCCAGCGCCCGGCCCTTGCACGCGGGACGCTCGTTCATCGTCGTCGAGACCGAGATTCGCGACGACGCCGACAAGCTCGTCGCGAAGGTCACCCAGACGCAGGCCGTGCTCTGAGACCGGATTCACCTGTCGTGCGTCGCACGACGTCAGCGTGCCTGCCTCGGAACCGCGTCGCACGGTCGGTCGGGTACTTCAGGTAGCGCGGCGGGAATATTGTTCCGGCGCGGGTCGTTGAGGCAGTGGCAGGCGATCGTCTGCAAGCATCCGATCCGCGGCGACGGCTTTCGATTGGAACGATCGACGAACGCCGCGTGCCGCGCCGGGCGTCAGCCCGACTCCCGCACTGTGGCACCGCCATCAGTAGTCCGCCGCGCGGAAATCATTGCGCCGCAATGGTAATCGACGTCTATCGGCTGCGGCTCGCTCGTTGTCCGTGCTGCGACGGTAGCCGATGTCGATCGGCATCATCGAGGGGCCGAGTACCAGCCCGAACTGCGACGCGGCGCACGCTCGACAGGTTCACCCTTGCGCGAATCGATTCGCGGTGGGTAGCCTCGGCGCTGTCGGTGGTTGTAGACGACGTCTCCCACGGACAGACTCGGATCCCCCCTTTCCGCGATATCGGATTCGCGATGAATGGGACCCGCTCACCCGCACCCGCGACGCATCGCGCCGATTCCGGGTCGCGGTCACGAGATCTCTACCGCATAGCCTTCGCCATCTCCCACACACTGCCTTCAGTAAGGAAACATCATGAAAGACAACAATTCTCAGCATTCGGCAGCGCACGACGACCAGGTCGAACGGCCGGTCTCCGGCATCCTCGATATCGTCGGCAACGCCGCGACCTTGTGCGTCGATGGATACCTTCCCGGCGACAACGACCTGCACGTCGCGCCCCGCTTGGTCCGCGAGAACCATTTGCGCCGAGGTGATTTCGTCACCGGCGTGACACGATCCGCGCAGCGCGACGCGCAACCGACGGAGCGAGATGCGCAATCGACCGAACCCCCAGCGCAATCGACCCGGCGTAACGCCCAATCGACCCGGCGCGACGCGCGATCACCCCAGCGCGGCGCGAAACTCGACTCGCTCCTCCGCGTCGACACTGTCAACGGCCAGCCCCCGGAGCACGCGGGCAAACGGCCCATCTTCGAGAACCTCATCCCCCTCTACCCCAACCAGCGCCTGCGTCTGGAAACCGAGCCGCACGAGCTGACCACCCGCGTCACCGACCTCGTCATGCCGATCGGCAAGGGCCAGCGTGCACTGGTCGTCGCTCCACCCAAAGCGGGCAAAACCTCTGTGCTGCAAGCCATCGCGCACGGCATCGCCAAGAACCACCCCGAATGCGAGCTGATGCTCGTGCTCGTCGGCGAGCGCCCCGAAGAGGTCACCGACCTGGCGCGCAGTGTCCCCGCCGACGTCGCCGCCGCCACCTTCGACCGCTCACCGCGCGATCAGATCGCGCTCGCCGAACTCGCCATCGAACGCGCCAAACGCCTGGCCGAAACCGGCCGCGACGTGGTAGTCCTGCTCGACTCGCTGACCCGCCTCGCCCGCGCCTACAACAACGCCGCGCCCACCTCGGGCCGCGTTCTCTCCGGCGGCGTCGACGCCGCGGCACTCGCCTCGCCCAAGCGCTTCCTCGGCGCCGCGCGCAACTTCGAGAACGGCGGCTCGCTCACCATCGTCGCCACCACCCTGGTCGAAACCGGCTCGCTGGCCGACACGGTGATCTTCGAGGAGTACAAGGGCACCGGCAACGCCGAACTCAAACTCGACCGCGCCACCGCCGCCCGCCGCGTCTTCCCCGCCGTCGACATCGCCCAATCCAGCACCCGCAAGGACGAACTCCTGCTCACCTCCGCCGAACTCGCCGCGACCCACCACCTGCGCCGCACCCTCACCGCCGTCGACGCCCAGCACGCCACCGAACTCCTCCTGGAGGGCTTGCGCCAGACCGCGACCAACGCCGAATTCCTCACCCAGCTCCCCAAACCACACCCCTGATCCCCTTTAAGCCCTCCTTAAGCCCCTGTCAAGACCCCCAAGGCATTGTTTATTTCAGCCCGGCCGGGCCTGTCCCAGGAGGGGGGGACAGGGTCGGCCGGGCGCTTTCGATAGACGGCATCCTCGCGGACCGCATCCGCACCCACGCCCGAGACAGCTCACGTAGTTGCCGCAGATCGGCATCGAAGTCCCGCGCGGACAGCCCGAGTGGCTCTGCGCTCCTGCGATTTTCCGGCGACGCTCCCGCCTTGCGCGCAGCGATGGCGAGTGCAAGCCGGTACGCGAAACGGTCGAGTTCGCCCCGATGTTCGCCCAGGCTGTCGTGGAGCGGCGGTAGGTACGGCCCGAGGTGGAGGATGGCGTCCCGGATCTCCACGATCATCCGGAACAACCGGCCATCGCTGCCGTTGTCGACGTCCGGGGTCATCACGATTTCCGGTACCGCTTCGGTCAGGTCGCGCCACAGCATGTGCAGCCGCCGACAAGAGCGGCTCGCGGAATCCAACTTGGCCGCGTCGATCAACGCGGCGGCGAGGGGCAGTGTCACCAGCAGACCGTCGGCGGCGACGCAGACGGTGAAGATCCATTCGATCCGTGGCAGATGGGGCCCCAGCTCGGGTCGCCCGAACATCAGCTCCGAGGCCGACAGCAGCTGGTTCGTCCAGATGAAGAGGTTCACCGCAAGCAGCCCGAAAGCGACCAGCTTCTCGACTGCTATCGAGCTCCGCAGCTCCCGCAACCCGCGCATCGCGAACAGGGCCATGATGACGGCGACCGGACCACCGATGGCGAGAGCGAGAAGCCAGCCCTGCCAACCGATTCCGAAATCCAACGGCAGTCCCTTCGCGTCGGCCGACCACCCGGCGAAGAGAATCACCGCCGTCGACGCGAGTGCGATCGAGCAGTGGCGCCGTTCACGTCGCCGGACCCGCCCCATCTCCTCGTGCGGCCCTTCGACGCGAGCGATGCCGAGGAAATAGGTGGTCGACAGCACCACACAGCCGATCGCGAGCAGTTCCACCACACCGGCGAACGGGCCCGCCTCCGGCCAGCGGTACAGCAGCAGTCCGAACAGGCTGCACAGCAGCAACCGATTCACCAGGTAGTCGACGACGGTCTCCCGGACGAGGAGGAATCTTCCGGCGAGCACCAGCGACAGTGCGCCGACGATCGCCCAGGCGACACCGTCGGGAACCGTGAAGGACATCGCTACATCCTCTCCGGTGTCGCTCGAACCTCGTCCGGCCGGTTCCGACGAATCCGCGGCGACCGGCGCCGTGGCGCAGCAGCGCATGCGCGCTAGCCGGCGATCACCAGGGCGGTCGCGCCGAGGAACACCACCTGCAACACGGTGCGCAGCGGGAGCGGCATCGTCTTGATGCCCACGCCTTTTCGCACCGCCCAGACGTTGGCGGGGAACATCACGACGAGCAGTGCGGCGAGGCCCGCCGCCGCGAGGGCCGCGGTGGCGGGAATCAACAGGCCGACCGCGCCCGCGATTTCGAGCACGCCGGTCAGCGTGACCAGTGCGGGTGCGGCGGGCAGTCGCGGCGGCACCATCTCGATCAGCGCCGAGCGTCGTGGTTGGAGGAAATGCGCGCTCGCGGTCGACGCGAACATGGCGGCGAGGCCGAAACGAATTGCGTCCGACCACGAATCGAGCCAGGACAGATCGACGAACCAGCCGAGCAGGCGGGCGAGCGCGGTGACGGCGGCGAGGATGACGAAGGGGGCCATGACTATCTCCCGAGGTGTGGCACGAACCAATCTTGACACTGGAAAGATTAGAGACGGCCACGCGAACTTGTCAATGACAAGATTCTCGGCCACTATCGGAGGCATGGCGAAGAGCGGTTACCACCACGGCGATCTACGCACCGCGATGCTGACCGCGGCGGCCGAGCAGATCGCCGCCGACGGCGTCGACGCGATCTCCCTGCGCGGGCTCGCGCGGCGCGCGGGCGTCTCCCATGCGGCGCCCGCCCACCATTTCGGCGATCGCGCCGGTCTCCTCACCGCGCTGGCCATCGAGGGCTACGACCTGCTCGGCGCGGAACTCGACAGCGCGGGACCGGACTTCCGCGACGTCGCGGTCGCCTATGTCCGCTTCGCGCTGAACCATCCCGGACACTTCGACGTGATGTTCCGTCGCGACCTGCTGCACGCCGACGACGCGGACCTGCGCGCCGCGCGGACGCGCTCCGGAGCCGCGCTGCGCGCCGGCGTCGCCGACCTGCGCCTCGAACGCACCGACCGACGGGAACGGGCCACCCAGCTGGCCGCTTGGTCGCTGGTGCACGGCTTCGCTGCCCTGTGGCGAGAGGGGGCGCTGACGGATTCGGCGCTGGCCGACACGACGGACCCGGAAGAACTGGCCCGCGCCATGCTGGCCACGGTCCAGTTCGACTGAGACAGTCACCACACCGCGTGCGGCGTATCTTCTTGCACAGCAACGACGAAAGGAGCAGGCGGTCGATCGCCGGTCGATCCCGCCAACGCACCATGGAAGTCCACGCCTACCCCACCTCGGCGACCACGCCGGTGGATCTCGCTGCGGCGCAACAGATCGCCGCGCGGTACTTGTCCGTCACGGACCAACTCGACGGCGGAATCGCACAACTGGTCACCGAATTCGATGGCGGCTTCGTCGTCGTCGCGGTCCGCGGGCCGGTGCCGGAAGGCGATTCGCCACTACCGCCGCCGGTGATCGGCGGTTCGGTCAGCGTCATCGACAAGGCCACCGGAGCCGTCTCGTACTGGCCGACCTACCCGGCCGCGCTGATCGCCGAGCAGTACGACGAGATGTTGCGCACCGGTCGACTGATCGTCGCCGACGACTGGCCCACCGAAGACGAGCTCGAGGAGGGATAGCTCTCCGCTACGGGTTCCGGCGTCGAGCCGACGTTCCCGTCTTCCCTGCCACCGCTCGGACCGAGAGCACCGCCGCTTCGACCGACCTCCCCCGGGCGCTGCGGCAGTGAGCCGACGCCATCGCGGTGCGCCACAGACGCAAACCCCCGACGCTTCTGCCGTGTGCCAGCGTCCGTGTAAGCCGTGAACCGGGCCGAGTCAGATCGCGGGTTGCGCCACCCCGGGGAGCGGTGCACCGTCGGCGTCGGGCACCTTGGTACCGCGCAGCGAGGTGCCCGCGGTCTCGCGCAGGTAGGCCCAGGCGACCAGGCCGATGAGGGAGGCGCCGACCATGTACGCGGCGGGAAACAGCGTCCACCCGGTCGAGTCGATCACGGCTTCGTTCACCAGCGGCGCGGTGCCGCCGAACATCGCGGTGGAGACGTTGTAGGCGAAGGCGAAGCCGGCGTAGCGCACGTGCGTCGGGAAGATCGCCGGGAACGTGGAGCTGATGGTGGACAACTGCGGCACGTACAGCAGGCCGAGCACGATGAAGCCGATGATCGCCCACGCGGTGCCCTGCCCCATCAGCCAGTACATCGGCACCGCGAGCACCGCGAGACCGATCAGCGAGAACAGCCACATCGGCCGCCTGCCGACCCGATCGGAGAACATGCCGAACAGCGGCAGCACCAGCATCATCACCAGCTGACCGGTCAGCATCATGGCGGTGGTGGCCGACTCCGACATTCCGATGGTCTTCTGCAGGTAGGTCGGCTGATAGGTGAGCAGCGTGTAGTTCACCACGTTGAGCGCGATCACCAGGCCGCCGAGGGTGAGGATCTCGCGCCGGTAGCCGGTCAGCAGCTCGCGCAACCCGGTCGGCGGGTGCGGGTTCTCGGCGACCTCCTGGAACACCGGCGACTCGTCGAGCCTGGCGCGCAGGTACCAGCCGGTCAGACCGAGCGGGACGGCGAGCAGGAACGGAATGCGCCAGCCCCAGTCGTGCATGGCGTCCGAACCGAGCGCCAGCTGACAGGCGAGCACCACGGCCGAACCGCCGACGAAACCGGCCAGCGTGCCGAACTCCAGGAAGCTGCCGAGGAAGCCACGCCGGCGATCAGTCGCGCATTCCGCCAAATACGTTGCCGCGCCGCCGTATTCGCCACCGGTCGAGAAGCCTTGCAGCACACGGAGCGCGATGAGCAGCACCGGAGCGAGCACGCCGACGGAGGCGTGCGTCGGCAACAGGCCGATCGCACCGGTCGCGGCCGACATCAGCAGGATCGTGGTGGCCAGCACGACCTTTCGGCCGAGGCGGTCGCCGAGCGGACCCCACACCATGCCGCCGAGCGGGCGAAGCACGAACGAGATGGCGAAGCCGAGCATGGTGCCGAGCGTGCCGAGTTCGCCGGGAAAGAACGCGTCGGTGAGATAGGTCGCCGTCGCCGCGTACACGCCGTAGTCGAACCATTCGGTGGCGTTGCCCATGGCCGACGCGGCCACCGAACGCCGTAGTCGCGTCGGGTCCTGTCCACGATCGGTGGTCACGCCCGCCTCCTCACCGGCCCGTCCCCACGGGCCTCGATTCGTCCGTCCGGCCCCACTCGAAAACGGGGGCCGGGCACGGAACAAACCGATACCCAGGTTTCACGACGACCAAACAGCGGCGGACCCGCACCACCGGACAGCGCACACCCGGCTACCTGCACGGCAATCGGCGAATGTGATTGTCGTCACAGAGCGTTCGAGATCGACGGATTGCCCGGACGGGCTCGCACGACCCGTCCGGGTGGCTGGAACGCCTCAGATCGGCGTGACGTAGGCCCCGGAGATGCCGCCGTCGACGAGGAACTGCGAGGCGGTGACGAACGAGGCGTCGTCGCTGGCGAGGAAGGCGACGGCGGCCGCGATCTCCTCCGGCTCGGCGAAGCGACCCAGCGGGATGTGCACCAAGCGGCGCGCGGCCCGCTCCGGGTCCTTGGCGAACAACTCCTGAAGCAGCGGGGTGTTGACCGGCCCCGGGCACAGCGCGTTCACCCGGATGCCCTGCCTGGCGAACTGCACGCCGAGCTCCCGGCTCATGGACAGCACGCCGCCCTTGGAGGCGGTATAGGAGATCTGCGAGGTGGCCGCGCCGAGCACCGCGACGAAGGAGGCGGTGTTGATGATCGAGCCCTTGCCGCGCACCAGCATGTGCTCGATGGCGTACTTGCTGCACAGGTACACCGAGGTCAGGTTCACCTCCTGCACCCGGCGCCACGCCTCGATGCCGGTGGTCAGGATCGAATCGTCTTCCGGCGGTGAGATTCCCGCGTTGTTGAAGGCGATGTCGAGCCCGCCGTACGCCGCGACCGCGGCCTCGAACATGTCCCGGACCTGCGTCTCGTCGGTGACGTCCACCTTCACGAACAGTCCATCGACCTCCGCCGCGGCGGCCTCGCCCGCGGCGGCATCGATGTCGGCGACGACGACTTTGGCGCCCTCGGCCGCGAAGCGGCGCACCGTGGCGAGTCCGATCCCGCTGCCGCCGCCGGTGACGACGGCTACTCGATCCTGTAAGCGCTGCAACGCATCTCCTTCTCGGTGCGGTGAATCACTTGGTTCGATGAATCACTGGGTGGCGATGAAGACGTTCTTGGTCTCGGTGAAGGCCAGCGCGGCGTCCGGTCCGAGTTCGCGACCGAGGCCGGACTGCTTGAATCCGCCGAACGGTGTCCAGTACCGCACCGAGGAGTGCGAGTTCACCGACAGGTTTCCGGCCTCGACACCACGGGAGACCCGCAGCGCCCTGCCGAGGTCGTTGGTCCAGATGGAACCGGACAGGCCGTATTCGGTGTCGTTGGCGATGCGCACCGCCTCGGCCTCGTCGTCGAACGGAAGCACCGCGACCACCGGACCGAACACCTCCTCGGTGAGCACCCGGTCGGTCGGCGCGGTGGGCAGCACGACCGTCGGCGGATACCAGAACCCCGGTCCCTCCGGACGGTGGCCGGTGAAGGCCACTTTCGTCGACGGCTCCACGAACCCGGCGACCCGCTCGCGATGCGCGGCCGAGATGAGCGGGCCCATCTCGGTGTCCTCCGCACCGGGATCGCCGACCCGCACGCCGCGCACCGCCGGCTCCAGCAGTTCGAGGAACCGATCGAACACGCTCCGCTGCACCAGGATTCGCGAGCGCGCGCAACAGTCCTGCCCCGCGTTGTCGAACACGCCGTACGGCGCGGTGGCGGCCGCCCGCTCCAGGTCGGCGTCGGCGAACACGATGTTCGCGCTCTTGCCGCCCAGCTCGAGCGTCACCCGCTTCACCTGCTCGGCGCAGCCCGCCATGATCTGCTTGCCGACCTCCGTCGACCCGGTGAACACCACCTTGCGCACCGCCGGATGGGTGACGAACCGCTGCCCGACCACCGAACCCTTGCCGGGCAGCACCTGGAACACGTGCTCGGGCAGGCCCGCTTCCCTGGCCAGCTCCCCCAGCCGCAGCGCGGTCAGCGGCGTCAGCTCGGCGGGCTTGAGCACCACCGCGTTCCCCGCGGCGAGCGCGGGCGCGAATCCCCATGCCGCGATGGGCATCGGGAAGTTCCACGGCACGATGACACCGACCACGCCGAGCGGCTCCTGAAACGTGACGTTCAGGCCGCCCGCCACCGGAATCTGCTTGCCGGACAGACGCTCCGGCATGCCAGCCGCGAAATGCAGTACGTCGCGGACGTTTCCGGCCTCCCAGCGGGCATTGCCGATGGTGTGCCCGGCGTTGTCGACCTCCAGCCGCGCCAGCCGCTCCAGATCGGCGTCGACCGCTTCGGCGAAGCGGCGCAGCAGCCGGGCCCGGTCGCCGGGCGCGACCTCGCGCCACTGCTCCGCCGCCCGCCGCGCGCGCTCGATGGCGGCGTCGGTCGCCGTCGCGTCCGTCGGTTCCACCGTCGCCACGACCTGCTCGGTCGCGGGGTTCACCACCTGGGTCGCCGCCATGTCGTCCGCTCCTCTCACCCGACTCGTTTCCGCCGATAGGCCGCGGCCGCGGCCACCAGCGTCCGCATCAGACGATCATCTGCCCGATTGGCCTCGGGATGCCACTGCACGCCGATCAGGAACGGCTCGCCGGGCAGTTCCGCGGCCTCGATCGACCCGTCGCCCGAGCGCGCGCTCACCACGAGTCCGGGCGCGAGGTGGTCGATCGCCTGGTGATGATGGCAGTGCGCCTCCAGCCGCGGACCGGCCAGCGCGGCCAGCTGGGTGCCCGGTTCGGTCAGCACCTCGTTGACGTCGAACGAGCCGCTCCCGCCCGAGTGCCCCTCGTGTCCGACCACGTCGGGCAGGTGCTGGATCAAGGTGCCGCCGAGCGCCACGTTCACCAGTTGCAGCCCGCGGCACACCGCCAGAATCGGCACCCCTGCCGCGCGAGCCAGCGTGAACAGGCCGAACTCGGATTCGTCGCGGTCCGGCCGCGTGTAGCCGAGGGCTGCGTCGTTCAGGCGCGCGCCGTAGCGGGCCGGGTCGATGTCCGCCCCGCCGGTGAGCACCAGGCCGTCGAGCCGGGCGATCAGTTCGGGTCGCGGGGCTCCGACGGGTGGCAGCAGCACGGGGATGCCGCCCGCCCGGTCGACCATGTCGAGGTAGTCGTATTGCAGCACCGCGCTTCGGGTATCCCAGGTGCTGAAACGCGCCTGCTCCACGTAGGTCGGCAGCCCGATGACGGGGCGCGGGGCAGCGGGGTCAGAGTCGTTCGAATCCACGGGTTCGCTCCCAATCGGTGACAGCGGCGTCGAAGGCGTCCAGCTCCACCTGCGCCGCGTTCCGATAGTGTTCCACCACTTCCGCGCCGAACGCGGTGCGGGCCACGGTGCTTTCGCCGAACAGCCGCGCCGCCTCCCGCAGGGTCGTCGGCACTCGAGGACGCTGCGAGCGATAGGCGTTGCCGTGGAACTCCGGCTCCAGCGGCAGCCGCCGCTCGATGCCGTGCAACCCGGCCGCGATCGAAGCCGCGACGGCGAGATAGGGATTCACGTCGCCACCGGGAATTCGGTTCTCCACCCGCAGCGAGGCGCCCGTGCCGACCACTCGTAGCGCGCAGGTGCGATTGTCCCTGCCCCAGGCCAGGGCGGTGGGCGCGAAGCTGCCCGAGACGAAACGCTTGTAGGAGTTGATGTTCGGGGCGAGGAAGTAGGTGAACTCGCGCAGGCAATCGAGCTGGCCCGCCAGGAAGTGCCGCATCAGCGCGGAGGCGCCGCCCTCGCCGTCACCCGCGAACACCGGCTCGCCCGCTTCGTTCCGCAGGCTCAGGTGAATGTGGCACGAGTTGCCCTCGCGCTCGTTGTATTTCGCCATGAAGGTGAGGCTGCGGCCGTCCTGCGCCGCGATCTCCTTGGCGCCCGTCTTGTAGATGCTGTGGTTGTCGCAGGTCACCATGGCTTCGTCGAAGCGGAAGGCGATCTCGTGCTGGCCCGGATTGCATTCGCCCTTGGCCGACTCGACATACATTCCGGCCCCGGCCATCTCGTTGCGGATGCGACGCAGCAGCGGTTCGATCCTGGAGGTGCCGAGCATCGAGTAGTCGACGTTGTACTGGTTGGCGGGGCGCAGGTCGCGGTAGCCGCGCTCAAAGGCGGATTCGTAGCTGTCGTCGAAGACCAAGAATTCGAGTTCGGTGCCGACATAGGCGCGCAGCCCGTGTTCGGCGAGCCGGTCCAGCTGCTTGCGCAGCACTTGGCGCGGCGAGGCGGCCACCGGCGCGCCCTCCGGATGCACCTGCTCGACATCGCAGAGCACCAGCGCGGTCCCCGGCAGCCACGGCACCAACCGCAGCGTGCTCAGGTCCGGGCGCAGCACGAAGTCTCCGTAGCCGTTGTCCCAGGACGACATCGCGTACCCGTCCACGGTCGTCATCTCGACGTCGACCGCGAGCAGATAGTTGCATGCCTCGGTCGCGTGGTCGATCACCTCGTCCACGAAATATCGTGCCGCGCAACGTTTCCCCTGCAACCGGCCCTGCATGTCGGTCATCGCGACCAGCACCGTGTCGAGCTCACCGGACTCGACCCGCTCCCGCAACTCCGCCAGCCCCAGCATCCCCGTTCGCATCCCACGGCCCCTCTCGGCGTCGACCGTGCCCACGCTAGATCAAAAACCGACCACGCGTGGCGGGGACACGCAAACGCAGGGGCGCGGCTACTCCTCCGGCGGACGGAAGAGGGCCAACGCGGCCGGGCGGCTGGTGAAGACGAAATCCTTTCCGCGCGAATCCACTTCGCCGTCCGTGGCGAGGGAGACCGAGGCCTCGGTGACGCGGACCTCGAGGCGGGGAACTTCTTTGCGGACGTAGGTGGCCGAGTTGCCGAGGGTGCCGGTGAGGGTGGCCCAGATCAGCCGGGTGCGGGAGAAGTGGACGTCGGCGCGCAGGTAGCGGACGTCGAGGGTGCCGCGGTGCAACTCGGGCCGCGACATCGGGATCTGGTCGGCCGGGTGGTACCGGCCGTTGCCGACGAACAACATCCAGATGGCCATCGGTGCGCCGTCGATCACGGTGTGCAGCGGCTGCGCGCCGAGCAGGACCCGGATCATCGCGATGCCCGCCGCGGGCCATTTGCCCAGCCGCGGCTCCCACCGCTCCCGCAGCCGGACGAAGTCGGGGTAGCCGCCGAGGCTGGCGGTGTTCACGAAGACGCGGGACCCGTCCTCGTCGAACCGCACGTCCGCGGCGTCGACCCGGACGACCGTGCCCTGGTCGAGCGCGGCGAGCGTGTGCTCGGCCTGGTCGACGCCCGCGTCCCTGGCGAAGTGGTTGAGGGTGCCGTCGGCGAAGACGGCCAGCGGCACCCCGCGCCGGACCGCGATCTCGGCCACCGAGGAGACCGTGCCGTCGCCGCCGGAGACGCCGAGCGCGGTCACGTCCGCGCGGTCGAGCCGTTCGCCGAGCTGGGCGTCGAGGTCGCGCTCGGGATCGATCCGCACGATGTGCGCCGCGGGCAGCCCGGCGCGCAGCTGCGCCGAGGCGAGCGCACCGTTGCCGCTTCCCGCGAGCGGGTTGGTCACCAGCAGCAAGCCGCGCCCGTGGTGCACCGGGTCGACCTGCTCGGCGTGACCGAGCAGCGCGGGTTCGTCGGCGCGCACCGCCCACCACCGATGCGTGACCAGCGCGACCCCCGTGCCGAGCAGCGCGCCCGCGACCACGTCGGAGGGCCAGTGCACGCCGATGTGCACCCGGGAGTAGGCGACGGCCGCGGCGACCGGCGCGATCGCGGCGGCCGCCGCCGGGCTCTCCAGCGCGACGCCGGCGGCGAAGGCGGCCGCCGAGGCGGCGTGGCCGGAGGGAAACGACGAGGACACCGGCGGCCGGACCAGCCGACGGACGAACGGCACCGATTCGTCGGGCGGACGGCGGCGCGGGAACAGCGGCTTGGCGATGCCGTTGGCGATACCGCTGGCCAGTCCGAGCGCGAGCAGTCCGCGCGCGCCCGCGCGGCGCAGCGGCCGGTTGCCGAGCAGGACCAACCCGGCGCCGACCCCGATCCAGAGCCGGTTGTGGTTGGCGCTCATGCTGAGATTGCGCAGCACCCGGTCGGCGGGCGTCGGGCGGACCCGCGCGCTCCGGCCGACCAGCCAGACGTCGAGACTGCTGGCCAATCCTGGCGGTGGCATCGGTGTGCGAATCCGAGGCAGTCGCATCGTTCCAGCCTAGTGACAACCGGCTCACCCGACGATCAATACGACCTTGCCGGGTCGGCGGCCGTGCTCCATCTCCCGCTGCGCCGCGGCGGCCTCGGCCAGCGGAAAGGCGCGCGCAGTGCCGGGCAGGCGGAATTCGCCGCGCGCGAGGCGTTGCGCCACGTCGCCCAGCAGGTCCGTGGATCGCGGGCCGGGCCCGGTGGAGAACTCGATGCCGAGGTCGACGGCCGCGCCGTCGGCGATGGTGACGATGCGATCCGTGCCGCCGCGCAGTTCGATTGCGGCGGGCAGCACACCGTGCCCCGCGGCGTCGAACACCGCGTCGACACCGTCCGGCGCCAGTGCGCGCACCCGCTCGACCAGCCCGTCGCCGTACGGTGTCGGCGTCGCGCCGAGCGCACGCACCAGGTCCTGGTTGGCGGGCGCGGCCGTGCCGATGACGGTGACGCCCTCGGCCCGAGCCAGTTGCACGGCCATCGAGCCGACCGCCCCCGACGCGCCGTTGACCAGCAGGGTCTCGCCCGCCCGCGGTCGCAGCAGAGCCAGCACCTTCGCCGCGGTGCTCACCGCGACCGGAAGTGCGGCGGCATCGGCCCAGGCGAGTTCCTCGGGCTTGGCCGCCACCTCGGCGCTCAGCGCGTACTCGGCGTAGCCGCCGCGCGTCCAAGCGATCACCTCGTCGCCGACGGCGACGCCTGCCGCCTCCGGCCCGACCGCGTCCACCACACCCGCGACCTCGGCGCCCGGGAACTGCGGGAAGCTCGGCTCACCGAAAACCAAGGCGCCCGAACGGATTTTCCAGTCGGCCGGGTTGACTCCGGCGGCACGCACCGCGATTCGCACCTGCGCGCCGGTCGGCTCCGGGACCGGGACGTCGACGACCCGCAGCACCTCCGGTTCGCCGAACTCGTAGAACGCGATGGCGTGCATCCGGCCTGCCTTCCCCGGCCCGATGCGGCCGCGGTCGATGGAGTCCAACAGGCGACAGGATATGCCCGCGCCGGGCGGCGATTCGCGACACGGTGGCGGCGACGGGTGTCGATCGGCGGGAACGGGGAAATCCTCGTGCACAGGCTTCATCTCGAGACCGGACCGAGCGTGGTCCGGCCCGCCCGCGAGTCGTCCGAGTGAATCGAGCGTGCGCGCCGCGCACGACGGGAGGTGCGATGTCGTTCTCGGCCCGGCCCTTCCGGCGAATACTGCTCGTGATCGCCTTGGGCGCGGTGCTGGCGTTGGTGACGGCGGTGGCGCTGGTGGTGGTGCGCGAGGAGGCCGAACGGCCGGACTCGGCGTGCCCGGGCGTCGCGGAGACCGCCGGGTGGTCGCCGTCGAACACGGACGTCGACGCCCAGATCGATGGTCATCCCTTCGTCGGCAACGGCTACCTCGGGCTGCGCGTTCCGCCGCGCGGGACGGGCTACCTCGGCACCGACGAACCCACCGGCTGGCCGCTGTACACCCCGGCCTACGACGGCGCGTTCGTCGCCGGTCTGTACGGGCACAGCCCGGGCGTCGCCGACGACCGCGAGGTGGCGGCGGCCATCCCGAACTGGTCGGGCCTGCTGGTCGGCGTCGGCGACGAGACGTACTCCCCCGCCACACCCGCCGCGCGGATCACCGACTTCGAACAGACCCTGCACCTGCGCTGCGGGCTGGTCCGCACCAAGGCGACCTGGACGACCGCGGACGGACGAACCACCGACCTGGTGTACGACGTGTTCGCGGCCCGCTCCGATCAGCACGTCGGCGCGGTGCGCCTCAGCCTGCGTCCGCGCTGGTCCGGCGAGCTGGTGCTGACCGATCTGCTCGACGGCGCTGGCGCCCGCCGTGTCGTGCCGACCGGCGCGGGGCAGCGCGGCGAGGCCACAGTCGGCGTCGGATTCCGCACGGCGGGAACGGAAGTCGCCGGTTCGATCGTCTCCGTCCTGGATGCCGGTTCCGGAGCGACGATCACGCCGTCGCCATCGCACAACGACCTGACGGCGAGCCAGCAGGCCCGGCTCTCGGTGCGGGAAGGCGAGTCCTACACCGCCACCAAGTTCGTCGGTGTCGACACCGCACGCACCTCCGCCGATCCGGCCGCCTCCGCGCTGGCGGCCGCACGGCGTGCCGCGAGCGCGGGCTGGGCCGCGCTGCTGGCGGACACCACCGCGGTCTGGACAGGTCTGTGGCGCGGCGAGGTCGAGATTCCCGGCGAACCCGACGTGCGGTCCTGGGCACGCGGCGCGCTGTATTCGCTGTATTCGGCGAGCAATCCCGCTCAGGACAACAGTCTCTCGCCGGTCGGGCTCAGCAGCGACAACTACGCGGGGGCGGTGTTCTGGGACGCCGACATCTGGATGTTCCCCGCCCTCCTGCATTTCGCGCCGGACCTGGCGAAAACCGTTGTCGAGTACCGGTACAAGACGCTGCCCGCCGCGAAGGCCAACGCCCAGCGCCTCGGCTTCCCCGGCGCCTTCTATCCCTGGACCAGCGCGACGGACGGCGACCTCGACGAATGCCACAGCTGGGATCCGCCGCACTGCCTGAACCAGATTCATTTGCAGGGCGACATCTCACTGGCGGCTTGGCAGTACTACCTGGCCACCGGCGACACCGGATATCTGCGCGACCGGGTGTGGCCCATCATGAGCGCGCTCGCCGAATTCTGGGCCGCGCGCGTGACGCCGAACCCGGACGGCAGCTTCTCGCTGCGCGATATCGCGGGCCCCGACGAGTACAGCAACAACGTCGACGACGGCGTCTACACCAACGCGGTCGCGGCGCTCGCGCTGCGCCACGCGGTGCGCGCCGCCGAAATCCTCGGCACGCCGCACCCGGCCGAGTGGACCACCATCGCCGATGGCCTGCGCATGCCGTTCGACGCGGCGAACGGCGTCTTCGCCCAATTCGACGGCTACACCGGCACTCCCATCAAACAAGCCGACACCGTGCTGCTCATCTATCCGCTGGAATGGCCGATGCCGACCGACGTCGCCACCCGAGTGCTCGAATACTATTCCGCGCGAACCGATCCCGACGGCCCGGCGATGACCGACTCGGTGCACGCCATCGACGCCGCGCACCTCGGCAGGCCCGGCTGCGCGACCAACACCTTCCTGGACCGCGCCGCCCGTCCGTTCGTGCGGGCGCCGTTCGCGCAGTTCGCCGAGGCGCGCGGCGCGAAGGCGGGCGCGCGCGACCCACTGGCGGGCGCGCCCGCGTTCACGTTCGCCACCGCGGCGGGCGGCTTCCTGCAATCGCTCACCAGCGGCCTGCTCGGGCTGCGGCTGCGCGGCGACGCCGTCGAGGTGGACCCGACACTGCCGCCGCAATTCGAACGAGGCATGACCATTCGCGGGATGCACTGGCAGGGACGCACTTTCGACGCGGAGATCGGCGCGGAACACACGACGGTGACGGTGACCGGCGGTGCGCCGATGCCCCTGCGGACCCCGACCGGTACGCACACCGTCGCGCCCGGCGCGCCGGTGTCGATCGACACCCGCCGTCCCGATCTCGCACCCACCGGCAACCTCGCCCGCTGCCGTCCCGCCACGAGCAGTTCCACCGAACCCGGCCGCTATCCGGACGCCGCGGTCGACGGCAGCACCGCGACCGGATGGTCGCCCGAGGGCGCGCACGGCAGCCTCACCGTCGATCTGGGCACGCCCGCGCGCGTCGAGCGGGTGCTGCCCCGGTGGGGTGAGCCCGCGCCGGTCGCGTCGTCGGTCGCGGTGTCCGAGAACGGGCGGGAGTGGGCCACCGTCGCCGCCGATCCCGCGAGCGGGACGCTCACCGAACCGGTTTCCGCGCGATACGTCCGGCTGGAGGTGACCGGCGCGGATCCGGCCGCGTCGCCGGGGGTCCGGGAATTGGAGGTCTCCGGTTCCCGCGACTGAGCCGCGGCTCAGGCCTCCGTGAGCGCGGCGGGCTCGACGGTCTCCTCCCGGCGGATCCTGCGGCTGATCGCCGAACCCGCCACGTAGGCGATGGGCAGCATGACGATGCCGTAGACGCCCGCGGGCACCGCCATCCGGATGTCGCCGAGCACACTGATGGCGATGGTCATCGCCAACGCGCTGTTGTGGATTCCGACCTCCATCGAGCACGCGATGGCCTGGCTGCGGGTGACGCCGAACGCCTTCGGCACGAAGTAGCCGACACCCAGGCTGGTCACGCACAGCAGCGCGACCACGAGGCCGACGGCGGCCAGATAGCCGAGCACGTTCCCGCGTTCGGCCACCAGCGCCGCGAAGGTGACCACCGCCAGGAACGCCACCGACACGATCCGCACCGGCCGGTCCATGCGGTCGGCGAAACCGGGCCGCAGCCGCCTGGTCACCATGCCCGCCGCGACCGGAATCAGCACCAACGCGAAGACCTGCGCCACCTTGCCGAATTGCAGGCCGATGCCGTCGGCGCCGGGCGGCGCGAAATAGCCGAGCGCGAAGTTGGTCACCAACGGCAGTGTGACCACCGAGAGCACCGAATTCACGGCCGTGAGCGTCACATTCAGCGCCACGTCGCCGCGGAACAGGTGGCTGAGCAGGTTCGCCGTCGCACCGCCCGGCGAGGCCATCAGCAGCATCACCCCGACTGCCGGGGCCGGATCGAGTCCCACCGCGACCACCAGCCCGAACGCTATCGCGGGCAGCACCACGAGCTGACAGGTCAGCGCGACGACCACCGCGCGCGGATACCGCACCACCCTGGTGAAATCGTCCGCCGTCAGCGCGAGCCCGAGCCCGAACATGATGAGCGCCAAGACCATCGGCAACGCGACGGTGACCGGCCAGCTGTCCACGAACACCTCGTCATGTCGATGCGGCCCAACATCCCCGCCGGCCACCGAACCTGTGTAGCACGATGCTACGTGCCGGTCTCGGCGATTCGCGCACCACTTCGACCCTGGTTGGCGGCTCGGCTGCCCCCAATACCTGGGTCACCATTACGGAGCGAGGTGAATCCGTGTTAACTTAAACAAGAATGTGAGTTAACTTAGTCGATCGGAGACAGCTATGAGGTCCGCCGTCGTCGTGGACGTCGTCCGCACCCCCTCGGGCAAGGGCAAGCCGGGCGGAGGTCTGTCGGAGGTGCACCCCGCGACACTGCTCGCGGGCGTGCTCGCCGAGCTCGTCTCGCGCAACGATCTGGATCCGGCGCTGGTCGACGACGTGGTGGGCGGTTGCGTCACCCAGTCCGGCGAGCAGGCGTTCAACATCTCGCGCACCGCCGTGCTCGCCGCGGGCTTCCCGGAGTCGGTGCCCGCCACCACCGTGGACCGCCAGTGCGGCTCCTCGCAGCAGGCCGCGCACTTCGCCGCACAGGGCGTCATCGCGGGCGCCTACGACGTCGCCATCGCCTGCGGCGTGGAGTCGATGAGCAGGGCGCCGATGTTCTCCAACGCGCAGGGCAAGGACGCCAATCGCGGCCCGATCGCCCATCGCTATCCGGAAGGCCTTGTCCAGCAGGGCATTTCCGCCGAGGTGATCGCGGCGCGGTGGAAGTTCGACCGCGCCGCGCTGGACGAGTTCGCCGCGCGTTCGCACCGGCTGGCCGCCGAGACCGCCGCCGCGGGCGGATTCGACAACGAGCTGGTCGCGGCGGGCACGCTGACCGCCGACGAGACCATTCGCGCCACCACCACCGCCGAGGGCCTGGCCGGATTGCGTCCCGCCTTCGTCGACGAGCAGTACAAGGCGCGCTTCCCCGAGATCGAATGGTCGATCACTCCGGGCAATTCGTCTCCGCTGACCGACGGCGCCTCGGCCGCGTTGATCATGAGCGAGGAGACCGCGACGAAGCTCGGCCTGCGCCCGCGCGCCCGGTTCCACTCCTTCGCTGTGCTCGGTGACGATCCGCTGCTGATGCTCACCGCCGTCGTCCCGGCCACCCGCAAGGTGCTCGACCGCGCGGGGCTCGGCATCGATGACATCGACGCCTACGAGGTGAACGAGGCGTTCGCACCGGTGCCGCTGGTCTGGCAGCACGAACTCAGCGCCGACGCCGCCAAGCTGAACCCGCGCGGCGGCGCGATCGCCCTCGGCCACCCGCTCGGCGCGTCCGGCACCCGGATCCTGGCCACTCTGGTCAACCACCTCGAGCAGACTCGGGGGCGCTACGGCCTGATGACCATGTGCGAGGCGGGCGGGCTGGCCAACGCGACCATCATCGAGCGCCTCGGATGACGCGCAGCGCGCTGATCACCGGCGGTTCTCGCGGCATCGGCGCCGAGATCGCCCGGCGTCTGGCGGGCGAGGGCTATCACCTGACCCTCGCCGCCAGAAACGCCGACACCCTCACCGAGACCGCCCGACGCCTGCGCGACGAGTCCGGCGTCGAGGTGAATCCCGTTGTGGCGCAGATGAACGACCTCGATCAGGTGCGAAACCTGTTGCGCGAGCACGAGGATCGGTTCGGCGGGCTGAACGCACTCGTGCTCAGCGCGGGCACCGGAACGGCGGGCCGGGTGGCGGACATGCCCGCCAAGACCTACGAGCGGATGCTGGACGTCAACTTCCGTGCGCCGATCACGCTGATCCAGGCGGCGCTGCCGCTGCTGCGCAAGAGCGCCGCCGACGACCCGGCGCGCGGGGCGAAGATCGTCGCGCTCGCCTCGATCACCGGGGTCGCGGGCGAGGCCGGGCTGGCCGCCTACGGCGCGACCAAGGCCGCGCTCATCTCGCTGTGCGAGACCGTCTCGCTCGAGGAATCCGCCAACGGCGTCAGCGCGACAGCAATCTCCCCCGGCTACGTCGACACCGACATGACGGCGTGGAAGCGCGACGAGCTGGACCGCACGGCCATGCTCAGCACCGGCGACATCGCCGAGATGGTCCTGGCCGTCACCCGGCTGTCGCGCAACGCGGTGATCCCCAACATCGTGCTGACCCGCGCGGGCGACGGCATCTGGCGGGCGTGACACCGCGCGATCGAGATCCCCGAGGAGAGCGCGCGACTGGCGGTGCGAGTGAATTCTCAGTGGCCGCGGAGAATTCGATGGAACCGATGTCGCGCTTGTAGCGTCCTACCACTGACGCGACAACTTCGGATCTGAGGACTCGGTGTGAATTCCTTCGAGCAGGAGCAACTCCGCGCGCGCACTGACGCGCTGCAGGGCCAGGTCGACAACGCGCTTGCCACCTACGAACAACAGCTGCGGGGTATCGCGAAGGCGCGAGATGCGCTCGCCGCCTCGACTGCCCAGGGCTGGTCCGACGACAACATGGTCCGGGTGACCACGAACGCGGCCGGTATTCCGGTCGACGTGTGGGTCGACCCGGCTGCCTTCAAGCGCTCCGCGCCGGAGAAGCTGGCGGCCTCGTTCCTGCAGGCGGCCCAGTTCGCGGCGCGCTCGGCCAAATCCGAGATGGACGCGCTGTTGGCGCCGATCACCGCGGCGGCCGCGGATTTCGCTCCACAGGAACAGGTGTACGAGGACTTGCCCTTCATCGGTAAGCAGGTCGGCGACATTCTGCCCGCCCCGCCCGAACCCGAGGCATCGGCGCACGCTCCGGAACCGGCGCCGCCCGCCGACGACGAAGACGAGGACGAAGGACCGCATTGGAAGGGACTGGGGGCCAAACATGGCTGGTAACAGCAACTTCCATATCGATCCCGACGCTGTCAAGGCGCAGGCGCCGAAGCTCGCCGAGCTGGCGTCCGAGCTCTCCAGCGGGCTGTCATCGCTGAAGTCCGGACTCGACAGCATCGGCCAGGCGTGGGGCGACGACGAATTCGGCGATCGGTTCGCACAGAACTACACCGGCAAGGCAGAAGAGGCGTTGACGGCCATCGATGGCGCCGTGCAGTTGCTTCAGTTCCTCGGCCGGGGCGTCGAGGCGACAGGGACGACGTTCCAGAACCTCGATCAGGACTTCAAGGACGCCCTGACCAAGGTCACCGAATACCTGGATGGCGAGGGCTGAGCGACCGTGGGACTTCAGATACCCGATGCTCTGAAACCGGTTGCCGCCGTTGTCGTCTACAAATGGCCGGAAACCGACGAGACCGGTCTCCGGGCGGCGGCCGATCGATGGGATCAGATCGCCGACCTCCTGGACCAGGTGAACGATCTCGGCGACGACGTCGTCAAGGTCGTGCTGGCGAACACCGAAGGCGACACCCACGACGCTATCGACGCCTTCTGGAAGAACGTCGGCGGCGACGGCGGAACGCTGCAGAGTACCGCCGAATTCTGCAGGGAGCTGGCTTTCGTCCTCAGGGTGATGGCGATGCTGGTCCTCGCGGTGAAGCTGTACATCATCTCGATGCTGGTGTTCCTCGCGATCCAGCTGGCGGCGGCAGCAGCGGCGGCGGCCCCGACGTTGGGAGCGAGCCTGGCCGAGGGCGCCGCGGTCCAGGTCGCGGTCCGCACGGCGATCACGCAGGCGCTGAAGAAACTCATCCAAGAAATCGGCGTACGCACGATCGTCCAGGGCGCTGTGCTGGGGGCGGGCGTCAAAGGGGGAATGGAAGTCGGATTCCAATCGCTGGAGATCAAGCTCGGAGTCCGCGATGGTTACGACGGCTTCTCCATCGCCTCGAAGAGCATCTACGGCGCGATCTCCGGCGCCGTCGCGGCCCCGGTCAGCAAGTTACTGAACGACAAGGGTGTCAGTCTCACCGGTAATTCCGTGAGCGACTGGACGGTGAACTACCTGATCGGCAAGAAGGTCGGCAATACAGTTGCCGACATGACGTGGGGCGAGCAGAAAAGCATCACGGAGCGGGCAACGAACGACGCGATCGACTACACGCGGAAGCAGATCGTCGAGTCGCTGACGGAACCGTCGAACGATTCGCCGCCCGGCAACGGACAGAACCCGACCTCCCCGAAACCCTCGACCGCCGATCAGGGCTCGAGCCTCGATCTGCCTGTTCAGTAGATCGTGTATGGGCTCGGTGGGTGCTCGACGTCACGCGATTGAGGTCGCCGGGACCGGGTATGCGGCCTGTGTCAGCCGACAACCGATATTCGGAGGTAGACATCGTGTCGAAGCACGAAAGCGGTCCCCGCGAGGGTGTCAAGGGCGTCGTCGAGGACGTCAAGGGCAAGGCCAAGGAGGCCGCGGGCATCGTCACCGGCAACGAGAACCTGGAGAAGGAAGGCCGTGTCCAGCAGGACAAGGCCGAATCCCAGCGTGAGGCCGCACAGAAGGAAGCCGCCGCCGAGAAGGCACGGGCGGAAGCCAACGTCGACGAGGCGCGCCAGCAGGCGTACCAGCGCGGCGACTGATCGCTGACGCATCACTGGTGGGCGGGTCGCACGACCCGCCCACCAGCGCGTTCTGGGCGAGATTCGGCACATCGGACAGTGCCCGGGCGTACCGTGGCCGAAAAGGTCAGGCAGCTTGTGGACGAGAGAGGACCTCGCCATGACGACCACGACAGCACCGACCACAACCGCACCCACGAGCACGCTCGGCATCGATCTGGGCCTGCTCGTCCTGCGCCTCGCGCTCGGCCTGACGATGGCGGCGCACGGCGCGCAGAAGCTCTTCGGCTGGTTCGGCGGCAACGGCCTGGACCGCACCGCCCAGTTCTTCACCTCGGAGGGTTATCCGGGGGGCAAGGCGGCCGCGCTCGTCGCGGGCGCCTCCGAGGCTTTCGGCGGCTTGGCCCTGGCCATCGGCCTGCTCACACCACTGGCCGCGGCGGCCATCCTCGGCGTCATGGTCAACGCCATCGCCTTCAAATGGGATGCCGGGTTCTTCGGCAACAAGGGCGGCATCGAGTACGAAGTGCTGATCGCCTGTGCGGCCGCCGCCATCGCACTGACCGGTCCCGGCCGGTTCGCCGTCGACAGCGCACTACCGGCCCTGCGGAACTATCGCGTCGCGTACGGCTTCGCCGCGATAGCCCTCGGCCTGATCTCGGCGGGCATCGTGCTGCTGGCACGCAACTGATCCGGCGCACGCCGTGACGAAAACGCCCGGCGCACAAGGCCGCACGCACCGTACGACGCCCTTCGCTGTAATACAGCTGTACCGGAACCGGTGCGGCGACCATGTCGATCACCCGTGACCGTAGAATCGCCGCCACCGAAGCAGGCACGACGAGGCGAGGGCACATGGTTGATCCGCGGGCGACCAACGAGGATCTGACCGCGAAGGCGCGGATCAGGAACGCGGCCATGGACCTGTACGCCCAGTACGGCGCGGAGCGGGTGTCGTTGCGCGCGGTGGCGGCCGAGGCGGGCGTCACGCTCGGACTCGTTCAGCACCACTTCAAGACGAAGGCGGGCTTGGAGGCGGCGGTCGACCAGCTGATCGTCGACTATTTCGCGCACACGGTGGCGGCAGTGCCGGTAGCGGGCGACGCCGCACAGGTCGCCGCTGCCCGGGACGAAGCGGTGCATCGGATGCTCGCGGCCAACCCCGCGGTGGTGAACTACCTGCGGCGCGCGGTACTCGAACCTTCCGGGACCCGGATCGAGCTGCTCGAGTCGCTGATCGAGCTGACTCGCCGCGAAGTGATCGGGCTGCGTGAGGCCGGTGTCGCCTCCATCGACCGCCGCGAGTCGACGCAGGTCGTCTCGGTGCTGGTCAAGCAGCTCGGCGAGCTGCTGCTCGCGCC
Organism: Nocardia sp. NPDC004654; assembly: GCF_040609595.1. Classification (NCBI taxonomy): domain Bacteria; kingdom Bacillati; phylum Actinomycetota; class Actinomycetes; order Mycobacteriales; family Nocardiaceae; genus Nocardia; species Nocardia sp. NPDC004654. The sequence goes on along the minus strand of NZ_JBEXKI010000002.1, from coordinate 98,173 downwards.
GCTGGTCGAGGCGGTGTGGGAGCGGGTCGCCACGCCGGACCAGACCGAGCGGCCCCGGTTGAGCATCACCGTGCACACCTGAGAACTCATCTCCATCACCTACGATGCGACCATGTCGCGCAGCACGTCGACCGACACGGAGCTGGAGCGGTTGGCCGAGGTGCTGGCCGATCGCCGGGTCGCGGTGCTGACGGGCGCCGGCGTCTCCACCGACAGCGGCATCCCGGACTATCGCGGCCCCGATTCGCCGCCCCGAAATCCCATGACCTACCAGCAGTTCGTCGGCGATGCCGCCTTCCGCCAACGCTATTGGGCGCGCAATCACATCGGCTGGCGACGGATGGACGCCGCCCGGCCCAACGCGGGGCACCGGGCGCTCGCCCTCCTGGAACGTCTCGGCGTCGTCACCGGGTTGATCACCCAGAACGTCGACCTGCTGCACACCAAGGCGGGTCACCGCACAGTGATCGACCTGCACGGCACCTATGCCCGCGTGCGCTGCCTCGGATGTTCCGCACTGATCTCCCGAATGACGCTCGCCGATCGGCTGGAGGCGGCCAATCCGGGCTTCGCCGCGGCCGCCACCGCCACCGGCATCGAGGTCGCGCCGGACGCCGACGCCGTGGTCACCGACACCGAGAGTTTCCGCATGGTCGACTGCGCCCAATGCGGCGGCATGCTCAAGCCGGACATCGTCTACTTCGGCGAGAACGTGCCGAAGGATCGGGTCGCCGCCGCCTTCGACCTCGTCGACGAGGCCGACGCACTGCTTGTCGCGGGCTCCTCGCTCACCGTCATGTCCGGCCTGCGCTTCGTCCGCCGCGCCGCGAAGAACGGCTCTCCGGTGGTGATCGTCAACCGCGGCCGAACCCGCGGCGACGAAATCGCCGCCCTCGCCCTCGACACCGGCTGCTCCGAAGCCCTCCAATCCCTCGCCCAGCACTGCGCGAGCACGGCGCGAACGGCCACCTTCGGATAGAAGTTGTTGTGGCGCTGCCGGTTCGGCGACGTATCCGGCGCGCCTCTCTGGCGAATCACTCCGCGTACCGGGTGCCGCACTCGACGGTCGCCGGGATGCTAACCCGCAGTGGAAAGTTTTGTCGCCGAGGACGTTTCGGCCTTCGGTCCCATGACACGCTCGGCGAGCCAACGCAAGACGCGGACGGGCAGGGTCCACCGGGCCGGGTGGCGGACCGAGCCGGTGAGAGCACGTTCGGCGCGGTCGAAGCAGTCCTCGAGACAGGCGTCGTGCATCCAGCGGTAGGCCAGCGGCCAGGTGAGGCGGGCGGGCCCGCGGGCGTGCATGGCGAGCAGGTGGATCAGATCGGCGCCGCCGTCGGCGGTGGGCTGAACGGTGCATTCGTGAAACCCGTCGAAGCCGCGGGGACCGGTGAATCGGAAGCGCACCCAGCGCCCGGGTTCGTAGTGCTCCACCGTGTAGCGGACCGGACCGTGCCCGCCGACGGCGCCGACGCCGAGCGGACGATCGAAGAGCATCGGCGGCCAGGCCGGGACGGGCCAGAGGCGGTCGTCCTCGCTCGCCAGCGAGTCGAGCAGCGCCCCGACCTCCGCGGCAGGGGCCGGCAAGCGCCGCACGTGAATATTGATGACGGCCATGGTTTCTCGCTCCTTCTTCAGCCGTGTACGGAGAGGCGGCGGTGGCGCCGCCAGTAATCGGCGGTGACGGCCGACAGCAGGACCGGCCACAGCGCGGCGGGCGCGTAGCAGGCGGCCATCAGCCGAGCCCAGCCGGAGTCCGGGCGATCCGCGAAACCGCTGACCCGGTCCCAGTTCCACGCGCTCATCGCGACGATGAGCAGAACCGCCGCCGCGCCCGCCGTCGCTGTGACCGCGGGCAGCGCGGGCGGCACCCGACGACCGGCGACGGACGGGAACCAGCGCGGGAACCGCTCACCCCATGGCGACACCAACGCGAAAGTCAGTGCGGCACAGACCAACGACGCCACGCTCAAACCGATGACGTACACGGTTCCGCCGCCGGGAATGTCTTGGAAAGCCAATTGCTCGTCGCTCCACCCGAGATCGACACCGACTCCGACGAGCACCCGCCACACCGCCGAGGGCGCGACGGCCGCGATGGTCCCCCACGCCGCCCATCGCGCCCACGCGGGCGGCTCGATTCCGGCGTCCATCCGATCCACCTCCATTTTAGAGAGCTACCTCTAAAACAGAATTAGAGCATATCCTCCAATACATGGGAAGACCCCCGAAGCACGACGCCGATCGGCTGCTGGACGCCGCAGCGGAACTCCTCGCCGCGGGCGGGCCCGCCGCCGTCACCATGTCGGCGGTGGCCAAGGCGGTCGGCGCGCCGAGCGGATCGGTCTACCACCGGTTTCCGGATCGGCCCGCGCTGCTCGCCGCGCTGTGGACACGGACGCTGAGCCGGTTCCGCGACGAACTGCTCACCGTATTGACCCTCGATCCGCCCGAGGAGGCGATCCGCCGCGGCGCACGCGCGACCCTCGACTGGGCACGGCGAAGCCCCCGCGAGGCGGCCGTGCTGCTCGCGGGGGCGCGGGAATTGGGCGAACGGGAGTGGAGCGAAGCGGCGCGCGCGGACACCGCGCGGGCCAATACCGCGATACAGAACGCGCTGACCGCACTGATCGCGCGCACCGGCGACGAAGGAGCCCGAGCGACCGACCGTGTGATGCTCGCCGTTGTCGATCTGCCCTACGCCCTGGTCAGGCGGTATCTACGCGCGGGACAGGAGATTCCGGCCCACGCCGCCGATCTCGCCGAGCAGGCCGCGACGGCACTGCTCGGCGCACCGGATTAACGGCCGAGAGCGCTCTCCAGTTGCTTCTTGGTCATCTTGGAGCGGCCCTTGATGTTGCGCTTCTTGGCCTCGTTGTACAGCTGGTCCCTGGTCGGGCCCTTCGGACCGCTGCGTCCCGAACGCTGGCCGCCGCGCTGCTGCGGCGACTTGTCCTTGACCGAGGACCGGCTCGCGGTCTTGCTCTGGCCGGACTGCGCGCGGTTCTTGTTGACGGTGCGGGCCGCGATCTGCTTGGCGCGCTTGGTGCTCGCGCCGCGGTCCTGCGCCGAATCCTTGATGTGTTCGTACTGCCGTTCCTGTTTGTCGGTCCATTCCTTCGGCATGTCACACACCTCCTCATCGATCGGGTACCCGGGATACGCCGGAGAAACCGGCTCTGGCCGAGAGAAAACCGTTACTGGTAAGCGGGATAGCGCTGGTCGGCGAGCAGCCGGGCGAGGTGCGCGGCGTTGCGGGCCATGGCGGCGGTGGCGCTCGCGACCGGTTCGGGCACCTCGTCGAGGTCTGTGTAATCGGTGGTCTCCATCGCGCGGCCGTTCCAGTAGGTGCAGCCCTGCGCCGGGATGGTGAAGCCGATGTCGTTGAGCGCCTGGAACATATCGGCCACGATCTTGTGCGCGCCGTCCTCGTTGCCGACGACCGCGGCCAGCCCGACCTTGCCTACCATCGCGGGCCGCCCCTGCTCATCGGTGTTGGACAGCTCGGCGTCGAGCCGCTCCAGCATCCGCTGCGCCACCGAGGACATGTGCCCGAGCCAGGTCGGGGTGGCGACGAGCAGGATGTCGGCGGCCATGATCTGTTCGCGCACTCGCGGCCACTGATCGCCCGCGCCTTCGTCGTCGGTGACGCCGGGATGGATGTCGTAGTCGACGAGCCGAAGCACCTCGCCCTTCACGTCGTGCTCGGCCAGCCGCGCCAGCGCCTGCCTGGCGATGAGCTCACTGCTGGATTCGCTCGGTGACTTCTTCAATGTGCACACCAGCGCCAGCGCGGTCGGTGCTGTCATGATCGAGCCTCCTCGGTTCGCGTTCGGTCAGCTCCTCCTTCGTGGCACTACCCGGAGATCCGCGCGGCAATCCGGTGCGCCGCCAGCGCGACCCGCCGCGCGGGCGCCCTCGTGCGAGACTGGGCCGGTGAGGCGTCAGCGAGTGGAGGGCAAGTCGTGACCGAGCCGAGCAAGCCCAGGGTGGAGACCAACACCGGCGAGAACAAGGCGCTCGAACCGCCCGAGCGCGGAGATGTGATCGGCACCGGGCTGTTCTGGCTGGCGAAATGGGCGCTGTGCGTCGTCGCGATCGCCGCGGGCGCGTGGGTGCTCGGCTGGATCATCGCGCGCCTGTGGGTGGTGATCCTGCCGATGGCGCTGGCCGTCGTCGTCGCGACCGTGCTGTGGCCGCCCACGCGCTGGCTCACCAAACACGGTCTGCGGCCTGCGCTCGCCGCGTCGCTGTCGATACTCGGCTTCCTCGGTCTGCTCGCGGGGGTCATCGCGCTGATCGTGCCCTCGGTGGTGGATCAGGCGCCGGAATTGGCCGACAAGGCGACCGAGGGCGTCAACCGGGTCCGTGACTGGTTGCAGGGCCCACCGCTGAACATCCGCGACGAGCAGCTCGATTCCGCGGTGGACGCCATCGTCTCGCGGTTGCAGTCCAGCGCCGAGCAGATCGCGACCGGCGTCTTCAGCGGCGTCACCACCGCCACCTCGGCGCTGGTCACTCTGTTCCTGGTGCTGGTCCTCGCGTTCTTCTTCGTCAAGGACGGGCCGCGCTTCATGCCCTGGCTGCACAGCGTGACCGGGACCCGCGGCGGCAGGCACTTCGAGGAGGTGCTCGGCCGGATCTGGGTCACCCTCGGCGGTTTCATCCGCACCCAGGCGCTGGTCAGCCTGATCGACGCGGTGTTGATCGGCGCGGGCTTGGTGATCCTGGGCGTCCCGCTGGCCGCGGTGCTCGCCGTGCTCACCTTCCTCGGCGGCTTCATCCCGATCGTCGGAGCGTTCGTCGCGGGCGCGCTCGCGGTCCTCGTCGCGTTGGTCGCCAACGGCGTGACGACCGCGTTGATCGTGCTCGGCATCATCCTGGCCGTCCAGCAGCTGGAAGGCAATGTGCTGCAACCGGTGTTGCAGAGCCGCAGCATGCAGCTGCACGCGGTGGTGGTGCTGCTCGCGGTGACCGCGGGCGGCTCGCTCTACGGCATCGTCGGCGCGTTCCTCGCCGTGCCGGTCGCCGCCATCGTCGCCGTGGTGCTGCGTTACGTGGGCGAGCAGATCGACGCGGCGACCGCACCGCCGCCGGAACCGGACGACGCGGCGGAGGTCGAACCCGCGCGGTGACCCCCGCTGCGCATAACGCTGTGGCAGTGTGGGTTTCATGAAGACGATCCTGATCACGGGGGCGACGTCGGGTATCGGTCTGGAAGCCGCGCGGCAACTGGGCGAAGCAGGCGATCACCTGATACTCGTCGGACGCAATCCCGAGAAGCTCGACCGTGCCGCACGACTCGTCCGGGAGGCGGGCGCGGGACAGGTGGACACGCTGGTGTGCGATTTCGCGAGCCAGTCCGCGGTGCGCGAGCTCGCCGGAAAGGTGCTCGCGAACTACGACCGCCTCGACGTGCTAGCCAACAACGCGGGCGCCTACTATCCGCAGCGCGTCGTCACCGGCGACGAGGTCGAGGCCACCTTCGCGGTCAACCATCTCGGCGGCTACCTGCTCACCGAGTTGCTGCTCGACCTGCTGCGGCGCAGCGCACCATCGCGCGTCCTGTTCACCTCGTCGGTCATGCACTACGGCGCCGACCTGGACTTGGGCGACCTGAACCTGTCGCGCGGTTACTCCGGCGAAAAGGCCTACAGCCAGTCCAAGCTGGCCAACATCCTCTACGTGCGCGCGCTGGCGCGGCGGCTGGAAGGCACCGGGGTGACCGTCAACGCCTTCCATCCCGGGGCGGTGGCGACCGGGATCTGGGACGCGATGCCGTGGTGGGGCCGGCCGTTCGCGGCGATCGCCAAGCGGGTCTTCATGATTCCGGCCGCCGAGGGCGGTCGCAGGCTCGCCTATCTCGCCGCCGCGCCGGAGCCCGCCGAGCACAGCGGACGCTATTTCCAGAACAACGCGCTCAAGACCCCGTCGCGCCGAGCCCAGGACGACGCGCTCGCCGAGGAACTCGACAAGGTGAGCGCCCGGCTGGTCGGGTTGTGAGGCGTACCTCTCGAATTCCGGATTCGCTCCGGCCGCACGGGAGCTCGGACGAAAATGGTCCGGCCAGGCGGATGGACTTCAGCGATCCGCGAGCACGACGCTACCCAAGAATTCGTCGATGACCGCCCAGCTGGCCGCCTCCGGCCCGGCGACGAGCCCGAGGTGGCTGGCGCGCGGCACTTCGACATAGCGAGCCTCGGCCGCGCCGGTGAGCACCCGCACGCCCGGCGCGACCGTGGCGGCGGGCGCGATGTTGTCCGAGGGGCTGCCGACGAGCAGCACCCGGCAGCTCACCTTCGCCATCTCGATCACCCGGTCCGCGCCGAGCGGGACACTGCCCTTCGCCATGTGGTTGCCGACGATCATCAGCCGGTGGTTCTGCCGGTAGAGGCGGCCGGGATAGCCGGGCATCCGTCCGATGAACCGGTCGATCGCCTCCATCCGCGCCAGCGCCTCGATGCGACCCAGATTGCGGGCGATGAACCAGGGGCGCATGATCTCGCGCGGCAACGCCATGCCGCGGAACCCGAGCTGCACGGCGAACGCCGGAATACCGCCGAACAACGCGGTGGACCAGGCGACTTCGCGGCCGCCGGTGACGCGGGCGAGCAGCCGGGACGGCGCGAGCATCGGATGGCGCCGGTAATCGATCGGGGTGCCGAGCGCGGTGACCGAGGCGATCGGCAGGTCCGCGTGCTCGGCGGCGGTGAGCAGGGCCAGGGTGCCGCCGAGCGACCAGGCGACGACGTCGACCTCGGCCCCACCGTGCTCCGCGCTGACCCGGGCGATCGCGGTCGGGACGATGTCGTCGATCCACTCCTCGAAGCCGAGATTCCGGTCGGCGTAGGTGATCCGGCCGTAGTCGACGATGTAGGGGGTGCGCCCGGTGTCGAGCAGGAACTTGGCCAGGCTCTGCCCCGGGCGCAGATCGAAGCAGGAACTGTGCACCGCGAGCGGCGGCACCAACAGGACCGGGTTCCCGGAACCGTGCGCGCCCTCGTAGCGGCGCAGCTGCCGGTGCGGCTCGTCGTAGAGCACCGTCGAAGGAGTCGGGGCGGCGGGTTCGACGCCACCGCCGAAGGTGAGCGCCCAGCCGTTGTCGAGCGCATGCGCCAGCTCGGTGAAGATCACGCTTTTCCTCAGTGCACGGACGGATTCGAGTCGATCGCCGGATCGTTCCCAGCAGCACCGAGTGTAGATAACTGTTACTCGAAGTTACAATTTCGGTGGCGGATTTCACCGGCCGCTTGCGGATGCGGCGATGCGCTTGCCCGGCTCTCGCGTGACGCGGCAGCGGGCGACGAGCTCGACGGTGACCGCGACGGCGCAGGTCTGGGCGAGCAACAGACCCGAGAGAACCAGGATCTGGACCGCGCCCGCCTGGATGGCCGAGCCGCTGGCGATCAGCACGCCGACGAAGGCGCCCGGCAGGGTGACCAATCCGACCGTGCGGGTCTGGTCGACGCCGGGCAGCAGCGCGTCGGCGGCGGTCGGGCGGATCACCTCCAGCCGGGCGTCACGTTCGGTGAAGCCCAGGCTCAGCGCGGCTTCTACCTCGCCGCGCCGCTGCTCGACCGCGTCGAGGGCGCGGCGTGCCGCCAGCGACGTCGCAGTCATGGCGCCGCCGAGGACGATCCCGCCGACCGGCACCACCGCGACGCCCGTCATCGGGACCACACCGCTGAGCAGCATGGGCGGGAGAACCGCTCCGACGCCCGCGCCCAGCGCCAGCGCCAGCCACGGCGCGGACTTCCCCGCACCCGAGCGCCGCGCCGAGGTCACCACCGCGGCGACGAACATGACAGCGAGCACCAGGATCGCCGACCACAGGTGCGCCAGCGCCGCTGCCAGCACGAGCGCCACGATCGCCAATTGCACGGCACCGCGAAGGGCCGCGCGGGGCGCAACGAACGGCGAACCGAGTCGCGCCACCCGATACACCGTGGCCGCGCCGATCGCCAGCGCGAGGCACAACGCCGCCAGGCCGAGGTCGGGCCGTATCGCCGCGTTCATCCGCGCTCCGCGATGGGACTCACCGTCCAACGATCACACACGACCAGGCCGCCGCCCAACCGCCGAACGGGCCGCCCGCGGCCCCTGCCACCGGCCGTCGTCGCGGATTACCATGCAGGGAGGGCTCGAAGAGGAGTCGCCTCCCACCGATCGTTCGTTCCGCTTCCGGAGGAGGACGTATGTCCTACCCGCTTCCCGCGAAGGTCTGTCTCACCGTCCAGGATTGCCGCTGCCCCTCGGTCACCCTGTTCCTCGTCGCGGAACCGCTGATGCCGGGCGGGAACATCCTGCATCTGATGGAGCAGGCGACCGTCGACGATCCCGACGCGCCGCCGCGGCCCGATGTGGCGCTGGTCGAGTCGCTCGAGACGCCGACCGTGCCCGGCCGCTCCGAACCATCGATCCACGCCGAGTTGCGCCCCTGCACCACGCACCTGCCCGACCCCGAACGGCTGCACGCGATCCTGCACGACCACCTGATCATCGATCCCTTCGGACTCGATCTCGGCGACCGCGCGGAGGTGACCCGGCTGGCACTGTTGCCCGAACGCCGCATCGGCTTCCGCCGCAGCGAGGACTTCCAGGCCGAATCCATCCGCCAAGCCATGCTCGCGGTCTACCGGCACTTCGAGCTCGACCAGCGCCCGCCGCTGGTCTACCACGGCTTCGCGGACCCGACCACCGGCTGGTTCGCCCTGCGCACCGCGCTCGCCTGAGCCACCCGCGCGGCGGACCTTCCTGAGCCACTCGCGCACCGCGAACTTGACCTTCGCACCGCGGACCTGCGGTCACCGCGCCGACCCGCGCTTCGAACCGATCACCGGGCGCGCGTCACCGCGGGCGTGATCACGAAGTCGAGGCCGAAGTTGTTGAAGGTCAACGGAAGTGGGCTGTCCGGCGACAACGCGGGCGTGGAGCGGAGCCGGTAGTCGGCGGCGTCCACCAGGTGGGCGAGCAGGGTGCTCGTGGTGAAGAGCACCAGGTTGCGGCCGGGGCAAACCGCCGGGCCCGCGCTGAACGGCACCAGCTGCGGGTACTGCTCCGCGAGTCCCTCCAACCAGAGGTCCGGGGCGAAGCGGTCGGCGAAGGGCAGCAGCTCGGTATCGCGATGGAACGCGGGGACCACGATCATCAGCGCGGCGCCGCCCTCGATGGTGAACCGGTCCGCGCCCGTCCGCCACTGCGTGTCCTCGGTGATGTCGCGCAGGATGACCGGCGTCGTCGGCCACAGCCGCACCGATTCCAGGACGCAGGCGCGCAGGTAGTCGCGGGTCTGCGGGGTGTGCGGGTCGGCGGCGTCGGCGGTCGCGCGGGCGTGCTGATCCGGGTGGGTGGCCAGCAGCGCCAGGGCTCGGCTCGTGGCGATGCCCGCCGCGTCGAAAGCGAAGAGCCAGTGCGGAATCTGGCCGACCGGGTCCACAGCGCCACCCGCGGCGGTCGCCGCCAGCGCTCCGACAAGGCTGTCCGGATCGGCCGCTTCCACGTAGCGGTAGAGCCGTTCGGTGAAACGATCCCGCCGCCCGCGCTGCGGTAGCGCGAGGAACGACCAGTTGGCGGCCGAGCGCAGCTTCCACAGTTCGTCGGTGATCGCCTCGTCGTCGCGTCCGCGCCTGCCGAGCACCAGCCGCCGGACCAGCCGCCACCAGTCCGCGGTGAACTGGTCCGCGTTGAGGTGGCCGCGGCGCAGCGCGGACGCGGTCAGGTCGCGCGCCTCGTCGGCGATGATCTCGGCGAACGGTTCGGCGAGGCGATGCAGCGGCGCGGAGGTGTCCAGCGCCGCCTCGTTCACCGCTCGCCGCTGCGCGCGCACCGGCCCCTCCGAGAGCAGCACGCCGTGCGGCTGGAACTGGCGCAGTGCGGCGCGCTTCTCGCGATTGGCGGGATCGAACGGCCGCGGCGCGTCCGCGAGCACCCTGCCGACGTCGTCCGGGTCGAGCACGATCACGATGCGACGCCCCGGCAGCACCAATTCGACTGGGCCAGCGCCGAACTCGGCACGCAACCGACGCATGCGCGCCACCGCGCGCCGATCGGCCTGCGTCCGTTCCAGCACTCCCATCACCGCGCGTCTGCGGGCGATCACCCCCGAGGCGATCGATGCGAAACCCAGGTCGGCCAGCGTCGCGAGCGCTCGCGCGCCCACCAGCCGGTTGCCGTGGTTGCCTGCCATACAGCCTCCTCCCGCTTCGTTGCCCTTCGTGAGGGCCGACGTCGAGCGCGTACCCGAGGCCGCACGGCCGAAACGGGCGACGCCCGCGGCGAACCTCCCGCCGCGCCGCCGCTACGCCCGTAATTCGGTGGAGATCGCGCCGACGAAATCTTTCAGATCGCCGGGCGCGCGCGAGGTGATCAGCGTCCAGCCGTTCTCGGACGAGCGCACCACCGGCTCGTCGACCCACGCTCCGCCCGCGTTGTCGACATCGGTGCGCAGCGAGTGGTACGAGGTCAGCGTCTTGCCCCGCAGTAGATCGGCCTCGACGAGCAGCCACGGCCCGTGGCAGATCGCGGCAACCGGCTTGCCCGCACCGGCGAATTCCTTGGCCAGCGCGACGGCGCGATCGTCGGCGCGCAGCTTGTCCGCGTTCACGGTGCCGCCGGGCACCACGAGCGCGTCGAAGTCGTCGATGTCCACCGCGTCCAGCGCGGCATCGGGCGAAACGACCTCGTCCTTGTCCACGTCGTGCTGAAAGGTCTGCACCGGCTCCGATTTCGGCGCCGCGTGGGTCACCCGCGCGCCTCGTTTGCGTAGTTCGTCGCGCGGCACCAGCAGCTCATCGTGCTCGACACCGGTGTTCGAGGTCACGACCAGCACCCGCACGCCGTCCAATTCAGCCATGAGCGACTCCTCTCGATCGACCCCCTCCCCGATCGGCATGCCGCGATTCCCCGCCGCTAAACCTGGCCTCACCCCAGCGACCCGGGCTCGCTCCAGACGTCGGGTCGCACCACGCGCCTGCTGCGCCCGCGCGGATCGAGAATGTGCCCGAAGAGCTTGTCGTGGCGCAGCGTGACGGTGCGCTCCGCGACGCGCAGCGCGGGATGGGCGGCGGCCAGCCCGGCTTCCAGGCGCGGGATGTCGGCGAGACTGTGCAGGTTGGCCTGGATGAGCAGGTTGTGACCGCCGCTGATGGCGGCGCAGTTGCGGGTCTGCGGGAGCCGCACGATCGCGTCGCCGATCTCGGCGAGCCGATCCGGTGGCACATCAAGCCACAGGGTCACCGCGACCGGCCAGCCGCCGAGCGGGCGGGCGAAATCGCAGCGGAACTGGAGCACTCCGAGCCGGGTGAGCCGATCCAGCCTGCGCTTCACCGTCGAGGCGCTGGTACCGACGGCCGTCGCCAGGTACTGGTGCGAGGCCCGCCCGTCCATGGCGAGCTGCGCGAGCATCGCGCGATCGGCGTCGTCGATGCTCACCCCGCGCACCGCCGCCGACGGTCGCGGCGGCGGGACGTCCAGTTCGGCGCGTTGGTCGGGCGCGAGCGCGTCGATGCGCCAGCGGCCGCCCTCGGTGAACATGTGCGTGACGATCCTGGCCCGCACCGCCGCGACGTGCGGGATGGCGGGCAGCACGTCCAGCGTGTAGTGCGACATGGTGTCCAGGTCGCGCGCCCCGACGGTGGCCAGCAGGTTGTAGGTGCCCGCGCAGCGCTCGACGGTGACCATGTGCGGGTGCCCGCACAGGCTGCGGCTGACCGCGGCCGCGGCGTCGGCGGTGCAGCCGATCTCGACATAGGCGATGGTGATCTGGTCGAGCAGCCGCGGGCCGGGCGAAGGACTCACCCAGGCCACCCCGCGCCGGGTGAGCCGCTGCCAGCGACGGGCCACCGTCACCGGATCGACGCCGAGCGCGTGGCCCAATTCCGACCAGGAACCGCGCGGGCGGAGTTGCAGCGCGTTGATCAGGGCGAGCTCGTCCTCGCTCAGGAGTGCGGCGTCATCCTGCATTCGCGGTTCCCATCGTGCCTGATTCCTGCATTCTAGTGGGAGCGAGCAACCGGACACCCATGCTTTCTCCCGGTGGCGCGGTGCGGCGCCGGAGACGAAAGGGCGACCGAATCCATGGCCTTCGCCGATTACCAGAACGAGATCTACCTGCGCGGCCTCGGCGGGGTACAGCCCGCGCTGCCGATGTCCTTCGACGAGCTGGAGGCCGCGGCGCAGGCGGCATTGCCGCCCTCGGTCTGGTCGTACGTGGCGGGCGGGGCCGGTGACGAACGCACGCAGCGCGCCAACGTGACCGCGTTCGACCAGTGGGGCCTTGTGCCGCGGATGTTCGTCGGCGCGTCCGAGCGCGACCTCACGGTGGAGCTGTTCGGGATGACCTGGCCCGCACCGGTTTTCCTCGCGCCGATCGGTGTGATCGGCCTGTGCGCCCAGGACGGGCACGGCGATCTGGCGACCGCCCGCGCCGCGGCGCGCACCGGCGTCCCGATGGTGGCATCGACTCTCTCGGTGGATCCGCTGGAGCAGGTGGCGGCCGAATTGGGTGATACGCCAGGCCTTTTCCAGCTGTACACGCCCACCGACCGCGATCTCGCCGCGAGTCTGGTGAAGCGGGCCGAGGAGGCGGGGTACAAGGGCATCGTCGTCACGCTCGACACCTGGATCACCGGCTGGCGCCCGCGCGATCTCGGCACCTCGAATTTCCCCCAACTGCGCGGGCACTGTCTGGCGAACTATTTCACCGATCCGGTGTTCCGCGCGGGTCTGCCCGGCCCGCCGGAAGAGCACCTCCAGGCCGCCGTGCTGCGCTGGGTCCAGCTCTTCGGCAATCCGCTCACCTGGGCCGACCTGCCGTGGCTGCGCGAACTCACCACGCTGCCGCTGATCGTGAAGGGCATCTGTCATCCCGACGACGCGCGCCGCGCGAAAGACGGTGGCGTGGACGGCATCTACTGCTCCAACCACGGCGGCCGCCAGGCCAACGGCGGCCTGCCCGCCCTCGACATGCTCGCCGAGGTGGTCGACGCGGCCGACGGGCTGCCGGTGCTGTTCGACTCCGGCGTTCGCGGCGGCGACGACATCGTCAAGGCGCTGGCCCTGGGTGCGGCAGCGGTCGGCATCGGCAGGCCCTACGCCTACGGTCTCGCGCTCGGCGGCGCCGACGGCATCGTGCACGTGCTGCGCGCGCTGCTCGCCGAGGCCGACCTGATCATGGCCGTCGACGGCTACCGCGACCTCTCCGAGCTGACCAGGGACGCACTGCGCCGAGTCGCGGTCTGACCCAGCCCTTGACTTCAGGTCGACCTGAACTCGCACGCTGAGGGTCGACCTGAAGGAAGGGATGAAATGACCCGGTTCGGAGAACAGGAAAGCCGCGGCTACGACCGGCGCGCCACCAAACTGCTCGGCGGGCTGTACCGGCATATCGCCGACGAGGTGGCCGCGTCCACCGGGACGGGCGAGGCGGTGCTCGACGTGGGGACCGGCCCCGGCCTGCTGCTGGCCCACCTCGCGCGCAGACGACCCGATCTGCTGTTGCACGGGGTGGACCTTTCGCCGCACATGATCGCGCACGCCCGGACCAATCTTGCCGACCACGAGGTCGAACTGTCCGTGGGTGACGTCGGCGCACTTCCCTACCCGGACAACAGTTTCGACGTCGTCGTCTCCAGCCTGAGCATGCACGAGTGGCCGGATCCGGTCGCGGCGGCGGCCGAGCTCGAGCGGGTGCTTCGCCCGCGCGGAACGCTGGCGCTCTACGACTTCCGTTTCGTCCGGGACGCGTCCATGCGCACCGCGTTGGGCGCGCGTTTCGCCGAGCCGACGGTGCGCAGGAGGGTCGTGCGCCCGCGCGGATACCCCTTCGGGCTGTACGCGCAGTGGACCGCACGCGCGGCCTGACGGGCACGGCGGTACGACACCCGTTGTCGACTTAGAGTGCTGGTATGTCCGATTCCGGATTGACGATCGGCGAGCTGGCCGCGCGGTTCGGCCTGGCCACGCACGTGCTGCGGCACTGGGAGGATCTCGGTCTGCTCGCGCCGCGCCGCGATTCCGGCGGTCGCCGGGTCTATCGCGCCGACGACGCCGAGACGGTGGCCGTCATTCTGCTCGGCAAACGGGTCGGGCTGACCTTGGCCGAGATCGCCCGGCTTTTCGAGAGCGCAGCGGATCGCGACACGCGCCGCGAGCTGCTGCGCGCGCACCGCGATCAGCTGGCCGCGCGGATCGCCGCCGCCACCGCGGCGCTGAACACGATCGACCACGCATTGGATTGCGGCGCAACGGATTTCCGCTCCTGTCCGCATTTCCGCGGCAAGGTGGACGAGGCGCTGCGGCTCGGCGTCGACGGGGTGGCGGCCCACCCCGTCGACATTCCGTTCAGCGGGCGGTGACCGTGGTCGGCAGACTGGCGAAGCCGCGGTTGTTGGAGGAGTGAATGCGACGCAGGTTCGCGGCGTCGATGTCGTAATCGGCGATCGTGCCGATGATCTCCTCCAGCGCGACGCGCAGTTCCAGCTGGGCGAGGTTCGCGCCGAGGCAGTGGTGGCGTCCGCTGCCGAAGGACAGTGTTGCGCCCGTGTCGCGGTCCAGGTCGAAAGTGTCTGGATCGGTGAAGATCTCGGGATCGCGGTTGGCCGAGGCGGTCAGCAGCAGGATGCGCGCACCGGCCGGGATGTCGACGCCGTGCAACGAGATCGGTTCGGTGGTGCTGCGCAGCTGGGTCTGGGTGGCGGGTTCGTAGCGCATTCCCTCGGCGATCCACTCGTCGATGCGCCCGCCGAAGGCCTCACGGCGCCGGTCGGGGTGCTGCCACGCGACGTGCCAGAGGTTGCCCAGCGTGAGCATGGTGGTCTCGATGCCCGCGCCGACCAGCAGGATCAGCACGCCCACGATCTCCTCGGGGGTCAGCCGGTCGTCGCCGTCGGCGGCGTCGAGCAGGCCGGAGAGCAGGTCGTCGCGGCGGGTCTTGCTCCGTTCGATGGTCAGCTCGGTGTAGTAGCCGACCAGGGTCCCGATGGCCTGCACCGCTTCCGGGCGCAGATCGGTGGATTCCTCGTCGGTGTACATGATCTCCATGCCCAGCTTGCGGATCATGTCGCGATCCGCTTCCGGGACGCCGACCAGTTCGGAGATCACATCGGTGGGGAACGGACCCGCGAAATCGGCCATCAGGTCGAAACTTTCGCGTTCCAGCAGTGGCTGCCACAGCCCGCGCGCGATCTCCCGTAGTCGGGGCTGCAATTCCTGCACCCGGCGATTGGTGAACGCGCGAGCCACCAGGCCGCGCAGTCGAGTGTGCTTGGGCGGGTCCATCGCGACGAAGGAGAAGAACCGTTCGGCCTGCGGTCCCCAGAACGCGGGCTCCATCCGCAGTCCGTTGACGCTGGAGAAACGGTCCGAATCACGCAGTGCCGCAACAATATCGGCGTATCGGGAGAAAGCGTAGAAATCGTCGGCCGGGTTGTGGAAGACCGGCGCCTCCGCGCGTAGCCTTGCGTAGTACGGATAGGGATCGCGGTGGACGTCGAAATCGTACGGGCTGTACTGCAACTGCATGACGGAGCCTTCCGGGGGCCGTGCGAGTTTCACCCTCGCTACCGGTTCGCAACTCGAGCTGACATGATGACCCTAGTCGAGATGAATTGAGGGCGTGGTGAACTCGGAATCGGCGGCAGCCAGGGTGGATATCAGCAAACCTCACCCCGCGCGCCGGTACGACTACTGGCTCGGCGGGAAGGACAATTTTCCGGCGGATCGAGAGTCGGCCGACGCGGTGGCCGAGGGCTTTCCGACGGTGCGGCTCGCGGCCGTGGAGAACCGCAACTTCTTGCGCCGCGCGGTGACGTATCTGGCCGCGGAGACGGGTATCCGGCAGTTCCTGGACATCGGCACCGGTCTGCCCACCGCGGGCAACGTCCACGAGATCGCGCAGGGCATCGCACCCGAATCGCGAATCGTCTACGTGGACAACGACCCGATCGTGCTCGTGCACGCCCGCACGCTGCTGAACAGCTCGCCCGAAGGCGCGACCGCCTACCTCGACGCCGACCTGCGCGACCCCGACCGGATCCTGACCCACCCGGATCTCACCGCCACCCTCGATCTCACCCAGCCGGTCGCGTTGATGCTGGTGGCCGTCATGCACTTCATCACCGACGACGAGGCGCCCTACGGCTTGGTGCGTCAGCTCTGCGAGGCGCTGCCCTCCGGCAGCTACCTGGTGATGACCCACGGCACCAACGATCACCTCACCGACGAGGATCTCGCCGAGACGAAACTGGCCAACGAGCGCAGCGGCGTTCCCTTCCAATTGCGCTCGACGGCCGAGTTCCGCCAATTCTTCACCGGTTTCGATCTGGTGCCCCCCGGCATCGGCTCGGTGATGACCTGGCGTCCGGAAGTCTGGCGCGCGCATCCCCGCCCCGAGGCCGTCTCGATGCTCGGCGCCGTCGCTCGCATCCCCTGACGCACGCTCTGCTTTTGCGAGCCGTGCGGTGAGTTCGCGCCAGTGGACGCCGTCAGGTGGCGCGGCGGGCGCGGGCGCGGCGCTTGCCTTCGTGCATCGCTTGGACGCGGGCGACCGGGATGGTGTGGCCTTCGGCGACGAGATCTTCGGGGAGAGTTTGGGGCGCGGGCATTTCCGCGGTCCACGGGTCGCGGTCGCCGAGGCGCTCGGGGGCAGTGCGCAGGGTGAAATCGGTCGGGTTCGCGTCGGCGAGGTCGGCCCAGCCGATCGGGAAGGAGACCGGGACGCCGGGGCGAATGCGGGGGCTGTAGGCCGCGACGACGGTCGCGCCGCCGGAGCGGGTGGAATCGAGGAAGACCTTCCCCTCGCGGTCCTCGCGGATGAACGCCGTGGTTGCCAGGTCGGGGTCGAGGCGCTCGGCGCGGGCCGCGATCGCCCGGGTGGCCGCGGCGGCGTCCTCGCTATCGGTGCCCGCGGCGACGGGAACGAACACGTGAACCCCCTTGGCGCCGCTGGTTTTCACCGCGCCCGCCAGGCCGTCGGCGACCAAGGCCGCGCGGATCAGCTCGGCGCCGAGCACCGCATGGCGAAAAGTCTGCCCCGGTGACGGGTCGAGATCGAGGACCAGGTGGGTGGGGCCGGTGGAGTGGTCGGCGAGCAGCAGCGTCGGGTGGTATTCGACGGCCCGCTGATTGCCGAACCACAGCAGGGTGCGCACGTCGTCACCGAGGGCGTAGGTGACCTCGCGGCGCGCGCTCTCGGCCCACAGTGTCACCCGCGGCACCCACTCCGGCGTGTACTTGGGCAGGTTCTTCTGCATGAACGGTTCCTGCCCCGGCCGGATCCGCACCACCGAGAGCGGGCGGTCGCGCAGCTGACGCACCAGCCGGTCGCCGACGAACTCCAGGTAGTCGATCAGATCCCGTTTGGTCGCCGACGCACCGTCGAAGAGCGGCTTGTCCAGATTCGTCAGCGTGACGCCCGCGCGCACCTCTTCGCTGCCCATCGGCCCACCTTGCCCCGCGGTCTCGGCGCGGTCAACCCCGGACTCTCGAGGTCATCATTTCTCCGAGAGGTTCGCGGGACGGGACTCGATCGATGTTCCAGAGGGCGCGCTCCGACGAGGTAGCGAGCCAATTTCTTTGACAGCAAATGTCATTGAAAATGGCTCATCCGCCGCCCCCAAACGGGAACGGCGGATGGCAAGATCAATTACGGCAAATTCACTGCAATGAAACCCCAGGCGCCGGTACGTCGCGGCTCAAAGGGAATCAGGACCACCGGAGCAGTGATCGACCGAGATCGAATCAGGCAGCGGGCTCGGCAGGCGCGGCGGGCTGGGCCAGCTCACGAGCGCCGGTGAGCGCCTCGATGATGTTGACGATGGCAGAGGTGCCGCCGTCGAAGGCCGAGCTGCCCGAGTCGAGCATGCTCGAACCGGCGGACGAACCGGCCGAACCGGTGGACGAACCAGCGGAGCCGGACTCGGCGGAGCCGGTGGCGGAACCGGTGAAGCCGGTGGAATCGTCGGCGGAGGCGACCGCGACGGGGCCGAGGAACATGGTGGCAGCGACAGCGGCGGCACCGGCGGCGGCGAAGGTCTTGCGAGAGAACATGTGTGGGCTTTCCTTTCACGGACTGGTTCGTCACGCCAGCGGCGCGCACCAGCAACGTTATGGAAAAGAGATCTATAAATCCAGTTTCGTGATTGTGCGAATTATCACCGTTAATAATTGGCTAACGGACTGTTTTAGCAAGGTAACGCAGCCGACCATCAACTAGAAGTTGACTCCAGCGAAAATGCGGCGATCCACTTATAAAAACGATCTTGTCAATTCTCAGAATATCGACAAATCGACCTTTCGGGGGGGCGGGCGCGAATATCGACCAGATGGCGTATTGCCCAGCGGCACGGCCGATCTCGCGGTGTGGCTTCGATCCCGGCGCGGCCCGGTGCGGCGCGACCGGAGTGCGCCGACGGTCATCGACCGGTGCGCTGAGGTGCGTTCCGGCCTGATCCAAGGGCCACGGTGGCGCACGGCGCGGATGCGAGACACACTCGTGACCATGAGTTCGATGTCCTGGCGACCCAGCGCGACGGCGGGCCCGGCGTGACCGCGTTGGCCCGCGGCGAGAACCGGCCCGCACCCGGCGACCGGATGACCGTCACCGTCACCTGCACCGCGCCCGTCGACGTGTCCGCGCTGCTGCTGAACGCGGCGGGCCGGGTGCGCTCCGACGGCGATTTCGTCTTCTTCAACCAACCCGTCGGGCCCGGCGTCACCTACCGGCACGGCCGCGGCGCGGGCGACATGGTCGACGTGCAGACCTCCGCGCTGCCCGCTGACGTGGACAAAGTCGTCGTGACCGCCAGCCTCGACGGCAGCGGCCCGCCCACCTTCGCGGGGGCGGGCTCGCTCACCGCGACGATCGGATCCGATTCGGGCACGATCACTTTCCCGATGACCGGTCTCAGCACCGAGACCGCCGTGGTGTGCGTGGAGATCTACCGCCGCGGCGGCGCGTGGAAGATCCGCGCCGTCGGCCAGGGCTACGACGACGGGCTGGCCGGGATCGCCAGGGCGTTCGGTGTGAACGTCGACGACGAACCCGCACCGCCACCCGCCGCGTCCCAGGCCGCGCCGTCGCCCACCGCGCCGCAGGCCGCTCCGCCACCAGCATCCGGCGGCTACGGCGCCCCGGCTGCGGGCACCGCGTACGGCCCGTCGACCACGCCCCCGGCGTACCCCGCCGCACCCCCACCGTCAGGTGCCTACAGCGCCCCGGCCGCGGGCACCGGATACGGTCCAACCCCGCCTCCGGCGTACCCGAACGCCCCCGCGTACGGCTCACCGCAACCCGCGAGCCCCGCTTACCCTCCGCCCGGCGCGGTACCTCCCCCGCCGATGTCGACACCCCAGCAAGGAGCGCTGCCGATGCAGAGCGATCTGTTCAACCCGAGTCACGCCGAGGTCAACGGCGTCGGCATCCAGAAGCAGGGCGGCAAGATGGTCAAGGTCGGCCTGGCGGGCGAGGTCATGGCTCGCGCCGGGTCGATGGTCGCCTATCAGGGTGACTTGCAGTTCCAGGCGCTGGGCTCCGGCGGCATCGGCCGCGCCATCCAGCAGCGGCTGACCGGTGAGGGCGTGCCGCTGATGAAGGTCTCCGGCCGCGGCGACCTGTTCCTGGCCAGCGCCGCCGCCGACGTGCACATCATCGATCTGGACGGCAGCGACGGCCTGACCATCAACGGCGCCAACGTGCTCGCCTTCGATTCGACGCTGCGCTACGACATCAAGATGGTGCAGGGCGCGGCCGGATTCGCGAGCAACGCAGGCCTTTTCAACTGCGTGTTCACCGGACGGGGCCGGATCGCCATCACCACCCACGGCACCCCGGTGGTGCTGAATGTCGACCAGCCGACCTACGCCGATCCGCAGGCGGCGGTGGCGTGGTCGTCGAGCTTGCAGACGGGTATCAAGCGCAACGACTCGTTCGGTCTGGGCAGGCTGATCGGCCGCAGCACAGGAGAAGGTCTGACGCTGGCGTTCTCGGGTCGCGGCTTCGTCATCGTGCAGCCTTCGGAACTGCCGCCTGGCGGACTGCTCGGCGGCACCGGCGGCGGGCAGCAGGCGGGGCAGAGCGGCGGCATGCTGGGCGGCCTGTTCGGCTGACGGCGCACCTCCGCCTTCGCACCGGCCACATGGACCGCGCCTGCGTCGAGAGCCCTCAGACCCGTCGGCTCTCGGCCTCGAGCTGGACGAGAGCCTGTCGCACCTGGTCGACCTTGGACTCGATGCGTTCCAGATCCTCCGCGTCGGCACGAAAGATCCAGTGCTTGGCCCCCAGCAGCAGCACGGCCTGGAAGACGAGCTGCAACCACTCGCTCTGCCAGTTCTCGAACGTGCTGGACAGGAAGTCCGACCAGAACTCGCCCCACACGAAGGGCTGCTGATGCGCCGACTGCGCGTGGCGGAAGTCGGCGAGCTGGGTGAAGAACTGCCCGAGCCAGGACCCGGCAAACAGCAGTATCAGGACGTACACCGCGCCCCACCGTCTGAAGTGCGCCATGACCCAGCGGTACCCCCCGAACGCCCGAGTTAACGGCGGGCAACGGTCGGCGTAGCTCGGCCGGTCCTGGCCGCCGCGCGCATCGGACGCGAGCGCGGCGGCCCGGTGGCCGACCTCGACACGCTCACAACAGCAGCGGTCTCCGCTGCTCCGCCAGCGTCGCCCACACGACCTTGCCGACCGGCCAGCGCGGCGCGCAACCCCACGCCCGCGCCAGCGAGGCCACCACGTGCAAACCGAACCGGGCCGGATGCCCGGCGGCCGGTTCGCGCAACATCGCCTCTTGCGGATCGGCGTCGGCCACCGCGATCGTGAGCGACCCGCCCTGGCATTCCAGGCGCAGGAGCAGCTCGCCGAAGGCGTGCAGCAGCGCGTTCTCCACCAGTTCGGTGGCGACCAGCAGCGCGTCCGTGCGGACCGGGCCGACCTCCCAGCGATCGCACATGCGGGTGACGAACCGTCGGGCGTGCATCGAGGAGACCGTGCTCGGCGCCAGCTCGATCACCGCCTCGCGCCGCGACGGCGCGGGCGGCAGGGCCCGCAGCGCGTCCTCGATAGACGGGAACGTCGGCACCCGGTGCCTGGCCGCGACGGTCGCCGTCGGGTTCGCCAGCCCGGCGGCCACCAGCACGATCGGCACGTGCGGCCAGTCGCTGACTCGCACCCGGGCGGACGCGCACGCCGTGGCCACCGCGTCCTCGACCAGATCGAGATCGTCGACCACCACGATCACCGCGCGCGGGCGGTCGACGGCGTATCGCACCAGGTCGTCGCCGAATCGGCGATATCCGTCCCAGTCCAGCACTCCGCTCGGCCGGAGCACCGTGCAACCGGCCAATTCGGAAGGGCGCCAAAGCAGTGCGCCGCGACGGAACCCGGACATTTGCCCTCCATCCGCCCCACGCCGGTCGGCGGCGCGCGGGCGGTGGCCTATCCCGCTCACGCCGTCGCCAGCTGCGCCTGCCACATCCAGTGCAGCTGCTCGAGGCGCGCGGCGATCTCGATGAACAGATCCTGGGTGACCGGATCGGCCTTCTCCGTGGCGTCGATCCGCTCGCGCAGCCGGGAGATCACCGCGGTCAGGTTTCCGACCACCGCGTCGATGACCTCGGAATCCTGCTGCCAGCCGTCGGGAAAGCCGATCGCGCCGGACTTCTCGGCTACGGTCGCCGCCCGGCCGTCCGGGCTCACCCCGACCGCGGTGGCACGCTCGGCGGCCGAATCGGTGAACTCGCGTGCCGCGGTCACCAGTTCGTCCAGTGCCAGATGTACCGAGCGGAAGTTCCGGCCGATCACGTTCCAGTGCGCCTGCTTGGCGATCAACGAGAGGTCGATCAGATCGACCACGGTGGCGCGCAGGGTCTCGCCGGCGATGCGCTGCTGTTCCGGATCGAGGGTGCTCGTGATGGGCTGAGTCATCGCTCATGCCTTTCTCGTCGTCGGTCCGTGTCAACGACGGGCTACCCAGCTTCGCAGCGTCGAATCGGACCGGCGGCCCTCAGTCCGGCGCGATGCGTTGGTGCAACGTCAGCAACAGGTGATCGAACGCCGTCTGCACCCCGGGGCGCACCGGCGGCAGCGTGCTCAGTTCGGCCAAGAGCTGCGCGGCGAGAGTGCGTAGTTTGACGTTGGTCTCCTGGGATCGCCACCGCAAGACCCGGAAAGCCTGATCGGCGTTGATGCTGTACACGCTCATCAGGACGCCCTTGGCCTGCTCGATCACCGCGCGGGCCTCGAACAGCTCGGGCAGTGCCTCGTCCAGGGCCTCCCTGCGTTGCTCGTCGATGGCGTCGGTGAGATCGATGTAATAGCCCGCGGTGCCGAGGGGGTGGCCCGCGTCGTCGGTCATCATGTCGCCGAGCACAAGCACGGGATGGACCCGGCCGGTCGTGTCGACGATGCGGTGCCTGCTGCAGAACGGCGCGGCGTTGCGCTGCGCGTTGGCGATGGCGTCGGCGACGAGTTCGCGGTCGGCGGGATGCTTGTGCGAGAGCAACAGCTGGGTGGTCGGCGTGACGCTGCCTGGGGTGTACCCGTACATCAGGGCAACCTCGTCGGACCACTCCCAGCGCTGGTCGGCGAACCAGAAGCGGAAAGTCCCGGCGACCTGCGGACGACCCACGCTCACCACGTGCGCGACCACGCCCGCCGGGGTCTCCGGGGTTAGTTCACCCAAGTCCGTCACGGAACAAGTATGCCCTTTGCCAGGCCGACCCGGGCCTCGACAGCAAACTGTTGGCATCCAGGTTTCTCGCCCGGCGGGCCGGGCACCCGTTGGGCATGGACGACAACGCGAAGCGCCCGCACACCACGGTCACCGAGAGCGATCTGCGCGAGTTGCTCGGGGCGGGCGCCGACGCCTGCCTGGTGCTGCTCGAGGGTCGCGTCGAGATAGCCGAGGGCTCCGCGCAAGGTCTGACCATCGCGACACGGGACGAGGTCGCGGGTCGCGCCGGAGCCGATCCGGACCGGACCAAGCTGGGCGAGCTGGCAGCGGAACTCTCCAGCGAGATCCGGCTCCAGGGAGCCTGAGACGCGCCCGTTTTCCGCCGAGCGCCGCGCGGTCGGCGGCGGAGAGTCGCGCCCGATCCGATGTACCGTGATTTATGGGCGTGTCTCGGCGGCAGCTGTTGCGGTTCGGCGCGGCGGGATCGGCCGCGGTACTCGTCGGCGCGTCGGCGGCCAGCAGCGGGCGGTTCCGCACACCGCGCTGGTCGGCGGATCCGTTCACACTCGGCGTGGCTTCGGGCGATCCGACTCCGGACGGCGTCGTCCTGTGGACCCGGCTGGCGCCGGACCCGTTCGCGCCGGACGGCCACGGCGGCATGATGAATCACCCGGTGACGGTCGACTACGAGGTCGCCGACGACGAACTCTTCCACCGGGTGGTGGCCCGCGGTTCGGCCGTCGCCACCCGAGAACTCGCGCACAGTGTGCATCCGGAGATCAACGGACTCGCGCCGGATCGCTGGTACTACTACCGGTTTCGCGCCGGCTCGGTGATCTCGCCGATCGGGCGCACCCGCACCGCGCCGCCGCACGGGCAGCCGACCGCGCGCATGCGCTTCGCCTTCGCCTCCTGCCAGTCGTGGAGCTCCGGCTATTACACCGCCTACGAGCACCTCGCCCAGGAAGATCTCGACCTGGTCGTGCACCTCGGCGACTACATCTACGAGCGCGCGTGGGTGCAAGGCCGCCAAGGACTTTCGCTGGGCACGGAGTTCCAGGACGAGGCGGTCGACCTGCCGACCTATCGGCTGCGCTACGCGCTGTACAAGGCCGAGCAGCCACTGCGTGACGCGCACGCCGCGTTCCCGTGGCTGGTCACCATGGACGATCACGAGGTCGACAACAACTGGGCGGCGGGTTCTCCGGGCCTCGGCATCGACATCCATATGATTCCCGCGCTGTTCCGCCGCCGTCGC
This sequence comes from Nocardia sp. NPDC004654, assembly GCF_040609595.1. Taxonomy (NCBI): domain Bacteria; kingdom Bacillati; phylum Actinomycetota; class Actinomycetes; order Mycobacteriales; family Nocardiaceae; genus Nocardia; species Nocardia sp. NPDC004654. The sequence goes on along the minus strand of NZ_JBEXKI010000002.1, from coordinate 74,248 downwards.
GCCGCCGCCTTCCAGGCGATGTACGAACACCAGCCGCTGCGGCTCGCGCAGCTGCCGCGCGGCTCCGGCATGCACCTGCACCGCCGCTACCGGTTCGGCGATCTCGCGGAGATCACCATGCTCGACACCAGGCAGTACCGGACGCCGCAGGCCTGCGGCGGCAACGTCACCGCGGGCTGTGCCGACCGCTTCGATCCAGACCGCACCATTCTGGGTGCCGCGCAACGTGATTGGCTGCTCGACGGCTTCGCGTCCTCGCCCGCGCGCTGGCAGATCGTCGGCAACCAGGTGGGCATGAGCCAGACCGACAGCGATCCCGGACCGGATCTGGCGGTGTCCACCGACTCGTGGGACGGCTACGTGGCCGATCGCAACACCGTGCTCGGCGCGGCGACGGACCGCGGCGTACGCAACCTGGTGGTGATCACCGGCGACCGGCACCAGAACCACGCGGCCCACCTGCGCCGCGACTACGCCGATCCCGAATCACCGGTGGTCGCTTCGGAATTCACGGGCACCTCGATCACCAGCGGGGGCGACGGCGCGGACATGAACGACACCGGACGGCGACTGCTCGCCGCCAATCCCGATCTCGAGTTCTTCAACGCGCAGCGCGGCTACGTCCGCGTCGAACTCGATCACGGTTTGTGGCGCAACGACTTCCGTGTCGTGCCGTACATCCGCCGCCAGGGCGCGACCATCCACACCCGCGCGAGTTTCGTCGTGCAGGACGGGGTGCCCGGTGTCCGGGAAGCGTGGCGGCCGGAGGCTCCTGTGGAGCCGGTGCCCGGTTCCGACATCGTCGCGGGACCTACCCGAGGAACGCGCTGAACCTCAGCGGTGCGCGGCGTCGTACCAGTGGTGCGGTATCGACCAATCCCACTGCTCCGCAACGGTGTCCGCGGCGAGTCATTCGTTGTGGCAGCGGATGGAACCGCCGACGCTCGCGCCGTACAGCAGCAGTCCGCGCAACAGGTGCCGCGACAGGGTGGACAGGCGCCGCCGCATCGTCACCTCCTCGCTGGTGAAGGTCGGTAGGGCCGAATTCGGGCCAGAATACGTGCGGGCGTTGGCCCGCGGAGGCGAAATCGGCGATCGCGGCCGCCCGCCGATCAGCCGAGGACGAGCGCGGTGACCGGTGTCGTCGTCGGCAGCGGCGACCCGCCGGGCGGTTCGATCGTCATCGCCAGGGCGTCCGTGGGTTGGAACCGGGTGACGAACGGCGCGTCCGGTGTCGGCAGCTGCGCGAGAACCCCGACCGAGCGCGGCGGACCCTCGGGCGGCACCAGCCACAGCTGATAGGACCGCCCCTGCTCGGGCGCGGGCACCCCGTCGAAGGTCACCGTCGCGGCGCCCAGTTGCGCGGAGGTGGTTACCAGTAGCGTCCCGCCGCCCTCGACCGTCGCGGCGCGGGTCCTGGTGTCGGCTTGTTCCTGCACGAGCTGGGCCGTGATGTCGGGGCTGGTCTGGACCGTGTCACGGCCGAGCAAGACTGCCGCGCCCGCCCCCACGCCCACCGCGACGACCAGCGCGGCGGCCGCCGCCAGCCATCGCGGCCCTGTGCGGCGCAGGCCGCCTACGGCGGGACCGTCGATGGCGGCCAGGATCGTCGCCTCCAGTTCGGCGGGCGGCGCGACGCTGTCGACCACCGTCATCGCCGCCAACGTCTCGCGGACGCCGCGGACGGTGTCGTCGAAGGCCGCGGCGGTGGCCCCGTCCGCGGCGTCGACACGTTGTTCGATGATCGCGCGCTCGCGGTCGGTGACAGCGTCCATCGCATAGGGGAAAGCCAGGTCGAGCAGTTCCGGGTCGGGGGACTCGGCGTCGATCAACTGGATTCACCTCCGGTCAGGCAGGTCGCGAGTCGCCGCAGTCCGTCGCGGATGCGGCTTTTGACGGTGGGCAGTGGGACATCGAGCTGATCGGCGACCTCGCGGTAGGTGCGCCCGCTGTAGTAGGCCAGTGCGAGGGCTTCGCGCTGCATGGTCGTCAGGGTCCGCAGGCATTCGAGCACGGATTGCTCGTCCAGGCGCTGGCCGACCTCCTCGGCGACGATGTCGTGGTCCCGGCCCAGGTGGCTGTGGCCGTACACGATGTCTCGATCGGCCGTGGACTGCTCGGCGCGGACGCGATCGACCGCGCGCCGGTGCGTGAGCATCATCAGCCAGCCGATGGGGCTGGCCCGATTGCGGTCGTACGTCGCGGCCGTCGACCACGCCTGGAGGTATACCTCCTGGGTGATCTCCTCGGCCGCGGCCCTGCTGCGCGCGATGCGCATCGCGAGGCCGAAGACGCGGTAGCTGGTCGAGCGGTAGAAGTCGGTGAAGGCTTCCCGGTCGCCGTCGCCCACGGCGGCCAGCAGGTCCGCGAGCCAGCGGCTGCGTTCGGCCGCCGTGTCCTGGTCGCGCGGGTAGCACTGCGGCGCCGTCCTGTTCGCCGCCGAGTACCGGTGCAACCGGATGATGCCGCGTTCGTCCGCGTCATCCGACATGCTTCGACCTTTCCCGCATAAGAGGTGCTTCGCTGCGGATCGGAATTCGGATGGGTTTTTCAGGACTGATTCCGGCCTGACTGGGTAGACTGACCTACCTAATTGGAGGTGAGGCATGGAAGCATCCGGTCAGCGGCGTCGACCGGCGCGAGAGCGTCTGCTGGAGGCGGCAGCGCAGCGCTTCTACGCCAAAGGCGTGGCGGCGACCGGGATCGACACCATCACCGCCGATGCGGGCGTCGCGAAAATGAGCCTGTACAACAACTTCGCGTCGAAGGCCGAGCTCGTGCGGGCCTATCTGGACGCCCGCCACGAGGAATGGCTCGGGCTGTACCGAGCGCGGCTCGCGCGTGCCGAGGGTCCAGCCGGGGGCGTGCTGGCGATCTTCGACTCCTACGCCGATCACGCGGCCTTGGCGTACGAGCACGGCTTCCGCGGGTGCGGGCTGCTGAACGCGGCGGCGGAACTACCGGCCGGGGACGAAGGCCGTGCGGTGGTGCGCCGCCACAAGGAAGAGGTGGAGTCGCTGCTGCGGGGCCACCTCGAGCACTTGCTTCCCGGGCGTGGCGAGGACGCGCGGGTGCTGGCCGAGCACCTGTCGTTTCTGTTGGAAGGAGCGATAGCGCGAGCCGGGCTGGAAGGTGAGGGCGCTCGCTTGGACCGTGCACGAGCGATCGCCGCCGGACTGCTGGACAAGCTGTGAATCGTGCCGGCTTGGCGGCGGTCTGTGATGAGCCGTGCCCTGGTTCGGGAGCGTGCCGCTCAGCGTGGATCGGTGCGGGTTGGCGCCGCGTGGGGGCACACCGGCATCACTGTTCGGGCGCACTCGCGGTGTCGAGCAGCGACAGCGGGGGTTGGCAGTCATGAGCCGCGCCGTGATTCGGGCGCGCGCCGCACAGCGCGGGTCGGTACAGGTGGGTGCCGTGTGCGTGCTCGCGGCGTCGCTGCTGTGGGCCACCACCGGTACGGCGGCGAGCTTCGCGCCCGGTGTGGGGCCGCTGGCCATCGGGGCGATGGCCATGGGTGTCGGCGGCCTGCTACAGGCGTTGCTGGCCGCGCGGCCGATCGCTCGCCAGGCACAACAGCTGCGCGACCGGGGTGGCACCGTGCTCGTTGGCGCGGTCTCGGTGGCTCTCTACCCTTTGGCGTTCTACAGCTCGATGCGGCTGGCCGGGGTGGCGGTGGGCACCGCGGTCTCGGTCGGCATGGCGCCGCTGGCCTCGGCCGTGATCGAGCGGGTGGCCGACCGGCGAAGGCTCACGCGCCGTTGGCAATTCGGCGCTGCACTGGGCCTGCTGGGCACTGTCTCGATCTGCGCGGCCGAAGCCACCGGAACCGGCCACGCGGCAGGGCCGGACTCGGTCGGCGCCGCCGCGGTCGGTATCGGGCTCGGGTTTCTCGCCGCTTCGACCTACGCGGTGTACTCCTGGGCGGCCCATCGCCTGATCACCGGCGGAATCGGCGCCCGCGCGTCCATGGGCGCGGTCTTCGGCCTGGGCGGGCTGGGTTTGGTTCCCGTCCTGATCGCCACCGGCGGACCTCTCGTCGGCTCGTGGGGTAATGCCGCGGTGGGCGCGTACATGGCGGTGGTGCCGATGTTCGCCGGGTACGTCCTCTTCGGGTGGGGGCTCGCGCATGTCTCCGCGAGCACGGCGACCACCCTGTCGCTGCTCGAACCGGCCGGTGCGGCGGTGCTGGCGGTGTTGGTGGTCGGGGAACGCCTGCCTGTTCTCGGTTGGTTCGGCATCGCCCTGGTCTTGGGGTGCCTGGTCGTCCTCACCCTGCCGGTCGCATCGGCCTCCATACCCCAGAATCGGGGGCGGCAGCATTCAGGTCGTGTGAAGGACCGAATCGCCACGAATACTTCGCGCCCATGATGAGAAAGACCCTCGCAGGATTCGCCCTTGCCGCCGCGCTCGTCGTCCCGGCTGGATCGGTGTCCGCCGCACCGCATTCGGAACCCGCTTCCGTGGCGGACAGCGGCTCGGCTTCCACCGGATCGGCCACCCAGTCCCTGTGCCTGCTGCTGCGGATGTTGCGGGCGGGGTATGTCGACAGCTCCGGCGGCGGGCCTGCCTGCACGTTCCCGTGAACGGCGTTGCGTCCGCACGTCTGTTCGGCCATCGGGCAGGTTCAGTCGAGCCTGCCCGTAGCTGGGGGCGCGAGCGACATAACCCGGGCAGGTCGGCGGCTTCGGCGGTAGCCTCTGTGGTGGGCACGAAAGCGTGTTCTCGACAGTTCTTTTCGAAGTCCGGGGGATGTGCGGGGGCAGGTAGCTGTCTACATCGTCGCCTTCGGCCGCGCAGGGAGGCACCCCGTGATCGACGAGAGACCTTGCACCGCAGCGATATCCATCGATCCGCTGGTACGCGATCTCGACGGTGAGACCGAACGGCTGCGAGCCGAGGGCCCGCTCGCTCGGATCGAGCTGCTCGGCGTGCCCGCCTGGAGCGTCACGGAACACGCGGTGGCCCGCAAACTCCTCACCGACCCGCGCTTGGTCAAAGACATCGATGCGTGGTCGCTGTGGACCTCCGGAACGGTGACCAGGCAGTGGCCGCTCATCGGCATGATCGACACCGGTCGTTCGATGTTCACGGTGGACGGCGCCGAACACCGGCGGTTGCGGATCAAGACCACCCAGGCGTTGACCGCACGCCGCTTGGACGCGCTGCGGCCCGCCATCGAACGGCTCACCGACGAACTGCTCGACGATCTGGACGCTGCCGGCCGCGACGGGGTGGTCGTCGACCTGAAGGCGCTGTTCGCGTATCCGCTGCCGATGCGCGTCATCAGCGAACTGATGGGCGTCGATCGTGCCGATCACCCGATGCTGCTCGCCTGGTACAAGGCGTTCTTCTCCCTGCTCACTCCGCAGGACGAGCGGCTGCGCGTCATCGACGAATTGGACTCCTATTTCACGGATTTGGTGCGCGACAAGACCGCGTCGCCCACCGACGACCTCACCAGCGCCTTCATCCTCGCCGACGACGGCGGCGAACCGCTCACCGAGGAAGAGGTCGTCGGCAACCTGAAGGCGCTCGTCGCCGCGGGCCACGAAACCACCGTCGGCCTGCTCTTGAATACGTTGCGAGCCTTACTGACTCACCCCGAGCACCTCAGCCGTCTCCGCGACGGCGACCTCGAATGGAAATCCGCCATCGAGGAAACCCTCCGCTGGGACACCCCGGTCACCCACTTGCTGATGCGCTTCGCCACCGAGGACATCCCCGTCGCCGACACCGTCATCCCCAAGGGCGACGGCGTCGTCCTCTCCTACCGCGCCATCGGCCGCGACACCACCCTGCACGGCCCGGACGCCGACACGTTCGACCCCACCCGCCCAACCTCCCACCGCCACACGGCTTTCGGCCACGGCCCGCACATCTGCCCCGGCGCCGCCCTCGCTCGCCTCGAAGCCACCATCGCCCTCCCCGCCCTCCTCACCCGCTTCCCCACCCTCGCCTTGGCCGTCCCGGTCGAGGAGATCCACAATCTCCCCGTCCTCACCCAAAACGACCTGGAATCCTTCCCAGTGCGCTGGTGAGCCCTGGTGGAGCGCCTAGCAGATTGCTCCGCACGAGGTTTCGCCGGACGAGCTCAGCTGCGCAGGTCCGCGGTGATTCGCGGGAAGGGGTTCTCCGCTTCGAGGAGGTAGCCGATTTCGAGGAGGGTGCGCTCGTCTCCGTATGCGGCGCTGCACATTACGCCGATGGGCAGTCCGTTGGAACCGAGGCCCATGGGCAGTGCGATGGCCGGTGATCCGGTGACGTTGTTGATCGGTGTGTAGCCCGCGTATCGGAACAAGCGATCGATGAGTTGGTCGGCGGGCACCGTCGGACTCAGATAGCCGATCGGCGGGACGGTGTGGGTGGTCACCGGTGAGAGCACGAGGTCGTAGTCGGCGAAGACGCGGTCGTAGATCTGCCTTGCCCGGCGCAGCCGGTACAGCGCGCCCGCGCTGCCGACGAAACGTTCCCGGTGGTATCGGCCAAGTCCTTTGGTCAGGTCGTCGAGGGCCGCGCGGTCGAACGTTCGGCCGTACAGAACCTTGCCGGTCAGCGCCGCCATGTGCGCGAGCAACGCCCAGTAGAGCAGGAAGTCGTCGGCGAGCCGTCGGGCGAACGGCACACCCAGCTCTTCGACGTGATGTCCGGCCTTGTCCAGTAACCGCGCCGCCCGCTCGACGGCCGCGCGGGTCTCGGCGTCCGGCTCGTCACCGGTTCCCGAACCGAGCAGCACACCGATGCGCAGCTGCCGGTCCGCCGGGCCCTCCACCATCCCGATCGGAGCCAGCTTCGGGTTGCGCCAATAGCTTTCGGCCGCTGCGGTATACGTTGCGGTATCGCGCACCGTTCTGGTCAGCACACCCTCGGAGATGAGCCTGATCGGGAGTTGGCGGGCTTGGCTGTTGTCCAGGTGCCGAAACCGGCTCGGCTTCAGCGCGACGAGCCCCGCGCACGCGGCCGGGATGCGCAACGATCCCCCACCGTCGTTCCCGTGCGCCACCGGCACCACCCCCGCGGCGACGAGCGCCGCACCACCACCGGACGACCCGCCCACCGAGTACTCCGGATTCCATGGGTTGACGGTCGGCTCCGCGTTCTGGAATTCGGTCGTCGGATTGAGCCCGAACTCCGGCAACCGCGTCTTGCCCAACAGCGTCACTCCGGTACTCAGGAACTGCCGCGTGTACGCGTCGTCACGCGCGGCGGGCCGCGGCCGAAACGCGAGACTGCCATGGCGAGTCGGCATCCCCGCCACATCGGCGTTGTCCTTCATGAACGTCGGCACCCCGAACCACACGCCCGACCGCTCCCCCGCGAACCGCGGCCGCTCGTAACAATCCAGCTCGACGGCATGCAGCACCGGCTCCACGCGCTCGGCCCGCACAATCGCCGCCCGAGCCACCTCCTCCGGACTCACCGCACCGGACCGAACCAACGCCGCCAGCGCGACGGCATCGTGCTCGGCGAGGACGTCATCGGTGAACGCGTGCACACGGTCGGCCATAACAGCGCTCGCAAAGGTGATCGAGGTCCACGTGGCTTATGGACAGTCGTCCAAACTGCGAGCATCATACGCGCGTCGACCTGAACCGCACCGATATCGAGTTGGACCGAATCGTGCGGCACCGACGACATCGTCGTCATTGCGGCCGAGCCCCGGTGTGCCGACCGCACGCGAATCTCGACACCATGTGTTCAACCATCGCTCGAAGCCGCCGTTCACCACCATCGCGCACCTTGAAGGTGCGCGACATTGTCCGCGAAATAGACTGTCCAACAACCTGCTACGCAGGCGATTACGCCCACCACGACATCGGCACAGGTCACGCGATCAACGAGGAAAAGGTAATGGAGGATCTCACCGCGCGATTCGAGGAGCTGAGTCGCCTGGTACCGATCCCCCACCCATGGGACACAACGGAATACATCGCGCGGGTGGCAGAGTACCGGGGACGGCCGATCTCGTTGTGCCCAATCGACGTCGACGCCCTCTTGGGGAACGGATGCGGCACCGGAAGTGGCCTGTGGATTGCGCGGGAAGGCGACGACGTGATCATGTACGGGGCCGACACCGAATGGCATGCCGATCAGATCATCGCCCACGAGATCGGTCACATGCTGCTCGGCCACGGAGACACTGCGAGCGGTCCGGGTGGCGCCGCGGCTGATCTGCCGTTGCGCGAACTGATGCCCTCGCTGTCGCTGGAATCCATCCGCAGCGTGCTGGGCCGCCAAGACTACGGCAGCGAGCGCGAGCGCGCCGCCGAAACGTTCGCCGACCTGCTGCTGGTCGAAGCGATGCTGCCGAAGCGGTCGGCGAGCCGGTTCCGCTCGACGTTCTTCCGAAACCGGCACCGCTGAGATGACCTCCCCGATCCCGGGTCTGATCACCTGGCCCGTCCTGGCAGGCATCGCGTTGGTGCTCGCCGGTCGCTGCTGGCTGTTACGGGACAGCATCGTCGACCGGCTCATCAACCGTGGGCTCGCCGCCACTCTCTGCGCGAACCTATTGCAAGAGGCGTGGTTCGAAAAGTCACTGGTATGGCTGCTGCCCGGCGACGACAGCGATGTGGTGAACATCGCCCGACAGCTCTCGCTGGGAGCATCTGTGTTGACCGTCTCGCACGTCTACGGCGTCGCCAAGCTGTGGGCAGGCGCCGAACCCGCACACGCGTGGCGCAGGCAGCGGCGTTACTACCTCGTCACGATCACCACCACCGCTGTCATTCTGATCGCAGGGACGCCTGCCCGCCGCGCCGATCAGTTGATCGACCAAACCCTGGGCTGGCCCGCTGTCGTGGTCTGGGTCGCGTTCTCCCTGCCGCTCGGCGCTACGGCACTGCTCCTCGGCCGGATATGTGTGCGCGAGATTCGCATCGCAAGCGCCACCACCTGGCGGGAACGTGCACTTTATACGACGAGCGTGTGCAGCACGCTGGGCCTAGGAGCTGTAGCGGTCGTATACCCGCTCGAAACCGCCATCAGTGTCATGACAGGCCAACCATCATTCGCTCCCGAGATGCACTGGAAAGGATGGAGCGGCTTCCTCATCTCGGCCGTCGCCGTTCCCGCCGCGGTCACGGTGCCGCTGATCAGCACTCTGCTCGCCCACACCGGATGGGACCGCACCGGCCGATACTGCCGCCGACTTCAGCCGTTGTGGGCCGATCTCACGGCAGCCGTGCCCGAGATCGTCCTGGAGACGCGGCGCGACCACAACGGCCGGATAGATCCAGCCATCCGCCTACACCGCATGACGGTCGAGATCCGCGACAGCCTGCTGCATCTCAAGCGCTACAGCGACAGCCCCGGCGATCTGGCCGCCGCCGGCGGTGACCCACGTATCTCCGCTCGTCGCATCGCCGAGGCCATCGCCACCAAAGCTGCCGGGCACCCCCCGAGCACGAGCCGGTTCACGCCCCGGTACCAAGTCCGATCGGGCGCACGGGATCTCAACGCGGAGCTGCGCCGTCTACTCGCACTCGCGAAGGCATGGCCGCACGCTCGCGGCCTGCCCCGAACCGCTGGCTTGCCGACTGTTCGGAACGGCAAACACCTCGGCCTTCCGCGCCGAACGCGGGAGGCCGAGGTGTTCGGGCTGTGAATTGGTTCGCTAGAACCTTCCGGTTCGACGACCGCGGGAACCGCCACTGAGCACCCCGAGCACGATGCCGCCGACCAGGGCTATCGCGCCCAAGATCCCCAGGGCGATGGGGAGGGTTTGGCCGAAGAGGGTGAGTCTGTCGAGGCTCTCCTGGGTGACGGCCAGCTGGGCATCGATGGTCTTCTCGTCGAAGACGAGGTGGGACTTGAGGGCCGTGACGTCGACCTGCCCGGCGCTGCGACCGTAGAACAGGTGAATCTGCTCGCCGCCCTTGAGGACCGCGCCGGTCTTCGGCTCGACCCACACGTCGCGGGTGTTGGTGTAGAAGCGGGTCATCGTGACCGGCTCCTCGCCCTCGAGGCCCCACTTGGCGGCGGGGAGGGTGAGCTTGTTGGTCGGCGCCTGCACGACGTCCCACATGTTCGTGACCGGGATCGTCTGGCGGAAGTGATAGACCGGCACGCCCTTGATCTCGGTCTCGTCGACGTACTCGATGTCGTAGGTGGCGCGGGCGTTGAGATCGAAGTAGGGGTAGGACTTCTTCTCGGTGCCGATCGGGAAGCGGTACTGCAGACCGGCGCGCTGCGACGGGTCGGCCACCGACGCGCCCGACTTGTCGACGGAGACGGCGATGGAACCGTTGGGAGACACCGGGATCGGCTCGCCCGTCTTGCGGTCGATGGTGACGCGGTCGATCGAGGCGGTGAGCAGACCGGTGTCGCCCTCGCGGTCGTCACGACGCAGCGTCTGGCCCGCCTGCACCGTCATCTGGTCGGCGTCGGACGGCTCTTCGACGGTGAGGAAGCGCTGCGAGACGATCGGCACATTGGTGTCGACCCTGGCCGAGCCCTCGGGAGAGGTGAGCGACTTCGAGTCCAGCACAAGGCTTTCCTCGCCGGGAACGTTCTTCGCGATCGTGGTGATCCGCAGGTCCAGCGGCGTCTTGGCCACTTTGCCGACGGTGTAGTTGGGAATCATGACCGCTGCCACGAGCAGCAGCGCGCCGAGGCCGACGAGGAAGCAGGCGATGGTCCTGCGCCCGTTGCTCATCGGCTGCCGTACGGCGTGTTGGCCAGCGACGAACCGGGGTCGACGGTCGTCTCGGGCGCCGGGATCGAATTCTGTTGCACGCCAGTGGTGACGCCCAGCACGGCGACCACCCCCAAGGTCGCGCCGGTCAGCCCGCTGACCAAGCCGGAAACGGCAAACTTCATAGATCGAACTCCAATACGTTGCGTCGACTCAGGCGACGGTAAAGAACCCTAGGGTCGGCGCGAAGGTGCAGGTACGAGCGCCGGAATCGGCGGTCGTGGTGGTGAGCGAGCCGGAGATCACCGCGGCGACGCGCCCCGAGCCGGTGTCGGCGAGGGCCGACAGCGTGGCGGGACCGTCGGCGTTGAGCTCCGACTCGTTGGTGAGCGGCTGGACACCCGAACGACGGTTGTCGAGGTTGACCCACTGCACGGTCAGCGGCGGATTTTGCACGGCCGCAGGGGATTTGGTGCCCAGCGCGGTGAAGACGAAGCCGGTCTGGCCTGCCTTGGGTCCCGGCGGCGGCAGTTCGGCCGGACCGGGAACGGCCAGCGCGGCGCCGACCGAATCGGAGGTCGGTCCGATGCAGCCCTTGCCGATGGTCGGGTAGAGGAACTGGGAGATTCGCGGACCGTCCGACGGCGGGAGCTCGGGGCCACCGCCACCGCTGCCGTCGAGGAAGGTGATGACCCTTTCCAGGGTCGCCTTGACCTGCGGGGGGATGCCGGGTGTCGCGAGCAGTGCGCGCGCCTGGGCGAGGATCGCGGCTTTTCCGCCGTCGGCGATGGGGGCGGGGGCGGAGATGGCGCTGACGATCGTCGGCGCCAGCGCGGCCAGCGCCTCGGAGGGAACGTTCTCTCCGATCGCCGGAACGGCCTGCTGTGCCGGGGCCGGCCGTGGCGCGGCCATGGTCGGCGTCGGTGCGACGAGTGCGGCACTCGCCGTCAATACGAGAGCAGACAGAGCGGTCCGCGATCCTCGGGTGGGCAGCATTGGTCAGCCGTCCTTCTTTCTGTGAGATAGGTGGAGCAACCCGGAAAGGTCAGTGCGATCCCGGGCCACGCGCTCCTTCGCCGAGGTGCGCGGCGGTCGAGCCGAACGGTCGACGGTTCGGCTCGATGGGTGGGACGGACGCCGCGAAAGCGAGCCCACGTCCCGCGCGGGTGAGGTGACCGGCCGTACCCGACATCGTCGACAACGGCGCGGAATCGATCATGGACATCTGGACTTCCTTCCCGCCGCTGCTCGAGCCCCAGCGCACCATGATGAAACAGCATCCGACCCGTCTCGAGCTAGTGATTCGTGCGATCCAGAAAGCCGTTGGCAATACTTTGTGAAACGTCACAGTCGCCTCCGATCTACTGGCGGGTACGGACCGGCGCTGGTCGGTACGGGGGTCGACAACCCCCAACCGCGCGGCGAACACCCAGTTCAACCGGCATCGCCGACGCCGTACGACCAGCGGGAACCGCACTGGGAACGTTCACAACGCCCTCGCGTCCAGCCGACGGCCGACAGCCGAGCGGACCCCGACTCGGTGAGCTCGGCGACCCGCCGCCGGACGACGCGCACCGGCCGGTGTTGCCGCGAGCGCACCCGCGGGCGCGTGTGGCGGGCCGCGGAGTTTCCGGGAGTTGGGCGCCGCTGGCGGCGATGCGACAATTGAGCATCGTTTCGTTCGCTGTGCGAGACTGCACTGGTGGCCGAGACTGCTGATCTAGTTACCAACGTTTCCGACACCGCCCGTTGGGTGGCCGCCTTCCGAGCTGTCGAATCCGCCCGTCCCGACGCTCTTTTCCATGATCCCCTCGCCGACCGGGTCGCCGGCGAGCGGGGCCACGCCATCGCCGGCCGCACCCCCCTCTTGATGCACAACGGCTGGAATCTGGTCACCCGCACCAAACTCATCGACGACCTGATCATGAAGACCATCGAGCAGGGCTGCGATCGGGTGCTCAATATGGCCGCGGGCATGGATACCCGCCCCTACCGGCTGGATCTGCCCTCCGACCTGCCTTGGATCGAAGCCGATCTGCCCGCATTGGTCGAGGAGAAGAACGAGCTGCTCGCCGGGGAGTCGCCGCGCTGCGCGCTCACCCGCACGGCGGTGGACCTCGCCAATCCCGAAGCGCGGAGCGAGTTCCTGGACGAGGCCCTCGCGGGTGCCGAGCGGGCGCTGGTGCTCACCGAGGGACTGATCTACTACCTCACCGACGACGACGTCATCAGCTTGGCCGGTGCGCTGGCTCGGCCCGAAATCGCCTGGTGGGCATTGGATGTCAACAATACGGCGATTGTGAAGCGAATGAGCAAGGCCACCACCGAACTGCTTGCGAACGCTCCCTGGCACTTCGGTCCGGTCGATCCGCTGCGCTTCTTCGCCGATCTGGACTGGACGGCCGACGAGGTCGAACACCTTGCCTCGGCGGCGCGCCGGTTCCACCGGCTGCCCTGGTTCATGAAGCCGATCACGCTCTTCCCGCAGCCGGATCCCCGCAAGCCGATCCGAAACGCTTGGAAGCCTTGGAGTTCGGTGGTGCGGCTCAGGCACACACCACCGAGCCGTTAGCTCGCGAGCCCTAGTCCTCGAGGCGCACCACCGCAGGCACCCGGCGGTGGTGCGCATCCGTGTCGTCACGAAAGGCTTTCCGCCCAATGGGTAATAGCTGGCTACGTCGCCTGTCCCCCGCGACCGGGGATGGATCCCACAAGTTGTTCTGCTTTCCGCACGCCGGCGGCTCCGCCATATCTTTCGGACCATTGGCCAAGTGCATGGGACCGGAATACGACGTTCTTTCTGTCCAGTATCCGGGCCGGCAAGACCGAAGGCACGAACCGCTCGTGGACAACATTGCGGATCTCGTCGACGGCCTGCTTCCCGAACTGAGAGAAGCGGTCGACGATGCCGAGAGCTTCTCCATATTCGGGCACAGTATGGGCTCTGTCGTAGCTTTCGAGGCCTGCAGGCGGCTCGAGCGCGAATTGGGAGCCAGCCCGAGAGTCCTGTTCGCCTCGGGTCGGCGCGCCCCTTCGGCGGCGAAGTCCCAACTGCGAGTGCACCTGCTGAGCGATCGAGAACTCGGTGAGCATCTCCTGCAGTTCGGCGGTACACCAGCGGCGTTGCTCGAGGATCCAGACTTTCGAGAGCTGATCCTGTCTGTCGTCAGGAACGACTACCGAGCCATCGAGACTTACCAGTGCCGTGCGGATGCGATGATCAGCAGCCCAATCGTCGCGATCACCGGCGATCGTGACCCCGATGCGGGTCTCGCGGAGATCGAGGTATGGGGCTCGCACACCTCCGGAAGCTTCTTCGCGACCTCCTTTCCAGGCGGTCATTTCTTCATCGATTCGAATTGCCGGCCGATCGCACAGCTGATCCGCGATCATTGCGCTCGGGCGCTGTCGAGCTGACGGAACGACCGGGTGGGCAAGTCGCCCACCCGGTCGTTGTTCCTAGCTCTCGAGCCAATCTTCGATCGCTTCGGCGACAGCCGCTGAGCCGTCCTCCAGGATCGTGATGTGGTCGGCCTGTACCGAAACAACGGTATGCGCCGGATCCCACGGTTCGGCCTGCCAGTTCACCCGATCCGATGAGTTCTCCAGGAAGTTCTCGGCGCACTGGACCAACAACGTCGGCGTTTCGACGGAGCCGGGCACCATCTCTTTCAGGAGCCGCACATACCGGCCCATGCCGGTCAGCCGGGCTTGGTCGAAGCGACCGAACGTAGCCTCCGCCGACACCATGTGTTCGGCCATCGCCCGAAGCAGCCATTCACCATCGTCGTTCACCTTGTAGGTGTCCACCATGACGACCGCGGCGGGCGCTGGGCCACCAGCAGCTTCCAGGTGCTCGGTGACGAGGTAGGCCAACAGGCCGCCCGAGGAGTATCCGACCAAAACGAACGGATCTCCTTGTGCCGCATCGAGGACAGCGCGCGCCACTGCTTCCGCGGCCGCCGTCGGCGTCGTCGGAAGTGGCTCTCCCGTCCGGCAACCGATCGGCGATAGTGCCAATACGTCACGGGCAGTGCGCAAGTGCGAGGCGAGCCGCGCGTACTGATGTGCGCCGCCGGTAGCCAGCGGCGGAGCGAGGCAGATGATGCGTGGCAGGATGGGGCCCGCGGCGAGCCGGGTGGGCACCGGCAGCCGGTCCAGTTCGTGTGCCGAGGAGAACTGCTCGCGCAGCTCCGCCGCCGCCCGCAACAAGGTGAAGCCCTTGCCCGCCTGGCCGGACGCTACCGCGCCACGGAACATCCCGTACAACGAATCGTCTTCGCCACCGATCTCCGCGCCCCTTCGGGAGTCGGCGGCGAGCTCCTTGCACAGGTATCGGGCCAGTGCCGCCGGCGTCTTGTGATCGAAGATCGCGGCCGTCGGCAGTGTCAGACCGGTGGAAGCGTTGAGCGTGGTTCGCAACTCCATGGCAGCCAGGGAGTCGAACCCCGATTCGAGGAAGTCCCGTTCGGGGTCCAGCGCGTCGGCGCTCTCGTGTCCCAGCAGTCTGGCGGCGTTCTCGAGTATGTGCGTCCGCAGCCACTGTTCCTGTTCGGCCTCCGAGAGCTGTGCCAGTCGCCTGCGAACCGCCACGGCATCCCGCGTTCCGGTGCTCTGCCTTCGGCCGGTCCGCTTGGCCAAGTCGCGCAGCAGTGCGGGCACCGCGTCGCGCGCACGCAGTGCGGCCGGATCGATCTCGACCGGAACGTGCACCGGGTGGTCCGTGCACAATGCCGCGTCGAACAGCTCGAGCGCCTTGTCCGCAGCCAGAGGCGGCAGACCTTGGCGGCGCATCCGCTGCCGGTCGGCCTCGCTGAGCCATTGCGAGAGGCCAGTTTTCATGTCCCACAGGCCATAGGCGAGCGAGGTAGCGGGCAAACCTTCGACACGACGGTGGGTCGCGAGCGCGTCGAGGAACAGGTTGGCCGCCGCGTAGCCGCCCTGACCCGCGGGCAGTATCAAGCCCGCCACCGAGGAGATCAGCACGAAGGCGGACAGCCCGGCGTCACGGGTGAGCTCGTGCAAATACCAGGCGGCGTCGGCCTTGGCACCGAGGCAGTAGTCGATCTGCTCCGGCGTCAAGGTATCGACCAGCCCGTTGTAGGCAACGCCCGCCACGTGGACGATCGCGCCGAGCGGATGCTCCGCGGGTATCGAGGCCAGCAGGTCTCGCAGCGCGTCACGGTCCGTGACGTCGCAGGCGACCACGCGAACCTGTGCGCCGAGAGCATCGAGTTCCTCGATGAGATCCGCGGCGGCGGCTGGTCCGCGCCTGCCTGCCAGCAGCAGGTGTCGCACACCGTGCGCGTTCACCAGATGCTTGGCGAGGTGGCTACCGATCCCGCCGGTACCACCGGTGATCAGAACAGTCCGCTGGGAATCCCAAGGCGCCTGCCGCTCCGATTCGGTCGAGGTGGCACGCTTCAGCCGTGGCACCCGTGTTCCGTCCGCGTCTACAGCCAGTTCCGGTTCGCCCGACATCGTCGCGGCGACGAGGTGATCCGTCGCTGTCTCCGCGTGAGCGTCGACGAGTACGAATCGCCCTGGGTTCTCCGCCTGCGCCGCGCGCACCAGGCCCCACACCGCGGCCGCGGCCGGGTCGGTGGAGTCGGTGATCACCGCCAGAGTGCTTGCGGCAAAGCGTTCTTCCCGCCCGAACTCCTGGATGACGTCGAGCGTACTGTGCAAGGCCGTGCGCAGCCGGACCGGCACGTCCACGCCGCCGAACGGGGGCCGGAACAGCAAGACCGAGGCCTGCTCCGCCGCACCCCACTCGGCCCAGGAGACGCCTGCCACGGATCGCAGCTCCGGACCGGGCCGCCAGGTGACCTCGTACAGCGCGTCCCGCGAAGACCGGGTCGCGGCCGACAGCAGCTCGGGCGACAACGGACGCAACGCGAGGGACCCTACGGAAAGCAAAGGCGCGCCATCGGAATCGGCCATCGCCAGGGCGACTGTCCCCTGATTCGTCCAGGTCAACCGAACCCGCACCCGCCGGGCGCCGTCGGCGTGCAAACGCACCGAAGACCAAGCGAAGGGAACGAGGGTCGGCCGCTCGGCGTCCTCGCCCACGGTCTGCGCGAGACCGAAGGGCAGTGCGTGCATGGCCGCATCGAGCAGTGCCGGATGTATGCCATAGCCCTGGGTAGCGGTCTGCTCGGGCAGCGTGACCTCCGCGAAGAGCACCTCGTCCCGGCGCCAAAGTGCCTCCAGTCCTTGGAAAGCCGGCCCGTAGTTGTACCCGTTGTCGGCGAGTTCGGCATAAGCGTCCGCCAAACCGATCTCGGAAGCACCGGCCGGTGGCCACTGCGCGAGGTCGGCCGAGCCTTCCAGTTCGTCGGACTCGCTGCTCGGGCTCACGGTGCCCTGCGCATGGTGCGCCCATGGGACCGACGGATCGTCGTCGTCATTACGCGAGTAGATGTCGACCCGTCGGCGACCGAACTCGTCACCGCCACCGACGACCACCTGGACCTGCACTCCGCCATGCCCTTGGAGCACGAGCGGCGCGAGAAGAGTGAGCTCCTCCAGTTCTGGACAGTCGACCTGGCCTCCGGCGTAAACGGCCAGCTCGACGAATCCGGTGCCGGGCAGCAGCACGGTGCCGAGCACGTCGTGATCGGCCAGCCAGGGATGGGTAACCGTGGACAGGCGGCCGCTGAATCTGGCGCCCCCATTCTCCGGCTGCGCCACCAATGCGCCCAGCATGGGGTGCTCGGCGGATCGCAGACCGAGTGCATGGGCCCCTCCGGTGTGCCGTGGACCCGTGGCCCAGAAGCGGCGGCGCTGGAAGTCGTATGTCGGTAGGTCTACCTTCGTGGCTCCGGTGCCCGCGTAGTAGCTCGCCCAATCCACCGCCGAACCGGTGACGTGCAACCGGGCAAGACCTGTCACCACGGTCGCGGGAGCCGCGTTGTTTCGTCTGGTCAGCGGGATTGCGGTCGCGGTGTCGAGGGTCTGGGCGATCATCGGGGTCAGCACCGCATCGGGCCCGACCTCGGCGAACCGGGTCACACCCATACCTGCCATCGTGGCGACCGCATCGGCGAAGCGCACCGTGTCCCTCACCTGACCGACCCAATACGACGGATCCGACATCTCGTCGACGATTTGGGCGCCGGTCACCGTGGACACCAAGGGAATGCTCGGGCGACCGAACGTCAAGCCCTCGATCGCCGTCGCGAATTCGGCGAGTATCGGCTCCATCGACACCGAATGGAAAGCGTGGGAGACGCGCAAACGACGCGTGCGCCAACCACGTTCGACGCACGTGTCGACTACAGCCGCAACCGTGTCTTCGAGACCGGAGAGCACCACCGACGTCGGACCGTTGACCGCCGCGATCGACACCTCACCAGCCAGGAGCGGCAGCACCTCCGCCTCCGAAGCACCGACCGCTACCATCGCCCCACCCGCGGGCAGCGCCTGCATCAACCGGCCGCGCGCGGCGACCAGCGCACACGCATCCGCCAGCGACATCACACCCGCGACATGCGCGGCGGCAATCTCTCCGATCGAGTGACCGGCCACCATATCCGCGCGAACGCCCCACGATTCGAGCAGGCGGAACAAGGCCACCTCGAAGGCGAACAACCCTGCCTGCGCGAACACCGTCCGGTCGACCAGATCATCGGACGCCAGCGCGGCGTCCAACGAAACCGACTGCCCCAGCAGCGGATCCAGTCGAGACACGATCCCGTCGAAATGCTCGGCGAACAACGGATACGCCGCACGCAGCCCGGCGGCCATGCCCGCCCACTGCGCACCCTGACCAGAAAACACCACACCCGTCGAACCCGGCACCACACGGCCGGTCACCACACCCGGCGCCTGGGCACCGGCGGCCAAGGCCCGCATACCTTCGAGCAGACCATCGCGGTCATCGGCGACGACAACCGCGCGATGCTCGAACACAGCACGGGTGGACGCCATCGAGAAACCGACGTCCACCGGATCCAGGTCGTGATCGACGACATGCGATGCCAGCCGGGCAGCCTGCCCGGCAAGAGCCGCACCGCTACGCACGGAAACCACCCACGGCAGCCCACCACCGGCCGGGACAGTCTTGGTCACCGGCTCTGGTTGCACAGCCGGGGCCTGCTCGATGACGACGTGAGCATTCGTGCCGCTGATCCCGAACGAGGACACACCGGCCCGACGCGGCCGATCTGTCTCCGGCCACGCCACCTGTTCGGTCAGCAACCGGATATGCCCCTCGGACCAATCGACCTTGGTGCTTGGCTGATCCACGTGCAGCGTCCGCGGCAATACACCGTGCCGCATCGCCATGACCATTTTGATCACACCACCCACACCGGCGGCGGCCTGAGCATGACCGATGTTGGACTTCAACGACCCCAACCACAGCGGACGATCTACAGCACGGTCCTGCCCATAGGTGGCCAGCAGCGCTTGCGCTTCGATCGGGTCCCCGAGGGTGGTGCCGGTGCCGTGCGCTTCGACCACATCCACCTCGGCCGGCGACACCCCCGCATTCGCCAAGGCTTGCCGGATCACCCGCCGCTGCGACGGACCGTTCGGCGCGGTCAACCCATTCGACGCACCATCCTGATTCACCGCCGAACCAGCGATCACCGCCAACACCGGATGACCATTGCGGCGAGCATCGGACAACCGCTCCAACACCAGAACACCGGCGCCTTCGGACCAGCCCACCCCATCGGCCGCGTCGGCGAACGACTTACACCGCCCATCCGGCGCCAACCCCCGCTGCCGACTGAACTCCACGAAGATCTCCGGTGTCGCCATCACCGCGACACCACCGGCCAACGCCAGATCACATTCCCCCGACCGCAGCGACTGCGCGGCCAGATGCATTGCCACCAGCGATGACGAACACGCGGTGTCCACGGTGACCGACGGCCCTTCCAGACCGAACACATACGACACTCGCCCGGACACCAAACTCCCGGCAGCGCTGTTGCCGGTTCCCTGGGCGTAGTCGTGGTACATCATGCCGGTGAAGACCCCGGTCGAACTGCCGCGCAGCGCAGCCGGATCCACACCAGCGCGTTCCAACGCCTCCCACGAGGTCTCCAGCAGCAACCGCTGCTGCGGATCCATGTTCACGGCCTCGTTGGGACTGATCCCGAAGAAATCCGCATCGAAATCCGCCGCCGAATACAGGAATCCACCCTGACGTGTGTAGGTCTTACCAGCCTTGCCAGGTTCGGGATCGTAGATGCCTTCGATATCCCAGCCACGATCCACCGGCAACTCACCGGTGGCATCGACTCCCGAAGCGACCACCCGCCACAGATCTTCCGGCGAGGCGACACCACCGGGATAACGACAAGCCATCGCCACCACGGCAATCGGGTCGTCGTCGACAGCTCTGCTGGCGGTGACCTCGACATCCCGCCCCGTGCCGGTGAGCTCGTCGGCCAGATATTCGGCCAAAGCCTGTGGTGTCGGGTAATCGAATACCAGGGTCGCGGGTAGGTGCAGGTCTGTCACGGTTTTGAGGGCGTTGCGGAACTCGACAGCGGTGAGCGAGTCGAAACCCAGCTCACCGAAGGCTTTGTCGGCCGCAATCGCGTTCGCGTTCTGGTGTCCCAGAATCGCCGCGACCTGACCGCGGACGATCTCGACGAGTACACCGAAACGTTCACTGTCGGGAGTGTTCGCCAGACGGGCGCGAAGTGCCGTGGACGCGACCGAAGCCGCCATCCGGCGATGCGGAACCAGCGCGGAAAACAGGGCGGGCGCGGTGAATCCCGCGCTGCGCATGGCATCCAGGTCGAAGCGGGCCAGGACGAGGGCGGCGTTGTCCATTCCTGTCGCGGCATCGAACAGCGCGAGGCCCTGTTCCTCCGACAACGGCAGCATGCCCGAACGAGACATGCGGTGCCGGTCGACGTCGCTGAGCTCTGCGGCCATCCCCCCGTCCGTGCTCCAGAGCCCCCAGGCGAAAGACTTGCCCCTGCGCCCGGTTGCCCTGCGGTGTGCCGCCAGGGCGTCCAGGCAGGCGTTGGCCGCGGCATAGTTGCCTTGACCTGCATTGCCGAACGCGCCGGCCACCGAGCTGAACAGCACGAACGCCTTCAACGGCAGATCCGCGGTCAGCTCGTGCAGATGCAGGGCGGCATCGACCTTGGGCCTCAACACCGCGTCCAACCGATCCGGCGTCAGAGAAGCGATGGGACGATCATCGAGCACACCAGCCATGTGGAACACGCCCGTGAGCGGATGACCGGCAGGCACGCCCGCCAGCACCGCGGCGAGCGCGCCGCGGTCGGCGATATCGCAGGCGACGAATTCGGCCTCGGCGCCGAGACGCTGCAACTCCGCGCGTAGCTCGGCGGTTCCGGAAGCAGACTCACCGCGCCGGCTCAACAGCAGAAGTCGGCGCACGCCATGTGCGTCGACCAGGTGGCGCGCGAACAACCCACCGAGGTAACCGCTGGCACCGGTGATCAGAACTGTGTCGTCGGGGTCGAAGGAGTCGGTCGCCGGAGCGGTCGCGGCAGTGGCGACGACTCGGGCGAGTCGCGCTCTGTATACCTGCCCGCCGCGCACGGCCACCTGCGGTTCCTCCGCCGCCAGAATCCCACCCAGCAGCGCACCGAGTTCGGAATCGGCATCTCGGGAATCGGTGTCGACCAATACGATCCGGCCAGGGTTCTCCGCCTGGGCAGAACGCACCAGACCGCCAACAGCGGCGCCCGCCAAGTTCGTAATATTCTCTCCGGCAACGGATACCGCACCACTGGTCCGGACCACCAGCACCGACTCGCCGAATCGACGATCAGCAATCCAGGGCTGAAGTGCCTGCAGCACATGATGGGTCGCGGCACGAACGGCGGCGGGATCATTACCCGCCGGGCAGTCCAGCACCACCACGGCCGGAACCTCGTCACCGAGATCCGCCCATGCGACCGCGGCGACTTCAGCCTCGGACACCGCAATCGGTGTCCAGCCGACATCGAACACAGCGGTGCGAGCAATGGGTGTACCGATGGTGAGCTGCGCGGGATCGATCGGCCGGGAAGCCAACTGCCGCACCGTCGCCACCGCGGCACCGGTCGAGTCCGCGAGATCCAGAGCAACCCCATGCGCACCGACACGAGTGAGCCGAACACGCAACGCATCGGCCCCAGCCGCGTGCACCGTGACACCGGACCACTCGAACGGCAACGCCAAACCGGTTCCGTCCGCCGAGGTGTCATCGGCGAAACGCAATGCGTGCAGCGCCGCATCCAGCAACGCCGGATGCATGCCGAAACGCTCCGCTTCGGGCCGGGCCTGCTCAGGCAATTCGATCTCGGCGTAGAGCCCGTCGGATCCCCGCCAGACCGACCGCAGTGCCTGGAAAACCGGACCGTAGTGGTAGCCCTGCGCATCGAGAGAGTCGTAAGCCCCATCGATATCGACCGCGACCGCACCGGCGGGCGGCCACTGCACCAGATCCACCGACGAGCCGCCAGCTCCTGGTGCGAGCACGCCTTCGGCGTTCAACGCCCATGATGACGCCGAGTCGATGTCGTCATCAGGGCGCGAGAAGATCCGCACTCCGCGACGCCCCGCGCTGTCCTCACCACCGACTACGACACGCACCGCGACGCCCGCCGACTCCGGCAACGCCAGCGGAGCCCGCAGAATCAGTTCGTCCAGGCTGGAACAGCCCACTCGCTCCGCGGCGTGCAAGGCGAGTTCGACCAAGCCCGTACCAGGGAAGAGCACGGTGTCCACGATCCTGTGATCGGCCAGCCAGGGGTGGGTCCGCAGCGACAACCTGCCACTCACGGCGACCACGTCGGAATCCGGTTGCGACACCACCGCGGAGACCAAGGGATGTCCGGTGGCCACCAGACCCATCGATCGAGCGTCACCACTACCGGCGGACCCCTCGGGCATCCAATAGCGCCGACGCTGGAAAGCGTAGGTAGGCAAGTCGATTCGCTTGGCGCCGGTACCGGTGTAGAAACCGGCCCACTCCACCTCGGCGCCGGAAACGAACAATCCGGCCAACCCGCCCAACACCGTGGACGGGTCGGCATGGTCTCGACGCGCCAAGGCCACCACAGTAGAAGCCGAAGTAGCCGAGCTCACCTGCTCGTCATCGAGGGTCTGGGCGATCATCGGGGTCAGCACCGCATCCGGCCCGACCTCGGCGAACCGGGACACACCCATACCAGACATCGCGACAACCGCATCAGCGAACCGGACAGTATCCCTGACCTGACCCACCCAATACGCCGGATCCGACATCTCATCGACGACCCGGGCGCCGGTCACTGTCGACACCAACGGCATGTTCGGCCGGGCAAACGTCAAACCCTCGATCGCCGAGGCGAATTCGGTAAGCATGGGTTCCATCGACGCCGAATGGAAGGCATGCGAGACCCGCAACCGATGCGTCCGCCAGCCACGCTCGACGCACCTATCGACCACAGCCACGACCGCGTCCTCGACACCCGACAGCACTACCGACGACGGACCATTCACCGCCGCGATCGACACCCCATCGACATCGACCAGCAACGGCAGCACATCGGCCTCGGACGCACCAACCGCCACCATCGCCCCACCAGCAGGCAACACCTGCATCAAACGACCACGCGCCGCCACCAACACACACGCGTCCGCCAGCGACAACACACCAGCCACATGCGCGGCAGCGACCTCACCAATCGAATGACCAGCCACCACATCCGCACGAACACCCCACGATTCGAGCAGCCGGAACAACGCCACCTCGAACGCGAACAATCCCGCCTGCGCGAACACCGTCCGATCGACAAGCTCACCGTCCGCCAACGCGGTACCAAGCGAAACAGGCTGTGCCAAAATCGGTTCCAGCTCGGCAACGATCGCATCGAAGTGCTCGGCGAACACCGGATAGACGCTCCGCAGCCCGGCCGCCATACCGGCCCACTGAGCACCCTGACCCGAGAACACCACACCCGTCGACCCCGGCACCACACGACCGGACACCACACCCGGAACCGTCTCGCCGCGACCCAACGCCTGTGTACCGGCCTTCAGGCCATCGCCGTCGGGTGCCAGCACCACTGCCCGATGCTCGAACAACACTCTCGAAGTCACGAGAGAGAAGCCGATGTCGATCGAGTCGTGATCGTCGACATGCGACGCCAGGCGCCTGGCCTGCTCGGCAAGCGCCTCGCCGGTACGCGCCGAGACCACCCATGGCAGCACTCCACCGGCCGGGCCGGTCTTGGCCACCGGCACGGGAGCCGGATCAGCTGCCGGAGCCTGTTCGACGATGAGGTGAGCGTTGGTGCCGCTGAGACCGAACGAGGACACACCGGCACGACGCGGCCGATCCACCCCCGGCCACGCCACCGCCTCGGTCAACAACCGGATATGACCCTCGCTCCAATCGACCTTGGTGCTGGGCTGATCCACATGCAGCGTCCGCGGCAACACACCGTGCCGCATCGCCATCACCATCTTGATCACACCACCCACCCCAGCCGCCGCCTGAGCATGACCGATATTGGACTTCAACGACCCCAACCACAGCGGACGATCCTGGTCACGGTCCTGCCCATAGGTCGCCAGCAACGCCTGCGCTTCGATCGGATCACCCAAAGTCGTACCGGTGCCATGCGCTTCGACCACATCGACCTCGACCGGCGAGATACCGGCGTTCGCAAGTGCTTGGCGAATGACCCGCCGCTGTGCCGGACCGTTGGGCGCCGTCAGACCATTCGACGCACCATCCTGATTCACCGCCGAACCGGCGATCACCGCGAGAACTTCATGCCCATTGCGGCGAGCATCGGACAACCGCTCCAACACCAGAACACCGGCGCCTTCGGACCAGCCCACCCCATCGGCCGCGTCGGCGAACGACTTACACCGCCCATCCGGCGCCAACCCCCGCTGCCGACTGAACTCGAGGAACATGTCCGGAGTGGACATCACCGCGACACCACCGGCCAACGCCAGATCACATTCCCCCGACCGCAGCGACTGCGCGGCCAGATGCAATGCCACCAACGATGACGAACACGCCGTATCCACCGACACGGCCGGGCCTTCCAACCCCAGGGTGTAAGCGATGCGACCGGAGACCAAACTGCCGGCCGTGCTGCTGCCGGTCCCGGTTGACTGGGCGTAGTCGTGGTACATCACGCCGGTGAAAACCCCGGTCGGACTACCGCGCAGTACCGCAGGATTCATACCGGCGCGTTCCAGCGCCTCCCACGAGACCTCCAACAGCAACCGCTGCTGGGGATCCATCATCGTGGCTTCGTTGGGGCTGATTCCGAAGAAGTCCGCGTCGAATTCCGCTGCGGAGTAGAGGAATCCACCTTGGCGGGTGTAGGTCCGCCCCGCCTTACCTGGTTCGGGATCGTAGATGCCTTCGATATCCCAGCCGCGATCCACCGGCAACTCACCCGTGGTATCAATGCCCGAAGCGACCACCCGCCACAGATCTTCCGGCGAGGCGACACCGCCGGGGTAGCGGCAACTCATCGCCACCACGGCAATCGGCTCGTCCGCACCAGCTCTGCTGGCGGTGACCTCGATGTCCTGGTTCGTACCGGTGAGTTGGGAATCGATGAACTCGGCGACGATCTGCGGATTGGGCTGATCGAAGATGAGCGTGGCAGGTAGTTGCAGACCGGTCGCGACGTTGAGCTTGTTGCGGAACTCGATGGCGCGCAAGGAGTCGAACCCGAGCTGCTGGAACGCTTGCTGAGGTTCGACAGCCTCGACAGAGGCATGACCGAGGACCTCGGAAGCCACCGATCGGACGAGGCCGAGCAGAGCGCTCTTGCGGTCGGTATCGGAGAGACCGGCCAGCTTGTGCGCGAAGGCCTGATCCGCTGGCGTTCGGTTGTGGCGGCGCACGGTGACCGGTGCGAGCGTGCGGACCAGAGCGGGGATCTGCTCGCCCCTGGTTCGAAGCACGGCCGGGTCGACGCGCAGCGCCACCAGCTGGGCGGTATCGGTGGCTATCGCGGCATCGAACAATGCCAGGCCCTCGGCCTCGGTCAGCGGCGGGAAGCCCTGCCTGCGCATCCGATCGAAGTCGTCCTCGGACAACTCGGCGCCGAGGCCGGTCGATTGCACCCACAACCCGTAGTCCACCGAGGTCGCGGGCAATCCCAGCGTGCGACGATGAGCGGCGAGAGCATCCAGGAAGACGTTCGCCGCGGCGTAGTTCGCTTGACCGGCGGCGAGGACGAGCCCACCCGCCGACGACAGCAGCACGAACAGCGAAAGCGAGTGCGGGCGGGTGAGTTCGTGCAGATGCCATGCCGCGTCGAGCTTGGGCCGGAAGACATGGTCGATCCGGTCCGGCGTCAGCGACTCGATCAGGCCGTTGTCGGCGGTTCCGGCCGCGTGCACCACACCCGTGAGCGGATGCTCGGCCGGGATGCTGTCCAGCAGCGCCGCCAGCGCATCCCGATCGGAGACGTCGCACGCGGCAACGGTGACCTCGGCGCCGAGCTCGATCAGCTCCGCACGCAGCTCAGTGGCACCGGGAGCATCCGGGCCTCGCCGGGATGTCAGAAGCAGTTGGCGCACACCGTGTTCGGTCACCAGATGCCGAGCGATCACCGCACCGAGGCCACCGGTGCCGCCGGTCACCAGCACGGTGCCCGGCTGGGTCGGCTGGGCGATCGCGCCGGGTGCGTGGCGGGTCAATCGCGGCACGAGCAGGGTCGTGCCGCGTAGTGCGGCCTCCGGTTCCGTCGCGGCAGCCGCTGCGACGGTCGCGACGAAGACCGGGTCACGGTCCTGGTCCACGCCGTCCTGAGCAAGATCGAGAAGCTGGAATCGACCCGGGTGCTCCGCCTGCGCGGCACGCAGCAGCCCCCACACCGGCGCCTGCCCCAGATCCACTTGCTCCGAACCCTCGACGGCCACCGCGCGCCTTGTCAGCACAACCAATCGACTACCGGCGAAACGGGTTTCGGCCAGGAAGGCCTGAACGGTGCCGAGAACACCGGTCACGACTTGCCGTGCCGTCGCTGTCGGCGGACCCTCGTGGTGCGGGCACTCGAGCAGCACGAGGTCGGGAACGACAAAATCGGGAGTCGAATCCAGGTCGGCGATCAACGCCGCGAGATCGAGATAACGCCGTCCCGCACCGGAACTCGGGCCGGAACCGAGTACCGTCACACGGCCAGGCTCGACGGCCCCCGACGGCAGTGGCGGAACTGTAATCCATTCCACGCCGAAAAGAGCATCCGAGACCCGGTCGACGACCAAGCGATCAGCCGACACCGGCCGAGACACCAAAGCGCCCACCGACAACACCGGGTAGCCGTGCTCGTCGGCCATCTGCACGGCGAACCGATCGCCATGAAGCACGACACGAACCCGCACCGAGGCAGCACCGGCCGAGTGCACCACCACGCGGTTCCAACTGAAAGGCAGCGCGGGGGTTCCCTCGCCACCACCGCGCAGGCCATGAACTATCGCGACATGCAACGCCGAATCGAACAGCGCCGGATGAATGCCGAAACCCTCGGCTTCCCGCGGATCCGGCAGCGCGACCTCGGCGAACAACTCGTCACCGCGCCGCCACGCCGCCCGCAAGCCCTGAAAGAACGGGCCGTACCCGTACCCAGCATCCAGCAACTCGTCGTACGCACCATCGATGGGCATCGGCTGCGCGCCGCTGGGAGGCCATGCGGTGAGGTCGAAATCAGCCGCCACCTGCCCCGGAGCGAGCATGCCTTCGGCGTGCAGCGACCACGGACCCTCTTGCCGAGAATGGACACTGAGCCGTCGACGACCGGCCTCATCGGCGGCGGCAACCACAACCTGCACCGTGACACTGCCCTCACTCGGCAACGTCAACGGGCTGTGCAGAACGAGCTCGTCCACTACGGCGCAGCCGAGGACACCGCCGACGTAGCCCGCCAGCTCGACGAACCCGGTTCCCGGCAGCAACACGGTTCCGAGCACACTGTGGTCGGCCAGCCACTCCACCGAGTCCGCCGACCACCGGCCGGTGAAGCTCATGCCTCCCGAATCCGGCTGCGGCACAACAGCACCGAGCAGCGGGTGATCCACCACATCCAGCCCGGCCGAGCTGATCCCGCCGAGCTCGGCACCCAGCCACGACTGCGCCAACACCTGCTTGGCATCGAGCCAGAAACGCTCGTGCTGGAACGCGTAGGTGGGCAGATCGATTCGCTCGGCCCCGCAACCGGCGTAGAAACCGGTCCAGTCCACCTCGGCGCCGGAAACGAACAATCCGGCCACCCCATCCAACACCGTGGACGGGTCGGTGTGGTCCCGACGCGCCAGAGCCACCACCGCGGCAGACCCGTCATCGAGAGTCTGGGCGACCATCGGGGTCAAGACCGCATCGGGGCCGACCTCTGCGAATCTGGACACACCCATACCAGCCATCGCGGTGACCGCATCAGCGAATCGCACGGTGTCCCGGACCTGGCGCACCCAATACGAGGGATCCGACATCTCATCGGTCACCCGCACACTGGTCACCGTCGACACCAACGGCATGTTCGGCCGGGCAAACGTCAAACCCTCGATCGCCGAGGCGAATTCGGCAAGCATGGGTTTCATCAGCGCCGAATGGAAGGCATGCGAGACCCGCAACCGACGCGTCCGCCACCCACGCTCGGCGCAGACCTCGACAACAGCCAGGACCGATTCCTCGACACCGGAGAGCACCACCGAAGCCGGACCATTCACCGCCGCGATCGACACCTCACCAGCCAGCAACGGCGACACGTCGGCCTCGGACGCACCAACCGCCACCATCGCCCCACCAGCAGGCAACGCCTGCATCAACCGGCCACGCGCCGCCACGAGCACACACGCGTCCTCAAGCGACAACACCCCGGCCACATGCGCGGCGGCGATCTCACCGATCGAGTGACCGGCCACCACATCCGCGCGGACACCCCACGATTCGAGCAGCCGGAACAACGCCACCTCGAACGCGAACAATCCCGCCTGCGCGAACACGGTCCGATCGACCATGTCCTCGCTCGACAAAGCCTCGCTCAGCGAAACCGACTGTCCCAGCGCGCGATCCAATTGAACCAGGATGGCATCGAAAACCTCCGCGAACACCGGATACGCGCCGCGCAGCTCGACGGCCATACCCGCCCACTGCGCACCCTGACCGGAGAACACCACACCCGTCGAACCCGGCACCACGCGGCCGGTCACCACGCCGGGAGTCGTTTCACCGCGGCCCAGCGCCCGCACTCCCGCCAGCAGACCATCACGGTCATCGGCCACGACAACGGCGCGGTGTTCGAAAACAGCGCGCGTGGATGCCAAGGAGAAACCGGCATCCACCGGATCCGGGTCGTGATCACCGATATGAGACGCCAGGCGGGCAGCCTGACCCGCAAGAGCCTCACTACTGCGCGCCGAAACGACCCACGGCAGCAATCCGCCGATCGGGACAGTTTTCGCCACCGGCACCGAAGCCTGCTCCGCCACCGGCTCGGCCACCGGGGCCTGCTCCACGATGACGTGCGCGTTGGTACCACTGATGCCGAACGACGACACACCGGCACGACGCGGGCGATCCGACGCCGGCCACGGCACCGGCTCGGTCAACAACCGCACATGCCCCTCGGACCAATCGACTTTGGTGCTGGGCTGATCGACGTGCAGCGTCTTCGGCAACACACCGTGGTGCATCGCCATGACCATCTTGATCACACCGCCGACCCCCGCGGCGGCTTGAGCGTGACCGATGTTGGATTTCAACGACCCGAGCCACAGGGGACGATCGGCGTCACGGTCTTGGCCGTACGTGGCGAGCAGGGCTTGGGCTTCGATCGGATCACCCAACGTCGTGCCGGTGCCGTGGGCTTCCACCACATCGACATCGACCGGCGACACCCCGGCGTTCGCCAACGCCGCCCGAATCACCCGACGCTGCGACGGACCGTTCGGGGCGGTCAAACCATTCGACGCACCATCTTGATTCACTGCGGAACCAGCGATCACCGCAAGCACCTGATGACCTTTGCGTTGCGCGTCGGACAACCTCTCCAGCACCAGTACGCCAACACCTTCGGACCAGCCCACCCCATCGGCGGCATCGGCGAAGGACTTGCACCGCCCATCCGGGGCAAGCCCGCGCTGGCGGCTGAACTCTACGAAGGTCTCTGGGGTGGCCATCACCGCCACGCCACCGGCCAACGCCAGATCGCACTCTCCGGACCGCAACGACGCCGCAGCCGAGTGCATTGCCACCAATGACGACGAACACGCTGTGTCAACGGTGACCGACGGCCCCTCCAGGCCGAACACGTACGAGACCCGACCGGACGCGATAGATCCCGAATTCGCATTGGCCGGATAGTCGTGATACATCATGCCGACCCACACACCGGTCCGGCTTCCCTTCAGCGAGCCGGGGTCGACGCCGGCCCGCTCGAACGCCTCCCAAGAGGTTTCCAGCAGCAGGAACTGCTGCGGATCCATCAGCGCGGCTTCACTGGGACTGATATTGAAGAACGCCGGATCGAATTCGCCGGCAGAATGCAGGAATCCACCCTCACGGGTATAGGTGCTGTTCGGTTTTTCGCCGGTCTGATCGTAGAGACGTTCGGTATACCAGCCTCGATTTTCGGGAAGCTCCGACGTCGCGTCGGTCCCCTCCGAGACCAACTGCCAGAGGTCCTCGGGAGAGCCGACACCACCCGGATAACGACATGCCATACCCACGATCGCAATAGGTTCGCGAAGGGCTGCGTCGAGCTTGCGGTTGCGGGCACGCAACCTCTCCGTCTCCTTGAGTGAGACGCGTAACGCCTGAGCGAGCTTCTGAGTATTGTCGTCGGGCTTCGTCACTATTGCTCCAGGTCTTCTTACGGTCACCGCGACTCGTCGGCGAAATAACGTCTACAAGGCGGAATTCCAAAGTATTTACGGGTGGTCACGGCACGGGTTCGTCCGCCCGTGCCGCGCACATCGCCGTCAGTCCTCTGATGAGTTGTTGTAAGCCATGTCGATCAAGTCATCGATATCGAGCTCGTCGATCGATTCGTCCGTGCCGCTCTGCTCGATCTCGCTGTGACTTCCCTGTCCATGTGCGAGCCGCATGAGTGCGTCCAGCAGGCCCGCGTCGCGGAGACGGGCGACGGGGATCGTTTGCAGGGCCCTGCGAATATCGTTTTCCGACAGATCCGCCGACCGGCCGGAGTCACGGTGGTCGGTGAACTCGTCTGCCAGATATTTGGCCAAAGCCTCCGGTGACGGATAGTCGAACACCAGAGTCGCGGCCATCCGCAGACCTGTCGCGGACTCGAGGGCGTTGCGGAATTCGACAGCGGTGACCGAATCGAAGCCCAATTCGGTGAAAGCCCTGTCCGCCAGAATCGCATTCGCATTCCGATGCCCCAGCACCGCCGCCACCTGACCGCGAACGATCTCGACGAGCACACCGAGACGTTCGCTGTCCGGAGTCTCGGCCAGACGAGCGCGCAGATCCGAGGCCGCACTCGCGGCTGCCTTCCTGCGATGCGAGCTGAGACCTGCCAACAGGGCGGGCGCGAATCCCGCGCTGCGCATGGCGTTCAGGTCCAAGCGGGCGAGAATCGGGGCCGGTGTGTCGATCTGCGCCGCGGCGTCGAAGAGCGCGAGGCCTTGCTCTTCGGACAGGGGCAGCATGCCCGAGCGAGACATGCGGTGGCGGTCGATATCACTGAGTTCCCCGGCCATACCGCCGTCCCACAGACCCCAGGCAAGGGATTGCCCGCGGCTGCCCGACGCCCTGCGATGCGCCGCGAGCGCGTCCAAACAGGCGTTGGCAGCCGCGTAGTTTCCCTGTCCGGCGTTACCGAACGCACCCGCCGCCGAGCTGAACAACACGAACGCCTTCAGCGGAAGCTCGCGGGTCAGCTCGTGCAGGTGCAGTGCGGCATCGGCCTTTGGCCCCAACACCGTGTCCATCCGGTCCGGGGTGAGAGAACCGATGGCGCCGTCGTCGATGACACCAGCCATGTGGAACACACCAGAAAGCGGTTGGTCCGTACGCACTTTGGCAAGTGCTTCGGCGAGCGCATGGCGATCGGCGACATCGCAAGCGACGAACTCGACCTCGGCCCCCGAACCCTCCAGTTCCGCCCGCAACTCGGCGGCACCTGGAGCGGATTCACCGCGGCGGCTGAGCAGCAGCAGGTGACGGACACCCTGGGTGGCGACCAGGTGCCGGGCGAACAACCGACCGAGAAGACCGCCCGCACCGGTGATCAGCACGGTGTCATCTGGATCGAAGGATGGAGCCGGCACCGAACGCACTGCGGCGGAACCAATTCGGACCAACCGCGCGGCATGTACTTGCCCAGCGCGCACGGCGACGTTCGGCTCCCCCGCGGCCAGAATCCCGCCGAGCAGCCCGTCGATGTCGGAATCCGTGTCGATGAACACGATCCGGCCGGGACTTTCCGCCTGCGCGGAACGAACGAGACCACCCACAGCGGCGCCGGCCAGGTTCGTGATGTCTTCTCCGGCAGTCGATACCGCTCCACCGGTCCGAACGACCAGCACCGATTCGCCGAATCGCTGATCGGCTATCCAGGACTGGATAGCCCCCAGCGCCTCGTGTGTCGCGGTTCGGACGGCGGCGGGGTCGTTGCCCGCGTGGCAGTCCAGCACCGCCACCGCTGGGATCTCGTCACCGAGATCCGCCCACGGTACTGCGCTGATCTGGACCTCGGACACGGTGATCGGTGTCCAATCGACCTGGAACAACGCATTGCCGACGGTGGACGCGCCTGCCGTGAGCTGTGCGGGATCGGTGGGCCTGGAAGCCAGATTCCGCACCGTGGCGACCGGAGCACCCGACTGATCCGCCAGATCGAGCGCGGCGCCGTGCTCACCGACGCGGATGAGCCGAACGCGCAGCGCGTTGGCCCCAGCCGCATACACGGTGACGCCGGACCACTCGAACGGCAGCGCGAGCCTGCCCGCCGCGGCCTTGGGCTCGGCAATGAGTAGCGTGTGCAAGGCGGAGTCGAACAGCGCGGGATGGATCCCGAAGCCCTCGGCATCCCGCGAGTCCGGCAGAGCGACTTCGGCGAACAACTCATCGCCACGCTGCCACGCCGCCCGCAGACCCTGGAAGAACGGGCCGTACCCGTACCCGACATCGAGCAGCTCGTCGTAGGCGCCGTCGATGGGCAACGGCTGCGCGCCGACCGGCGGCCACGAGGCGAGGTCGAAATCGGCCAACGTCTCGCCTTGCGCGAGCACACCTTCAGCGTTCAACGTCCACGACGACGAAGCGAAAGCGACATCGTCAGGACAGGAGAAGATCCGCACAGCCCGACGGCCCATCGGGTCTTGGTCGCCGACCACGATGCGCAGCGCGACACCGTCGGACTCAGTCAACACCAGCGGGGCATGTAGGACCAGCTCGTCCAGGGTCGAGCAGCCGACCTGTTCCGCGGCGTGCAAGGTGAGTTCGACGAGACCTGTGCCGGGGAACAACACGGTGTCCAGCACCCTGTGGTCGACCAGCCACGGGTGTGTCTGCACCGACAGGCGGCCAGTGAGGGTTACCGCGTCGGTGTCCGGTTGCGATATCACCGCCGAAACCAGGGGATGTCCGGTCGCCGCCAGACCCATCGCTCGAGCGTCACCGCCACCGGCGAAACCTTCCGCGACCCAATAGCGGCGCCGCTGGAAGGCGTACGTGGGCAAGTCCACTCGCCGACCACCGCTACCGGCATAGAAACCAGCCCAATCGATCTCGGTACCGGCCACGAACAACGCGGCCAGGCCCGTCAGCAGGGTCGTGGGGTCGTCGTTGCGTTTGGTCAGAGCGATGGCGGTCGCGGTGTCGAGAGTCTGGGCGATCATCGGGGTCAGCACCGCATCGGGCCCGACCTCGGCGAACCGGGACACACCCATATCGCTCGCCGTGCGGACCGCGTCGGCGAAGCGCACCGTGTCGCGGACCTGGCCGACCCAGTACGACGGGTCCGACATCTCGTCGGTGACACGGGCGCCGGTCACCGTAGACACCAACGCCATGGCCGGCCGAGCGAACGCCAATCCCTCTATCGCCGTGGCGAATGCGGACAACATCGGCTCCATCAGAGCCGAATGGAAAGCATGCGACACCCGCAAACGATGCGTACGCCAACCACGTTCGATACACCTATCGACAACAGCCAGGACCGCGTCCTCGACACCGGAAAGTACCACCGACGAATGACCATTCAACGCGGCGACCGACACCCCATCGACATCGACCAACAACGCCAGCACATCGACCTCCGAAGCACCGACAGCCACCATCGCACCACCCGTCGGCAGCGCTTGCATCAACCGGCCACGCGCAGCCACCAAGACACACGCGTCCGCCAGCGACATCACACCGGCCACATGCGCGGCAGCGACCTCACCGATCGAATGACCAGCCACCACATCCGCACGCACGCCCCATGATTCGAGCAGCCGGAACAACGCCACCTCGAACGCGAACAACCCCGCCTGCGCGAACACCGTCCGATCGACAAGCTCACCGCTCGCCAATGCCACATCCAGCCGGACCGACTGTTCCAGCAGCGGATCCAGCTCGGCGACGATCGCATCGAAGTGTTCGGCGAACACCGGATAGGCGGCCCGCAGCCCGTCAGCCATACCGGCCCACTGCGCACCCTGACCCGAGAAGACGAAACCTGTCGACCCCGCCGCGGCACGACCGGTGACCACACCGGGTGCCTGCGTACCGGCGGCCAGCGCCCGGACGCCCGCGAGCAGACCGTCACGGTCGTCGGCCACGACGACCGCACGGTGCTCGAACACCGCACGGGTGGACGCCAGGGAGAACCCGACGTCGACCGGATCGTGTTCGCCCACCCGCGATGCCAGGCGGGCAGCCTGAGCGGCGAGAGCCTCGGCGCTACGGGCAGAGATCACCCACGGCCGTGCGGCCGGTGCCGAGGCCGGCTCCAGAGCCGGAGCCACCACGGGCGCGGTCACCGGGGCCTGCTCCACGATCAGGTGGGCATTCGTGCCGCTGATACCGAACGAGGAGACACCCGCGCGACGCGGCCGATCCACCTCCGGCCACGCCACCGGTTCGGTCAACAACCGGACATGCCCCTCGGACCAATCCACGTTGGTGCTCGGCCGATCTGCGTGCAGCGTCTTCGGCAGCATGCCGTGGCGCATCGCCATGACCATCTTGATCACGCCACCGACGCCCGCCGCCGCTTGGGCATGACCGATGTTGGACTTCAACGACCCCAACCACAACGGCCGATCCGCAGGGCGCTCCTGGCCATACGTGGCAATCAGCGCCTGCGCTTCGATCGGATCACCCAATGTCGTGCCGGTGCCGTGCGCCTCCACCACGTCGACCTCGACCGGCGATACACCGGCGTTGGCCAACGCCTGCCGGATCACCCGCCGCTGCGACGGACCGTTCGGGGCGGAGAAACCATTCGACGCGCCATCCTGATTCACCGCCGAACCAGCGATCACCGCGAGCACTTCGTGACCGTTGCGACGGGCATCGGACAACCGCTCCAACACCAGCACACCGGCGCCCTCGGACCAGCCGACGCCATCTGCGCTGTCGGAGAACGATTTACACCGACCGTCCGGCGACAAGCCCCGCTGCCTGCCGAACTCGAGGAACATGTCCGGTGTTCCCATCACCGCCACGCCACCGGCCAGTGCCAGATCGCACTCACCGGACCGCAGCGACTGCGCGGCGAGATGCAGGGCGACCAGCGAGGACGAGCACGCGGTGTCCACGGTGACCGACGGTCCTTCCAGACCGAACACGTAGGACACCCGGCCCGAAACCAAGCTGCCCGCCGCGCCGCTGCCGGTGCCGGTGCGCTGGGCGTAGTCGTGGTACATCAGGCCGGTGAAGACACCGGTCGAACTGCCGCGCAGCACCGCCGGATCCACACCGGCCCGCTCCAGCGCCTCCCACGAGATCTCCAGCAGCAATCGCTGCTGCGGATCCATCATCGTGGCTTCGTTGGGACTGATCCCGAAGAAGTCCGCGTCGAAATCGGCTGCGGAATATAGGAATCCACCCTGCCGGGTATAGGTCTTGCCCGCCTTGCCAGGCTCGGGATCGTAGATGCCTTCGATATCCCAGCCACGATCCGTTGGCATCTCGCCGGTCGTGTCGGTGCCGGAAGTGACCAGGTCCCAGAGGTCTTCGGGCGAGGCGACGCCACCGGGGTAGCGGCAGCTCATCGCCACCACCGCGATCGGGTCGTCGCCCGTGCGCACCCGGCCGATCACCGGCTTTTCGGCCGCCGCGGTGCCGGTGAGCTGCGAACCGATGTACTCGGCGACGATCTGTGCGTTCGGGTAGTCGAAGACCAGCGTCGCGGGCAGTTGCAGACCCGTCGCGGCATTCAGCTTGTTGCGAAACTCTACGGCGCTCAACGAATCGAAGCCGAGCTGCTGGAAAGCCTGCTGCGGCTCGACAGCGTCCACCGACGCATGCCCCAGAGTGGCGGCGGCCACCGATCGGACCAGATCGAGCACAGCGCGCGCACGGTCCGCGTCCGGCAAACCGGCCAGCTCGAGCGCTAAGGCCTGGCCCGCAGCGGTCCTGGTCTGGCGGCGGACCGGTGTCGGTGCCAATGAGCGGACCAGAGCGGGGATCTGCTCGCCCCGCGTCCGGAGCACCGCCGGATCGACGCGCAGCGCCACCAGTTGCGCGGCATCGGTCGCGATCGCGGCATCGAACAGCGCCAGACCCTCGGCCTCGGTCAGCGGCGGGAAGCCCTGGCGGCGCATCCGATCGAAGTCGTCTTCGGACAGCTCGACACCGAGCCCCGACGACCGCGCCCACAACCCGTAATCCACCGCCGTCGCGGGCAACCCAAGACTCCGGCGGTGTGCCGCTAGCGCATCCAGGAAGACATTCGCCGCTGCGTAATTCGCTTGACCGGCGGCCAGCACCAACCCGCCCGCCGAGGACACCAAGACGAACAACGACAGCGAGGCATCACGCGTCAGCTCGTGCAGATGCCACGCCGCATCGACCTTGGGACCGAACACATAATCGACCCGCTCGGCCGTGATCGACTCGACGAGACCGTTGTCCGAGGTCCCCGCCGCGTGCACGACACCCACCAAGGGATGCTCAACCGAAATACCGTCCAGCAACGCGGCCAGCGCAGACCGATCCGACACATCACACGCGGCGATGGTCACCTGCGCACCGAGCTCGGTCAGCTCCTCCCGCAGCTCGGCCGCCCCGGGAGCATCCAGCCCACGCCGAGACGTCAGAAGCAGCTGGCGCACACCATGTTCGACCACCAGATGCCGGGCGATCACCGCACCGAGACCACCGGTACCACCGGTCACCAGCACCGTACCCGGCTCGGAGAGCAGAACAATCGCGCCGGGCGCATGCCGCCGCAGCCGCGGCACGTATGCGTTCATACCCCGCAATGCGGCCTCCGGCTCCGTCCCGACGGCGGCCGCCGCGGCGAGCGAATCACCGTCGGCCTCCAGGTCGAGCAGCTGGAATCGGCCCGGATGTTCCGCTTGCGCGGCACGCAACAGACCCCACACCGGCGCCTGTCCCAGTTCCACCTGCTCCGAATCGGTAACCGACACCGCATGCCTGGTCAGCACCACCAAACGCGAACCAGCGAAACGACTGTCGGCCAGCCAACGCTGCACGGTGCCGAGCACGTCCATCGCGACCCGACGTGCCGCCTCCGGCGGCGCACCCTCGTGAGTGGGGCACTCGAGCAGCACGAGATCGGGCACCACCAAGTCGGGGTTCGCGTCCAGATCGGCGATCAATGCCGCGAGATCACGGTCGCGTCCGCCGAGTACCACCACTCGATCCGGCTCGACGCTCGCCGTGGACGGCGCGGCAGCGACCCACTCGACGCCGAAGAGGGCATCCGATACCCCGGCTGCGCTCAGGCGATCGGCCGACACCGGCCGCGAGATCAACGCGCCCACCGAGAGCACGGGTCGCCCCTGCTCATCGGCCATCTGCACCGTGAACCGGTCGCTCTCCAGCACGATCCGCACCCGCACCGCGGCAGCGCCCGCCGCGTGCAGTACCACGCGGTTCCAGCTGAACGGGAGCGCCGGGAAACCCTCGATGCCGCCACGCAGACCGTGGACGATCGCGGCGTGCAGCGCCGCGTCGAACAGTGCGGGGTGGATCCCGAAACCTTTGGCGTCCTTCGGGTCCGGCAGCGCGACCTCGGCGAACACCTCGTCACCGCGCTGCCACGCGGCCCGCAGCCCCTGGAAGTAGGGGCCGTAGCCGTATCCGACATCGAGCAGCTCGTCGTATGCGCCGTCGACGTCCAGTGGTTGCGCGCCGGCCGGTGGCCACGCGACGAGGTCGAAGTCGGCCGTCCCCGTGCCGGGGACGAGCACGCCTTCGGCATGGAGCACCCACGGACCCGCGGCCGTCTGGCGCGAGTGCACGCTCAGTCGGCGCCGTCCGGCCTCGTCCGGAGCGGCCACCACGACCTGCACGGCGACATCGCCCTCGGCCGTCAGGGTCAACGGAGTATGCAGAACGAGCTCGTCGACCATCTCGCAACCCAGCAGTCCACCGACGTGACCGGCCAGTTCGACGAATCCGGTGCCCGGAAGCAACACGGTGCCAAGCACGCTGTGGTCCGCCAGCCATTCCACCGAATCCAGCGACCACCGGCCGGTGAAGCTCACCGCTCCCGAATCCGCGTGCGGCACAACGGCACCCAGCAGCGGATGCGCCGCCGCGTCCAGCCCGACCGCGGTGACGCCACCCAGTTCGCCGCCGAGCCACGACTGGGCCAGCATCTGCTTGGCATCCAGCCAGAACCGTTCGCGCTGAAAGGCGTAGGTGGGCAGGTCGATTCGCCGCGCTCCGGAACCGGCGTACACGCTCGCCAAGTCCACCTCGGCGCCGGCCACGAACAACCCGGCCAGCGCACTGATCACGGTCACCGCGTCCGCGTGGTCGCGTCTGGTCACCGCGACCGCCGTGGCGTCGCCGAGAGTCTGGGCGACCATCGGGGTCAACACCGCATCCGGCCCGACCTCGGCGAACCGCGACACACCCATACCAGACATCGCGACAACCGCATCAGCGAACCGGACAGTATCCCTGACCTGACCCACCCAATACGCCGGATCCGACATCTCATCGACGACCCGGGCGCCGGTCACCGTCGACACCAACGGGATGGTGGGCTGGGTGAACACCAAGCCCTCGATCGCCGAAGCGAACTCGGCCAACATCGGCTCCATCAATGCCGAATGGAAAGCATGCGAAACCCGCAAACGACGCGTCCGCCAACCACGCTCAGTGCACTTCGCGACGACCGCGACCACACTGTCTTCGATGCCGGACAACACCACCGACGACGGACCATTCACCGCCGCGACCGACACCCCATCGACCAGCAACGGCAGCACATCGGCCTCGGACGCACCAACCGCCACCATCGCCCCACCAACAGGCAACACCTGCATCAAACGACCACGCGCCGCCACCAACACACACGCGTCCGCCAGCGACAACACACCAGCCACATGCGCGGCAGCGACCTCACCAATCGAATGACCAGCCACCACATCCGCACGAACACCCCACGATTCGAGCAAACGGAACAACGCCACCTCGAACGCGAACAACCCCGCCTGCGCGAACACCGTCCGATCGACAAGCTCACCGTCCGCCAACGCCGTCACCAGCGAAACAGGCTGCCCCAGCATCGGATCCAACTCGGCCACAACCGCATCGAAGTGCTCGGCGAACACCGGATAGACGGCCCGCAGCCCGGCCGCCATACCGGCCCACTGCGCACCCTGACCCGAGAACACCACACCCGTCGAACCCGGCACCACACGACCGGACACCACCCCGGATGCAGGCGCACCGGCGGCCAGCGCCCGCACGCCCGCGAGCAGCTCCGCACGGTCCTCGGCCACCACGACGGCTCGATGCTCGAACACACTGCGCGTCGACGCCAGCGAGAAACCGACGTCGATCGGATCATGGTCGACCACATGCGACGCTAGCCGCGCCGCCTGAGCGGCCAGAGCCTCGCCGCTGCGCGCCGACAGCATCCACGGCACGGCCGGGACGGTCCGGATCTCCGGGACCGACTCGACCGCCGATACCGGAGCCTGCTCGAGAACGAGATGCGCGTTGGTGCCGCTGATACCGAACGAGGACACCCCCGCGCGACGCGGCCGATCCACCTCAGGCCAGGCCACCGGTTCGGTCAGCAGCCGGACATATCCCTCGGACCAATCGATCTTCGTGGACGGCTGATCCACGTGCAGGGTCTGCGGCAGCAGTCCGTGCCGCATCGCCATCACCATCTTGATCACACCACCCACACCAGCCGCCGCCTGAGCATGACCGATATTGGACTTCAACGACCCCAACCACAGCGGCCGATCCGCAGGGCGCTCCTGGCCATACGTGGCGAGCAGCGCCTGCGCCTCGATCGGATCACCCAAGGTCGTACCCGTGCCGTGCGCCTCCACCACGTCGACGTCGAGCGGCGACACCCCGGCATTGGCCAAGGCCTGACGAATGACTCGCCGCTGCGAGGGGCCATTCGGCGCGGTCAAACCATTCGACGCGCCATCCTGATTCACCGCCGAACCGGCGATCACCGCGAGCACCTGATGACCGTTGCGTTGGGCATCGGACAACCGCTCGAGCACCAGCACACCCGCGCCCTCGGCCCAGGCGACACCATCGGCGCTGTCGGAGAACGATTTACACCGGCCGTCCGGCGAAAGCCCTCGCTGCCGACTGAACTCCACGAAGGTCTCCGGAGTGGCCATGACGGTGACACCACCGGCCAACGCCAGATCGCACTCCCCCGACCGCAGCGACTGCGCCGCCAAATGCATGGTCACCAGCGACGACGAACAGGCCGTGTCCACCGTGACCGACGGCCCCTCCAGACCGAAGACATACGAGATACGTCCGGATGCAATGGATCCCGAGTTCGAGTTGACCGGATAGTCGTGGTACATCATGCCGGCGAAGACACCGGTCGCGCTGCCGCGCAGCTGCGCCGGATCGACACCGGCACGCTCGAATGCCTCCCACGAGGTCTCCAACAGCAGGAACTGCTGCGGATCCATCAGCGCGGCCTCGTTCGGGCTGATATTGAAGAACGCCGGATCGAATTCTCCTGCGGTATGCAGGAATCCGCCCGACCGCGTGTACGTGGTGTGCGGGGTCTCCCCGGTCGGGTCGTACAGCCGCTCGGTATCCCAGCCGCGATTCACCGGGAACTCCGACGTCGCGTCGGTTCCGGTCACGACCAGCTGCCACAGCTCCTCGGGCGATCGGACCCCGCCGGGGTACCGACACGCCATGCCGACGATCGCGATCGGTTCGCCGTCGAAGGCTTTCGCGGCGGTGACCGACACGCTGTGCCCGGTGCCGGTGAGCTCGTCGGTCAGGTGTGCCGCCAGCGCCTGCGGGGTGGGGTAATCGAAGACGACCGCGGCCGCCAGCGACAGGCCGGTGGCCGTCTTGAGCCGGTTACGCAGCTCGACCGCACCCAGGGAATCGAAACCCAGATCCTGGAAGGCGCGATCGGGATCGATCGCGGACACACTGCCGTGACCGAGAACGGCAGCGATGTGCGTGCGGACGGTATCGAGCACCGCCTGCCGCTGCCGACCGGCGTCCAGCCCCGAAAGCCGTTGCCGCAGAGTCGAGCCCGCCGTAGCGGGCGCCGTGGACCGCCGTACCGCCGGCGCCAGTGCGCGCAGCAGCGGGGGCAGCAGACCGGCCTCGGCCTGAGCGCGGATGGTGGCGGTGTCGACCGTGGCGATCACCGCGTGCGCCATGCCGCGTTCGAGCACCGCGTCCCAACCGGCCAACGCCGGCTCGTCCGGGATCGCGGTGAACCCGGCCCGGCTCATCCGAGCCAGGTCGGCCTCACCCAACTGTCCGGCCATACCACCCGAGCGCGCCCACGGACCCCAAGCCAGCGACTGACCGGCCAGCCCGCGGGCTCGCCGGTGGGCGACCAGCCCGTCCAGGAAGGCGTTCGCGGCCGCGTAGTTGCCCTGTCCGGGACCGCCCACGGTGCCGGATATCGACGAGAACACCACGAACGCGGCAAGATCCAGGTCCGCGGTCGCCTGGTGCAGATGCCATGCGGCATCCACCTTCGGCGCCAGCACCGCATCCACCCGCTCGGCGGTCAACGATGCGATGACCCCGTCGTCGAGCACACCCGCGGCATGGATCACACCGGTCAACGGCCACTGCTCGGGGATGTCGGCCAGCAGCCCGGCCACCGCGTCGGCGGCGGTGACATCACACGCCGCCACCCGCACCTGCGCGCCCAGCTCCTCCAGCTCCGCGCACAACGTCGCGACGCCCTCGACCCGAGGACCACGGCGACTCACCAGCAGCAACGACCGTACGCCGTGCTCGGCCACCACGTGCCGGGCCACCACAGCGCCCAAACCACCTGTGCCGCCGGTGATGAGCACCGTACCCGCACCGAAGGCGTCGGGGGCGACCGATGCGGACGCGGCGGGCAGGGGCCGCGTGAGCCGCGCGGTGTGGGTGATGCCGTCACGCAGGACGACCTGGGGTTCGCCGACGGCCACGACGGTGGCCGCGACGGACTGGGCGACGCCGGTGTCGGTGTCCACCAGGATGATTCGTCCCGGATCCTCGGTTTGCGCGGTCCGCACCAAGCCCCACACCGCGGCACCGGAGAGATCGGTGACGTCCTCGTCGGCCAGTGCGACCGCACCGCGGGTGGCGACCAGCAGGGTGCTCGCGGCGAACCGGTCCTCGGACAGCCACGCCTGTACCACCTCGAGGACGCGCGCGACCTCGGCATGGGTAGCGGTCACCACGTCGGTGCCGAGGGCCTCGCTCCAACCGGACCCGGCCTCGAGCACCACGACCGGAGGCACCGTCGCATCCGGATCCAGCCGATCCCATCGTATGGAGTCAGAATCCATTGCAGGCGAACCAGATTCGACCGGCGACCACACCACTTCCAGCACCGGATCGGCCGCGCCGCTCGCACCCGTGGCGAGCTGATCCAGTCGCATCGGCCGGGGCGTCACCGATCCGGACAACACGGGCTGCCCCTGCTCGTCCGCGGCCCACAGCGACACCGACGATCCGGTGGTGGTCAACCGAACGCGCAGCACCGATGCCTCGGCCGCGTACAGCGCGACCGACTCCCACGAGAAGGGCAGCACGACTTGCCCGGCAGCCACCGTGAACGGTGAATCCTGCTGTCCTGCCGCACCCTCGAGGACGCCCGCCAGCAGTCCGGCCTGTAGTGCACCGTCCAGCAGTGCTGGGTGAATTCCGAATCCTTCGGCGCGCGCACCACTCTCGGCGTCGACGGCGATCTCGGCGAACACCTCGGCGCCACGTCGCCACAACGCCCGCACACTTTGGAACGCCGGACCGTATTCGTAGCCCCGTTCCGACAGGACCGTGTACGCGGACGCGACATCGAGATCGGTCGCCGCGGCCGGCGGCCATGTCTCCGATGCGGGCGCGGCCGGGTCGTCCAGGGTGGTCAGCTGCCCCCGCGCGTTCAGGACCCACTGGCCGTCCGGGTCCTGCTCACTGCGCGAGTAGATCGAGATCGGCCGCTGTTCGAACTCCGGTCCTGGCCCGCCGACGACAACCTGGATCCGCACACCGCCCGAGGCGGGCAGCAGCAGCGGCGACTGCAGCGTCAGGTCGTCGACCACCGGGTATCCGGCTTCGGCGCCAGCGCGCAAGGCCAGCTCGACGAAGCCGGTCCCCGGCAGCAAGATCGATCCGGCGACCACGTGGTCGGCCAGCCACGGCTGCGTCGCCACCGACAACCGTCCGGTCAGCAGCACGTCGCCGGACTTCGCTTCCGACACGACCGCGCCCAGCAGCGGATGCCCCATCGCGCCCAGACCCACCGATTCGACACCGGCGGCACCGAGCGAGGGTTCGAGCCAGAATCGCCGGCGCTCGAAAGCGTAGGTGGGCAACGGCACTCGCGAGACCGGGCGACCGGCGAAGAACACGCTCCAGTCGACGTCGATACCGACCACGTGTGCGTGCGCCAGGCAGTTCACGAACTGCTCGACCTCGGCGCGCCCGCGACGTGCTCCGGCGATTACCGACGACTGCGATTCGATCTCGTCCGGCAGACACTGACGGGTCATCGCCGTCAGCACCGCGTCCGGACCGATT
Source organism: Nocardia sp. NPDC004654 (assembly GCF_040609595.1). Taxonomy (NCBI): domain Bacteria; kingdom Bacillati; phylum Actinomycetota; class Actinomycetes; order Mycobacteriales; family Nocardiaceae; genus Nocardia; species Nocardia sp. NPDC004654. The sequence continues at coordinate 30,470 of NZ_JBEXKI010000002.1, read as the reverse complement.
TCCAGGAATCGGCGCACACCCGAGGCGACCAGGGTGTCGACGCCCCGGGCGAACTGAACGCTCGCCCGGACTTGCTGGACCCAGTAGGCCGGTTCGAGCACTTCATCGCCCGCGATCCGGCCGGAGATATTCGAGACCAGTGGAATCTGCGGGCGGCGGTACGTCACACCCTTTGCGACAGCGGCGAACTCGGCCAGCATCGGTTCCATCCGGTGCGAATGGAACGCGTGCGATACCCGCAGCCGCGAGGTCTTTCGCCCGCGATCGGCAAAACGCTGTTCGAGTGCCGTCACGGCGTCTTCGTCACCGGAGACCACCACGGACGCGGGTGAATTCACCGCGGCGATGGACACATGGTCGTCGTGCTCGGCGAGCGCCTCGGATACCTCGTGCTCGCTCGCCGCGATGGCGAGCATCGCCCCTCCTTCGGGCAACTGACCCATGAGTCGGCCACGCGCCGCGACCAGCCGGCACGCGTCCGGCAGCGACCACATACCGGCGATGTACGCGGCGGCCAGCTCACCGATCGAATGTCCCACCAGGACATCCGGTGTCACACCGAACGAGTTCAGGAGTCGGCTCAGCGCGACTTCGTATGCGAACAAAGCGGGTTGGGTGAACTCGGTCCGATCCAGAACGCCGGCATCGGCAGCGCTGCCCTCGGCCGGCTGATCGGTGAACATCACCTGCTTCAGCGAACCGCCCAGCAGTGGATCGAACTGCTCGCACAGCTCGTCCAACGCGGCGGCGAATACCGGGAACGCCTCGTACAGCTCACGTCCCATTCCGGCCCGCTGCGCACCCTGTCCGGTGCAGAGAAAGGCTGCCTTGCGCGTCACCGCATGACCGGCCGTCACGCCGTCGGCGGTGCTCGCCGAGCCGTGTTCGGCGAGTGCTGCCAATCCGGCGAGCATCGTTTCGCGGTCGTCGGCGACCACCGTGGCCCGCCAGTCGAGCCGGGCGCGGGTCGACAGCAGCGAATAGCCGATGTCTTCGGTTGTCAGGTCGGGGTTTTCGATCACCCAGTGCCGCAGTTTCGCCGCCTGTGCGCGCAAGGCGTCCTCGGTTTTCGCCGAGAGCAGCCATGGGTGGACAGCGGCGGCCACCGCCATCGCACCACGATAGGCGGTGTCGTCCGCCGGTTCGGCGGGAGCCTCCGCCAGGACGGGCGCCTCTTCCAGAATGAGGTGAGCGTTGGTACCGCTGGCGCCGAAGGAGGACACACCGGCGCGACGAACCCGCTCGCCCGCAGGCCAGGGTTCTGCCGTGGTGAGCAGCCGCACCGATCCCGCCGACCAGTCCACATGCGGTGTCGGAGCATCGACATGCAGTGTCGCGGGCAACATTTCGTGTCGGAGCGCCTGCACCATCTTGATCACGCCGCCCACACCGGCCGCGGCGGAGGTGTGGCCGATGTTCGACTTGAGCGAGCCGATCCGCAGCGGCTCGCCGGCGCGATCGCGTCCGTAGGCGGCGATCAGCGCCTGCGCCTCGATCGGGTCGCCGAGGGTGGTACCGGTGCCGTGCGCTTCCACCACATCGACGTCGGCGGGCGTGAGACCGGCACTGGCGAGGGCCTGCGCGATCACCTTCTCCTGCGACGGACCGTTCGGTGCGGTCAGATGGCTGCTGGCGCCGTCCTGGTTGACCGCGCTGCCGCGGATGACCGCGAGAACTCGGTGGCCGTGACGGCGTGCATCCGACAACCGCTCGATCGCGAGCATGCCGAGGCCCTCGGAGAATCCGGTCCCGTTCGCCGCTGCCGCGAAGGCCTTGCACCGCGCGTCCGGGGACAGCGCACCCTGCCGGGCGAAGGCGATGAGCAGCGTGGGGTCGGACATCACGGTGACACCGCCCACCAGGGCGAGAGAGGTCTCGCCCTGGCGCAGCGCCTGACACGCCAGGTGCAGGGCGACCAGCGACGACGAGCACGCCGTGTCCACCGAGAGCGTCGGGCCTTTGAACCCGAAGGTGAAGGCGACGCGCCCGGACAGCACGCTGGCCGAAACGCCCAGGTAGGCATGCCCTTCCGTCTCAGCGGTCAGGCCGGGCGAACCCACGCGGGGACCGTAATCCTGGTGGATCACACCGGCGAAGACTCCGGTGTCGCTGCCGCGCAGCGTCATCGGATCGATACCGGCGTCCTCCAATGCCTCCCACGCCGCTTCCAGGAACAGGCGCTGCTGCGGATCCATCGCCTCGGCCGCGCGCGGACCGATTCCGAAGAAGGCGGCGTCGAAATCCCCCGCCGCGTTGAGAAATCCGCCTTCGCGGGTGTAGATGGTCCCCGGCGTATCCGGATCGGTGTCGAAGAGGCGCTCTAGGTCCCAGCCTCGGTCGGCGGGGAAAGGACCGACAGCGTCGGTTCCGGAAGCGACCAGATCCCACAACTGTGCCGGAGTTTCGACACCGCCCGGATACCGACAGCTCATGCCGACGATCGCGATCGGTTCGCCGGCCCGTTCTTCCAGATTCTGGATGTGTTTCTTGGCGGCGCGCAGGTCTCCGGTGAGCTTCCTCAGATACCGGCTCAGCCGTTCCTCGTTACTGGCGGCGGGGCTGCTCATGCTGGGCCAAACTCCTCGTCGATCAGGTCGAAAAGCTCACTGTCGGAATGGAAATCGAGATCGTCGTACGCGCCGTCCGGCGACCTGCCGGTCAGATAGGTGCGCAGACGCTCGTTGACACCCCGCAATCCCGCGACGGTCTCGTCGGTGTCGCCACCGTCGGCGATGATCCGCTCGAGCAGGGCCTCGAGTCGCGCGATGTCGTCGGGCACGGCCGGTGCCGGTTGCGCGGGCGCTGACGCCACGGTCTGCGCCAGTAGGTAGTCGGTGACATCTCCCGCGGTCGGGTAGTCGAAGACCAAGGTCGAGGGCAGCGACAGACCCGTCGTCTTCGAGAGCCGGTTGCGGAACTCGACGCCGCCGAGAGAATCGAAGCCGAGTTCGCTGAAGCCGCGATCGGGTCCGATGTCGTCGGCCGACCCGTAACCGAGCACCGCCGCCACGTGTTCTCGCACCAGATCCAGGACGAACCCACGTCGCTTCGCCTCCGCCACACCGTGCAGACGCTCCCCGAGCGACAGTTCACCCCTCGATGTCGGGGACGACCGGCCGCGTGTGCGAACGAAGCCGCGCAGCACCGCCGGAATCGGGCCGGCATGCGCTTCCATGCGCAGTTTGTCGGTATCCAGCTGCAACAGCGCAGGCACCGGTTCGGCCGTGGTCAGCGATTCATCGAACAATCGCAGGCCGTCGGTGCGCTCCAGCGGAGCCAGGCCCAGTCGCTCCAACCGGTTCATGGCCGCGCGGTCCAGCGCGCCGGTCATGCCGATGTCCTGCTGCCACGGCCCCCAGGCGAGTGCGAGTGCCGGTAGTCCCGCGGCCCGGCGTTGCCGCGCCAGAGCGTCCAGGAAGCTGTTCGCGGCAGCGTAATTCGCTTGCCCGGCCGAACCGATCGTTCCGGCGATCGAGGAGAACATCACGAACGCCGACAGATTCAGGTCCCGGGTGAGCTCGTGCAGATGCCACGCCGCGTCGGCCTTGGGAGCGAACACTCGATCGACCTGGTCACCGGTGAGCGTGTGGAACGTGCCGTCGTCGAGCACGCCGGCGGTGTGCACGACACCGGTGAGCGGGTGCTCCGCGGGCAGGCCGACCAGCAGCTCGCGAAGCGCGTCGCGGTCGGTGACATCGCAGGCGGCGATCCGCACCTCGGCACCGGATCGGGAGAGTTCCGCCGCGAGTTCCGTCGCACCGTCGGCCTGCTCGCCACGGCGCGAGACCAGCAACAGCCGCCGCACGCCGTGCGTGGTGACCAGGTGCCGGGCCAGCAGCGCGCCCAATCCCCCGGTTCCGCCGGTGATCAGAACGGTCCCGGACCCGAACGACACTTGCTGTGCGACATCTCCCGAGGTCAGCGCCTCCAGTCGCGGTATGAGCACGTGGTCGCCCCGCACCGCCACCTGCGGCTCGCCGGTCCCGAGCACGACTCGGACGAGGTCGGCCGAAATTGGCTGTGCACCGCCGGATTCGTCGGCATCGAGCAGCACGATCCGCTCCGGGTATTCGGTCTGAGCGCTCCGTATCAGCCCCCAGACCGCGGCCGACGCGGCGTCCGGCGTCTCATCGGGCGGTGCTGCCGCACGGCTGGTCAGCACAATCAGCCGCGATCGTGCGAATCGCTCGTCGGCCAACCAGTCTCGCACCGTGCGCAAGGCAGCCTTGACTCGGCCGCGCGCGGATGGCCGCGACTCACTGTGCGGTGCGGCGGCTTCGGACCACACCACGACGTCCGGAACGATCGAAGCCGAAGCGAGCGCGGTCAGATCCGGATACCGCTGGTCGATTCCGTCCACGTGCGCGGCTCCGAGCACGGCCGCGCTGCCGGTCGGGATGTGCCCGTCGGGTATCTCCACGGGCGCCCAGCGCAACCCGTACCGTGCCGCGCGTCCGCCCGGGAGCGTGGCGCGGAACTGCTGGACGTCGTAGGAGCGCATGACCGCTTCCTCGATGGTGACCACCGGAGTTCCGTCCTGGTCGACGGCCACGACAGCGATCGCCTCACCGCTGCGCTGGATGGCCATCACCCGCAACGTCCGGACGGTGGACGTGCTGTGGATCCGCGTTGCGCCCCAACGGAACAGGAGTTTGCCCTCGGCGGGATCGCCCTTGTGGTCGGGCCAGATCAAACAGGCGATTCCCGCATGCATCACCATGTCGAACAGCGCCGGATGCAGCTGGAACCGTTCGGCCGGGAATTCCTCGTTCAGGCTGACCTCGGAGAAAACCGTGTCACCGCTGCGCCACGCGGCGTCGACGCCGATGAACGAGGCACCGTATTCCAGTCCGGCGGCACGCGCCACCTGGGCCGGAATCCAGTCGGTATCCACCGGTTCGGCGTCGACCGGCGGCCACGGCGTGTTTCGCAGCATTTCCATCAGTCCGATGTCGATCAGCTGCCGGCTGCTCAGCACGCCACTGGCGTTGCGCGTCCACTCACTGTCGGCTCGATCGCCGGTGAGGCGGTAGTGGAATGTGAACGATCTACGTCCCGTGGAATCCGGTTCCCGCACCAGTACCTGGAGTTCGACCTCGCCGTCCGCAGGCGGGAGGATCGGCGCCTCGAGGATGAGCTCCTCCACGGCGCCGCAGCCGATCCGCGGACCCGCTACCAGCAGCATCTCCATGAGCGCGGCACTCGGGACGAGCACAACGCCGTAGGTGGCGTGGTCGGCGATCCATGGATGGGTGCGCAGCGAGAGCCGCCCCGTGAACAGCCACTCGTCGCGGTCGGCCACGCGCACCACGTCGGTGAGCAGCGGGTGTTCCGAGGTCGCGTTCCGGGTCTCCTCGAGACTGGGTTCGAGCCAGTATCGCCGATGTTCGAAGGCGTAGGTGGGCAGAGCGATTCGTGACACCCGGCGGGTGTCGAACAGCGGGTTCCAGTCGACGGCCAGCCCGGCGGTGTGCGCCTGGGCGAGCAGCGTCAGGAACTGCTCGACCTCGTCGTGATCCCGGCGGGCCGCCGCGGCGACCACCGATCGAGCCTCGTCCTCCGCGGACAGCGTGTGCCGCGTCATCGCCGCCAGCACCGCGTCGGGTCCGACTTCGAGGAACCTGCGCACGCCCGACGCCGCCAGCGTCTCGACGCCGGGCGCGAAACGCACCGCGGCGCGCACCTGCGACACCCAGTACCCCGGATCCAGGATCTCGTCTCCCGCGATCCGGCCGGAGACGTTCGACACCAGGGGAATACGCGGGGCGTTGAAGGTCACTCGCGCCGCCACGGACTCGAACTCGGCCAGCATGGGCTCCATCCGAGGGGAATGGAACGCATGCGACACCCGCAGTCGGCTGGTCTTGCGGCCCCGCTCGGTGAACTGCCGATCGATCTCGTCGATGGCGTCCTCGTCACCCGAGACCACCACGGACGCAGGCGCATTCACCGCTGCCACCGACACACGTTCGCCGAATCCGGCGATCGCCGCGCTGATTTCCGGCTCGGACGCGGCGACCGCGAGCATCGCGCCGCCGGAGGGCAGCGCATCCATCAGCCGCCCTCGTGCCGCGACCAGCGCGCAGGCATCCTCCAGCGACCAGACACCGGCCATATAGGCCGCGGTCAGTTCACCGATCGAATGCCCGATCACCATGTCCGGGACCAGTCCGAACGACTCCAGTAGCCGAGACAGCGCCACTTCGAACGCGAAGAGCGCGGGCTGGGTCAAGCGTGTCCGATCCAGAATCCCGGGCTCCGCGGCGACTCCTTCGTCGTCGATCAGGTGCCCGGTGACCATCGCCTGCTTCAGCGAGCAGCCCAGCAGCGGATCGAACTGGGCGCACACCTCGTCCAGTGCGGCGGCGAATACCGGGAAGGTCTTGGCGAGACCCGCGCCCATACCCACCCGCTGCGCGCCCTGACCGGTGAACAGGAAGGCCGTCCTGCCGGAGCCCACCGTGCCGGAAACCACTCCGGCCGAGGGAGTTCCGGTGGCGAGCGTCGCCAGCCGCGCCAGCAGTTCGTCGCGATCGGAGCCGAGGACCGCTGCCCGCCACTCGTGCTGCGCGCGTGTCGTTATCAGCGAATACGCCACATCCGCCGGATCGGCATCGGGGTGATCGATCAGCCACTGCTGGAGGTTCGCCGCCTGTGCCCGCAGGGCGGTCTCGGTCTTGGCCGACACCAGCCACGGCGCCGCCGTCGGTGCGTGGTCGGTAGCCGGTGGCGAGACGACGGACTGCGGGGCGGGCGCCTCCTCGATGATCGCGTGCGCGTTGGTGCCGCTGACTCCGAACGAGGACACTCCGGCTCGGCGGACCGTCCCCCCTGAGCGCCATGGCTCCGGCCGGTTCAGCAGACGCACCGCGCCGGACGACCAATCCACATGCGGGGACGGCGTTTCCGCGTGCAGGGTCGGAGGCAGGGTTTCGTGTCGCAGCGCCTGCACCATCTTGATCACGCCACCGACACCGGCCGCCGCGACGGTGTGACCGATATTCGATTTGATCGATCCGATGCGCAGCGGCTCCCGATCCCCACGCTCCTGCCCGTATGCGGCGATCAACGCGTTGGCTTCGATGGGATCCCCCAGGGGAGTGCCGGTCCCGTGCGCTTCCACCGCGTCCACGTCGGCGGGCGTGAGCCCGGCATTCGCGAGGGCCTGCGCGATTACTCGCTCCTGCGACGGACCGTTCGGCGCGGTCAGGCCATTGCTCGCACCGTCCTGATTCACCGCGCTGCCCCGGACGACGGCCAGGATGTCGTGGCCGAGCCGCTGCGCGTCCGACAGCCGCTCCAAGACCAGGACACCCACGCCTTCGGCGAAGGCCACACCGTCGGCCGCGGCGGAGAACGCCTTGCAGCGGCCATCCGGAGACAGGCCGCGCTGCCGCGCGAAATCCACGGAGAGATAAGGGGTCGCCGCCACGGTGACGCCGCCCGCCAAGGCCAGCGACGTCTCGCCCTGACGCAAGGCCTGACACGCCAAGTGCAAGGCCACCAATGACGACGAGCATGCGGTATCGATGGTGACCGCCGGTCCCTCGAGGCCGAACACGTAGGCGACGCGGCCCGAGACGACACTGTGGGTGGTGCCGGTCAGCCGGTACCCTTCGAGGTCGCCGGTGACCCGGTCGACGTACCCCGAGGCGCACGCGCCTGCGAACACTCCGGTGTCGCTGCCGCGCAACGTGACCGGGTCGATTCCGGAGTGCTCCAACGCCTCCCAGGAGGCTTCCAGGAGCAACCGCTGCTGCGGATCCATCGCCAGCGCCTCGCGCGGGCTGATTCCGAAGAATCCGGCGTCGAAATCACCGGCGTCATCGAGGAATCCGCCGCCGCGGCTGTAGACCGTCCCCGGTTTGTCCGGGTCCTTGTCGATCAGCTGCTCTAGATTCCAGCCGCGATCGTCCGGAAATTCCGTGGTGGCATCGGTGCCGGACCGCACCAGATCCCACAACTGCTCCGGGGTTCGGACGCCGCCGGGGAACCGGCAGCTCATGCCGACGATCGCGATGGGCTCGTCCACGCGGACGCGACGCGACACCCGGGTCGTCCTGGAACCGGACTCCGTTCCCGCGATCTTGGCGTGCAAGAGGGTGGCGACCGCCGCGGCGGTGGGGTGGTCGAAGACCAGGGTGGACGGCAGCTGGACACCGGTGGCCTTGGACAGGCGGTTGCGGAACTCGACGCCGCCGAGCGAGTCGAATCCCAGTGCGTCGAATCGCTCGCCGGGATTGATGTCGTCGGCGGAACCGTGGCCGAGCACGGCTGCCGCATGCTCCCGGACCAGGTCGAGCACCACTTGGGCGCGTTCGGCCTCCGGGACCTGGCTCAGCCGGGTGCCCAGCGAACTCGACGCGGCCGCGGGCCGGTCCGTGGTGCGGGGCAGGAAACCGCGGAGCACCGCGGGCACCGCACCGTCGCGCGCTTCGCGCCGCAGCTCCGCCGGGTCGAACCCGATCGCTGCCGCGTGCGCGGTGGCGCGGCCGGTGGCCGCATCGAACAGGCGGAGACCTTCGTCGTCGCTGAGGGGGTGGAGACCGAGCCTTTCCCAGCGGGCGAGGGCGCCGCGGTCCAAGCCGCCGGTCATACCGGCGGCGGAGTTCCAGGGCCCCCAGGCCAGCGCGATGGCGGGCAGCCCCGTGGCGCGGCGGCGGTGGGCCAGCGCGTCGAGGAATGCGTTGGCCGCCGCGTAGTTGCCCTGTCCCGCCGTACCGATCGTCGCCGCGACGGACGAGAACAGCACGAAGGCCGACAGGTCACGATCCCGCGTGAGCTCGTGCAGGTGCCATGCGGCCGCAGCCTTCGGGTCGAACACGCGCCGCAGCTGCCCGGCCGACATACCCGCGAGGGTGCCGTCGTCGAGGACGCCCGCCGCGTGTACTACACCGGTCAGCGGGTGATCGGCCTCGATCGAATCCAGAAGGGCGCGAAGGGCTTCGCGATCGCCCACATCGCAGGCCGCCACCCGCACAGCAGCGCCCGCTTCCACCAGCTCGGACGTCAGTTCCGTTGCGCCCTCGGCGGTTTCGCCTCGCCTGGACACCAGCAGCAAACGGCGAACTCCGTGTGCGGAGACCAGATGACGAGCCACGAGTGCGCCGAGGCCGCCGGTACCGCCGGTGATCAGTACGGTGCCTGTACCGAAGGACGGGTCGGCCGGTGCCGGGTCGGCATCGTGCTCGGCTCGCGCTCGCACCAGCCTGGGCACGAGCAGCGCCCCCGCGCGCACCGCGGCCTGCTCTTCGCCCGCCGCGATCACCGCGCCGACCAGCGTCGGATCGGCCAGGGGCGCGGCCGACGGGTCGGCGTCGAGGAGGACGAATCGGCCCGGATATTCGGTTTGCGCGCTGCGTATCAGGCCACGGACGGCTGCCGCGGCGAGATCGGGCGCCTCACCGGGCAGCCCGGCACCGTTCGTGGTCAGCACGACCAGGCGAGTGTCGGCCAGACGGTCTTCCGCCAGCCAGGCCTGCAACGTCGCCAACACCGCTTCCAGGTGACCGCGAACGATCACCGGGTCGTCGGCCGCGGCGCCGACCTCCGGATGCCAGCATACGACGTCCGGAATCGTCTGTGCCGCAGCGAGTTCCGAAGGACCGGGATAGCCGGTGCCGATTCCGGCGACCGGCGCCGAACCGAGTACGGCCAGGCGGTCCGCGGACACGCTCGGTGCCGCTACCGGCGCGGGCGTCCACTGGATCTCGTAGATGTCGGCGTCATCACCGGCCAGGGTGCCACGCATCTGTTTCACGTCGTACGGCCGCATGACGACCGCGTCGACGGAGACCACGGGCCGTCCCGCATCGTCGATGGTCGCGACGGAGATCGTCTCCGGTCCAGTTGCCACGGCGATGACCCGCAGCGTCGTCGCCTGAACCAACGGCCGATGCAGTCGCGCCCCGCCCCAGCGGAACAGCAGTCGGCCGGTGTTCGGATCGCTGTCCAGATCACGCCAGACGAGCCCGGCCAGTCCGGCGTGCATCACCAGGTCGAGCAGGGCGGGATGCAGATCGAACCGCTCGGGTTCCGGCGCGGCGGCGGTGTCCAGGGTGATCTCGGAGAGGACGGTCTCACCCCGCTGCCATGCGGCGTCGACACCGATGAACGCCGGACCGTATTCGAGTCCGGATCCCTTGGCGATGCGCTCGGGAATCCATGCGGTGTCGAGTGTTTCGGCGTCGACCGGCGGCCATGCCTCGTCCCGCAGCCGGTTCAGCAGAGCGTCGTCGCCGTCCCACGAAGGAGCCAGTACGCCGCTGGCGTTGCGCACCCATTCGCCCGATCCGCGACCGGACTTACGGAAGTAGAAATCGAACTGCCGTCGCCCGGTCCCGTCCGCTTCCCCCACGGACACCTGGAGCTCGACCTCGTCGTCTTCCGACGGAAGTATCGGAGCCTCCAGCGTCAGCTCTTCGACGACGCCGCAATCGATTCGGCTGCCCGCGACGAGCAGGAACTCGACGAGGGTCGCGCTCGGCAGCACCACGGTGCCGTAGGTCATATGGTCGGCGACCCACGGGTCGGTCGGCAGCGAGAACCTGCCGGTGAAAACGAACTCGTCCTTGCCGGCCACCGGCACCACACCGGTGAGCAAGGGGTGGCCGGTCTCGCCGGTGGCTTCGGGACGCGGCGGTAACCAGAATCGCTGGTGCTGGAAGGCATAGGTGGGCAGGGGAACTCGTCGCATCGACCGGCGCGCGAAGATCGGCGTCCAATCGACGCTCACACCGGATGTGTGCGCGTGCGCCAGCATCGTCGAGAACTGTCGAAGCTCATCGTGTTCCCGCCGCGCGGCCGCGATCACTACAGACTCCGCCCCGTCCGGAAGGGTCTGCCGGGTCAGCGCCGTCAGGACCGCGTCGGGACCGATTTCCAGGAATCGGCGGATACCCGAGGCGAGCAACGTCTCGATACCCGGCGCGAATCGCACTGCGGCCCGCACCTGCCGAACCCAGTACGCGGGATCGGCCATCTCGTCCCCGGCCAGCTGACCGGACACATTCGATACCACCGGCAGGCGCAGCCGGTTGTACGTCAAGTCCGCAGCGACAGCCTCGAATTCGGCCAGCATCGGCTCCATCCGATGCGAGTGGAAGGCGTGGCTGACCCGCAGTCGCGACGTCTTCCTGCCGCGCTCGGCGAACAGTGATTCGACCTCGGCGACCGCGTCTTCGTCACCGGAAATCACCAGGGCCGCAGGCGCGTTCACTGCCGCGATCGACACTCGGCTGGGATACCGGGCGACCACATCGTTCACTTCGGTCTCCGATGCCGCGATGGCCAGCATCGCGCCGCCCTCGGGCAACGCACCCATGAGGCGGCCACGCGCCGCCACCAACCGGCAGGCGTCCTGCAGCGACCACAGGCCAGCGAGGTACGCGGCCGCGACTTCTCCGATCGAGTGGCCGATCAACACGTCCGGGGTCACACCGAACGACTCCAGCAGGCGATACAGCGCCACCTCGAAGGCGAACAGCGCGGGCTGGGTGAACTCCGTCCGATCCAGCACCGTGGCGCCGGTACCGCCGACGGCGCCACTGAACATCAACAGCCTCAGCGAACACCCCAGCACCGGATCGAACTGGGCGCACACCGAATCCAACGCGTCCGCGAATACCGGGAACGCCTCGTACAACCCGGCGCCCATACCGACCCGCTGCGCGCCCTGACCGGTGCACAAGAATGCCGTCTGCCCCGAACCGACGGCACCCGCGACGACACCGGCGCCGGTCCCCGATTCGGCGAGATTCGTCAACCGCTCGAGCAGCTCGTCTCGATCGCGACCGAGAATCACACTCCGCGAATCCAGCTGGGCCCGTGCGGTCGCCAGCGAATAGGCCGCGTCCGCGATGTCGATCTCCGGTCGCTCCGAAAGCCACGCACGCAGCCGGGCGGCTTGCGCGCGCAGTCCTGCATCGCCCTTACCCGACACCAGCAATGGGATGAGCGGCACGGCCGTGTTCGACTGCCGCTCCGCGTCTTCCACGACCTCGGCAGCCGCTACCGGTGCGGCAGGTGCTTCTTCGAGGACCACATGCGCGTTGGTGCCGCTGATTCCGAACGACGACACACCCGCCCGACGCACCCGCTCAGCGACGGTCCACGGTTCGGCTTCGGTCAACAGACGCACCGCACCAGAAGCCCAATCGACGTGCGGCGACGGCGAATCGACGTGCAGCGTCCGCGGCAACCGCTCGTGCCGCATCGCCTGCACCATCTTGATCACACCGGCCACACCGGCGGCGGCCACGGCATGGCCGATATTCGATTTCAGCGAACCGATCCGCAACGGCTCCCGATCGCCGCGATCCTGTCCGTAGGCAGCGATCAACGCCTGTGCTTCGATCGGATCGCCCAGCGTCGTGCCGGTCCCGTGCGCCTCGACAGCGTCCACGTCGACCGCCGAGATCCCCGCGTTGGCGAGGGCCTGCGCGATCACCCGCTCCTGCGCCGGGCCGTTCGGAGCGGTCAGACCGTTGCTCGCGCCGTCCTGGTTCACCGCACTACCGCGAACGACGGCCAGAATGTTGTGGCCGAGCCGCTGCGCGTCCGAAAGGCGTTCGAGCACAAGGACACCCGAACCCTCGGACCACGCCACACCGTCGGCCGCAGCCGAGAACGCCTTGCAACGACCGTCCGGCGCCAAGCCGCGCTGTCGGGAGAAGTCCACGTACAGGTACGGACTCGCCGCGACGGTCACACCACCGGCGAGAGCGAGCGAGCTGTCGCCCTGGCGCAGTGCCTGACACGCCAGGTGCAACGCCACCAGCGACGACGAGCAGGCCGTATCCACCGTGACCGCCGGACCTTCCAGGCCGAACACGTACGCGACACGACCCGAGATGACGCTGTGCGACGTGCCGGTCAGCCGGAATCCCTCCAGGTCACCGGTCACCCGGCCGGCGTATCCCGACGAGCAGGCGCCGGCGAAGACGCCGGTATCACTGCCCCGCAACGACGTCGGGTCGATGCCCGCGTCCTCCAAGGCCTCCCATGCTGTTTCGAGCAACAGCCGCTGTTGCGGATCCATCGCCAGCGCTTCGCGAGGGCTGATGCCGAAGAAGCCCGGATCGAAATCGCCCGCACTGCCGAGGAATCCGCCGTGGCGCGAGTAGACCTTGCCCGGCTTGTCGGGGTCCGGGTCGAACAGCCGGTCCAGGTCCCAGCCGCGGTCGGTCGGGAATTCGCCGATCGCGTCCCGCCCCGCGGCCACCAGGTCCCACAGATCCTCGGCGGACCGCACACCCCCCGGGAATCGGGCGCTCATGCCGACGATCGCGATCGGTTCGTCCGAGGTCGTCCGTCGCGATATCCGCCGCTGCCCACGATCGGCGCCCGTGACCCGTGCCCGGAGCAACGCCGCGACCGCGGTCGCGGTCGGATGGTCGAAGATGAGCGTCTTCGGCAGCGGCACACCGGTGGCCCGCGTCAGCCGGTTCCGCAACTCCACCCCGCTGACGGAGTCGAAGCCGAACTCGGTGAACGGCAGGTCGGGTTGAATGGATCGGGCCGACTCGTGGCCCAGTACGGCAGCGGCATGCTCGCGAACGATATCGAGAACGACTGTGTCGCGCTGATATTCGGGAGCGGCCAGTAGTTTGCGTGCCAGCGGTCCGTTGTCCCAGGCTCCGGTTCGTTCCCCGTCCTCGGAAATCCGGCCCTCGGAAACTTGCTCCTCGGCCACCGCGAGATCGGCGAGATTCCCACCGGAAGTGACCGGCGCACCGGCCCAGAAGTTTCTGCGCTGGAACGCGTATGGCGGCAGGTCGACCCGCGCCCCACCGGCGACCAGCGCACGCGGATCCACCTGAACACCGGCGCAATGTGCCTGTGCCAGCGACGCCATGAACTGTTCCGGGCCGCCGGCGCCGCGCCGCAACGACCCGACAACGGATACGTCCTCGGCCGCACCGGCCGCCTCGGCGGTTACGCCGATGCCCATCGTGAGCACCGGATGCGGACTCGCCTCGATGAATCCGTCGACGCCGTCGCCGATGAGCGCCGTGACAGCATCGGCGAATCGAACCGGTTCCCGCAGCGACCGATACCAGTAGTCGGCGTCCAGTTCCGCCGTATCCAACCGGTCGGCGAAAACCGTGGAGAAGAAGGGCACCGAACCGGACCGCGGGCGGATCGGCTCCAGTTCCGCGAGCAGTCGATCACGGAGCCGCTCGACCGCCTTCGAATGCGACGCGTAGTCGACCGGAATCCGACGGGCCCACACACCGTCGTGAGCACAGTCGGCGAGAAACTCCTCCATCGCCGGAACATCACCGGCTATCACGCTCTGCGCCGGTCCGTTCACCGCCGCCAGCGACAGCCGATCCCCGTACGCCGACAAATGTTCCCGGACCGCGTCCGCGCCGAGTCCGATCGAAGCCATGCCGCCGTGTCCGGCCAGCTCATCGGCGACCGCCCGGGACCGCAGAGCCACCACGCGCGCCGCATCGGACAGCGACAGTCCACCGGCGATGTAGGCAGCGGCGATCTCGCCCTGGGAATGGCCGATCACCACGTCCGGCCGCACGCCCGCCGCCTGCCACATCCGGGCCAGTGAGACCATCACCGCGAAGAGCACCGGCTGCACGACATCCACGCGATCCAGCGAGGGCGCGGTTTCTTCGCGACGCAGCACCGCCGTCAGCGACCAGTCCACGTACGGCGCGAGCGCCGTCGCGCATTCCGCAATCGACTCCGCGAACGCGCCACCCGAATCCAACAGCCCGAGCGCCATCCCCTCCCACTGGCTGCCCTGTCCAGGGAAGACGAACGCGACCCGCCGCTGCTCGGCCCGCCCGATGGTCGGCTCGATCGCCGCGGCGGGCGCGGTCGGGTCGGCCAGGACCGCCAGACCGGTCAGCAACTCCTGTCGATCGCGCCCGACGACATTGCCGCGCCACTCCAGTTGGGCTCTGGTGGTCAGCAGAGAATGCGCAACGTCGACCACATCCAGCTCCGGATGACGGAGCAACCACTCTTGTAGCCGGGCCGCTTGCGCGCGCACGCCATCCTCGGTGCGGGCCGACACCACCCACGGCACCGCTCCGACCGCGACGTCGCCAGTGGACGCGGCGGAGAAGACGGCGGGTGCCTCCTCCAGGATCACGTGGGCATTCGAGCCCCCCATACCGAACGAGGACACACCTGCCCTGCGCACATCGGTTGCGGGCCAGTCCTCGATACCCGTCACCACCCGCAAACCCAGTTCCTCGAGCGGAATTCGCGGATTCGGCGTCTCGAAGTTCAAGCTGGCCACCAGTTCTCGGTGACTCAGCGAGAGCACGGTTTTGATCAGGCCCGCGATGCCGGAAGCGCCCTCCAGATGCCCGATATTCGTCTTGACCGACCCGACGGCCAGCGGTGCGTTCCGCGCCCGGCGCACGCCGTAGGTTTCACCGAGCGCGGCCGCCTCCACCGGATCACCGGCGGGTGTTCCGGTGCCGTGCAATTCGACGTACTGCACCGACGGCGCCTCGACACCGGCCGCACTCAGAGCGGAGCGGATCGCCGTCGCCTGCGCGTCCCGGCTCGGGGCGCTCAACACACGGCGTTCGTTGCCGGTGTTGACCGCGCTGCCGCGGATCACAGCGTGAATCCGGTCGCCGTCGGCGATCGCCCGCGCCAGTGGTTTCAGCACCACCACGCCGCCGCCCTCGCCGCGCACGAACCCGTCGGCCCGCGCGTCGAAGGTGTGGCACGCGCCCAGCGCCGACTGCGCGCCGAACTGCTCGATCCGTTCACCGCTCGTCGGCGACAGAATCAGGTTCAGGCCACCGGCCAGGGCCACGTCGCTCTCGCCGCTGCGCAGGCTCTCACAGGCCAGATGCACCGCGACCAGCGAGGACGCCTGGGCGCTGTCGACGACCATGCTCGGACCGCTGAAACCGAAGTAGTTCGAGACGCGGTTGGCGATGACGCCGCGTCCGACACCCCACAGAGAATGGCGGCTGACGCCCGGGCCACCTTGGGAAGCAACGATTTCGGCGAAATCACCACCGGTGCAGCCGAGGAACACGCCACACCGCCGGTCATCGCGCGCCGTGGCGGCCAGGCCCGCGTCCTCGAGCGCCTCCCAGCTCAACTCCAACGCAAGCAGCTGCTGCGGATCGATCGCCCGCGCCTCGTTGGGCGATACTCCGAAGAAGTCCGCGTCGAACTGCCCTACGGTGTCGACGAATCCGGCCCGCTCGGTGATGTTCCCGCGTACGGAAGGAGCTGCGCCGATCGCGGCGCGCCCCGCTCTGAGGAGCTGCCAGAAACTGTCGAGATCGGCCGCTCCCGGCATTCTGCAGGACATGCCAACAATAGCGACGGCAAAGGCCGATCCGGTCACCTCTGACCATCCTTCCTCAGTGCACGCTGTGACCCCCCGTCACGATTGATTCACGGTTAAACCAAAGATTGCATTAAGATTTCTCGAGGCAGTTCCGGCTTGGACCGTTCATGCTTCGACATAACCGATTTCGACGTTGTCGAGGGTCGGCGAAGGGCCCCGAATAAAACGGAGCATCGTCCACAATAATGCGGAGCAACTTCCACGGACAGCCCAAGCCACGACGAAACGACGCAGGTCAGACTGGACCTAGCGGTGTCGTCGGTGCTCGGTAGAGCAATCGAGTCAGCGAGCGACGCTGGAAACAGAAGCGCTACAGGGCATGCCAGAGGATTGCGGCGCGCGTTAGAGGGGATAGTGCCCGAACAAGGTGCGTACGTCGCACCTACACTATGGCGATGTGGATTGGCACAACGATCCCTCTCGGAATTTCGTACGACGGCACAGGATTCATGGTTACCGAACAGTATTTGTACGGTCTCGAGCTTGTCAACCGTCCGAGAGCATCTCGTCGGTTACCCGAACCGAAGACGCGCCGCGTGTTCGCAATGCCCGGACCGAGCGGATCGAACGACTCGCGGCGGCAGTCGACACCCGAGTGGGTGACCAGCCGCACCCGCGACGATGCGCATCGCCCTGGGCCGACCTGAGCGTCATCAGGTGCCCTGCTCCGCAGCGGGCCCCGCGGCTCGCAGCGCCACATATTTGACCGATCGGTCGAAGCGTCCTAATATCTCGAAATATGCTGCCTACCAAGCAATTCGACCCTGGGTCGGTGATCATCCGGGCACCGAAGCCGTACTGGCAGCATGGTTGCGAAGCGACCTCGACATCGGAGTCGTCCGAGCATCTCGATGCTACCGGCGCATACGCGACCTCGGCCGCACACACGAGCTCTTCGTGACGAGCGCTGCCACGCCACGTGGAGGTCGCCGACGCGCGCTGGTCACGGCGGAACCGGCCCGTCCAGATCCGGCAAGCCCGACGAATCCGGGGTCGCTCTCGTCGAATCGCGTTGGGCGCGAACAGGACACATTACTGTGCGCCGAGCGTAGAACGCGCCGAGACCCGACGCGAACCCGCGCCCGGAGGCCAGCGGCGATTCTGTCGAGCGCGCGGATCTCTTGTCAGGGCGATCTACTCAGTTCGAGCAACGAGGTGGGTTACCGCACCTTCAGTCCGCCGCGCCCGCCATGACCAGCTGGTGTAGCGCGCCGTCCACGTCCTCGCGCTCACCGAAAAGCCGCACCAGCAGTGCGCGCTCGGCCGCGCCGTGCTCCGCGGCCAGCACCAGTTCCATTGCCCCGTCCCGCGTTTCGACGCCCGATTCCTCCGCGAGCGACGCCACGATGTCGGCTGCGCTCTCCCTGGTCCATACCCCGGGAATCGCGGCCGCGACCTCGCTCGCGGGCGGTGCGGCGCCGCGATACCAGTGGCCGCCCTCCCACCAGTAGCAGAAGGAGAGCAACCCGGACCCGGCGCGCGGGTTGAGCAGCGGGTTCGCCACCCACCCCGGCGCGCCCGCGTAGAGATCCGGCATGGGAGCGCCGGCGTTGTAGACCGCGTCCAGCACCGGGTCGTTCCATACTCCGCCGGAGAGCACCGCGCGGTCGCCGGGGACCAGCCACAGCGAGGAACCGCTGCGCTCGGCGCCCTCGAACAGGCCGAGCGCGGGCAGCACCCGTGGCCCCCACGGAGATCCGGCCGCCACGAACGCCGCGGCGATCGCCGCCCAGCGCATCGCCAGCAACGGCAGCGCGGGCAATGTCGTCTCGATTTCCGGGGTGAGCGTGGCGGTCCGGGCCAGTGCCCCCGCCTGCTCGGTGGGCCGGGACTGCCGGTTCTCGTGCCCGATATGGGCCGCCAACCAGATCGGGAGCCGCGCCCGCGGAAACGCCTCCAGGTCGGCCCGATACACCTCCGGCGGGAAGAGGTGGTCATCCGGGAAGGGCTCGGCGCCGAAGTCGGGCTCGGCGCCGACCTCGCCGGACGCCGACGCCGTCACCAGGTAACGCCACCACGGGCCGCCGGGCAGGGCGGCCGACGCCTCGCGGTGTCGCCGGACCAGTGCCAGCACCTCCTCGGAGGGCAACACCTGGGCCGGATGGCCGTGCTCGTCGGTGAAGAAGACCGACGCCAGCTCCGATACGGCGGTGAGCGCGAACACCGCATGCATCTCGTGCCAGCCCGGCGGGGCGAGCGCGCTCAATTCCGCGGCGATCCGGCGGCTCGCCGCGTCGGCGAGCGGTGACTCGGAAACGGCGGGGAGCGAATCCTCTGCTGCGGTCATGAAAGGCGGCACCTCCTCGATGGGGCCCGCACGCTACCACTCGGGAGCGAACGGCGCCGGTGCGGCGAATTCGTTTGCCCGTCATCGCGAATTAAGTTGTCTGCGTTCTAATCCCACGACATCGGACGCCGAGAGGAGAGCTGCGGTGAGCAATCCGACGGTGCGGTGCGGAGCCGCGGTGCAGCGATGACCATTCACATGCCCGAGGGGTTGCAGTGGCTGGCCTGGGTGGCCGGAACCACCTGGCCGGAGGGCGACGAGGACGTCGCATGGGCGGTGTCGGAGGCATGGAAGACGGCGAGCGCGGAGCTGACGGCCTTGCTCGCCGATGTCGACGCGGCGAAACAGGCCACCATCGACGCCTATGGGCAGGGCGAGGGCGGTACCGCCATGGGCGCCCGCTACGACGCGCTGCGCACCGGTGAGCACTCCATCGAGGCGCTGGCGAACTTCATGAGCACCGTCGGCGACAGCACGTTCGACATGGGCACCGAAATCCAGGCCACCAAGATCACCGTCATCGTGACGCTGGCCTGGCTGGCGCTGGAGATCCTGTGGGCCTGGCTCTTTCCGCCCACCGCTCCCGCGGTGGAGGCGGCCGCGATCACCACCACGCGCTCCTTCCTGAAGGTATTCGAGGACTTCGTGCAGAAGGCGATCACCAATCTCGCTGCGCGCCTGGGCGCTTCGACCGCCAAGCGGCACTTCTGGACCCAAGCCGCGCGGCTGCGGCCGGTCTTTCCCACCGCGAAGGGCTGGGGCGTCTACGGTGCGCGGGCCATCGAGGCGACCGCCATCGTCGGGACCATCAACGGCTCGGTGCAGGTCGGTCAGCTCGCGGCGGGCAAACGACGGCACTTCAACGGCACGGAGTTCGGGCTGTCCATCCTCGCCGGTGTCGCGGGCGTGGTGCCCGGGCGCGAATTCGGGCGCTATCTCGGGCACGGTATCGACAAGGTCGCGGGCAAGCAATTGAACAACATCCCGGGCCGGGTCGGTCGTGGCGCGGTGATCGGTGGCGCCTCCGGTGTGGTCGGCACCGCCTTCGGCAACCTGGCCGTGGGCGCGGTGACCAGAGACTTCTCGTCGTTCGCCTCCGGGCCCGGCTGGGTCGGCGGTGCCACGCGGGGTGCGGTGGTGGGCGGTGCGCGCGGCGGTTTCGCCATCGGCAAGCCGATTCCGCCGGGGCACGGCGACATTCGCTCCTACGTCTGGATGCCGAAACCGAATTCCGGCAATGCGGCGCCCCGGCCACCGGTGAGCGACGGTTCGTCCAGCGGGTCGAGTTCCCGGCCGTCCAGCGTTTCCGACGCGAGCGTGTCGTCCTCGGTCCAGCCGGTGCACGCGGGCTCGTCGCACCGGCCGTCGTCCTCGCACAGCAGCGCCTCGGGCAACAGCGTCTACTACGACGCCGCGAGTTCGTTCCACAGCGCCGGAAGCAGTTCGAGCAGTAGCTCGGGCCGCACGATCTACCACGACGCCCGCACCCACCAACCCCCGACCTCGTGGTCGTCCTCGGTCGACGGCGGCTGGACCCCACCGCCTCCGTCCGGCTCGGGCGGTGCGCAGCGACCCCCGCTCCCATCCGGTGCTGGGGTGACCGGCGCGAATGGCGGGAGCAGCAACGGAAACCCGATCGCCACACACCACAGCGAACCGTTCCTGGGCGAGGGCAAGGACGTGCGCGGCAAGCCGCGGCCGAAGCAGTGGCCGTGGGTGGAACCGCTGCCGGGCCCGTACTCCGCGCCATCGTCGAGTGGCTCCTCGGGAGAGCAGTGGTTGCCGACCACAGACGCGCGGAATGCCCCACTCGCGAACGCCGGTGAGCAGGTCGACGTCCCGTTCACTCCGTAACCCGACGACACAGGAGGAAATGCCATGGCCGCGGACCAGTTGGAGGTCGATCCTCACAAACTGCGCCACGCCTCGGATCTGACCCGGGAGCTGTCGAACGACACCACGGGGGTCGCCGAGAAGCTGCGCAACACCCTCAGCGGTATCGAGTCCGACGGCACCGTCATGCCGTGGGGTGATGACAAGCGCGGCCACAAGTTCTTCGACGGCGACAAGGGCTACAAGGCGGCGCGGGACAACCTGATCGAGGGCGCCATCGGCGCCGCGACCACGTTGGGCGACATGGCGACCGGGCAGCGCGATGCCGCGGACGCCTTGGCCGCTACCGACTCCGGCAACGCCGGCCAGTTCGGGAAGCCGACGCCGTGACGGGGCAGCCCACCGTCAACGAACGCCTGCGCGCCGACATGGCGACGCTGGTGGAGGGTCTCGGCGAGCAGTTCCGCGGCATCGCCGAACTGCAGCAGCGGCGTTCGCGGCTCACCGAGACGGTGCGCGTGTGCGATCAGCGCATCGAGGTCACGGTGAACGCCGACGGCATCCTGATCGACACCAAGTTCGCCGACGACGTCCTGGATCTGACCCTCGAGGAGATCGCGGAGAACGTCACCGCTGCGGTGCAGGCCGCTGCCGCGAAGGCGGCCGAGCGCAGCCGAGAGCTCATGCGCCCGCTGTTGGAACGCAAGAACGCCCTGCCGAAACTCTCCGAGATCATCGAGGGCGCACCGGATCTGGGCTCGCTCATGCCGACGGCGCCGCCACCGCCGCTGATTCTGCCGGACCCGAGCCGCTGGCCCGTAGATGACGATTCCGGCGCCCGCGCGCCCCGGTCCGTGGTGGCCGACAACGACGACTGACGCGGCGCACGCGGTGCGCCCGCGCGACAAGAAGGGTGAACGGGATGGCTCTCGAACCAGGCACGTGGTCGGGCCTGAAGAACCAGGCGCAGGCCGGGTATCTGAAGTTCGACACGGCCGACGCGCTGGCCGCCGCTCGGGCCTGCGCCGATCTGGTCGACGACCTGCTCGGCATGGCCGCGGCCGTGACAGACCTGCGCCTCGACAATTTCGCGCCGATCGGCACGCTCACCTCCGGCACGCAGTTGGCGATGGCGTTCACCACCAAAGGAAACCGGCTGCGAACGATCCTCGAAGATCACGCCGACATCGTCACGGACATGGGCGAGACCTACATCGCGGCGGGCAAGGCGTACGCGAACGCCGAGGGTGAGTCCGAGAGCGACTTCAAGGCGCTCGACAACCTGAAGATGCCGACCGAGGCCAGCACCTACACTCCCGGCGCACGCAAGCCGGGCGGGCCGGACGCCGAGTTCGACAAGCCGAACGGCGGATTCGCATGGAAGGGCAAGGACGGCAAGCCACACATCCAGCGTGCCGACGCGGAGAGCTTCCCCGCCTCGCTGAAGGACTACCAGGGCGAGAAGGATCCGGGCGTCACCGCCAACGTCGAGAACAAGGACAGCCTCGCCTTCAGCGAATTGTACGAGCTGGGCCGCGATCTCGACCCGGCTCCGGTGCTGGCCGCCGCGGGCACCTGGCACAGCATGGCCACCGACCTGCTCGGCAAGCTCAACACGTTCGTGAACGCCATCAACACCGGCACCGAGTCATGGGAGGGGCAGGGCGCGGCCGCGGCGGCCGCGGCGATCGAGAACTACTCCGAGGGCGTGCAACCGCTGGCCACCTCGATGATCGCGATGAGCCAGAACCTGGACTACAGCGCGCAGTGGCTGCACCTGACCAGGCTCAGCATGCCCTCCAGTCCCGATCCCGGTGACTGTTGCCCGGGCAAGGTGACCCGCCGGTACCGCGACGAGTGGCAGAAGCACTACGGCGAGGGCATGAAGAACACCGTCTCGGTGATGCCCGTGGTGAACGGTCCGATCGCCCAACCGGCGCCGCAGGGTGGTCAGGGGCAGAACCAGCCCGGGAACGACCAGCAGGGCAATGGCCAGTACGGCAACGGCCAGTATGGCAACAACCAGGACGGCTACGGGAACCAGCAGCCGGATCCGAGGCAACAGCCGGGCTACGGGCAGGTCGTCCCGGCGAGCCAGTCCGGTTACGGCACAGCGGATTCCGGCACAAGCCCACGCCCTGACAGCGTCGGATCGCAGGGCGCCGAATCGCGCGGCACGGGATCGGGCGGCACGGGGTCGGGCGGCACGGGGTCGGGCGCGAGTGCCCCGCTGCCCAACGGCGCCAAGGGCGGTGGCGGCAGCAGCGCGGGTTCCAGGTCGCAGGGGCAGCTCCCACCCGGCTACGAAGCCGCGCAGCAGAAGGCCGAGTCTGCCGCGGCCGGCGCCCGCGGTGCGGCGACCCCGGTCGGTTCGTCCGGCGCTGGTTCACTGGACGGCGGCGGGACGCAGACGCGCCCGTCGAGTTCGGGGAATCCGTTCCCGCGCAGCAGCTTTCCCGGCGAGTCGTCGTCCGGCTCCCCCTCGGGAGGCAGCGGCACCAGCATGCCAAGCGTCCCGTCGCTCGGGTCTGCTCCGCTGCCCAACGGCGCGAAGGGCACTCCGCTGCCCAACGGTGCGAAGGGCAGATCGTCCGGCGGCGGTGGAACGGGCAGTGGGTCATCGGGGACGGGTGGATCCGGCGCGAGCGCGCTGGAGGACGCGCTCGCCAAGGCCACCGGCGCCGATCCGGCCCAGGTGCGTTCGATGCTCGGCGAACTGCCGAAGCTGCTGAACGAGAACACCCTGTCCACGAAGAGCGGCCTCTCCCCGGAACAGGTGCGCTCGGTGCTGAAGAACATCCCGGAGGCGGCCGACGTCGACGAACTGGCGAAGCGCACCGGTCTCGACCCGGCGCAAGTGCGGTCGGTGCTGGACAACCTGCCGCACGCACTGGACGAGAAGGCGCTGGCGGCCGCGACCGGCACGAGTGACCACTCGGCCTGGCGTGCCGGCGTGCCGGGCCAGTCGTCCTCCGTGGCCGGGCTGTCCGGTCCGACTGCGGGCGCCGACGGCGGCCCGGCGTCGTTCGCCCAGGCGGGCAGGGACTTCCTCGGCCAGATCGGTATGGCGCTCACCCAGGGACTGGAGTCGCTCGGTCAACTCGGTGCCACCCTGCCCGGCGCGGACCAGTTGCACGAGATGCTGCGCCGCTTCGACCCGGCCGCACTCGCCGCCGCCGTGGGCGATCTGCCGGTCGATCCGGCGTCCGGCGCGGGCGGCGGCAGCACCGGTTCCGGTGGTGTGGGCAGCCCAGCTGGTTTCTCCGAGCATCCTTACCAGCAGGCACGTGCGTTTCCGCGCGCGTCGCTGCCCGGCGCCGAACACCCGCCCTATCCGGCCACAGCGGCGGCGAGCCAGGGCTCGCACGGGATGGGAGGTCCCCCGATGATGGGTCCGGCCGGCGCCCCCGGCGCGGGCGGTGGGCAGGGCGATACCGCGCAAAAGCCGGCCAAGTACCTGAAGTCCAAAGCGCATCTGAACGACGGCATCGGCGCCGTGCCAGACCGAGTGAAGCCGGTGATCGACTTGTGAGCCGAACCTGGAAGTTCACCGACCTCGAGTTCAACCTGCTGTGCGAGGAAGTGCGGCAAGGCGAACTGCCCGCCCCGTTCGTCTTCACCAGCCGCACCCGGCTGGCGGACGACTACGAGCGGGAGAAGTCCGAGGTCCAGCAGCGGTTGCGGGGACGGTTCGACCACGACCTGGACGCCATGGCGAGCGCCATCGCCCGACCTGACATCTTCATCGTGGCGCACGCCTGGGACGACCAGGATTTCGACAACCCCGAAGCGCGCACTCGGGTGCATGCCGTCCGGCAACGCGCCCGCGGGTACGTCATCACCCAGCGCCCCGGTGAAACCCTCATGCACGCGGGTGGTTTCGACGCTGTCGAATGCGACCCGCATGCCCTGGCCGATACCGTGCTCGGACTGCTGCCCAAATGCAATGCGGGCAATCTGGACGACATCCAGCTCACCCTGCCGACCTCGGAACCCACGATCGTTCACCAGGGCCCGTCGTCCGGCGTCATGGACAACGACGACACAGACGACGACACGATCAGCAGCGACGCCTTCTTCGCGACTCCCGCGGTGAGCACCGGCATCGTCAAGGTCCTGCAGGGCCGTTCCAAGTACGGCCCACGCGGCCGGATCGAAGCAGGCATGCTCTGGCGCGACCTCCCCGACGACGGCCGCTACGTCATGCCCCTGGACCACCCGGCCCCGGTCGCCACCGCGATGAGCAGCGACGGCCTCACCGAGTGGGTGCGCGAACAGATCGACCACATTCTGGCGCGCATGGAATCGCATATGGAGACGGAAGACTGACGCCGCTCAAGCGCTCCGGGCCTGTGCGGCAACGCAATTCGATGTCGGTATGAGCGATAGCTTGGGTTGTGCTTACGGTGCAGATGAACGACCGAGCGGCGAGACTGCTCGGTGTGCGGGACGGCTTCGGTGGTCTGGATCCAGAGGAGGGCTTGGCCTCCGGTTTGCGTACCTGGGTGGACGGCGGGATCGAAAGTCGCGGCGAGGTGGTGTCCTGGGCCCCGATTCCCGCGGACGCTGACGACGCACCGGGACGTTTGGTCGACCTCTACGATTGGGAGCACTGGCACAACGACTTCCACCTGGAAGACTTTGTGTCCGTCGACTACACGTATGCCGACGGGCCGATCGTCGGCGTCGACGCGCAGCGGACACTGCTCAGGCAAGGGATCGCGTTGGCTCGGGAGGTCGGACGGCTGGCCGGTGAGCTGAGCACGCCCATTCCGTTGCGGTGCATCATCAAGGTCGACGAAACCAACGGCAAGTTCGCGTTCTATCGGATTCGGCCCGAGGACAGTTGGGTGCTCGATGACCTCGACGGGGACGACCGTGGCTATGTAGTGATCATCGACTTTGTTCCTCGGCCTCGCGACAGGTTCCGAAGCGCGCGCATCGGTGCGGCGCAACGGGCGGCGCTCATCGACCTCGTCGAGCTGCTCGCACCCGATGTCGAGAAGGCTCGTGGCAGATTGGCGTACGTCCTCGAGAATGCGTTGTGGTCAGCGTTCGATCCCGAAGATGCGCTGATAGAGGCGTTGTTCGACGGCATCGAGAGCGCCTTGACCTACTTTCTTCGCGTTGTCGCTGATCCCGACACGATTCGCCGCCGCCTGGAGCTGATGCCCACCTGTCCGGAAGGACTGGCCTGGTACTGGGACCAGTGCGACGACGATATCGGATCCTGGAACAGCGAGACCGATCTTCAGCCTTACCTGCGGTTGTTGGCCGATCGCTGTCGTGCGGTCGATACCGCGTTGATCGGCGTCTTCACCGGCGCGGATGGACTGGTGCTGGGTTTCCTGCCTTCGGACAAGCTCGAGCGATTCATCGTTCTCGCCGCGACGGCCAAGGCCGAGATCGTCATCTACGGCTCGGTCGAGCCTGTCGAGCACTGAACCGGTTTCATCGATGACGTCCTTTCACCCGGATTGCGTTGTGGCACTGCAGCATCCGGGTGCCGATCGGGAGTACGCAGAGGAGCGCCGACGTGGTGCAGGTGTCTCAGCGCCTCGCGGTAAGAGGAGATCAGACCGGTTTCGTGGTAGGGCACGCCGATTTCGGTGCAGTAGTCGCGGACGATCACCTGGGCATGACGCAGGTTCGGCGTCGGCATGCTCGGGAACAAATGATGCTCGATCTGATAGTTGAGCCCGCCGAGGGCGAGGTCGGTCAACGCGCCACCCCGCACGTTGCGGGAGGTCAGCACTTGGCGACGGAGGTAGTCGGGGCGGTCGGCGCCGGTCAAGGTTGGCATGCCCTTGTGGTTCGGGGCGAAGATGCAGCCCATGTACAGGCCGAACAGGCCTTGGTGGACAGCAAGGAACGCGAAGGCTTTGTCGGCGGGCAGAACCGCGAACAGTGCGACCAGGTAGATGGCGAAGTGGCCGAACAGCAGTGCGCCCTCCAATCCGCGGTGGTCGACCGATCGATTTCTGAGCGCACGTACACCGGCCACATGGAGGTTCAGGCCCTCCAGCAACAGAAGGGGAAAGAACAGGAACGCCTGCGCCCTCCCGATGAGTCGAGGCAGACCGCGGCTGGACCGTGCCTGCTGTTGTGACCAGACAAGAATGTCGGGCGCGACGTCGGGGTCGAGTTCCTCGTGGTTCGGGTTGGCGTGATGCCGGGTGTGCTTGTCCTGCCACCAGCCGTAGCCCAGGCCGATGCCGGCGTTGCCGACGAGTCGTCCCATGAGCTCCGTCGGTTGCCGTAGCCGGAAAACCTGGCGGTGCGCGACATCATGCATGACGAGTGCGATTTGAGCGAACGTCACGGCCATGAACCCCGCGACCAGCAGCGTCCACCACGAATCGCCGACGAGGACGAACGCCGCCCAGCCGGCTGCGAACGCGACCCCGACGAGGCTGAGCCGGACGACGTAGTAGAGGGGACGCCGGTTCATCAGTCCCGCCTCGGAGATCCGGCGCAACAGACGGGCGTAATCACCGCCGCCGCCGCGCTGCGGTGACCGTGGAGAGGACTCGGGGGACAAGGCAGATGTCGTCATAGATCTTCCTGAGAGCTGAGTCGGAGACGCCACCTCCGTCCGCCGACGATGTCGATCGGTCGACGTCGGGAGCGGGGCCGATTTCGATATCCCGAAGCTATCGGCCGAATTCTCGTTGCCCGTAACCCTCTGGTATGACATGGAATCGGACTGCGGTGTGATGTTGGATGCCTACCGCGGACCGAGGCCGCCGAACCGATTACCGGCCAACACATCGGACCGGACGTCGTCGACCACACGGTGACGATGGTGTCGCGCTCCCACGCGACGGTGCCGGCGGCGTCGGCGTATCCGCCCCAGATATCGACCACCGGCGCACCGTCGACGAACACCGCCGCCGCCGCGCCGCCATCATCGGAGTCCAGCGAGGCCGCCAGCGCTTCGGCGACCGCGCCGAATCGGTCATCACACCAGCCTTGGATCTGCGCCACCGGCGTAACCTAGCCGGACCACGAACATCCGAGCCGCCGATTTCCCGCCAATAGGTTGACTACCGCCGGCTTCCGATACGCCTGTCTCCCAGGCGATCCCGGCGACGGGTTCCCCGCTGCGCAACCGCGCACATATGGGTTGAGTACTACGTACTCCGGGCGAGCGATCCGTTTGGCATCGAGTGCTATTCGACGGAATGTCGCTGTGGCATAACCGGTTTCTTACTCAGCCCAACCCTCGGAGGCAACGGACAACAGCCAGCCGCCGAGCACTACATGCTTGGCGGTGACGTACCCGCCGGACAGAAGCCGCAAGCGCTGGTCCCGGCCGGTTGGCGGCAGAGCGCCGAACCGCTCGCCGGAGACGCCGACGAGGTCCTCGTCATCCACGAGGGCTGGTCAAGGCGATTTGCTACCGAATCCGCCGGTCTGGTCTCGGTGGACACACTGGCACACACGACCGCGTAGATTGCGTCGGCAAACAGGATCTAGCCACAACGGGGGTGAACGCGGGGCCGGATACGACAAAACAGGTCAGGCCCTCAACTCAATCGTTGCTGGTGGGGCATGATGCGCTGGTGGATTCGGATCATCTGGTGTCGATCGAACTATTGGATATGGAGCGGGAGGTATTGAGCTGTGGGCTGCGTGAATGGGGCGGCCCCGCCAGATGTACCGACGCACTCGCGGCCGCGATGGGCTTCCGGAACGTGGAAGACCTGTTCGAGGAGGGGCGTCGACTGCGGCCGCTGCTGATCGATGGCGAGCCAATGAGTGCGAAGGACTGGCGGCGGACGGTGATCGCCACCGAGTTCGCTTTTGCCAGCGACGTCTTCGGGTCAGGTACGGACTGGTCAATCACCACAGGGTTCTCCGATGCGGAGACGATCAAAATCTTGCGTGGATTGCAGCGAAAGATCGGTGGCACGCTGCGCGAGGCGCTGTACGGCCCTCGTCGGGTGACGGGCAGTCGGCGAGACACGATCGGCCTACCGTTGAAGGGCACCGCAGCGCTACCGAATCCATTGCCTGGGAAGCAGACGGATAGGCAGGAATAACACTCTGACCTGGGCTGGCGGTTTCGCGTGAGGTACCCAGATTTACCCCCCGTCGACCCTGGCTCGGGGCACGAATAGGGCACGGCCGGGACTGGCACAGGTGAGCTCGTTCATGCGCGGTCGCCGTCGACATGGTGGAGTGGCGAAGTGGAGAAACCTGCGGGCCTCGATGCACACTTCGCCGGGTGGGGGCGCACCAGAGGGTGGAAGCCGTTGGACCCGAACAACCTGACCGAGCGCGAGTACCTCCTGCAGTTCGCAGCGCGCCCAGGCGCGTTCATCGGTTTCACTACCGTTCGTGGTGTGACGTGCTTCCTGGACGGTTACGACTACGCCGCACGTCGGTCTGGAGGTCGAGGACTGGATGGCTTTCGCGAGTGGCTTCTCACCAACCACCTTCGTCGCGAGAGCAGCCTCTCCTGGTCGGGTGTGATCACGCAGATTGCACTGCCCGAGCGGGACGCTGAAAGCGTGTGCCGAAATTCCCAGCTTCTCGCCAGGCAAGATCAACATGCGCTGGGCGCTGGTGACCGCAGTCGAGCTCGGCGCCCGATCGATCGCGAACAGTGCAGCCGTGACGGGCGGCTGGCCAGACCACTAAGCCCTCATTCAGCCACGACACAAGGAAGCCCCGTTGTCCTTGCCGATCACGGTCTCGGAGTAGTCGGCATCTGCGAAGTCAAAGGTGAGCTCATCGCCTGGATTCATCCAGTAGTCCTCGCCATACGGTTCGAGCCAGACCACGAGCGTGTTGTCTGAGTGAGGGTTGGACAGCATGAGCTTGGGCACCGCAGAAGCGTAGGTCACACCACGGCCCGGGCCACGTGGCAAATGCTCGCGGCAACCACCGACCTCCCCCCGGCTTGCGTTCAGCAATTCACTCACACCTGTTGAGCGGCTTGGTGATCAGGCAGAAGATCCAAGCGCTCCGACTGACCGGATAACACTGGGTGCACGGGTACGTAGGTCCGGCAGACTGGTCTATGAGGCATGCAAGCGGAGCTCGTGCGGCAGCACCGTATGGGAGTCGGTGCGCTGGTGGCCGTCGATCGGGCGGATGCCG
Source organism: Nocardia sp. NPDC004654 (assembly GCF_040609595.1). NCBI lineage: Bacteria > Bacillati > Actinomycetota > Actinomycetes > Mycobacteriales > Nocardiaceae > Nocardia > Nocardia sp. NPDC004654. The sequence goes on along the minus strand of NZ_JBEXKI010000002.1, from coordinate 897 downwards.
GCCGATTCGGGCTCGGGAGTTCCGTGCAGCAATTCCGGTCGGGGCCCGTGATCGGGCCTCGTCATCGGCTCGGGTCGATGCTGCCTGAGCTGTCAGGAGTCCGGCCGCCTGCTGATAGCGCGTGCGCGCCGCCGACGTGCCGACGCGCCGGGGCGGTGAGGTACGAGCAAGACCCGTTGCGAGTCGTCGCCGCAGGCGGCTTGATTCGATGGATGCCCTGTTCGGCACCTCGGCCGACGACACCGCGATCCGAACTGTCGTCGGTCGTGTCGTCAACGGTGCTCGTGAGAGGTTCGCGAACGACGAAAGCCAGGTCCGTAATTTCGCCGGACCTGGCTTTTTGTTCGAGTGGAGCTAAGGGGACTCGAACCCCTGACCCCCACTCAGGGGTTCATGATGTCTCGCGCTTCCCACTGGGTCCCGAAACATCCCGCTACCTGGGATAGTAGGACCATCGCCTGTCCCGACTGTTCCCGGCGTTTCCCAACTTTTCCCGTTCAAAGCGTGGGGTAAGCGTGGGGAGGGTCAAGTTGGTGCCACGCCGGGTGACTGGTCATCGTTGGCCTCGCGTCAGGGCCCAGCGCGGTTCGGTCGGGCGGGTCACCGGCCGGCCCCATCAGGATCCTGGCTTACATCTTGACGATCGCGGCGGTCTCGATGTCGGTCCTGCCAAGAACTTCGGCAGTATCGGATCGAGACTTCATGTAGCTAAGCCATAACAGCGAGGATGTGGGTCAAGGTTGGTCGAGTCTCAGCGGGGGCTCAGTACCGGTAGTGGTCCGGCTTGTAGGGGCCCTCGACATCGACGCCGATGTACTCGGCCTGGTCCTTGGTGAGCTTGGTCAGCGTGCCGCCGAGCGCCTCGACGTGAATGCGAGCGACCTTCTCGTCCAGGTG